>CAWEMK010000001.1:0-196093 GCA_963810125.1 uncultured Alphaproteobacteria bacterium
CAGAGCGGACATGTGCAGTGCAAAACGCCATGTCCGCTAAGTGCCAATAGCGGACATTTGCCAGCTTATTCGATGAAGGCAAATTTTCGGACTAACAAGTACCAGCCTCGCAGATAATCGACCGGTGATTGCACCTAAAAACGAATTTCACTCGTTCGCTAAAGAAGCTTTGCTCAACGAGCCCCGACCGCACATATAGTGCGCGCCTCGGGTAGTTTTCGCCGTGGCAATAGCCCTGCGCTAAATCGGAAGCCTCTTGCTGACAATTCGAACCGCCTGACCAGCACCAAGCAGCGATTTCAATGTGGCGTGGGCTGGCTGATAAGACCTCGATTTGCGCGGCCTCCGCGGCGCCGCCTCCAGCCAGGACGGCAAGAACGAAAATAGCAATGCGCATGGTGTCACTCCCGTGCTGGATCATATCTGCCAACGATCTTTTATCATCGCTTTCCTAAGTAAACACGTCTAGATGGCAAAAGACATGAGGCGAGTCGCATGTCCGCTAAGTGCCAGAAGCGGACATCGCTGACCAGTGACCCGCACTTAAGTGCGGTAGCTGCGAAGTTGACCCACGTTGGCATTGATCAAGCGGGCGCTCGTCGGTGCCCACTTGGGGGACACCATCACGCGGCCTCATGGTGGGCATTGTATCGCCGAGTACTAGCCGTTTCAGCGTTGCGTATTCGCCAGGCTAATACGCGGGTATTAGTGACCTTAATTTCCAATCTGAAAGCGATTTCAGCCGTACCCATCCCCTGGACAAGTAGGTCGTAGATTTTACGCGACAGCGTCCCGTCTTTCGGAATTACCCAACCACGGTCGTCTCGCGGTCTTCGTTTTGCTCTTCGCGCCAAATTTTTTCACTCCAAGGCTTGTCAGCCTCACTCCTCATTCTTTTCGTGGTGCTTGATCTTTGGCGGCTGAGTGACACTGACGGGGTCCGAACCCGTCATCAATTCCTCTAGGCCCTGCTCGAGTTTCCGTTCCATCGCATCCTTGGGCTTTTGGTGTTCAGGTTTATGCTTCACGTCCGGGTTGCCGCCGCGCTTTTCAGTCGCCGGATTTTCCATATCGTTCTCCCTACCAAATGGGTCGTGGGATAACGGCGTAATGGGGGCTTGGTTCAGGGCTCGAAGGCGGGAACGATTGTCGTCCGCAGGGCTTGTCATTGGCGAACGAATTTTGGAGGCGGAAATGAAGGCATTTATTGTATTTGCGGTCATTCTAGTCGCGCTGGCCGCTGCTACCGCCGCTGACGCAAAGGGATGTCTTAAGGGCGCTGCAGTCGGTGGCGTAGCGGGGCATTATTCGGGACACCATGGGTTATTGGGCGCGGCTGCTGGCTGCGCTATTGGACGTCACGAAGCCAACAAGCGGGACCACCAGCAAAGAAACCAGATCGATCCAACCTGACCGGGATCTGCGAAATGGAGAGCAACGCCTCTAGCGCTATTGCCCATGACGCGAACAATTCTAAAAACAATTTTAGAACCCTTCGTTATCGTGTTGGTGGCCGTCTACTTTGTTATCGACGCACTGGCACTATCGATCCTAAAACCGCTCTTAAGGAAACTTTCCAACTTACAAGTGTTTAAATTTATCGCGCCATGGATCGCTTCTCTTGGTCCCTATTCCACGTTGGCTTTGTTCATGGTCCCTCTCGTTTTGCTAGAACCTATCAAGCCATTGAGCGCTTATTTCGCCGCATCAGGGCACATCACATTTGGCGTGCTGGCCGTTATCGTTGGCGAAATTCTGAAAATTACGATTGTTGAACGGATATTTCATATTGGACGAGACAAGCTAATGACGATCAAGGTGTTCGCGTGGATTTACAATTTGGCCTCTGAATGGCTGACTTGGCTTAAAGCGTTGCCGCCATGGCAGTCCGTCAAACATCAATTTGATAATTTCGCTCTCTGGGCGCACAAATTAAACCATGATAGTCGAGCTCGCGGCTTCCGTTAGTTTCCTGCATAAGCAATTGATTGTGTCGTGTCCGCTTTACCCTCGAAAGCGGACATTTCCAGTGCAATACGTCATGTCCGCTAAGTGCCAATAGCGGACATCTCTATCGATACAAGATAAGAAACAGTTGCGCTGCTCCGGCGACTGCAATGCAGCTCAACGTAAAAATGCGTATGCGAGAAACAAATACTCTGACCAGTCGATCGTTGGAACGTTTCAATCAGCCCGCGAGTTATTGGGCCGCGGACGCTCGAGCCAAGGTGTCGGCAAAAGTGTCCGGGGTCCGCCTTAAGCTGGTCTGACGCGCCCCGCGTTTTAACGGCATGCGCGCAGTCCGCCGCCGGAGAAGCCAAATGTTCGTCCTTGCGGGCATCGCCGTTCTTTCTCTTTGGACCATCGTGTATTTAGTCATGGGCCAACTGCCTGTCTTGGGCGCCGCTGCTTTAGCCGCCGCCGTCGGTGTGACTTATGGATTCGCGCTGGCGGGATCTGGTCGCGATGGCGACAATGAAACTGTCGAATGAAAGCGCTTCAGCGGCGATTGAGAGTTGGGTCAGTAAACTCCAAACCTGCCAGTTAAAACCCGCCATCAGGTGTCTTCCGGCAAATTCGACAGCCACGTCCGCTTTAACGCCGAAAGCGGACATGTGCAGCGCAGTCGTCCATGTCGGCTAAGTGCCAACTGCAGACATAACCGGAACGATTGTGCTCGAAACGGATTGTCAGAGGGATCGAAATTTTGAGGCGAGGACATCATGAAAAAGCTTGCATTCATACTGTTAGCAGCCGCGTCCGTTGTGGGGACAGTAGACATCGCCGCGGCGCAGTATGGCGGCGGGCCTTACATGGGCGGCCCTGGCCCGTACTACGGTGATCGGTATCGCGAGCGGGACTACTATTACGATAACAGATATCGCAATGGCCGCGGCTATTATCCACCCGGTCGCTATAGGACCGTGAATGGTTGCCAGCGGGGCTGGACAGTTCAAGACGGTCTCTGCAAGCCCTATCGCGGCTACTAATATTCATCTGAAGACGCGGCGTCGCTAAGTGCCAATAGCGCACATTTGAGGGCCCGGCTAACGGTGCCCTTCGCGTAGGACTCAAACAGATCCGATGTCCGCTAACGACCAGCGCAAGGCATGCATCATCGTCACGGCCGATAATTCGCTGTTGCTTGTTCAGTTTTGAATTGCTCGATTGAAGCGTACAGGTTTGGGGCTTTGTTGTGGGTGCCACGGACCGCTTCAATGTGGCCGCAGTCATGAAAGGAGCAGCCGTCGTATAGTCCGGCTTCTCTGATGATGTCGCTTATGTTGTACACAAACCGGGGCCCACGATTCCAACCGGTCTGAATATCACACGCCGCACCAATGTAATGGTTCGAACCTGGGACGTGCGTCCCGCGGGGTGCCCAGCACTTGGTGATGTTTGCTGGCACGTGATAGCCGTGATCCTTCAGCAATGCGAAAAATCTTTGAAACCTGCTCGCATAGGCTGGATGCACGGTGATGTTAAAGCCATAGACCGTTTGCACGGTCACCATGGTGCCGTTGCCATTGGCATCGAGGTGGCGCGCTTTGCGTCCTGATAGGACGTCATGAAACGGTTTTGCTAGCGTTGGCGTGGCTCCGGCCATGTGTTGACCAGTAAGCCGACCATCATCACTACAACATGACGAAGTATCACTTTGCCAAAGATGCCTTTCGGCATCGGCTGTCAGAGCGATAAGCGCAGTCAGAGTTAGGAGTAGTGTGGCCTTCACGCTTCCCTCGCAACTAAAACCAGACGCTAATTATCTGACGATCTGCCTGGCTCCAAGGTTGCGGTTTGAATTTACCGTAAGAAAAAACCTTAATGCGGGGGAATATGTCCGCTTTGGGTCAAAAGCGGACATGTGCAGCGCAAAACTGCATGTCCGCTAAGTGCCAATAGCGAACATGGTAACTTTTTAAAATCATCGCTGCTTTGTCTTTTTTAAATGCGAATGGTGAGGAGACGCGCGAAAAAGACCAGAACGAAAACCGCGCATCCCCATTGCCCCCGGCGCGGTCGAGTTAGGGCTAAGTATTCAACATGCTTAGCCCTTTTTTTAATGCGCGTGACGCGGGCTGGTTGTCTTACGAAATACCCACCAATGTTTGCGTTTGGCGTAACCGGGCAGAGGAACTCCCTAGACAACCGCCCCCCGCCGCCACTAGATTTAAGGTTGTAATGTCAGGTACCGGGCAGACCCGGATTGAGAATTGAGCATTTAATCTCGTATTAGCAGCTTCGACGGGGGCACAATTCATGCCTCATACCGATGTCACTTTGAACTCTCCGACTTCATTGCTCGCCGACCGGCCAATTTGTCCTCGGTGCGACACACCAATGTGGCTTGTCCAAATTGAGCCTGTGGGACCAACACTGAGCCAGCGCACTTTCATGTGCCCATCGTGCGAGGAATTTCGCGCGGACGGTGTCAACCGACACGAACCCAAATAGAACGGCGAACAAATGTCGCAGTTCTATAACGACACCGGCCACTGGAAATTACGGGCCGAGGAAGCGCGACTGCTGGCAAAGAAGCTTGATGACCCGGAGGCCAAGGCCGCCATTCTCAAGATAGCATCCGAATACGACAATCTCGCTCTTCGTGCAGCGGAGCGGTTGCTAAAACCGGAAAAGCCATCGAACTGAACGCGCCCTAATTATTCTTTTTATTTTCTTTGTTTTACAACTGCGTCTGCCGCGTCGAGGCTTTCGGCAATCTCCAGCCAGTTATCACGTTCGCGGATCAGAGCTTCGCGTGTAGCCGTGTTGGTCAATGTGAGCGCTCGCCGATCACATTCGGCCGCCCGCTCCCTGTACCAACCGGTGTGCGACATTAGCTTAGTATAGTACTATTCTTGTCGTAGGTCTGTAAAAACCGGCAGTGCACGGGCGACGCTAAGTGCCATAAGCGGACATCAGTGAGTGCGAGCTGCGTGTTCGGGTGAATGAAAGCGGGCGGCGCAAAGGGCCGCCCGCAAACCTTACGCATCAACATTAGTGGGACTTGAGGGTACGCATACGATCCAACTGATCGTAATAGGTGCCGGTGTCATCGATCTTCTTCGACTGACCGGCAAGCTGCACGTAAGTAGCGGCCAGAATTTCCCATTGCGCCCTCATTTGCGCGTTTTGTTCTTCCCCTCCGCGCTTCCGAGCATTGTCGGCTAGATGTTTATATTCTTGCTCCCTATGCATACTGACCTCCTTCTAAAACGGGTCTTATGAGGTCAACACATGAGGGTTGGGTACGTTCCGACGTATCACTGCGTGGAGTTCCAAAGCATCTATTCACAAAATTGTTCCAGAACAGTGTTCCCACGCATGACGTTGCCTCTAATGAAGGAGGCAACCTTGCTCGACCCACAAACCTATCGCCGATATGCGGCCGAATGCATTCGCATCGCATCCAAGATGGATGCGAAAGATAGAAAAACATTGTTGGAAATTGCCGAAGCCTGGGAAGCACGTGCGCAAGAGGCCGAACGCACAAGCCGGCCCCCACCAAAACCCAAACTGGACGGCGGCGATATGGCCAGCAGCTGATGCCACTTTCCGCCACCTTGGAACCAATCCGCGACTTTTGCGTTTGGATGCGAAGCGCGACCAAGATTGCGCACCTAGGGGGTCAGCAGACTTGAGAAAATACCAAGATTATTTGCGCCATGCCGCCGAGTGTCGGGAAATGGCACGCACCGCACCTCCTGCCCATCGTGAGCAACTGGACCAGATGGCCGACGTTTGGGAGGACCTTGCTGCGGCCCGGAAGCGGAAATTGGAAAAGCTCGGTATTTCGCCAAACGACGACACAGCAGAAATTGAATAGGCCGTTGGGACAGCGGAACGTTGTGATTGACCGTGCGTTAAGATCGGGACCGCCACGCCGTCCCCCCCATCCCCTTAGTCGTGGCGGCTAATTTAGGGCCGCCGTTCATCCCCGACGGCGGCTCTTTCTTTGAATATTTCGCAGCAAAGCGGACGGCCCATCATTCCGCCACGACCGCGCTACATCATAAAGGGAAAGCCGCCGAGGGGACCCACGACGACCTTCCCAGGACCACGGGCCGCTTCAGCCTTCGTGGCAATGGCTGCGGTCGCAGTCCCGGAAGGTAACATCGTAACCAGTTCCCGGTTTCTAGGAACCGTGTCGGGATCCGTGAAGGAACTATGGCGGCTTTGAATACCAAGTGATTTCTCCCGCAAAATGCGCCCCAGTAGCGGACTGTTGATGTCCGCTTTGGGTCAGAAGCAGACATGCGCCGCGGTCGGGCATGTCCGGTTTACCCCCAAAAGCAGAAACCTAAAGGCCGAGATCAGTCAGTGAGGGGTGATCATCGGGGCGCCGCCCCAGTTGCCAGTGATACTTACGCTCACTCTCTTTGATTGGAAGATCGTTAATGCTAGCGATCCGTCGCCGCATGAGTCCCTCCGCGTCAAATTCCCAATTCTCATTTCCGTAACTGCGGAACCAATGACCGGAATCGTCGTGCCATTCATAGACAAAGCGCACAGCGATCCGATTATCGCGGAAAGTCCAAACCTCCTTAATGAGCCGATAATCGAGCTCGCGATTCCATTTTCGGGTGAGGAATGCTTCGATTTGCTCGCGCCCATGAATAAACTCGGCGCGGTTCCGCCAAATGCTGTCAGTGGTATAGGCGAGTGCTACTCGACTGGGGTCGCGGGTATTCCAGGCGTCCTCGGCAAGGCGTGCCTTTTGTGCGGCGGTCTCTGCGCTGAAGGGAGGAAGTGGAGGACGGCTCACGGGCTGACTCCGTTCTTGTTTGAACGTCTGCGATGTCCACGATTAGCGGAAGTCATGGAATGCAGCAAATCAGTTTAATCACGTCCACCGGGAGGCCACCGCCAGCTGAAGCATGTCCGGTCACCGCTTCTGGGCTCGATGTCTGCTATGGGTCATTAGCGGACAGTCTAGGAAGCCCGCACGATGTCCGCTTTACCCCGAGAGCGGACATTCAAAGCACCAGTTGGAATGTCCGCTAAGCGCTAATAGCGGTCTCATGCACCGCACACGACCGGCACAAAAAGAAAGACCGCCTCGCGACGGTTTCTCCGCGTTCGGTAAAAATCTCGATGAGTTCTCTCATTACCCCACTGCCGCCGTTAAGAATTCGAGCGGAATCATCCACGCATGAACCCGCACGCTTTCGCATTGGTCATGCTCGGCGTCGTTGCCGTGGCGCTTGGTTTTTCCGGCTATTATTTCCAGATGGCCGTCGAGCAGGCGCGGCCGATTTTGCCGGCACCCTTGCAGGATGAGTTCGCTGCGCGCTTCGCGCTCGACCGCTTCATCTGGTCCGGCAAGGCGGCGGCGCCCGCGCGCCGCAGCTACCTGCGCTCGCATATTTTCGGCTGCATCGCCTTTTTCGGCATGGCAGCGCTGGTCGCCAACGGCGACAGCGCGCCGATTGCGGTCTGGCTGTTTGCCGGCGTGACCGTGTTTGCGCTTGCCGTCACGCTGCGCGCCTGGTCGCGCTATCGCGGCAGCTGACTCAAAAAGCGACGCCCGCCGCGGGGGATCGCCGGCGGGCGTCACGGCTTCCGTCCGGTCCCGCGCAAGCAGGGGACGAACGAAAGGCCCTCACTCCTGTATTAACGCGACGACTGTTTTTCCATGCTCAGCCGCTGCGCAGCGTGGAGATGTTTGCGCAGCGTCGGCAGCGTTTCCTTCGCAAGCTGGCCGGCCGGGTCATTCTTGCTCGCTTCCTTCTGGAATTCCTTGATGTCGTCCTGGTGGTCCTTGACCATGGACTTCGCGAACGAGCGGTCGAAGCTTTCACCCGAGAGCAGTTTCAATTTGGCGTAAGTCGCCTTTTCGCCGAAGCTCGACCCGGTCGGCGGCGTCACGCCGAGCTGGCTTGCCACCTCTTCGGCCTTGGCCTTGTGCTCGCCGTGGTCCTTTACCAGCATCGCGCCATATTGCTTGACGGCTTCGCTCTGGCCTTTTTCCTGTGCGAGCTTGCCGACGTCGATCTCGGCGATGTCGCCTTCAATCGCCGCCTTGATGAATTTCTGACTGGCTTTGTCGGCCGTCTTGCCTTGCGGCGGTGAATTTTTTTGCGCCATCGCCGTACCGGCGGCGAGCGCGCCCGCCAGACTGATGGCGAGCATTACACTTGTCTTTTTCATTTTCCCACCTTCGTTTCCCTTTGGAGTTCCACTGATTGATCGCCTCGCGGTACGAGGCTTCAACTAGAGAACGACAGGTGCCGCGTATTTGTTCCTATTTCGGCGGCTGGAACACATCACCGCCGTCGACCGGCCGGTAGCCGGTAGCCAATCAATTCTCGTTCACGCTCAGGAACCGCGCCTCACAACTCGAGTCCGCTTTCGAGCGCAATCAGGCACGCGGTGCGCGAGGTCTTCTGCTCCGGCGGCCGGAGCCGCGAATTGAGACGGTTGAGCATGATTAGCCTGGAATATGATCTTGCGCGCGCCCAAAAACGGGGGCAGTTTTTTGCACGCAGCATGGAGAGTGCAACATGACGGCGTTCAATATCGTGCGTTTCAAAGTCCAGCCGGGCCAGCAGGAGCGTTTCATCGAAGCCCACCGCAAGGCGCGGCCGAACTTCGAGGGCTTTCGCGGTGGCGTGCTAGTTAAAACCGGCGAGCAAACCTTTTGTATTATTGGCGAATGGGCCAGCTTCAAGAAAATGGCCGAGGCGCGGCCTGAGATGATCGGCCTGCTCGACACATTCCGCGCCAGCCTTGAAGATCTCGGCAACGGGCTGGGCGTAACTGACCCGGTATCCGGGGAGGTCGTACTCAAGTTGGCGGCGACGAAGCCCGCGAAGAAGAAAAAGAGCGGAAAGAAAAAGAAGAAGAAAAGCGCGAAACGGAAAAAGCGGCTGTAGCGCGCGATCAGCGCGTCACGAAATAGACGAGGGCGAAGAGGAAGATCGCCGCGAACGTGCTGAACACCAGCACATAGCGGACGTTATGGCCGGTAACGGCTGCACGTGCCTCTGTGCTGCTTTCCACGACATGATCGTTCTCAATGCCTGGCATGCATCATCCTCCGTTGGCGGCAACTGCCGCCACGGAACACAACGCAATACGGCGTGTGGGTGTTCCGCGCCTTTCGGCGCGGCCTGGATTGCGCGCGCGCAATCAAATAGCTTTGCGCCGGGGTAAAACGGGGGCGCACCGTGTCCAAAAATCCGCTGCTGATGCTCTTGATCTTTTCCGTGGCCGCGGCCTGGCAAATCTACGACCTTGCCAGCGCGACCGAGGCGCCGAGCCGCGCGGTGATGATCCTGCAATATGCGTTGCTAGCGGGCCTGCTGCTCGGCATTGCCGGCACGGCCTATAACGCGCTGCGCGCGCGGCAGGATTAAGACCAAGATTAGAACCAGGCTTAGAGCAAGGCTTAACGGTTTACCGTTTCGTCCTCGTCAGTCCTGTTGTCCGTCTTGCCGCCCTTCAGCAGCTTGCGCTGACGGGCCACGGCCAGCTGTTCCCAGGTCGCAGCCATCTGTTCCAGTTGCTGCCGATGCGAGGGCGGCGCGGTGCGCGCCATTTCCCGGCACTCGGCGGCGTGCTCACGGTATTCGTGGAGTTTTCTCACGCAAACGCCCTCCCCCCTCCAGCCTTCCATATAATGTCGGCGCGCCGGATCCGTTCCAGGCCGGCGCAGAAAAGCCGATCAGTCGGGGGTCAGCGCGGAACGTCGGAGTGGCAGGTTCCGGGGCCCTGGTCGTTCCACAGCCAGCCGCATTTGGTGCAGCCGCCGAGGCTCGCGGCCAGCAAAGCAAGGCCAAGCAGCGCAGCCAATCTGGCCGCCGCAAGCCGGGTCCTCATGGACCGAGTCATGGATCGAGTTGCCATAACGCGAGCTTATCCGATTGCGCCGCGTCCGGCGAGCGCCGGCGCGCCCAAAAAAGCTCCCGGGGCATCGCTACTCATCCGACCGATGGGTGGCCTATGGAAGGATGGGTCGCGCGGACGGCCCCGTGCACGACGACGCGTGCGGTTTTGCGCCATCGCATTTCGTCGCTTATGTCCAAATGATTGTCGCTTACGTCCACGATGCCGGGCCTGCTGTCATCTAAGAATGACGTGCGCCCTTTTTTTCACCGACCAAAGCCCTATATGAAGCCACGAACATGAATGGCAGTCTGGTTGCGCAACCCGGCCTCACGCGAAGCGTGAGTGAACGTCGGTTTTCGCCGTTCCGTTTGCGCCTCCAGCCGCGTTTGATCGAAAGACACACCGATGTCCATCCGCCCCGTCAAGAGCATTGTTCAATCAAAGCCGACCATCGAAGGCGCCGGCGTTAAATTGCGCCGCGCATTTGGCTTCGGCGAAACCGCCGAGACTGATCCGTTTCTGCTGCTCGACGATTTCCGCAACGACCGGCCGGCCGATTACCTCGCCGGCTTTCCGTGGCATCCGCACCGCGGCATCGAGACCATCACGTATGTGCTCAACGGCACCGTCGAACACGGCGACAGCCTCGGTAACCGCGGCACGCTCGGCTCCGGCGACGTGCAATGGATGACCGCGGGCCGCGGCATCATGCACCAGGAAATGCCGCAAGGTGACTCGCAAGGCCGCATGCACGGCTTCCAGCTGTGGGCCAACCTGCCGTCGTCGCTCAAGATGACGGCGCCCCGCTACCAGGACGTCAAGGGAATTGAAATTCCGGAAGTCACCGACGACGACGGCACGCGCGTGCGCGTGGTGTGCGGCGAGTTCTGGGGCAAGAAAGGTCCGATCGACGGCGTCGCCGCCGATCCGCGCTATCTCGATGTGTTCGTGCCGGCGGGAAAACGCAAGACACTCAAGGTCGAGGTCGAGCGGCACGCCTTCGCCTATGTGTTCGAAGGCGACGGCAGGTTCGCGTCGTCATCGAAGCCGTTCGGCGTGCTCACCGAGAAGCAGGTCGACGGCGAGGAAATTCTGTTCC
This sequence comes from uncultured Alphaproteobacteria bacterium, assembly GCA_963810125.1. GTDB lineage: Bacteria > Pseudomonadota > Alphaproteobacteria > Rhizobiales > Xanthobacteraceae > Pseudolabrys. The sequence continues at coordinate 10,931 of CAWEMK010000001.1, forward strand.
GCGAACCGGTCGGCGATCGATCGCTGGTGGTCTTCGATGCCGGCGATGAAATCACCGTGCAGGCGGGCGAGCACGGCATCCGTTTCCTGCTGGTCTCCGGCAAGCCGATCCAGGAGCCGGTCGCCTGGTATGGCCCGATCGTGATGAACACGCAGGCCGAGTTGCAGCAGGCCGTGTCCGAGCTGCGCAACGGCACTTTCATCAAGAAATAAGGGGCGGGCGGCCCTTTGCGGCCGCCCGTTTTAGCTGCCTGCATTGTGGGCTTCCGCCCGCGGCGGCTGTGATGCTAGCGTTTGACCTCCGGGAATATGTGCACCTGCCATCCGCTCCTCCACGCCAAGAAGGAAGAGCGGAGCGGCTGAACGGGAGGCTTACCAATGACATTGTCGAAGACTGTCGCCCCGCTGCTGCTTTTGCTCGGGGCAAATCTCGCGACGCCGGCGCAGGCGGAAGATTTGAGCATCGGTTTCATTGCGCCGATGACCGGCCTCTTCGCCCAGGTCGGCAAGGACATGAACGACGGCTTCCAGCTCTATCTTGATGAGCACGGCAACAAGCTCGGCGGCATGAACGTCAAGTTCATCCTCGAGGACGACCAGGCCAAGCCCGATCTCGGCGTCACCAAGGCCAAGAAGCTGATCCTGCAGGACAAGGTGCAACATGTTCATCGGCGGCGTGCTGGCCTCGACCGGCTACGCGCTGGCGCCGGTGAGCACCGCCGAAAAAACAATTTACATCGCCGTCGATCCCGGCATCCGACGATCTCACGCAACGCGAGGCCGGCAAATATCCGTATCTGATCCGCACCGGCTGGTCGTCGTCGCAGCCGCACCACGCGCTCGGCGCCTGGGCCTGCGAGCAGGGCTACAAGAAAATCGTCACGGTCGGCGCCGACTATGCGTTCGGTTACGAGTCGGTCGGCGGCTTCCAGAAGGCCTTCGAGGATTGCGGCGGCAAGGTCATCCAGAAAATCTGGCCGCCGCTCGGCAACAAGGACTTCGGACCCTTCATCCCGACCATCAAGGCGGATGCCGACGCCGTCTTCTCGCTGATGGTGGGACCGATGGCGGCGCAATTCCCCAAGCAGCTGCGCGCCGCCGGCTACAAGAAGCCGATCCTCGGCGGCGGCACCAGCTATGACGAGTTCGCTCTGCCCTTCATGGGCGACGAGGTCGTCGGCGACGTCTCCGCGCTGCAATACAGCGCCGCGCTCAAGACGCCGAAGAACGAAGCCTTCGTGAAGGCCTACCGCGCCAAATACGGCAAGGTGCCGTCCTACTTCTCGGAGAGCAACTACACCACCGCGCAGATGATCGACGAAGCGATCAAGAAAGCCGGCGGCAAGTGGCCGGGCACCGAGGCAGTTCATCAAGACTGATGTCGGGACTGAAGGTCGACGCGGTGCGCGGCCCGGTGAGCCTCGACGACATGCGCAACCCGGTGCAGAACATCTACATCAAGAAGGTCGAGAAGAAGTTCAGCTGTTCGGCTACGACAAGCCCGAACTCTGGAACACGGTGATCAAGACCTACCCGAACGTCAGCCAGTTCTGGACCTACGGCAAGGAGAAATTCCTGGCGCAGCCGGTCTACAGCCGCGACTTCCCGCCCTGCAAATTCTGCGAATAGCAGCGCAGGCGACACGCAAGTGCGAAACCCCGGCCGCAAGGCCGGGGTTTTTCGTTGGGCAGGTGTGGGCCGGTTTGCCGCTCCGTCACGCGCTGCTTTCGCGAGTATCGTCCCTGGTGCTAGCCTTTGCTGCCGCACCAAGGCCTCAAAAAAAGCCGCAGCGGCCACTCGGGAGGGAACAATGAACAAGCTGTCGCGAATTCTTACGCTCGGCCTTGCCGCCGCGTTTGCGTTCGGTGCATCGCTGCCGGCACAGACGCAAGAACTCAAAATCGGATTCCTGGCGCCGCGCACGGGCATCATCACCCAGCTCGGCACCGACATGGTCAACGGCTTCCAGATGTACCTGGACGAGCACGATGGCAAACTTGGCGGCGCCAAAGTCAACTTCATCGTCGAGGACGATAAAGGCACCGTCGACGGCGATGTGTCCATGGCCAAGAAGCTCATCCTGAATGACAAGGTGGACATGATCGTCGGGGCGGTGCTTGGCACAGCGGCCTACGCACTGGCGCCGGTTTCGAACCAGGAAAAGACGCTCTTCATCGGCACCATCACCACGGCGGACGACATTGCCCAGCGCCAATCCGACAAATTTCCCTTTACCGTCTTCTCCACCTGGGTCTCGTCACAGCCGACCCATGCGCTCGGGCAATGGGCTTGCGAGCAAGGCTATAAGCGCGTCTCCGCGATCGGCACCGATTACGCCTTCGGGTACGAACAGGTTGGCGGCTTCCAGAAGGCCTTCGAGGATTGCGGCGGCAAGGTCGTGCAGAGAATTCTGGGTGCCGTTCGGCACCAAGGACTTCGGTCCGTATATTCCCGGCATCAAGTCCGACACCGACGCCATCTTCTCGTTGATGGTCGGACCGATGGCGCTGCAATTTCCCAAGCAGCTGCGCGCATCCGGCAACAAGACGATCATCCTGGGCGGCAGCACCAACTATGACGAGTTCGCCCTGCCCTTCATGAGCGACGAGGTCATCGGCGACGTCTCGGCGCACGTCTACAGCGCGGCCTTGCAGACGCCGGTGAACGAAGCCTTCGTGAAGAAATACCGCGCCAAATACGGCAAGGTGCCGTCGTATTATTCGGAAGCCAATTACGCCACCGCCATGTGGATCGACCAGACGCTGGCGAAGTTCAATGGCACGTATCCTGGGCCGAGCCAGTTCATCAAGGCGATGGGAAGCATCGAGATCAACCCGCCGCGCGGTCCGGTGCGGCTCGACCTCGCGACCAAGAGCCCCATCCAGAACATCTACATCAAGAAAGTCGAAAAGAAAAAAATGTTCGACTACGACAAGGATGAGCTCTGGAACACGGTGCTCAAGACCTACACCAACGTCAGCACATACTGGAAATATGACCCGGCGCAGTTCAAGGCACAGCCGGTCTACAGCCGCGACTTCCCGCCCTGCAAATTCTGCGACTAGCGGCGCGGCATAAAAACGGCGAATGCGAAACCCCGGCCTTGCGCCGGGGTTTTTGTTGAGGTTGCGCGGACATCCGCTTGTGTCGCACCTCGCATCTGGCGCGAATCAGTCCGCAAGATGCTAGCACTACGTCGGTCCGGACCTTCGCTGCCTTCGACTTAACCGCAACACTCATGACTCAAAAAACAAACGACGCATTGATTGAACTGCTTGCGCCGGATCGTCTCACGAGTGTGGTCGATATTGGCGCCAACCCGTTTGAAGGTGATCCACCTTATAAAGCGATGCTCCAGCGCCGCATGTGCCGTCTCATCGGCTTTGAGCCGCAAGCGGAGGCTCTCGCACAACTGCAATCGTCCAAAGGCGATCTGGAAACCTATCTGCCCTATGCCGTGGGGGATGGCGCAAGCGGCACACTCAGGATCTGTCAGGCGTCAGGAATGACCAGCCTGTTCGAGCCCGATGAGAATTTGCTGTCGCACTTTCCGCAATTTTCCGAGTGGGGGCGCGTTGTTAAGGAAGTTCCGATCGCGACCCATCGCCTGGATGATATCGCCGAGATCGATGCCATTGATTATTTGAAAATCGATGTCCAGGGATCCGAGCTGTCGATTTTTCAAAACGGAAAAACGCGTCTCGGAAAAACTTCGGTTATTCAAACCGAAGTGTTGTTTATGGCTATGTATAAAGGGCAGCCACTCTTCGGGGATATCGATCTTGAGCTGCGTCAGCTTGGTTTCGTTCCGCACATGTTTATCGACATCAACAAACGAATGATCATGCCGATGGTGGGGGCCACGCCATTCCTGGCGGTCAATCATATGCTTTTTGCCGATGTTGTTTACGTTCGAGATTTTACCAAAGCGGCTAATATGGACAGCGAGCAACTGAAGCATCTCGCCATCATTTCGCATCATTGCTACGGATCTTTCGATCTCGCCATGAACTGTATTTATCATCTGGTCGCAAGAAACGCGGTGGCGGCAGACGCGCAAAACCGCTATCTCGATCTCCTTAAAAACGCCGCGGCCTAGAGCGAAATCGCGCGCACGCCGCGCATTACATTTCGGTCATTCTTCGCGCGATAGTGCAACCACCCGCGCCGTGAAACGTTTTCACGGCTTAAGGCGGACGTGAGCACCATGGAACAAAGGTTCCGTTCCAGGCTGCGTTCCGTCATCCACGACATCAATCGATCTGTTCACGGCACGTCGCCGGCGGGTCGACTGACGAAAAGGAGATAACGATGTTGAAAAAAATCATGATCGGTGCGGGTCTCGCAACAATCCTCGCCACCTCGGCAATGGCGCAGTCGTATCAGCCGGAGGTCGGCAGCGGCAACATCACACCTAAGCCGGAATACAGCAACACGATGAGGTCGGGCGATAAGGCGTTTGCCTTCGAGCGAACAGCTCCGCACCACCGCATTCATCACGGCCACAACCTGGATCGTGACTAATCATCCAGGGTGAATGAAGAGAGCCCCGGCGCGCATGGCGCCGGGGCTTTTTCATGCGCGCGGGTCCGTATCAAATTCAGAAAAGCCTATTTGTCGTTTTAAGCAAATTGCTTTGCGCTTTAGGCCATATCGAAATTGTGGAAGACGCCCTATTTTTACACCCGCTTTTACGCATGACGCCCCTCCATTTCGATAGAATCATTCGATCGGACGATGCCGTTTCGCAAAGAAAACTGCCATGAGCGTCGCTCCATAAATACTGGAGCGTATGCAAGATGAATGGCGTGGCGACAGTGTCTCGACTGACCACAATACTCGCGGCAACAGCGGCTTTCATTTCTGCGGCCGACATTGCGCAGGCCCGTGATGGCACCCGCGGCCTGTCGGTTGCGATCGTCTCGAACGGCGTGGTAACCTACAAGATCCCGACTGGGCCTGGCGGGCTGGAGCTGTCATCGAACGGGCCGGGCACCATCACCGTCACCAGCGGCTCCAATTCGGTCACGGTGCGCGGCCCTTCCCTCACGCTCTCCGGCGGCGCCGTGCTGGCGCCCTTCTCGACACCGGGCGTGCACGCGATGCCGAACAGCGACGGCGGCTACACGGTCCTGCTCGACACTATGCTGAGCGTCGTGCCCGATCCGGAGATGCCTGACTCGATAGAGGCCACAAGCAGGCTGGCGAAAGACCTGGCCCAAAGCCTGGCTGACGCCGATTTCGGCGACCACACTGTGGCCGCCGGACGCTGCATGGCGCCTCTGTCAGACAATTCCGCTTCGCCCTGACGTTTCGTCCGGGCCACGCGACGGGGCAGCAGCCGGAGTGTCTCTCCAGACTTGAGGTCGCTGCTCCCGAAAGGCCGCCACTTGCGCGTGGCGGCCTTTCTTTTATGCGCGCGACCGATCATCAGCCGTGCACAACGAAAACCCCGGCCGCGCGGCCGGGGTTTTTATGTGGCTGTGGCGTGCGCTCAAAGTGACGTTCAAGGCTGCGGCGTTTTCTGCGTCGCCAGGGCTTTCATGGTGGGGTAGTTGACGTGAAGATCGTAGATCGACATCGCGTTCTGGACCGAGGCCTTCATCTCTTCAGGGTTGGCGGACGTGGTGGTTGGCGCAACCATGATCTTGACCACAAGGACCAGGGCGGCAACGGCGGCAAGAGTCGTGATGGTTTTGCGCAGCATGAATGTGCCTCCGCGCGTGGGACGCCCCCCGGCGGCGGACTGTCGACCGTCATGCGCAAAGACTTCGTGTGCCCGCGCGCGTAGCTTTGACTAAAAAATGCGCGGCGGAATTCGATAAAAATCGAAAGGCCGGCCCCTACTCCGCCGGGATCGGGGTTGCCGGCGCGGTCGGTGCGGTGGCTGCTTGCGAGGGCGCGGTGGGGCCTTTCAGCGGCCGTTCTTCCATGGAAATGAGAAAGGCCATGCCGAATGACAGCACCAGCGCGCAGGCGAGGAACACGAAACGAAAGGCATAAGCGAGTTCCGGCGCGGACGCCGTGCGGGCCAGCATCTCCACCGACATGCCAGCCACACCACCCAGGCCGCCGAGCACGATGGCGCCCAACACCGCCACCACCAGTGCGGAAAACAGCGCGCGGAAGAAATTGGCGGAGCCGGTGGCGACGCCCATCTGCGCGCGCGACACGGCATTTTGCATGCACACGGTGGAGACCGGAAACACGGTGCCGAGGCCGGAGCCGATGATGAACAACAGCAACAGCACGAGGGCCGTCGGCATCGAGCCCGGCCAGATCGCCAGCGGCACCAGGCACACGATGGCGATCGTAAGCCCCGTCAGCGACATGCGCTTGTAGCGCGCGACATGCATCATCAGCCGTCCGGTGATGGTGGAAGCCAGCACGGTGGCGGCCATCAGCGGGATCAGCGCCATGCCGGATTGGCTGGCGGAGAGATGCAGCACCACCTCGAAATACAGCGGCACGAAAATCGTCATGCCGACCAGCGTGCCCATGTTGCAGGCGCCGGCGAGCGTCGCGCAGCGCACCACCGGATTGCCCAGCACCGTCAGGGGCAGGAACGGCTCCTTCGTCGACACCAGCCGCCAGGCAAACAGGCCCCACAAAATCGCCGAGGTGAGCAGCAGCGCGCCGGTCTGCGCCGAGATCCATTCGTAACTCCGCCCGCCCCACGACAGCGCGAGCAGCAGCGCGACCGCCGCCGCCATCATCAGCAGCGCACCGATGATATCGAGGCGATGCTTGCGCGGATGAAACGGCACGCGGCGCAGCACGCTCGACGTCATGCCGAGCGCCACCAGGCCGAGCGGCAAATTGATCCAGAAAATAAGCGACCAGTCGATGTGCTCGGTGAGGAAGCCGCCGAGCACCGGCCCGCCCACCGAGGAGGTCGCGAACACCGCGCCGATATAGCCCTGGTAGCGGCCGCGCTCGCGCGGGGAAACAATGTCGGCGATGATGGTTTGCGCGAGCGCCATCAGCCCACCGCCGCCGAGACCCTGAAAGGCGCGGGCCAGCACGAGCGCGGTCATGCTCGGCGCCAGCGCACACGCCACCGACCCAGCAACGAAAATGCCGATGGCCGTGAGCATCAGCACGCGCCGGCCGTGGATATCTGCGAGCTTGCCGTAGAGCGGCGTCACCGCCGTGCCGGTGAGCAGATAGGCGGTTACCACCCACGACAGGTCGCTGATATTGCCGAAATGCCGGCCGATGGTGGGCAGCGCGGTGGCGACGATGGTCTGATCGAGCGCGCCGAGGAACATCGCCAGCATGATGCCGAGCACGATGGCGCGGATTTCCGGATGCGTGAGCGGCGGCAGCTCCGGCTGCGACCCGCGGCTTCGACGGACGCGCTTTCGACTCCGCTCGCGTTTGCGGCTTGCGCTTTTGATTTCGGTTTTGCGGCGGTCATGGTTCGGAAAAGGTCATGGCGCAAATATCAGGCCTCAGGGCCGGCAACCCGCTCAATGCCCTGCCGGTTCCGGCAAAGCAAGACGCCATCGCGCGGGGGTGCTATGTGCGGCGTTACAAGTTGCGCGTAAAAGGCCGACCACTTTGAGCCGTCATGGCGGCTGTCCGGCCATCCCGACGATAGGCACGGAATGCCATCCAGCGGAGAGCCGGGAAGCCGGCGATGACAGGCTGAGGCACATGCTCGTCCTTCTGTATTCGCCCTCCTCTTCCCCCTCCTCCTCTCCGCGCCCCTGCACGCGCGCGAGATGCTCCCGCCCGGCTTTGTCTATCTGCGCGACGTCGACTCCAGCATCGCGCAGGACATGCGCTATGCGACCTCCGACAATTTCACCGGCCACCCTCTCCCCGGCTACGGAGCCGGCGAATGCATCCTGCGCCGCGAGGCAGCCGACGCGCTCAAATTGGTGCAGGCCGATCTCGCCAAGGAAAACCTGGCGCTCAAAGTCTACGACTGCTACCGCCCGACCCGCGCGGTGCGCGCTATGGCGGCCTGGGCGCATGATGGCGACGACAGCGACGGCCACCAAGCGCTTCTACCCAGACCTGCAAAAGCGCAATTTGTTCAGGCTTGGCTACATCGCCGCGCAGTCGAAACATTCAACCGGCACCACCGTGGATCTCACCTTGATCAAGCGGCCGGCGGCAGCAGCGGCAGGCTTCGATCCGGCGGCGCGCTACGGCCCCTGCACCGGCCCGGCCGCCAAACGCGCGCCCGACAACAGCATCGACATGGGCACCGCCTTCGATTGCTTCGACCCGCGGAGCTACGCGGCGAACAAGGAGATTTCGTCCGAGCAGCGGCGCTGGCGCGGCACGCTCAACGCGGCCATGCGTCGACACGGCTTTGCCAATTATTTCCGCGAGTGGTGGCATTTTTCATTTGGTGCCGCGCCAGACCCGCGCGCCTATGATTTCGCGATCGGGCCGAGGGGGCGCTGAACGCGCTGGCCTGTCATCACCGGGCTTGTTCCGGTGATCTCGCTTAGGGAGGCAATTCCGTGCCCGACTAACCGGGGTGGCCGGGACAAGCCCGGCCATGACGAGCTAATATAAAGCCATTGGCAACTTCAAAACCGCACGTCGGAGTGGTGGATGCGCTCGTCGGCACTTCAATATTTGCTCGCGTCCACAATGCTGCTGCTGAGTTTGCCCGTGCTGGCAGCGAGCCAAAAAGACGTGGACGATTGCAGGCAGCCACTTGAAGATGACCGCCGGATTGCTGGCTGCACCAACGTGATCAACGACGGGAGCACGAGCCCGCGCCTGCTCTCCGCCGCCTTCAACAACCGCGCCATCGCCTACCGACACAAAGGCCAATATGATCAAGCCATCCAGGATCATAATGAGGCAATCAAGCTCACGCCCGATTTTGCCTCCGCTTTCAACAGCCGCGCCATCGTCAATAGCTTGAAGGGCGAAAACGACCTTGCATTGCAGGATTATAACGAGGCGATCAGGCTTAATCCCACTGATGCCATTGCCTTACAAAACCGTGGTGTGATCTATCGCGACAAAGGCGACTTTGATCGCGCCATTCAGGACTTTGACCAAGCGATCAAACTTAATCCAAGTTTTGTTGTTGCCTTAACAGGTCGCTGTTACACCAACGCCATTATCGGCCAGCTTCAGGCTGCACTAACGGATTGCGATCGCTCGTTACAGCTTCGGCCGAATGACCCTTATACCTTAGACAGCCGTGGCTATGTCTATCTGAAGCTTGGCCAATTCGACAACGCAATCGCTGATTACAATGCGGCACTCAAAATCAATCCCCAAATAGCAGGATCGCTTTACGGGCGCGGTATCGCCGAAATAAAAAAGGGAAATATCGCCGAAGGCAATGCCGACATCACGGCCGCCAAAGCGATCAAGGCCGATATCGCGAAAGAGATGTCGGTTTATGGAATGTCACCATAGCTCGATCAATTAAAACAAGGCACTGAGCACATAAGTGTTTGCTTCCGATAGCTCTTGTTATCGGAAGCAAGCCTGACCACCCTCGTCTATTTTACAATCCGAGCGTATGAGTTACCCAGCGCTGGATTACTTTTCCGTTCAGAAATTGGATTATGACCGGCTCCACGGTGGCCGGAGGTCCGTCTTTAACTGTCACCGTAGCGACTAGAGCGTCGCTATTGTTGTTGAAAGCAACGGAGAACGCGTATGTCTGTGAAAGAATTGAACTGGCAATCGCGTAAGTGCGAAGGCGTCCCTTCATCCCAGCAATATCAATCTCGCGACCGATACCCAGCGCGGTTGCTCGCCCCTTCATGAAATCGAAATCGCTCAACCTGTCGAGCTCGTTGTCATCCGCAACGCCCGTTGTGCTACTGCAGAAACCAATCTTGGCACGAATATAAAAATTGAGCTCCGCTCCACAGTCTGCCGCGTTGCATTGGAATGACCTGCCTTCCCCCCACTGGTCCATTAAGAACGGCCATTTGGTCTCGGTCCATATCGAATCTACATGGCCTGAACGTGCGAGACTAATAGGCTGCAAACTCGCCACAACAATGAGAAATAGCGCAACTCTACGCAATTTTATCTCAGCGATGATCGCAGCAGCACGTTTCATCGCGCCTACTTTGCACGCAGGATCAGTTTTCAGGGAGCCCCGCAATCGCGCGCACGGATCCTGTCATTTCGATAATGTGAAGTCCGGTGTTGGCCCGATCAACAACATAAACATATCCACGCTCATCGGTTTCGACATTGTTGCTTTGTATCGCCACTTTGCAGGCATCCTGTCCATTGACCTTGATGCAGCGCTTGTCTGTTGCCGTTGTAATCGCTGGGATGAAGTAGCCAACTTCTTTAGGATGGTAAGGGTCGCGTATATCGATCGCGCGAACTCCTGCATTAAACCAAGTCACAAAAGCGAGTTTCTTATAGAATACTGGCGCCATGCTCTCATTGGAAGAATGCGAGCCGAAGCGACCTCCGCGCTCGCAAAAGTTCTCGCCGGTCTCTGGCACAGAATAGCTCGCTACGACCATTGGTTTCCTCTCAACTGTCGTATCCACGAACCATACCATTTGTCGCGCCTCGCCTTCTTGGCACTCGTTGACCAGCGATTCATCAACGATCATCAAGATGTCTCGTTGGCTAGCGAATTTGTCTTTGGAAAAATTCGGAATAGTCATTTTTCCCAAGGGAAAAGTTGTATGAGCGCCGTTTAACGGCGACATTTCCATCTCGCCAATTATCGGATAACGAAGATTTTCTGGGGTTGGCTCTTTCGGTCCGCTAATTAATTTGTCGCGATCGACAATCTGCAGAATGCCGCCCTTGTTGGTGCCATAACCAAAATAAACACGGTTACCCGCCGACCCGGTCGAGATCATGCCGTGCAATTCAGTTGGAACGCTTCCCGTCGCCCCGGGTTCCTGGCCCGGCAAGCCGAATTCACGAATCTTTACGGGCTTGGTCGGGTCACTCAGGTCATAGATCTCAGTCATGCGACGAACGCGCCAATTCGGAACGCCGGAGACAAGATAGCCAATCCCGGTTTTGCACTCCCACCAACTTTTGTGGGTATCCTTGAGGCCTTCCAAACGGCTGATCAGTTTTGGGTTTGCGGGATCCGCGACGTTCCAAATCTCATGTGCCGCGCTACCAAAAGTGCGAAGCAGATACACCGCGCTTGGATCGCCTTTAGGAAGGTCCTTGCCATCGCAGACGCGGGTCATCTGCGCGCCGCCCGCTTCATACGTACCTTCTTGTCCTGGGATGTGGCGCAAATATACCGGGTGCGCAGGATCGGTCACATCAACAATAGACGTTCCATTAAATTCGGACTGGCCGGTTAGTGGATTGCCTGGTTTTGGAACAGCGTCGGTTCCGCCGTGGTGCCCGATGTAAGCGATCCAGCGATTCCCCTGATGATGTATGGTCGGTTGATACGCCGATCGACCCTGCAGATCGTTAAATCCGACAAGGCGCATATTCGAAGCTTCCGGCGGATCGCCGACTTTTTGGGAGGCTGCCACGACAGTGCCGCCCATGAGCAAGGCCATGACAACTGCGGCACTGCGGCTGAAATTAATGTTTTTGATTTCGACTCGCCGTAAACCGGTCATCGCTTCCTCCAATCAACTGGATCGTTGAGAGTGATGATAGCTCACGGTCAGTGCCTCTCAATAGAGCCTTTCAGGTTGGCACCGATAACCCTGATTTTCGGAACCAATCCTCCTCACCGCATCGCGATCACCGAAGCCGATGTCCGCGTTCGAAAGTAAAGCGGGCATGCTGTGGACACCGCAAAATGTCCGCTAATGACCCAAAGCGGACATGGTGCGGGTCGCAATGGCCATATCAGACTTTCGCTACTAGATTTGCGACTGCAACCTCACCATCGGTGACGTAGTGATTGACCTGATCGGCGCCAATGTGATGTCCGGCTTTATATGAACCGACGTCCCCGATGACTCCGTGCTCTCTCAACTCGGCGACAATGTAGTCTCGCTCGTTATTCGTATCCGAGTCCGTCGCGTGGGTAATCTGGAATGTGAAGCGGGTTAAAGAGAGACCGGTATCTTTTGTGCCAGCTCCCACCCAATGAACGCGCGTACCATCAGGTGGACGGTCGGTGTTTAGCCAGAAGCTTGCCTTTCCTAAAGCGGACTCAGCGTGTTCAAAGCTCAAAGCCCAGAATCGAATGTGATGCCGTTTACGCGGGCTGATATCGATTGCTCTTTGGAAACCGACGTCTTGGCGACGCCCAAAAAGGTACAAGCTGCTAAATGGAGCTGTTGGATACGGAGAGTTGAAAACGAATGCTCGGACCATTCCCCACGAGCTTGCCAAGCTGAGCGGATCTGCCCCTGACCAGCCGGCGGTCGAAAACGCGGCCTGAAGCTGTTGAAGCGTCCCTGTCAGTACCAAATTAACCGGGTCGCCGGGCAACCCGTCGCCGGTAATTGTATAACGAGGCACACGTTTGCGCTGGAAGAATTTTAGGCCCATGCGAACGGTCCGCGGCAGGATAATATACGCGGCGATTCCATAGGTGAGCGCCAACGCCAGCACCCACGGTAGCCTGCGGTCCGTAAATCTAAAGACAAAATCGATCAGCCAGACGCTGAGGATTCCTAAGGCCAAGACCAGCAAGCGTTGCAACCAGCGTTTCAACAATCTCATGAGTTAGCCACCCAAAGATAATCCATCTTCGTGCCATAAACTGACAGAAGTTAGTCTCCGCCCCGCTCGGCTGTATCGGTCTCAGCGGACTTCAAACACCAGCTTGCCTTGAAGATGGCGCGCTTCGCTTATCCGGTGCGCTTCGGCGGCGTCTGCGAGCTTATACCGGACGATCGTGGGTGGCCGAACTGCGCCGATTTCGAGAAGGCCCAGCATTCGCTCGAGGTGAGCGCGATCGCGAATGACATTGGGACGTAAGGTTTGAACGTCGCCGCGGGCAGGTCGAAATCCCTCAGGTGCCGGCGCGATCCACACCAACTTCCCACCGGGCTTTAGCACTGCATAGGAGCGAGCCTGGACGTCACCGCCAACGGTGTCGAATACAATGTCGCAGATGGGACCAATCTTCGTGAAATCTTCGGCGTTATAGTCGATCGCTTGGTCGGCGCCGAGACTACGCACATAGGGATGGTTGCCGGCACTGGCCGTCGTAATCACCGTGGCTCCGAGGTGCTTCGCCAGCTGAATGGCAAATCCTGCCACACCACCTGCACCGCCATGGATGAGAACGGTTTGGCCGGCCTTGAGCTGCGCCGTATCTTCAATCGCCGTCAACGCTGTCAGGCTGGTGAGCCCAAGAGCTGCCGCCTCGGCATAACTGAGACAATCGGGTTTTTTGGCAATGATCGCGGCATTAATTGCGATTTTTTCCGCATAGGTTCCTTCAATCCCCTGGTCGGTCACTCCGAACACGGCATCGCCCATTTTGAAATCAGTGACGCCCGCACCCACCGCGCTCACGACGCCCGAGAAGTCGCGGCCAAGAATGTGTGGAAAATGATCGAGCTTATAGCGGCCGTTGCCCCGCCGTACTTTCGGGTCTGCCCCGTTGACGCTGGCGGCGTGGATGTCGACGACCACCTCGCCGGGGCCTGCCGTCGGATCAGGCGCTTCGCCAAAGCTCAACATCTCCGGTCCACCATGCCCTGTTAGCAGCACCGCTTTCATCACCATCCTCCACCGACCTATTTGAGAAGTATTGCAGCAGAAGGTCCTGCGTTCGTCGATTGCTTCCGATAATTCCCGTTATCGGAGCCTATTCACCACCTGCCTCGCGCGCATGGACCGTCGCTTCAATCTCGGGGTGATCTCGAGCGGACGAAGAAATATATTTTTGTTCACGCGTTAGGAGCCGGCCAAAAAGGCGTCGGCGAGACAGTATTCTGAATCCTCATTTCATCTTTGACGATGGCCGTGTCCGCGCGCCTTTCGGCCACTTCCCTGGCCAGCTGACAATATATTCTTCGAGCTTCTCGTCCGGCACATCCTTCTCGCTCGCGGCCACGCGGCCGCGCACCGAAATGCCGGCCGCGTGCACTGTGTTGGGATCGCCTGACACCAACGGGTGCCACCAGGCAAGATCCTTGCCCTCCGCTACCAGCCGGTAGGCGCAGGTGGGTGGCAGCCATTTCAGCCGCCGCACATTGCGCGGGGTGAGGCGTATGCAATCCTTCACCTTGGCCTGGCGGTGCGCATAGTCGCTGCACTTGCAGCTTTGGCAGTCGAGCAGCTTGCAGCTGACGTCGGTGTAGACCGTCGCGTTGGTGTCCTCGTCGATCAGCTTATTGAGGCAGCAGCGGCCGCAGCCGTCGCACAGGCTCTCCCATTCGGCGCGCGTCATTTCTGACATCGCCTTGCGGCGCCAGAACGGGAGTTGCGGATCGGGCATGGCGGGAATCCTCGAAGGCCTTTGTAGACCCTAGGGCGGGTTCCGTCATGGCGGGATAAGCCCGTAGACAGGCCCTCTCCCGCCCTGTGGAACCGCCCCTTTTCCCCCGCAATTTCCGTTCACCTTGCCGGAATTCGGGCCGGAACCGCGGCATTGGCCGCGGGTTGCCCGATCGGCTAGAACATTCCCGTCCGGCGGCCCGCCGGGCGGCACCTCACGAGCGACAGCACCTTGCGCAACCCGTTACCCGAGCAATGGAAAGCCAGGATCCAGCGGTTCCTGCTCGCGCTCGATGCGTGGGTGGATTTCAGCATTTTCCGCAGCTTCTCAGGGCTTGCGCGAGACCTATGAGCGCTTCTCCACCTTCATGGACCGCTTCCACGTCTCCGGCTGGCGGCGCGGGCTGACGGAGCTGATGTCGGAAGGCGCCACGCTCGGCACCGTCGGCGTGGTGGTGTTGCTGGCGCTGGCGATCCCGGCGTTTCGCGAGACATCGGACGATGACTGGCTGAAGAAATCCGAGCTGGCGGTGACCTTCCTCGATCGCTACGGCAACGAGGTCGGCTCGCGCGGCATCCGGCATAATGACTCGATCCCGCTCGACCAGTTTCCCGATCACCTGATCAAGGCGGTGCTCTCGACCGAAGACCGGCGCTTCTACGAACATTTCGGCGTCGATCTCGCCGGCACCGCGCGCGCGCTGGTCGCCAATACGCGCGCCGGCGGCGTCGTGCAGGGCGGCTCCACCATCACCCAGCAGCTCGCCAAGAACCTGTTTCTGTCCAACGAGCGCACGATCGAGCGCAAGGTCAAGGAAGCCTTCCTGGCGATGTGGCTGGAAGCGCGCCTGACCAAGAACGAAATCCTCAAGCTGTATCTCGACCGCGCCTATATGGGCGGCGGCGCCTTCGGCGTGGATGCGGCCGCGCAATATTACTTCAACAAGTCGGCGCGCGACGTGAACCTGTCGGAAGCCGCGATGCTCGCCGGCCTGTTCAAGGCGCCGACCAAGTTCGCGCCGCACGTCAATCTGCCGGCCGCGCGCGCGCGCGCCAACGTCGTGCTCGATAACCTGGTCGAAGCCAACATGATGACCGAAGGCCAGGTGTTCGGCGCCCGCCGCCACCCGGCAACGCCGGTCGACCGCCGCGACGACCGCGCCGCCAATTATTATCTCGACTGGGCCTTCGACGAGATGAAGAAGCTGGTCGACACCTTCCCGAAATCGATGACGGAACGCGTGTTCGTGGTGCGCACCGCGCTCGACACCGGCTTGCAGAACAATGCCGATGCCGCGGTGGAAAGCTCGCTGCGGCAATACGGCCAGGAATATCACGCCAAGCAGGCCGCCGCCGTGCTGATGGATGTCGACGGCTCGGTGCGCGCGATGGTCGGCGGCCGCGATTACGGCGCCAGCCAGTTCAACCGCTCCACCGACGCGATGCGCCAGCCCGGCTCCTCGTTCAAGCCTTATGTCTACGCCACCGCGCTGATGAACGGCTTCAAGCCGAGCACGATCGTGGTCGACGGGCCGGTGTGCATCGGCAACTGGTGCCCGCACAACTACGGCAATGGCTATAGCGGCTCGATGCCGCTGATCCAGGCGCTCACGCATTCGATCAACACCATCGCGGTGAAGCTGTCGATCGCGGTCGGCGGCGGCAATGCCAAGATCGGCCGCGCCAAGATCGTGAAACTGGCGCATGACATGGGCATCCGCACGCCGCTGCCGGATACGCCCTCGCTGCCGATCGGCGCCGACGAAGTCACCGTGCTCGATCACACCGGCGCCTATGCCACCTTCCCCAATCTCGGCAAGGCGGTGACGCCGCACGCTATTCTGGAAGTGCGCACCGGCGCCGGCGAACTGGTCTGGCGCTTCGACCGCGACGGGCCGAAGCCGCGGCAGGTGATGCCGCAGGGCGTT
The DNA here is from genome assembly GCA_963810125.1 of uncultured Alphaproteobacteria bacterium. GTDB lineage: Bacteria > Pseudomonadota > Alphaproteobacteria > Rhizobiales > Xanthobacteraceae > Pseudolabrys. The sequence goes on from CAWEMK010000001.1 coordinate 27,207, forward strand.
GCCGCCGACATGATCAAGATGATGAACAGCGTCGTTGAAAACGGCACCGGCAAACGCGCGCGCCTCGACGGCGTCGCCTCCGCCGGCAAGACCGGCACCACCAATGCTTATCGCGATGCCTGGTTCATGGGCTACACGGGCAATTTCGTGTGCGGCGTGTGGTTTGGAAACGACGACTACCAGGTGACCAACCGCATGACGGGCGGCTCGCTGCCGGCGATGACCTGGCACAACATCATGGCCTATGCGCATGAAGGCATCGAATTGAAGCAGCTGCCCGGCGTGGCCGTTCCGCAGGTGCGCCAGCCGCAGGCGGTGGCCGAGGTTAAGACAAAGACAAAGAGCGACGCGCCGGCGATCCCGCCGCGCCCGGCCTTGCTCACCAAGCGCGGCGCCGATGCGCTGGTGCGGGTCGAGCGGCTGATGGATGACGCCAACCGCGCTCTGGGGCCGACCAGCAGCGATATCGGCCCGGTGCCGAACCCGAGCCGCCCGAAGGACAAGCAGGCCGATTTGCCCCAGCGGGGCGCGGCCCTGACGTCTGAGCTCGAAGGCCACGCTTTCGGTAGCCGGAACTGATTGGCCGAAAGCCAGCGCCAGCGTAGTCTCCCGAACGTGAACCAACCTCCCCTTCTTTAATCAGCGGATCGACGTGTGCGGCTGCTTATCGGAACGCTGTTTGCTCTCGCCGTCGCCGCCTTTGTCGGCCTCGGCCTGACGTATTATGCGCTGAGCCGCGGCGCCGCCTTCGGCGCGCTGTCGATCGACAGCTGGGATGCCTTCCCCAAAACAGGCACGGTGGAGGCCGATCCTTACGCGCGCGCCTCGATCGCGCGCAGCGGACGGCTGCCGATTGCGTTGGGTGACGGCGTGTCGTTCACGGTGCAGGAAGATGACGACGGCAAGCTGCTCGACGGGCGCTGCGATGTCGTGCTTTCCGGCATCACGCCGGTGGCGCGCTACTGGACGCTGACGCTGTATAATGTGGACGGCGGGCTGGTCGCCAATTCGGTCGGCCGCTACGGCTTCACCAGCGAGGAAATCGCGCGCAAGGCCGACGGCACCTTCGAGGTGACGGTGGGGCCGCGCGCCAATCCGGGCAACTGGCTGCCGACCGGCGGCGTCGAGCGCTACGAGCTGATCCTGCGGCTCTACGACACCGCGGTGGGCGTCTCGACCAAGGCCGGCCGCGAAGTGCCGATGCCGGGGGTGTTGACCAAGAGTTGTCCGGGGAAGGGCCGATGATCCGGTGGTTGCTGCTCATCCTTGGCGGCGCGCTGCTCGGCGGCATCGTGCATCTTGCCACCGTGATCATCCTGCCGCGCACGGCCACGCAGGACGCCTATGCGCGGCTCACGCCGATCGTGCCGGTGAACACGGTGGTCGCGCTGCCGTTGCCCTCCCCCGAAAAGGCCGTGATGCCCTTCATGGACCCGGCCTTCGCAACCGCGGTGTGCCGTTACGATCTCTCGCAAGGCCCGCTCAAGCTCACGGTGCCGGTGAGCCCGGCCTATACATCGGTGTCGTTCTACACGCGCCTGGATGTTGCCTATTACGCGATCAATGACCGCGCAGCCGGCCGGCGCGTGATCGAGCTCGATTTGATGACGCAGGCGCAGCACGACCAGATTCCGGAGGACGAGGAAATTACCGCGGCCGACCGGCTGATCGTGGATTCGCCGACGCTGACCGGGCTGATCGCGATCCGTGCGATGGCGCCGGAGCCGGGCCTGATGCCGGTGGCGCAAAGCGCGGTTGCCGCGGCGCGGTGCGAGCGAGAGACGGCCCCGGCGCCGGCGCCGGCGCCACCGACCGCGCCCGCGCGGCCGCCTGCGCGGGTGCGATAGTCGATCTTCTCGTCCCTATTCCCTGTCATTCCGGGACGGCCCGAATGGGCCGGACCCGGAATCCAGATGCACGACGTGTCTGTGTTTCTGGATTCCGGGTTCGCGCTTTCGCGCGCCCCGGAATGACGAGGTCGAAAATCTAATTCGAGCTCGCCAAACTCGGTTCACGCCGCCAGGTCGGCGGCAGCGCCTGGTAGCGCGCGATTGTGCTCTTGAGCTGGTTGAGCAGCCGCTCGGTATCGACCGCCTGCGACATCGGCGTCTCGATCACCAGCCGCTCGAGCACGTATTGATAGGCGAGCACGCGATCCTCCAGGCTCCAGCGCACGATCTCCACCACATGCGCGTTCTCGCGCACGCGGCGCAGCGCATTGGCCCGCTCGCGCTTGCTGACCTCGGACACATAGGCAAGGCTCTTCTCGCGCTTCTGGTCGATATCGATCACGCGCCCGGCGGTCTCAAAAAACTGCGACAGCCGCGTGGTGTCGTTGCGGATGTCGTCGATCAGCCGCGCATATAACGCCGCCGATGAACGGTGGCACTCCTCCATCAGCCGGTCATATAATTTATGGCGGTCCGTCACTGTCGTGCGCTTGACCCCGTATTCGCCGGCGACGGAATTCCATTGCTGGCGGTCGTAAGGCGGCTCGATCAGCGGATAGGCGTTATCGCGCAGCGCGCGCTCATCATCGGTATATTCGAAGGCCGATGCGGGAACGGGATGCGATTTCAATGAATCGCGCCCAAGCCAGTCGTGGATTCCGTCGGTCACCAGCGTCGAATTGAGCTCGCCGAAATCGCTATTCGCACAACCGGCGAGCAGCGCGAGGACGCCAAGTGCGCAGAGTGCGCAGAGCGGCCGCCAGGCGTGCAATCGAAGCGGCGGCGGCAGAATTTTCATCGTCAATCTTCAGGTCGGTCGATCAGCGCGCGACGCGACGGCGGCGACGGCGCCCCGGATTGTTGCCAGTGTCAGGTTCGAGGCCGTTCGTGCCATCGGGCCCACGGTCGATGCGGATCACCGGAAGGATGATCACGGTCGCAGGCTCGGTAGTCGCGTCGACATATTTGCCGCCGCGCGGGCTCACCTCGTCGGGAAACCGGATGACTTCACCCATTGCAAACCCCCTGCCGCTCCGGTGCTCGACCTCCTCGAGGCCGCCGGATTGGCGCCTTCCCCAATTAAAGGATGTGCAAGGTTAACGGTTCGCTAACGCGCGCCGACTAATCTGGCGCAATCCCGCAGTAGCGTAGCGTTTGTGTGATGGTGAAGCTTCCCGCGTCGGCTCCTTTGGACAGCCTGGTCGACCTGGCATGCCGGGATGGCGTTGAAATCCGCCCGACTTTGCTCCGCGTCCTCACTGATCTCTACGTCCAGAAACCCAGCCATAGCCCCGAAGAAGAAGCCCAGTATGTCGAGCTGGCGCTGGGCTTGATCGACGCGGTCGACCCGCTCACCCGCGGCACCGTCACCGCCACGCTGTCGGCCTATGCCGGCGCCCCGGAGACGGTCCTGCGCAAGTTGGCGAGCCTGCCTTTGGCCTCCCCGCGCCGCGGCGACGCCGAATCCTTCGACCTGATCGAATTGTTTTTCGACGCCAATACCGACGAGCGCCGGCTGATCCTCACCAATCTCGACGTCACAGCCGACGCGGCCACGCTGCGCCCGATGCCGCCGGCGAGCGAGCTCGTCCGTCGGCTGGAGAAGGCCGCGCTAGCGCGCAACAGCGGCGAATTCGCCCGCGTGCTCGAACGGGCGCTGGGCGTAAGCCGGGAGCTCGCGACGCGCATCACGCGCGACCCCTTCGGCGAGCCGCTGGTGGTGGTCGGCAAGGCGCTCGGCATGAGCGCCGATATGCTCCAGCGCATCTTGCTGTGCCTCAATCCGGTGATCGGGCAATCGGTCGAGCGGGTGTTTGAACTCGTGGCCTTGTTCGAGGACCTCAACCCGGCGGCCGTGCACCGCATGCTGACAATCTGGCGCGCGACTGCGGCGCAGCGGCAGGCCATTCATGAATCCGTGTATTGGAACGACGAGCGCCGCAGCGCACGGGAGACGGCCACGCGAACACCGCCGCGCGCGGCGCCAACTGCACGCCCGGCACGATTTAAGAGCAACGATCGTTAGCGCGCGTCATTTCACGACGCCGTCGATGAAATTGCGGCCGGCGCGATCCTCAACCTCGACAATCCAGACATCCGGGTCGAAACGGATTTCCTTGACCAGCCGCGCTTCGATATCGGCGTCTAGTGCGGGCGTCTCGCCGCCGATAACGGCCGTGAAAATACGATCGGTCGGCTGCGCATCATCGAAGGCGGATTGCGATGCCGGCCCAAAAAGAGTGCCGGTGCCGTCGAGCCGGTTGATTTTTATGAAGATGGCGCCGGCCTCTTCGGCGCCGTGCCGGCGTACCGCTGCAAAGAGCCCCTCGACGCTGCAACGGCGCAGATAGGCCGCCACCCAGATACCGGACTTCAATCGCATGGGCATCGTTAGCACAGGCGATTGCCGCGGCGCCAATCACTCCAACGGTCTTCCCGTCGTGGCGGCGAGTTCGCGCACCACCCGGTCGGAGATCTGCCCGTCGATAGGCAGCTTGCGGTCGCGCTCGAACTTCTCGATCGCCGTCTTGGTCTCGGGATCGAACTGGCCGGTCGGCTTGATCTGTCCGTAGCCAAAGTCAGAGAGCGCGCGCTGGATTGCCGTCACGCGCTTGGACGGCGCGATTAATTTGGCGATCGGGTCCTGTGGCGCCGGATCGGCCGCCGTGGCCGCCCCATTCGTCGCATTCGCACCTTGCGCCTTCGCCTTCGACGCGATGATCGCGCGCAGCAAAGTGTCGCCCGCTTCCGGGTTGACCTTGATGCCGGCGGCCTGCGCGAAATCGCGCACCGCGATGTCGGTCTTCGCGCCCCAGATGCCGTCCGCCGGACCATCGTAGAAGCCCTTGCGTGTCAACTCGCGCTGGATGCTGGCGATCATCTGAGTGCGCGCCAGAGCCGAGGTCTCGATGGCGGCGTTGGGCTGGACGCCCTGGATGCGCGGCGGGATCGCCGCCTCCTCGCGGTGAAGCATCGGCCGCGCCGCAAAAATCGGCGCCGGATGCGGGCCTTTCTGCAAAAACAGCGCGTTGACGAAAATCGTAAAGGTCGCAATCGTCGCCATGAGGATGGCAACGAATTCGCGCGGATGCTCGCCGATCACGGCGGCAAAGCGGCCCGCGGTTTCGAGCGTGGTTTCCCTGCGTGAGGATCGCCTAGGCACTTTTCTTCACCTGATAATTTGCAACGGCTGGAATTTCGCGGGGCCGTTCGGCCACCAGCTTGATCGGATTGGCGGAGCGCGGACGATCGCCTTCGATCGGCAGGCGCACGGTGACGCGCGTTCCCTCGCCGAGACGGCTGCGAATATCGACGTCGCCGCCGTGCAGGCCGACCAGCCCCTTGACGATCGACAGGCCGAGTCCCGACCCATCCTGGCGGCGGTCATAAGATGCATCGGCCTGGAAGAAGGCTTCGCCCAGGCGCGGCAGATCGGCCTCGCCGATGCCGACGCCGTTGTCCTCGACGGTGACCGCGAAGTTCGGGCCATCGCACAGCGCGCTCACGGTGACGGCGCCGCCGCGCGGGGTGAACTTGATGGCATTGGAAATGAGGTTGATCAGGACCTGGTTGAAGGCCCGGCGGTCGGCCGCAACGTCAGGCAAGTCGTGCGCGAGACGCAGCTTGAGCTCGATGCCGGAATCGCGCGCCTTGAGCGCCAGCAGATCGGTGCAGCTTTCGATGGCCCCGGCCGGCGCGAAAGGCTCGCGCGTGATCTCGAAATTGCCGGTTTCCATCTTCGACACGTCGAGAATGCCGTTCACCACCGCCAGCAGATGCCGGCCGGAATCGTTGATGAGCCGCGCGTAGTCGAGCCGTCGCGCGGCATCGAGCTCGATCGTCTCGTTGGTCAGCATGTCGGAGAAGCCGATGATGGCGTTGAGCGGCGTGCGCAGCTCGTGGCTCATGGTGGCGATGAAACGGCTCTTGGCGGCGCTGGCGCGGTCGATGTCGGCGCGCGCGGCATCGATGGTCAGCTCCTGCGCCTTGCGGTCGCTCACATCGCGCAGCACCGCGACGACTTCGCGCTCAGCGGGCTTATTTTCACCGGCGGCATAATCGAGCGGCCGGCAGCGCATGTCCGCCCAGATGAAGCGGCCGGCATGCCGCGCATCGGGCTCGCGGCGGATGCGGAATTCGAGCGAGCGTTCTTCGTTGCGCGTGGCGGCATCCGAGAGGGCTGCGAGATAGGCCGGGCGGTCGGCGACATGGACGCGGTCAAACAGTCCATTGCGCAGCAACTCGTGCACCGGAACGCCCAGCAGCGCCTCGGCCGCCGGCGATACAAACAACACCGCGCCGCTACGCCCATGGCGCACGATGACATCGGTCATGTTGCGGGCGAGCAGCCGGTAGCGGTCTTCCTCGGCGTGCAGCATCCAGAAACTGGTGCGGGTGAGCTGCTCAGTGCCCAACGCAAGGCCGGTGGCGTAGAGCGCCGCGGAGATAATGCCGAGCGCGGCGAGAACATGCGTTTGCCCGGACGCCAATGGCGCCGGCAGCCAGCCGGCAAAGCCAAGCGCGAGCAGAATCGCGGCGGCGGTGAGCGTGAAGACCGACGCCAGCACGATCACGCGGCGCGAGGCGGACAACGCCGCCTCCAGCGGCACCACCACCAGCCAGATCGCGGCGAACGAGCCGATGCCGCCGGTGAACAGCGCCAGCGTGCCGGCGAGAACCGTGAGCGACAGCGACGAGAGAATGTGCGCGGTGTTCGTAGCGGCCGGTTCGCGACAAATAAGTGACGATCAAAATCGGCGCGACCAGCCAGGCAAAGACGCCGACCTCGAGCGCGCCCGGCACCCCGCGCAGGACAATGTATACGGGGAAGCTCGCGAGCGCGACGAAACTGCCGAGCAGGCGCGGCGCGATGAAGGCGCGATGACGCGCGGCCGTCAACGCATCCTGCCGGGCCGTTGGGTGGACCAGGGCGTCGACGTAATTCCAAACTGGCGTGAGAAAACTCACGGTCCCTGTCACTCACGTCCTGACAAAACAGACGCGCCCCTATTGCGTCGCGGACCTTAGGGCAGAGCCGCTTAAGCGAAAGCTAAGGCTGGCCCTTTGCAACGCCCGAACAGCCGTTGCGGTGACGCTACGCGCCAGATCGGGCCGCCATTTGGAGGTCATGGTGAAATTTCGGTTGCCGCAGCGGCAATGGACGGCGCGCCGCCGCGTTTATTACCGATGTGGTAACCATGAGGGCGTGCGCGACCCGCACGGTATCGGTGCTTACGCTGGCGCACGGTTTGTTTGCCACATCGGCGCGATCCCTAAAATTTTCATCAAATTCAAATCGATTTTGTCCAAAAAGCGCTCGGCATTGCGAACAACAGCTTCAGGCCTGTCTGCTACGGTTTGTCTCAAAGGCGGCGAAAAAGCCGCGGGGATTGTTGCGGGTGAGGGTCATGTTTTTTCTTCTGCGTATGGCGTTCTGGCTGGGCGTTGTCTGCGTGCTGCTCTCAAGCGGCGGCAAATCGACATCCCCGGAAGCCCAGATCGATGCCTCACAAGCCGTCACGCTTGCGAGCGCCGCCGTCACCGACGTGCGCGGGTTCTGCGAGCGACAGCCCGATGCCTGCGAGGCCGGCGGCAAGGTCGCCGTAGCCATCGGCCACAAGGCCGAAGCCGGCGCACGCACGCTCTATGAATTCATCAGCAAGCTTCGCGACAAGCCGGCGTCGACTGAAAAGGCCGACGGCAAGACCGTTCCGGCGTCGTTGGCCGGGAAAGGCACCTTGATCCCGACCGATCTGGCGCCCGCCTGGCATGCCCCGGTGCCGCTGCCGCCGCGCCGCGACGCGCGCGCCAATCCGGCGGCCTAAACGCCCGTTTTTATCGCCATTTCCTTGTTCCAAGGGCGACGGCCGCAATCTTTTTGGCCATTCGCGCGCGCGACCTTATATATGGTGGCGCCATGACGACCATCGACGAGATAGTTGAGAACTTCGCGCTGCTCGAGGAGTGGGATGACCGCTACCGCTATGTCATCGAGCTCGGGCGCATGCTCGCGCCATTGCCTGAGGGCGACCACATCGATTCCAACAAGGTGCAGGGCTGCGCCAGCCAGGTCTGGCTGGTCACGCATGTGAAGCCAGATGGATCGGCAGGGCCGGTGCTGACGTTCGAGGGCGACAGCGACGCGCATATCGTGCGCGGGCTAATTGCAATTCTGTTTGCGCTTTATTCCGGCAAAAGCGCGCGCGACATCATCGCCACCGACGCACTCGCTTTGTTCGACCGCATCGGCCTGCGCGAAAACCTCACGCCGCAACGTTCAAACGGCCTGCGCGCGATGGTGGAGCGCATCCGCGCCGAAGCTAATGCGGCGCAAGCAGCCGTAGCCTAATCACACAATTTATTCTGTGTCGCTGGATTCCCGGCTCGCGCACGATATGCGCACCCCAGAATGATGCTGTGATCCGAAATGCGACCGAGGCTATTTCGCGCGCCGCCGGCGTTGCTGGCCCAGGCCCATCTGCTTGGCCAATTGCGAACGCGCGGCCGCGTAATTCGGCGCGACCATCGGGTAGTCGTTGCTCAGACCCCATTTCTCGCGATACTGCTCGGGAGTCATATTGTACTGCGTGCGCAGGTGCCGCTTGAGCGACTTGAACTTCTTCCCGTCCTCCAAACAGACGATGTGTTCCGGCGTGATCGATTTTTTCACGGAGATCGCCGGCCTTAGCGGCTCGCCAGAACCTTCAGCCGGCTTACCCGACACGCGGCTGAGCGCCGCGTGCACCTGGTTGATCAGGCTGGAGATCTCACCGGCCGGGACCGTGTTGTTGCTGACATAAGCGGACACGATTTTCGCGGTCAGCTCGATGAAATTTCCATTGCTGTTTGTGTCGTTCATTGACGCTGTCCTGTGCGCTGCCCATTTAGGTCGCGCGTTCGGCACGGAAGCCTTCGCGCATACCATTTTTGCTTTTAAAAACAGACTTTCGATGCCGCCGTTTTGGTGTTCTTTGTTTTCACTGCGTTCTTTGCGCGTTATTGCTTGCGCATCGAATAACGGTTCAGCCCCTATATTTAAAACTACTATCGGGCTTCAGTGGCTGCAAGAAAAAGATAGCAGTCTATAACGACAATTATTGGTCAAATGCGACTTACGTGCTGCGTCATCAGCAAGTCCAAAGATGAACCAGACGAAAGGCGCGCGATGATCTGCCGCGCGCTTTATGAATTCTTTTCGAGGTGGCTGCGCAGCTCATTGATCGAGGCGAAACGCAGGGTGCCCTGCGGCAACTCGGCCTCGATCGAACCGTCGACATAGAGCGTATAGCCCATCCCGTCGACAACCCCCGACTTGAGGATCGCGACCGTGCGCGGCTTTTCCGCTTCCGCGCGCTTGGTGGCGACAGCCTCGCGCGCGAGCGCATCAACCTTCGGCTCCGGCCTTGATGCACCTGGTGCAGGGCCTTTGGCGGCCTTACCCTCGGCGGGCCACATGGCGTCGAAATTGGCCGGTTGCGGGCGCGGCGGCGGCGCAGCCGGTGCGCTTAGACCATTGGACCACCTGGCGCCGGCGGCGGCACCCGCCAGTCAAACGAATCCGACGTCCTGTCCAGCGACCCGGGCGGCAGCGCGGCAGGCGCCGGAGTGGCCTGCGGATGCCGGGGCGACAGCGAAATATCGTCATCGAGCGGCAACGACGGCTCATCCGGATTGCGCAGCGACGGCGCGAAGGATTGGTCAGCCCGCTCGTCCAGGTACCCGCCAGTTTTGGGCGCGGGCTCCGGCTCATCGTCAAAGGGATCGGACGTTGGCAGGTCCTTGGGCAGATCCTTGGGCCTGTCCTTGGGCCTTAGCGGAACGCGGCCTCCTTGGGCACTTGGCGCGGGCGCCAGAGCCGGCGCCACGGCAGGCGGTTTCCGCATAGCGGCGGCGGGTTCAAGGTCGTCCAGCGGCAGCGGGAGCCGCGAATGCGCGGGATCGGCCAGCATCCCGGCTATCCGCCGCAGCTGCCCCACCGCGACGCCAACCGCGATAATCACGAGGCCGCCGATCGAGGCGGTGGTGCCGGCGCTAATGAGTGTATTTCCGAAGCTGAACTCGTTGATCGGAATACCAAATCCAATCATCACGAGGCCCGCCACAAAGGCGAAAACACCAATGCCAAACAACAAAACCGGCATGCCCTTCCAATCCTCCCCAACACCAGCAACTTTTGGACCAGCAACTTTCGCCGTGTTTTGCCGGCTAAATTCTTCTGGCAATAGCGAATTCTCGCTTTTTCGAACGCGGGCGGCAACTGCTAAAGTGACACCATTCTGACAGAACGATGTCGGCCGAAAGACCCAGTCTGCTGACCGGACTTGGCGGCCGGACTTGGCGGCCGTCCGAAACGGCAGCCCAGTCTGCCGTTGCCCCGGGCCGCGCCACCGCCTAATTAGCTTGGTTGAGGAACTCGCCCGGGGACGAACCGGTTTCATCCCGAGGCCGGATTATTCGGCACTCATCACTTTTGTGGTCCGAGGAGGACATAATGACGTTCAAACTGCCCGACCTGCCTTATTCCCACGACGCGCTCGCCCCCTACATGTCGCGCGAGACGCTCGAATATCACCACGACAAGCATCACAAGGCTTATGTCGACAACGGCAACAAGCTCCTGGAAGGCAGCGGGCTGGAAGGCAAATCGCTCGAGGAGGTCGTGAAGGGCTCGTTCGGCAAGAATGCCGGGCTCTTCAACAATGCCGGGCAGCACTACAACCACACGCATTTCTGGCAGTGGATGAAACCGAATGGCGGCGGCGACAAGATTCCCGCCAAGCTGAAAGCCAAGATCGACAGCGATCTCGGCGGCGTCGCCAAGATGAAGGAAGATTTCACGCAGGCCGGCGTCACCCAGTTCGGTTCCGGCTGGGCCTGGATCGCGGTGAAGGACGGCAAGCTGATCATCAGCAAGACACCGAACGGCGAAAACCCGCTGGTGCACGGCGCAACGCCGATCCTCGGCTGCGACGTGTGGGAACACTCCTACTACATCGACTACCGCAACCGCCGGCCTGATTATCTCAAGGCGTTCCTCGACAACCTGGTGAACTGGGAGCACGTCGAGGCCATGTTCACCGCGGCGAGCAAGTAAACTTAGCCAGGACTTGGCCAAGAAGACCACCAAGGCTGCAACAACATCCGCACGTCGGTCGGCAGTAACCCCTGTCGACCGACTTGCTGTTTTTGTACTCGCCATCGTCGCGATCATTGCGGCGCAGACATTCCGCGATTACGGCCTCGGCTGGGACGACTACACCCATTCGCAATATGGCGAGCTGCTGCTCAAGCTTTACGGCTCGGGCTTTACCGACGATCGCGCGCTCACCTTCGTCAATCTCTACAAATATGGCGGCGGCTTCGACATGGCGGCGGCACTTGCCGCCAAGGTGCTGCCGTTCGGGCTGTTCGAAACGCGGCGGCTGGTCGGCGCCGCCATCGGCATCATCGGCCTGATCGCGACCTGGCGCATCGGCCGCCGCCTCGGTGGACCTGTGGCCGGATTGACGGCGCTGGTGCTGCTCGCGACCTGCCCGCTCTATTACGGCCACATGTTCATGAACGCGAAGGACGCGCCCTTCGCCGCCGCCATGGCGGTGTTGTTGCTCGGCCTGGTGCGCGCGTTCGACGAATATCCGAAGCCCGGCGTTCGCACGGTCGCGCTCGTAGGGGTGGGTCTAGGCCTTGCCTTCGGCTCGCGCATTCTCGCCGGGATTGCGGCGCCCACCGCGCTGGTGGCGCTGCTGGTGATCGTGATCGGCGAAGTGCAGGCGTCCGGATTGCGCAAAGCGGCGACACGCCTCGGCGAATTTATATGGTGCCTGCTGCCGGCGTTGGCGCTCGGTTACCTGATCATGGGATTGTTGTGGCCATGGTCGATCGTTTCGCCGCTTAATCCGCTGCACGCCGCCGAATATTTCGACACGTTCTTCGAAAAACCATGGCGCGAGCTGTTCGCCGGCCAGCTGATCCCGGTCACCGAGATGCCGGTGCGCTATCTGCCGCAGCTGTTCGTGCTCAAGCTGCCGGAAATCATGATCGCGCTCGGCCTTGCCGGCGCCATCGGTGCGCTGGTGGCCGCGACGCGGCCCGACGTGCCGCCACCCCGCCGCGCCAATTTCCTGTTCGTGGTGCTGGCCGCTTTTTTCCCCGTGGGGCTGGCGATGCTGGCGCACCCTGCCCTCTATAACGGCCTGCGCCACTTCGTGTTCGTGGTGCCGCCCTTTGCGGTGCTCGGCGGCCTCGCCGGCGGTTGGCTGTTCGCGCAAGCCCGCCCGATCGCGTCACGTGCCGCGCTCGCAGTTGCGTTCGCCTGCGGCATCGCGCTGCCGGTGAGCGACATGGTGCGGCTGCATCCTTATCAATACAGCGCCTTCAACTGGGCCTCCGGCGGCGTGCGCATGGCGCACGACAACTACATGCTCGATTACTGGGGGCTGGCCTTCAAACAGGCCGGCGAGGCACTGCGCGTGAAACTTAACGCCATGCATCTCAAGCCGCCGCGCGGCCGGCGCTGGACCATCGAGATCTGCGGCCCGCAGCCGCCGGCCGAAGTGGCGCTCGGGCCCGATTTCGAAACCACGTGGGACCGCAAGCGCGCGGATTTCGCGATGATGCTCGGCACGTTTTATTGCCGCGATGACCTGAAGGCGCCGGTGCTGGTGGAGATCAAGCGCGAAGGCGTCGACTATGCCCGCGTCTACGACATCCGCGGCCGCGCGGTGCCGAACTTGCTGACCGAGCCGCCGCCGTGAGAGGTTCTGTTGAGACTATGCCTCTCAGTTGTCATTGCCGGGCTTGACCCGGCAATCCATGAGGCTGCTCGACAAGTACAGCGGTACGTAAGTCCCATCTACCTTGCCGCTCATCATGGATGCGCGGGTCAAGCCCGCGCATGACGCTGAATGTGTGGCGCCGGCAGCGCCCGACCATTCGGGACAAGCCCGGTGATGACAGCGGGATTAGCGGCCAGCCTCGCGCAGCACCTCGGTCGCGATCGTGTGCGCCTCGTTGGCGGCCGGAATGCCGCAATACAACGTGAGCAGCAGCAGCACTTCCTGGATCTGCTCCGGCGTGCAGCCGTTCTTCAGCGCGCCCTTGAGATGCACGCGCAATTCATTGGGATGGCCGGCCGCCGCCATCATCGCCACCATCGCCAGCGATTTCGTCGCCGGCGGCAAAGCCGAGCGCTGCCACACATCGCCGTAGGCATAGGCATTGATGATGTGCTGGAGCGGCTTGCCGAAATCGCCGAACGCGTTCATGCGTTTCTCGACCGCCTCGCGGCCGAACATGTCGACGCGCAGCTTCAGGCCGCGTTCGTGAAGCTCTTTCTCGTCCATCGCCGTTTCCTTTCCCGATTGCCGTTCGCGTCCGCGCCCGTCTAGAATGAACTATGACATATTTTTCCTTAGCCGCTGACCATCCGCCCAGAATTCGCCCATGATCAATGCCGCCGTGATCGGCCTCGGACGCTGGGGCAAGAACATCGTCGAATCCGTGCAGGGCAAGAGCAAGCGCCTGCATGTCATCCGCGGGGTGAGCAAAGAGCCCGAGCTGGTCGGCGATTTTGCCAAGGCGAAAGGTTTCGAACTCTCCACTAGTTTCGAGGAAGCGATCGCCGATCCGCGCGTGCAGGCGGTGTTTTTGGCCACGCCGCATTCCTTGCACGTGCAGCAGATTTCCGCGGTGGCGGCCGCCGGCAAGCCGGTCTGGTCCGAGAAGCCGCTGGCGCTCACGCGCGCCGAGGCCGCGCGCGCCGTCGCCGCCACGCAAAAGGCCGGCGTGCCCTTCGCGCTCGGCAACAACAAGCGCTGCTTTTCCTCGATGCGCGAGCTCAAGCGCGTGGTGGCCGACGGCACCATCGGCGAGGTGATGCATATCGAAGGCAATTTCACCAACGAGCACTCGACCCGCGTGAAAGGCGGCTGGCGCGACGACCCGCGCGAATCCCCGGGCGGCGGCATGACCGGCGCCGGCCTGCATATCATCGATGCGTTCGTCAATCTGGCCGGGCCGATTGCGGCCGCCGGCGGCCGGCTGTTTGCACCGAAGGCGCCGCCCGACCCGCGCGACGCGGCCGCCGCGCTGTTTAAGTTCGAAAGCGGCGCCACCGGCACCATGGCAACCGTGCGCGCCGCGCCGATGTACTGGCGCATCATGGTGTTCGGCACCAAAGGCTGGGCGGAGGCGCGCGAGGAAACGACGCTGACCGTCGCCAAAGTCGGCGAGCAACCGGTGACGCAGGTCTATCCGGCGGTCGACTCGCTGGGCGTGCTGCTGGAAGCCTTCGGCGAGACGATTGAAACCGGCAAGCCCTTTCCGGTCACGACCGACGACATGCTCGATGTCGCCGGCGCCTTCGAGGCGGTCATCCGCTCGATCGCGGAGGGCCGGCCGATTCAAGTGACACGCAACTAAGCGACGCGCTGAAAGTGATGAGCGCGTGCCACACACTCAGCGTCATTACCGGGCTTGACCCGGCAATCCATGAGGCCCTGCATCCAATACAGAGCTATGTAAGTCCCGCATGCGCTGCGCTCATCATGGATGCGCCGGGTCAAGCCCGGCGCATGACGGTTGAGAGGCGGGGCTTCGCGAGGATGGGTCAAGTGCGGCAAACGTAGACCGGGTCGCGGGAATGAGCGGGAAGAGCCGCTACTGCTTGTCGATGCTGGCCGCTTCGCGCACCGCATCCCAGCGCTTGTATTCGCTCGTCATGAAATCGCCGAAGGCCTGCGGCGTCGATGCCTGGACGATGACGCCGGCTGTTTCCAGGCGCTTGCGCACCGTCTCGTCGGCCAGGCTCTCGTTGAGCACCTTGTTCAGCCTGGCAATCACCGGCGCGGGCGTGCCGCGCGGCGCGAACAGGCCGTACCAGGTGGTCACGTCGTAACCCGGCAGCACGCCGGATTCGCTCGCCGCCGGAATATTCGGCACCGCCGGAAAGCGGTCCTTGCCGGTCACGGCGAGCGCCTTGAGCTGGCCCGACTGCACCTGCCCGATCAACGCGGAGACCGTGTCGAACAGCACGTCGGCATGTTTGCCGAGCACGGCGTTG
This sequence comes from uncultured Alphaproteobacteria bacterium, assembly GCA_963810125.1. GTDB lineage: Bacteria > Pseudomonadota > Alphaproteobacteria > Rhizobiales > Xanthobacteraceae > Pseudolabrys. The sequence goes on from CAWEMK010000001.1 coordinate 42,216, forward strand.
ATGGCTTCCGGCGAGGTCTTGAACGGCACGTGCAGCAAATCCACCTTGGCGGTCTGCTTGAACATCTCGCCGGCGAAATGCTGGGTGGCGGCAAAGCCCGGGCTCGCGAACACGATCTTGCCCGGGTCGGCCTTGGCGGCGGCGACCAGCTCCTGCACGCTGTTCGCGGGAAAATCCGGACGCGTCACGATCAGCAGGCTGGCGGTCGCAATCTGGCCGACCGGCGCAAAGGCCGTCAGCGTGTTGTAGCGCATGGTCTTGCGGGTGACGGCGGCGATGATCTGGCCGGCCGTCATGATGCCGAGCGTGTAGCCATCGGCCGCAGCGCTCGCGACCGCTTCATTGCCGATGATGCCGCCGGCGCCGGGCTTGTTTTCAACCACCACCGGCTTGCCGAGCTTGGTCTGCATCGAATCCGCCAGGATGCGGGCGATGATGTCGGCGCCGCCGCCGGGCCCGAACGAAACAATGATGCGGATCGGCTGCTGCGGCCAGTCCTGCGCCGAGGCCGGCTGCGCCAGTCCTGCGGCCATCATGAATGCGGTCATTACCGCGATGATTGTCTTCATGAGCACCCTCCCTTCACGCTTTTCCGCCGCGCCGGCGCACTTCGTTGATGATCGCGCTGTTGTCGAGATCGGCTTCGCCGGCGCGCACGCAGGCCTCCAGCACGTCGACGTGCACTTCCAGCGTTGACAGTTTTTGTCCGACGGCGGCGGCCTGATCGAGCATCAGATGCGCGTCTTTCAGTGTCTGCTTGACGCGGCCCTCCGGCGAAAAATCATCGCGCACCATTTTTGGTCCTTTGGTGTCCATCACTTGCGAATAGGAGGCCGAGCCGCGCGCCACCTCAAGGAAAGCGGCGGGATTGAGCCCGAGCCGTTCGGCGAAGACCAGGCCTTCCGCCAGAGCGAGCCGGTTGAGGCCGAGGATCAAATTGACCGCGAGCTTGGCGCGGCCGCCGTCGCCAACCTTGCCGACGTGGAAGCGGCGGACAAACAGCGCATCCAGCACCTCGGCAACGTCGTCAGCGATGGCCATGTCGCCGCCGATCAGCGCCACGCCGTCGCCGCGGCGCACCTGGTCGCTGGTGCCCGACACCGGCACATCGAGATAGCGGATGCCGCGCGGAATGACGCGGCTGGCGAGCGCCGCGACGCGGTCGGGATCGACCGTGCTCATGCACAGCACGATCTTGCCGGAGCCCTCGCCGAGCGCCGGCAGCAGATGGTTCTCGACGACGTCCTCGACCTGCTCGGTGTTGAACACGGCAATGATGATGCAGCGCGCTGGCTTTGCGAGCGCGGCGATGGACCCGGCCGGCTTGCCGCCGATCAGAGCCAGCCGCGAGCGCCGCGCGGCGTCGATATCGTAGCCGATCACGGGAATCTTCTGCGTCGAGCAGACGCTTGGCGTAGACCTCGCCCATCAGCCCAAGGCCAACAATGGCGACGGGACCTTGGTCACCTTGGCGCTCAGCCATGCGCATAGTCCCAGTAGAGCTCGCGCGCCTTGCGATAGAGCGGGCCCGGCTGCAGCGAACGCTCGTCGATGCGGTTGACCGGCATCACCTTGGAATAATTGCCGGACGAAAAAATCTCGTCGGCATTCTGCACATCACGGAAGCTCAGCGTGGTCTCCACCACGGTGATGCCGGCCTCACGCAGCAGCCGGATCACGCGCTGCCTTGTGATGCCATTGAGGAACGTGCCGTTGACCGCAGGCGTATACACCACACCGTCCTTGCCGATGAACAGATTGGCGGTGGCCAGCTCCGCAACGTTGCCGATCTGGTCGAACATGACGCAGTTGCCGAAGCCGCGCGAATTTGCCTCAATCAACGCGCGCGCATTGTTCGGGTAAAGACAGCCGGCCTTGGCGTCGACCGGCATGCATTCAAGACTCGGCTTGCGATAAGGCGACAGCGTGATCGAAAAACCTTCCGGCTTGCGCATCGGCGCCTCGTAAAGGCTGAGGCACCATTTGGTCGATTCCGGATCGGGCGCCACCAGCAGCGCGCCGCTGTGTTCGGCCCAATACATCGGTCGAATGTAGAGCGCGGCGTCCTTGGCGAAACGCTTGATGCCGTCCTGCGTGAGACCCAGCCATTTATCCGCTGATACGACGGGCTTGAGATGCATGGTTTCCGCCGAGGCATTCACGCGCGCGCAATGCAGATCGAGATCGGGCGACACGCCCTCGAAGGTACGGGCGCCGTCGAATACCGACGAGCACAGCCAGGCGGCGTGGTCGCGCACGCCCATGATCGGCACGTTGCCCTCGTGCCAATCGCCTTCGTAGAAGGTCCAGGTCTTCGACCAGCTCTGTCCCGGCATTGCAAATCTCCGCTACCTGTGGCGCGATCTTATGTCACCCTCCATGGAAAAGACCATGGAATCCTTGGTGGGAGGAATTGATGTCCGTTTTCGTTTTCGATGCCTATGGCACGCTGTTCGATGTGCACGCGGCGATTGCGCGCCACCGCGCCGAGGCCGGCCCCGAGGCCGACCGCATGTCGGAGATCTGGCGCAGCAAGCAGCTCGAATATAGCTGGACGCTGACGCTGGCCGGCCGCTACCGCGATTTCTGGACACTGACGCAACGCGCGCTCGATTTCGCGCTGGAGCGCGTGCCGTCGGTGCCGAAAGAGCTCAAGCCGAAGCTGCTCGACGCCTATTTCAAGCTCGACGCCTTCCCGGACGCGCGCGCCATTCTGCGCACGCTCAAGAGCCGGGGGCACAAGACCGGCATTCTCTCCAATGGCTCGCCCGACATGCTCAAGGGCGCGGTGGACGGCGCTGCGGTCGTTGACGATCTTGACGTCGTTTTGTCCGTTGACGTGCTGAAAATGTTCAAGCCGCGCCCGGAGGTCTACGCCCTCGTCACCGACCACTTTCAATGCAAGCCCGGCGACGTGACGTTCGTGTCATCCAACCGCTGGGATGTGATGGCCGGCACCTCGGTCGGTTTTCGCACGTGCTGGATCAATCGCGCCAAGATGCCGGATGAATATGCCGACTTCCCGCCGGCGCAGGTGCTGAGCGACCTGAGCGCGCTGATGCACAGCGTATAACACTTTCGTCGCATCGTCCGGGCTGGCGCTGCCGGGTTCCACGGCCTATATGGCGGTTTCGTCCCGCCACTATTGCCACCACATGCAGCCCATCATTTCCGTCAAAAGCCTGTCGAAAAGCTACGCGTCCGGCTTCCGCGCGCTTAAAGACATCAATCTCGACATCCGCCGCGGCGAGATTTTTGCGTTGCTCGGACCAAACGGCGCCGGCAAGACCACGCTCATCGGCATCATTTGCGGCATCCTGGTGCCGACCCAGGGCAAGGTCATTGTCGACGGTCATGACATTATTACGGACTACCGCGCCGCCCGCTCGCTGATCGGCCTGGTGCCGCAGGAGCTGCACACCGATGCCTTCGAGAGCGTGTGGGCCACAGTGTCGTTCAGCCGCGGCCTGTTCAACAAGCCAAAGAACCCGGCCTACATCGAAAAGGTGCTGCGCGCGCTGTCGCTCTGGGACAAGAAAGACAACAAGATCATGACGCTCTCGGGCGGCATGAAACGGCGCGTGTTGATCGCCAAGGCGCTCAGCCACGAGCCGCAGATTTTGTTCCTCGACGAGCCGACAGCCGGCGTCGATGTCGAACTGCGCAAGGACATGTGGCAGGTGGTGCGCGAGCTGCGCGATTCCGGCGTCACCATCATCCTCACGACGCATTACATCGAAGAAGCCGAGGACATGGCCGACCGCGTCGGCGTGATCAGCAAAGGCGAGATCATCCTGGTCGAGAACAAGGCCGAGCTGATGCGCAAGCTCGGCAAGAAGCAGCTTGTGCTCCACCTGCAAAAGAAACTCGACGGCATGCCGAGCGAGCTCGGCGGACATCCTTTGACGCTGTCGGAGGACGGCGCAACGCTCACCTTCAACTACGACACGCAAGGCGAGCGCACCGGCGTGACCACGCTGTTGGCCGATCTCAACCGCATGGGCATCCGCTTCCGCGACCTAGAAACCCGGCAAAGCTCGCTGGAAGATATTTTCGTCGGACTGGTGAGTGACCGGCAATGAATCTGAGAGCCGTCACCGCGATCTACACCTTCGAGATGGCGCGCACCGGGCGCACCATCTGGCAGAGCATTGTCTCGCCGGTTCTGTCGACGTCGCTCTATTTCGTAGTGTTCGGCGCCGCCATCGGCTCGCGCATCACGGAAATCGAAGGCGTGTCCTATGGCGCCTTCATCGTGCCGGGGCTGATCATGCTCACGCTGCTCACCCAGAGCACCATGAATGCGTCGTTCGGTATCTATTTCCCGCGCTTCACCGGGACGATCTACGAGATCCTGTCGGCGCCGGTATCGCCATTCGAAATCGTGCTCGGCTATGTCGGCGCGGCCGCGACCAAATCGATCATCCTCGGGCTGATCATCCTCGCGACCTCCTGGCTGTTCGTGCCTCTGCACATCATGCATCCGTTCTGGATGGTGACGTTTCTGGTGCTGACGGCGGCGACCTTCAGCCTGCTCGGCTTCATCATCGGCATCTGGGCGGAAGGCTTCGAAAAGCTCCAGATCGTGCCCCTGCTGCTCATCACACCGCTGACCTTCCTCGGCGGGACGTTCTATTCCACAAGCGTATTGCCACCGGTCTGGCAGAAAATCGCCCTGTTCAATCCTGTGGTTTATCTGATCAGCGGCTTCCGCTGGAGTTTCTTCGAGATCGCCGATGTAAGCCACAGCATCAGCGTCGGAATGACGCTCCTGTTCCTCGCCGCCTGCCTGGTGACGGTCTGGTGGATGTTCAGGACCGGCTACAAGCTGAAAAAGTAGCTTCAAATTTCCGTGCCCAGGTAACGTTCCCTTGCAATAAGCGGCCAGTCCCGGGGTATGTTCTTGCGGGCTGTCCGCCCGAAAAACATCCCAGGGAGGCTTTCGCATGTCGTCGATTTGGAAATCCGTTGCAGGTCTGGCGCTGACCGCGGCGCTGTCGGCGCCCGCCAGCGCGCAGGGCGTCGTCACGGAAAAGAATGTTTCGCTGGCGCTGGCGCAGACGATCGCCCAGACCGCGCTTGAAAAGTGCATCAGCCTGGGATTCAAGGTGTCGGCGGCCGTGGTCGATCGCGGCGGCAACACCGTCGTCATCCTGCACGGCGATGGCGCCGGGCTGCACACGAATGAAGGCGCCGAGCGCAAGGCCTATACCGCACGAACCTTCAGCCAGCCCTCGGCCGACTTTACCAAACGCGTGAACGACAACCCGGGATCGACCGGCTCCCGGCACTATAATCGCGTGCTGGCGCTCGCCGGCGGCCTGCCGATCAAGGTCGGCAACGAGGTGATCGGTGCAATCGGCGTGTCGGGCTCGCCCGGCAAGGATGACGACTGCTCGCAGGCTGGCATCGACAAGGTCGCCGATCAACTCAAGTAACAACCGTCAGCCACCTGCCAGTTCCTCGCGCAGGATTTCGAGCTCCAGCCACTGCTCCTCGGCCGCCGCCAGCTTGCGCTGCGTCTCGCCGAGGTCAGTGGTGACCTTCTCAAAGCCTGCGCGATCGCGCACGTAGAAATCCGGGTCGTCGAGCCGGGCCTGCAGGTCGCTGGCCTTGGCGTTGAGTGCGGCAATTGTCCTGGGCAGCGTCTCGAGCGCGTGCTTTTCCTTGAATTTCATTTTTCGTTTTGTCGGCCTGCGGCTCGGCGGTGGAGGTCGATACTTTTGTCGGCTTTTCCGGCTCGGCTTTCGGCGCGACGCGCGTCAGGTCCGCGCCGCGCTGCGTCAGCATGTCGCTATAGCCACCGGCATATTCGATCCAGCGGCCATCACCCTCCGGCGCGATCACGCCGCTCACCAGGCGGTCGAGGAAATCGCGATCGTGGCTGATCAACAGCACCGTGCCGGGATAATCGCCGAGCATATCCTCGAGCACGTCCAGCGTTTCCATATCGAGATCGTTGGTCGGCTCGTCGAGCACAAGCAAATTCGACGGCTTGGCCAGCACCTGCGCCAGCATCAGGCGGCCGCGTTCGCCGCCCGACAGCTTGCCGAGCGGAGTGCGCGCCTGCTCGGCCGAAAACAGAAAATCCTTCATGTAGCTGACGACGTGCTTGCCGACGCCATTGACCGAGACGGTATCGCCCTCACCGCCCGTGAGCGCCTGCTTGACGGTGATATTGGCGTCCAGGCTGTCGCGATGTTGATCGAGCGTGGCGATGGCAAGCGTCGAGCCGAGCCGCACGCTCCCAGTGTCCGGCGCGAGCGCGCCGGTCAGCAGGCTGATCAGCGTAGTCTTGCCGCTGCCATTCGGCCCGACAATGCCAATGCGGTCGCCGCGCTGGATGCGGGTTGAAAAGTCGCTGACAATTGCGCGGCCGCCGTAACTCTTGCTGATACCTTTCGCCTCGATCACCAACGCGCCCGATGGCGCCGCCGAAGCGGCAGTGATGTTGGCATCGCCGGCCGCAGCACGATAACTGCGGCGCGCTTCGCGCAAAGCCTGCAGCTGCCCGACCCGGCGCATGTTGCGTTTGCGCCGGCCGCTGACGCCATAACGCATCCAGTGCTCTTCGGCGACGATCTTGCGGGCGAGCTTGTGCTGCTCGCGTTCCTCCTCGGCCAGCAGCATGTCGCGCCATTCCTCGAAGTGGGCAAAGCCGCGTTCGATGCGGCGCGTGCAGCCGCGGTCGAGCCAGACTGTCGATCGCGACAGCGTCGAGAGAAAACGGCGGTCGTGGCTGATGATCACCAGCGCGGTGCGGCGGGCATCAAGGTCGCGCTCCAGCCACTCGATGGTGGTGAGATCAAGATGATTGGTCGGCTCGTCCAGCAGCAGGATGTCGGGCGACGGCGCCAGGACGCGCGCGAGCGATGCCCGACGGGCTTCGCCGCCGGACAGGTGCGCCGGGTCTTCCCGGCCGGTGAGGCCGAGTTCTTCCAGGAAATAGCGAGCGGCATGGGTATCGTCGCTCGGCCGCAGGCCAGCCTCGACATAGGCCAGCGTCGAGGCAAAGCCGGAAAAGTCCGGCTCCTGCGGCAGATAGCGCACCAGCGCACCGGGCTGAACGAAGACCGTGCCGTGATCCGGCTCAACCGCGCGCGCGGCAATCTTCAGCAACGTCGATTTGCCGGAGCCGTTGCGTCCGACCAGTGAGACGCGCTCGCCGGTCGACACCGACAGCTCCGCCCCGGTGAGCAAGCGGTGTGCCGCCGAAGGTCAGTGCGATGTCTTTGAGCTGAAGAAGCGGTGGAGGAGCCATTGCGCCTTATGGTGCCGCCAGCGCCGACAGGATACGCGCCCAGGAGCGGATGCCCTTGTGATAGCAGGTCAGGTCGAATTTCTCGTTCGGCGAATGCACGCGGTCATCGTCGAGCGCGAATCCGACCAGCAATGAGTCCATGCCGAGCACGCTCTTGAAATCGGCAACAATGGGTATCGAGCCGCCGGCGCCGACCGCCACCGCCTTCTTGCCCCACTCCTCGCCCAGGACGTCGCGCGCCTTGTTGAGCGCCGGATTGTCGAACGACAACTGTAGCGGCGGCGCCAGGCCGAAATTGCCGAATTCGACCTTGCAGTCGGCGGGCAGCCGCCCCCGCACGAAGGCGCGGAAGGCGTCGCGGATCTTTTCAGGATTTTGCGTACCGACCAGGCGGAACGAGACCTTCGCACTGGCCTCGCCCGGAATCACGGTTTTGGCGCCTTCGCCGGTGTAGCCACCGATGATGCCGTTGATCTCGGCGGTCGGCCGCGTCGTGATCTGCTCGATCAGCATGCGGTCTTGTTCGCCGGCGGACGTCTTGAGCCCAATCGGGCCGAGAAACTTCTCCGGCGTCAAATCGAGCCCCTTGAGGTCGGCCTTGATATCGGGCGGCAGGTCCTTCACGCCGTCATAGAAGCCGGGGATCGTGACCCGGCCCTTGTCGTCCCGCATGGCGCCGAGAATTTCGGCGAGCAGCCGCAGCGGATTTTGGGCCGCGCCCCCGAACACGCCGGAGTGCAGGTCGCGGTCGGCGCAGGTGATCTTGACGTCCTCGTAGACGAGACCGCGGAGCGAAGTGGTGATGGCCGGCGTCTTCTGGTCCCACATGGCCGTGTCGCAAACCAGAGCGAGGTCGAGCTTGAACTCAGCCGCGTTGTTGCGCACGAATTCAAAGAGGTTCTTGGAGCCACATTCTTCTTCGCCCTCGATCATCATGGTGATCGGCAGCGGCAGCTTGCCGGTGACCGCCTTGAAGGCGCGGCAGGCCTCGATGAAGGTCATCGCCTGGCCTTTGTCGTCGCAGGCGCCGCGCGCCACGATGATCTTGCGTCCATCCGGCAGGGTCTCGATGCGCGGTTCGAAGGGCGGCGTCTTCCACTGGTTCAGCGGGTCGACCGGCTGCACATCGTAGTGGCCGTAGAACAGCACGCGCGGACCGGCGACGCCGTTCGATTTGCCGACGACGACCGGATGGCCCGCGGTCGGACGCACGGTTGCGTCGAAACCGATGGTCTTGAGATCGGCAGCCACGTGCTCGGCGGCGGCGCGACACTGGTCCTTGAAGGCCGGGTCGGTGGACACCGAGGCAATACGCAGCAGGGCGAACAGTCGCTCGACGCTGTGGTCGATATCCTGATCAATGCGGCTCAAGACCGCGTCGAGGGTCGTCATGCGGGGCTCCTTGCAGGCAAGGGCCCCACGCTAGCAACGCGATCGGGCGCTGGAAAGAACCGTCAGTGCATGGTTGGCTTGGCAAAATTGGCTAATTTAGCCGGGGCTCTCATCACCATGCGGCCGGATGCCAGCGGTCGCCGCCGGTGGCGGCCTTGCAGCACGGCGCTGATGCGGCGGTAAAGCATCCGGGGCGCAATCTTGGCGGGTAGCACCGCCGCGTAACCGCGCAGCCGAGCCGTCTTGCGCAAATAAGGCGCGACCACCGCCGCCACAATCAGCGTCGGGGTCCCAAAAGGCCGCCCCGGCGCGTCCTCGAGCGTCTCCGGAACAGCGTCGGGTGCCGTATCGCCGATCACAACGAGGCAGACGTCGACGCCGCCAGCACCGCAGAGGTGCCTCGCCTCCTCGATCCGGCTGACTGTGGTGACCTGGGCGATCGCCATGCGCCGCAAGCGCGCCACCAAGCGCTCGCCGCCATAACTGTAAGGATCAGCGACAACAACAATGATGTGAGAGCGCCGCATTGACACAATACCAACGACCTTACCCAACACAGACGCACCGCCCCGCCCGATGGCCCACATACCGATGCGGCAGGCAACGCGGAATAGTCGATATATCCTTATTCTTGCGGGATTTTTCAAACATACACGGCCTGTGACGGCCGCCAAATTACGAAACTACTGATAGTACGACTACGGATTGATCCGCGAGCAATTTTGCGTCCGCGCAGTGTTGCCCCCCGCGCCCGGCAGAGCGCCCGGTCGACACACTCGGAAATCTGAGCGCGCGCAACGACACAATCCGACGCCCGCACGAAAGACGATTCATTTCACTTGACACGCGACCCCGGCAGTGACTGCACGCAAGGCCTGACATTGACCGATCCCGTTGCATACTCCTTGTCATCGCGTCGAACGGCGTTCAATATAAACGCAATTCCGCCACAGTGCCGGGGGGCGTGAGGGTTCCATGGATGAGTTGATCGGACGTCTCGTCGCCAAGGCCGGCGTCGAACGCGGTGTCGCGGAAAAGTCGCTTGCCATTATCCTCGACTTCCTGCGCAAGGAAGGACCCGCCGATAAGGTTCAAGCGCTCCTGGATAAGCTCCCCGGAGCAGAGGCCCTGTTAGCGCAACAGCCTGATACGGGCGGGGGCATGTTCAGCATGGGTGGCATCATGGGCGCAGGCACAAAGATGATGGCAGCGGGGCTGAGCATGGGCCAGGTGCAGAGCGTCACGCGCGAGACGATCGCTTATGCGCGCGAAAAGATTGGCGACGACGCGCTCGGAGAAATCGTCGGCGCCATTCCCGGATTGAGTCAGTTCGTTTGAACCGTTCACGAAAAAAAACAAAACATAAGAAAAGGCGGAGGAAGCGCGGATGTCCTATCCCATCACCGATATAGAGGGGATCGACGGCGAAGTCGCCACGGTACTCAAATCGGCGGGGATTCGATCAACCGATCGCCTGCTCGAAGCAGCGCGCACGGTAAAGGGACGTAAGACATTGGCGGAGAAGACCGGCTTCGACGAGAAGCAGCTGTTGTGCTGGGCCAATGTCGCGGACCGCATGCGCATCAAAGGCATCAGTAAGGAATATGCCGAACTGTTGCAGGCCGCCGGCGTGGATACTGTGAAAGAACTCAAGTACCGGAACCCGCTCAATCTCGCGAAGGCAATGGCCGACGCGAACAAAAGGCGCAAAGTCGTTCGCCTGCTGCCATCGGAGAAGGTGGTGAAACGCTGGATCGAAAACGCCAAAATATTGCCGCTCAAGATCACCTACTGATGCCGTGACGCCGGCTTGACAGCGCGCCACCGACCGCGCAAATCGACCGACATGGGAAGCGTCCGTACCCTGACTATGTCCGCCGGGACCGCGCCAAAACCAGCGCAAGACACGCTTTCCGCGCTGCTTTCGGCGGGCCGCCCGTTGGTCATGGGCATTCTCAATGTCACCCCTGACTCTTTCTCTGACGGCGGCCAATTCCTGGATCCCGCGCTGGCCATTGCCCATGCCGCAGACATGGCGAATGCGGGCGCTGACATCCTCGATATCGGCGCAGAGTTCGACGCGGCCTTATGGCGGCCCTGTCCCAGTCTCCGCCGATGAGGAAAAGGTGCGGCTAGAGCCAATTTTGCCGGCGGTCATTAAGCTCGGCTTGCCGCTGTCGATCGACACGATCAAGGCCTCGATTGCCGCATGGGCACTCGACCAGGGCGCCGCTCTCGTCAACGACGTGTGGGGATTGCAACGCGATCCCGACATGGCGCCTCTCGTCGCCAAACGCGGCGTACCGGTGATCGTCATGCACAATCGGGAGAGCGCAGATGACAGCATCGACATTGTTGCCGACGTGATTGCCTTCTTTTCGCGATCGCTCGAGATCGCCGCGCGCGCCGGCATTGCGCGCGACAATATCGTGCTCGATCCCGGCATTGGCTTTGGCAAGACTCCCGAGCAAAGCATTGTCTGCATCGCGCGACTTGCGGAATTCAAGCGCTTCGGCTTGCCGCTTCTGGTCGGCGCCTCGCGCAAACGCTTCATCAACGCAGTATCACCGTCGGCTCCCGACGATCGTATCGGCGGCTCCATCTCCGCCCATCTGCTCGCGGTCGAAATGGGCGCGGCCATTCTCCGCGTGCACGACGTCAAGGAAACCGTTCAGGCATTGCGCGTGGCCGCTGCAATTGAGGCCGCCCGATGAGTGATCGCATTTTCATTCGTGGGCTCGCGCTGCATGCCTATCACGGCGTCATGCCGCACGAGGCCAAGGTCGGGCAGACTTTTACCATCGACCTCGAGCTCGAGATCGATCTTTCCACGGCAGCGCGTTCGGACAAAGTCGTGGATACTGTTTCCTATGACAAGGTTGTCGACGTCACAAGCGCGGCCTTCAGCGGACAACGTTTCCGCTTGATCGAAGCCGCCGCCGGCCGGGTGGCTGATGCTGTGCTCGCGGCCTTTCCGACGGTCCGTTCGATCCGAGTCACGATCCACAAGCCGCATGCTCCGATTGCCGCGACTTTCGATGATGTCGGCGTGACCCTAGTGCGGAGCCGTCATGGTTGAGGCGTTGCTCGCGCTCGGCGGCAATGTCGGAAACAGCCGGGCCATTCTTGATCGCGCCATCAATTTGCTTTGCGACGGAAAAAACGTAAGGCTGAAGGCACGGTCTTCCGACTACCGGACGCCTCCCTGGGGTTTCAAATACCAGCCGCATTTCGTCAACCTCGCCATCGCGGTCGAAACAACACTTGGTCCGCACGAATTGCTGGCGCGCGCGCAAGACGTCGAATTGCGTCTCGGCCGCGACCGCGCCCATGAAAAGCGCAATGGGCCAAGAACCGCCGATATCGACATCCTTGCCTACGACGACCTGACGGTGGACGAGCCTAATTTGACGTTGCCGCATCCGCGCCTGTTCGAGCGCGCTTTCGTGCTGCTGCCGTTGGCCGAAATCGCCGGGGACCGCGTCATCGCCGGGCAGCGTGTCGGCGAAGCCGCCCAAACCGTCGACGCCGGCGGTATCTATCGCCTGCCCTGACGTCCGGGAGGCATGCGATTTGCTTTATCTCAATAGCTTGATGGTGCCGACTGTGCCAGTTTTCCCGCATGTCTGACGAGCTTCCCCTCGCCGCAGAATTCCCGCCGACGACCGAGGCGGACTGGCGCAAGCTGGTCGAGGCGGCATTAAAAGGCGCCGCGTTCGATAGGCGGCTGGTTAGCCAGACTTACGACGGCTTACGCATCGAACCGCTTTACGCGCGCGCCACGGGAGCCAAGCCAATCGCGGAAAGGACTCCTGGTGCTCCGTGGACTCTGATGCAGCGTGTTGACCATCCCGATCCGGCGGTCGCGAACAAGCAAGCGCTGGAAGACCTGGAGAACGGCGCGACCGGGCTGACGCTGGTGTTCACCGGCTCGCTTAACGCCAATGGCTATGGCCTGGATGCTTCGGCGGCGACCCTTGAGAGCGTGCTCAAGGACGTCCGCCTCGATGCCGGCATTGCCATTGATTTCAATCTCAGCCCGCCGACACGCAATGCCGTACAGCTTTTCGCAGCGCTGGTGAAAAGCCGGAAAATTTCGCCGGCATCGGTCGACCTACGCGCCAGCATCAATCCGATCGGCGGCTTTGCCGCGTCCGGCGCCAGCCCCAAACCATGGAACGAGCTGTCGAAAACTTTTGCGGCAGCCATCCGCGATCTCGCAGATCAAGGATTTCGTGGGCCCTTCGCGGTCGCCGATGGACGTATCATTCACAATGCCGGGGGCTCGGAAGCTCAGGAACTGGCTTTTGCCATCGCCGCCGCCGTGGACTGTCTGCGCGCCCTCGAGGCGGGCGGCGTGCCGCTCGATAGCGCGCGCAGCATGATATATTTCCGCCTGTCCGCCGACGCCGATGAGTTTCTCACCATTGCGAAATTCCGCGCGATACGGAAATTATGGGCACGCGTCGAAGAGGCCTGCGGCCTGACGCCAAAGTCGGCTTATGTCGCCGCCGAAACCGCGTGGCGGATGATGACCAAGCGCGATCCTTACGTGAACATGCTGCGCACCACCATCGCGGTCAGCGCCGCCGGCCTCGGCGGCGCCGATAATATCGCCGCGCTGCCGCACACTGTCGCCCTTGGACTACCCGATGCTTTCGCGCGCCGGGTCGCACGCAACACGCAACTTATTCTGCTCGAAGAATCCAACCTGGCGAAGGTTTCCGATCCCGCCGCCGGCTCGGGCGCCATTGAAGCTCTGACAAGCCAACTTTGCACCGCCGCATGGAAACAATTTCAGGAGATCGAAGCCGCCGGCGGCGCCTGGGCTGCGCTTGAACGCGGCCTTATTCAGCAGAAAGTCGCGGCGGTCCGCACCGAACGGCAGAAGTCCACGGCGCGGCGCAAGGATGCGCTGACCGGCACCAGTGATTATCCAAATCTCCAGGAAAAAACGCCCGCGGTGCTCAAGGTCGCGCCGGTCGTGCCGCCAAAGGAAAGCGGGGCGAAAGCGGTCATCGAACCGCTGCCGAGCATTCGCTTGTCCGAGCCCTTCGAGAAGCTGCGCGACGCCTCCGACCGCATGATCGCCAGGACCGGATCGCGGCCGAAAGTGTTCCTGGCCAATCTTGGCAAGGTCGCGGACTTCACCGCGCGGGCGATGTTTGCCAAGAATTTCTATGAGGCCGGCGGCATCGAGGCGCTGAACAATGACGGCTTCAAGGACCAGACAGAGATGCTCGCAGCTTTCAAGAAATCGGGCGCCAAACTTGCCTGTCTGTGTTCTTCCGACGCCGTTTATGTGCAACAAGCCGCCGACGCCGCTAACGCGTTGACGACCGCCGGTGCCATCGTCCATCTCGCCGGCCGGCCCGGTGACCACGAGGCCAATTGGCAGGCGGCCGGCGTCAAAACCTTCATATTCATGGGCTGCGATGTGGTTTCGACCTTGCAGGCTGCGCATGATATTCTGGGCGCCAAATGAGTCAGGTCCCCAATTTCGCCAAGCTCGACTTCGCTGAGGCCGCCGTGCCATCCGCCTGCGGCGGCGCGCCCTGGACCACGCCCGAAGGCATCCCGGTAAAGCCAAGTTATAGCGACGCTGATCTCGCCGGAATCGATTTCCTCGACACCTATCCCGGCAAGGCACCGTTCCTGCGCGGGCCCTATCCCGCGATGTACGCGGCGCAGCCCTGGACCATCCGGCAATATGCCGGCTTCTCGACGGCGGAAGATTCCAACGCCTTCTATCGGCGCAATCTTGCCGCCGGACAGAAGGGCCTGTCGATCGCTTTCGATCTCGCCACCCATCGCGGCTATGACAGCGACCATCCGCGCGTGTCCGGCGACGTCGGCATGGCGGGCGTCGCCATCGACTCGATCTACGACATGCGCACGCTGTTCTCCGGCATCCCGCTCGACCAGATGAGCGTGTCGATGACCATGAACGGCGCGGTGCTGCCGGTGCTCGCGCTCTATATCGTCGCGGCGGAAGAACAGGGCGTGCCGCACGCCAAGCTCTCGGGCACGATCCAGAACGACATCCTCAAAGAATTCATGGTGCGCAACACCTATATCTACCCACCCGGGCCTTCGGTGCGCATCATCTCCGACATCTTCGCCTACACCTCCGCCGAAATGCCGAAGTTCAATTCGATTTCGGTCAGCGGCTATCACATGCAGGAAGCCGGGGCGACGCAGGATCTGGAGCTGGCCTACACGCTGGCCGACGGCGTCGAATATGTCCGCGCCGGCATCAAGGCCGGTCTGACCATCGATCAGTTCGCGCCGCGCGTGTCGTTCTTCTGGGCGATCGGCATGAATTATTTCATGGAGATCGCCAAGCTGCGCGCCGCCCGCATGATCTGGGCCAAGCTGAGTGAAACCGTTCAAGCCGGAGGATGCGCGCTCGTTGTCGCTGCGCACGCATTGCCAGACGTCGGGCTGGTCGCTGGCTGCGCAAGACGTCTTCAATAACGTGGCGCGCACCATGATCGAGGCCATGGCAGCAACTCAGGGCCAGACCCAGTCGCTGCACACCAACTCGTTGGACGAGGCCCTCGCCTTGCCGACCGATTTTTCCGCCCGCATCGCGCGCAATACTCAAATCGTACTCCAACAAGAGGCCGGCGCCACCCGCATCGTCGATCCCTGGGGCGGCTCATATTATGTCGAGAAGCTGACCTACGAATTGGCGCGCAAGGCCTGGGCCCATATCGAGGAAGTCGAGGCGCTCGGCGGGATGACCAAGGCGATCGAGGCCGGCATTCCGAAACTGCGCATTGAGGAAGCCGCCGCCAAGACGCAGGCGCGCATCGACGCCGGTGTGCAGGCGGTCATCGGCGTCAACAAATATCAGCCGACCGACGAGGCGCCGATCGAGGTGCTCAAGGTCGACAATTCCGCCGTGATGCAGATGCAACTCGACAAGCTCAAGCGCCTGAAGGCCGAGCGCGATCCGGCAGCGCTCAACGAAGCCCTTGACGCGCTGACGCGGGGCGCCACCGGCAACGGCAACTTGCTGGAACTCGCAGTGGACGCTGCACGCGCCAAGGCGACCGTCGGCGAAATTTCCACAGCGCTTGAGAAGGTATTCGGCCGCCATGTCGCTTCGATCAAGTCCATCACCGGAGTCTACAAGCGCGAGGTCGGCAAGACTGATTCCGGGGAGCGCGTGCGCAAGGCCGTTGAAGCCTTCGAGGCCGCGGAAGGACGCCGCCCTCGCCTGCTCGTCGCCAAGATTGGCCAGGACGGCCACGACCGCGGGCAAAAAGTGATCGCGTCGGCCTTCGCCGATCTCGGCTTCGACGTGGATATCGGACCGCTGTTTGCGACACCGTCTGAGGCCGCGCGCCAGGCGGTCGAGAACGGCGTGCACATTCTGGGCGTGTCGTCGCTCGCCGCCGCCCATCTCACGCTGGTGCCGCAGATCAAGGCCGAACTCGCAAAGCAGGGCCGCGACGATATCATGATCGTGGTCGGCGGCGTGGTGCCGTCGCAGGACTACGATGCGTTGCAAAAGGCCGGCGCGGAGGCAATCTTCCCGCCGGGGACGGTGATCGCGGAAGCGGCCGAGAAATTGCTCAAGACGTTGCGCCACCGTCTTGGCCATGATCAGCGAGCCGCGGAATGAGATATATTTTTGCGCGGGCCGCCATCGCCGCGCTCTGCGCGCTTTCGCTTTCGGGCTGTATCGACTCGGTCAGCCCCATTCTTTCCGACTCGCAGCAACTGTTCGGGTCACGCGCGACGTTCCAGCTCTACGGCCTGCGCAAGGGATTCGCGGTAGAGCCAGAACGGGTGACATTTTCCTGGGACGGCGCGCGCTATGTTCGCAAGAGCGGCGGCCTGAAGGACGTCCACGCCTTTTCGGCACATCCGTTTGAGAATGGCGATTTCATCATCCAGAGCGCGCCAGCCAACAAACCGCACATGACTGAATACGCCGTGATGCATCGATTGACGGACGGCGTCTATCAGGTCGTCGTCATCGATGAAGATGACGCGGACGAACCGACACGCGCGGCTCATTGCGGCAAAGGCGAGAAGAACGACCGGTCATGCCGCATCAAGACACGCGACCAATTGTTTGCATTCGCCCGTGCCACAGCGGCGCGCAAAAGAGACGACGGCGGCGTGGCGATCCGGCTGTCCGATGATGAGCGTCCGGGCAAACGCCGACGCTAGGGCATCATGGCTTCGCGCTCGCGACCCCTCTCCCTCACCATCCTCGTCACCGGCTTTGGTCCATTTCCTGGCGCGCCGTTCAACCCGACGGGACCATTGGTCAAGCGGCTGGCGCGGCTGCGGCGGCCGGCGCTGGCCGATATTACAATCATTTCCCACATCTTTCCGACCAGCTATGCCGATGTTGATCACGAATTACCCAAGCTCATCGCCAAGCACAGACCACGCGCACTGTTGATGTTCGGACTGGCTGCGCGAACGAAGTCGCTACGCATCGAAACGCGCGCGCGCAACGCGCTGGCGCTCCTGCCCGATGTCTCAGGTCAATCGCTGCGCCGAAACTCCATTCTCGCCGGCGGGCCTGCGACCTTGGCGCTGCCCGGCCAAACGCGGTCCCTGTTTACGGCCGCGCGCAGCGCTTGTGTGCCCGTCGTGCTATCGCGCGATGCAGGACGCTATTTGTGCAACTACCTGTGTTGGCGCGCGGCGGAAGCGTCCCGTAAGCACGACGGCCCACGACTGGCCACTTTCGTCCACGTGCCGGCCATACCACGAACGGTAAGGCCGAAAGCGAAACGGCACCGCCTGACTATCGATGATCTGACCCGCGCGGGAACCCGTATTCTGTTGGCATTGGCTGCGGCAGCACAGCGTTAACCTCCCATGGGCATGATCCACATCATGCCGATCGATCGCCGCCAATTTCTGCTGGGCAGCGCTGCCGCGCTCGCCGCGCCACTCTCGGCCTTTGGCCTTGATGCAACGCAATTCGGCGTGCGCGCGGGAGCACCGGACGACCAGAGCCGCGCATTCCAGCGCGCACTCGACCAGGCGGCCCGCACGCGCGCGCCGCTCATTCTTGCACCGGGCGTCTACCGCATAAGCGACCTTAACCTGCCGGCCGGTGCGCAACTTTTCGGGGTCCGCGGCGCCACGCGCCTGATCCTGACACACGGACGATCGCTGCTGTCCACCGAGGGCGGCGACAACGTCACGCTGTCCGGACTCACGCTCGAGGGCGGCGGCCAGGCTCTGCCGCAGAACCGCGGTCTGGTGCATTTCACGGCGGCGAAAGGGGTTCGTATCGTCGATTGCACCATCATTGGCGCCGGCGGCAATGGCATCACGCTCGAACGTTGTGACGGCAGCGTCACCGCCAGCATCATCACCGGTGCCGACAACAATGCGTTGTTCTGCGTCGACAACTCGGGCCTGATCATTAGCGACAACACGATCCGCAATTCCGGCAATGGCGGCATTCGCGTATGGCAAAGCGTCAAGCGTCACGATGGCAGCATTGTTGAAGGCAATACGATCGAAGACACCGCGGCGCGCGTTGGCGGCACTGGCGAGAATGGCAATGCCATTAACGTATTTCGCGCAGCTGATGTCATCGTGCGCAACAACATGATCCGCCGCGCCGCATTCTCCGCCATTCGCGGAAATGCTTCCTCCAATATCCAGATCATCGGCAACAACTGCGTCGAGCTCAAAGAAACGGCGATGTATGCCGAGTTCGATTTCGAGGGTGCGGTCGTTGCAGATAACGTGATCGACACGGCCGAAAACGGGATCGCCATCACCAATTTCAACAATGGTGGACGCCTTGCCACCGTGCATGGCAACCTCCTGCGCAATGTCGGCGTGCGGAGGCCAGACAATCCGCCGGAAGGCGCGGGCGTGGGCATCGGTGTCGAAGCGGATACCGCTGTGACTGGCAATGTGATCGAAAATGCGCCCTACGCGGGCATCCGGCTCGGCTTCGGTCCCTATCTGCGCAACGTGACGGCCAATGGCAACGTCATACGCGACGCGGGAATCGGCATTGCCGTATCTGTTGTGCAGGGCGCCGGCGGCGCCGCAATAACAGGCAATATCATCCAGGACGCCAAACGCGGCGCCATCGTCGGTATGGAATGGCACAAGCCGGTGACCGGAGACCTCACCCAGGACGGGGCCGAGCGCTATCCGCAACTCAAGCTCAGTGGAAACCAGACCAGATAAGCGCCGAGATCCGGCACATTGCAGTCTTTTAATGATAGATTCGCCGGGTTGCCTCGCTTAGGCCGCGAACCCATTTATAGTTCTGGTGCCATGTCCACCGTCCGCCACAGCCGCAAACGCACGATTTTCATGCTGGTTATTTTCGCTCTATTCCTCGGTCCCATTATCGCGCGCGCCGCGCTCTATGCGGTCGGCAATGAGCCGCGCTCGTGGCGTGACGCCGATTGGTCAAGCACCGGTCTGCTGCCAAAGGCGAACGCCGATCTGCAAGCACGCGTGATCATATTTACCGGCACGGCCGGCGCCTGGAAGGGCATTTTCGCCGTGCATAGTTGGATCGTTCTCAAGCACGCGAACGCCACCGCATGGACCCGCTACGACGTCGTTGGTTGGGGTGAGCCGGTACGCACCAACAATTGGCCGGCCGACGGACGCTGGTTCGGGAATCGGCCGGTGGCCATCGCCGACATTTCCGGCGCTGATGCCGAAAAGCTGATTCCACGGATCGAGACAGCCATCGCCAATTATCATTTTGCGCACGCCGGCGATTACCGAATCTGGCCTGGCCCGAACAGCAACAGCTTCGTCGCGACTATCCTGCGCTCAGTGCCCGAACTCGGCATCAGCCTCCCGCCCAATGCGGTCGGCCGCGATTTTCGCAACGGCGTTTATGCCGGCCTGACCGACAGCCGCACTGGAATTGAGCTTAATTTGAACGGTTTTGCGACGATCAAGCTTGGCTGGGTTGAAGGTATCGAGTTGAATTTACTTGGATTGGTCGCTGGACTGGATCTCCGGCATCCCGGATTGAAGGTGCCAGGCTTTGGCCGGGTCGGCATTGAGTCGCCAGTGACAACCGCATTGGCACGCTGAATTTCATAGCTTGCATGCCAAATTGTCGTGCCACCAAATCAGCGGGGTGACGCGGCCGCGCGCTTCGTGGCAAATTGTCGGAGCAATCGAGGCGACCGATGCGCAACACTCTGCCGCTGCTTGACAAGATTCGATTTCCGGCGATCCGGCGCGGCAAGCTGGAAACGCTGCAGATCAACGTCGGCTATCGATGCAACCAGTCCTGCGTGCATTGCCACGTCAATGCTGGGCCCAACCGCACTGAAGAAATGACCGGTGTGATCGCTGATCTGGTGCTGGACTTTCTTCGCCGTAAAACGGTTCCGACGCTCGACGTCACCGGCGGAGCGCCCGAGCTCAATCCGCATTTCCGGCGATTGGTGCGCGAGGCACGCAAACTCGGCGTCAGAGTGATGGATCGCTGCAACCTCACAATCCTGGAGCAGCCGGGCCAGGAGGATCTTGCCGAATTTCTGGCGAGCGAACGCGTTGAAGTGGTCGCATCGATGCCGTGCTATTTGCGGGACAATGTCGAACAGCAGCGCGGCAAAGGCGTCTATGACGGTTCGATCCGCGGGCTTAAGCGGCTCAATGCAATCGGGTACGGCCGTGACCCAGCACTACCGCTTCATCTGGTTTACAACCCGCAGGGCCCGTCGCTGCCTCCGGCGCAAACCACACTCGAGGCCGATTACAAGCGGGTGCTTGGCGAGCACTATGGCATCGTCTTCAACAAACTATACGTGCTCGCCAACATGCCGATCCAGCGTTTTGGCTCCATGCTCATCAAACGCGGCGAGTTTGAAAACTATCTGGGTCTACTGCAGGACGCTCATCTCGACGCCAATCTCGGCGGCGTGATGTGCAGGAGCCTGCTTTCGGTGGATTGGCGAGGCTATGTCTACGACTGTGACTTCAACCAGATGCTCGATCTGCCAATGGCGCGCGGTCAGAACAGACGCGTTCATTTGACCGATCTGCTCAACGACGCGATCGACGGCAATTCGATCCGCGTTGCCGGGCATTGTTACGGCTGTACAGCGGGACAAGGCTCGAGCTGCGGCGGTGCATTGAACGAGGCAGCAGAATGACCCTGTCCATCATCGTGCCGGTGCTGGATGAGTCTGCCAGCATCGAGGCCGCACTGACGGCGCTTGCGCCCTATCGAACGCGTGGCTGCGAGCTGATCGTGGTTGACGGAGGGAGCCGTGACAAGACGCTCGCTTTGGCCAGCCCCCTCGCCGACCACGTGCTCACCGCACCGCGCGGTCGCGCCGCCCAAATGAACGCTGGCGCCTCTGTCGCGCACGGCGATATTTTCCTCTTCTTGCACGCCGATACGAAGTTGCCCGCAAGCGCAGATGCCCTTATCCGGGACGGCCTCGCGCAATCTGGCCGCATCTGGGGCCGCTTCGACGTCCGCTTCGATCAACACGGGATCATGCCATTGATCGCCGTTATGATGAACCTGCGCTCGCGGCTGACCGGAATCGCGACTGGCGACCAGGCGATCTTTGTGACCCGGGCAGCGTTCGACGAAATTGGCGGCTTCCCGGCGCAGCCGCTGATGGAGGATATCGCGTTCTCGGCGTGCATCAGGCACATCAGCCGCCCGGCATATATCCGCGCGCGCGTCACGACGTCTGCACGCCGCTGGCGCAAGCAAGGCATTCTGCGTACCGTATTTCTGATGTGGCGATTGCGTTTAGCTTATTTTCTCGGCGCCGATCCTGCGCGCCTCGCGCGCCAATACGGCTATGCCGACTGATACTTCGGTCACGATTGCAATTCTGGCGAAAGCTCCAATTCCTGGGGCGGTCAAGACGCGTCTTATTCCGACGATCGGAGCGCATGCCGCGGCCGTGCTTCAGGAGCGCCTGACAGAACGCGCAATTGCGACCGCGCTCGCCGCCGATGTCGGTCCGGTCACGTTGTGGTGCTCACCCGACGCCACCCACAGCACGTTCCTCAAATTAGTGATGCAGCAGCGCATCATCCTCAAGCGGCAACCCGAGGGCGACCTCGGCGCGCGCATGCTGGCCGCAACGGCCGCCGGCAACGGCCCTGTCCTCGTGATCGGTACCGATTGCCCGGCTTTGACCGAATTGCACCTACGCGGGGCCGCAAATGCCCTGCGCGAGGGCAATGACGTCGTCATTATCCCGGCTGAGGATGGTGGCTATGTTCTCATCGGCACGCGTACGCCGCAGCCGGCTATATTTGCTGACATCGCATGGGGCACAAACACCGTGCTCGCCGATACCCGTACGCGCGTCATCGAGCAGCGTCTTATGTTAACGGAACAGCCCCCGCTCTGGGACGTCGACACCGAAGCCGAGTACGCCCGGCTTGAGCGCGAGTTCCCTGAACTAAAATTGTAATGGCTATTGCAGACGTATCAGAATCAATCCGAAGACAATCAAACACGCTGCGATGATACGCACGGCGCGCAGCGGCTCCTTTAGTACGACGACGGCAATGACGGCACCGAAAAGGACACTTGTTTCGCGGAGTGTGGCGACCACTGCAATGGGTGCCGCCGTCATCGCCCAAATTGCTATGCCGTAGGACAGAAATTGCAGCGCGCCCCCGGCAAGCCCGCGTTGCCAGAACCGCTGCATCGCCGGGATCACCTCACGCCCGTCGCGAAAGAGCGCGTAGGGCAGCATGACAACCGCAATGCCGATAAACAACCATACTGAATAAGCATTCGGATTTGCGGAGAGCCGCGCGCCGACGCCATCCACCACCGAATAGGCACAGACGGTCAGCGCCGTGAAGAATGCGAAGCCTATCGCGCGACGGTCGATACGGGCCAACTCGCGGCCGCCGCGGGCCGACAGCAGCAGGACGCCCGCGATGAGTGCAAATATTCCGACCCAGCCGACAACGCTCAGTTTCTCACCGAGAAAAAAAGTAGTCACGGTCGCTGTCATCAACGGCGCGGCACCGCGCGCGATCGGATAGACCTGCCCGAGATCGCCTGTGCGGTAGGTTTCAATCAGCGAGGCAAAATAGACGAGATGAATGGCGACCGACGCGATCAGCCACGGCCACGCGGCACCAGCAGGTGCGCCAACCAGCGGGGTAAAAACTAGCGCTACCGCACCTGAACCGATCGAGATGAGCGTCGTCGTCGAAAGCGGATCCAGCCCAACCTTGATCAGCGCATTCCAGCCTGCGTGGCACGCGGCGGCAAACAAAACGGCGAGAAAGACGAAATTTTCCATCACAAGCGCATATCGGTCGCTCGGGCCGCCGGCGCGCAATTTTTGACCATTGTCACCTCGACGAAATCGCGCAGCCCGGGAATCGGCAATTGAACAAAGCATCTTTATAAGCGGGTTCAGACTTTTCAATATACGAATGGAGGGCGTTTGCCCTACCATTTCCCTCCGACCACGCAGATCCCCTTATGGCCGAAGGAAATCATATTTTTCGAATTGGCACGGGCGCAGGCTTTGCCGCCGACCGGCTCGATGCGGCCGTCGATCTGGCGCGGCGCGGCAAACTTGACGTGATGGTGCTGGAATGTCTTGGCGAGCGCACCGTCGCCTTCGCTCACCGCGATCGGATGGCCAATCCACGACACGGCTACAATCACCTGCTCGAGCGGCGCATGCGTGCATTGCTACCGGTGTGTCACGCGGCGGGAACGACAATCATTACCAACATGGGCGCCGCCAACCCGCGTGCGGCAGCCGAGCGCACGCACCAGATCGCGCGCGATCTTGGCATCGTCGGCCTCAAAATCGCGTGTATCGAAGGCGATGACGTCAGCGGCCTCGTGAGCGCCGATCAGCCGTTCATGGATGAACCCGGGACGATCGCAACAATCAAACACAAAATTGTTGGCATGAATGCCTATCTGGGCGCCGACGCCATAATCCCTGCACTCGATGCCGGCGCGAACGTCGTGATCGGCGGACGGCTTGCCGACCCGTCGATGTATCTCGCTCCGCTCATGCGGCGATTCGGCTGGAAGAACAGCGACGTCGGCGCGCTGGGAGCCGGTACTTTGGTCGGGCACTTGATGGAATGCGGAATGCAAATCACCGGCGGATACTTTGCCGACCCCGGAATCAAGGACGTTCCTAACCTTGCACAGTGCGGCTACCCGATTGCAGAGGTTTCGGCAGATGGCAGCGCTGTCATTACGAAGTTGCCCGGAACGGGTGGGTTTGTGACCGAGGCGACCGTCAAAGAGCAGTTGCTCTACGAAGTCCACGACCCGGAAAATTACCTGACACCGGATGTCACCGCCGATTTCAGCCATGTCGAGATCAAGGACCGCGGCAATGATCGTGTGCAGGTTTCAAACGCCGCGGGCCAGGCACGGCCCGAACGTCTCAAGGTTACCGTCGGCTTCGACGCCGGTGTTCTCGCGGAAGCGGGCGTCAGTTATGCGGGACCCTCAGCCAGCGCGCGCGGGCAACTCGCCGCTGAAATCATCGAGAGCAGGCTCAAGAACACGCACGGGCTCAAAACGGACATTCGCATCAACCTGATTGGCGCGAGCTCGATTTTCGCCACCCTGGGTAAAATGAGCACAGACAGTGAAGATGTCCGGCTTCACGTCACAACCCGGACGACAAACCGGGAGGAAGCCGAACTCTTATTGTGGGAAGTCGAAGCGCTGCTGTGCTGCGGACCGGCTGGAGGCGGTGGATTTCGCGGCGTGATCACGCCTGCCATCATGACCAAATCCGTCTTGATTGATCGCACGATCGTCCGTCCGACATTTGAGATATTCGAAACATGACGCCGCCACGCAGGAACGAACGAAGTCTTGTGCGTGATATTGCGCATGCGCGCGCTGGCGACAAAGGCAACACGTCGAACGTCAATGTCTGGGTCTACGATCCGGCTGATTTCGCATTGCTCAAGCGCAACCTGACCGTCGAACGCATCAAGCGGGAATTCCCCCAGCTCATGCGCGGGACCGTGACACGTTACGAAATCGAGCATCTGCATGGGCTCAATATTGTGATGCACGATGCGCTTGAGGGCGGCGTGAACGCGTCGCTCAACCTCAACTCACACGGAAAGTCGTGGAGCTATCTGATCCTCGGCCTCGAACTCGAGGGTTGACGGCGCGGCGACGCCACGACCTCGCCTCATGCTTTTTCGGCCGCTGGCGCCCACAGTTTCGGGCCCGCGCGCTGATATTGCGGCGGCCGCGCGACCTCAGCGCCCAATGCCTTGGCCGCATGCCAACCCCAATGCGGATCGTCGAGGAAACAGCGCGCCATCGACACCATATCGGCCTGACCTTTGGCCACGATGTCCTCGGCGTGCTCGGGCTTCACGATCAGGCCAACGGTTCGGGTTGGAATGCCGACTTCTTTTTTCACGCGTGCGGCAATGGGGACGTTGTAACCGGGCTCCGTGGGATTGCGGATGTCACCGGCGACACCGCCGGACGAGATACATATGAAGTCGGTCCCCTCGCCCTTCAACGCCTTGGCGATCGCCACCGCGTCGTCAGCCGTGAGCCCGCCCTCGCGCCAATCGCTCCCCGTGATGCGGGCACCGAGTGTCACGGTCTTCGGCACGACGGCGCGCACCGCACGCGCGATCGACAATGGAAACCGCAGCCTGTTCTCGAATGAACCGCCATATTGGTCGCTACGCTTGTTGGAGATCGGCGACATAAACCCGTGGATGAGATAGCCGTGCGCCATATGCAATTCGATTTCATCAAATCCGATGCGCAGCGCGCGCTGCACCGAGGCTACAAAAGCCGACCGCACGCGTTCCATATCCGCTTCAGTGACTTCGCGCGGTGTGTGCCAGCCCTCGCCAAACGGGATCGGCGAGGCAGCAATGGTCGGCCACGGATCGGCGGCCGGCTTGAGCGCGCCGGCGCCTTCCCAGGGACGCTGAGCCGAGCCCTTGCGGCCGGAATGGGCGATCTGGATGCCGAATTTGGCGCTGCCCATGCGCCGCGCCTGCCTGACCACGCGGGCCAAAGCTGCTTCGTTGTCGTCGGAATACAGGCCCAGGCAGCCGTGCGTGATCCGGCCATGGCGCTCGACATGCGTGGCCTCCACGACCACCAACGCGGCGCCTGAATGCGCCATCATGCCGAGGTGCATGAGGTGCCAGTCGTTGGCACAGCCATCGTCGGCCGAATATTGGCACATCGGCGAGACCACAATGCGGTTGGCAAGCTCAAGGCTCGCCATCCGAAAAGGCGTAAACAAGGTACTGGACATGAGTTTGTTTCGGCTCTGGCTGGAATGCGCCGGATCTTAGCGCTGCTGGATGGATTTCAGGTAGGCAATGATGGCACCGACATCACGCGCGTCAAACGAGAATTCAGGCATATCGGGGTGGCCGGACATGATGCCCTCACCCAGCGCCTCTTCCAGTAAATCGATCGGGTAGCGCTGGCCAAGCGTGCGGAAGGGAGGAGCAACTTTATTCGGGCTCTCGCCGCTGCGGCCGACGGCGTGGCATGACCCACAGCTGCGGGTGAGTAATTCTTCGCCGCGCTTCAGGCTTTGGGCAAATACGCCTTGCGATGGGATCGTGAGCAAGGCCCCGGTTATTGCGAACAAGACCCTTAAGCGGCCGGCTGAATTTCGCTTTTGCCATCCCCCAAACGCCGACCCGCAAGCTCGGCCCAGAGCACCACCGCGTGTTCGGCCTGACGCCGCTGCAACTTGAACTCTTCCTCGGCGTAGTACCATTTCCATCGACCGCTGCGAGCAAGCTCGCCGACATAGGCGAGCCGGCGTTGCGCCAAGGCATGCCATTTCTCAGCGATCTTGTCGAAGCGAACTCCGCTTTGCACAGCCGCCATTGAGTGCCCCCCGGCACGCGTGAATTCGGCGATCGCACGACGCCACACGCACCGACGACAACCAAAAATTGCACGAAAACAACGGCATACAGCTTGTGGAAACCACAGCCATCTAATCCAATTCGCGGATGTTTCAAAGAGTTAGAATGTGCCTTAGAGGCGTATGCGCAGCTTGTTCGCAAGCACACCGATGATGCCGCGCCGGAACAGCAGCACGCAGGCGACGAAGATCACGCCCTGGAGCACCAGCACCCACTCGCCCAGAAAAGAGAGCTTGTATTGCATGGCGAGGATGACAAAGGAGCCGACCACCGGCCCAAAGATCGTCCCGAGCCCCCCGACCAGCGACATCAGCACGACTTCTCCCGACATGGGCCAGTTCACGTCGGTGAGCGAGGCGATCTGCAGCAGGATTGCCTTGGTCGAGCCCGCGACTCCGGCGAGCGTCGCCGACAGAACGAAAGCGAGCAGCTTGTAGCGGTCGGTTTTGTAGCCGAGCGAAATCGCGCGCGTTTCATTCTCGCGGATGGCCTTGAGGACTTCGCCGAACGGAGAATTGATGATGCGATGGATGAGCAGCATCCCGCCCAGGAATACGACCATCACGAACACGTACATCGTCATGTCGTTGCGCAAGTCGAACAGGCCGAAAAGCGTGCCGCGCGGCACCGCCTGGATGCCGTCTTCGCCGCCAGTAAATTTCATCCGCAGGGCGACGAAATACATCATCTGCGCCAGCGCAAGCGTGATCATCGCGAAGTAGATGCCCTGCCGGCGGATGGCCAGCGATCCGGCGATGAGACCGAGTCCGGCGGCGGTCGCCGTGCCGGTGAGAATGGCGAGCTCAGGCGGCAAACCCCAGACTTTCGCGGCATGCGCCGAAATGTAGCTGGCCCAGCCGAAATAAAGCGCGTGGCCGAATGACAGCAAGCCAACATAGCCGATCAGCAGATTGAACGCGCAGGCGAACAGCGCAAAGCACAGCGCCTGCATCACGAATAGCGGATAGGTCACGAAAGGCGCTACCACAAGCGCCGTCACCATTACGATGAAGCCGATCGTTTCGCTCTGCTCGCGCAGCACGGACGGCTTTTTCGTGAGCGGATCGACCACGCGCTCCATCACGCCCTCCGCCCGAACAGGCCGGCCGGACGCACCAGCAGCACGATCGCCATAATCACGAAGATCACCGTGTTTGATGCCTCCGGAAAGAACACCTTGGTGAGGCCCTCGATCACGCCGAGCGCAAAGCCCGTGACGACGGCACCGAGAATCGAGCCCATGCCGCCGATCACCACGACCGCGAACACCACGATGATCAGTTCCGAGCCCATCTGCGGCGAAACGTTATAGATCGGCGCCGCCATGACCCCGGCGAAGGCGGCGAGCGCGACGCCGAACCCGTAAGTCAGCGTGATCATGCGCGGAACGTTGATGCCAAACGCTCGCACCAATGTGGGGTTTTCGGTCGCGGCACGCAAGTATGCGCCGATGCGCGTGCGCTCGATCACGAACCAGGTGCCGAGACAAACCGTCAGGGAGGCGACGATCACCCAGACGCGGTAATTGGGCAGGAACATGAAGCCGAGATTTTGTCCGCCGCGCAGCGATTCAGGCAACGTATATGGCAGGCCAGCCGAACCGAGATAGTTGCGGCAGACGCCTTCAATGATGAGCGCGAGGCCGAAGGTGAGCAGCAGGCCGTAAAGATGGTCGAGCTTGTAGATCCATTGCAGAAAAATGCGCTCGGTCAAAATGCCGATAATACCGACCAGGATCGGAGCGATGACCAGCGACGGCCAGTAGCCGAGCCCGGAAAATTGAAGGATTAAATACGCCGTCAGCGCGCCCAGCATGTACTGGGCGCCGTGCGTAAAGTTGATGATGTTGAGCATGCCGAAGATCACGGCGAGCCCCAGGCTCAGTAGCGCGTAGAACGAGCCGTTGATCAGTCCGATCAAAAGTTGGCCGAACAGTGCCTGCGAAGGGATGCCGAAAATTTCGAACACACGAACGCTCCATTCAGGACAGAGAGGCGAGCGTAAGCCCGCCCCTCCATCTTTGGTCGTTTTTCCTTAGCCGCTCACCAGCGGGCACTTGCCCTCGTTGAGCGGACGGAAAGCTTCGTTGGCCGGAATGGTTGCGCGGAGCTTGTAGAAGTCGCCGGGGTACTTCGATTCCGACGGCTTCTTCACTTCGAACAGATAAGCCGGGTGAATGACGCGGCCGTCGGCGCGGACTTCGCCTTTGCCGAACAACGGATCGTCAGTCGGGATCGACTTCATCTTGGCGACGACGGACTTGCCATCATGCTCGCCCGGGCCCATCGCGAGACGCGCCTTCAGGTAGTGCGTGATGCCGGCATAGACACCCGCGTGGATCATCGTAGGGAACTTGCCAGCCGCGGCGCCCGCCTCATGCCAGCGCTTGGTCCAGGCCCGGTTGGTGTCGTTGGCGTCCCAATACCAGGTCTCGGTTAGAGCCAGGCCCTGCGCGGTCGGCAGGCCGAGCGCGTTGACGTCACTGGAGAACACCAGCAGGCCGGCAAGACTTTGCCCGCCCTTGACGATGCCGAATTCGGCGGCCTGCTTGATCGAGTTGATGGTGTCACCGCCCGCATTCGCCAGGCCGATCACCTTGGCCTTGGATGACTGCGCCTGAAGCAGGAACGACGAGAAGTCGGCCGTGTTGAGCGGGTGGCGAACCTTGCCGAGCACCTTGCCGCCGTTCTTCTCAACGACCGCGATGGTGTCGGTTTCGAGTGCATGGCCGAAGGCATAGTCCGCGGTGAGGAAGAACCAGGTGTCGCCACCGGTCTTCACCATCGCCTTGCCGGTGCCGTTCGCCAGCATCCAGGTGTCATAGGTCCAGTGCACGGTATTGGCGTTGCACTTCTCGCCGGTCAGCGTCGAAGCAGCGGCGCCGGAGACGATGAAGATCTTGTTCTTCTGATTGGCAACCTGGCTCACCGCCAGCGCGACGCCCGAGTTCGGCACGTCGATGATCATGTCGACCTTGTCGACGTCGTACCATTGGTTGGCGATGCTGGTGCCGACGTCCGGCTTATTCTGGTGATCGCCACTGATCATCTCGACTTTCACATTGGGATGATCCTTGGTGAAGTCAGCGATCGCCATTTTGGCAGCGGCAACCGAGCCCGGGCCGCCGATGTCGGCGTAGAGGCTCGACATGTCGCTCAGCACGCCGATCTTCACGTCCACCTGCTGGGCATTGGCCCCGCTACAGGCGAGAATCGCGGCGAGCGCCGCAATTCCTATGGTTTTTCTCATGAGTGCGTCCTCCTTGTTGGTTATTCCAATTGAACTTAGCCGCTCACCAGCGGGCAGCCGCCATCCTTGAGCGGACGGAATGCTTCGTCGGCGGGGATCGTGGCCTTCAGCTTGTAGAGGTCACCCGGATACTTGGACTCTTCCGGCGCCTTGACCTCGAACAGATAGGCCGGATGCAGCGCGCGGCCGTCGGCACGAATGGTGCCTTTGCCGAACACAGGATCGTCCGTCGGCATAGACTTCATCTTGGCGACGACTGCCTTGCCGTCGGCGGCGCTCTTAAGCGCGGCAACCGCCTTGAGGTAATGCATGGTACCGGCATAGACGCCAGCCATGTTCATGCTTGGAAGCTTGCCGGGAGCATTGCGCTCTTTGTCCCAGCGTTTCGTCCAGGCCCGCGTCTGGTCGCTGAGATCCCAATAGAAGGTCTCGGTGAAGTTCAGGCCTTGCGCGGTCTTGAGACCGAGCGCGGCAACGTCCGGAGCGAACACGAGCAGGCCGGCAAACTTTTGCCCGCCTTTGACAATGCCGAACTCGGCGCCCTGCTTGATCGCGTTGATTGTGTCGCCGCCGGCATTGGCGAGGCCGATGATCTTGGCCTTGGACGCCTGCGCCTGCAGCAGGAACGACGAGAAGTCGTTTGTGTTGATCGGATGCCGCACCGCCCCCAGCACTTTGCCGCCATTGGCCGTGACAACCGCCGCTGTGTCGCGCTCGAGTGCGTGACCGAAGGCATAGTCCGACGTGAGGAAGAACCAGGTGTCGCCGCCACTCTTCACGATCGCCTTGCCGGTGCCGTTCGCCAGCATCCAGGTGTCGTACGTCATATGCACGGTTGTGGGCTGGCACTTCGGGCCAGTGAGGTCCGAACTCGCCGGGCCCGACGCCACGAACACCTTGTTCTTCTGGGCGATGACCGGCGCTATCCCGAGCGCGACGCCCGAATTCGGCACGTCCGCGATCATGTCGACGTGATCGACGTCGATCCACTGGTTGACGGTCTGCACTCCGATGTCGGCTTTGTTCTGATGGTCGGCGCTGATGACTTCGACCTTCACATTCGGATGGTCCTTCATGAACTCAGTGGCGGCCAACTTGGCGGCAGCCACCGAACCCGGACCGGTATCGTCGGCATAGAGGCTCGCCATGTCAGTGAGCACGCCGATTTTGACGTTAATCTGCTGGGCACTTGCAGAGCCGCACGCCAGCGCTATGGCGAGGACTGCCAAACTCATCGTTTTCTTCATTGTCGTTCCTCCCTGTTCTCCTGGTTTTACGGCTAGTATTCACACTCCGAGATAATCGTGCAGCTTCTCCACGTTGGCGTCCAGTTCGGCATTGGCGAACTGGTCAATGATCCGTCCATGTTCCATGACGTAATAGCGGTCCGCTACGGTCGAGGCGAAGCGGAAGTTCTGCTCCACCAGCAGGATGGTAAAGCCTTGCTCCTTGAGGGTCCGAATGGTCTTGCCGATCTGCTGGATGATGACGGGCGCGAGGCCTTCGGTCGGCTCATCGAGCAACAGGAGTCGCGCGCCGGTCCGCAGGATACGGCCGATTGCCAGCATTTGCTGCTCTCCGCCGGAGAGTTTGGTTCCCTGGCTCGATCCCAGCCGCTCCTTGAGATTGGGAAACAGACTGAACACCTGGTCAATCGTCAGGCCGCCCGGTTTGACGACCGGCGGAAGGAGCAGGTTTTCCTCGACGCTGAGGCTGGCGAATACGCCACGCTCCTCGGGACAGAAGGCGACGCCGGCGCGCGCAATCTGATCGGACATCCGCGCGATCAGTTCGTCGCCGTGAAAAAGTACGGAGCCGGTGCGGTGACCCACGATACCCATGATCGACTTCAGCGTCGTGGTTTTGCCGGCGCCGTTGCGTCCGAGCAGCGTGACAACCTCACCTTCATGCACGTCGAAGGTTACACCGTGCAGGATGTGAGACTCGCCGTACCAGGCCTGCAGATCCTTGATCGCAAGCATGGGTGCGCGCACGTCAAGCATGCCCGACCCCCATATAGGCTTCGCGAACTTCGGGATTGGCCGACACGGTATCGTAGTCTCCTTCCGCCAGAACGCGCCCGCGCGTGAGGACGGTGATGTGGTCAGATAGATCGGCGACAACCGACAGGTTGTGCTCGACCATCAGCACCGTGCGATCGGCCGACACGCGCTTGATCAATTGCGAGACGCGGTCGATGTCCTCGTGTCCCATGCCCGCCGTCGGTTCGTCGAGCAGCAGCATCTCCGGATCAAGCGCGAGACGTCGTGGCAATTTCCAGGGCGCGCTTGCGCCCATATGGCAGCTCGACAGCGGT
Organism: uncultured Alphaproteobacteria bacterium; assembly: GCA_963810125.1. Taxonomy (GTDB): domain Bacteria; phylum Pseudomonadota; class Alphaproteobacteria; order Rhizobiales; family Xanthobacteraceae; genus Pseudolabrys. Next base: position 74,327 of record CAWEMK010000001.1, read on the forward strand.
CCAGTCTGCAACCGACGACAGGCCCACGTCGGCGATGAGTTCCATCGCGCGCTCATTTAAATTGCTGAGTGCCGACGTCGAACGCCAGAAATCGAACGAACCGCCGCGCGCGCGCTGCAAAGCGATGCGTACGTTTTCCAGAACCGTCATGTGCGGAAATACCGCGGAAATCTGGAACGAGCGCACGAGACCGAGACGCGCGACGTCCGCCGGCTGCGTCGCGGTAATGTCCTGTCCTTTGAACAGGATGCGTCCGCGCGTTGGGCTCAGGAACTTGGTGAGGAGATTGAAGCAGGTGGTCTTACCCGCCCCGTTCGGCCCGATCAAAGCGTGAATTGTCCCACGCTTGACGCGCAGGCTCACGCCGTTGACGGCAACAAAGCCGGCAAATTCCTTCGTAAGATCCTCGGTCTCGAGGATCATCTCTTCACTCATACGCAGCGACCCCTCGTCAGTCATTTCTGACAGGTTTTGGCTGCAGGCGGCAAGGCCTACTAAAGGTCCGTTGGCGCAGCTAAGTGGCTGATTGTATTGAGGGTGTCAGGTCAGACCCGCCCACCGGAACAACAATAAACCGCCCACATCAGGCAGTTGTGAGGTCGGTCTCTCGCTTTGTGACATTCGCGAGGATTTCAGCCCCGCGATTGGCCGCAGGAAGGCCGCGAAAAAGAAAGCACAGGCTCACTACCGCCTGCATCTCCTCCCAACTCGCGCCGGCACGACGCGCAGCGATGGCGTGCAGTTGTGCCGCATCGCTCATATCCATGAGGAGCATTCCGAACAGCATGAGCTGCGCGGTTTTGACATCGAAGCATTTCGGATACATCGCATGCTCGCGCATCTTTTCCTGCAGATCGAGCAGCGTAGGATCAAGCGCGCCGGTCACTGCCATACGCGCCTCGATGCGCGGTGGTACAAAGCCGATCAGTTCGCGATAGATTTCCGTGCGGTCCTCGAACGAGACCACCGTATCCGCGTAGGCACCAATGTGCTCGCGCACGACATTGAGATCGATCCTCGGCGGCAATGACATCGATGGTCCTTTTGCAGGTCAGAAGAACACAGGAAATTCCGGGGTCTTGCCGGTGGCCTCGCCCTCAACATTCGGCGTCGCGTACTGGATGAAACTTTCCGGCAGCGCCGCGCCCCAATATGTCCCAGTGCCACGCTCCTCCTCGCTCCAGGTGACTGGTTCCCAGTCGGGAGCGAACACAAGGAAACTGCCGGAATAAATTTCGACGCGATTGCCCCCCGGCTCATAAGTATAGAGATAGAAGCCCTGCGAGTTGTTGTGCTTCGAGGGCCCAGCTTCGATAAAGATGCCGTTCTCGACCAGGATGTCGGCGGCGCGCATAACGTCGTCGCGATTGTCGACCCAGAGCGAGAAGTGATGCAGGCGCCCGTGCGCGCCTTTGACGTCCACCACGTAGGCGAGCTGGTGATGGACCGCGGTTGGACTCATCCATGAACCGATCTCGGTCTTGCCTTTGTCGTAGCGCACCTGTTCACGCAGCTGGAACCCGAGCAGGTCCTGCGCAAATTTGCGATTGGTCTCAACATCGCTTGCAAGCAATGCCAGGTGATCAACCCGGCGAACGCAAACGCCGCGTCCTGTGTATTTCTGCGGCAGATTTTTCAGCGTCGAGTGCAATTGCTCCGGCGCGACGAATTTTTGCTCCTCGTAGTAGATCTCCATGACATGGCCGTCGGGATCCCGGAAACGGAACGAGCGGCCCCGTCCGAAATCGCCATTGCTCCAGCCGATACCAAGGCCGGCATCCCCGATGGCCTGCGCGCGACGCTCCAGCGCTTGCGGACTCGACGCCCGCCAGGAAATGCAACCGACACCCGCATTTTTTGCGGCCGTCAGCTTCAGCGTGCTGGTGGCATAGTCGCCATAGCCGCGCAGATAGATCGACTGGCCGGCTTCATGCACCGGCTCCATGCCTAGCAGATCGCGGAAATACCAAAGACTTTTGTCGGGTTTGGGCGTGAACAGCTCCACGCTCCCGAGATGCGCGATATCGTGGATCGGCTCCGTCTGCGCCGCCATGACCGGCCTCCCTGGTTGCCTGTGCAACCTTCGGATAGCCGTTGTCGCAGCGCTTTGATCTAGCGCAAAAATAGGGGCCCGCGGGCCGCCCTAACCACCCTTGAATTTCTTGGCGAGCGCGTCCGCATTGCGCGCCAGCAGGCCAATATCGGCGCCGACTGCGACAAACAGATAACCCCAATCGATATAGCGGCGGGCTTCCTCTTCATTTCCAGTCAGGATGCCGGCCGGCTTGCCGACCGCCTTGAGGCGTTTCACCGCATCCTCCATCGCCTTCTGCACCTCGGCATGTTGCGGGTTGCCGAGGTGGCCGAACGAGGCCGCAAGGTCCGACGGGCCGATGAAGACGCCGTCGATGCCGTCCACTTTTGCAATAGCCTCGAGTTCCTTGAGCGCGATGCGCGTCTCGACCTGGACCAGCACGCAAATTTCGTCGTTCGCCTTGGTCAGATAACCGGGAACGCGACCGTAGCGGCTGGCGCGAGCCGCAACGGAGACACCGCGAACCCCTTGCGGCGGGTAGCGCGTGGAGGCAACCGCGCGCTTTGCCTCGTCCACGTTCTGCACGTAAGGAAACAGCAAAGTCTGCGCGCCGATATCGAGCGCGCGCTTCGCCAGCACCGCATCATTCCACGCTGGACGGATGATCGGTGTCGCAGTGCCGGCCTGGACCGCCTGAAGCTGAGAGAGCAGATCGGGGATTTCGTTCGGCGAATGCTCGGTGTCGAGCAGGATCCAGTCGAAGCCGCTGTCGGAAATCACCTCGGCGGCAATATTGCTGCACAAGCTCGACCAGAGACCGATCTGCAATTTTCCGGCGGCAAGCGCGTGCTTGAAGGCATTGCGTGGCATGTCCGGCATAATCTCTCTCACACAAATTGAATGGCGATGCCGCCGAGCGGCCCAAAATCGGCATGCAGCGTATCGCCTTTTTGCGCGAACACCACACGCGTGAACGAACCGGCGAGCACGATGTGTCCCGGCTTCAAGCGCGTGACCATGCGGGCCGATTTTATTGGCTAGCCAGGCGACGCCCAGCGCGGGATGACCAAGCACGCCGGCGGCAAGACCGGTCTCCTCGATTTCGGAATTGCGGTACATGATGCCGCCGACCCAGCGCAGGTCGACGTCGAGCGGGCCGACTGGACGCCCGCCCATGGCAATGCCCGCCGCAGCGCCATTGTCCGCAACGGTATCGACGATCTTGCGCTGATCCTGCAAGCGCGCATCGACGATCTCGATCGCCGGCACCACGTATTCAGTGGCGCGCAAAACCTCGGCTAATCCGACGCCCGGGCCCTGCAGCTTCTTTCCCATGATGAAGGCCAATTCGACCTCGACACGCGGTTTGCAGTAGTCGGCGTGTTTCACTTTGGCGCCGTCGGCAATCAACTGATCGTCGAGAATGTAGCCGTAGTCCGGCTCGTCGATCATCGAAGAACGCTGCATCGCCTTCGAGGTGAGCCCGACTTTATGGCCAATCAGCTTGGCACCGGCCTTGATCTTGCGCTGCGCTACCTCGGTCGAGATCGCATAGGAATCCTCGATGGTGATGGCCGGAAAGGTAATGTGCAGCTGGGTCGCCTGTTTGCGCTCCTTCTGCGCGGCCATCAGGATATCGGCGGCCTTCTTGCGGTCGGCATCGGAGAGCATGGTTGGGGATTCCGGCTGGGCTTTTGAATAAACGATGTTGCAGTGTCAGTGCTTGAGCTTCGGATCGACCTTGAAGCTCGCCTGAGTTTTCTTCGTGATCTCGTCGATCGTCACGCCGGGCGCGAGCTCGGTCAGCGTCATGCCCCCCTTCTTGCGATCGATATTGAAAACGCCGAGATCGGTGATCACCATGTCGACGACACCGGCGCCGGTGAGCGGCAAATTACACTTGTGCAGCAGCTTCGGCTCGTCCTTGGCGGTGTGCTCCATGATCACCACCACCTTCTTGACGCCGGCCACCAGATCCATGGCGCCGCCCATGCCCTTCACCATCTTGCCGGGAATCATCCAGTTGGCAAGATCGCCATTTTCCGCGACCTGCATGGCGCCGAGCAGTGCGATATCGATGTGGCCGCCGCGGATCATCGCGAAGGAATCCGCCGATGAGAAAAAGCTGGTGGTCGGCAATTCGGTGACGGTCTGCTTGCCGGCGTTGATCAGATCGGGATCTTCCTCGCCTTCGTAGGGGAACGGCCCGAAGCCGAGCATGCCGTTTTCGCTTTGCAGCTGCACGGTCATGCCGTCTGGAATGTAATTCGACACCAGCGTCGGAATGCCGATGCCGAGATTGACGTAAAAGCCATCGCGCAATTCCTTGGCGGCGCGTTCGGCCATTTGATCGCGGGTCCAGGGCATGATCAGACCTCTTCTCCGGTTGCGGCGGCAGCCACGCGCTTGCGCACGGTGCGCTGTTCGATGTGCTTGACCGCATTGGGGACATGAATGATGCGCTTGACGTAGACGCCGGGCGTAATGATGTGATCGGGATTCAATTCGCCCGGGTGCACCAGGTGTTCGACCTCGGCGACCGTCACTTTGCCGGCGGTTGCCATCATCGGATTGAAGTTGCGCGCCGTCTTTCGATAAACAAGATTGCCTTCGTGGTCGCCCATCCAGGCATGCACGACGGACAGGTCTGCGACGATGCCGCGTTCCATGATGTAACGATCGCCGTCGAATTCGCGCTCTTCCTTGCCCTTGGCGATATCAGTGCCGGCGCCGGTCCGGGTAAAGAATGCGGGGATGCCGGCACCGCCGGCGCGAATGCGTTCGGCCAGCGTGCCTTGCGGGTTGAATTCAATCTCGAGTTCGTTCGCCAAGAACTGCTGCGCGAACAATTTGTTTTCGCCGACATAGGACGAGATCATTTTCTTGACCTGCCGTGTCTCCAGCAGCAGGCCGAGGCCGGCGCCGTCGACACCCGCGTTGTTCGACACAATCGTGAGATTTTTTACGCCGCTGTCGCGGATGGCGAGGATCAGCGTTTCTGGTATGCCGCAGAGGCCAAAGCCACCGGCACAGATCAGCATGCCGTCCTTGAGTACGCCCGCCAGCGCGGATTTTGCGTCGGAATAGACCTTCTTCATACGACTCCACCACTCTCCCGGACCAACAGAGTTCTATAGGGACTATGGCGCAGGCCAAACGTCAATTGGCCGCCAGCCCCGCACAAGCTTACCGCAGACCCGCATTGCGGGTCACCCCGCCGGGGATATTTGCCGCGCCTGCATTTGCCATTATGACAGACGGCGCGCGATCTCGCCCGATAACCGGTTCCCACCATTCGGGATCGCGCGCTATACCTGCGAGCCCCAACTGCGAGCCCTATGCCAAACGTTCTCATTCTTACGGAAGTCCAGGAAGCCATGCGCGCCCGTTACAAGGCGATGCTGCTGGAGCGGTTTCCGCAATTGACCATCAACGTCGTTGGCCACCACGATCTGGTTGGGCCGCACATTGCCGACACCGACATTCTGCTGTGTTTTGGCCCGCCAATGGCCGATCACGTGGTGCGCGACGCGCCCAAGCTGAAATGGATCCAGTCGCTCGGCACCGGCGTCGATAACATCGTCGACCTGCCCTCGCTCGGCAAAGAGGTGCTGGTCACCAATGTCCGTGGTATCCATGGTGCGCCGGTATCGGAAGCGACCATCGCCTTCATGTTGTCGCTCGCGCGCGACATGCCGCGCTCGGTCCGCGCACAGGACAACAGCAAATGGGAACGCTGGCCGTCGGCACTGCTCGCCGGCAAGACAGTCGGCATTCTCGGCGTTGGCCTCATCGCGGAATATCTGGCCCCGATCTGCAAGACGTTTCATATGACGGTGATCGGCATCAGCGGGAGCCCGCGCGACAGCAAGGGCTTCGACCGTATGGTTCACCGTAACGATCTCCTGAAGGTCGCACCCGAACTCGATTTTCTCGTCGCGCTGGCGCCGCTCACACCGGAAACACGCGGCATCGTCGGCGAAAAATTGTTGAGCGCGATGAAGCCGACGGCCTATCTGGTCAATGTCGCACGCGGTGGCGTCGTTGATGAGCCAGCGCTGATCGCGGCGCTTGAGGCAGGAAAAATTGCCGGCGCCGGGCTCGACGTGTTTTCGCAGGAGCCGTTGCCACCCGACAATCCGTTGTGGAAGACCAAGAACGTGACGATCTTCTCGCATCTCGGCGGCTATTCGCAGGGCTACGAGGATCGCGCCATGCCCACTATCGCCGGCAATATGGCCAAGTTTCTGGCCGGCGATCTCAAATCCATGATCAATATCGTGCGCAAGCCCGCGTCCTGGGGAGTTTGAACGATGGCTTTGTCGGAACGCCTGAACACGCCGATCTCCAATGCCGAGCTCGAGCGCCGCTGGCGCGCGGTGCGCGCGGCCATGGAGCGCGAAAAGATCGATGTGCTGCTGATGCAGAACAACAACGATCACATGGGTGGCTATGTCCGTTACTTCACCGACATGCCGGCGACCAACGGCTATCCCAACACCGTCGTGTTCCCCCGCGACGGTGAGATGACCGTCGTATGTCAGGGTCCGTTCGGCGGCAACGAAGCCACCGCGCAAGGCGACCAGAACTGGCGCGGCGTCAAACGCATTCTCACGACGCCCAGCTATGCCTCCGCGCATTACACGAAGGAATATGACCCCGAGCTCGCGGCAACCGCGCTCAAGCCCTTTGCCAACAGCACGATCGGTTATGTCGGCACCTACCAGATGTCTTACGCGCTACTCGACTATATGAAACGCACGTTTCCGCAGGCCCGCTTCGTCGATGCGACCGAAATGGTGGACCGCATCAAGGTCATCAAGAGCGCCGAAGAGATGGAGCTGGTGAAACGCGCCGCGCTGATGCAGGACGGCGCGATGCGCGCTGCTTTTGCGGCGGCAAAGCCCGGTATGCGCGACACCGAGGTTGCCGCCGTCGCACAACATTACAGCCAGTGCCATGGCAGCGAGAACGGCATTTATCTTTGCGCCTCGATGCCGCTCGGCAAGCCGTCGAAATTCGCCAACCGGCATTTGCAAAACCGCATCATTCAAAAGGGCGATCAGATCGCGCTCCTGGTCGAGGACAACGGACCGGGCGGCATGTACACGGAACTCGGCCGCTCCTGCGTGGTCGGCGCCAAAGTGCCGCAGGCGATGAAGGATGAGCTCGCGTTCTGCCAGGCGTCGCGCAAGTTCACGCTCGACCTGCTCAAGCCCGGCACGCCCTGCAAGGACATCTGGGACGCCTTCAACGATTTCATGCGCAAGAACGGCCGCCCGACCGAGGCCCGGCTTTATTGCCATGGGCAGGGCTACGATCTGGTCGAGCGTCCGCTCATCCGTCAGGACGAGCCCATGACCATCGAAAAGAACATGAATATTGTCGTCCATCCGACGTATATCCACGCCGGTTATCTGAATTGGCTGTGCGATAACTACCTGATCGGCGGTAACGGGCCGGGCGACCGGCTGCACCAGTTCCCTGAAGAGGTCATTGAGGTCGGTTAGCCAAACTACCCCGCGGCGCTTGACCAGCAGGCACGCGCGGCGCAAATCTCCGCCCCTCAGGTGGAGATCACAACAATGAAAAAGGTTTTGTTTGCTGCGGCTGTCGCCGCACTGGCATTGGCCGGACCGGCCTCCGGCGAAGACTTCCCGACCCGTCCGGTGACGATGGTCATTCCGTTCGCCGCCGGCGGACCGCAGGACACGATCGGCCGCATCATCGCGCAGCGCATGGGCGAATTGCTCGGCCAGTCGGTAATCGTCGAAAACGTCGGTGGCGCTGGTGGCATGACCGGCTCCAAGCGCGTCGCCGATGCCAAGCCCGATGGCTACACCATGATCCTCGGCAGCGTCGGCACTCACGCCCAGAACCAGACGCTCTACAAACGTCCCCTCTACAATGTGGTGACCGATTTCACGCCGGTCGCCTACCTTGCGGTGACACCGATTGCGATCATCGCGCGGCCCGATTTGCCGGTGAGCAACTTCAAGGAATTCATCGCCTACGCCAAAGCCAACCAGGACAAGATGCAATACGGCTCGGCCGGCGCCGGCTCGGCCACGCATCTTGCGTGCGTGGTGCTCGACAGCGCGATGGGCACCAAGATCACGCACGTCCCCTACAAGGGCACCGGTCCTGCCATGCAGGACCTGGTCGGCGGACGCATCGACTACCTGTGCGACATTATCGCCACCGCCAAGCCGCAAATCGACGGCGACAAGGTGAAGGGCATCGCCATCATGACCAAGGAGCGCTCGCCGGTGCTGCCGAAACTCGCGACGACGGGTGAACAGGGCCTCGACGTGCAGGCCTATACCTGGAGCGCGTTGTTCCTGCCGAAAGACGCGCCGGCCGACGTCGTGAAGGTCCTCAACAAAGCCGCCGTCGACGCCCTTACGACGACGTCGGTGCAGGAGCGTTTGGCAAAACTGGGCGCGACGGTCGCCGCGCCAAACGAGCGCAGCCCGCAATGGTTGGGCGATTTCGTCAAGAGCGAAGTCAAGAAGTGGGAAGCGCCGATCAAGGCGAGCGGCGTTCAGGTCGAGTAACGCGATTGTCGCAGCGGCCTTGCCGGTGCACATCAGGAGAAGGAGTTGACGATGGCCGACATCAAGATTCTCAATCCCGACGCGCTCGGCAAGCCGCTCGGACAATATTCGCAACTCACCCGCGTGAAGGCGTCGGAATTCGTTTTCATCGCGGGTCAGGTGGGCGTCGACCGTGACGGCAAGGTTGCCGATGGCTTCGACGCCCAATGCGTACAGACATTTGCCAATATCGAAACAGCGCTGAAATCGGTCGGTGCCGGCTGGGGCAATATCGTGCAATTCACGACTTATCTGGTGCACTCGCAGGATATTCCGAAGTTCATGACGTACCGCCTGCGCGAATTTCCGAAGATGTTTTCCAATGGTGCCTATCCGCCCAATACGCTGCTGATGATCGACCGGCTGGTGCAGGAGCCGCTGCTGGTCGAGGTGCAGGCGGTCGCGGCGCTGTAAAATTTACGCCTTCGGCTTGTCCATCAGGCTGACGTGGGCGGCGACCACGCGCCAGCCTTCCGGGAATTTCACCCACGTCTGCATTTGACGGCCGAGCTTGCCGGGCGCGGACGGACGCTCATAAAGTGTCGAAGCAACCGCGAAATCCCTGCCGTAGGTTGTGATCACCGTGCGCGATCGCGTGCGCCCGAGTGCCACTGGCGAGCGCGCCCCGCGGAACGATTTGATCTCTGCCGCGCCATACAGAATTTCGTTCGCGCCGTAGCGGATGGTGCGCGAGTCATTGCGGAATAACTCGTTGAGGGTTGGTACGTCGTTACTCACAAGAGCCTGTTCGTAGCGCTCGAATGCGTCGCTCACCTCGGCGACCACCTCAGGCAAATCAATGTCCATACGTCGGCTCCTCCCTCTCCACGTTGTCATTGCCGGGCTTGACCCGGCAATCCATGAGGCAATCGGCAAGCATAGCCGTAGGTAAGGCTCTTCCGCGTTGCACATCATCATGGATGCCTGGGTCAAGCCCGGGCATGACACTGAATTTGTTGCACACTCTGCCCGCCTCACTTAAGGAATAAAATCCTAACGCAGGCAATGTCAAGGCTCATGCACTCGTTCCGGCTGGCGCCCACGCGCTGCGATGACGTAAGGTGGGCAAGAGTGCGGGCCATCAAGCCTGCCATGCCGACAACACGCTGGACGACGTTTTGAATTGGGGAGGATTGCTGTGAAAGCCTTGAGACCGCTGCTGATTGGATTGGCCCTGCTGTGCCCGACTTTGGCCCTGGCACAGGATTTTCCGACCAGGACCATCCGGCTGGTCGTGCCCTTCCCGCCCGGCGGGCCGAACGACATCATCGCGCGCGTGGTCGGCCAGCGCATGTCGGAAATCCTCAAGCAGACGATCGTCATCGACAACCGCTCCGGACAGGGCGGCGTGGTCGGCACCGACGTGGTCGCGAAGGCCGCGCCGGATGGCTACACAATTGCGATCGCCAGCGCCGGTGCACTCGCCATCAGCCCGAGCATGGAAAAGGTCGCCTACGATACGCTCAAGGATCTGCAACCCATCACGCTCGTCGCCAAGGTGCCCGAGATGCTGGTGGTCGCGACCAACGTTCCCGCCAGCAACATGAAAGAGTTGGTGGCGCTGGCAAAGTCGCAGCCCGGCAAGCTCAACTTTGCGTCCTCCGGCCCCGGCAGCATGCCGCATCTGGCCGGCGAACTGCTCAAGCTCACGGCCGGCATCAACATCGTGCATGTGCCGTATCGCGGCGCGGCTCCAGCGGTGAACGACCTGCTTGCCCAGCAGGTGCAGATGGTCTTCCTCGATCTCCCTGTGCTGCTGCCGCAAATCAAGGCCGGCAAGCTCAAGCCGATCGCGGTCGGCACCACGCAACGCGTGCCAAGCGCGCCTGATGTCCCGACGACAGTCGAAGCGGGCATGCCCGATCTGCAGACCGAGAATTGGTACGGCATGGTAGCGCCGGCAAAGACGCCGCCGCAGATTGTCGCCGTGCTCAACAAGGCCGCGGTCGAAGCCATGAAGGACCCGACCGTTGTCGAAAAACTTGCCAGCCAGGGCGCGATCCTGGTGGGCGATTCACCCGAACATTTCCGCGACTATATCGCCAGCGAGACCAAGAAATGGGCGAAAGTGATCGCGGACGCCGGCGTACAGACCGAGAAGTGATGCAATCGGCGATTTCGTAATGGTGTCAGCCGAAAACTTCGTATTGCGCTCGACCGTCACGTCGCCGTTCGGGCGCAAGGCGCGCATGGCGATCGACGCGCTCGGTATGACCGGGCGCGTCTCCCTCAAACCAGCCGATCCACTCGACGAGAACGACACGCTGCGCCAGCAGAACCCGCTCGGCAAAATGCCGTGCCTGGTCCTGGCCGACGGCAGCACGATCTACGATAGCGGCATCATCATCGAATTTCTGCAGGACGCCGCGGGCACCGATCGCCTGTTGCCGCTGCGGGGACCTGCGCGCTTCAAGGCCCTGACGCTGGCGCGGCTCGCCGACGGCATCATGGATGCATCCATCCTGATCGTTTACGAGAACCGCTTCCGGCCAGACTCGCCGCCCTCGGCGCGCTGGCTCGATCATCAACGCGGCAAGATCATGCGTGGCCTGGCGGCATTCCAAGCTTCGCCTCCCGACCCGGACAAAACCGACGTTGTTTCGATCGGCCTGTCCTGCGCGCTCGGCTATCTCGATTGGCGCAAACAGGTGGACTGGCGCCCGGCATTTCCAGGCCTTGTCGCGTGGCTTGACCGGTTTTCCGCGCACGAGCCGGCATTTGAGCGCACGCGTGCCAAGGACGCATGATGCTGCACGGCGCCGATACACCCGCGGATCCGCCTTATTGGATGGCCACGCCCAGTAAGCCCAAGCTGAAGCTCCCGCCCGGGGCATGCGATGCGCATGTGCACGTGTTCGGGCCGCGCGCGCGCTTTCCCTTTGCCGAAGGCCGGAAATACACGCCGTCCGACGCGACCAAGGAGATGTTGTTCGCGCTGCATGCGCGGCTCGGCATCGAGCATTGCGTGATCGTGCAGCCCAACTGCCACGGCACCGACAATTCGGTGACCGAGGACGTCGTCGCCGCGACCGGCGGCGCCTATAAAGGCGTGGCGCTGGTTTCGACCTCGATAGCGGACGCCGAACTGAAGCGGCTCGCCGCCGCCGGCCTCACCGGAGCGCGCTTCCATTACATGGAGCATCTCGGCACCGGCGCGACGATTGATGAAGCCGTTGCCTTCGGCAAACGTCTTGCCGATGTCGGTTGGCATTTGCAGATTCACATGGACGGTGATCGCATTGCCGAGCTGGCGCCCGCGCTCAGGCGCTCGCCGGTTCCGGTGATGATCGATCATATCGGCCGCATCGATGCCTCACGCGGACTGGACCAGCCTGCCTTCCGCGCGTTGCTCGCACTGATGCAAGACAAGAACGTGTGGATCAAGGTGAGCGGGGCAGATCGTGCGACACGGCAGGGCCCGCCTTATGCCGACGCCGTGCCGTTCGCACGCAAGCTGGTGGGCGAATTCGGCGATCGCGTCGTTTGGGGTACTGACTGGCCGCATCCCAACCATGCGCCGCCGGTGGTCGACGACGGATTGCTGGTGGATATTCTTGCCGAGATCGCGCCCGGCGCGGCTGCGTTGCAAGCGTTGCTGGTGGATAATCCGCAGCGCTTTTATCGCTTCGCGCCGGCGCGCCGTCTGACCGGAGCAGCATCATGAGCGGACGCCTGCAAGGCCGCATCGCGATCGTCACCGGCGCGGGTTGCGTCGGGCCCGGCTGGGGCAACGGGCGCGCCACCGCCGTTCGCTTTGCCGAGGAAGGCGCCAAAATATTCGCCGTCGATCGCGATCTCGACAGCGTCACGGAAACCGTCGAGCGCGTGAAAAAAATCGGCGGCGAGATCGTCACGCATCAGTGCGACGTGACCGGTGCTGCGTCGGTCGACGTCATGGTGAAGACCTGCCTCGATCGTTTTGGCCGCATCGACATCCTGGTCAACAATGTCGGCGGGTCGGCGCATGGCGGCCCGGTTGAATTGAGTGAAGATGTCTGGGACGCGCAGGTCGATTCCAACCTGAAAAGCATCTTTCTCACCCTGAAGCACGTACTGCCGGTGATGGAGCGTCAGAAAAGCGGCGCGATCGTCAATGTCGCATCGACATCCGGCCTGCGCTGGACCGGTTCCGCGCAAGTCGGTTATGCGGCGACCAAAGCTGGTGTGATCCAGCTGTCGCGCGTGGTCGCCGTGCAATATGCGGCGAAAGGAATTCGCGTCAATTCCGTGGTGCCGGGGCAACTCCATACGCCAATGGTCGAAACGCGCCTTGCCAAGCAACGCGCGGGCGGAGATGTCGAAGCGCTGCTGAAATCGCGGCTCGACCGCATCCCGCTTGGCTTTATGGGCGACGGGCAGGACACCGCCAATGCCGCGCTGTTCCTTGTGTCCGACGAGGCACGGTTCATTACCGGAACGGAGATCGTGGTGGATGGCGGCATGGTCGCGCGCTGCGATTAGGACGCCTTTCGGCTACCGCAAAACGTCGACCACCGTGGCCACCAGCACGATCGACCCCATGCCGGCGAACGTAATGATTGCCGACGCCCGGCCGACGACAGCACAGCAATTGTTGAATGTGGATCTGATCTGCATGACGCAGGTATAGGCCTCACACGCACAGACCCTGCGTGAGCCGGCTCACACTCATGAAAAAAGAAGGCGTCCGCCGCCCCCGCCCCGTCAACAGTGGTATTCGGCTCTACCGGTTAAGCCACCGCCGCGCGAAGCCGAGCAGGCCCTGCGGCAGGAAAATGATCATCGCAATGAAGATAAACCCGAGCGGGACGAGATAAGGGAACTGATCGCCGAAGATGCGCGCCATCAGTTCGCGCAGCAGCTGGAAAAACCCCGCGCCGACGATCGGACCGACCAGCGTGCCGATGCCGCCCAGGACGTTGAAGATCACGGTGTCGCCGGAGGTGATGAAATAGACGAAATCCGGCGCGGCGAATTCGTTCTGGATCGCGTAAAGCACTCCGGCAAGCCCGGCGAACAATCCCGACAGCATGACCGACGCGATCTTGTAGCGCTCGACCGGATAGCCGATCGCGCGCGTGCGAGCCTCGTTCTCGCGGATCGATTGCAACACCATGCCGAACGGCGATTGCGTTACCCGCCGCAAAATCAAATAGGATCCTGTCACCACCGCCAATACGAACCAGTGCATGGTCGAGGACGTAAAGCGTATGTCGACGAGGAATGGAATTGAGAAATGCGGCCGCGTGAAGATCAGCCCGTTCTCGCCGCCGGTGACCGCCGTCCAGGTAAAGATAATGACATAGAAGATCTGGCTGAAGATCAGCGTGGTGATGGCGAAATAGATGTCGCGCAGGCGGGTGGAAAAATAAGCCACGAACAGGGCGACGATCGCGGCCCCGATCAATCCAAACGCTATCGCCAGCCAGAGATTGGGCGGGCTAAAGAGCAAGAGCGCGGCCGCCGCGCCATACATGCCTAGGCCGAAAAACGCCGAGTGGCCAAAGGAAATCATGCCGGTGTATCCGATCAGCAGGTCGGACGACATCGCCAGCAGCCCCCAGACCAGAACTTCGGTCAGGAAGCGGCGCCAGAATTCCGGCAGCACCAGCGGTGCGACGATCAGCACCGCCATCACAGCGCAAAAGCTGATCCAGTAAACGGCGGTGTGGCTCAATCCGGCTTTTTTGAGCGGCATTGCTTTATCGAGGGGCGCGGTTGTCATTTCGGTGTCGGAACGAAAAGACCGGTGGGACGGAACAGAAGCGTGAGGATCAGCACGACGAACGAGACGATGACCGCCTGCGACGGGTTCACCCAGATCGAGGCATAGGATTCAAGCAGACTGATGAAGATCGCAGCCGCGATCGAGCCGCCGAGATTGCCCATGCCGCCGACCACCACCACGATGAAGGCTTTGAGCACCCAATCGAGGCCCATGGTGTGGCTGACGCCGGCGAGCGGCGCGAACAGAACGCCGCTTGCCGCGGCGAGACCCGCCCCGATCGCAAAGACGCCGGTGTAGACCCACGGCACAGGGATACCCATGGCCTGCGCCATCACGCGGTCCTGCGTGGTCGCCCTGATCCAGATTCCGTATTTGCCGTGTTTCAGGAAAAGCCAGAAGCCGCCGATGATGAGCGCTGAGAGAACTGCGATCAGAATCCGGTACCAGGGATATTCGAGATAAAACAAATTGAAATGCGCGGTGATCGGCTCGCTGATTTTCCGCGACACCGGTCCGAACTGCCAAAGCACATAGTTTTGCAGGATCAGCGAAATCCCGAAGGTGGCGAGGATCGTGGTCAGGGGGTCGCGGCCGATCAGCGGCCGTAGCGTGACGATCTGCATCGCGGCGCCGAGGATCGCGACCACCAGCGCGGCCAGCACGAGCGCGAGCCAGAAACTTCCCGTCGCTGTCAGCACGATGACGCCGATATAGGCGCCGAGCATGAACAATTCGCCGTGCGCGAAATTTACCACGTCCATGATGCCGAAAATCAGCGTCAGGCCCGAGGCAACCAGCGCCAGGATCATGCCGGTGACGATGCCGTTCATCGTCTGGATGATGATCTGGTCGTAGGGAATGGATTGGAAAAACTGGACCACGCGCTACACCCCTAAATATTGCTTGATAACCGGATCGTGCACGTCGATTTCAGAGGCAGCGCAGTGGTGGCGCACCTGCCCCTTTTCCATGATGTAGACGCGCTGGCTCGCCGCGAGCGTCAGCGGCACGTTTTGTTCGACCAGCAGGATGGCGACATCTTCCGTGTGCAGGATTTCGATGATGTTCTGGATCTGGGAGACCATGCGCGGCATCAGGCCTTCGGTCGGCTCGTCGAGCAGGATGATTTTAGGTTCAAGCATCATGGCGCGCGCGATCGCGAGCATCTGCTGCTCGCCACCGGAGAGCGTGCCGCCGGCCTGGTTGCGCCGCTCGGCCAACACCGGAAAATAAGTGAAGACCTTGTCGAGCAGCGCGCGTTTTTTCTCGTCCGTCACGCCGTCGCGATCGAGCCCGGTGCGCAGATTTTCCATCACGGTAAGCAGACGAAAGATACGCCGGTCTTCCGGGACATAGCCAATGCCGAGTCGCGCCACCTTGTGCGACGGCATGTCGGTGATCGGATTGCCTTCGAGCATCACTTTGCCCTGGCTCGGGTGCACCAGGCCCATGATGGTCTTCAGGGTCGTCGATTTGCCGACGCCGTTGCGGCCGAGCAGGCCGACCACTTCGCCGGGCCCTACCGTGAGCGAGACGCCGTGCAGGATGTGACTCTTGCCGTAATAGGTGTGCACATCCTCGACCAGGACGAGTGGCGCACCGCTCGATGCCATCGCACTCATGTCTTGAGATAAACCTCCAGCACTTTGGGGTTTTGCTGGATTTCCTCGGGCGTACCTTCCGCCAGGATCGAGCCGTAGTGCAATACCGTGATGCGGTCGGCGAGCTCCATCACCACGTCCATGTCGTGTTCGACGATCAGAATCGTGTGCTGTTTTGCGATCCGCTGCACCAAACGCAGCGTATCAGCGGTCTCGGCCGCGCTCATGCCGGCTGTCGGCTCATCGAGGCACAACAGCGCCGGTTCGGTGGCAAGCGCGATGCCGATCTCGAGATTGCGTTGCTCGCCATGGGATAGATTGGCGGCCAGTTCCTCTGCTTTCGACAAAAGCCCCACGGAGTCGAGCGCGGCCTCCGCCTTTTCCCGGATGTCCCTGAAATCGCTGTGATGCCGAACCATGTTCCAGGCATGGCGGCGCGATTGCGCGGCGATGCGGACATTTTCCAGCACCGTCGCGTTCGGCATGATGTTGGTGATCTGGTAAGAGCGCGCGATGCCCTTCTGCGAGATCATGTTGGGCGGCAGACCGGTGATCTCCTCACCGTTAAACAGGATCCGTCCAGCGGTCGGCCGCAACACGCCGGTCAGGCAATTGAAGAACGTGCTCTTGCCGGCGCCGTTCGGCCCGATGATGGCGCGGACTTCGTCGCGCTGAACTTCGAAATTGACCTGGGAAAGCGCGGCCAAGCCGCCGAATCGGACGGTCAACAGCTCGGTCTTCAGGATCGGAGCCGACGCAGCTCCCCGGCTGCTCGCCGGGGAGCTTATGTCGGTTACGGCTTGCGCGCTCACTTACGTGGTAGCGAACTTGCAGGCCGGCGGCACAACTGTCTTCTCACCCGCAACGGTCTCGAGCAGGTGATGCTTGCCGCCTTTGATGTCGAAGATGAACTGGCGGATGAACGCCTGGTGATCTTCCTTGCGGATGACGCCACCACCCTGCGGGAAGTCATCACCCGCAGGCATCACCAGGCCTTCCAGCGCTTCGATCAGCTTCATCGTGTCCTGGCGGCCCTCGAACTTCGACTTCTCCATGCCGAGCTTGAGCGCGTTGACGGACTCGTAGTTCGACTGAACGTAGCGGTCCGGCAGCGGGCCCGACGGATCGACCTTGGCGAGACGCACCTTGGCTTCGTCGAAGAACTTGTGCAGCGCCGGCGTATCGAGCGCGCCCTCGAATATCGGGATATACCGGTTGATGCCGACGAAGCCCTCGATCTTGTTGCCGAGCGCCGGCAGGTTGACCGATTCCGCGATCGCGCCGTCGCCCGCCCATTTGTATTTCTTGGTAAGGCCAAGATCGAAAGCCTGGTTGCCGATGGTGATGCCGTCTTTGCCGAAGAAGATGCCGAACAGCCCGTCGAACTCACCCTGGATCTTCGACAGGAACGGCGTCATGTCGGCGGTGCCAAGCGGAATGCCGGTGGTGCCGACAACTTCGCCGCCGAGCTTCTTGATCTCCGCCGCATAGGCGTCGCGCGTCGACTGGCCCCACGAGTAGTCGGCAAAGGCAATGTGCCACTTCTTGCCCATCTTGTTGACGAGATAGGGCGCGATCGCCACGGCCTGCGCGGGAGCAAATTCGTAGGTCCGGAAGCTGTACCGATTGCATTTCGTGGTGGTCAGCGTGGTGTCGAGACACACGCTGATCATGTTGACGACTTTGTTTTCCTCGAATTGCGGCATGCAGGCGAGGCAGATGTTGGAGAGGAAGCCGCCGACGTGCACGTCGACCTTGTCTTCGACCAGCAATTTTTCGGTCTTGCGGCGGCCGACGTCCGGTTTGGATTCATCGTCGACGATGATCACCTCAAGCGGCCGGCCATTGACGCCGCCGGAACTGTTGATGCGGTCGATCGCCATCTGCAGGCCGACCACCGCGGTCTTGCCGCCCAGCGCGGCTGCGCCAGAGAGCGGCTGCAAGGAACCGATCTTGTAAGGCGCCGCCGCACCGAAAGCCGCGCGCCATGGCGCCGGCACCAGCATGGCCGCGCCCAGCGCGCCGCCGCCCCACCCGACCAATGTGCGACGCGTCACCTTGCCGCTGTACCAGATGTCCTGCGCCCAGGCTTCGTCTTTCCATTTTTCAGTCATAGCTGTCCCTCCCTCAGGATGTCATGTGAACGAATTGAAAAGCGCGACGCCCCACGCTGCCGCGCGAGCCGATGACCGCACGCCCCGGCGTGACGGTACAAGACATTACAAATCCTCCCCTGCCGGCCCTTGGCGGACTCTTGCAATTGATCCCGTAAGCAAACGCGATCCCGCCACAAGTTTCAACCGCAATCTGCCTATGGATGCAGGGCCAACTCACATGGTCGTATGCTGCCCGGGAAATGAGCAAGCACGCTCGAATGTCGAGACATCCGATGCTAGGCTTGCTGCGACAAAACTGGACCAAACCAATGGCCGTTACACCCCTGCGCCGAGACGACAAACCCGCAGCCGGCAGCGGGCTGGCCGCCAGGCTTGCCATTCGCGCCGGACATCGCGCACCGACCGCCGGCCTCGCACCCGGCTATGTGCAGGGCAATCTCGCCATTCTGCCAAAAGCACTCGCGGCCGATTTTTTGCGCTTCTGCCAACTCAATCCCAAGCCATGCCCGGTGATCGGCACGTCGGAGCCGGGTGACTGGCGGGTGCCGGACCTCGGCGAAGATCTCGACATCCGCACCGATCTGCCGCGCTATCGCGTCTGGAAAAATGGCGAGCTGGTGGCCGAGCCGTATGATGTGCGCGAATTCTGGCGCGACGACCTGGTGAGTTTTGTGATCGGCTGTTCGTTTTCGTTCGAGGAAGCGCTGGTGTCGGAAGGCATCGAGTTGCGGCACATCGTGCGTGGCTGTAACGTTCCGATGTACCGCACATCGATCGCAACGCACGCGGCCGGGCCGTTCCACGGTCCGATGGTGGTGTCGATGCGTCCGATGACGCCGAAAGACGCGATCCGCGCCGTCCAGATCACGACGCGCTTTCCGGCGGTGCATGGCGCTCCGGTGCATATCGGCAAGCCGGAACTGATCGGCATCAAGGATATCATGAAGCCCGATTACGGCGACGCGGTCGAAGTCCGCGACGACGAGATGCCGGTGTTCTGGGCCTGCGGTGTCACGCCGCAATCGGTGATCGCGACGGTGAAGCCGGATTTCTGCATTACGCATTATCCCGGCAGCATGCTGGTGACGGATCGCAAGAATACCGAATTTGCGATTATGTGAGACTTCGTCATTCCGGGACGGCGCGCAGCGGCCGGCGAATGTCCCGGCAATCTGCTAGGATGGCAACCCGTGCATTATGATCTGGATGTCCGGCACAAGTCCGGCTGACAACTGTCGGCGCGCCCGCTCGGAACGCAGGGCAATGCACGCCGCATCCCGCGCTGCGTTCTTGTCGAGCAAGCCCGCCTCGATCAAAGCTTGACGGATGCGCGCGATTTCCGCGCGCTCGATCTTGACCAGCGGCGGACGCACCACCGCGCGCGGCAGCTTGCCGAGCAGCACCAGCGCTTCCTTCATGCGGTTGTGCATGTCGACGAACGGATCGGCATAAAACACGCGCGCCATCGGTTCGATGCGCTCGTTCAGCCGCCTGGCTTCGGCGAGATCATTGGCCTGCACGGCGCGGAACAGTTTGGCCTGCAAATCGGCGATCACGCTGCCCGAACCCGACAGCAGGCCATTCGGGCCAAGCACCAGCGATGCAAACAGCCACGAACTATGCGTGGTGAGCACGTTCACCGGCCGCGGCAAATTTTGCAGCGTGCGGATATGCCATTCGTGATGCGGCACGTTGCCGATCCAGTCCTTGATGGCGCGGATCGACGGCACCTGCTCGCACATCTTCAGCAAGGTCTCCTTCGGATAGCCTTGGCCGGTTGCGAGCGGATACTGGAACACGATCAGCGGAAGGTCGGTAGCGTCGGCGATGTGTTTGACATGCGCGAGCGCCATCGCGGGCGACTGGCCGAGCGTGAACGGAGCCGGCGGGAAAACGAGCAGCGCCGACGCCCCGCCCTGCTCTGCCATGCGCGCGATGCGCGCGGCCTCGATGCTGCCATCGGCCCAGATGCCGTTGACCAACGGCAGCCTGGCGCCAACCTCGTCCTGCGCAATGTCGAGGATGCGCCGCTGCTCATCGAAGGTGCAGGAGGCAACCTCGGTCGAATGGGCATTGATCGTGATGGCCGAGAGCCCCTCGGTCGCCGCAACATCCCGCAGATGCTTGCGGAAATTTTGCTCGTCGATCGCAAGATCATTGTCGAACGGCAACAGCACCGCCGGGATGACGCCGTGTGGACTATAGGTTTTGTGCCGTGCCATCGCCCCTCTCCGGTTTCAGGTCGCCGCTCTCGTCCGCGTCCCAACGTTCTAGCCGCTGGCGCGCGCTGGTCGGCGCCGTTCGTGGAACCAGGGGCGATACTTCGCCATCTTTGCGCGCTGCGCCCCCGATGCAAGATGCTTGCAAGTTGCGGCTTCGTCGCTCTTTTCCGCCGCACCCCACCGTAACTCGACGCAATCGTTCAAATTATAGGCCATCTCCAGTGCCCCCACGCGGTCGAGCACGTCCCTGAGTGCAAGTGTCCAGGGGGACCCATCGGTACGCGTGTATGAGAACTTTCGAGCCGAAAGCTCGGACCCGAGAACGCTTTGCAATTCAGCCTTCACATCCGAGACGCTTTTGCCTGCCGGCATCGCGTAGCGCTCGGGAAGCCGCGCAACCCGATCAGGAAATCCCCGCACCACGTCAATTGCAATCAGCAGACGCAGATCGCGCGCCGGCGTCGCAAAATCCTCCCAGGCGCCGATCGTCTCGAAGATCGCCGCGCCATCGGGCATGGTCGCCTCGCCGCGCGCGGTGGTCAGGAATTTCCGGCCGTTTTCGACCGACGTTACGCGCGCCTTCACCTGCTCATCGAGCGCAGCGACCGCCTCCTTCATCGCACGCAAAGGATCGAGCGGCTCCGGCGACATCACGTCATCCATGCGGTCATAGAAATCTTCGACCCCAAGCTTGCCCTGCTCGAGCGAAAAATCGCCGTACTGCGGATTCTTTGCGATCTCGGCATTGGTCAACCGGCGCAAGCCGCCGCTTTGGTCCTTCACAATCGGCCGGAAGCGCTTGAACCCGGGGCCCCCGAGCGCGGGGTCCTGCGCGAACAGAAAATTGCCGCGCCAGAAACGCTTGCGCGCGACCGTGCCGTCGGGCTGCGCATCGACCGCAAAAATAACGCCCGCCGCGTCGCTGGTTTGCGCGATACGCTTTGCGATCATCAACACGTGCCCATAAGGATCGGCGTAGACAGTGCCCGGTCGCAGCGTCTCTTGCGTCAGCGCTACGGGGTAATAGTCAGTGTTTTCATCGCCCAGCGGCGTGCGTGCCGATCCGGAATGCACCGCGTCGGCGACGGTCGACTGCACAAAATGGCCGAACGACGCCGCGAGCCCCCCCGATTTCGGCGCGGCTCCGCTCGACGCGGTTTTTTGTTCGTTCGATGAAGCGCGCGCCGCTTCGAGGTTCTGCGTGCTGAACCACTGGAAGCATTTCGGCGGCTGGCCGCCTCCACCGCGCGAGCACTTCGCGTAGCCGAATGGCAGGCCCATCTTGAATGCGAAATAGGCGCGCAGGAAATACGGCAGGTCGGCGCAGTCGGGGCGAATGACAAGTCCCATCTGGTCTTCGTTCAGGCCCAAATGGTTGAACAGTGCATTGCGCGACTGATCACGCAGCACTTCGTGCAATGCCTTCCACGACAGCGTTGCGTCGAGCGGCGCATCAAAGAGTTTCTCGATCCATGCGGAGAAAAGGTTTTCCGTCGCGCGATTCCACGAATTGTGGATCGGCCAGACGCTTCCCGAAGTTGCTCCGGGCGATGGCGGCCTGTCATCGCGCACAGCAATCTCGCGCGTAATCGTGCCGCACCCGGCCGAAGCGCCGGAGAGCGTCACATGCCAGGCCCCGGCGGCGGGCGCCGCAACCTCTGCGAACCAGAAATAGGGCGGCCCGCCATGGCGATCGCGCGACCGGACGGCGACGCGACCGTCGGGTGCAATCAATGAAAGTTCGCCGTCGAGCGGTTTCTCCGCCGTGAAAATTACGCGCAGCGGCGCGCCCTTCCACGGCACGACCGGCGACGGCAGGACCGCTATGCCGGCGGCATCGCCACAGGCGCCCGATGCGGTTTGGGCGCGCGCCTCAATGCCGGAAAAAAGGGGGACGAAAAATGCGCCCGCGATCAGCAGCGATGCCGTCACGGCAGCAGGACGTCGGTGCATTCGAAGCAAGTGAGCTCTCCCCATTGCCGTCCCGTGGCCGTCCCCTGGCCACCCCTTGGCGGCAATTCCACAATATTGCGAAGGCTTTGGCTGAATCGTGGCAGAATCCATCGCCGGGCCGAATTTCAGGATACCGCATTGGCCGGACTCAGTCAGTGGCTCGCACCGCGATTATGCGAGCGGCCGCCCAGCGATCGAAGGCTCTCGCAGGGTGCATATCCGCGCCGGATCGCCGGCGACATTCTTTCTTTCGCGCTGCAGCGCGCAATTAGAAGAATGTTGGGCCAGTCTTTATGTATTTTTTTGCTCTATCCGCATTTCTGGCCGACGCGCTCGGCGTCTATTTTTTCAATAAATTCAATCGTATAGGCAAGATCAGCCGCTGGTACAAAGACACCCCGCCCGCGGAACTTTTTTTTAATTAGCGGATTTAATTGCTGGCGGGCGCTCCAGCGTGACTTGCTGGCGCGGGCGGGAGGGTCAAGTCTCTGCCCTACATAAGATGAAGAACGAACATGGCATTGCGGCTGCGGTACCTGCGGTGGCTGGCCATGTCATTCGGAACTTATCGCCTCTCTGGCGCGTGCAAATGCGCCGGATGACTGTGCGCTATTCGGGAGGGGTTGATGGAACAAACAACAATCACTGCTAAAAAAACGCCAAATGGCGCGGTGTCGAAAAAGCGGTCGAGCCGGCCGGACGACGGCGACGCGTCAGACGCGAACTCCCCGATCGAATTGCAAAATTTGCTCCAGTCGCTGCGTGCGATGCGCGCCGGCGATTTTTCCGTCCGGATGACCGGCGAGCAGGACGGCCTGATCGGAAAGATCGCGGATACCTTCAATGACATCGTCGCCTCCAACGAGCGGATGGCGCAGCAGCTCGAACGTGTCGGTCAGGTCGTCGGCCGCGAAGGCAAGACCCGCCACCGTGTCAAATTCGACCACTCCAGCGGGGCCTGGGGCGAGATGGAGACGTCGGTCAATTCGCTGATCGACGACCTGCTCTGGCCGACCAAGGAAGTCACCCGCGCCGTCGCCGCGGTCGCGCAAGGCGACCTGCTGAAAACCGTCCGGCTGGAGGTCGATGGACGTCCGCTGAAGGGCGAATTCCTCGAAGCCGCCAGCATCGTGAACACGATGATCAAGCAGCTCAGCGTGTTCACCTCGGAAGTGACGCGCGTTGCGCGCGAAGTCGGTACCGAAGGCAAACTCGGCGGCCAGGCGCAGGTGCGCGAGGTGACCGGCGTCTGGAAGGACCTGACCGAAAGCGTGAATTCGATGGCGAGCAACCTGACCGCCCAGGTGCGCAACATCGCCGAAGTGACCATCGCCGTGGCCGACGGCGACCTTTCAAAGAAAATCACGGTCGACGTGCGCGGCGAAATTCTCCAGCTCAAGGAAGCCATCAATACGATGGTGGACCAGCTGCGCTCCTTCGCTTCGGAAGTGACGCGCGTCGCGCGCGAAGTCGGCACCGACGGCAAGCTCGGCGGCCAGGCCATCGTGCCGGGCGTCGCCGGCACCTGGAAAGATCTCACCGACTCCGTCAACGCCATGTGCGGCAACTTGACCGACCAGGTGCGTAACATCGCGCAGGTCACCACCGCGGTCGCGCGCGGCGACTTGTCGCGCAAGATCACGGTCGACGTGCGCGGCGAAATTCTCGAACTCAAGGACACCATCAACACGATGGTGGACCAGCTCAACGGCTTCGCCTCGGAAGTGACGCGCGTCGCGCGCGAAGTGGGCACCGAAGGCAAACTCGGCGGCCAGGCCGCGGTGCCGGGCGTCGCCGGCACCTGGAAGGACTTGACCGACAGCGTCAACTTCATGGCCGGCAACCTGACTGCGCAGGTCCGCAACATCGCCGACGTCGCGACCGCGATCGCCGGCGGCGACCTGTCGAAGAAGATCACCGTGAACGTGTCGGGCGAAATCCTTCAGCTGAAGGAAACCATCAACACGATGGTGGACCAGCTCAATGCGTTTGCCGGCGAAGTGACGCGCGTGGCGCGCGAAGTCGGCACCGAAGGCCGGCTCGGCGGCCAGGCCAACGTGCTCGGCGTCGCCGGCACCTGGAAGGATTTGACCGATTCCGTGAACTCGATGGCCGGCAACCTCACCGGCCAGGTCCGTAACATCGCCGAAGTGACGACCGCCGTCGCCAACGGCGACTTGTCGAAGAAGATCACCGTCGACGTGCGCGGCGAAATTCTCGAGCTGAAAGACACCATCAACACCATGGTGGACCAGCTCAACGGTTTCGCCGGCGAAGTGACGCGCGTGGCGCGCGAAGTCGGCACCGAAGGCAAACTGGGCGGCCAGGCCGTGGTGCGCGGCGTCGCCGGTACCTGGAAGGACTTGACCGAACTCGGTGAATTCGATGGCCTCCAACCTCACCGGCCAGGTCCGTAACATCGCCGAAGTGGCGACCGCGGTCGCGCAAGGCGACTTGTCGAAGAAAATCACCGTGAACGTGTCGGGCGAAATCCTTCAGCTGAAGGAAACGCTCAACACCATGGTGGACCAGCTCAATTCATTCGCATCGGAAGTGACGCGCGTGGCGCGCGAAGTCGGCACCGAAGGCAAGCTGGGCGGCCAGGCCGCCGTGCCCGGTGTTGCCGGCACCTGGAAGGATTTGACCAATTCCGTGAACTCGATGGCCGGCAACCTCACCGGCCAGGTCCGTAACATCGCCGAAGTGGCGACCGCGATTGCCGGCGGCGACTTGTCGCGCAAGATCACCGTCGACGTGCGCGGCGAAATCCTTCAGCTGAAGGAAACGCTCAACACCATGGTGGACCAGCTCAACCGGTTCGCCGGCGAAGTGACGCGCGTGGCGCGCGAGGTCGGCACCGAAGGCCGGTTCGGCGGCCAGGCCAACGTGCCCGGCGTTGCCGGCACCTGGAAAGACTTGACCGACTCCGTGAACTCGATGGCCGGCAACCTCACCGCCCAGGTCCGTAACATCGCCGAAGTCACCACCGCCGTCGCGCGCGGCGACTTGTCGCGCAAGATTACCGTCGACGTGAAAGGCGAAATTCTCGAGCTCAAGAACACCATCAACACCATGGTGGACCAGCTCAACTCATTCGCCTCGGAAGTGACGCGCGTGGCGCGCGAAGTCGGCACCGAAGGCAAGCTCGGCGGCCAGGCGGAAGTGCCGGAAGTCGCCGGCACCTGGAAGGATTTGACCGACAACGTCAACTTCATGGCCTCGAACCTGACCGCTCAGGTCCGTAACATCGCGGAAGTTGCGACCGCGGTCGCCAACGGCGACTTGTCGAAGAAAATCACCGTCGACGTGCGCGGCGAGCTGCTGCAGCTCAAGGAAACGCTCAACACCACGACGGACCAGTTGCGCTCATTCGCCGGCGAAGTGACGCGCGTGGCGCGCGAAGTCGGCACCGAAGGGCGGCTGGGCGGCCAGGCCAACGTGCCTGGCGTCGGCGGCACCTGGAAAGACTTGACCGACAACGTCAACCTGCTGGCGGCAAATCTGACCACCCAGGTCCGCAACATCGCCGAAGTCACCACCGCCGTCGCGCGCGGCGACTTGTCGCGCAAGATCACGGTGGACGTGAAGGGCGAAATTCTCGAGCTCAAGAACACCATCAATACGATGGTGGACCAGC
The DNA here is from genome assembly GCA_963810125.1 of uncultured Alphaproteobacteria bacterium. Taxonomy (GTDB): domain Bacteria; phylum Pseudomonadota; class Alphaproteobacteria; order Rhizobiales; family Xanthobacteraceae; genus Pseudolabrys. The sequence continues at coordinate 100,195 of CAWEMK010000001.1, forward strand.
TCAACGCCTTTGCGTCGGAAGTGACGCGCGTGGCACGCGAAGTCGGCACCGAAGGCCGATTGGGCGGCCAGGCAGCGGTGCCGGGCGTCGCCGGCACCTGGAAGGACTTGACCGACACCGTCAACGTGATGGCGGCGAACCTCACCGAGCAGGTGCGCGGCATCGTCAAGGTGGTGACCGCGGTCGCCAACGGCGACCTCAAGCAAAACCTGACGGTGAAATCGAAGGGCGAGGTCGCGGCGCTCGCCGAGACCATCAACAACATGACCGACACGCTGGCGACCTTCGCCGATCAGGTCACGACCGTTGCCCGCGAGGTGGGCGTCGACGGCCGCCTCGGCGGCCAGGCCAACGTGCCGGGCGCTTCGGGAACGTGGAAAGCGCTCACCGGTAACGTCAACCTGCTGGCTGCAAATCTGACCACGCAGGTGCGCGCGATCGCCGAGGTCGCGACCGCGGTGACCAAAGGCGATCTGACCCGGTCGATTCAGGTGGATGCGCGCGGCGAAGTCGCCGAGCTCAAAGACAACATCAATACGATGATCGACAATCTGCGTCTGACCACCGACCGCAACACCGAGCAGGACTGGCTGAAGACCAACCTCGCCAAGTTCACCAACATGCTGCAGGGCCAGCGCGATCTGGCCACCGTCGGCCGGTTACTGCTGAGCGAACTCACGCCGCTGGTGAATGCGCAGCTCGGCGTTATCTATCAGGTGGAAAGCGAAGAATTGCAGACCATGCGGCTGCTGTCGGCTTACGCCGACGACGGCTCCAATGGACATCCGCTGCGGATTCGCATCGGCGAAGGCCTGATCGGCCAATGCGCCGCCGACCGCCGGCAGCTTTTGATCACCAATATGCCGACCCATGCGGTGCCGATCGGTTCGGCTTTGTTCAAGGTCTCGCCCTCCAACATCATCGTCCTGCCGGTCCTGTTCGAAAACCAGGTCAAGGCGGTGATCGAACTGGCCTCTGTCACCGAATTCACCGCGCTGCAGCGGATGTTCCTCGAGCAGCTGACCGACAGCATCGGCATCGTGCTCAATTCCATCGAGGCCACGATGCAGACCGAAGGCCTGCTCAAGCAGTCGCAGCAGCTCGCCGGGGAACTGCAGACGCAACAGCGCGAATTGCAGCAGACCAACGAGCAGCTCGAACAGAAGGCCCAGCAGCTCGCCGAACGCAACGTCGAAGTCGAAAGAAAAAACCAGGAAATCGAGCAGGCCCGCCGCGCGCTCGAAGAAAAGGCGGCCGAGCTCGCCCTCACCTCGAAATACAAATCGGAATTCCTGGCCAACATGTCGCACGAGCTGCGCACGCCGCTCAACAGCATCCTCATTCTGGGTCAGCAGCTGGCCGACAATCCGGACGGCAATCTCTCGACCAAGCAAACCGAGTTTGCCCGCACCATCCACGGCGCCGGAACCGATCTGCTCAACCTCATCAGCGATATTCTCGACCTCTCCAAGATCGAATCCGGTACCGTCACCGTGGAGGCGGAAGAACTCTTCTTCTCCAACGTCCTCGACGCGGTCGGACGACCCTTCCGTCACGAGGCAGAGACGCGGCAGCTCTCGTTCAACGTCGACCTCGATCCGACACTCGGCCGCAGTCTCATCACCAATTCCAAGCGCTTGCAGCAGGTGCTCAAGAACCTGCTCTCCAACGCGTTCAAGTTCACCGCCCGCGGCGGCGTGCAGCTCAAGGTGTTCGCGGCACCTGCCGGCTGGACATCAACGCACCCGGTCCTCAGCCAGGCGCAGGGCGTGGTCGCCTTCGAGGTCGCCGATACCGGCATCGGTATTCCGGCCGAAAAGCAAAAGATCATCTTCGAGGCCTTCCAGCAGGCGGATGCCAGCACAAGCCGCAAATATGGCGGCACCGGACTGGGCCTCGCCATCAGCCGCGAATTGTCGAACCTGTTGGGCGGCGAAATCCAGCTGCGCAGCTCGCCCGGTGTCGGCAGCACGTTCACGCTGTACCTGCCGATCGCCTATGCCGGACCATCGGCCGCGGTCCGGGTCGCGGGCAGCTCCCTTCCCGCGCAGGTGCCGGCAATCGGCTCACCGATTGTGTTGCCCGAGCGGCCAATCGAACAGATCCCGGACGACCGGCACGAGATCCAGCCGGGCGATTCCATCCTGCTGATCGTCGAGGATGACCCTCACTATTGTCGTGTCCTGGTCGATCTCGCGCGCGGTCGCGGCTTCAAGGTTCTGGTGGCGGCGCGCGGCGCCGACGCGCTCGAACTTGCCAAGCAGTATCAGCCAACCGCCGTATCGCTCGACGTGTTTCTCCCCGACATGTTGGGCTGGAGCGTGCTGAGCCAGCTCAAGCAGAACCCGCTGACGCGCCATATCCCTGTCCAGATCATAACCCTCGACGAGGACAAGCTTCACGGGCTGGCACGCGGCGCATTTTCCTTCGTGACAAAGCCGACAACCATGGAAGGCGTTGAAGCAGCGCTTACCCGCATCAAGGATTATTCCACACCGCGGCGCAAGCGCCTGCTGGTCGTTGAAGACAACCCGGCCGAGCAAATGAGCATATCCGAGCTGCTCGGCTACGACGACGTGGAGATCGAAACCGCCGGCACCGGACGTGACGCACTCGACGCCCTGCGCCGGCAGCCCGCCGACTGCGTGGTACTGGATCTGCGTCTGCCCGACATGACAGGCTTTGAAGTGCTGGAAGCGCTGGGAGCCGACGAAGCGCTCTCCGAAGTGCCGGTGGTCGTATTTACCGGCCGCGAACTCAGCGCGGAGGAAGATGCCCGCCTCCATACGATGGCGCGCAGCATCGTGGTCAAAGGCGTCGAGTCACCTGAACGCCTGCTCGACGAGACAGCGCTATTCCTGCATCGCGTCGTGACCGATTTACCAGCCGCCAAACAGCGCATGCTGGAGCGATTGACCAGATCCGATGAAGATCTGGTCGATCGCACCGTCCTGCTCGTTGATGATGATGCCCGGAATATCTTTGCGCTCAGCAGCGTGCTCGAGAGGCGCGGCATGCGCGTTCTCACAGCCACCACGGGCAATGAAGCCATTCAACTGATCGATTCCAATCCCGACATCGCCATCGTCCTGATGGATATCATGATGCCGGAGATGGACGGTTATCAAACGATGGCCCAGATCCGGAAGAACGATAAATTCCGGCGATTGCCGATAATCGCCCTGACCGCCAAAGCGATGAAGGGGGACCGCGAGAAGTGCCTGGATGCGGGCGCTTCCGACTACCTCGCCAAGCCGGTCAACACCGAACAACTGCTTTCTGCTCTCCGTATCTGGTTACATCGTTAACCGCGAGGACGTCATGGCTGACGACAAGGTCAACATCCTGCTCGTCGACGATCAACCGGCGAAACTCCTCACCTATCGCGCCATTCTCGGGGATATTGGTGAAAACCTGTTGAGCGCAAACAACGCCACGGAGGCGCTCGAACTCCTCCTCAAGAATGATGTCGCGGTGGTTCTTATCGACGTCTATATGCCGGACATTGACGGCTTTCAGCTCGCGGCAATGATCCGAAATCACCCGCGCTTCGAGAAGACCGCGCTGATTTTCATTTCCGCGATTTTGTTGACTGACGTCGACCGCCTGCGCGGCTACGAAATGGGCGCCGTGGACTACGTGCCGGTTCCGGTAATCCCGGAAGTGCTGCGCGCCAAGGTCAAGGTCTTTGTCGAGCTGTTCCGCAAGACGCGGCAACTGGAGCAACTCAACCGCGAGCTGGAAGCGCGCGTTGCTGAGCGCACGTCCGAGCTCGCTGCCTCGACCTTGCAACTACGCCAGAGCGAACGTCTGCGCAGCCTGGCGCTGGCAGCCGGGCAAATGGGCAGCTGGGAATGGAACGTCGCCCGCGGTGCGACGGTCTGGGACCAGGGTCAGTGCGATATCTTCGGTGTCGATCCGAGTACGTTTGTGCCAACGCTTGACCATGTACGTCCGCTCATCAACCCCGAAGACTTTGAGCTGCTGGTGCGGGCTTTCCGCAAGGTTTCGAAAGATGCCAATACATTCCAGACGGAATTTCGCGTGCGGCGGCCTAATGGTGAAATACGCTGGTGCACCGGCACGGCCGCGGCGAGCTTCGACGAAAGCGGCCGCCTGATCTGGATCAGCGGCGTCACCGCCGACATCACCGAACGCAAACGCGCCGAAGAGCGGCAAATCCTGCTGGCTGAGGAAGTCGACCATCGCGCGCGCAATGTCGTGGCCGTCGTCCAGTCGATCATGCGCCTTACCCGTGCGGACAGCATCGAAGACTATATGGGTGCGCTTGACGGCCGCATTGGCGCGCTTTCGAACGCGCACCGGCTATTGGCCGGCTCCCGTTGGGAGGGCGCCGACCTGACGCGGCTTGTTGAAGAAGAATTCGCACCCTATCTGGCCGGCGGTACCGAAAGAGTCTCGACGCGCGGTCCGATTGTCTTATTGCCTCCCGCCACGGCCCAGACAATTGCCTTGGCCTTGCACGAATTGGCGACCAACGCGGCCAAATACGGCGCCCTCTCGACCGACGTGGGGCATGTCGACCTCACGTGGAACAACGACTTCGGAAGACTCGAATTGATTTGGGTCGAGTCAAAAGGACCCGCCATCACCGCGCCCAATCGGCGCGGCTATGGCAGCCGCGCCATCATCGCCGGCATCGAGCGCCAGCTTGGCGGCACCGTGGAGTTCGACTGGCAGGAAAGCGGGCTGCGCTGCAAATTGTGCGTGCCGCACGACGACAAGAAGGAGTCGGCCAAGCGTTTGGCGTTCAAACCGCGCCAGCTCGACGGCGCGCCGAACCAGGCTATCACCGTGGATCCGGCCGATAAGCTTGTCCTGCTTGTCGAAGATGAGCCGCTGGTGTCGATGATGCTGGCCGATATGTTGTCCGCCTTCGGTCACAAGGTCGACGGGCCCTACAATCAATTCAGCGACGCCATTCTTGCCGCCAAAAGCAACAACCTTCAGGCAGGCATACTCGACGTGAACCTGGGTGGCGAAAAAACCTACGCCGTCGCCAATATCCTCACCGACCGAAAAATTCCATTCGCCTTCGTGACAGGTTACGGGCCCGACACCATCGTTTCGGAATTTTCCCATGCGCCCGTCCTGCAAAAGCCTATCGAAGCCGCCAAGCTGCATGCGCTGCTCCAGCAGATTGTGCGATAGGCCGTAGTCCGCGCGGCATTCAACGCGGCTTTCAAGTCGACAAATGTCGCCTATAGTAAGCGGTGGCGGGGCCAGTTGCCCCGTCGTTGTCGTCAAGACGGCTGCGGCAATTAAGGTATAGTCGTCCGGCCCAATCGGGCCATAAAGTCTGAAAGACCAATATAAATCGGGGCCTGGATCTGATGTCTGAGACAAGTCTTTTGCCATCAGACAGGGGCCAGGAACCGCCCCATGCCATCAAGCCGCGCAATCTCGCGCTCGGAATTGAGCGCATCGGCTTTTATGCACTGTCGCACCGCACACTGTGCGTACTCGCCTTCATTGTGCTGAGCTTGGCAGCCGCCGTCGGCTTTGCGCGGGTCAAGGTCGACAATTCACTGAGTCAGCTGTTCCGATCAAATACCGATGAATTCCGGACATACGAAGAAGTCACGCGTCGATTCCCGTCGAACGAATTTGACGTCCTCATCGTGATCGAAGGCGACCGACTGCTGGAACGGGATTCACTGCAAAAACTGCGCGATCTTGCGATCGGGGTTCAGCTGATCGATGGCACACGGGGACTGATCTCAATATTCTCCGCGCGCGAGCCGCCCGACAACGGGCAAATTCCCCCGCCGCTTTTCCCCGATCCGCTGCCGCAAGGCGCCGAATACCAGACGCTCGTCAAACGCGTGATGGCGAATGAAATCATTCGCGACAAAATGTTGTCGCCAGATGGCAAGCTGACTCTGATGGTGCTTGCCCTGGAGCCGGATGCGACCGGCCCCGGCCGGTTGGCGCCCATCATTGGTGATGTTCGCAACGAGTTGAAGGAACATCTCGCCGGTACCGGCCTGCGAGCCGATCTCTCGGGCGTGCCCGTGATGCAGCTCGAGATTCGCAACGCGATCGAGCGCGACCGGCTGATCTACAATGCGCTTGGTTTTGCGGTTGGCTGCCTGATCGCGATCCTGTTCTTCCGCCGCATATCGTTCATGATCATCGCGGCCGGCCCGCCATTGATGGCGATCCTGCTGGCTCTCGGCGCGCTCGGCTGGCTTGGCTTTAGCCTGAATATTTTTCTGAACGTGATGACGCCATTGATCATGGTCATCAGTTTTTCCGACAGCATGCAGATCACCTTTGCGGCACGCGACCGCCTGCTCGCCGGCGATGACAAAGTCACTGCATTTCGCAATGCGTTGCTCATTGTGGGACCCGCCTGCGTGCTGACGCACGCCACCGCGGGCGTGTCTTTTATTGCCTTGCAGTTTTCAGCATCCGACCTCATCCGCACGTTCGGCGAAGCCGGGCTGATCGCGACGGCTGTGGCGCTCATCGCGGTTCTCCTGGGCGTGCCGCTGCTTGGCGTCCTGCTCATTCGCAATGAAGCCGAATTCGTCGCCGCCGTCGGAAACATGGACAATGCGCTGGACGTCTTGCGCAGGATCTGCCGGTGGATTGCAATCCGCATGGTGACTCGGCCCGGCCTCTACTCATTGATCAGTCTGTTGGTCGTTGGGGGACTGTCGCTCGGCTATACGCAGCTCCAGGCGCGCTATCGGCTGGCCGAGCAGGTGCCGGACCGCGAACAAGCAGTCCAGGCCAGCCATCGTCTTGACCTCAAACTGACCGGCGCAAATCCATTCGACGTTTACATCCAGTTTCCCAAGGGCGCATCGCTCTATTCACCCGAAACCCTGGCGATTATTGCCGATGTGCATTCGCTGCTCGAACACCAACCCGGCATCGGCAATGTCTGGTCCCTGGATACACTGCGCCGGTGGCTGGCGGAAAAATTGAACAAGTCGGATGTCGAGACGCTCAAGCAATATGTCGACATGCTGCCACCTTATCTCACGCGCCGGTTTATTTCGGCGGAACAAGATGCGGTGATCGTCAGCGGCCGCGTCCCTGATTCAGACGCCAGTCAGCTGCTTCCGATTGTCGATCGGATCGACCAGCAATTGAGCGGCGTGCGCGCGAAATATCCCAGTTACAAAATAGGCGTCACCGGCCTGTCGGTGATTTCCGCCCGCAACAGCGCGCTGATGATCGATAAATTGAGCAGAGGGCTGACGATCGAAATCGTCTTTGTCGCGGCATTTATCGGCATCGCCTTCTGGTCCCCCGTCGTCATGCTGATAAGCATCTTGCCGGGTCTTTTTCCGATCGTTTTTGCAGGAAGCCTGCTGCTGCTTCTGGGCCAGGGGTTGCAGTTCGCAAGCGTTATCGCCCTGACCGTCTCGTTCGGCCTCGGGCTGAGCGCGACCATTCACTTCCTGAACAGATTGCAGATCGAGGACATCGATCCAGACCCCGCAGTGGGGGTCGAGCGGGCGACTATTCTGGTTGGGCCGCCGCTGATCCTGACGTCGGCCGTGCTCGCCTGCGGATTGGCCATGACGGTCCTGTCCAGCCTGCCGTCATTGCGCCTTTTCGGCTGGCTGAGCGCAATTGCCATGTTAGCGGCGCTGTTTGCCGATCTGTTCATGTTGCGGCCGATCGCGATGTTCCTGAGCAAGATCGTCCGGAGGATATCGCAGCGATCACTTGTGCAATCGAGAAAATAGAGCTTCAGGACGGCAATTGCGTTGAGTACCGTGAGACCATGGAACGCGGAGTGGCTGTGGTGGTTGTCCTCAAACCAAAACACGATCGGGTAAAAACAATGTTTGCAAGACTTTGCGCTGTCCTTGGGTTGATTCAGATTTTGGCCGGTCCGGCGCTCGCCGCCAATGAAAAGCAGCCGGCGCAATCGGGCGGGCTGTTTCAGGGCACTCCCGAGGAGCAGGCCGCCTGCGCCCCGGATTCAACCAGATTTTGTCAGGACGCCATTCCGGACACGTTTCGCGTGCTTGCGTGCCTGCAGGATCACCGTGAAAAACTGAGAAAGGTTTGCCGCAAGGTCCTGGAGGACCACGGTCAATAACCCGCACAAATGCCTTCCATGCGGCGTCAGGCCGGATGATTTTTATGAAGGGCAAACAGGCGGCGCAGGAAGCTGCGGCTGTCGGGAATTGCGTCGAGATGTTCGGGGCCGCTTGAGGCGGCCGTCCCGCCCAGATAGCCGCAATTCTTGATGACGGCCCAGTAAACCGGATTCCAGGCCTGCCAGACTTTTTCGGCCTCTTCCAGCAACAGTCCGACAATCACCTCTGGCACAGGCCCGAACACTTCCGGCAAAGCGTGCGAAAGCTCTACATCCCGCAGCACATTCCATTTTGAAAGCCCGCCCATGATCGGCGAGCTGATGGAAAACACGACGCGGCCGATACTGGTCTCCCTCACCGCAAACGAGCACATCGCGCACGGCTCGACGGTCGAATAGAGCGTGCAGCCGCTCAAATCCGCACGGCCCAGAATTTTCTGCGCCTCCGAAATGGCAGCCAACTCTGCATGGTGGGTAATATCGGCGCTCTCAACGACGCGATTGGTACTTTCAACGATCAGATCTCCGTCCTTGCAAATGAGCGCGGCAAAAGGCAATTCGCCAAGCTGCGCGCTAGTCGCAGACAGATGAATACATCGCCGCATCATCGCGACGTCGGCGTCGGATTGAATCGGGTCGTTTCCGTCGATTTCGGCAGCCATTATCGATGAACCAAATCGAGACGCGCGGATCAGCGTCTGCGGACAATCATGGGCAAGCCGCCCCTTGGCCGCAGCGTGACCTTCAACACTGGCCAGGGCGTAGATCCGGGGGCCATTTCAAGCGTGAAATGACGCATGATCATGGCGACGACGATCGACGCTTCCTGGATTGCAAAAGCGGCGCCGATGCAAATGCGCGGCCCGACACCAAACGGAAGGTACGCAAAGCGGTCGATGGAGTTGCGCGCTGCACCGAGAAACCGGTTCGGATCGAAACTGTCGGGCGCCCGCCACAACGCGCGATGCCGGTGAAGAACATAGGACGCGATGACGATCATCGTTCCTGCCTTGATCGGAACGCCGGCAAGTTCATCCGGTCCGAGCGCAACACGGCTTATGGCGGCGATGGGCGGATAGAGCCTGTTGGCTTCATCGATCACCGCGCGTGTTTCAACCAGACGATCGGCCAAACCCTCCAACTCCCCATCGAGCTCGCGGTCGGCTTCGGCCTGGACCCGCTCCCGCCACTGCTGCGACTGCGACAACAGGAACAGCGACCAGGCAATGCAATTCGCGGTGGTTTCATGACCGGCAGCGATGAACGTTAGGATATTGGCGCGGATTTCGGCTTCCGACAGCGGTTTGCCACTTTCCGGATCCTTCGCCTCAAGCAGCAGCGAAAGAATATCGCGTGGCGCGTCACCCGGGTTTTGAGCTATCCGCTCGCGGCGCGTTGAAATAATTGAGTCGATCGCGGACTCAAACAGGCGAAGCATCGGACGCACCTTCCAGCGGCCGGGGCGCGGAACCACGTCCGGCACTCCCAACATGTCGAAGGGATCGATCCGTCCGATCGTTTCAAAATACTTCTTCATGGCGACGCGAATGTCTTCGGCATCGCGGCCAAGGCCGTCAGAAAAAATAGTCCGCTCGAGGACTTCCAACGTGACGCGCGTTGCCTCGACCGCGAGATCCGTGACCTGGCCTTCACATAGCGCAAGACGCTCGACCAGGCGGCTGGCGGCATCGATCATCGCCGTCGAAAAATTCATGACGGTTTTGCGCGCAAAAAGCGGCGCTATGGCCCGCCGTTGCATGCGCCAATTTTGCAATTCGGCTGTCAGCAACCCGCCGGTCAACCCGGCTGATAAAACACGGCGCTGTAACCAGTCTTTCTGATAATTGTCGCAGTTTTCCAGCAGGACACGGCGGATCGCCGCGGGATCGCTCACGACCGCAACTCGCCCCATGGACAAGCCGCTCATGACGATCGGCTGCTCAAAATGAGCCGCCGTCCACGCTTCAATCGGATTGTCTGCGAGCACGCGGAGCAGCGCGATCGGACCCAAAGCCTGCGCCCGCGGGACCGGCGCCGGCGGGCTAAGCTCCGCGGGAAAATCGAGCACGTCGCCTCCGTTCAATACCTGGGCCGATTAGAATCGGCTAAATCTAGACTGCAACCAGAACCACCAATACGTTACCGGAGTTCCATTTCGATGCAATTAGTCGGTAAAACTTGCGGAACAAGGCACGATTTCGGCCATTTCAGATGCTAAGGATCGATTGACCCATTTAATATTCCAGGTGCCCGCACACGTGCCAAACAGAACAACCCGAACCACCGGCATAGCAAAGCCGTTCTACGTAGCATTGGCTGTCTGGCTTATGGTTGCTGGCGCCGCGACGGCCCAGCCTGCCCGCATTTCAGCGCCTGATCCCACGGGCGAGTGGCTGGTGGCCAAGCAGGTTGCACGGATCAGAATTGTGGATTGCGACGGCCGCATGTGGGGCGTGGTCGCGTGGGAAGCTACACCGGGCGTTGACCGCAAAAATCCGGATCCAAATCTGCGAGTGCGACCGACCTTGGGGATGCCGATCCTGCTCGGCATGGCGCCGAGCCAATACGACAAAAACAAATGGGAAGGCGAGATCTACAATTCGGAGGACGGCCACACTTATTCCGCCAATATCAGCCTGCCCGATCCCAATACGCTGAAGGTGCAAGGTTGCTTTCTTGGCTTCCTTTGTGGAGGCGAGAACTGGAGCCGCGCGGACACGACGGATACGCCCACCGGCACATCATCGCAAAAACCGTCGGCCAAACCGCCGGTCACTCGCAAAACGACCGGCACCGGCGCCCGGCCCGCTTCGGCCGACAAGACCGCAAGCACACAACCGGAATCAAGCGAAGACGTGTGTCTAAGGGTCCTTGGCCCGGCGGGGCTTACCCATGAGCGCGGGCTGAAATAACACCGCCGCCGCCAGCGTACACACGAGCGACAGCGCGAGCAGCTTGCCCATGCTCGACGTGCCCGGGTGCTGCGACAGCCACAGACTCCCGAACGCCGTTGCCGTGGTCAACGCGCTCCAGATCACTGCACGGGTCAAACTCGATTGCAGAAGATTCGTCCGGCCGGAACGCCAGGCCATGATGTAGTAGATCTTGAAGGCGACGCCGACACCCAGCAGCAACGGCAACGCAATGATGTTGGCAAAATTCAGCGGCATGCCGATCAGGACACAAATCTCCAATGTCACGACGCCTGCGAGCAGCAGCGGCACCAGCGTCAACAGCACATCGCCGAACCGCCGCAGAACGATCCAAAGCAGGATTGCAATCGATATCAGCGCGTAAAATCCTGCTTCCAGAAATGCCCTGACGATCGTCCGGCTGGATTCAAGAATGGAAATCGGCCCGCCGGTTGCATTCGGGTAAACGGCAAGGACAGCACGCGCGAACGACCGTAATACCTCTGTATCGTTGGTATCGCCTTTGGGCGAGACTTCAACGCGCCCGCGCCCGTCCGGCGTTACCCACTGACTTTTGAGCGCCTCTGGCAAGTTGTCTTTTGTAACGCGTTGCGCCCCCATGAATCCGCGCAATTGCGCGAGCGCCGTTTCCAGCGGGACAACGAACGCGGTTTGTGCGCGCGCGCGCGTGGGCTCATCGGCCTGCGCCAATTTCACCGCATCGGCAGCCAGGCGCTTTGCGGCCGCAGCGCCGGGACCAGCAGCATTGCCAGCGATCTTGTTGAGCTGATCGGCCAGCCCTTTAAGCGCCGCAATATTTTCAGCATCGCTCGGCGGCTTGCCTGAAGCTGGCTGCTGAAGGACCTGGCCCAAGCGCCGGCCTAAATCCTGGATCGCGGCGAGCTTTTTGTCCTGATCCTGCGGCACAAAGCTGAGCAACGTCGTCGCCTGCAGGACCTGCGGAAGTTTCCGAAGTTGATCGGCCGCTGCCGCCGCATCATCGAGGGAGGCTGTCACAACATTGACGGAGTTGATGCCCACGCGCGGGTCATTGCCGAGTTCGAGCAGCGTCGAGATCGACTCAGTCTCTGTACTGCGCAGATGAATCGGGTCGAAGTCGAACGTAAGGAAGTAAAGCAATGGCGCGCCAAGAACGGCAACCGCCAGTGTCGTCACGATCACGGGCACTCGATAGGTCTGCAGAAAATTGTCGACCGGAGCCAGTGCTTGATATCCGACCGCTTCCGGCTCACCCGCAGGATTGAAGACGGTGATCAAGGCCGGCAACAACGTGATACTCGTGCCGTAGGCAACGAGCATGCCGACACCCGCGATCTGCCCCAGCTCGGAGACACCGCGGTAATCGGTCGGCAAAAACGACAGAAAGCCGGCTGCGACCGCCGCTGCCGCGAGCGTCAGCGGGACACCGATTTTTTGTGCCGCCTTCTCCAAAGCTGGACGAAGCTTGGGGATGTCGTGACGTTCGGCGCGGTAGCGCACACAAAACTGGATCGCAAAATCAACACCAAGCCCAACGAAGAGCACGGCGAACGCGACGGATATCATATTCAATGCGCCCACCATCTTCAGGCCGAGCGCTGCTGTGATGGCCAGCCCTACAAACAGATTGATGAAAACGGCAACAATGATGCGCGTCGATTTGAGTGCCAACCAAAGGATCGTCAACACGATAAGCATGGTGCCGATGCCATTGACCAAGGCGCCTTCCTGAACCGTTGCAAACTCCTCGTCGGCCATCGGCACGGATCCGGTCAGCCGCACGCGCGCCTGATATTTTTCGGCGAGCTGCAAGTCGGATGCAGTCTTGCGAACCGCCGTGCTTGAGGCCAGGCCGGGCTGAAGCGCGGAAAAATCGAGCACCGGACGGGTCTCAATGAGCCGCCGAATATCACTTGGGCTGGGCTGCTGTCCGCTCAACAAAGCTTGCCACGAAAACGAGGCGGGTTTCCCGGCCAATGCGTCCTCGATGGTCGTCGACGCCATCGTCAGCGGCCGAGCCATGCCGTCGAGCGTGATCATCTTGTTTTGCACGCCGATGAGCCCCAATGAGAGCGTGCGCGTAAGTCCACGAAGACTCGGATCTCCGGCGAGCGTGCCGATCAGCGGAGCAGCCTGCCCTAGCCCCTTCGCGGATTGCTCGACGCTTTCCGTCGGCTGAAACAGCAATCCATTGCGCGCAAAGAACTCGCTGCCGCCGAGATCGACGACTGAACGGAAAACCTGAGGTTGTGCCATGAGCCGCGCGGACAATTCAGCACCGGCGCGCGCGGCAAATTCTGCAATCGGCGCATCGACGACCACCAAGGCGGAGCCGAAATGTCCGGGAAAAGCCTTTTCAAATTCGGCATCACGTTTGCGCCAGTCGAGGTCCGGGGAAATAAGCTTGTTGACGTCAGTATTGATGGCGAAGTGGCGAGCCGAATAGACCCCGGAAACCACAGCGCCAATCAGGGCTAAAGCAATGATCGGCCAAGGGAATCGGGTGCAGTAACGGACAATCGCTGTAATAATGGACGCAAGCATGGCTATTGAGGCCTTTCGAACCTAACAGAGTCGTCCCCAACTGTGGCCGCAAGCAGGAAAATCAATGCTTTCCGTTCGGAACCTTTGCTACCCTGATAAATTGACGCAGACTGAGAACATTCAGGACTGAGCCGGCCAGGCCGGAATTGGGCGACAGAAGATATTCCGTGGGGTTCTGCCAAAGGCACGACCGCTCCGCGTTTGTTGGAGAAAGGTAATTTGACCATGACGGCGCCCAATGAAGACCTACAAGCAAAATCAACGATTCCGTTGCTAGAGTCGATCAAGAGCCCAGCCGACCTGCGACTCCTCAATGCACGTGACCTGCAGCAGGTTGCGGACGAATTGCGCGCCGAAACCATCAATGCGGTCGCCGTTACGGGAGGACACCTGGGAGCAAGTCTTGGTGTAATCGAACTAACCGTTGCTCTTCACTACATCTTCGATACACCGGATGACAAACTGATATGGGACGTGGGCCATCAGGCCTATCCACATAAAATCCTGACCGGGCGCAGGGACCGCATTAGAACGCTGCGGACGGGTGGCGGCCTCTCCGGTTTTACCAAGCGATCGGAAAGTGAATACGACTGCTTCGGCGCGGCGCACTCTTCAACATCAATATCGGCCGGACTGGGCATGGCGGTCGCGCGCGACCTCGCCGGACAAACACACAATGTGATCTGCGTTATCGGTGATGGCGCAATGTCCGCCGGGATGGCCTATGAGGCCTTGAACAACGCTGGCGCGATGAACCGGCGCCTCGTTGTGATCCTGAACGACAACGAGATGTCGATTGCACCGCCGGTCGGTGCGATGTCGAATTATCTCACACGCCTGTTGTCGAGCCCGATGTACATGTCGCTGCGTGATATCGGCAAACAGATTGCAGACCGCCTGCCTAAATTCTTCAAGGAGAAGGCGCACCTCGCCGAAGAACTGGCGCGTGGTTTTGTGACCGGCGGCACATTGTTCGAGGAGCTCGGATTCTATTACGTCGGCATCGTCGACGGCCACGACCTCAATCAGTTGCTGCCCGTGCTGGAAAATATCCGCAACGCGGACAACGGGCCGTTTCTCGTGCACGTGCGCACGCAGAAGGGCAAAGGCTATGCGCCCGCGGAAGCCTCGAAGGATAAATATCACGGCGTCGTCAAATTCGACGTCGCAACAGGCAAACAGCACAAGGGTGCTTCGAATGCGCCGTCGTACACGAAAGTCTTCGGCGAAAGCCTGGTGAAAGAAGCAGCCAAGGACGACAAGATCGTTGGTATCACTGCTGCGATGCCGGGCGGCACCGGTATCGATATTTTCGGGAAGGCGTTCCCGGATCGGACTTTTGACGTCGGAATTGCGGAGCAGCACGCGGTGACCTTTGCTGCGGGCCTGGCGACCCAGGGGTACAAGCCATTTGTCGCGATCTATTCGACGTTTCTGCAACGCGCCTATGACCAGGTTGTCCATGACGTCGCAATCCAGAGCCTGCCCGTCCGGTTCATGATGGATCGTGCCGGACTGGTCGGTGCCGACGGGCCGACCCATGCCGGCTCGTTTGATCTCGCTTACCTCGGCTGTCTGCCGAATTTCGTCCTGATGGCGGCAGCCGATGAGGCCGAACTCGTCCACATGGTTGCGACGGCTGTTGCGATAGATGATCGGCCCTGCGCGGTCCGCTATCCGCGCGGTGATGGCGTTGGCATTACAATGCCGGAAGCCGGTGTGCCGCTCGAAATCGGCAAAGGCCGGATCATCAAGCAAGGCAATACGGTGGCGCTGCTCTCGCTCGGCACCCGGCTTGCCGAATGCACCAAAGCGGCGGAAATGCTCGCGGCTCAAGGAATTTCAGCGACTGTCGCCGATGCGCGCTTTGCCAAGCCGCTCGACCGCGAGCTCATCCTCCAGTTGGCGCGCAACCATGAGCTGCTCATAACGGTCGAGGAAGGCGCCGTGGGCGGATTCGGCGCGCAGGTCATGCAAATGCTCAGCGACGCCGGCGCGCTCGATCGCGCGGGCTTCAAGATCCGCAGCATGGTGTTGCCGGATATCTTCATCGATCACGACAGCCCGCCGGCGATGTACGCCAAGGCCGGGCTCGACGCGAATGGTATCGTCAAGAAAGTGTTCGACGTTTTCGGATCGCGTCAGGCGCCGGAATTGCAGCCCGCCGAGATCGCGTTTCTTGCCGAGCGCGCGCAGCGCCGCCGGCAGGCGAAGACGATGAACGGACACGCTAAGGGGGCGGCGGAATGAAGGTTATTCTTGCGAAACCGCGCGGGTTTTGCGCGGGAGTCGTGCGCGCGATCGAAATTGTCGAGCGCGCGCTGGATAAATACGGACCGCCGGTTTACGTGCGGCACGAGATCGTCCACAACAAGTGGGTCGTCGACGCACTCAAGGCGCGCGGCGCCCGCTTCGTCGAGGAACTGTCCGAAGTGCCACCGAACGCGATTACGATCTTCAGTGCGCATGGTGTGGCAAAAAAAGTCCAGAACGAAGCGACGGAGCGAGGGTTGCGGGTGCTCAATGCCACCTGCCCGCTGGTCTCGAAAGTTCACGCGCAAGGCCGTCACTATCTGCGCAACGGGCGCACGGTCATTTTAGTGGGGCACGCTGGCCATCCCGAGGTCGAAGGCACGCTGGGTCAAATTCCCGGGCCCGTGCTCCTCGTGCAAACTGAAGCGGATGTTAACGCGCTCGATCTGCCGGTCGATACGCCGATTGCCTACGTCACGCAGACCACGCTGAGCGTGGATGACACGCGCGGCATCATTGCTGCGCTCTATCGCCGCTTTAATGACGTCGTCGGGCCGGGCACAGAGGATATCTGCTACGCGACGCAGAATCGCCAAACTGCCCTGCTTGAACTGACCAAGCTGGTCGACGTGATTTTCGTGGTCGGCGCCAAAAACAGCTCTAATTCGAACCGCTTGCGTGAAATCGGCGTCGAAGCAGGCGTTCCCACTCATTTAATCGCCAATGGCAGTGAAATTGAGCCGGAATGGTTGCAAAACGTCGAGGTTGTTGGCATTACGGCGGGTGCCTCGGCACCGGAGGTCATGGTCCGCGACGTGATCAACACGTTGCGTACGGTCGAGCCGGTGGAGGTCTTCACCCTGCCCGGTCAGGATGAACACATCGAATTCCGGGTTCCGGTCGAATTGCTCGACGTGACCAGTTCTCAGCAAATCAGCAAGGATAGCAATCTTGGGCATTCCCCTTCTTCAGAAACTGTATGTCGGTAGCTACGTTGTTCGCCAGCGTCTGACTGGCCGCAAACGCTATCCGCTCGTGCTGATGCTTGAGCCCTTGTTCAGGTGCAACCTCGCCTGCGCCGGCTGCGGCAAAATCGACTATCCCGATCCGATTCTGCACCAGAACATGTCGGTGGAAGACGCCCTGCACGCGGTCGACGAATGCGGCGCGCCGGTGGTGTCGATCGCCGGTGGCGAACCGCTCCTCCATAAACAATTGCCCGAAATCGTTCGCGGCATCGTTGCGCGGAAAAAGTTCGTCTATCTGTGCACCAACGCGCTGCTGATGGACAAGAAGCTGTCGCAATATGAGCCGAGCACGTTCTTCACGTGGTCGGTCCATCTCGACGGCGACAAGGAGATGCACGACCACTCGGTCTGCCAGCCGGGCACTTATGACCGTGCGGTGACGGCAATCAAGCACGCCAAGGAACGCGGATTCCGCGTCAACATCAATTGCACTTTGTTCAACACTGCGCAGGCCGGCCGCGTCGCTGACTTTTTCGACACAGCCATGGAGCTGGGTGTCGATGGCATCACCGTGTCGCCGGGTTATGCCTACGAGCGTGCGCCCGACCAGCAGCACTTCCTTAATCGCGGCAAGACCAAGCAGCTGTTCCGCGACGTCTTCAAACAAGGCCCAAGCAAGACCAAGTGGTCGTTCAGCCAATCCAGCCTGTTCCTCGACTTCCTTGCGGGTAACCAGACCTACCACTGTACGCCGTGGGGAAATCCGACACGCACCATCTTCGGGTGGCAGAAGCCCTGCTATCTGCTCGGTGAAGGCTACACGAAGACCTTCGACGAACTGATGAACGACACCAACTGGGACGACTACGGCGTCGGCAATTATGAGAAGTGCGCCGACTGCATGGTACATTCCGGCTTTGAAGCATCCGCGGTCCAGGATGCCGTCGCCCACCCGCTCAAGGCGCTGGGTGTCAGCCTGCGCGGAGTCCGCACCGAAGGTGAAATGAGCCCGGAGATTTCGCTTGCCGGACAACGGCCTGCGGAATTTGTGTTTTCAAAGCATGTCGAGACCAAGCTCGAAGAAATCAAGAATACGAAGCGCGAACCGGCAATGGTTGAGGCGGACTGACGCGGTTCCGGAGTTAAATTAGCGCGGAGTGGAACTTACGGACCCTATGGCCCGTTATGTTCGAACCGGACAATTCCACCGGTGTTTGTGGCTACGACCACAGGAATTCGGCGATGCGCTGGCGGACCACCATAGCCTTGGGGATGCTCGGCGCAGCCGTCGCCTCCCCTGACCTTGCGCAGGCGCAATTTTCCCCACAGGGCCTCATCGGGGGCATTACGCGCCCGTTTCGGCAGATGTTGGGGCATTTAGGCCACTATCCCCGCGGTCACCGCCCTCGCACGGCAGCCGCCGATTCACAGGCAGCCGCAGCGGCGTCTTCGAATGAGACGTCGGCATCCGCAGGATCGCGGCTTGGCTGGGCCGGCCCGCCGGCCTGGTCGACCGCCTATGAGGACGTTCTCGGCTTTACCTTCTGGCCGGATGACTATGCGCCCCGGCTGCGCAGTCGCGGGTTTGACGTGATTGCCGACACCATCAGCGGGCATTTCGACACGCCACGTCGCACGGACCGTGTCGCAACGACAGGCACTGCCACCGGAAATGACGGCTCGAAGATGGGCTGTAACGATTCAGACACGCAGGCTGTTTGGCCGGCGGCACGCGTCGAGCAAATCTTGCAGCTCACCGACAGCGAGCATGATGCGCTTGAAAAACTTCAGTCCGCTGTCGTCCAGTCGATGAAGCCCGTCAAATCCGACTGCGGCGCATCGGCAGAGCTATCGCCCCCGGATCGACTGGGAGCCCTGGTACAGACGATTTGGGCCGTGCGCGACGCCGGAATATCCGTACGTGCGCCGCTCAAGACTTTTTACGATAGTCTGACCACCACTCAGAAAAACAGCTTTGCCAGCCGCCGTCCGCAAACCGAACCGCCGCCCGAGGCCAAAGACGCAAATCCCGGCATGAACAAACAATATCAGGCTTGCGCTTCGCAAAACGCCGAAAAGGCGGAACGCCTCGTCAAAGAGATTGAAATGCGCGTGCGGCCGACCAAGGATCAGGCCGCGAGTTTCGAGAATTTCCACAAAGTTTCGTCGGACATGGCGAAGCTTCTGATCGCATCGTGCGTGCAGCCCATCCCTGCAGATCCGATGGCGCGACTGGACGACGCCAACGACCAATTGACGGCCATCAATTACGCGGCAACGACCGTACAAATCGCTTTCGATGATTTTTATGCAAAATTGGATGGCGCGCAGAAATCGCGCTTTGAGTCGCTCAGCCGATAAACATTACATGCCGAATGGCACTGCGGCGCTGTTGTTAGCCTTCAGATTGCGGTAGCGCGCGAGTGCCCATAGCGGAAAGAATTTCCTGTAGCCGTGGTATCGCAAATAGAACACGCGCGGAAAACCCGTGGCTGTGAACCGCTCTTCATCCCAGAATCCATCCGCGAGCTGTGCCTGCGCCAGGTACCGTATACCGCGCTCGACCGCGGGATGATCGACTTCACCGCTGGCCATGAGCCCAAGCAGCGCCCACGCCGTTTGTGATGCGGTGCTGGCGGCTGGTTCGTGGCCGCGATACGCGAGCTTGTAGCTCGAGCCATCTTCGCCCCACCCGCCGTCGGAATTCTGAATAGAGATGAGCCAATCGACCGCTCTGCGGATTTCCGCGGACTTCGGGTCAACGCCGCACGCATTGAGCGCGCAGAGTGACGACCATGTCCCGTAAATGTAATTCAATCCCCAACGACCGTACCAGCTGCCATCGCGGGTTTGAGTCCTGAGCAGATAATCGACGCCGCGCGATAGTGAGCTGCTCGTTTCGATCGTTTCGCCAAGCTGGGCCAGCATCGAGACGCAGCGCGCCGTCACATCCTCCGTTGGCGGATCAATCAATGCTCCGTGGTCGGCAAAGGGGATATTGTTGAGATAGTCATAGGTGTTATCGACATCGAACGCCGCCCAGCCTCCGTTGCGGCTCTGCAGACCTTTCACCCATTCGACGCCGCGCGCGATGGCGTGGTCGTAGCGATCCCCGGCCCCGATACGGCGGGCGCGATCCATCGCCATAACAACCACCGCCGTATCGTCGAGATCGGGATAATGCGGGTTGGCGTATTGGAAGGCCCAGCCGCCGGGCCGCACCGACGGGCGGCGCGTTGACCAATCCCCAACGATATCAAGCACCTGGAGAGGCAACAGCCAGTCCAGCCCGCGCAAGGCGGCGGCGCGTGCAGCGTCATCACCGGCTTCGAGCAGTGCGTGGCAGGTGAGCGCCGTATCCCAGACCGGCGATACGCAAGGCTGGCAGTAGGCTTCGCGATCCCCGACGACCAGCAACTTTTCGATTGAGCCGCGCGCGACCGCAGCGTTTGCCTTGTCGCCGAGCACATCAAACATCATCGTCGCATTGGCCATCGCCGGGAATATCGCGCCGAGCCCGTCCTCACCGTTGAGGTGTTCGACGACAAAACTAACCGCCCGATCAATCGCGCGCTGTCGCAAGCTCTTTGGGAAAAGTTTCACCGCCGGCCGCAAGATCGCGTCGATGCCGCGAAACAATGCAAACCATATCCAGCGCTGATGCGGCGCCTTTGCTGCAGGCCCGACCGAGGACGGCGGTTCAAGGAACAGCTCGTCGATACCGATGCCAAGCGAATTCTGCGCGCGCGGCCGCAACGCCTGTATGACGAGCAACGGGACCAACACCGTGCGCGCCCAATAAGACACCTTCGACAGATGAAATGGAAACCAGCGCGGCAGCAGCGTGATTTCAACAGGCATTTCGGGAACGCTGCGCCAGCTCAGCACACCAAAGAGCGAGAGCAAGACACGCGTAAACACATTGCAGTGGACGGCGCCGCCCCGCGCCAGGATTGCCTCGCGCGCGCGACGCATATGATCGGCGTCAGGCTTGTCGCCGATCATCTTGAGCGCGAAATAGGCTTTCACGCTGGCGCTCATGTCGAAATCGCCAAGGTGATAAAGAGCCCAGCCGTCATGCGCGCCCTGGATGCGGCGCAGATAGTTCGCGATCTTCTGCTCCAGAACAGAATCGATGGGCTCGCCGCGATAGTGCCGGAGCAGCACGTATTCGGCCGGAATGGTGGCATCCGCCTCGAGTTCGAAGACCCAATGTCCATTGCTTTGCCGGCAGGCCAGCAACGCGCGCGTGGCCGCGGCGCCAGCTCGGTCTGCGTCTGCCTGCGGCGGCAGCCGAGAATCGCCGGCAAAAGCGAGCGTCATGCGGCGGCTCGCAATCTGAAGTTCACCAGATCCGCGGCCCGATACCCCGAGCGGACGGCACTTTCGAGCGTCGCCGGCAGCCCGGTCGCGGTCCAGTCGCCAGCGAGGAATAAGTTGACCGACGATGTTTCCGCAGCCGGACGCAAGGCATTCTGCTCCGGGGTGGCGGCAAATGTGGCCCGGCGTTCGCGCACGATCTGCCACGGCGGAACGTCATCCGCGGACAGGCCTGCAACCTTGGCGATGTCACCCCATATGGCCGCCGC
Source organism: uncultured Alphaproteobacteria bacterium (assembly GCA_963810125.1). Classification (GTDB taxonomy): domain Bacteria; phylum Pseudomonadota; class Alphaproteobacteria; order Rhizobiales; family Xanthobacteraceae; genus Pseudolabrys. The sequence continues at coordinate 121,547 of CAWEMK010000001.1, forward strand.
CAGCTCCGCGCGCGGCATATCGAACAATCGTCCTGCATCACTGATCGTTGCCGAAATTTTCCCGGGAAATGCAAATATCCACTCAGTTGTTCCGTTGATGACACCCAGCATCGGCGGCACACGTGCCGGCGGTTCAATGCGAAAGTGAGCGTTGACGATTCCACGGAAATCGGTCGGTGCGCGCAAACCAGGCATGAGAGCGGTAGCCACATTCGGCGGCACTGCCAAAATGACCGCGTCATCGCTGCCAAGCTCGACGGAATGCTTTGCAAATTTAAGCGACGACACTCGACCATCGGAAACCTGCAGCGCGATCAACTCATCCTCGAACACAACGGATGCGCCGCGCTCATGCAGGTGGGCGATCGCAGGCTCGACGAAGACACTCCCCAACCCATCGCGCGCGAGCAATGGCCGGCAGGCCTGGCCACCGAGCGCGAGCGTTTCGCGGATCAGGGCGCCGGCAAGTTTGGTAGAACCTTCGCGCGGGGTGATGTTGAGCGCTGCGAGCAACAGGGGCTCGAGCAGGCGATCATAGAGCGGTCCGGAGCAATTCATCACATCGCCAATGGGCTTGTCCGCGGACGTCCAGGCAAGGCGTGCCAGGGGCAGGTAATCGCTGACCGCCGTTTGCGGGACACGCCGCTCCTTATCGAATACCCACCAGGGAAAACGGCTTTCGCCGAACCGCAAAGTCCATTGCTCGCCGGTTGCGATGTCTATGAAAGAAAACTCCGCTTCTTTCGGGCCGCTCAATCCTGCCCTCGAGCCGATCGCGTCGGCGTATGACAGAACGGCGTGGTTGCCCGACAGGAGCAAATGCGTGCCGTTGTCGATCAACATTCCCGTGCCTTGATCGAAATAAGAACGGCAGCGCCCGCCCGCCTGTTTCGTCGCCTCATGGATGGTGACAGCCCGCCCCGCCGCGGCAAGCCTTACGCCGGCTGCGAGCCCTGCCAGACCCGCGCCGATAATATGCACCCTGCCGATGTCAGACGAACGCATGCCGTAACGCAATCCAGATTAAACGCGGTTTGTTGATGCGGACGCGGCTCCGCGGCCTCGACCAGCCCCGCGATATCATGCCTTCGAGCATCTGACGATAGACCCCGCCCATAATTTTGGGCGCGCGCACGACGCGTCTCGGGCAGCGCGACATAATTTCATTCGCTTTCGTGTAGTGTTCGCGCGCCCGCTCTGCGACGGCGATGCAGGTCTCTCCGAGGCGCGGGTCTTCCACAACCGAAGCCGGATCACTCGACGTGATCCCGGCCTTCCGCAAAGCCTCCTGCGGCAGGTAAAGCCGGCCGATGGCCGCATCCTCATCGATATCGCGCAAGATATTCGTCAGTTGAAGCGCACGACCGAGGTGAAAGGCCAACGCAACCCCGTCGGCATCATCCATCCCGAAAATGCGCACGGACAGCCGGCCGACCGCGGAGGCGACACGATCACAGTAAAGATCGAGTTCGTCGAAACTTGGCGCCCGAATATCGGCGCGTGCGTCCATTTCCACGCCATCAATCACCGCAAGGAAATCGTCCTTGCGCAGTGCATAACGGGCGACGGCGCGCGCGAGACCTCCAAGCTTAGGCGGAATGCTTCCGGAATAAAGGGAATCGATATTCTTTCGCCAGACTAACAGCCCCTCCAGACGTTGCGGGTGCGGCGCGTCGCTGTCCGCAATATCGTCGACCGCGCGGCAGAACGAATAGATTTCAAACATCGCCTCCCGCTGCTCGCGCCCCAGGATACGCATCGCCAAATAGAACGAGCTGCCGCCCGCGCGGTTGGCGGCCGGCGCAGCACTTTCCGTCACATTTGCAACCTGAACGCTCATGGGGTCTGATAACGGCGCGTCGGTGCGACCGTTCGCAGGAACCGTCGCAGCAAAGCTCGCGTTCCGCCGCTGACAGCCTCAATAGCAGCCTCGCCTTTCGTGAGGTGAACGCGCGCGCTCAGCGGATCGCGCTCGCGAAGAACATGCAGTAGACGTGTCGCCAGCGATTGAATAACCGAGATTTCACAGCCGAGACGCGTGTCGACAACATTAGCCTCAAGACCATGACTCTGGCCTAGCAAAGCGGAAGTGCGCGTTATCAACGCGTCCAGACAAGCTCGCAAAGCCGGACTGGCTTTATCATAACCAAGCACTTCGACGCCAATTCCCTGTGCCCCAAGCGCATCAAGCGGGATATAGACCCGGTCGAGTGTCCGATAGTCCACGCCGCAATCCTGCAGGTGGTTGATAATCTGCAATGCTGCGCACAGGGCGTCCGACGCAGGCCAGGTGTCCGTTGCCTCGCCATGGACGTCGAGCACGAAGCGACCGACCGGCATCGCGGAGCGCGAGCAATAATCAATCAGATCGTCCCAATCTTTGTATCGGAGTTTGGTGGCATCCTGCCGGAAGGCGTTCAGCAAATCCTGCGCATGACGGGCCGATAACCCGCGGCTCTGCAATATTTCCCGCAGCACGACCCCTTCCGGTTCGTCATTGTCGCTGCCGAGCAAGCTGGCCTCGAGACGATCAAGCCGCGCAAGCTTTTCTGTGCTCGCAAGTGTCGGATGATCGGCAATATCGTCGGCAACCCGGACAAATTCGTAGAACGCCAGAATGACCGGCCGGTGCCGCCGCTTGATCAGCCAGGATGCGACGGGGAAATTTTCGTCCCGCGCGCCCTTGCCGGACCGAAGTTGAGCGCTGCTGGTCATTGCATGCTCGGCGCGTCATGGACGCGCCCCTTCCATTGGCCCCCGCGCCGGCGGAGGTATTGATAGGCGGAATTGAGCGTGTAGTACAGGTAAAGCGATGCAATTGCCGGCAAGGCCAAACCCCACAACGGCGACAGGCGATAAAACCGCAGCGTCGGGACAAACGACAGCGCCATTGCCAGCCATACAGCCAAGCCCAGGTAACGTGGCAGCCCGGATGCAAGGATGGCCAGCATTGGCGCCGCGACAAATGTCAATAACAGGCCAATCGTCGTCGCCGCCAGGAGTAACGGCGAATAACGAAGTTGCGCATAGGCGGAGCGCGAAATCATCTGACGGACATCCGAAAAGGCCTCGTAGGGCCGGACGCTTTGCACGCGCTCGGTCAGGCCCAACCAGATTGGTCCCACCGCTTTCAGTTTCGCCGCCAGCGAGCAATCGTCGATCAGCGCATTGCGGATGCCCGCGATGCCGCCTGCCCGTTCGAGCACATCACTGCGCACGAGGATGCAGCCGCCGGCAGCGGCGGCCACGCCCGAATTGGAACGATTGACCCACTGGAACGGAAAAAGCATCTGGAAAAAATAGATGAAAGCCGGAACGTGGCTGCGCTCGGCCAGGCTGGCGCAGCGAAGTTTTGCCATAAGTGACACCAGCACATACCCGTCAGCCAATGAATGAGCCACCAGCCAAGCAACTGTGTCCGAGGTATGGACGATATCGGCATCGGTCAGCAGCAGATAGTCTGGACGCAAGGCCTCGGCGGCAGAAATGCCTTCCTTGAGCGCCCAAAGCTTTCCAGTCCAGCCAGGGGCCGGCCCTTTGCTGGTGATCACGGTCACATCGCGCTCGGGCGCTGTCGCCGCCGTACGCGCAGCGACGGCTGCAGTGTCGTCGCTACTATCATCGTCGACGACAAAGATTTTGAGAGAACCAAGATACTTCTGGCGCAACAGCGACTGGACGCTCGCACCGACAAATTCGGATTCATTGCGGGCAGGAATGATGACGGCAACCGAGGGCCATCGCTCCGCATTCTGTGCAGGATGCGTGGTGTCTCTTACGTCGCTTCGCCAGAATCCGCCGCGGCCAAAAATCAGATAAATCCAGACCGCCAAGCAAATGAAACCCAGGACTTCGTTCATGTAGAGAAAAATTTCCGATCGCATTGAGCCTCTACCGCAACACCCGACACACAATTTGGTTCAAGCGATCTGGCAACGTGGACAAGACAGCGGCTTAACCTGGGTTTGGCAAAATGCCGCGTACCGCTTTCAGGCCCATGAGTATATGGGCTCAAGCGCACCCTCGCAAATGCCTCGAAAAATGGGAAATTATGACGCCTGCCGCTTGCGGATGATTGAATTACTTCCATCAGCCGTGAGCTCAGGGTCGCGCGGCCGCAAACCTACTTATGGTGAGTATTGGTCGCCCGCTCGCGCAATCGGTAAAACTGGATGGCGGCTCGCGCGGTTTCCGGCCGTAGTTTTTTAAATCGATCGAGATACTCCCCGGAAACGCCGACCGGCCGCTGGTCGGCACCCCCCTGCAGGGCAAGCAAGGCGTGAGTCGTCTTCCAGGAAAACTCGATCGACTTTGCGAGGATCAGGATTTGATCGCCGGTATCATGAACCAAGGCTCGCTCCACTGCGCCGATCGGCAGATCGGCCAGCAAGCTCAGCGCTTCCGCCGTTTCGTCGAATTTTCCACGCGACGCAAACTCGTAAACGCGCGCCTCGGTCAGTTCGCCATTCTTGTGCAGCTGCTCGATGTTGGCACGCGCGGCCGGAAAATTGGGCGAATGATCGCGCAACTGGGTCTGAATCTGGTCCGCCGCGCGCTTGATCATGTCGCGAACCAGATCCGCTTTGCTGCGATCCGCGGTCTCAAATTTGAGCCGCACCGTTTCCGACGCGGTTTCGAACAGCGTCAACAAATACTCGCGCGGAATTTCCGGGCGCGACCAAACGAGCAACGCAAGTTCGTCATCGCTTTCGGAGCGTGAGACAAGCGTTGAATAGCCGAATTGGGAAAACTTGGCCCCGGTATTCGCCGCGGTGCTGATGACGACTTTCTGATTGCCCCGCTCAACAAGAATATCAGTGACATTCTCACTGAGATTTTTGCGCTGCGAGATCGCCAACAGGTGTTCCTGACCTTTAGTCTTCGCGCCGGTCACCAGCGTATCATCGTCGAGAGATTCAGAGCGCCTCAAAACGGGACCAGCGACGGCAATCGAGTCGTCCAACGCTAGTGTCCGGCTCGCATTCATTGGGGCATTGGCGATGGCCGAAAGCCTTTCACCGAATGCGACGCGCGCCGAATGCTCAATCTCCGACAGCAGGCGGGTCATAACGTCGTCGAACAATAACATCTGCTCGGGATCAAAGTGATCGGAACCGGCGACGAACAAATCCGTGATCCGCCGGAGGATCTCGGCCCGCGTACCGATATTTTTCTGCTGGATCGCAACCTCAAGTTCATCGACCAGGGACTTATGGCCTGGCGCAACGTTCTGGTCAGCGGCGGAATTTCGATTCCGCCGGTCTGCCGAAAGGCCTGACTGCAATGCGTTGTTATGCGGCATAGTCGACATCTGGAATGTTGTAAGCACGGTGGAAATCAATCTGTGCCGATGGGCACGGAGGCTGGAACAGGAAGCCCTGCAGCGACGTCACCCCGGCCAGGCGCAAAAGGCGATATTGTTCTACCGTTTCCACACCTTCGGCAGTGGTCGCAATATCGAGGCTTCGCGCCAAAGTAAGCGTTGCCGCGATAATAGCGGCACACTCGGTGCGTTTCGTCAGGTTTTGGGTGAACGATTTGTCGACCTTGATTTTGTTAAACGGGAACATCATCAACTGGCTCAGTGACGAATATCCCGTACCGAAATCGTCGAGCGCGACGGCAATGCCGAGGTTCTTGAATTGATGCAGAACCGGCAGACACTCCGTCGCGGATTCGATAAGGGCCGTTTCGGTGATCTCCAGCTCCAGCCGCTCGGGCAATAATCCCGACTGCGCCAACGCGCACATGACAACGTCGACCAGGTTATTCTTTCTGAATTGCACCGCGGACAAGTTGACAGCCACTTTGATGTCTTTGGGCCAAGACGCAGCCTCCGCGCAAGCGGTCTGCAATAACCATTCACCGATTTGCGTGATCATGCCGGTCTCTTCCGCAAGCGGAATAAACTGGTCGGGCAGGATTATGCCTTTTGTCGGATGTCTCCATCGAATGAGCGCCTCGGCGCCGCAAATCACACTCGTTTTGGTGTCGATAATCGGCTGGTAGTGGAGCACCAGCTCGTCCTGCTGAATGGCGCGGCGCAGCTCGCTCTCGAGTTCGTGCCGCGCGCTGGCGGCCAGGCTCATTTCCGGGTCGAAGAAACGATATCCATTTCGGCCGGCCGATTTAGCGCGATACAGAGCCAGGTCCGCCATTTTCATGAGACTATCGGAATTGGCCGCATGCTCGGGCGCCAGGGCGATTCCGATGCTCGTGGCAATATTCACTTCGTTGCCTTCGATATTGAACGGCCTGGAAATAACCTCGGTAATTCGGTCTGCAAGCGCAGATGCAGCCTCGCGCTGGTTATTGTCCCGGTCCTGAACGATCGCGAATTCGTCGCCGCCAAGACGCGCCAGCACGTCGGTTTCCCGAAGCGATGCTTTGAGACGGGCCGCGGTTTCCCGCAGCAATGCGTCGCCGACCGCATGGCCAAGCGTATCGTTGACGTGCTTGAAACGGTCAAGATCCAGCAACAGTACGGCAAATGGGTCGCCCCGCCTGCGGTGCCGCGCAACAGCTTCTTCGATCTTTTCCATAATCGCGAGGCGGTTGGCGAGACCCGTTAAAACGTCGTGATGCGCCATGAATGCAATGCGCTGTTCGGATCTTTTCCGCTCTGTAACATCCTCGATAACCACGATGAGGTGCCTCGGCGTACCTTGCGTGTCGCGAACAACAATGCGGCTTGTCGCCAAAATTCGCGAGTGGCCAACGGGCATTTCAATTTCGTAGTCACTTGGATAGGCGCCAATCGCGCCTGCAAGTGCTTCGCTGTCGGTCGCATCGATCCGCTCGGCATCCTTGGTCCGATAGATATCGAATACGGTTTTTCCGACGACATCGCCCCTCGTCACCTTGAGCATCGCCTCAAACGCGCGGTTCACAAGCATAAACTTGCGCGTCACAGCATCCTTCACGACAACCGCGACAGGAACATTTTCGATAATTGAATTCAGAAATTGTTTTGCTTCACCCAGCTCGCGCTCGGCATGCAGATGCGCCGTGATATCCTGATGAACTGCGACGGAACCGCCGTCGGGCATGGCCTTGCGGCTCACCGAAAATGTCCGGCCGTCCCGAAGTTCGTTGATGACGTATCCGGGATCGGGCAGGAAAGCTTCCTCGATCCGATCCCTGATATATTTCTGCGCGTCCTGCGGGCACGAACCGGCCCTTATTCGAGCTTGCAAAATGTCCGGCAGTGTCGTCCCGGGCTTTACGTCTTCCGGATTTAGGCCATACATCTTGCTGTAGAGATCATTGGCCAGCACCAGCCTCTGGTCGGCCCCAAACATGCAAATCCCTTGCGGCATGTTTTCCAGAGTTGCATTCAAAAGCATGTTGGTATGTTCGAGGCTCTGTTTCGCGCGATCCCGCAGGATATGCCCTCGAACGCTGAAGGCCGTTGCGGCCAGAATCAGCAACGTCAGGACGATTGCGATGAAATAGCCGGATGTCTTTTGTGCCTCGAGACGGGAAAATATCTCGTGCGACGCAAGGCCGACGGTAATGACAAGAGGAAAGCCGTTGACCGATCGATAAGCTATCAGTCGTTGAACACTGTCGCTTAAACCGCTCTGCGTATAGTACCACCCGGCTGTCGGCGTTCTTTTGAACAGATCAGCACCAGAAAAGTCCTTTCCGAGCACGGATAGAGTGTGTCCGCTGGTCGCCCGAACAATTCCATCCAGCCCAATGACCCGGATGTAACCTTCGTGGCCGATGTCGACAGAGTTATAGATGCGCGTCAGATAACCTGGATCGAGCGATGCGACGATGGCCCCCCTGAGGGATTGGTCAGCTACTCCAACAGGGCGCGAAAGCTGGATCGACCATTGCGCGGTCGATTGATTGAAGATTGGTTTGCTGATGACCAGCTTGTCGATCTGCGATACGACATTGCCGCGATCGCGCGCGGTTTCACCGCCATCTCGCTTTGCCGTTCCGTCGCTGCTGAGTCTTACATCACCGTTGTTGTCGACAATGCTGACTCTTAGATCTTCATATTTGAGCACGCGCGTCGATTTCAGCCATCCGGCCAAATCAAATTTATTTTTGTCTCGCTCATAGAGCGTCCTGATAATCAACAAAGTACGGTCGATTTCGGTCAATGAGCGCGAAAGGTGTTCCTCCAGAGCGCCCGCCAGATTTGTGGAATTTTGAATCGCGGCCCGTTCGGCGCTCTCGTGCTCGTTTTTCAAAAAGAAAAACAAAGTCGCCCATACGAGGCTAATCAGGATGGTCCCGAATAGCACCGATCGATACTTGAAAAACGGCTGCCATGACTTTTTAAAATTGGTCACGGAGAAAGCCGCGAGGCCATCATTGCCAATCATTTCAAATAATTAGTCGAAAGCCCTTGATTTTCCGTTATATGGAACCGTGAGACATCCCCCCGCTTTGAGCCATAAAAAGGTGCGGGCCGCGCGCGTTAATAATTTATTTTGCGTTAGTGCACTTTCGATCAACAACCGCGAGGCCGCTCTCGCCAGGCTACGCCGTGCAAAGTTAATCGCAGCAGACCTGCGTTCATGTGACGTTTAGGATGACGAACGGGCCGATCATTGAAACAGATATCCCGGCGCGGCTCGATCGCCTCCCATGGGGACGCTTTCACACGCTGGTAGTCATCGCCCTCGGTGTCACGTGGATCCTCGACGGCCTCGAGGTCACGCTTGCCGGCAGCCTGGCGGGCGCTCTGAAAGAAAGTCCGAGTTTGCATTTTTCAAACACGGACATTGGTTTTACAAGCAGCGCCTATCTCGCTGGCGCCACGCTCGGAGCGATTTTTTTCGGTTGGCTGACGGATCGGCTCGGTCGCAAAAAACTTTTTTTCGTAACGCTCGCCGTCTACCTCACGGCGACAGCCGCCACCGCCGCCTCGTGGAATGTCGAAAGTTTCGCGCTTTTTCGTTTTCTCACGGGTGCCGGAATCGGCGGCGAATATTCCGCCATCAATTCGACCATCCAGGAACTGGTTCCCGCGCGGGTGCGCGGCCGGAATGACCTGATGATCAACGGCAGCTTCTGGATTGGGGCTGCGCTGGGTGCACTCGGCTCATTGGTTGTGCTCGACCCGCATGTCATCGACCCCGAGCTCGGTTGGCGTCTTGCATTCCTGATTGGCGCCGCCCTGGCCGGCGTGATTTTCCTGATGCGGCTCTGGATTCCCGAAAGTCCGCGCTGGTTGATAACGCATGGTCACGCTGACGAGGCGGCTCGTGTTGTCGCCAGCATAGAAAGCCAGTTTCCGGACCTTCCGCCGGAGCACGACCTGCCACGCGTTCGTCTGCGCGCGCGCAAATCAACATCGCTTCGCCTGGTGGCCTTTACCTTGTTCAAGCAATATCGGCGCCGGACGGTCGTCGGACTAAGCCTCATGGCCTCGCAGGCGTTTTTCTACAATGCCATCTTTTTTACGTACGCGCTTATCCTGACCGACTTTTATGGCATCGCGTCGGACCAGGTCGGCTGGTATTTGCTGCCCTTTGCAATTGGAAACTTCACAGGGCCTGTCCTGATCGGACGGTTTTTCGACACTCATGGCCGCAGGCTGATGATTGCCCTGACCTACGTTTCCTCCGGTGTGCTATTGGCGACAACTGGCTGGCTTTTCGCGCGCGACCTTATTGGCGCCGGGACGCAAACGGTGTGCTGGATGGTGATCTTTTTCTTTGCATCATCGGCAGCGAGTTCGGCCTATCTCACGGTCAGTGAGACCTTTCCGCTTGAAATTCGGGCGCTAGCGATTGCATTTTTTTACGCGGTCGGGACCGGTATCGGCGGCATTATCGGGCCGCTGCTGTTTGGCGCGCTCATCGACACAGGTTCGCGCACGAGCGTATTTGCAGGCTATTTGATCGGCGCGGTCTTGATGATCGTCGCGGGATGCATCGCCTGGCGCTGGGGCGTCGACGCCGAGCGCAAATCGCTGGAAGCCGTCGCCCGGCCGCTGACGTTTGTCGATTAATGAACGGATGATAACAGCTTCGCCACGAGCCGGCCGACGCGCCATCAGAAGATGACTTTAGCCCGACGTCACAAGATCGCGCAGCGCGTCCGGAGCAAAAATAACGATCCCGCCGCGTTCGAGCTTGAGCCACTTCCGGCGCTGCCAATCCTGCAATTGCTTGTTTGCGCTTTCCCGCGACACGCCGATCATCTGACTTATTTCACGCTGGGTGACATAAATCTTGGTGCTGGGCCGTGCGGTCGCCGATGGCTGGTAGAGGTGCAAGAGGACCTTGGCGAGGCGGTTCGGTAACCCGAGGAAAACAATATCCTCGACCTGCTCGCTCGTGCGGCGCAACCGCGCGCACAGAATATTGATCAATCGTATCGCGACTTCCGGATCATCCCGCAGTATCGGGATGAAATCGCGGCGCTCGATAACCATCAGTTCACAATTGTCGATAGCAACCGCGTCAGCGGAGCGCTGCCCTCCGTCGAGAAATGCAATTTCCCCGAAGAGTTCACCGGGGACGACCAGGTTGAAAATTGCGTCTTTCCCCTGTTCGGACGGCGCACTGATTCTCACGGCACCGGCTCGAACCGCATAAAGCTTCGAGCCGATATCGCCTTTGTGAAATATGGCTGCGCCTTTTTTTACTCTTGTCGTAATGACACGGGGCGCGATCCGATCGATGATCGTATGGCCCAGATCCTTGAAAAATGGGTGGGCGCGAAGCAACGCATGCTTGTCGAATGATTGCGTTTGACTATTCTTGCTTGCGCCCATTGCCATCTTACATTTCGCCCCACCAGAAGCTCTCAAGACGAAACATACGATAAAATAGCCCGACAGGCAGGCTATCTCGTCAATGAATATTCAAATCTTACTTTGGCTGTTTAACTCTAACAGTGAAACAATTCGACTAAGTTCTCTAAAATACATCCATTTTCAGGAGCGGTCTGAAATGCACCGCGAATACCCGTATTTCCGGCCCGGCTGGCCCGCATTGCCATGTGCAGCCGGAATTTCCGGCTGGCCTGCGGGCCTATCGGTCACGTGAGTTAGCCCAACCGTGACGGAACGGACGGTCGGCCACCATTCACACTGCGTGCATGAGACCGTACAGTAGGCCCCATCCCGGGCTTGGAGGGCAAACATGGACGGGCCGAAAAAAGTCGCCATCGGTTGCCAGGGCGGCGGAATGCATGCTGCTTTCGAGGTCGGCGTCCTCACCGAAATCCTCAAGGACATCCGCGACAACAAGCGCATCGAACTTGTCGGCTTGAGCGGGACCTCGGCCGGCGCCTTGTGTGCATTGATGGTCTGGTACGGCCTTGCTCCGAAGCCTGGAAGCCCCGGCTCTGCCGATGAAGCCATCGAAAAGCTCAACGGCTTCTGGGACGACTTCGTTGCGAGCACGGGCGCCGAGACTGCGCTGAATTTTCTGACTTACGGCGCATTTTGGGCGGAAGAGAAAGAGATTCCGGTGCTTGGCGTAAACGCGCCAATCCTCGGTCTCAATCCGTACGGCGCACTCTTTAAGGCGCTCGCCGCCAGCCTGCCGAGTCTTGGCATACGCAAACAATATTTTGATCTGGAGGAGATGCTTGCCAAGGCCTGTCCGGATTTCGACCGGATCAACTGGCCAGACTTGACGACGCGCGTGCTGATCGGCGCCTCGGAGGTCGTCAATGGTTTTGAAACCGTATTTGACTCTGACGTCAATAAGAATACGCAGCACGAAAATAAAGGCATGCACGCCGTAAAAGTTACCAAGGACAGATCTCGTTACTGGCGCCAGAAATTGCCGCTCACTTTGTCCGGGGTCGCCGCATCAGGAACATTGCCCTCTTTACGGGAAGCCGAACACATCAAGCCGGGCGGCCACTACTGGGACGGCCTTTACTCGCAGAATCCGCCCGTGCGCGAGTTCTTCGATCCGCCGGTGCAAAAGCCCTCGCCCTCGGCAGGGCCCAAACATGTGCCCGATGAACTGTGGATCATACGCATCAACCCACAGCAATGGCCGGAAGTGCCGTCATCCAACAAAGACATCCAGGACCGCCAAAACGAACTGATGGGAAATCTGTCGCTGAACAAAGACCTGGATTTTATTATGACGGTGAATGCCTGGACTGAACGCTACGCACGCCAACAATTTGCGAAAGACCACAAGCCGGTGACGGTACGCACGATCAAGATGGAGAAAATGACCGCGGACAACCTGTCATATTCATCCAAGTTTGACCGCAGCCGCGCCTTCATGGACGAGCTGCGCAAGGAGGGCCGCAAGGTGACCCGGGAGTGGCTCGACCGCTGGCACAAAGGCAAGGCCGGCAGCTATCCCGAGGACGCAGCGTATTGAATAATCCGATGATGTCGCCGGGCAAACGAACCCAAAGGACGATGGTGCTCAGATGCCGAATGAGAAAAAAAGCAGCTCAGACGATATTCAAGGTTTCAAAGACAGCATTTTCAGGAATTTTTCCTTGCTGGCGTTACCGTGGGTGTCCTTCCAGCGCGACATGCTCGCAATTTTAAAGAAAGGCATTGAAGATACCAGTCATGTCAAACCGGTTCAGAAACTGACATTGCTTGAACTGCACGCTCTGATGATGGTCCTGGATCCATCGCGAACGTGGAGAAGCCCCTTTGATGCTGATTTTGAAAAGCGCGTGGAAGATACATACAAAGAAGCCTTCCCCAAACTGCTTTCCGGTTCCATTCACTTTATCGAAGCCCAGGAGGCAATCTTGCAGCATATGAGTGACGCACTCATCACGCTAAAGGATGGCAACAAAACCAAAAGCCCCAGCAAGTAGAAATATAGCGGGTCTCATCTGGCTGAATCGACGCAGATGAGATTTCTGCATCAGTTTATTTTGCGTGCGCACACTGAATTAAAAATGCTTGCGGCGGTCGAGGTGCCAAGATGAGTGATGTACGGCGAAACATTGACCTCGCGATCATCGGTCTTTCCTGTCGATTTCCTGGCGCGGCCACCGCCGACGAGTATTGGAAGAATTTGTGCGACGGCGTTGAGTCGATCGCTTTTTTTTCAGATCAGGACCTTGTTGCAGCCGGCGTCGACCCTGCCCTGGTCGCTAATCCACGGTACGTAAAGGCTGCGCCGATGCTGCGGGACGTCGAGATGTTCGACGAATCGTTCTTCGGTTACTCCCCCAAAGACGCCGCACTGATGGACCCGCAGCATCGCTTGTTCCTGGAGGTGTGCTGGGAGACATTCGAAAACGCGGGCTATGACCCGGTTGGCTACCCCGGGAAAGTTGGTGTGCTCTCGACCGCCGGCGGCGTCGTTACAAGCTATCTTCTGGCAAAATTGCACCACGCAGATTTTCCTGGCCAGACAGCCAGCACTTCGCACATCAACAATGACAAAGATTTCCTGAGTACCCGCGTTTCCTACAAGCTGAATCTCAGAGGCCCCAGCTTTACGATTCAGTCGGCGTGCTCGTCGTCTTTGCTGGCAGTCCACCAGGCATGTCAGATCCTCAGGTTCGATGAGTGCGATATGATGCTGGTCGGAGGCTCGGTAGTACGCGTGCCCCAGATCGAGGGGTATTTGGCAGAAAAACGAAACGTTCATTCGCTCGACGGGCACTGCCGTCCCTTCGACTCGGTTGGTCAGGGGACTATTTTTGCCAGCGGTGTCGGTGCCGTGTTGATCAAGCCCCTGCAGCGCGCTGTCGCCGATCGCGACCATATTCTTGCGGTGATCAAAGGGACTGCGGCGAATAACGACGGGTCCGCCAAAAGCAGCTACACCGCGCCGAGCCTGGGCCAGCAGTCCCAGGCGGTCGTTGATGCCTTGAATTTGGCTGGAGTCAGCGCTGACAGCATTGGCTATGTCGAATGCCACGCCACCGGCACGACCGTAGGCGACCCGCTGGAAATCGAAGCCCTAAGCATGGCCTTCCGAAAGGAAACTGGCCGCAAGCAATACTGTGCCATCGGTTCGGTCAAGGCCAACATCGGGCATCCGGAACAGGCCGCGGGAATCGCCGGCCTTATCAAAACCGCGCTTGTGCTTCATCACAAAAAGATTCCGCCGAGCATCAATTATGAAACACCGAATCCGGCAATCAACTTCGCATCGTCGCCGTTTTACGTAAACACGAAGCTCCAGGATTTTCCTCGTGCTGACACGCCGCGGCGAGCCGCGCTCAATAGTTTGGGAATCGGCGGCACGAATGCTTTCGCCATCCTCGAGGAGGCGCCGCCGCCCGGCGCGATCGCACACCAGTCGCCAGACCAATTTCCGTGCCTGGTCACCCTCTCCGCCAAAAGTGCTGACGCATTGGTGGCGCGTGTCGAGCAACTTCTGAACTGGCTCAACGACAATCCCGACGCACCGATTGGTGATCTTTGCTACACCACCAACGTCAGCCGAAGCCAGTTTGCCTTCCGCTTCGCAGCGTCCGCCCGATCAGTAGCGGAGCTGCAGAAGCACCTTGCATCATGGCTGCGAACGGCGGCCGATCCGGCGAATTTACGACGCACCGGCAGTGCGCCAATCGCGTTCATGTTTTCCGGCCAGGGATCACAGCATGCGGGCATGGCCGCACGGCTCTATCGCACACACTCTGTTTTTCGGAATGTCATGGATCGCTGTCATGCCTTGGCGAAATCGGATCTTGAGCACGGCTTGCTCGACGTGATTTTTGCAAAGGACAGCGATGCGGCATTGGTCAACCGCACCGACTACACTCAACCTGCGCTGTTTGCCGTTGAATATGGCCTCGCCGAGCTCATGAAATCCTGGGGCATCGCACCCGACGCAGTGATTGGGCATAGCCTGGGAGAGTTCGTCGCTGCCTGTGCAGCGAATGTCATGACGCTCGAAGACGCCATGCGTCTGGTCATTGCTCGCGGTGCCTTGATGCGCCAATTGCCGAACGGCGGCATGGCCGCGATATTCGCGTCAGAATCCGTGGTGCGTGAGTTCATAGACAAGAGCGCGCCCCGGTTGGCTGTGGCCGCAATGAATGGGCCCTTGAATTCAGTCGTGTCAGGCGACCGGGATGAATTGAAAGCGCTATTGCAAGAGTTGGACCGACAAAACATTGGCTATCGGGAATTACAGGTTTCCAACGCTTTTCACTCGGCAAGTACGGAGCCCATTCTTGATGATCTCGAAAATATTGCGAGCCAGATCAAGTACAACCCGCCCAAATTACCCCTGATATCCAACCTCACCGGCGGGCTGATGTCGGCCGCGCCTGATAAAATCTACTGGCGGCGGCACCTTCGTGAACCAGTGCGGTTCGGAGACGGGATGCATGCGTTGGATGAGCTCGGCTGCCGGACGTTTGTTGAGGTCGGCCCACACCCGGTGCTGCTGCCAATCGCACAGGCTTGCCTTGGACAAAAAGCCAGGTCCGCCGGCTGGGCAGCTACGCTCAACCGTCAAAAGTCGGACGCCGACTCAATGTCCGAAATGCTGGCCGCGCTGTATCGCGCCGGCCACGACATAAATTGGGCTGCTGTGCATGCCGACGCGTCGTGGCGCCGAATTCCCTTGCCCACTTACCCCTTCCAGCGCAAGCGCCACTGGATCGAAGACAACGCGATCCGTCCCGAACAAGTACGAACCGTTGCCGAACGACTTCATCCGCTGGTGGGCGCTCGCATAAAATCTACGGCTAATGAGGTCTGTTATGAGGCGCGCTACGGCGTCCACCAGGCCAGCTTCCTTACCGATCATAGAGTTGCAGGATCCATCGTCCTTCCAACCACGGCCGAACTGGAGGCAGCCACGGTCGTCGGCCGGATGCATTTCGCAACGTCGCAGATCAGTTTCGACAATGCGATGCATCACCGGGCGATGTCGTTTTTCAACGGCGAAGATCGGACTGTGCGGATGGTGGTCACTCCGCTGAAATCCGACAAAGCAAATTTCAAACTGGTAAGCGCGGACACTGACGACCCGAAGGTCTGGCAAACCCACATGACGGGCACGCTGCGCAAGTCCGAGGCGCCGTCCGGACCGGCATTTTCGGTGAAGCAGGTCCGGGCCCGGTGCCCGCAAACATTGCCTGTTGCCGACTTCTATGACCGGCTTGACCGGCTTGGGCTCGAATATGGACCGAGCTTTCGCGGCGTGCGGGAATTGCACCTCGGCCAAAATGAGGCGCTAACCAAAGTGCGGCTTCCGGACGGATTTGCAGATGCGCAATTCGTGATGCACCCCGCGTTTTTGGACGCATGCCTGCACGCTTATCCTTTCATACTTGATGGTGCGGAGAAGGCCGAAAGAGATCGCCGCAAGGCCTACCTGCCCGTCTCGCTGGAAGGCTTCCGCTGCTACCAGGACGGGACCGACAATGCATGGGTGCACACCAGACTGCGGAGTGTCGATAAAGACGATACGCAGGTGATCGACATTCGGGTTTACGACGAGGCCGAGCGGCCGATCGCAGATCTGGACGGACTGACCGTCCGCCTGTTGCCAATCGATAAAGTGCAACCCTCGAGCGCACGCACGGACAACTTGTTCTATCGGCCGATCTGGCGAAAGAGCGTTAGAAATTCTACCAGCCCTGAAAAGGCGCACCCGCCCGCGAGCTGGATGATCTTTGCCGATGCAAAAGGTGTCGGTGTTGCGCTGGCCGGCAGGCTGGAAGCCGCTGGCCATCATTGCCACCTCGTCTATAGGGACAATGCTTTCGCCCACCCGGGCAAACGAACATGGACCATCAATGAAAGGCAGCCGCCCGATTTTCGCCGATTGCTGGAGCAATTCGCTGCGAGCGAGACGCTGCGATGCGACGGCGTCGTCTATCTATGGGGGTTGGATGCCCCGTCTTTCGACGGCCTGACGCTTGCGCGATTGAAGAGCGGCAACGAGATGATGTGCCGCGGGGCGCTCGCGATCTTGCAGGCCCTTGCCGATACCCGGTCGACCATTCCGATCGGCGGCGGCCTCTGGTTTGTAACAACAAACACTCAGAAGACAGAAGGCGAGAACCAGCTTGTTGATCCGGTCCAGGCGCCGCTCTGGGGTTTAGGACGAACCGCTGCGATCGAATATCCGGCCATTTGGGGCGGGCTAATCGACTTGCAACTGGATAATGACCTGACGCCCGATGTTGATTTGCTGGCAGCGGAATTGCTCCACCCGGATGGCGAGACGCAGATTGCCATCTCCGCCAGCGGAGAGCGCCATATCCATCGGCTCGTCACGCAATCGATTGACGCGCTGCCGGCCCAGCAACCGCGGGTGCGCGGGGACGCAACCTATCTTGTGACCGGCGGCCTGGGAATGTTGGGGCGCCGTGTCGCCCGATGGCTCATCAGCAACGGTGCGAAGCACCTTGTCCTGACGGGTCGAAATGCAAGTCCGGAAGAGGCACAGAAACTATTCAGCCCGGCAGATACGCTCGGTGTATCAATCAAGCTCGTGGCCGCAGATATTAGCCGCGACGACGACGTCAGCCGCCTCATCCGTACGATCAGCAAAGATGGCCCGCCGTTAAGCGGCGTCGTGCACTCGGCCGGCATCTTGGATGATGGAATACTGGCTCAACTGGACTGGGATCGGTTTGCGCGCGTGTTCGCTCCAAAAATTTATGGAAGCTGGCTTCTGCACGAACACACGAAATCGCTGGAGCTCGACTTCTTCATCTTGCAATCTTCTTTATTGAGCTTGTTGGGCTCTGCCGGCCAGGCGAACTATAGCGCCAGCAATACTTTTCTTGATTCCTTGGCAGCTCACCGCCGCTCGGCAGGCTTGTCGGCCACGGCGATCAACTGGTCCGCCTGGTCAGAGGGTGGGTTGGCCACCCGTTCGGGCGCTCGCGGCGAGGAAATGTGGTCGTCGCTGGGCGTGAAATTTATTTCACCCGATCTCGCAATGCAGGGGTTCGACAGACTGATGCACCGCGATGTGGAGCAGATCGCGGTCGCAATTGCCGATTGGTCCACTTACGCCGGCAGGATGGGCAACCCCCCGTTCCTTTCCGAACTCGATCCTGCGGACGCGGGATCTGGATCGTATCAATCAGCGCCGCGAAGGCGCGTTGCGGCTGCCCCTCCGGTTCCGGTGAACGGCGACGCACGCCAGCAGCTTTTGAGCAGATTGCAACAGCGCATCATGGCGGAGCTTGGCTTCGCTGAGCCGATCGATCCAGACCGGCCATTAAATGAAATCGGGTTGGATTCGTTGAGGTCGGTGACGCTCGCGAATAATCTGGAGGACGAATTCGGGATACTGATTTCGATCTCGGAGCTCATCACCGGACCGACGATCAACCAGCTGTCGGAACACCTGTCCGGCCTGTTTGCACAACGCGCAAAGAACGACGCCGCGGAATTCGCTGCGGCGGCGGACTCGGCGCCGGCAATTGCGGCCAATGCTCACGCGCCGGACGAAGCGACAATCGAACCTGCTGAAAACGGAAACGGCGCGCTGGATTATTATGATGTCGGAGCAATCGGGGTGACACCGCCGGCCAATGTGTCGGGCAACGAAGCCGCCGCGGTTACTCAACCAGCCGGTGAGACTGCACCGCGCAGTGCCGGAAAATGGTTGATTGCACCGCGGCCCAATCCCGACGCCAAAGTCCGTTTGTTCTGTTTTCCCTACGCGGGCGGTGGCCTCGTGTCTTTCCGGTCATGGGCGCAGCTGTTCAATGGCGCCGTGGAGGTGGTGGCAGTCGAGCCGCCGGGACGCGGAACCCGCATCAATGAAACGCCCGTCGACGACCTAGATAGTTTTGTCGAGGGCCTTTTGCCTGAAATGGCTCAATGGCTGGACAGGCCATCTGCTTTTTTTGGCCACTGCCTGGGCGGACTGACAATGTTTGCGACGCTGTGTGCCCTGCCGGATGCTGGCGCGCGCTTCGTCAAGCATGCCTTTGCCTGCGGCGTGCGCCCTCCGCATCTGCTGAAGCGCAGGCGGGAGTTCGAGGACAATCTGGTCTACGACATGATGCTGCGCGGGGAATTTGACCTGAGAATTCCTCCTTACGCCCAGACCGACGAGATCTTCGCGGATATCATCCGGCAATTCGATACGCCTGCGGCCAACAGGATGCTGGAGATACCGAAGCTGAGGAAGGTTTTGTTGCCGACAATCCGCGCCGAGTTCGGCATGGCCTATAAATATGAGTATCAGCCTGTCGAGCCCTTCGTCTTTCCGATCAGCAGCTTCGTCGGCGATGCGGACCCTTGGGTCTCGGAAGAAGACTCCGCAGGTTGGGGCGAGTTTACCCGCGGCGGATTCACCAACCACGTGCGCAAAGGTTCACATTTTCTGATGGCGGATGACGGCGAATACATTCTGGAAACAATTAACCGGGAATTTGAAACTTTCGTTGTGCAGTGAGATCTGTTTTCGATTGGTTTAAAGAACTATCAGGTGCGGTAGGAACTCTTTTCCAGCCTTACCTTGGCGCGAACGAGATCCGCGGTGTCAAATCCTTCGCTGAACGTCTGGTAGATCTCGCCGAGTTGCAATCGGCCCTTGTCCGCGTCCTTTTGCAGATCGTGCAAATCGCACATGCTCAGGCAAATTTTTAGCTCAAGCGATTTTGCCTTCTGTTCGTGCGCGATCGTAAGGCCTTTGGAAAAATAATGCTGCGCCTGATCCAGGTTCTGGTTCGATCGCAGGTATGTTTCGCCGAGCAAACGATATATTTCCGCCGCATAGAAGCGCTCGACGTTCTCGCCTTCGAGCCTCAATTGCACCTGCTCCAGGAATTCGAGCGCCTGCCCATAGCGTTTGTTCTTGATGCATACATCGACCAGCAAACCCAGGGAGTACGAATTAAACAATAACGCGCCCATCGCCCTTTCTTTTTCCAGGCCTTCCTGAATTTCGGCAATGCCTTTCTCGAATTCGCCTTGCTGGGCGCTTGCCCAGCCCCGCAAAATCAGGGCCATGGCGCGATAGTGCACAAACTCATGCTCTTCGCAGAGCGCGATGGCCGCGTCAGCCTGGCTTGCCACGATCGCGGACTCGCCGCGCAGCTGGTGCACGCGCAGGCTTATTGTTCGCGCCATTGCATCGCTGAACGGATGCCGGGCATCATCGGCGTAACGGCGGGCGTCCGCACATTGCCGCAACGCCTGATCTGGATACCCGAGAAACCAAAGGGCCAGCGCGTCGTATGACCTGACATGAACGCGCGGGTCCTGCGCTGACAGGTCGAAATACGCTGCGGCCTTGCCGTCCTCGCATAATCCAAGACCGCGCTCCAGCTCGGTGTGGGCGGCGGAAAATTTGCCTTGTGCAAATGAGGTGAACCCGAGGGCTTCGTGGGCAAGAACCCGGCAGACTGAATCGTCGATGCTCTCGGCGGATTTCAGCAAATATTCGGCAAGGGCTTGCGCCTCAGGAAGGGCCGCACGCAGGAAATTCCAGGTCCACATACCAAACACGGCCGGAAAGGTATGTTCATCAAGTCCGCTCTCCTTGCACAGCTGGAGTGCGCGCGTATACGCGCGCTTGACACTGTCGGAACTCCAGCCCTTTGTTGTCCGCAGGGAATTGCCGAGCGAAGTTTGAAGCAGCAGCTCGAGCTTGTTGCGCACCATTGGGTCGTCGATGCCGGGAACCAATTTCAATCCCCGTTCCAGATGACCAACGGCAGCGTTCGCCGATCGGCTCAGCGCGAGGTTACCGGCTTTTAGCCAGAAGTTGATCGCGGGCTCAACGAGACCAGCTTCCGTGAAGTGGTGAGCCACGATTTCCGGCTGGCTTGCGACGATGTCGGGAAACTTTTCTTCCATCTTGCGCGCGATCTGGCCGTGCAACTGCTGCCGCCGGCTCTTGAGCAGGCTCTCATAGGCCACGTCCCGCACCAGGGTGTGCTTGAAGCTATAGACCGCTTCCGGTGGCTCGCCATGGCGGAACACAAGTTCAGCCTCCTCAAGCTGGGCGAGAGCCTGTTTCAATGCCGGTTCTTTGCGCCCAGCCACCTCACGAATGAGGGAATAAGAGAACTCGCGCCCGATCGCTGCTCCGATTTGGCCGATCTCTTTCACCGGCGCCATCCGGTCGAGGCGTGCCATCAAGGAGTCCTGGAGTGTCGCCGGAATGGCGAGCGGGAGCAGCGCTCCACCGAGTTCGATAGCCGTCGCCGTCCTTGACCAGGATGTCTCCTTCAAGCACCGCTTTCGTGAGTTCCTCGACGAACAACGGATTGCCGTCGGTCTTGGCGATAATCTGGTTCATCACTTCGGAAGGCAGCGCATGGCCGTGGGTTACTTGCGTAACGATGCTTTCAACGTTGCCACGATCGAGGCGGCCGAGCTTTATGACGCCGACATTTGGAAGCCCGACCCAGGGCGGTTCGAATTCAGGCCGAAGGGTGAAAAGGGCAAGGGCCGGTATCTGGCGCATTCGATCGATCATGAGATCCAGCAGCTCGAGGGAGGTGGCATCGGCCCAATGTGCATCCTCGAACAAGAGCAAGATCGGTTTCTGATGCGCCAGCCTTTCGAATTGATCGAGCAATGCCGCCAGCGTGCGGCGAAGCTGCTGCGCGGGACTGAGCGTCAAGGCCGGATACCGGCCGCTCAATGGGATCGACAGCAGCGCCGCCAGCAGCGGGACTGCATTCCGGGCTTGCGACCCGGTCTTGCCGAGAAGCGTCTCCAGTCTGTCGAGGCGCTGTTGGGACGTATCGTCCGCCTTGAACCCCGCCGCCCGCTCCAGTTGGACGATGAACGGATAAAGCGTGCTGTTGGTGTGGTACGGCGAACACTGGTAACGCAGGACCGTGTGCGGTTCGTCGGCGATGCGCTCTTCGAGCGCCGCCGCGAGACGGGATTTGCCAATCCCCGGTTCACCTGAGATCAGCACAACCTGACCCTCACCTTTCCAGGCCAGGTGTTGGCGCTTCTGCAGGAAATCGATTTCCTCCTCGCGGCCAATAAGATTTGTCAGGCCGGCCGTATGGACCGCCGCAAAGCGGCTCTCGGAGGCCGACACGCCATCAACCGTCCATGCCGCAATCGGCTCGGAAAAACCCTTGAACGTGTGCGGACCAAGATCGCGCAGAAAGAACCGATCGCCGATCAGCCGCCGTGTGGAGGTGGCGATTACGATTGTCCCCGGCTCCGCCAGGGCCTGAACGCGGGCCGCCAGGCTTGGCGTATCGCCAACCACAATATTCTCGCGCAAGGCGCCTTCACCACCCACCACCACCACGCCGCTGGCGATACCGATCCGGACGGCGAGCGGCTCTTGCGCGGGCGTCTTGAGCTGTGCAACCGCGGCAATAATATCGAGCCCCGCGCGTATGGTTCGCTCGGCATCGTCCTCGTGGGCGCGCGGGTAACCGAAATAGGCGAGGATCCCGTCGCCACGGAATTCGGCAAGGAAGCCGTCAGAGGCGAGCGCGATGCGGGCGCAGGCCGCCTGAAAGGCATCGATTACGGCACCCATGTCTTCCGGATCAAGCCGCGCCGAAAGCGCAGTCGAGCCCACGAGATCGCAGATCATCACGGTCAAGTGGCGTCGCTCGCCGCCAACCGTCGGGGCGTAGTTGCCAGGCGTATCTTTTGCGGCTTCCCGCGCGGTGGGCGCACCGGGAACGCTGCCCGCCATCATTTTGATGGCCCTGATGAGCCGTTTCCTGTCGCCCAGCGGGATCCCGAGTTTTTCGAGATCGCCTTCCGTCAACTCAGGCAGCACATCAGTGTCGATAGCGTTCTGGACGAACGCCGACTCATACTGTCCGAGTCCCAAAGTTCGCAGCCAGCCGCCAATGTCCATGGTAGCGCCTTAATCCCGTTCCGGACTCCCGGAGGCTGTCACCAACCCAAAATGCACGACCTAAGGGCCGCAGCGCGGCTTACCTTGCGTCGTCTGAACAAAACCCGACTGTAGTTAAAGCAGACGCCGGGCGGGGGATCTGATGCCCCACTAACCGTTATTCTACTTTAAATACCGATTGAACAAAATGAGCCATGCGGCCATCCCGATTCTCCTGAGCGGCTCATTGGGCGTCATTGCTGCCCCGATCTGTCGAATTCCACGGATTATTTTAACTTCGGCAACGGCTGGCCGAAACGCACCATTGGTTGCGCAGGCTGGGAATTGTCCCTCGCCTCGCCGGCCGGTGCGTTGCGCGACCGCATACGACATCCGCAGCGTGGATACCGATAAAGCCCCGCCTCCTTGAAATCATTCCGGCGCGGGCGCGCGACCGGGTTCCAAAATTGTTTTGATGCGAGTGTGAGTTAGCTCACCATCGAAAGCATGAGCCGGTGGTACCGACCTTCATAACGGAGGTCGACCATGCGTCACCGTACCCATGCTGACCGACAGAGGCCGCGCCGGCATAGCGGCGAAAGCAATAACCGCACCGACACCGTCGTGGCGACGGTCTGGCTTGCGTTCTACGTACTGGCGATCGTCGTCGCGATTTCATCCCCGGCGATAACGCGGGCCATTGATCTGGCAGCTCGATAGTCGCGGACATGCGGGTGAAGACACACCAGATCAGCTACTTTCTCGCGCTGTGCGAGGAGCAAAGCTTCACCCGTGCGGCCAGGCGCTGCGGTGTCGCGCAGCCGTCGCTGACGCGCGCGATCCAGGAACTCGAAAGCGAGTGCGGCGGCCCGCTGTTCGAGCGCGGAAAATCAAACGTCAGCCTGACCGGGCTGGGACACCATGTGAAACCCGACTTCGTGCGCATCGATCGCGCCCTCTCCGATGTCGCACGCAAAACCTCGGAATTCAAAACCCAATCTGAAGTGAAAGTAAATCCTGAAACAAGGGAGACGTACATGCGCGTTGTAGCCGTTACGGTCCTGGCAATTGCGATCATCGCAATGGGCCTGGCACTACGTCCAACACCGTCCGCGACAGCGGCGGTAACCGAACAGACGAGCAATCAGGTCGATCCCTATGCGTTACAGTCGACGACAGACGCCAAGGAACTTCCTTGGCAAGCTCCAGCCAATCTTTTCTGATTCTTTTTTTCTGATCTTACGCGTCGATGGGAGATCGCTTGGAAAAGTGATCTCCCATTTTCGTCAGCGATACTATGGGTGGAAGTCGAGCAGACGCGCACACATACAATTTACCATTCGGCGATCAATCGAAAACCGGCACGATTGGGTGTGAGCCGCTTCACGTAAGCCGCGCGCGGCTTGCGTTATGACGCACCACATCAAGCAGGACACACGGCGATGCTCAGAAACTTTTCCGAAAACTCCTTCTCCGACCGCGCATCGAATTCCGAAATACGCGGTCCCAATGGAAATGAGCGCGCGCGTGAAACAGTTGCGGAATCACAAATGCTGATGGAGAGAAAAATGTCGTCGCAAACATTCACCTACACCAATGAACACCGCTCCAGTCTCGCGGGCTCGGCGTTGCTGACCTTTTTTCGTCATATCACTGGCGGACTCTCGTCCTTTGGAGCGTGTTTCATGGACGCGCTTCGCGAATCGCGGCAGCGTCAGGCCAATCAAGTCATTCGGCAATATCAGCACTTGATCGATCGCTCCGATGATTGAACGGCCAAGGACTCCTCGGGCCGAAACCATGATCGCGGCGGTCTCCAGCCTTGTATTCTGCTTATGCAAGCGGCGAGATTTGCCTATTTTTCCGAGCCTGGCGGTTTCGCCCCGGCTCGGTGGGCAGCTTGTGACCGCAGGATCCCGGCTATCATTGGCATTTCCGGCCTCTAATTGGGCGCCGGTCAGGGTCCGTGAAACGGTCCTGCTCATGAATGAATTCTTAAACTTCATTACCTACCATCCGGATACCGCCGAATGGAATGGCCCACGCAGGGCCGCTAAAGGCATCACAAGTCATGTCTTCTAGCGACACAACCGAGAACACTGCGCACTGTCCTCAGTGCCGGACAGTCATGGTGCACGTCGCGGTAACACCGCATCCGGTCGTCCGGACCATGCAGCGGAACACTTTCGTCTGCTACACATGCAAGCGAACGCGGACCTATATGTTGCCTGGCACCGTCCAACTCGAAACGCCCGCCAGCGGGGTTGCACAGCGCGCGTAAGTCATTTCCACTAACGATTATTGCCGACAATGTTTGATCGCAGACAAGATTTCTCGCCCCTCGACCCACCTACGCGGCCTCATCAAATACGGCGCGGCCGGACAGCAAATGGCGTGTTCGGTTGAAAATCTGACATCGACCGGAGCCGGTCTTCATGTCGGCACGACGTTCGGATTGCCGCGGGTATTTCAGTTGAGTATCGATGGCGAGCCGCAGGCCCGGCACTGCCGGGTCGTCTGGACGGAAGGCAAAAGGCTCGGCGTCTCATTTGAGTAGTCGAAACGCCGACGGCTACCGCACGCTCATCCCATCATCACTCTGGCCCACGCAACGAACGCGTAGAATTGAGCCGGATAGGCGATGAAATAAAAGATCAACGCCGGTGGTGCCAACAAAAACAGCCATTCACGCATTGGCGGCTCCTGCGAACAGAAGCCCATTGTTCAAAATACTTACTTAGAAGTGCATAAAATGATGTATCGAGTTTTCGCCTAGCGTGATTCAATTTCACGGACAATCTTAGTCAAACGTGACGCCGATCTTGGTATCCGTTCTCCAGATCGACCGGCAGGCGCGGCGAACGCCTTCAATAATGACCTCGAAATTTGAGGGTATTCCATAGGTCGTCGACACCTGCAGGCAGGCCCCGGTGTCCGAAAGGTTGCGGACCGCGCAGTCGAGCTTCGGCGCCTTCTCGCTCAGAATGATTTGCGCATTCTTGAGGATTCGTTTGCGAAAGATGTCTTGTCGTTTTTCTTGCACAGCCCGGCGCCCAGAATCAGTAATGCCCTAAGTGACTAGGCACATTGCCCAAAGTCAACAATCCGCCGCGCTGGAACCCACCAAGTCGGGCTCGTCTATATTTGCCGCTCCATGAAATGGGGGGCCGGATACAGGCCAACGGCTGGCCGTGCCGTTCGGATTACATATCCTATCCTAAAGTCTATCCATCAAGCGGGCTTGTGGCCGAGCGCCGCGAGAGCTTCGTTCTTTCGTGCGAGCTCCTCTTCCAGCCGTTTGATGTTCTCGAACAGGCGTTCACTGGTCAGCCGCAGAAAATAAAATCCGAATTGCGGGTTCTGGAAATAGAGCTCTTTCACCTGCTGGTAGCCCGCCGTCAGCACCTCGCCGTCTTCAAGGCATTCGATCGTCTGCGTTCGCCGGTTGCCCGGGGCGAGGAGACCGAGGTCGCCGAAGACCTGGCCGGCCGGAATTTCAATTCCAATTTCGGACAGCCGGTACCGGCCGCTCACGCTGTAATACATCGCGTCGGCCACATCGCCCTTACGAAAGACAATATCGCCCTTGTGAAAGCTGCGACTTGCCATAAATGGTTTCAGCCAGTCGATCGACGTTTCTCCGTAAGATGCCGCCGCCTCCACGTCGTGAATCAGTTTCCGCATCTGGTGCAGGCGGACGGTATTCAGGGGTAGAAGAATTAAATTCAAAATCAGCGTCGGGTAAATCCCGCTGAAGAACCCATAGATGATGAAGAGCGCATTGCATGTCATGCTCACGACGCGCAGAGGGATCATCGTCTTCATCGCGCACGTGACGATGCTGGATGCGACCGCCGCGTAGCCGAACCACATCGGCCATTCGGTGTGCTTGAAAAATTCCATACTTATCCCCCAGGTCGGCTTCGTTCGTCCCAGTCCCCGTCGCCCCCGGCCATCAAGCCGGCATCAAGCCGTCGAAACCTAACACAGGCATGACCAGGGAAATAAGCACTCCCCGCCTCGTGCCGTCCGAATCGGGACGGATCGCCTGAATTCAAGCCTGCGTGGTGTAAGCGAAATCCGCGGTCAGCACGTATCCCTGAGGACATATTCCGCCCCCTGCCCCGGCGATGCTTTGGGTCTCGACGGTCGCGGGATTGGCTGCACCTGCGTTGCGGTCACGACGACGTAATGGTGCACGCACAAAACGCATGCGCGCACACAAAATTCCAAAAATTGTCGTTTTTGACAAAATCACGAGCGCGCTCGCCCAAGCGCTTTCGTTGCGAATCAATCATTTTGGGGATTCTACGAGTCGTTCAAAGCGCAATGTAAATGGCGCGTACCTGCCAGAACAAGTTAACAAATCGGCGGTGCGATGCCAATGGAAAACCAGCTTGCAAAAAAGCTGCTGTGGAAAAAACTGTTTGAGAGTGTCAGATCTCCACCACTGGGGGTCGAATGCAAAAGCAAATCGTTCCTAACTCACACACCATTCATAACCGCGTCGCCAGGATCTGGCTTCGACTCCGGTTTGAAGTTTTCATTGCGGATCGCTGCGGTCTTGCTGTGCTCGTGTAGCATTTTGACGGAAGCGCGGGCTGAACGGTTTTCAATCAACGACGCGATTTCTCAGGCGGTGCTGACAAATCCAAGCATCGGCGAGGCCTCGGCAAACCGCCGTGCAACGGAGACCGAACTGCGCCAGACGCAGAGCACTTTGTTGCCGCAGGTGCGGCTGGAAGCGCGTGTCGGCCCCGAACGATTCACACAGGACATCACTCCGCCACCTCTCGGCAATGGCCAGTGGTTGAACGGCAAATCGGGATCCGTGGTGGTGCGCCAAATTCTCTTCGATGGCCTCGCATCGATCCACGACATCTGGCGCCAGGCTGCGCGCGTGAATGCTGCGTCATTCCGGGTCCGCGAGCGCTCTGAACTGACTGCGCTCGACGCGGCGGAGGCCTATATCGATGTCGTCCGTTTTCTGCGCCTCGTTGCGCTCGCCGATCAGAAGGTGATTGTGCCTGCTTGAGTAGTTGTCGGAAATGAGGGGTCACCCGCATGTGAGCCTGCGGGCTCACTACCGCGTTGTCCGAGGCCCGCCTCAAATACTGACGTCTCGGGTTGGCCGGCCGGAGGAACGACAATTCCCCCCGGCGCTAAATCACCGCCGACAATCGTCAACGTTGCGTGCGCGAGCGAGCCGTCAGCATCCTTGATGGTATAGGTGAAAACGTCGGTTCCACCGCCCACGACGCCGGTATGCGTATAGCTATAAGAACCATCCGCATTCAATGTCAGGGTGCCAAAAGCGCCTACAACCGCCACACCCACGGTGCCCGGATTGATGCCGCCCGCTGTGCCCCCAGCAGCGACGCCAACAACTGCACACCGCCATCAGCGCCGGATACATCTGCAAAGCCTGAGGTCGTGCCAGTGCCGGTAATGACATTGCCGGTTTCGGCCGTAGTTTGGCCTGTCGCAAACGCGTCCGTGTCGGCCACTGCGGTCGGCGCATCATCAGCTATAGTTATGACGAGGTTGGCGGATGGGTTGTGATCGCCATCCGAATCGGTCACGACCACCGCAAAGCTTGCGGTCGGAACGCCAAGCGTGTTGTCGAGCAGCGTGTACGAATAGTAATCGCCCTGGATCGCATCGGAGCGTCGAGGCGAACCAGCCGTCAGAAAGCCCGTCGTCCCGTCGGGGATTGTCGTCGTGTCGCCTACATGCAGCGTTACGCCGCCCAGCGTGACCGAATTCCACGCCGTCAGGCGACGTAAAACTAATCGTGCCTGGCCTCGTCGTGGTCTGAAACGCCGGACTTCCAGGATGCGTGCCCGCCAGACTCGCCAGCGCCGCGCGAGGCCAGAAGCCCCGCCTCAAAGACCTGCGTACCTGCACCGCCGGGCGGCGGAATGTTGATGATTAGCCCGGAACTCGCGATCGTTTGTGCCGGCGTGCTGAAAAGCTGCGCATGCGCGACAACGCCGAAATCGGCGTCAGTAACCGTGCTGCCGCGCCCAAAAATCCCCGACATCTCCTGTGCCATCAACGCCAGCGGCGACATGCTCCCGGGCAGAGAATCGATGGAGACATCACGGAAGTCGGCGCCACTCGACGGATCATTGGCGGGCAGAACGGATTGATCGTCGGTGATCGGAACACTCTGCGCGAACTGCTCGCCATTGAGCGTGCGTCCGGCACTCAATTCAACATTGAGACTGGCGAGTGGCTTACCCGATAAATCAAAAAACGGTTCGGCGGTAACGGTGGATTGATTGTCGAACAGGATGACCAGCTTCGTGTCGACATGCACGAGCGTCATCTTCTCGTTCGCAACGGCCGAGAGATCGAGCTTGGCGCCGGCGCCGTCGTTGAGATCGAGAGTGATTGCCTGATCGCTTTGAGGCTTTGTCACTTTGACAACGTGCGATCGGACGAGATTGGCAAGTTGCGAACTGTTTACTTGCGAGACGGCAACGCGTTCATTCATGACGCAGCCTCCTACTCATTACTCTACACAGCGTGTGCAACGCTGCGCTCATGAGAATGAACGAGAGTTGAACCGGACCATTATCAGAATGACAGATTTCCTATTTCAATGCGTCCGCTGATCAGATGAGACGTCAACTTGAGTTCAGCGCGCCACTTCATTCGTTGAGACGAGAAGGCGCACGCAAAAAAGGTAAAATAGAAATGAGAATGAGGAAATTTCTACTTGTTTATGTCGCGCGCAGCAAAGTCCTTGCGCCAAAATCCCAGGTAGTCGCGTAGTCGCGCGAACCAGCAGCTCGCACAATGTTGCAACGCTAGATGCCGAGGTAAGCCGCCTGCACCTGCGGGTTATTGGCCAATTCTGCGCTGGTGCCGTGCATGATCACCTTGCCGCTTTCCAGCACATAGGCCCTTTGCACCAGCCCCAACGCGCGGCCGACATTCTGCTCCACCAGGAGGATCGCGGTGCCCATCTTATGGATCTCCTGGATCTTCTCGAAGGTGACGTCGCACATCACCGGCGCGAGGCCCGAGCGATGGCTCATCGAGCATCAGCAGGCGCGGCTTGAGCATCATGCCGCGGCCGACCGCGAGCATTTGCTGTTCGCCGCCGCTCATGGTGCCGGCCAGTTGTTTCCGGCGCTCGGCGAGGCGCGGAAAAATGCCGTAGACCAAGATCGAGCGAGCGGGCGCGTTCGGCCTTGGCGCGCGGCGCATAGGAACCGATCTCGAGATTTTCATTCACCGTCATTTCCGGAAATACCTGGCGGCCTTCCGGCACATGGGCGATGCCCAGCTCCGTGATCTTGTGCGGCGGCAACGACGCGAGATCCTGCCCGAGAAAGGTGATGCTGCCGGCGGTCAGCTTCACAAGGCCGGAAATGGCCCGCAACGTCGTGCTTTTGCCGGCGCCATTGGCGCCGAGCAGCCCGACCGCCTCGCCTTCGCCGACATTGATCGTGACGCCGCCGATCGCGGGCACCCGGCCATACGATGCGCTGACGCCTTCAAGCTCGATCATGGCGCAGCCCCTGCCGGAACGTGCGTGTAGCCCGAACCGAGGTAGGCGCGGATCACTTCCGGATTTTCGACGATTTCCTTCGGGCTGCCTTCGGCGATCTTCTGCCCGTGGTCGAGCACCACGATATGCTTCGCCACCGCCATGATGGCGCGCATCAAATGCTCGACGATGACGATGGTGAGGCCGCGGCTCGATAGTTTACCGATCAAAGCGACGGCCTGGTCGACCTCGGCCGGATTGAGCCCCGCCATCACTTCGTCGAGCAGAAGCAGCCGCGGCTGCGTGGCCAGAGCCCGCGCCATTTCTAGACGACGCTGATCGATGGTCGTCAGATCACGCGCCGCCGTAGCCTCTCGCGCCGACAGACCCACGAAATCGATGGCCTCACGGGCCTTGACGCGCGCGTCGTCAGGGCTTCGCTCGCGAAGAAAGGCTCCCGTCATTACGTTGTCGAGGACCGTCATGCCGCCGAACGGCTTTGCGATCTGGAACGTGCGCGCAAGCCCATGCGCGCAGACGTCATGCGGGCGCAACCCGACCATCTCCTCGCCGAAAGCCGACACCGAGCCGGTATCTGGCCGGTAAAAACCCATGATGAGATTGAACGCGGTCGTCTTGCCGGCGCCGTTCGGGCCGATCAGCGCCAGCGTTTCGTTTTCACGCACGGTGAAGCTGACATCCTGCACGGCGCGAAGGCCGCCGAAACGCTTGTTGAGATTGGTGATGACGAGCGCGTCCGCCATGGCGTCACACCTTCGCCGGCTTGTGACGGCGGCGCGCGTAGACTTCGAAGACGTAGCCCATGATGCCGGTCGGCCGCCACAGGATCACCGCCATCAGGATCAGGCTGTAGACGGTGAGCTGAACGCCGCTGATCGAATTGCCCAGCCAGCTTTGCAGCAAGGCCGACGTCGTCTCCAGCAGCACGGTGCCGATCACCGGGCCCCATAGCGTGCCGATGCCGCCGACAATGGCGACAAGCGCGGCCTCGATCGAGATGTTGAAGTTGAACGCCGTCTGCGGGTCGATGAAGTAGATGTATTGCGTATAGAACGTGCCGGCCAGCGCCGTCAGGAATGACGAGATCATGTAGATCTCGCGCTTGACGCGCGGCACATTGATGCCGATGGCTTCGGCCGCGTCCTCGTCCTCGCCGATGGCGACGAGGTAGTAGCCGATGCGCGAACGCTCGATCCACGCCGTGATCGCCAGCGCAATGGCGAGCAGGCCGAGCACGATGTAGTAGTACGGCGCCTTGCCCTCGAATTGCATCATCAGCGGCGCGTTGCCAAGATTGGGGATTGTCGTGCCTTCGGCACCCCAGGCGAAATCGCGGAACTTGAGGAAGATCAGCATCAAGACCTGCGCGGTCGCGATGGTGGCAATGGTGAAATACGGCCCGCGCAGGCGAAAACACAGCCAGCCGATCGGCAGGCTGGCGAACATCCCCACAAAGCCGCCGGCAACCATGCCGATCCACGGCGAAATTCCGAAATCGATCTGCAGCAGGGTCGACGTGTAGGCGCCGAGCCCGAAAAACGCGGCATGGCCAAGCGAAAGCTGCTTGGCGTAGCCGCCGAGCAGAATTCCACGCCGTGCCGATGAAGGCGAACAGCAGGACCCGAATGAGAATTTCGAGCGCGAACGAGCTTTTGACCACCAGGGGCAAGACCAGCATCACGGCGATCACGATGGCGAGCACGAGGCCGCCCCACCCCCGAAGCCGCATCAGCGTCGCCTCCCGCCGGCGAGACCGCTCGGACGCACGGCGAGCGTGGTGAGCAGCAATAAGAAGACGACAATCAGGCCGGAGTCGGCACCGATGAACTGAATGCCGAGCAACTCGGCGATGCCCATCAAGAGGCTGGCGATCAAAGCGCCGATGACATTGCCGAGCGTGCCGAGCACCACGGCAACGAATGCCATCAGTACAAAGACCTGCCCGACCAGCGGATAGGCCGGATAAAACGGCATCAGCAGGGAGCCGGCGGCGCCGGCGAGCGCCAGTGCAATGCCAAGCGCAACCGCAAAGACGCGGTTGGGATTGATGCCCATGAGCTGCGCGACGTCGCGATTTTGCGAGGCAGCGCGCATCGCCTTGCCGAGATCGGTGGTGTGCAGAAAGACCCAGAGCATCCCGCTCAGGATCATCGCCAGCACGAAGGCGATCAGCTTTGCCACCGGGATATAGAGCCCGCCAATGTGGAAGGCTTCGTCCGAATACCAGGTGTGCACCGTGCGGTAATTCGCCGTCAGCAACATCAACGCCAGATTGACGATCAGCAGCGACAGCGCAAAGGTCAGGAAGATCTGCGGCAAATCATTGAGCCCGAGCACCCTGCGGATCAGGAATTGCTGGACCAGGACGCCGATGACGAACAGCACCGGCATCGACACGACCAGCGAGACGATCGGGTCGATGCCGAACTGCGTGGCCAGGAAAAAGCTGATGTACATCCCGATCATCACGAATTCGCCCTGGGCGAAATTGACGATCTTCACCACGCCGAAAATCAGCGTGACGCCGATGCTCACCAGCGCGTAAATTCCTCCGATAAGCAGGCCGTTGATGACGGCCTGGGCCACGATTTCCAGCATTGCGGCGGGCGGCGCTTAGGTTTTCAACAGCGGAGCGCGCGCGTCTTCTTTCGGGAATACGCTGGCGAGATCGCCGTTCTGCCACTGCACCCCGACCGGCCGGCCGTAGATGTTCTTGCCGTCAGGACCGAACTTGACCTTTCCGCCCGGCGCCATTGCAGCATAGCCCTTCGAAACGTCGAGCGTGGACAGCGCGTCGCGCACTTTTTGCGGATCAGCCGAGGCCGCCCGTTCAAGCGCATCGGCCAACATGAAGGTCTGCGCAACAAGACCGCCGGCATATTCGAACAGGAATTCTCCGGTGCGCTTCTTGTATTCGGCGTTCACCTTCTGCGCCTCGTCGCTCATGTCGTGGTTCCAGTGCGCCACGCCTTGCAGGCCTTCGGCGAGTTTACCGACGTTCTTGTAGAAGTCGGGAATGACGAAGCCGCCGGAACCGCCGTTGATCGCGACGTTGAGGCCAACCTGCTTGACCGTGCGCACGATCAAGATGAGGTCATTGAGATAGGACACGGAGAACAGGGCGTTGGCGCCGGACGCCTTCACCTTGTTGATGAGCGGGCTGGCGTCGGTGAAACCGGCCGAATAAGGCTCGAACATCACGATCTCGACGCCCTCGCCCGGCGCCAGTTCCTTCAACCCGTTCGAGGTCGAGGTACCGAACGCGGTGTTCTCGAAGATCACCGCAACCTTTGGCTTGTCGCCGACCAGCTTCGACATTTGCAGCTGCGCCTTGGCGAACTGCGACGCGCGCGCGAACGGCGTGAACGTATATGAACGGCCCTTGTTCAGCATGTCGGAGCTCGAGCCGGTGATGATCGGCACCTTGGCGCGTTCCGCGACTTCGCTGGCAATCAACGTGAGCGCCGAGGCAAAGCAGCCGTGAACGGCGGACAGCTTGTTGCCGGAGATCAGACGGTCGGTTTCCGTGCGCGTGACGGTCGTATCGCTCTGCACGTCGGAGAGGATGAGATTGAGCTTGGCGCCGCCCAGCGATTTGATGCCGCCGGCTTCATTGACCATCTCGACCGCGAGCTTGGCGGCCGCGGCGCAACCTTGTCCGATCTGCGCCATGCTTCCGGTGACGGGATACAGCCCGCCAATGTTAATGGGATCAGCCGCCCAGCCTCGGAGCGGGATCGCGCCGAATGCGGCGGTGGCGATTGCGCCGCCAGCCGCCTTGCGGAGAAATTCTCTGCGGCCTTGCCGCTTCGACAATTCCAAACCCTTGGAACGTTTCATCTATCCCTCCCTGGGAAATTTAATGAGGCGCTCTATTCGGCATCCTCAGTTTTATATTTTGCCGGCGCGATCATACGCCGGGGAACTAAACGTAAGCATGACATATATTGTTTACTGCCGCGAGAGGACTGCACGCCCTCGTACCGTCACCCAGCAAACCGTTGAACCGCATGAGGCGGGCGTTTAATGTCCTCTTTAGGTCATCAGGAGGCAAGTCCGCTTTACCAAGCGTCGACACGCAAAAGAGGGGTTGTTGTCACGATAAGACGCCCAAACACAAAACGGGGAGAGTAACAATGGCCGAACTCATCAATGGGAAGTTGACGCGACGTAAGCTCCTTAAAAGCGGAGCCGCGATGGCCGCCCTGCCGTTTCTCGGAGTTGCAGCGCCCGCTGTGCTGGCGCAGGGATTGTCGAAATCCCCGACCAAGGTGCTCGACTTCTTGACTAACGCCGACGTGACGAAGGCCGAACAGGAAGGTCAGCTCGTTTTCTACTGCCACGAGAACGAGGCCGGCACTGCCGGTATCATGGAGGGCTTCAGCAAAGACTTCCCGAAAATAAAAACCAGTTATGTGCGGGCGCAGACCGGCGCTCTCTACAACAAGATTCTGTCCGAGCGCTCGGCCGGCCGTTTCGATGTCGACGTGATCCAGCTGTCCGACCTCTCGCCTGCCTTCGATTTCCAGAAGAAAGGCGGCTATGAGCATTACGTCTCGCCCGAATCACCGGCGTACAAGAAAGACAATCTCAGCGCACCGAACGGTTACTTCTTCTGGACCGGGGTCGATCCCGCCGGCATTGCTTACAATTCCGAGAAGATCTCGGCCGCGGACGCGCCGAAGGGCTGGAAGGACATTCTCAATCCCGCCTGGAAAGGCAAGATCAGCTGCAAGATCTCGGCCTCCGGCCTGCAATTCGTCCAGTGGTATGCGCTACGCAAGATCTACGGCGATGGCTTCTGGAAGGAATTCGCGAAGTTGCAGCCGCATGCCTTCGATTCTCGCGTGCAACTGTTCGACCGTCTCTCCAAAGGCGACGATATGATCACCGCGATTGGCGAATATCCGGCCTATATCCTGTTCAAGAGCCGCGGCGCAAAGGTGGAATTCGTCGCACCGCCCGACGGACTGGTGGCGACCCCACTCGTCGTCGGCGCGGTCAGCAAGGCACCGCATCCGGAAACCTCCAAGCTGTTCGTCGACTGGGCGATGTCGAAGCGCGGCCAGGCCTGGTACCAGACCAACCCGAATCTTTATTACGGCTCGGTGCGCACCGACGCGCCGCCCATGCCGACCGGCGTAAAGCTCAGCGACTTCAAGCTCCTCTATCCCAACGATTGGGATGAGTACGCGGCGCAGAGCGCGACGTTCCTGAAGGAATGGAACAGCATGCTCGGCCTGTGACCGCAGCCGCCGCTCCAATCGCGGGACCGGTCTCCGTGCAAAGAATAGCCGGATACGGAGTCGCCGCCGTTGCCGGGGTGCTGGTTCTTTACCCGGTTTTTTATCTGTTTCAGGCTGCCTTCGATGTCGGCGATCCGCAGACGCGGCCGCCGACCGCTTACGGTCTCGAGAACTTCAGCAATGTCTTCAATTACCCGCAGATCCTGCTCAACACACTGACCGTTTCGTTCGCGGCGACGGTCATGGCGTTGGTGATCGGCTTCCTGATGGCGTGGATTCTCGCGCGCACCAACGTGCCGGGCCGGCGAATCTTCGAGCAATTGATGACGGTGCCCTACTATCTGACGCCGCTCCTCGGCGCCCTCGCCTGGAGCATGCTCGGCTCGCCGGAAAGCGGCTTCGTCAATCAGGTTTGGCGTGCGCTCGGCGGGCACGACTATCTCATCAACATCAATACGCCGTACGGCATCGCCTGGGTCATGGCGTTGTTCGAAGGCTCGGTCGCGTTCGTCATGATCGCCGCGGTGATGAAATCGATGGACCCTTCGCTCGAAGAGGCCTCGCAGATCATCGGCGCGAGCCGGCTGCGCACCATGCTGCGCGTCACCTTGCCGCTGGTCATCCCTGGGGTGCTCGGCGCGGCGATCTTCGTGTTCGCCGAAATGCTGGGTTCTTTCGCGGTCGCACTCGTGCTCGGTGCGCCCAACCGCTATTACGTCATCACGACCGCGATCTACCAGCTCATTCAGCAATATCCACCGCGTATTCAGGTGGCGGCGGCGATGGGCGTGTCGCTGTTTGCGGTGATGTTCGTCATGTTGTTCCTCTACCGGCGCATCGTCACGCGCGGAAGCTACGTCACAATTACCGGCAAGGCGTTCCGCCCGCGCGTCGCCGACGTCAAGCGCTTGCGCTGGGTGCTGTTTGGCGTCTGCGTGCTTTATCTCATGGTGTCCGTCGCGCTTCCCATCGCCACGCTGCTCTACGCCTCGGTGCAGAAGATCGCGGTCGCCTTCCCCTCCGCCAGCAACTTCACGCTCAGCAACTTCCATGCCGCGATGTCGATGAACGCGGTGCGCTCGGCGCTCAGCAACAGCCTCATCCTCGCTTTCGCGACCGCAACGATCGGCATCGTGCTCATGGGGCTGCTCGCGTGGCTAATTTATCGGTCACGACTACCCGGCGGGGGGCTGATCGAATACATCGTGATGTTTCCCCAAGCCGTGCCGCGGCTTGTCTTCGCGTTTGGCATGATGTGGGCGTGGCTGGTGTTCCCGATCCCGATATACGGCACGCTTTGGCTGCTGTTGATCGCCTATCTCACGGTGTTCCTGCCACTCGGCGTGCGCACCATTGCCGGGGTGATGCTGCAGATCGACAAGAGCCTCGAGGAATGCGCGCAGATGTGCGGCGCCTCATGGGTTTTCCGCATGCGAACCGTCACGGTGCCGTTGCTGGTGCCCGGGCTGATCGCAGCGTGGCTGCTGCTTTTCATCGCCAGCGTGCGCGAGCTCGGCGCATCCATTCTTTTGATGGGTCCTCATTCCAAGGTAATCACCCCTTCGATCGTCGAGTCCTGGTTCGGTACCAGCTCGGAGCTTACCGCTACATTGGCGCTAATCCAGACGCTGGTGGTGGCTACGGCGATGATCGTGCTTATGGCAGTGACACGCCGCATCGCGGCACAACCGGTCGATTAAAGCCAATGCCGTCGAAACCACATATTGAGGTCGAAGACCTGAAGATCTTCTACGGTAGCGTCGCCGCGGTGCGCGGCGTCAGCTTCGACGTCATGCCCGGCGAGCAATTGACGCTGCTCGGCCCCTCCGGTTGCGGCAAGACTACCACATTGCGCGCGGTCGCAGGACTTGAGCAACCCACCGCAGGAGAAATCCGTATTGACGGCGTGCCGATGTTCTCGTCTGCGCACAGGATCAATGTTCCGGCCGAGAAGCGCGGGCTTTCGATGGTGTTTCAGTCCTATGCGATCTGGCCGCACATGAGCGTGTTCGAAAATGTCGCCTACGGCTTGCGTGTGCGCCGCACCGCCGCCGCTGAGATCGCAGAAAAAGTACACCACGCACTCGACTTGGTTCAGATGCAAGACTATGCGGAACGCCCTGCGTCACAACTCTCGGGCGGCCAACAGCAGCGTGTGGCTCTCGCCCGCGCTTTTATATTCCAGCCCTCCGTTTTGTTGTTCGACGAGCCTTTGTCCAATCTCGACGCCAAGTTGCGCGCCGATATGCGTATCGAGTTGCGTGACCTGCAACACCGCCTCGGCATCACGTCGCTTTACGTCACTCACGACCTGGAAGAGGCACTAGCGATGTCGGATCGCATCGTGGTGATGCGCGACGGCCTGGTGGAGCAAACCGGCACACCCGACGAAATCTACAGTTTGCCGCGCAGCGAATTCGTCGCAGACTTCATCGGCTCCGCCAATCTTATTCGCGGGCGCCATCGGACTGATCTCGACGGCGATGGCTTGATCGCGCTGGAGACCGCGGGAGGACAGATCATCTACGGCATGGCGTATGGCCGCTCGGCCGGTGGCGAATTGGTCGTATCAGTGCGAACCGTACATCTACAAATTTCAGCGCAACGGCCGCCAGGTACACGCAATGTCTGGCCGGTGCATATCGAGAAGACCGTGTTTCAAGGCGACTTCAGCCAGGTTCATCTCAAGTGGGGCGATCAACGATTGGTCGCGCGTTGCGCGGCGATGGAGCCGATTGCGGCGGATAGCAAATTCTTCATGACGGTCGAGCCGCGGCGCGTCGTGCTGCTGGGCATTGGACATTCGTAGGAAAAAGCACGTTAAACCCGCTCACTCGCAAACCGTCATCGAGCGTGCGGTTCGATCAACTCGATCCGATTTCCAAAAGGGTCGTACACGTGGCGGCGGTCGCAGCCAACAAGCGGCTCATCTTCTGTGACCGTGTATCCGGACTGTTTCAGCTTCGTCACCATTTCGCCGAGACCATCAACGATGAAAGCGGGATGTGCTTTGCGCGCCGGAACGAAGTTCTTCTCAACCCCGAGGTGGACCTGAAGCGCGCCGCTTTCAAACCAGCAACCCCCGCGCTCGGCAAGCTGCGTCGGCTTAACCTTTTCGGTCAAACCGAGCATGCCATGATAAAATGCCCTGGCCTCGTCTTCGCGCCCGACCGGCATCGCTATTAAAATGTGATCGATATGACGAACTGGCATTTGACACCCAGCCCCCGAGAGCGGCCCATCCTAGATTACGTAAGTCTCGAATGAACACCCTACCTCAACTACCGCAAAGTCGCCCGCGAACGGCGACCGTCTCGCGACATTGTGGGGAAATTTTCAAGGACCGGACGTGGTGGCTGGCGTAGCAGTGCAGTTGGCCCCCTGCTCTGCCTGTTTTCCCTGCTAACAGGGAATTTTACAGGGAATTTTGCAAAATTGCGGCTTCGGGAGCACCAGAGACTGCGAATAATGCCGTAGTTACTGGGCTTCCGATGCGAATTCCCTACTAAACCGAACAGGGAATCATTTTGGCTGAACAGGGAAATCTTGGCGCGAGAACAGGGAATTTTATCGGCCAGAATTCAAATCAACGGGTGATGAGATTTTCAGCGCCTGGGACCTCAAGGTGATGTCCGCTTTACCCCCGAAAGCGGACATGTGCAGCGCACAAGCCAATGTCCGCTAAGTGCCATAAGCGGAAATCCGGCATTGGGTTGGTGCTCGCGTTATGTCAAAATTTGGTTGACAATATTTCGGACGCGCGGGCGCATGTTGCATCGGCTAATCATCGTTGCGGTTACGCTTCTTTCAAGCTTTGCCGGCCACCAGGCGGCGGCGCAGGAAGCGATCGGCGCGGTCAGCCGCATACAGGGAGAGGCAAGCGGAGCGCGTGCCGGCGCTACACAGCCGCTCAGTCTCAACGCGTCCGTTTTTCTCAACGAGACCGTGTCGACAGGTGCCGCGACGCGGCTGGAAGTCACCTTCAAAGACAACACGCGGCTGACGTTGGGGGAGAACGCGAAACTGACTCTCGACAAGTACGTCTTCAACCCCGCCGCGGGACGCAGAACGATCAGGTTCCGGCTGGTCGGCGCCTTCCGATTTCTCTCCGGCCAAGTGTCGAAGCTGGCGCGCTCCGACGTGAGTGTGACAACGCCTGTCGCGACGATCGGCATCCGCGGAACGGAATTCTGGGGTGGGCCGATCGACGGTCAGTCACTCGGTGTGTTCCTTATCGAAGGTGCTGTGCGCGTGTCGAACGCAGCGGGCGCGCAGATGCTGAACCGGCCCGGCCAAGGCACCAATATCGCCAGGGCTGGCGCAGCGCCGGGACCCGTCACCTTCTGGCCGCAGGACAAGGTGAACCGCGCCCTTGCGGCCGTGACATTCCAATAGCGACTGACACGAATCCAGCTTAACTAATTAAGATAGACGCCCAAGTATGTCCGCTCTACCCCCTAAAGTGGACAGGTGCAGCGCAAAACGAAATGTCGGCTATGTGCCAAAAGCGAACTCATGCACGGCAGCAAACGCCGCGCATGGTTGGAATGATTTACTCAGTCATTCCCTCCCCCGCTCACCTCTTCGGGTACGCCGTGAAAATGTAATCTTTTGCCGCCACCGTTGTATGGCACGCGTAGCCGCATGTGGCGCCGGTCCCATTTTGTGGGGGTCGGCCATCCGGGGTCAGCGTGTCAGTGGCCGGATCATTTAAAAAAACAGCGTAAGCCCAGCCATGCGTGTCAGGGAATCGCTTGCTATCTTTTTCGATGAACGACAGCGTTTTCAGCGTGTCTGGCACATTCACGAAATAGGGGAACTCCGCGCTCTTTTTAAAAAGCCATTCGATCTTCACGATCTTGGAGCCCTCTGGAAAAGGCCGGTGATTACCCGGCACTCCTTCGCGAAAAGCTTTTACCATCACGGGATTTGCCGCAATGATTTTCACGCTCGTTGCGGTCTGGCTTACCGCAACATACTGCCAGTTCTCGTAGCCCTTGAACTCGGAAAACGCGAGACCGTTCGGTACTTTCAGCGTGGACTTGTTTTCCGCCGCAAGAGCTGCACCGCCCAAGATAGCGAACGAAAGCGCAATGCTCATAATTGCCGTGGATGAAGTTTTCCTCATGGCTCAACCCCTGTGCTGTGGTGTGCAAAGTATTCGGCAATATGTAATGGGCGCGTAACAATCGCGTGAACGAGCAACTCATCGCGCCAGTTGAAGCAACCCGTCTAATTTTTCTTCGAATGCATAGGAAAGTAGTACTTACGCAAAAATTGCATGTCCGCCCCTAAATCCTGAAGCGGACATTATCGTCTGCCTGAGGATGACTGCTAACCGCCAACCGCAGACATGCGAACCGCCCCATCGAATGTCGCCTTGAAAGCCCCGGTTAGCGCGGCTGAAAATCACGGCGTCATCGGTGATGACGCGTGGACGTTACGAGTAACCGTCATTACCGGCCAATACCGAGATGCTATGCATTTGATAGCGCGCAGCTATCGGCTGGCGTGCTATTTGTTGCTTTGATCCAGGGCCTGTCGACGCAAGCGCGAGGCTACCTTGAGCGAACCGGAAAAGCTGCCAAAGACAACTGAAGAGGCTTTTGCGCTTGCATCCGGCATGAGTGCCAGCCTCGAGGAGAGGCTCGCAGCCTACAGGAGCCACAGCGCGCGTTTGCGGCCTGGAAATGCCGAGATGTACCAGAAACTCGTCGACCATCTCGAGGCAGTTGTTTCAGGCTCAGTCGCGCCCGCCGTCGGCGATACAATGCCCGACTTCTTGCTGCCAGATCAGCATGGGCGGCTGGTTTCGCTCCAAAGACTGCTCGAATCGGGGCCGGTCGTTATCAGTATAAATCGCGGGCACTGGTGCCCCTACTGCAAACTTGATCTGCGCGCACTATCGAAAGTCGAACCCGATATTCGCCGTCTCGGCGCACATGTCGTGTCGCTCATGCCGGACACGGCGCAGTACACAAAGCGCGCAATCAAGGAAAATGATTTTCCGTATCCGATTTTGACTGATGTCGATCTTGGCTACGCGCTCACGCTGGGGTTGGTGTTCTGGATCGGCGCCGATGTCAAAAAGCTTTATGGCGAGCTAGGTCGCGACCTCGCAGTCTTTCAGGGCAACCGAAACTATTTTCTGCCGGTAGCCGCAAAGTTCGTTGTTGGGCGCGACGGCAAAGTCAAAGCGCGCGACATCAACATCAATTTTTGCGAGCGGATGGAACCGTCAGATATCATCGCGGCGCTTGAACGGCTCTAAAATCAGATTGCGGCGTCGACCACCGCCTCGCCTATCAAGTCACGCGGCCACATGCTGGATGCCCTTTCCGATCATCAGCGGGTGGACTATGGTGTCCGGTATGATACCCACTAATTTATCGAAGGCCGTAGGAGTAGAGTGTAGTCGACAATGAACCGAAACTCCGGCTGGGTGTCGCGCACGTTGTTCTGCTGCCAGACATTTGAATATTCCTGGATAAGTGGAATGCAAACTCAATTTTCTAAAATTGCCCTCACGGAAAAATGGGCTACAAAGCTCTAGCCCGAATAGGTGTCGGCACCACGAGCTAAAGGGCGGGCAATGACCAGCGTCTCGCACAGGCACACCCCATTCGCCGCAATACTCATTGGGATGACGGCCCTTTTAGGCACGAGCACGTGTGGTTCCGCGTGGGCGGAATGGCCTGACCGCTCCATTACAATCATTGTGCCGTTTTCCGCCGGCGGGCACACCGACATGCTCGGCCGGCTGCTGGCGGCGCAGTTGGGGCCGAGGCTCGGTCAGAGCGTGAAGGTCGAAAACCGCATTAGCGCAAGCCAGACGTTCGAGTTGAGTAAAAGCTTACAGGCGACGGCGCCTGGCTACACCCTCGGCGTCACCAGCAATGCCATGCTGATCAATTCGACCATGGACAGCCTCGCTTACGACCCGCTCAAGGATTTCGTACCGATCGCTTATCTCGGCGCCGCTCCCAACGTCATCGTTACTCGGACATCTTCTGGCATAATAAGTATGGGGGATCTGATTGCCAAAGCGAAAGCCAATCCGGGAAAGCTAACATACGCCTCTCCAGGTGTTGGCACTTCTTCACAGCTCGCGGTCGAGTTATTGAAGATCCGAGCCAAGATCGATATCAGACATATCGCTTTCGACGGCTCGGGGATGTCGCTGATGGCTGTGTTATCCGGCAGCACCGATATCGCTGCGCTCGGCACAATGGGTTTGATGAAACACATCAACGCCGGCGAGCTCAAGGCGTTGGCGCAGACCGGCAACGCGCGCTGGGTCGAACTGCCCGACGTTCCAACCCTCGCAGAAGCTGGCATTCCAAACGCGGTCCTGGAAACCTCGTTTATGTTTCTGGCCCCTCCCGGAACGGCAGACCAAATCATCAGTGATTTGGCGAATAAAACTCGGGAAATTCTGCAACAATCCGACACCAAGGCGAAGTTGCTCGAAACCGGTTTCACTGTGGAATACGAAGGGCCCGACACAGTCCGTGCGCGCCTAGGGCGCGAAATGTCGACATGGAATGAAATTGTCGAGCGGGCCGGCCTTAAGAAGAAAAAATAACAATGGTGCTGACAAAGACAGCACCGGCGCTACATAAGCCACGTCCCTTCGCAGCCGGTGCTCGGGTAGTGCAATGAAGATCGCCGACGGTTATACGGCAGCCGCCTCGCACATTGCATAGCCGTTCCCCGCTGCGCTTTCCGTTCCGCAAATCTGAATAAGCCAACGCACCCGGCGCGTCGCGCCGCCATCGCAGCCGACGCCATACTAATTCCCTGACAGGCTCCCCAGTCGATCGCAAAATAAATGAAGGATGTGTGACACCGCTCACAAACGTTTTCGCGCAAAGCGCGCATGTGTACTGAAGGACGGGCAGCGTTATGGAGGCTCACATGCGTCGATTTCTCAACATTGCCCTTGTATTAAGTAGCCTTTTCATCAAAGTGATGGCCGCACCCAACAAGACTGTGGCCGAAGCCGAGCTGGCAAATAGCCAAACCGGTAACGTCGTTTCAGTCTATGGTTTGCATCTCGCCGTCCCTGCCGACATGACGCGAATCCCGATGGACTTTATAGCGCTGCCCTGATCGATCTGGCTTGGGCCGCTAAAGCGAGCACAAAAAATCGCAACTCGTAAAGGTCGGCAGCCGGCGTGAATTCATCGTACCTGCGGGCGCGCCGTCAAACACTTGGACGCTATTGCTGCTTTTTGCCAAAGAACCATGCCCCCACCCTTCTCGCCATATTTTCGGCGT
This sequence comes from uncultured Alphaproteobacteria bacterium, assembly GCA_963810125.1. Taxonomy (GTDB): domain Bacteria; phylum Pseudomonadota; class Alphaproteobacteria; order Rhizobiales; family Xanthobacteraceae; genus Pseudolabrys. Next base: position 165,274 of record CAWEMK010000001.1, read on the forward strand.
GGGCGGTCAAAGCAGGGCGATGAGGGTCGGCTGGTTGATAGCCGACGGCGGACTCCCATGCACCGCCGCTCATGACAAAGGCGAGGGCTTCATCCAAATTTGCGATGGGCGCCGGACGCACGTTCACGCCGGAGGGACTCCCGCCCGAGGGATCTCTATCTAATATTTTTTTCAGCCAACTTTTTCTCACGTGGTCCTGGAAGGCTCCAGCAGCCAAACACACCAGCAATATTCAAACGCACCACGGCCGATGCCGCTGTGCTGGCCATCACAAAAATGCCGATTTCGCTCGCGGGACTGTTACGATCACAAACTGTTGATTTTATTGATAAAAGTGCTCAATTTTAAATAGCTTTCGCGAAGAGCCGGGTTCTTTTCGCTGGTTTGAGTATTGATCGACTAATATCCAAACGATGGACACGTCTGGAACGACGACGGATTTCTACCGACACGTGCCGGTTTTCCGCCAATTCATCCACGTCGCCGACGAAGCGTCATTTCTGCCACTGCCTGATGATTGGATGGTCGGCGTGGCCGATGTTGCGCAATCGACGAAAGCGATTCGTGAAAATCGGTATAAAGCCGTAAACATGGCAGGCGCTGCCGTGATCGCATCGGTCGCCAATATGCTCAAGCCGCGCGACTTCCCGTTTGTTTTTGGCGGTGACGGCGCGAGCTTCGCCGTGTCCGCTGCGGACGCGGCTCTGGCGCGGCGTGCGTTGGCTGAGACCGCCACCTGGGTTGCCGAGGATCTCAATCTTAACTTGCGAATTGGCATGATCTCTGTTGCCGACATTCGTGCAAGAGGCAACGACGTTCGCGTTGGCCGCTATATGGCCTCGGACAATGTTTGCATTGCGATGTTTTCGGGCGGCGGCCTCGCCTGGGCCGATGCCGCAATGAAGCGTGGCGAGATCGTTTTGCAACGGGCTGCTCCCGGCGCGCACCCGGATCTATCCGGCCTGTCGTGCCGCTACGAGCTCATTCCATCACAACGAGGGCAAGTGCTTTCCCTGGTCGTCGTGCCGGGACCGCGCGCGCGTCCGAAAGATTTTCGTTCGGTGGTTCAAGAAATCGCGCGCATCGTTGAGAACACGCCCGGCGCTTCGCGCCCGGTCGCCAGTCAAGCGCTGCGGCTTAGATGGCCGCCTGAAGGCTGTGATCTGGAGGCACGGGCCTCGCGACGCGCAGGGGAATCGATCCGAGTACGCAAGGTCAAAGTCTTCGCGTGGACGTTTCTTTATTTTATCGTCATGCGGGTTGGCCTGCGCGTCGGTCGTTTTGTACCGAAAAAATATACTCGCGAGGTCGTTGAGAATTCAGATTTTCGTAAGTTCGACGATTCGCTACGCATGGTGCTCGACTGCTCGCCAGAGCTTGCCGCGAAAATCGAGGACTTCCTGAAGGCCGAGGCCGCCAAGGGGGTGGTCCGCTATGGCGCCAATGCGCAAAACGCCGCAATGATGACCTGCTTTACCCCGTCGCCATCTCAACCGAGCCATATCCATTTCATCGATGGAGCTCAAGGCGGTTATGCGCTTGCCGCCGTCGCCCTCAAACAGAAAGAGAACGTCTGACAGTTTTATATGTTTGGCTCGCAGAGCTATTTGCCGATTGATTTTAGTTGTCGCGCGCTGCGCTGGCTCACTTTGCGGCGGGATCAGGCGCGCTCGTCGTCCCATTTTCCTGCGCTTTCTTTTTAAAGGAATGCCCATTCATTTCATATTGCCTTCCGACAGCATTACGATCGGCGCCACCCGCGGGGTTTATGTGACAATATGTACATGTTTTATTTTCTTTGAGCGCATACGAAGGAAGCGCAATCAAGTCTCCCGAATAAAGGTCTAAGGCTACGCCCAATCCAATTGCCACGAGCGTGGCGGCGGCTCTGATCGTCCGGGTCGTGGTCCAGTTCGGTATCTTTGCCATCGTGATTTGGGTCGCTGTGCGCAGCAGCCAGACAATGGTTATGTTAGCGACGAACGCGGGTTTAAGGCGTTGACAAAAGTCAAATGCAAAGCACTACGACATTAGTCCCTGCGTTGCTCCATACTACCGAAGTCGGTGGTTGGAGTGAACGAGGAAGCGGCATATGCTGATCAGGCGGTATGTGCACGCAGGCGCCGTTAAAACTGCGGAACGGCGTAAACAGAAGAATATGGGCGTTTGTGCACGATGTACGACGTCCACACGCGCTCGTTTGAACAACGGACCAGCAACATGGGTGTCAGTCTTTGGATCATTATTATCGGTTTCGTCGCCGGGGTCATTGCGCGCTTGATCATGCCCGGTCCGAACAAGGCAATCGGCTTTATTATTACCACCCTACTGGGCATCGCCGGGGCATTTCTCGCAACTTTTATCGGTCAGGCCATCGGGTTATATCGCCCTGGTGAAGGCGCGGGATTTATTGGAGCAACCGTTGGCGCACTGATTATTCTATTCATTTGGAACCGGCTCGTGGCCGCTCGAATTATTCCGGATCACGGCGTGTGACTGCAAAGCCACATTGAGCGGAAGGCTGATGAATAACGCCGCATAGTGTGCCATCGACAGGCTGCATTCCACCGAATTGATCAATTCGCCGATTTAAGCCATCGAAGAAACCGCCCGCCTGCCACACCTCTGGTCAATGCCAGGTTATATTCCCGAAAGACCTTGGATGTGTGCCAGCCGCTACTAGGCCAGTTTTCGATTGCACTTTGCAATCGCGCGACGTCAATCATTTTGCTTGCCAATGGAGATTTGGCGAACTCTGCGATTTGCGCCGCAAGCTCGCCACGCTGACTATCAATTTTTTCGTACCAGTCGGGCGCCTGCAAGCCACTCAAACGGTTGGTCAACACAGCTTCCGGGACCAATCCCCACATGGCGCGCCGGATCAACGAGCGATCGACATCTTCGGTAAGATATTGCTCGGGTGGGATTCCGAAGCAGTAGGAAATCACGTCCATGTCGGCGGTCGGGTCCCGCACTTCGACACCGGTAATGGCCTTTTCTGCCGCGTGCCAGTCGCCAACATAGTCGACCTGGGTCAGCCCCCGCGCGCGTTCGTCGCGCCGCATGCGATAGAGAAAGTCATGTCCATCCTTTTTGGCTCGGACATCAACGGCCATTGCGGCGGCGAATTCGGCGCGAATTGGTGCGTGGTCCTGCCAAGGTGCGGTCCGGGTTGGGTAGCGGCGGTGGTCCACCCAATCACCCAGGCGCGCAGGCACCATTGGTTCCAGCAGCAGTTTTCGCAGCGCGACCCATCGGGAATAGGGAGTACACCGGTAAAAATGTCGCCACTGTCGATAGGCCAAGAGCGGCCTGCCGCGAAGTAGATGGGTCACCGTTTGCGACCACCCGTTCCAGCTGATCGTGTAATTCCCGTATAGCCCACCAAGGAGCACACGTCGTCCCTGTGCACGTGCACGCTGGAGAATTGCCAGCATCCAACCTAAATTCGACGGATTGCGCACCGGTCCATCCAGAGCAACAAAGAACCGTTCAAGTTCCGCGGAGTCATTGCACGCATCATCTCGAACATATTCGACGTCGATATTTCCGGCGAGCTTTTGAATCGCGTCGACATACGGCGTTTCATCGGCGTAACAGCCTGCGGGTACCGGACCATCAAAATTGGAGCGTGGCACGCCGGTGAACGCAACAAGCCGCTGGCTTTTCTCTTTGAGTGCGCGGGCAGCAAGTACCGAGACCGACGACGAATCCAGTCCGCCGCTAAGGAGGCACCCGATCGGGTGGATGCTGCGCATTTGCCGGCGCACCGCACGATCGAGGCACTGGCGTAACCCGTCAGCATACGCCGCGTCGGAAGCAAGCCTGACCGGCTTGATCATCGCCGGCGACCAGTAACGGCGCAGTTTTAGCGACCCATCGATCGTTACCTGAACCGTATGTGCCGGCGGAACCCGAAATACATTTCGGTAGATGGTGGTCACATGATCGGCATGGTTGAGAACGAAAAAATCGGCAATCTTCTCTTCGCAATATTCCCGTGACACATCGTCCAGCGCGAATAGACCATTTGGCATACTCGCAAATGCGAAAAATTGGCTGGTCTTGTGCCACATCACCACGTTGAGTCCGAGGTGGTCGCGGGCCAACGTCAATGACCGATTACGGGGGTCCCAGATCCCTGCCGCGAAAGGACCACGCAGCATCGGCCAAATATCATCGCCGAATTTTTCCCACCCCACGAGGAGCACTCGCGAGTCCGACCAGTCATTGGCTATCCGGTGCTCAATTCCAAACTGCGTTAGCAGTTCTTCGCGGTTGTCGAGGCGCAAATCGGCCGAAATGAGTGCCCCGCTCGCGCCGCGCAACGGTTGCCGGTCGAAGCGGTCTTCCGGCGTTGTCCGCATCAGCGCATGAGCAAAGCCGATATTATTTTCGACGAGAATATCGGACCGATCAGGGCCGTATTGATGAAGAGCGTTTGCAACCCGTTCGAGTTCACGCCGCCTCACGGGCTTACCATCGAAGCACACAAGTCCGGCAATTCCACTCATGAGGAAAAGCACCTATACGATCAGGAAACTTTGCCGAACTCCGCGAGACGCGTGAAACGTGCGACATCTAAATCCGAGAATATCTTATTGTCGCCGACCTCAACCCAGGCATGTGCAGTTGGTTTGCACTTCTCTCGCGCAATACCGAGGCAGAGCCGGCTCGCGATGCCACGTCGGCGCAGCATGGCATGCGCAGCTAAAGCGCGCGGCAAACAAAGGGCGTTCATCCATGGTCTTGAACCAACGTTCGCCACTGCCCAAAAAATCCAGTCCGCTTCATCAATGGCGAAACGGTTGAGACGCCTAGGCGTCCGATTGGCCCACGAGAAGATGCGCGCGGGCGCGATAAAACGCGTGGCAATCTGCGCCACGGCGAGCATGAGGGTTGCTTCTCTCAGATATCCGCGCCGGATGGTCTTCAACTTCATTGCATATCACTCGGGACCAATTACCCGTATCAGCCGTTGCTCCACCAACGTCTGCAGGAACGGCGTGACATCGCGGGCCAAGGTTTCCGCGTCGACGTCGTGCCGGTCCGCCAGAGCGTCGAAAATTTCACTCACACGGCGAGGCTCGGCGAGCAGCGACCAAATTTCGGTTGCTGTGTCATTAAAGTCGAAATACGAGCCTTTTCGCAAGCTCAACACAACGATGCGGCTGTCGACATCGGCCGCACTCGGCTCCTTGTCCTGAACAAGAATGCTATCGATTGTCAGGTTCAAAGCGACGGGCTCCGCTACTGCGCACTGATAACGCGACCCGTAGGCAATGTACCATAGGGCCTTTGGTTTCCCTGCCTGGCGGGCCCGCTCAGTTTAAAAGATTGTCAGTCTAACTCGGATTCGATTTGGGCACCCGACAGAGCCGCGCAACCGAACTTGTTCAACTGGCGATGGCAATCTATTTTTCAGTGCGGGCAGCTAGCGGCATCGACAGCTCGAAGGAAAAACCGAGCTTTGCCGCTGGCGGGGCGGGCAGCTGCGGTTCAGCGAAGCCCGGACTCGCTTGGTTTTGACGAGCCGATTTGGTTTCAGCGCTGATTGCCAACTGCGTCATGGCCGGGGGCTCCCAGGCGCGACGCGCTGCAACGGTGGCCCTGCCGACTTTGATCGGTGCCATCGCGACCTCCGAACAAATACGTTCCTAGTCGATATCTATGGGATCGGGTGCAGCATGGCAACACAGGATTGAGCTGCCTAGGTTGACCGGCGCTCCGCTTGGCATGGCCTACCCTGCATGATAGGCTTTTTTTAAGCCCATATGAATTGGGTCAGAAAATATGCACGAATAGGCTCGACCGATCGGTCGGCCCGGGATGGCGAGAGAGGAACCGGTATGGCACAGAAACCGTCTTCGTCCGTGGGAGCCGAGAAAGAAGCGGCGGACACCGCGGACTCACCGGAGCTGCGCGATGCGATGGCATCGAAACTGGTTGAACGCTTTGCCTTATGGTCGGGCGTCGCGGGGCTTATCCCGGTGCCCGTAGTCGACGTATTTGCTGTAGGTGGCCTCCAGGTCCAGCTGGTTCGTCGCCTTTCGCAAATCTACGATGTGCCGTTTTCCGATAATCGCGGCAAAGCGCTGATCGCCAGTTTGGCGGGCTCGATGATTCCGGCGACTAGTGGTATTGGCGCCGCGAGCGCGTTTAAGTTCGTGCCAATTATTGGCACGATCGCGGCGGGATTCGTTATGCCGGCGCTTTCAGCCGGAGCGACCTATGCCATCGGCAAAGCTTTTATGCAGCACTTTGCGTCCGGCGGAACGCTTCTCGATTTCAATCCTCCAGACTATCGTGATTTCTTCCGCGCTCAAAAAGAGATGTGGGACTTAAGATCCCGTCGACGCACCAAGTCCTCTGACCCCAGTCCAGAAGCGACGGGGACGGCGGCCAATTCTTGAGGCTCGGGTCTATTCCCACAAACCAAGGAGTGGCGTCACCCACCGAAGCGGTTGAGCTGTCGAGCGGTGAGACTGGGATTCATGCTCGAAGCCGTCATATATATAATCTTCTGCCTTCTCACCGGTTTTTGCGGGATGGGCCGGCGTATGGGCTTTTTCGGGACATTTCTGCTCGCGCTTTTCGCTACGCCGTTAGTGGTGTTGCCCGTACTGCTGCTCACCGGTCCATCGCGCAACGTCGAATGGCATCGGCGTCCGTAGAGCGTTTCTGTCAGGGGGGTCGACCGGCGCATTTCTCACTGAACCCGCGGCAGCGTCGAGTGGAAGTGTAATCGGAAGACGTCAACTTATGTCGTTCTTGCAGCTTGTTCGCCGCGAAATGCACGGCTCGCTGCCGAAGCTCCTGCTCATGTCCGCCCTCGGCGGCATTAGCACCGCGGCAATTCTTGCCGCCATCAACGCAGGTCTGCAGGGCCAGTCCAGCTTGTGGGCAGCGATGCTTTTTCTTGTTGCGCTCTTTTTGTTTATCAAGACCCAATACTACATAATGCTTACAACCACCGCTGAAATCGAAGCTATCATTCACAAAATTCGTCTGCGCCTTATGGATCAGATAAGGCACTCAGAAATATTGGCGATTGAAGCGGTCGGTCGTGCGCGGATCGTCGCCGCAGTCACCAGCGATGCTGCGGTGCTGACTCAAGCCAGCAACATGCTCTGCTTTACGGTACAGGGCGTCGTCCTCATTTTATTTGTGGCAATTTACGTAGCGTTTTTGTCGCTCGCGGCGATATTCACGAGCATTGTCATTGTCTCGGTTGCAGCAACAATATTCCACCTGAAGAATCGCCGCCTGGTCGCGGAGAAGCAGCGGTCGGCGGAATGGGAGCGTCGGTTATTCGACCGGTTGATCGACTTTCTCGACGGCTTCAAGGAGGTCAGGCTCAACAGCGGACGAAGCACCGATTTGTTCGACGACGCTGTCAACGTGTCGCGAACAGCGGCCAACATCAAAATAAAAAGCCAGGCTGAAACGTTCAAATTGATCGTGACATCACAAATCTCGATGTACGTATTGCTTGGTGCCGTTGTATTCGTGGCGCCTCAGTTCAGCGGCGGCCTAAGCGGTGTCGCCCTGACCAAGACCACTACGGCGCTCATGTTCATTGTGGGCGCGTGTTTCAGTCTTGTGCAGTCGATACCAATCCTGACGAATGCCAACGCGGCCGCAGATCGGATCGACCAACTGGAAATTGCGCTGCGGACGACCGTTTCTTCCCCCACGCCGCACGAAATTCAGCCGCCGAAGCGTTTTGACAAGATCGAGATGCGCAATATTGAGTTCGGCTACATCGACAAATTTTCGGATGTTTCCTTCAAAATCGGGCCGATCGACTTCGATCTAAAATCCGGGGAGCTCGTCTTCATCACTGGTGGCAATGGTTCAGGTAAGTCGACGTTTTTGCGGGTATTGTCCGGCCTCTATCCGCCCGATTCCGGAGAGATCTCGCTCGACGGGCTGCACATCGATAACAATACTCGCGATATTTACCGCGGTTTGATGTCGGCGATCTTCTTTGACTATCATCTGTTCCAGCGGCTTTACGGGGTACCAGAGCCGGAACCCGGTGAAGTAGACCGGCTACTGGCGCAATTCCGACTGGGTGACAAGACCGGTGTGACGGAGGGCGAGTTTCGCACGCTCGATCTTTCTGGCGGCCAGCGCAGGCGTCTCGCGCTTATCGTCAGTCTGCTCGAAAAGCGCCCAATCCTCTTGCTGGACGAATGGACGGCTGAACAGGACCCCGAATTCCGACGTAAATTTTACGAGGAATTGCTGCCCGACCTGATGAAAGCCGGCACGACCATTGTGGTGATTACCCATGATGACCGCTATCTCGACGAGATCGATTTGCCGGCACGCAGAATTCGTATGGACGAAGGCCGCATAGTCGAGCAACGTTCGACACGAAAGGGCTAAGGTAAGGGTCCGTTGGAGTAAGGTTGATGGCGAGGTATCCAGAGTCCCTTGATGACCTGCCCTCCGCGCCGCCGAGGCGCGGATGGTGGCGATTTCTGGGCCGCCACCTGCCAAGCCTTTCCGTCGGCCTGCTGGTGTCGTTCCTCGCGACGATTGTGCTTTTCCCCTACGTGGTAATCACAGTTCCGAGCGGGATGGTCGGTGTCCTTTGGAAACGCTTCAATGGCTATGATCTTTTTTGCTGGTGCTTCGTCGGACGCGGTACGATCCTGGATCCGCGTGAACTGCGCGACGAAGGCCTCCACATAATCTGGCCTTGGGACAAGCTATATCTTTATAACCTGCGGCTGCAGTCAACCACCCAAACTTATAACGCTATTTCAAAAGACGGTGTGGGCGTGACCGTTCAGATGAGCATACGTTATCAACTGATTCACAATTACGTTGCCGTGCTTCACAAATTTATCGGACCGGATTACCTGGCATCGGTCGTCAGTCCCGAAATCGGCAGCGAAACGCGAGAAGTCATATCTCAATACACTGCCCAGGAAGTTTACACCTCGCGCCAGGCTATTCAGGAGAAAGTTCAGAGTAACGCACAAAAGAGCCTGGCAATGCACCTTAACAATCTGGTGCAACCCGACGCCATGGAGCAGCCTGATCCAAAGCACTACAATGACTTTCTGCAAAACGCGATTCAGATTCTTGATACACCCGTCCTCGGTATCGAATTGCCTCCACCGATTGTTGCTGCAATCAATCGCCAGACGCAGCAGTTTTACGAAATCCAAGAGTACAAATATCGCGTTGAGCGCGAAGCGCAGGAGTCGCGGCGTAAGCAGATTGAGGCGAATGGCATAGCAGCCTTTCAGCGGACTATCAGCCAAGGCATCTCGGATTCATACCTGCGTTGGCGCGGCATCGAGGCAACACTTGCGCTTGCGCAATCCCCGAATGCAAAAATCGTGATTATTGGCAGCGGCAAGGACGGCCTCCCGATTATCCTAAATACCGATAGTCCTGGAGCGCAAAGCGTCAAGCCGAACGACAAAACGGGCGCAGCGCCCGGCCCGACCAGTAATGCTACGGGAGGAAATTCATTATCGATGCCCGGCGGAACGGTTAACAGTGGTTCATCTCCTGAATTTCAAAGCAATATATCGGGCGGCGTCTCAAACCAGCCGCCAGAGGCAACGTCGGCTGACGTTCCTGCGTCGGCTTTGGAGTCAAAACAGCCCCCCGAAGCATCGGCTGCTCCGGGGTCGGACAAGCAGACGAATTCATACATTCCGCGCGATCTTTCGGAGGTTGAAGCCATGTTGGCGCGGATCTCCGAAGCACTGCGTGGATCCAAACCCACGACAGGATCCGGGACAGGAGCGCAACCAAAGCAGTAGTCGATAGGCTGCCCGTCGCCGTGACTAATAACCGGGAAGGAATCAGATAGTGACCGAAACGATGGGAAGAAGCCGCCCGGTCCGGAAAAGATCTCGACTGTACAATTGGTTGTTCGGGCGCGGGCGCCGTTTCCTGTTATTCTGCTCGTTTCTAGCTGGCGGACTCGCAGCCTACGTATTGGGTACAGAGTTGGCATATCGGGACATGACGGCTGCCAAGCGGTTGACCGAGCAACTCCAGTCCGAAGGCCAGCGTCTCAAGAAAGAAATCGTCGAGCAAAACGCCGGGCTTGTCACGTTGCAAGCAAAGCTAAAGAGCGTTCAGTCGGCATTGGAAGACATCATGCCGTCCGAGAACACTTATAAAATCAGCCCCAATCAATCGCTGGTCGTTGCGAGCGGACGCTTGACGATTGGGCTCGTCGGCTCTCCGACGAACGAAGCCGTCAACCTCAATATTAACGGAAAGCAGCAACCTGCGGCGACAGGCGACGTGATCAATATCGCACTAAATCCGCCTTGTCGGGTCCAGGTCCAATCCTTTGATATGTTTAGGGCTATTGTGACCGCATCGTGCGCTGCCGGGCAGCCTCGGTAGGCTGCGAACATGCGCAAATTCACGCCAATTCGAATGTTATCTGGGGATACGATTGGGAATCCGATAGCATCGCCTGCAATTGATTCGCCATTTGATAACTAGGCGGAAAGGCAGGAGGGCAATGAGGGAAATAATTACAGTTGCGACAATGAAAGGTGGCAGCGGTAAGAGCACTCTCGCAAGTTGCCTTGCGGTTCATTGGCACCTTTGCGGCCGGCCCTCGACGATCATCGATGCGGATCCCCAACGTTCGATCGCCCGCCTGGCCGCGCGGGAGCGCGCCCTCGGCGGTGTGACGGTAGTTGAGGATGCATCGGACGAGGCATGGAAAACCGCGCAGAAGCTTTCGGTGACAGGCTTGCCCATCGTCATTGATACGCCGGGATTCCGTTCGCAAGCGACCCTGGCATGTATTGCGGCAGCTGATTTTCTGCTGGTCCCTGTCAAAGCGTCTCCGTTGGATATTGACCGCATGCTGGACACGCTCAATTCGCTCATCGAGGGTGCGGGTGCCCGGCGGCCGACGTTTCGCTGCGTCCTGACCCAGACAACGCGAGACTCCGTGATCGCCAAACACATCCGTGCTGAATTGATCGAGGCGGGCTTCGGGGTGCTCAAGAGCGAGATGACAAATCGCGTTATCTATGCCGAAGCGGCGCTTTGGGGTGCAACCCCGAGCCTCGTCGAGAGTTCGGGAACCGCTGCGCGGGAGATCGCTGCAATCGCCAACGAAGTCGACGACATCATCGGGATCAAGCAGGCGGCGTGACGATGAACAAGAAGAAGTTGCCAAGGGCCATCAGACCGTCGGGTCGGACAGCGGAGACCGCAACATTGGCGAATATGCCAGTGGACAACGTCTTAGACGACAGGGAAGATTTACTTGCAGCGGAAGCAACAGATTTGACTGGCGTAAACGCGCCAGCGTCCGATACCCGCCGTGCTGGGGCCGTAAAAGTGGTTGAGCGTTTTTCATTTTGGTCAGGAGCCGCCGGATTAGTCCCGGTGCCGCTCCTTGATCTGGCGGCCATTGGTGGTGTGCAAATTCAAATGCTTCGACGCCTTTCGCAGATTTACGACGTTCCATTTTCAAAAAACCGCGGCAAAGCACTCATCGCTGGCTTCGCAGGGACGATGATCCCGGCGACTACGGGCATAGGAATGGCAAGTTTCGTTAAAAGCGTGCCATTGATCGGCACCGCCGTCGGCGGCATTGCGACGCCAGCACTTGCTGTTGGGGCCACTTACGCAATCGGCATGTTATTCATTCAACACTTTGCCACCGGCGGGACACTGCTCGATTTCGAAACGCCTGACTATCGCGAATTCATCAAGGCTCAGACGGACACGCCTGACAGCCGATCTAAAGTCACACAATCGTCCGTAGACTAGTTTGCGGCCAGACGTGCGCTAGCGTCGTCTAAGCACCGCACCATTGGATTTACCTCTTGCCGCCCGTCTTAGCCGCCTTATCCGCATCCCACCACCATACTGTCGGGAATGCCGCCACCCCGTATTTCGGCAATGAATCCGGATGGCTAAATCGGTTCCAGCGCGCCGTACGCAGTTTCGTATAACTCCATTGCGGTACGACGTAGTGGTTCCACAGCAATATGCGGTCAAGTGCCTTAGTGGCGGCTATGAGGTCATCCTGGGTTTTGGCAAAAGCTATATGCTCTATCATCTCGTCAACTGCCGGGTTTTTGATTCCGATTATATTGTCAGACCCGGACTGATCGGCCGCTACCGAGCCCCAATAACTCCGCTGCTCATTACCTGGCAGAAGCGACTGAAGCCACGCAAATGTAATGATATCGAAATCCCAGCTGCGCAGGCGGTTCTCGTAGTGCGCTTCATCAACTGTTCGTACTGATACGGTAATGCCGAGCCGTTCGAGCGACGGCTTGATAAACAAGTAGACCCGCTCGAAGAGAGGGGCGTTGGCAAGGAGCTCCACCTCGAAAGGCGCACCGGTCTTTTCATTGACAATGAGCTGATTACGTATTTCGTACCCAGCCTCTTTAAACAGCCGAAGCGCCTCGCGCATATTGGTGCGCACTGCGTTCTGATTGCCTCCTGTCGGATTTGAATATGGCTTTGTAAAAACTTCCGGCGGGATCTTGTCACGCACTGTTTCCAGTAGTTCGAGCTCCCGACCCTTGGGAAGCTCGACTGCCGCCAGTTCAGTGCCTTCAAAATAGCTGGTAATACGCTTGTATTGGCCGAAAAAAATCTTTTTGTTCATCTCCTCGAAATCGAATGCGTAATTAAACGCGAGTCGAACACGCGGATCCTTGAATTTGTCACGGCGGATGTTGAAGGCGAACGCCTGCATCATGCCGACATTATTGATGGGAAACTCTTCCAGAACTACGCGCTTTTCGCTGACAGCAGAAAAATCATAGGCCGTTGCCCAGTTCTTTGCGCTGTTCTCGGTACGCCAGTCAACCAGATCCCCCTTAAACGCCTCGATGGCAATCGTTGCATCGCGGAAATATTCAAATCGCAGCTCGTCAAAATTATCACGACCGATACTAACGTTGAGGTTCTTGCCCCAGTAATCCTTGGCACGCTCGTAAACAATACTGCGGCCCGGCGAAAATTCCTTGATGCGGTAAGGACCGCTGCCGAGCGGCAGTTCTAACGTTGTTTCTCCGACGCTGCGTTTTTTTCCATCTTTGTCTTCACTCTCCCACCAGTGCTTTGGCAGAACCGTGAGCTGGCCGATGATCTGCGGCAGCTGCCGATTGCCGCTTCCCTCGACGGTAAAGGTTATTTCACGGTCGCCCGTTTTCTCGGTCTTTACGACATGGCGGTAGCTGGCGGCCGCCTGCGGACTCAGTTTCTTGAAGGCATTAAAAGAAAATATCACGTCATCCGGCGTGACCGGCATTCCGTCATGCCATTTAGCTTCCGCTCGCAATCGGAATGTTACCGAGGAAAAATCGTCCGGATAACTCACCGCATCAGCAAGAAGCCCATAAGTGCTCGATACCTCATCAAGCGCCGCCACGAGCAAAGTATCGTAGACGTAATCGATGCCAGCCACGAGCGCGCCTTTAACTCCCGCCAGCGCCACGTTGAAATTGTCGTAAGTGCCGAGCACGACCTGCGCCGCCGCGCCGCCTTTCGGGGCGACTGGATTGACGTAGTCGAATTGCTTGAAGCCGGGTGGATATTTCAGGTCACCGAACTTTGACGCGCCATGCCGCCACGTCTGGCTCGCTCCTTGGGCCTCAGCGCGACCCATCCAGTCGGGCAAGGCGAAGCCCCGCCCGGCCATAATCAACAGAGCCGACGTAAGCAGGGACCGCCGATTTATGTGGTGCTCCAATGAAAGCCGCAGCTGCGCCAGCGACGATCTGGCAATGCTATGTGCGTTCCATTGGCGGCGACGGCGCACAAACGCACGTAAGGTAATGAATTGGAGCTAGTTCCCGACGCGAAGACCCGCGGTACGCGCGAATTCCAAGTCCACCCTAGTGGTTGGAGGCAGCAACGAGGCGCCGAAATTGTTCCGACGCCTCGTTTTAGATGTCTAAGTAGCGAGGACAAGGCCGACCAACAGGTCAGCCTCCGCAGACCGACAGGCCACTGCAGGCCCCGAGGGTGTAGTTAGCTTTCTCCTTCGCCGAGCCCGCCGCAGTTTCCAACGCCTCATCGGAAACATCGAAGGCAAGGATTTCTTCCTCAGTCTTTTCAAGTCCCATCGTGGTGTTTTTCATGGCAAAATCCTTTCGTTCGCCAGCGGCGCCAGCAGTGAGAGAACTTCGATAAAACGCCCCCTTCCCAGCGCCATAACCCAATGATCCGATGCGCATAAGCTAAAGTCAATTGGATTAAGCCCACTGCCGCAGGGACTTATGACAACCCGATAGTAGATTTGTTGAGAAAACTTGTATTTCCTTCCCAAAACTTCTGGTTGCGAAGGCGCGCTCGAGGCCCCCTTGATTGCCTTGAACCGTCGATTTATTTCCCTTGGCTCGTCAAAGTGGCTGGTTGATCACGGTTTGTGCGCCGACTCCAATTCCCGAGCGCTACTGCGGGCCTGAGGCTGGGCGCTCGGCACTTAAAATGACCGCGGCTCGGGTATGATCTACCCGGTCGGAGTTAGATGGTATGGATGCTTTCTATGAGCGTTTGATCGTTCGCGCCGCAACCATTGACGAGCTGCTGTCAGATGATTTCGAACCGCTGCCGGGCCAAAAAGGCGAGACCGATTTAGCCGCACGGCGGCTTGCGGCGTGGTGCCGGTCGTGCGCCAGCGGCGACTGGTCACTTTTTAGCCGGCGGCTGGCCCGCGATGGCTTGGCTATTGATGAGGTCCTAACGAGATTTGCCACTGTCCGTCGCAAGGCTTCGGCCACTCCGCCGGGATGGATTGATGATGCGATCTGGATTGTGACGGCGTTAGAAAGTCCCGAGCCTCAAGCGCCACTATTCCCGTCCGAGCCTTGTGCGTTCGAAAACCTGTTTATGCCGGTCGTAAACCAGGCCGGCGGACTCCTTCGGTCGAATGTCGCAGTGCGGGCGTTCGAAAACCTGAGCGAACCCGCTCATTCTTGTCTGAGCCAGTCACTTTTAAAGCGACTGTGCGAACTCTCCGCCCCGGCAATTTACGAAAGGTTCGCGGAGACGCGGAAGAGCAGTGATACTGCGCCTAGTATACCGAAGCAGGAGCGGGCCGCTGCTACCCTACGCTACCATCAATTCGTCGCCGAAATGAGATCCGGCGGATTTCGGCGTTTGTTCGAAGACAAGCCAGTGCTCTTGCGGCTGCTTGCCGCAATCACGCGACAGTGGATCGAGACATCGCGTGAATTTATCTTGCGCCTTGACGCTGATCTATCGACAATTCGGCGTGATATTCTTCGTTCCGACGCCGACAACCTGGTTGCCAGGATCGAAGGAGATCTTTCCGATCCGCACAATGGCGGCCATTCGGTCCAGATCGTTACTTTCACGGATGGCTCACGGGTAGTCTATAAGCCGAAGGATTTGCGGGTCGAGGTTGCTTGGCACAACTTGATCCGCCGGCTGAACCTTGCCGGCGCACCAATAGAATTGAAAACGGTGCGAACGCTTGCGCGTGGCGGCTACGGTTGGGCCGAATTCATCGGCCACGCTGGATGCGCCGACCGAGAAAGTTGTCAGCGGTTTTTCCGGCGCGCGGGTGCCTGGCTGGCACTCTTTCACTGCTTCGTAACAAATGACATGCATCAGGAAAACATCATTGCCGCCGGCGAATACCCGGTGCCGATCGACTTAGAAACGATCCTTCAATCAACCATCGAGGAGCACGGCGCCGGAGATCCGGAGGCGCAGGCCTTTGACTTCGCCACGGAGAAACTAGCCAATTCCGTCACGATGGTTGGCCTGCTTCCAACTTATGGCAGATCTCCGGACAACAAGGTCTTTTCAATTGGTGGCATGACGGCGGACTGGAATTCCAAGATAGAAATCAAGTGGGAGAGCATAAATACAGACGAGATGCGACCGATCCGATCGAAGGAATCCAACAGCACGAATCCTAACCTTCCGCATGTTGATGGCAACTACGCCATGTTCGCAGATCACATCGACGATTTTATTTCAGGCTTCGAAGACTACGCTAAATTTTTGCAGCATCAGGGCAAAGACTCAAAGCCCGGACAGATTTTCGATGGATTCGGCCGCGTCGTCGTCCGCAAAATCATTCGCGCCACCAGATTTTACTCCATGCTGCTCCAGCGTTTGAAAAATCATCGGACGATGGACGACGGCGTACTCTGGTCTGCACAATCAGACTTTATTGCCAGGCTGGCGGATTGGGAGAAGGATACCGATATAGTTTGGCCGCTGCAGCGGACCGAACGGTCTTCCCTTCTCGCGCTGAATATACCGCACTTCGTGTCGCCGGTCGATCAAATTGAGATACGTGACGCGACCGGCGTTGCGATCCGGATTAAGACGGAGTCTGGTCTGGATCGCGCACAGGCCCGCGCTCAAAACTTGGATGAGGATGAAATCAAATGGCAAATCGAAGTCATTAAGGAAAATACGAGCGCGCTATCAATAGCGTCTGGCCCTGCGGTTGTAGATGGCAACGTAATAATTGCGTCACGCTCGAAGGCCCTCATCGAGCCAGATGAGCAGACTTTCATCCGAGAGGCCGACAAAATCGCCGACGAGCTATCGGCTCACGCAATTCGCCGCGGGCCAGGAGCCGCGTGGATTGGTCGGGACTGGCTGGGCGATGCGGAAGTTTCCCAGCTCGTATGCCTGGGGCCAGACCTCTACAATGGCGTATCCGGCATCGCGGTCTTTCTCGCCGCGCATGCAGCAGTGAGCGGACATCAGCCATCGGGCGAACTTGCTCTCGCCAGCGTGTCGCATCTTCGAAAAAACTTAAGGGACCGAAATGCCGCTCGGATGGCCCGCTCCTTAGGTGTTGGTGGCGCCACCGGGCTGGGCTCGGTTGTTTATGCCTTAACAGTCATGTCGAAATGCCTGCGTGACAATGAGTTGCTTGCGGATGCGCATGTCGCGGCGGATCTGTTTACCGACGACCTTATTGCCGCGGACAAAGAGCTGGATGTCATCGGCGGTAGTGCCGGTGCCGTACTTTGCCTGCTTCGGCTTTATCGCGATGGACAATCGGCCGCAGTACTCCGTCACGCCGCCAGGTGTGGGGAACATCTCATCGCTCAAGTTCGACAGGGACAGATGAGCCATCGCAGCTGGGTCGGACAAGCCTCGGGGCAAAGGGCATTAAACGGCATGTCCCACGGCGCCGCCGGGTTCGCCTATGCGCTCGCTTCATTATCGGCAGCCACCGGGCGCGAGGAATTCAGGCGTGCGGCAGCTGAATGTATCGAATTTGAAAATGCTACGTACAGCCCAGAACATAAAAACTGGCCAGATTTTCGGACTGACAATGAGCCGTCATGGCCAAGTCAATGGTGCCATGGCGCAACTGGCATCGGTCTTGCGCGAATTGCTACCGCTCGGCAAAAGGGGATAAAGCCAGAGGCTTATACGGACGATATTAAAAATGCCGTCGACGGCGCGCAATCAGGGTGGCGTTCGGCCGTGGACACATTGTGCTGCGGCACGCTTGGAAATATCGAATTTTTTTGTGAGGCCAGCAAAGTACTTGGACGAAGCGATCTTCGCGAACTCGCATTGGCTCGGCTATCAGAAGTTTTGACGAACGCCGCATCAGGCGGCGACTATCGCTGGAGCAGCGGGCACCAGCAGTTCAATTTGGGTTTGTTTCGTGGTCTGAGTGGGGTCGGCTACACGGTTCTTCGCCGTGTCGATAGTTCTCTGCCGAATGTCCTAATTTGGGAATAGCCCCCGGGGGGTCGTCCTTCACACTTTGGGGTGGCTGGCGGAATTTGGCTGCGAAATAGTTAGCTAGTTCACACATGGTCGCTCCCAGATAGGTCTAGTATCTTGGGATGATGTTCGAATCAGCTACAAACAAAACTGAAGTCTCTACTACCCTGGTTCTTGCGGCGATGCCCGGCGCCGTCGCCTGGTATTTGGCGACGGGAATTGCCGTCAATCCCCTATAGGCGAACTCATGCCGATACTGATCATCCTTGGCTGGCTCATTGTTCTTGGCTGTTTCTTTTATCTTGCGGCGGACGCAGGCAGGAATTGTATGCATGAACGCCGAGAGAAAAAGGCCGCGGCTAAGAAAATCCAAGAGTTCAAAAAGCACCATCATTATGATGAGAAGCGCGGGAAATGGGTGCGCAATCGCGATGGCGTAGCCCTTCCGGACGCAAGCGCCGATTTCCGGCGTAGTATTACGCCATTTGGATATCTCATGCTCGTTTTTTGGGAAATATTTTGGGTCGCGGAAATTGCAGCGACGCCACGCTTGTCGCAAATACCGTTTTTCTTTTTGCTTATAATGATGGTCGGTATTCCTTTGGCCGTTCGTATGCTCTCGCGCGGCATTCTATGGCCGTCCGGCCCGCGTTCGTTGGCGAAAGAGCAACGCTAACGTCAGGTGACCGCTTTGCTCGCGAGAGCGAGCATTCGCTGGTGAAATCGAGATTTCCGCTAAGTGCCATTATCCTGGATATCATCTCGGCCCGACGAAGCTCGCGATGAGCTCCGCGATTGGGCAAAGTCAGCAGTTTGGTACCAATTTTCCCTGCTCTGTGCACCGCTCTACGAGGAACGAACGCGACTTGGTTGCTCTCATGCGCGTCGCGGTAATCTCTTTTGAACTGTTGTAATACGCTTTCGCTTTAGCTTCATTATCGAAAGCGAGGATAACAATTGCTTTAGGGGCAGTCCCATCAAGAGCAGTCACATTTTCAGTGCGCGCGAGATAGCGACCGTCCTCGAATTGCGCCTCTATGGCTCCCCGCATGGCCATTGTTTGAAGGCTCTCGTACTGGCCCGCATCTGTTATCTCATCAAGCTCGGTTACGACATAGACCGCCCGCGTGGGCGCGGCTAAGCCGCGTGTTGCAATGATTCCCAGCCCTAATCCAATGGCAATCGCCAATGTCAGTACGTACCAATTTTTCATGGCTGTTACCTCGACCCTTTTAATGAGCTCTCAGCCTCATATTACCAAAGTCTGGAAATGAAGTTGATCTAAATTTGCCGTGCACCCCTTCACGTCCGCGTTGGGTTATCAGCTGACATTGGCGTTGTAAGCTGCACGCCCGCTAGGGGCCGCTAATCGGTTCAGTTGGGCGCGCCAGGATCAACGGGACTTGATATGCTTGTGATGCAGTGGATCGTTAAGTTAAAAGGCAGAAACGAGAGGTCAGCATTATGACAAGTCTTAGGCTCGGCACTGGCCCCCTGGATTTTCTAAACCCCCGCGGACTGGTACGCCCTGCGATGGAAAAATTCGCGGGGGCTTGGCTTGCTTGTTTCGTTGTTATGGCACACGGCGACTTTGCAAACGCTTTAAGCCTCGATCATGCGCGCCTCGCTTCAATCTGTGGGACTGTCGGAGCGCTGGTTGCTGTCGTTCTTCTCGCGCAAATGGACCGTACAACAGCCTCGCTGCCGCGACAGATGACGATTAGTGCATTTGCGACGTTCATTGGCGACGTATTTGCGCATCCGTCGCATTTTCCCCCTCAATGGGGTGAGCCGTTGGCGACGGCCGGTGTATCGGCAGCCATTGCCTTCGCGCTCTGGCACTTTAGGCGTTTCGTGACGAGCCTATGAAACAATACTGGCATGCGGGGACGACCGAACAGCCTGAACGCGGTAGCGACGTCATGCTCAATCAGCGCGATGAAGCTACTCACTAGTGCGCAGCATGGCGGTCTGAACAGGTGCTGATACCTAATAGTGCATATGTTGGACACCAACCGATTAAACCAGTCAGTAGTGTAACCGCTCCAACGGCCCCGATAACCAGCGCGATAGCGCCCTCAACCAATGCAACCGGGCCCTCAAGCGAAAAGGCAACGATCGCCAACAGGGTCGCACCCACAACACTTCGCACGATCCGATCAACAGGCCCTTGGTTCGTTTCCATAAATTGTTCCTTTATACCGCACAAATTAGCGCCTGGATGAAAAATTCGGAAGTCCTCGTCGTACAAATCGCCAATGGCATACATAGCCCGTGATGTTCACTTTGCCACATATCGGACATGAACGATTTAGAGGACCGTACTGCGCATTCCTTGCCCGCACAATCAAATGAATAATACCATTTTCATCTTTCGGAAGGCTCGTGCATGGCTTTACGGGCGCGCCGATCAAGGGTTTTCTAAAATGGGAAGGCACCTATGAGACTCATGCTGTGCGCGGCCACAGCGATAGGTTTCGTGGTGTGCGTTATTCCAAGCTCCCGCACCAACGCCGCACCTGCGGACCGCTGCCAAAATGCTCGAGCGCACGACAAAAGCATGGGGGCCGAGATTACCGATCCGCGCGTGACGAACGCATTGACGGCGGTTGTTGAGACGAGTGGTTTTCGGCACCCCGTGGTGGTCTGCGAAATTTCCATGCCATACCTCAACGCGACGGTCGGACGCTTGGGAAGGCACTACTATGTTGGTCTAACAAAGATGGTCCTTGAGGAGTTTACTGACGCCGAGCTCCGGGCGGTGCTTGGGCATGAAATGGCGCACCTCGTGCTTGGACATCGCGACGCCGGATTCGAATTGGCCAACCGACGCACAACACGATTCGAGAAGGCCGCCGACGCGCTCTCGGCGCGATGGGTCGATAAGGGAGCTATGCAGAGTGTGCTTCAGAAGCTTCGCGTCAACGCATCCATATTGCCTGACGCTGCACTGAGAAACCGGGCCACCATTGAGATCGATGCGCGCATTAAGGCGCTTCAATGATCAAAGGTGATATCCGCTTTGGTCATTAGCGGACGTCGCAGTACGTTCGAGTCCCGAAAGCGGATCGGCGGAGTTACTGTGGTCGGCCCTTTATCTGCGCTATGATTCTTCCCCAGCTCGTTTCAGAATCAAGCGTAATAGCTTCGCTCTTGGCGATCTTTTCAATGCATTCGGGGCAAGCAAATTCGAGTCTGAGAGGTGCCAGACGGTCCGCGCCATGCGAGATGACGGTCCCAATTTCCCTGCCGCATTGTTTGCACCGCATGTTTAATGGGACGAACACCGCGCACCCTCCGTTCTACGAAATGCATCGTTAATTGCTATCAGCACGGGCGTTTAGAAACTCTGCATGAGCCTCCGGCCGCTTCCCCGCCAAGTTGGTGTGCAGCATCCGGAGGAATGACCAAAGCCTCGACATGATCACGCGCCCACGCGTCGAAAGGCCGGGCGGCCCGCCAAATCTGCGCCACACGATTTTTTTGGTCCAAACACCCACAGACCCCTCCACTCCCTAGCTTGTATCTTAACGGCGCGGCCGTGATGTCCGCTATGGGGATCGGTTAGGCTAAACGTCCGCTTTGGGTCATAAGCAGACATGCAGCCACGGAATTGTGATGCCAACTGAATCGTGGCTATATCAAGTAGTCGGTGCATGTTTCAAATTCTGTACCGTGCAAACAAACCCGCCACCACGCCACTTCCCATAGCCGCGGATTTCGTCGTTGTGTCCCTTGTAGCCCATGGTCCCAGCACCAACTCGGTTGTGCTAGTGTGTAGACCATGACCAACAAACGGCCAAATCCGCCAGTTGAGGAACCGCGTTCGGAGCCGGAGATTATTCCGCCCGGCGCGGAACCGCGCCCGCCACAAGTACCCTTCAGCCTCATCTTGGTGATCTTGATCTCGGGGCTGATGTCGGCGGCGCTGCTGGTGCTACTGATGGGCGCGCTGCTGGTGGCGTTGCCAGCAATCATGCTGCTGGCCACCGTCGCGCTCGTCGTGGGGCTGCTGCGGATGTATTTTCAACGCTAGCAAGGCGCGGCAGGTTGGCACATGTTCGCTCTACCACCGAAAGCGGACATTCTTCACACCGCAGGCCATGGCCGCTAAGTGCCAATAGCGGACATGTGCAGCGCACAAGGCGTTATGTGCCAAAAGCGGGCATTCTTCTGCGCGGCTGGAACGCATGATACTTACTAATTCATCGGAGGCCGGAGGAGCACGGTGTAGTCGACAATGAACCGAAACTCCGGTTGAGTATCGCGGACGTTATTCTGCTGCCAGACATTCGAGTATTGCGTCTTAACGCGAAAGCCTTTCAGCGGCCCTTGCGTGGGGCGATACTGGATCCAGAGATCTAGCTCATCCCGATTGGGCATTCCCAAGTTCGTGCTTGGATCGATGGCGCCCCAGCCGTGCGTGTACCACGCACCCGTGCTGAGTCCCGAAAGGCCAGCCTTGCTGAATGCATAACCGAAATCATATGCAACGCTGCCGCCAATGGCCTTTTCCCCGGCGTTGTCGAACGACAATTGTTGCATGTCAGTGTAGTTTGGTTTTGTGCCATATGGCGAGAATATCTTTGAACCATCGCCGGTAATTGAGCTAGCGGCGAATAAAGTCCATCCGACATAGCTCATTTGCACCTTCGCAGAGGCCTGATAAGTCTGGAAGGAATTTCCCGTTAGAAGGTCAGCCCCAACGCTTCGTTGATCGATAACATTTGCGCCGATAATCCAATTCGGAACGCCCTTCGGCTGATGGAAATCGTATTCTGCCTGCACGAACCCGGTGTTCACGAAGTCTTGGACGTAGTAGTCCATGAAAGCGGTTGAAAGTCCCTGGACAGGCCGGTACTTGACCATAAAAAATGGCGCACCGCGGTTTTCGACATCACCGCTGGCCAGTGCATTTGACATCGATATGAAGTCATTAGAGTCTCGTTGCTTTACAGTCCAGAGATATCCAAGCGCATAATCATAGTTTCTATCCTTGTCCGGCAGCGACACCAGAGTGGCGCCTTCGAAGGTGTTCGGCACCATTCGATTGTCTGATGGATTGATGAGAGGGGTATCCACCAGTTGGCGGCCGCCGCGTATTTCCTGATCGACGATCTGCACGCGCCCATAGATTTGCCCAAGCATCCCTAGCGAATTTTGGCCCGGGGCTAACAGATGGACTATCGGTCAAAGAATATCCGGTGATCATGGAGCGAGAGGGCGAGCTATTCATTACCCGGCACGACCTCAACACTAAGCAGGAAGTGCTCGTCGTATTGACGAAGAACGCGAGCGCAACAGCCGAGTTTTTGCATGAGAAGTCTGGCGACAGCAACAAGTCGCGGTTCCAGCGCAACCTTCGAGAGATGGTAGCTGACAAGTTCATCGGCCAAGCCGCCAATGGCGAGTACTTCATCATGCCGAGAGGACAGGTGCTCGTAACGAAGAAATCGCTGTTGAGCTACAGGCCCTAGCGGAGCAGTCGCGCATGAACACCCCCATCGCCTGGCACTGGCAACCCGGTCACGCAGTGCGATCGAGCCCAGTCTCCGGCACGGTTCTCCAGAAAACGGGAATAATGGCGAAGATGTGCAGAGATTTTCGCCACGGTGGGCCGATGAATTATCAAATTCGGGACACAGAGACTCTCCACCTGACGCAAGAAGGCCGCTAACTGCGGGCTTCCTTGCGACATTGTGGGGAAAATCTCTAGAGATCGGACTGGCTGGCTGACCACGTCGGATTTCGAACTTCGAAATTCCCTTTTTAAAAATGGCCTTTGAAACTACGCGAGAATTGCGGGTGATTGGATCGGAATAGCGGGCCAGAGACGTTCACGCGACAAAGTTGCCAGAATGAATTGGACACCTTCTTCCGCGTGAACTCAAAAAGCCCGTGGCAGGCCATTGCCGTCACATTCCGAAGACTTGAGAAGCGGGCGATCAAGAATCAGCGGTACGTCCAGCGTCGCTGGTAGAGGCGTCCAACTCGTTGCTTTGCCGCACTTCCATTTCGGCAAGGTAACGATAGGTGCGTTGTAGTTGCTCACACCGATGCCGACTATCTTCGTCGTGCGTCCGTCTGGCCAAGTCGGCGCACCGTTCGGCCTGCCTTATAAAGAATTTCGTAGAAGCCATTTGCGCCTCCCGAATTCCCGAACTCTCGCACTGCAGCAGTTTTAATGGTGCGATGCAATAACGCTTCATCAAGGCAACACATGATTTGCCCCGATGCCTAAAAATTAGGCTGTTTTAGCCAATTGTATGCAATTCGGATCATTGGCTTCCAAAACGGTGCCTCCCGCCCGATCCCGATATTTTTGCAACGGATCAACTGCTTACTGAAATTGTGCATTGCGACGCGATTTGGCACGGCCCTTGCGGAAAGCCTCTCAACGCATATTCGGGAGGCTTCCATGAAGCGTCGTGATTTTTTGAAATCTGTATCCGCCCTGGCAGCAAGCACAGCAGTGACCGCACCCGCGGTGTTCTCACCAGCCAAAGCGCAATCGCGCCAGGAGACGCTACTGATCGTCTCGGAAAGCGGCCCTAACAATCTCGATATTCACGGCGTTGGCACAAACGTGCCGGGCTACGAAGTGTCGTGGAATTGCTACGATCGCCTCATCAGTCACGAGATGAAGACCGGTCCGAACGGACAGCCTTACTACGACAAGAACAAGTTCAAGCCTGAACTCGCCGAAGACATGAACATCGGCGACATGTCAGTGACCTTCAAACTGAAGAAGAAGGCGACCTTCCAGGACGGCGCGCCAGTCACCGCCAAGGACGTGAAGTGGTCGCTCGATCGTGCGGTCAGCGTCGGCGGATTCCCGACATTTCAGATGGCTGCCGGTTCACTCACAAAGCCCGAACAGTTCGTCGTCGTCGATGACAACACATTCCGTGTTGATTTCGCCCGCAAGGACCGGCTTACCGTTCCCGACCTCGCGGTGATCGTGCCCTGCATCGTCAATTCCGAACTAGTGAAGAAGCACGTCACCGAAAAAGACCCGTGGGGCATGGAGTTCACCAAGCAGAACACCGCCGGCAGCGGCGCCTACAAAGTGGCGAGCTGGATCGCCGGCACCGAAGTTGTACTCGAGCGCAACGATGCCTGGATGGGCGGCCCGCTGCCAAAGACGAAGAAGATCATCTGGCGCATGGTGCCGTCAGCCGGCAACCGGCGTGCGCTGCTTGAGCGCGGCGACGCCGACATTTCCTACGATCTGCCAAACAAGGATTTTGTCGAGCTCAAGCAGGACGGCAAGCTCACGATCGTTTCGACGCCGTATTCGAACGGCATCCAGTACATCGGCATGAACGAGCAGCCCGCCGTTCGACAACCTCAAGGTCCGCCAGGCGGTGGCTTACGCAATCCCGTACCAGAAGATTATGGATGCGGTGCTATTCGGGCTCGCCAAGCCGATGTATGGCGCGGCGCCAGATGCGCCGACGCAGGTCGCCTGGCCACAACCTCACAAGTACAACACCGACATCGCCAAGGCGAAGGCTCTTATGGCGGAAGCCGGTTATCCCAACGGCTTCGACACAACCTTGTCATTTGATCTCGGATTTGCCGGCGTCAATGAGCCGCTTTGCGTATTAACGCAGGAGAGCCTTGCGCAAATCGGTATCCGCACCACGATCAATAAAGTTCCAGGCGCCAATTGGCGCACCGAGCTCAACAAGAAGACGCTCCCGCTTTACACCAACGTCTTCTCTGGCTGGCTTGATTATCCGGAGTACTTCTACATCTGGTGCTACCACGGAAAAAATTCGATCTTCAACACGATGAGCTACCAGTCGAAGCCGATGGACGGCTTCATCGATGGCGCCGTTACCGCGGCGGCAACCGGCGACAAAGCAACCTACGAAACGGACGTGAAAGGCTTCGTCGATACCGCGTACGCCGACATGCCGCGCGTGCCGCTCTATCAGCCGTATGTGAACGTCGCGATGCAGAAGAACGTGTCGGGCTACGCCTACTGGTTCCACCGCCGGCTCGACTACCGCACGCTTGTAAAGGGGTAGCCGCGTGTCCGGGCCCACGTCGAGGTGTGAGAGCGGAGAGCTCGCATGCTTACCTTAATTTCAAAGCGCATGATGTTGGTGATCCCGAACCTAATCGGAGTGGTCATCATCACCTTTTTGCTGACGCGCGCGCTACCCGGCGATCCAGCTGCCTATTTCGCCGGCCCCGCCGCAGACAAGCAGGCGATCGAGCAAATCCGCGTCAAACTCGGTCTCGACAAACCGCTGATCGTTCAATTCGGGCGTTACGTCGCCGATCTCGGTCACCTTAATCTCGGCACTTCGCTCACCACCGGGCAGCCGGTGCTCACCGAACTCAGGAACCGCCTGCCCGCCTCATCCGAACTCACGCTTTTCGGTCTCCTTTTGTCGATGGCAATTGCCGTGCCCCTGGGCATTCTCGCCGCGGTGAAGCAGGGTTCCTGGATTGACCATACCTGCCGGGTCGTGGCGACTGCTGGTGTGTCGCTGCCAGTTTTCTTCACCGGGTTGTTGCTGGTTTATGTATTCTATTTCAAGCTCGGCTGGTCGCCGGCACCACTCGGACGCCTTGACGTATTCTTTTCGCCGCCGCCGCAATTCACGGGCTTCTATCTCATCGACAGCCTGCTCAACCGCGATCTCGCGACCTTCCGTGCCGCGTTGAGTTCAGCTGCTGCTGCCCGGCCTCACGCTCTGCATATTCTCCCTGGCGCCAATTGCACGCATGACGCGCGCTTCGATGCTTGCCGTGCTCGCTTCCGATTTCGTACGCACCGCGCGTGCCAGCGGCCTCGATAGCCGCACTGTCATCCTGACATACGCATTCCGCAACGCCATGCTGCCGGTGGTCACAACGCTCGGCATGGTGTTCTCCTTCCTGCTCGGCGCCAACGTGCTGGTGGAAAAAGTATTTGCGTGGCCGGGCATCGGTTCGTATGCGGTCGAGGCGCTGATCTCCTCCGACTTCGCGCCGGTGCAGGGTTTCGTCCTCACCATGGCGATCCTCTATGTGGCGCTCAATCTGATCATCGACATTCTTTACGGCGTCATCGATCCACGCGTGAGACTTGAGGCATGACCGACATCTCGCTAAATTCTCGAGCGGCGGCGGCGAAAGCGCCGAGCAATTCGATTTTCCGCCACGCGCGCTATGTGGTCGCGGAAAATCCGGTCACCGGACTTGCCTTCGGCCTGTTCATCCTGATCGCGCTCTGCGCGCTGATCGGCCCTTATATCGTTCCGCATGATCCGTTGGCGAGTGACACTTCGGCAGCTCTTGCCGCACCGTCGGTCAAACACTGGTTCGGCACCGATCAACTCGGGCGCGACATCTTCAGCCGTGTCATTGTGGCGACGCGCCTCGACTTCACCATCGCTATCACCTCTGTCGTTCTAGTTTTTGCCATGGGCGGGTTCGCCGGCATTGCCGCTGGCTTCTTCGGCGGCTGGACCGATCGAAATCGTCGGCCGTATCTCCGATACCATTATGGCCTTCCCGTTGTTCGTTCTCGCAATGGGCATCGTCGCAGCGCTCGGCAATACGGTGACCAACATCGTGCTTGCCACCGCCATTATCAATTTTCCGCTTTATGTGCGCGTTGCGCGCGCCGAGGCAAACGTGAGGCGCGACGCCGGTTTCGTGCAGGCGGCGCGGCTGTCCGGCAATGGCGATTTCCGCATTCTGTTGATGCACATCCTGCCCAACATCATGCCGCTCATGATGGTCCAGATTTCGCTCACCATGGGCTACGCCATACTCAACGCCGCAGGGCTCTCGTTCATTGGTCTGGGCGTGCGCCCGCCAACGCCTGAGTGGGGGATCATGGTGGCCGAGGGGGCCGGCAACATCATTTCCGGAGAATGGTGGATCGCGTTATTTCCGGCGCCGCACTGATGATCGCGGTGTTCTGCTTCAACCTATTGGGCGACGGCTTGCGCGACCTCGTTGACCCCGCAGCGGCGGACTTAAGCCATGGCCAGGAAGCCGACAATAACCGAAACGCTGTTGCGTAATTCCGACAAGAGCCTACCGCTGCTCGACGTGCCGAACTTGACTGTTGAGTTCGCCACACGGCGCGGCATGGTCGTCGCGCGGTGCAGCATCAATATTTCCGTCGCAAAAGGCCGAACACTGGCGATTGTCGGCAAATCCGGCTCTGGCAAATCCGTCACATCCTATGCCGTGATGCGCATTCTCGATCGCGCCGGCCGGCGTTCCCCCACAGGCACGGTGATCTCAACGGCGTCGATCTGCGCAACACACCAGAAGGCGAAATGCGCGATCTGCGCGGCCGTGAAATGTCGATGATTTTCCAGTCGCCGCGGCTTGCGCTCAACCCGATCCGAAAGGTCGGTCGCCAAGATTGAGGACGTTCTGCTCCAGCACGCGCAGGTGGACAGCACGCAGGCAAGCGAAAAGGCGATCGAGATGCTCGAGCGTGTGCGTATCGCCAGGCCCCGCGAGCGCTACCATGCCTATCCGTTCGAGCTATCCGGGGGCATGTGCCAGCGCGTCGTCATCGCGCTGGCGCTTGCCTGCAAACCGCAGCTCCTCATCGCCGACGAGCCGACAACCGGCCTCGATGTAACCACGCAGAAAGCGGTGATGGATCTTACCGTGGATCTCACCCGTGAACGCGGCATGTCGATGATCCTTATCACTCACGATCTCGGTTTGGCCGCCGCCTATTGCGATCGCGTCGTGGTGATGGAAAAGGGCCACGTTGTCGAAACGGCCGATGCGGCGACGATCTTCAAGGCGCCTTCCCACCGTTACACACGCAAGCTCATGCGGGCGACGCCGCGCCCCGGCGTAACGCTGCGCGATCTTCTGCCTGAGGAAGAGGCAGAAAGCGCAAAGCGCATCGGCCGCACCAACAGCCAAGCGGTAAAGCCTCTGCTGATCGTCGACAATCTGGTCAAGGAATACCCGCGCAACAACTCCAGCGGCTCGCTCAAGAAGCTATTTGGGCCGAAGCCGGCGGTGAAGCGGAGAATTTTGGCGCGGTGGACGAGCATGGCTTGCTGTAGGGCGTGGCGAAAGTGTCGGCCTCGTTGGCAAGTACGCAGGCTGCGGAAAGTCCACCACGTCGATGATGGTGATGCGGCTGATCGACAAGACCGCCGGCGCAATCATGTTTGATGGCGAGGATATCGGCGAAGATCCCGGCACGGGCAAATTTGCCCACGCTGCCGTTGCGCGAGCCAAATCCAGATGGTGTTTCAGGATCCGACCGACAGCCTTAATCCACGCTTCACCGCCAGCCCGCGCCATCGCCGATCCGATCTTGCGCCTCGGCAATGGCGAAAGAGCCTTTGTGCGTGAACGCTGCGAGGAACTGGCACGGCTGGTCGGTCTGCCGGTCGAACTGCTCGACCGTTTCCCGCATCAACTTTCTCCGGCGGACAAAAAGCGCATTGCCCGTGCCATCGCGCTCAAGCCCGATCTCATCATCCTCGATGAGCCGACGGCCACGTCGACGTCTCGGTGCAGGCGCTAGTCCTCAACCTATTACAGGACCTGATTCACTGGGCATGAGCTACCTTTTCGTCTCCCACGACCTCAATGTTGTGCGTCTGCTGTGTGACCGTGTCATCGTGATGCAGACGGGGAAGATTGTGGAGCACGGGCCGACTAAACAGGTTCTGGTGGCGCCCACAGGCTGCTTATACCCGCGACCTGCTGACTGCGATCCCGCATCCGCCACTATAATAGGAAGAGCCCATGGCCAATCCCGATCCACTCGACGAATTTATAGTAGCTTCAGCGCGAACGCTTCGATTCCCGCTGGAAACGGATTGGTTGCCTGCGGTGAAAACCAATCTCGAAGTGACGCTCAGACACGCGACACTTGTCGCCGAATTTGAAATGCCGGATGATGCCGAGCCTGCGCCCAGTCTTTCAGCCTGACCGCGCTAGTCGACACGGCATGGTCGACCGCGAGCGAGATCGCGGCGGGTGTCGCGTCGAGCCAAACAACCGCAACTGCTGTCGTCAACGATGCGTTGGCGCGTATCAATGAACGCGACCCGACGCTGAACGCATTCACCGCTGTGACCGCGGAACGAGCGCGTGACCGCGCCAAGGCGATTGATGCCGCCCTAAGCGAATAAAACCCCGGCCCGCTCGCGGGCGTGCCCTTGCCCGTCGAAAAAGTCCTTTGACGTCGCCGGGAATCGCGACTGTTGCCGGCTCGAAGATCAATCGCACTTATCCGCCGGCGAAGCAGATGCCCATTGATCGAGAAGCTGGAAGCCGCCGGCGCCGTCCTGGTTGGCGCGCTCAATATGGGCCGATACGCCATTGACTTTACAGGTGAAAACGTGCACGACGGCGCCTCACGCAATCCGCACGACCCGACGCGTATGACCGGAGGCTCCTCCGGCGGATCTTGTGGCGCGGTGGCAAGCGGCATGGTGCCGCTCACACTCGGGTCCGACACGAACGGCTCGATCAGAGTACCGTCATCGCTGTGCGGAATTTTCGGCCTCAAGCCAACTTATGGGCGGCTCTCGCGCGCGCGGAGTTTTCCTTTCGTCGCAAGCCTCGATCATCTCGGCCCCTTCGCGCGATCGACGCGCGATCTAGCGCTCACCTATGACTTGATGCAGGGCACTGATCCCGGCGATGCGGCCTGCGCCGATCGTCCGCTTGAGCCGGGCGTTCCCGGAACTTGCGCGCGGGCTCGAGGGCTTGCGCATCTTTGTCGCAAGGCATCTCCAACAAGGCGCATTTCCCGAGGCGCTTGACGCGCTCCACCGCGTCGCCAAGGCGGTCGGCGCACATAGCGAAATTGAAATCCCCGAAGCACGACGCGCGCGTGCGGCAGCCTATGTGATCACCACTACCGAAGGCGCCGCGTTGCATGAATCGCTTGCGCAACCATGCGGGCGAATTCGATCCGGCCGTACGCGACCGCTTGCTCGCCGGCGCCATCTAATACCATCAACGCTGGTGGTGAAAGCACAAAATTTCCGCCGCTGGTATCGGGCCCGCGTTCTTGAGCTTTTCAAGTCCTGCGATGCGATTTTGACACCGGCGACGCCTTGCACCGCGCCGAAAATCGGCCAGCAGACCTTCGCGCTCGACGGCA
>CAWEMK010000002.1:0-513004 GCA_963810125.1 uncultured Alphaproteobacteria bacterium
CTTTGCGTATTAACGCAGGAGAGCCTTGCGCAAATCGGTATCCGCACCACGATCAATAAAGTTCCAGGCGCCAATTGGCGCACCGCAGCCGAAGAGACGCTCCCGCTTTACACCAACGTCTTCTCTGGCTGGCTTGATTATCCGGAGTACTTCTACATCTGGTGCTACCACGGAAAAAATTCGATCTTCAACACGATGAGCTACCAGTCGAAGCCGATGGACGGCTTCATCGATGGCGCCGTTACCGCGGCGGCAACCGGCGACAAAGCAACCTACGAAACGGACGTGAAAGGCTTCGTCGATACCGCGTACGCCGACATGCCGCGCGTGCCGCTCTATCAGCCGTATGTGAACGTCGCGATGCAGAAGAACGTGTCGGGCTACGCCTACTGGTTCCACCGCCGGCTCGACTACCGCACGCTTGTAAAGGGGTAGCCGCGTGTCCGGGCCCACGTCGAGGTGTGAGAGCGGAGAGCTCGCATGCTTACCTTAATTTCAAAGCGCATGATGTTGGTGATCCCGAACCTAATCGGAGTGGTCATCATCACCTTTTTGCTGACGCGCGCGCTACCCGGCGATCCAGCTGCCTATTTCGCCGGCCCCGCCGCAGACAAGCAGGCGATCGAGCAAATCCGCGTCAAACTCGCGTCTCGACAAACCGCTGATCGTTCAATTCGGGCGTTACGTCGCCGATCTCGGTCACCTTAATCTCGGCACTTCGCTCACCACCGGGCAGCCGGTGCTCACCGAACTCAGGAACCGCCTGCCCGCCTCATCCGAACTCACGCTTTTCGGTCTCCTTTGTCGATGGCAATTGCCGTGCCCCTGGGCATTCTCGCCGCGGTGAAGCAGGGTTCCTGGATCGACCATACCTGCCGGGTCGTGGCGACTCTGGCGTGTCGCTGCCAGTTTTCTTCACCGGGTTGTTGCTGGTTTATGTATTCTATTTCAAGCTCGGCTGGTCGCCGGCACCACTCGGACGCCTTGACGTATTCTTTTCGCCGCCGCCGCAATTCACGGGCTTCTATCTCATCGACAGCCTGCTCAACCGCGATCTCGCGACCTTCCGTGCCGCGTTGAGTTGGCGCGCCGCTGCCCCGGCCTCACGCTCTGCATATTCTCCCTGGCGCCATTGCACGCATGACGCGCGCTTCGATGCTTGCCGTGCTCGCTTCCGATTTCGTACGCACCGCGCGTGCCAGCGGCCTCGATAGCCGCACTGTCATCCTGACATACGCATTCCGCAACGCCATGCTGCCGGTGGTCACAACGCTCGGCATGGTGTTCTCCTTCCTGCTCGGCGCCAACGTGCTGGTGGAAAAAGTATTTGCGTGGCCGGGCATCGGTTCGTATGCGGTCGAGGCGCTGATTTCCTCCGACTTCGCGCCGGTGCAGGGTTTCGTCCTCACCATGGCGATCCTCTATGTGGCGCTCAATCTGATCATCGACATTCTTTACGGCGTCATCGATCCACGCGTGAGACTTGAGGCATGACCGACATCTCGCTAAATTCTCGAGCGGCGGCGGCGAAAGCGCCGAGCAATTCGATTTTCCGCCACGCGCGCTATGTGGTCGCGGGAAAATCCGGTCACCGGACTTGCCTTCGGCCTGTTTATCCTGATCGCGCTCTGCGCGCTGATCGGCCCTTATATCGTTCCGCATGATCCGTTGGCGAGTGACACTTCGGCAGCTCTTGCCGCACCGTCGGTCAAACACTGGTTCGGCACCGATCAACTCGGGCGCGACATCTTCAGCCGTGTCATTGTGGCGACGCGCCTCGACTTCACCATCGCTATCACCTCTGTCGTTTCTAGTTTTTGCCATGGGCGGGTTCGCCGGCATTGCCGCTGGCTTCTTCGGCGGCTGGACCGATCGAATTGTCGGCCGTATCTCCGATACCATTATGGCCTTCCCGTTGTTCGTTCTCGCAATGGGCATCGTCGCAGCGCTCGGCAATACGGTGACCAACATCGTGCTTGCCACCGCCATTATCAATTTTCCGCTTTATGTGCGCGTTGCGCGCGCCGAGGCAAACGTGAGGCGCGACGCCGGTTTCGTGCAGGCGGCGCGGCTGTCCGGCAATGGCGATTTCCGCATTCTGTTGATGCACATCCTGCCCAACATCATGCCGCTCATGATGGTCCAGATTTCGCTCACCATGGGCTACGCCATACTCAACGCCGCAGGGCTCTCGTTCATTGGTCTGGGCGTGCGCCCGCCAACGCCTGAGTGGGGGATCATGGTGGCCGAGGGGGCCGGCAACATCATTTCCGGAGAATGGTGGATCGCGTTATTTCCCGGCGCCGCACTGATGATCGCGGTGTTCTGCTTCAACCTATTGGGCGACGGCTTGCGCGACCTCGTTGACCCGCAGCGGCGGACTTAAGCCATGGCCAGGAAGCCGACAATAACCGAAACGCTGTTGCGTAATTCCGACAAGAGCCTACCGCTGCTCGACGTGCAGAACTTGACTGTTGAGTTCGCCACACGGCGCGGCATCGTACGCGCGGTGCAGCACATCAATATTTCCGTCGCAAAAGGCGAAACACTGGCGATTGTCGGCGAATCCGGCTCTGGCAAATCCGTCACATCCTATGCCGTGATGCGCATTCTCGATCGCGCCGGCCGCATTGCCGCAGGCACGGTGATATTCAACGGCGTCGATCTGCGCAACACACCAGAAGGCGAAATGCGCGATCTGCGCGGCCGTGAAATGTCGATGATTTTCCAGTCGCCGCGGCTTGCGCTCAACCCGATCCGAAAGGTCGGTCGCCAGATTGAGGACGTTCTGCTCCAGCACGCGCAGGTGGACAGCACGCAGGCAAGCGAAAAGGCGATCGAGATGCTCGAGCGTGTGCGTATCGCCAGGCCCCGCGAGCGCTACCATGCCTATCCGTTCGAGCTATCCGGGGGCATGTGCCAGCGCGTCGTCATCGCGCTGGCGCTTGCCTGCAAACCGCAGCTCCTCATCGCCGACGAGCCGACAACCGGCCTCGATGTAACCACGCAGAAAGCGGTGATGGATCTTACCGTGGATCTCACCCGTGAACGCGGCATGTCGATGATCCTTATCACTCACGATCTCGGTTTGGCCGCCGCCTATTGCGATCGCGTCGTGGTGATGGAAAAGGGCCACGTTGTCGAAACGGCCGATGCGGCGACGATCTTCAAGGCGCCTTCCCACCGTTACACACGCAAGCTCATGCGGGCGACGCCGCGCCCCGGCGTAACGCTGCGCGATCTTCTGCCTGAGGAAGAGGCAAAAAGCGCAAAGCGCATCGGCCGCACCAACAGCCAAGCGGTAAAGCCTCTGCTGATCGTCGACAATCTGGTCAAGGAATACCCGCGCAACGACTTCAGCGGCTCGCTCAAGAAGCTATTTGGGCCGAAGCCGGCGGTGAAGCCGGAGAATTTTGCGCGCGGTCGACAGCATCAGCTTTACTGTCGGGCGTGGCGAAAGTGTCGGCCTCGTTGGCGAGTTAGGCTGCGGAAAGTCCACCACGTCGATGATGGTGATGCGGCTGATCGACAAGACCGCCGGCGCAATCATGTTTGATGGCGAGGATATCGGCGAAATCCCGGCACGCAAATTTGCCACGCTGCCGTTGCGCAAGCGAATCCAGATGGTGTTTCAGGATCCGACCGACAGCCTTAATCCACGCTTCACCGCAGCCCGCGCCATCGCGGATCCGATCTTGCGCCTCGGCAATGGCGAAAGAGCCTTTGTGCGTGAACGCTGCGAGGAACTGGCACGGCTGGTCGGTCTGCCGGTCGAACTGCTCGACCGTTTCCCGCATCAACTCTCCGGCGGACAAAAAGCGCGTGTCGGCATTGCCCGTGCCATCGCGCTCAAGCCCGATCTCATCATCCTCGATGAGCCGACGGCCGCGCTCGACGTCTCGGTGCAGGCGCTAGTCCTCAACCTATTACAGGACCTCAAGGATTTACTGGGCATGAGCTACCTTTTCGTCTCCCACGACCTCAATGTTGTGCGTCTGCTGTGTGACCGTGTCATCGTGATGCAGACGGGGAAGATTGTGGAGCACGGGCCGACTAAACAGGTTCTGGTGGCGCCACAGGCTGCTTATACCCGCGACCTGCTGACTGCGATCCCGCATCCGCCACTATAATAGGAAGAGCCCATGGCCAATCCCGATCCACTCGACGAATTTATAGTAGCTTCAGCGCGAACGCTTGGACTCCCGCTGGAAACGGATTGGTTGCCTGCGGTGAAGACCAATCTCGAAGTGACGCTCAAACACGCGACACTTGTCGCTGAATTTGAATTGCCGGATGATGCCGAGCCTGCGCCCATCTTTGCGGCCTGAGACCGCGCTAGTCGACACGTCATGGTCGACCGCGAGCGAGATCGCGGCGGGTGTCGCGTCGAGCCAAACGACCGCAACTGCGGTCGTCAACGATGCGTTGACGCGCATCAATGAACGCAACCCTACGCTGAACGCATTCACCGCTGTGACCGCGGAACGAGCGCGCGACCGCGCCAAGGCGATTGATGCCGCCGTAAGCAAGAAAATAAACCCCGGCCCGCTCGCGGGCGTGCCCTTTGCCGTCAAAAATTTATTTGACGTCGCCGGAATTGCGACTGTTGCCGGCTCGAAGATCAATCGCACTTATCCGCCGGCGAAGCGCGATTCCCCATTGATCGAGAAGCTGGAAGCCGCCGGCGCCGTCCTGGTTGGCGCGCTCAATATGGGCGAATACGCATACGACTTTACCGGTGAAAACGTGCACGACGGCGCCTCACGCAATCCGCACGACCCGACGCGTATGACCGGAGGCTCCTCCGGCGGATCTGGTGGCGCGGTGGCAAGCGGCATGGTGCCGCTCGCACTCGGGTCCGACACGAACGGCTCGATCAGAGTACCGTCATCGCTGTGCGGAATTTTCGGCCTCAAGCCGACTTATGGGCGACTATCGCGCGCGCGGAGTTTTCCTTTCGTCGCAAGCCTCGACCATCTCGGCCTCTTCGCGCGATCGACGCGCGATCTAGCGCTCACTTATGACTTAATGCAGGGCACTGATCCCGGCGATGCGGCCTGCGCCGATCGTCCGCTTGAGCCGGCATTGCCGGAACTTGCGCGCGGGCTCGAGGGCTTGCGCATCTTTGTCGCGGGAGGTTATTTCCAACAAGGCGCATTTCCCGAGGCGCTTGACGCGCTCCACCGCGTCGCCAAGGCGGTCGGCGCACATAGCGAAATTGAAATCCCGGAAGCACGACGCGCGCGTGCGGCAGCCTATGTGATCACCACCACCGAAGGCGCCGCGTTGCATATCGATCGCTTGCGCAACCATGCGGACGAATTCGATCCGGCCGTACGCGACCGCTTGCTCGCCGGCGCCATGATTCCATCTACGTTGGTGGTGAAAGCACAAAATTTTCGCCGCTGGTATCGGGCCCGCGTTCTTGAGCTTTTCAAGTCCTGCGATGCGATTTTAGCACCGGCGACGCCTTGCACCGCGCCGAAAATCGGCCAGCAGACCTTCGCGCTCGACGGCATCGAAATGCCAGTGCGCGCCAATTTGGGCCTCTATACGCAGCCGATCTCGTTCATCGGATTGCCGGTGGTCGCCGTACCGGTGCCTCTAATACCGCTGCCGATTGGCGTGCAAATCATCGCGGCGCCATGGCGCGAAGATATCGCCTTGCGCGTCGCACACGCGCTCGAGCAGATTGGTGCGGTCACCGCACCCCGGCCCTCGCCCGAGGTGCCCGCATGACTCTGACCGCGCCAATGGCGGAAGCGCGATCCATCAACTGGCAACGCAAAACGCGCGCCGAAGAGTTGCGCCTGCAACTTGCCGACGAGATCGTCCGCGGCGCGCTCGCTACCAGGTGCGGCGCTCGACGAAATTACGCTTGCAGACCGGTTCCGGGTTTCGCGGACGCCCGTACGCGAAGCCATCCGTTCGCTAGCGGCGAGCGGACTTGTGGAAGTGCGCGCCCATCGCGCCGCAATGGTGGCGCGTCCAAGCGTAGAGCAGCTCGTCGGCATGTTCGAAACGATGGCCGAACTTGAGGCGCTCTGTGCCGGTTTCGCCGCAGAACGCATGTTAAGCACTGAGCGGCATGCACTCGAAGCCATCCATAACAAATTGCGCGCAATGGTTCGGAGTGGCGACCCGCAGCGATACCATGAAGTCAATGAGGCGTTTCATAACAGCATCTACACTGGCGCACACAACACCTACCTCGCCGAGATCACATTATCGACCCGGGCGCGGGTACAGCCGTTTCGCCGCGCGCAGTTTCGGATCTCGGCCGACTCGCGAAGTCGCATATTGAACACGACCGCGTGGTGCAAGCGATCTTGCGCGGCGAGCAATCGGTTGCGGCGTCGGCGATGTACGCGCATATCGTCACCGTACGTGACGAATACGAGTCTTACACGGAATCGCTCTGAACAACGTAACGCTAGCGTCTATTCGCTCGCGAGAAACGCGCGCCAACTTCCAAAGCTCGAGATATCACGTGCGCCGACGGTGGCCGCAGGCTCTACTAGAAAACCTTTAACGCTACGGCCGTCGGAAAGCTTGATGGTACCGATCGAGAGCGGCATCGGCACAGCCGCGACGAGGCGGCCGAACGCCTCCGTTGAAAGTCCCCAAATTTCGACCTCAATCGCCGCGCCCTTGCCGCGGTCCACCCGTAACAGGCCTGGCTTCGGCGGCATTGTGCCGGTCAGAGAATAAAGCCGATAGTCTGGCGCACTCTTTGCCACCTCGAGCAGACGGCCGCCGAGACTGCGCAATTCTCCGTTCAGCGGAAGGCCGGACAAGTGGGCGCCGACTACCGCCACCGCAACCTCGCCATCGGCCAGAGATATTGATGCCGGCGCCATCGGTATCTGCGGTTGCCTCAGCGCACCGAGCGGCAACGCTGTATCCGCATGGAACACACGACCGATCTCAGCAAGGCGCGCGTCGGCACCGCCTGGCGCCAGCAGCGTGATACCGAATGGCACGCCAGCTTCCGTAATCGAAGCGGGGATCGCCAGCGCGCAAAGATCGAGCAGATTGACGAAATTTGTGTAGGTACCGAGGCGACTATTGAGTTGGATTGGATCGGCCAACACCTGCTTGACGGAATAGGCTGTGGGGGCCGTCGGCAGCAGCAACGCGTCGATCTGGCGGAAGGTGTAATCGGAGACGCGGCGCAAGGCTTCGAGTTTGTAGAATGCCGCAAAGGCGTCGATCGCGGTCGGCCGCAATCCGCTCAGAATGATCTCGCGCGTCACCGGATGAATGGCATTGGGATCGGACGATAATATCGAACGCGCGGCAATGGTGCGCTCAGCCACCCAAGGGCCGTCGTATAACAGGCGCGCGGTTTCATAGAACGGTTCGATATCGATTTCGACAAACTCGGCGCCGAGGCGCGACAGCCGTTCGACCGCAGCGTTATACCCGGCTTCATACTGGCGGTCGCCGAAAAACAGGAGTTGGCCGGAACGCGGCACGCCGAGTTTTAAATGCGGCGGCATAACACCAGTTTTTCCGAGGGGCCTGTTGCGTGAGTATGAATCGGCGCGATCTGGCCCAGCCATGGCACCCAATGCCGTCCACGCGTCATCAACTGTTAGTGCGAAAACCGACACGCAATCGAGCGTCCGGCACGCCGGCACGACCCCAAAAGTCGAGATGAGCCCGAGGCTCGGCTTCAGGCCAACAATATTGTTGAGGCCCGCCGGTACGCGTCCCGAACCAGCGGTGTCGGTGCCGAGCGCGAGCGGCACCAACCCGGCAGCAACGGCGACCGCCGAACCGGAACTCGATCCGCCAGGGATCAAATCGGAGTTGAACGTGTTCCGCGGTACGCCATAGGGCGAGCGCACACCAACCAGCCCGGTGGCGAACTGGTCGAGGTTGGTCTTGCCGATGACAATGGCGCCGGCCGCCCGCAACCGCGCCACAGCAGTTGAATCATCCGAAGGCCGATAACTAAATGCCGGGCAAGCCGCTGTCGTTGGCAGACCCGCGACATCAATATTGTCCTTCACTGCAACGGGCACGCCATAGAGCGGCAGCGCGACATTATGGGCCGTGCTAAGTGCCCGCGATTCGGCCAGCACATCGGCTTCCGGCCGCAAGCTTATGAAGATGGCCGGATCGCCATAGGCGCGGATGCGCTCGAAACTACGCGCGACAGTTTGTTCGGGCGTCGCCGTCCCGGCGCGATGCGCTTCTACCATCGTGGCGACGGTCTCAGCCAAAATAGCCCCCTGGCGCAATCAACCGCGCCCCAACAAAAAGACGCCGTCTTTGTGCGTAAATTTCTTTCGCCGCGCAATAGATAGCGGCCATTCGACAGCAGCCCTTCTATGTCCGGTTTGTCTCAAAGGCGGACTCGCAAACCTCGCAAAATTAAAATGATCTCAATGGTGCAACTGCCAACCCGGTCACGCAGTGCGATCGAGCCCAGTCTCCGGCGCGGTTCTCCGGAAAACGGGAATAATGGCGAAGATGCGCAGAGATTTTCGGCACGGTGGGCCGATAAATCATCAAATTCGGGACACGGAGACTCTCCGCCTGACGCAAGAAGCCCGCTAACGGCGGGCTTCTTCGCGACATTGTAGGGAAAATCTCTAGAGACCGGACTGGGTGGCTGGGGCGCCAGGATTCGAACCTGGGAATGGCGGAATCAAAATCCGCTGCCTTACCACTTGGCTACGCCCCAACAGGTACCGGAAAGCCGCTTCGAAGCGATTTCGCGTGCGGCGGCGGGACCATACCGGCGTGGACGTGCCCGATCAATGTCCGCGCCACTCATATATACATATGTGGCAAAGCGTGCGTTGACCGGCCCCGGGCCACGGCTAGATTAGCGGGCCATGAGCTACCGCGCTCCGATTGCCGACATCGCATTTACGCTTAAACACGCCGCCGGCCTGAAAACCGCTTTGGCGGAAGGCCTTTATGGCGACCTCGATGAGGAAACGATCGATTCGGTGCTGACCGAAGCCGGCCGGTTCGCCAGCGACATCATCGCGCCCCTCAATAGCGTGGGCGACAAATTCGGCACGCCGTTCAAGGACGGCAATGTCACCACCCCGCCCGGCTGGAAAGAGGCCTACACCACCTGGGCGGCCGCCGGCTGGAACGGGCTCGCTGCACCCGCCGACTGGGGCGGCCAGGAACTGCCGCATGCATTGAATGCTGCCTGTGTCGAGATGTGGAACTCGGCGTCCATGGCATTCGGGATTGGCCCCGTTCTCACAATGGCGGCGATCGACGCGTTGCATGCCTATGGCAGCGACGCGCTCAAGCAAAAATATCTCGGCAAGCTCATCAGCGGCGAATGGATGGGCACCATGCAGCTGACCGAGCCGCAAGCCGGATCCGACGTCGGCGCGCTGCGCACCAAAGCCGAGCGCGCGAGCGACGGCAGCTACCGCATCACTGGCTCGAAGATATTCATCACGTATGGCGAGCACGACCTCACCGACAACATCATTCACTTCGTCCTCGCACGGCTGCCCGATGCGCCGCCGGGCACAAAAGGCATCTCTCTGTTTCTGGTGCCGAAGGTGATGCCCGACGGCAAGCGCAATGATGCGCGCGCGCATTCGGTTGAGCATAAGCTCGGCATTCACGCCTCGCCCACCTGCACCATGGTCTATGGCGATAACGGCGGAGCCGTCGGCTACTTGATCGGCGAAGAACACAAAGGCATGGCCTGCATGTTCACGATGATGAACCGCGCGAGGCTCGCAGTTGGCCTGCAGGGTGTCGGCATCGCCGAGCGCGCATTGCAGCAGGCAATGGCCTATGCGCGCGACCGCAAGCAAGGCGGTGCCGGCGCAATCATCGGCTACCCCGACGTCAAACGAATGCTGCTAACCATGCGGGCGCTGACCGGAGCCGCGCGGGCGATTTGCTACGCAACCGGTGTTGCACTCGACCGGTCGCTTCGCGCAAAGACAGATGCCGCGCGCAAAACCGCGCACGAACGCGCTTCATTGCTGACGCCCGTGGCCAAGGCCTTCTCGACCGACATCGGGACGGAGGTCGCCTCGCTCGGCGTCCAGGTGCATGGCGGTATGGGTTACATCGAGGAAACCGGCGCCGCGCAGCACTATCGGGACGCGCGCATTGCCGCGATCTACGAAGGCACCAACGGCATCCAGGCCATCGACCTGCTGGCGCGCAAGGTCCCGCTCGAGGGCGGCAAGACGGTTGCCCTTTATATTGACGAACTCCGGCGCACGGTGAAATCGGTGCAATCCAGCAATGCGCCCGCATTCGGCGAAACCGCGGCGCGCCTCGGCGAAGCCGTCGACAGCCTCGAACGCGCGACGCGCTGGGTCCTGACGCAGAAGTCGTCCGACTCCGCAATGGCGGGCGCCACCCCCTATTTGCGGTTATTCGGCACGGCGGCCGGCGGCTGCATGCTGGCCGAAGAAGCGCTGGCATCGCTGCGTGCAGGCGACGGCGCTGCGCGCACCGCGCTGGCGCGATTTTTTGCCGAAAATATTGCGATCCTGGCGAACGGCCTCGAACGCAGTGTCACAGAAGGTGCCGACAGCATCACCGGTGCGCAAGCCGCGCTTGCGGAGTAACGGTCACAGGACGGATCCGCCGATGTCGTTAAAGGGGAAGACCCTGTTCATTACCGGTGGATCGCGCGGCATTGGCCTCGCGATTGCCCTCAAGGCGGCGGCTGATGGCGCCAATATTGCTGTCGCCGCCAAAACTGTTGAACCGCATCCCAAACTCGAAGGCACTATCCACACCGCCGCGGAGGCCATTGCGAAAGCCGGCGGACGCGCGCTGCCATTGGCAGTCGATGTGCGCGACGAGGTCGCCGTGCAAGCCGCGCTCGATGAGGCGGCGATGAAATTCGGCGGCATCGACATTGTCGTGAACAATGCCAGCGCAATCCAGCTCACCCCGGTTACTGCGACCGAAATGCGCCGCTACGACCTGATGCAGCAGATCAATGCCCGCGGCACCTTCATGGTGTCAAAATTCGCCATTCCCTATCTGGCGCGGTCTGCCAATCCACACATCCTGATGATGTCGCCGCCGCTGGATATGTCCGAGAAGTGGTTCGCCCCGCATACCGCCTATTCGATGGCGAAGTTCGGCATGAGCCTAGTGGTGCTGGGCCTTGCCGGCGAGTTGCGCGGAAAGGTCGGCGTCAACGCGCTATGGCCGCGGACCACGATCGCGACCGCGGCGATCAAGAACCTGCTCGGCGGTGATGCGATCATGCGCATGTCGCGCAAACCGGAAATCCTGGCCGAGGCCGCCTGCCGCATCTTCCAGAAGCCGAAGACTTTTACCGGGAACTTTCTGATCGACGACACATTTTTGGCCAGCGAGGGTGTCAGTGATTTCGATCAGTACCGGGTCGATCCCAGCCAGCCGCTGCAGGAAGATTTTTTCGTCCCCGCCAGCAGCCTGCCGCCGGCCGGCGTCAGCCTGAAACCGAAATCGCCATAGACCCTTCCGCCGGGGCCCGCGAGCGTTTAAGTGTAGGTTAATGTCCACTCTCCTTCTCAGTCATCCTGCCTGTCTCAATCATCTGACGCCTGCCGGTCATCCGGAGCGGCCGGATCGTCTGCGCGCGATCGAGCACGCGCTGGAGGACGAAAAGTTTCAAACATTGGCACGAGTCGAAGCGCCGCTCGCACCACTCAACATCGTCGCGCTTGCCCATCCCATGGACTATGTCGAGGCCATCCGCGAGGCCTCGCCCAGCGAAGGCCTGGTGCGGCTCGATGCCGACACGGCCATGTCACCCGGCAGCTTTGAGGCGGCGCTGCGCGCGGTCGGCGGCGCCAAGCTCGCGGTCGATGAGGTCATGACCGGCAAGGCGGCGAACGCATTCGTCGCCACGCGTCCGCCTGGCCATCACACCGAGACGGCGCGGCCGATGGGCTTCTGCCTGTTCAACAATGCCGCGATCGCGGCACGCTACGCGCAGAAAACATATGACGTCGAACGCGCGGCCATTGTCGATTTCGACGTCCACCACGGCAATGGCACGCAGGATATTTTCTGGGCGGACAAGACTGTCATGTATTGCTCGACCCACGAGATGCCGCTTTATCCCGGCACTGGTGCAATCGGTGAACGTGGTGACTTCAATACCATCGTCAACGCAC
The DNA here is from genome assembly GCA_963810125.1 of uncultured Alphaproteobacteria bacterium. Taxonomy (GTDB): domain Bacteria; phylum Pseudomonadota; class Alphaproteobacteria; order Rhizobiales; family Xanthobacteraceae; genus Pseudolabrys. The sequence goes on from CAWEMK010000002.1 coordinate 12,129, forward strand.
CTTTATCTGCCGGCGACGGAGGCGACGTATTTCGCGAGGCATTTGATACCGTGATCTTGCCGCGGCTGCGTGAATTCAACCCGGACATCCTGATCATCTCGGCCGGCTTCGACGCTCACACGCGCGACCCGCTTGCCAATCTCAACCTGGTGGAAGCGGATTTTTCCTGGGCAACCAAGAAGCTGATGGACGTCGCCGACGCGAGCGCCAATGGACGCGTCGTTTCATTGCTGGAAGGCGGCTATGATTTGCAGGGCCTGTCGCGCTCGGTCGCCGCCCATGTCACCGCGCTGATGCGCGGCTAGTAATTCGGCGCTATCCTCGCCGCCGTGTGGCGGCATAGGATGCGCCCACCCAAATCGCCGGACCGTAGATATGGCTGATAACAACGCCGACGTGAAAAAAATGCCCTTCGAGCGCGCGATCGAAGAGCTCGAGTCGATCGTCAAACGGCTCGAAGAGGGCAAGGTCCCGCTCGAGGAGTCGGTCGCCATCTACGAGCGTGGCGAATCGTTGAAGAAGCGCTGCGAGGAACTGCTGCGCCAGGCGGAAGCACGGGTCGAAAAGATCACGCTCGACGCCAGTGGCAAGCCGACCGGAAGCGAGCCGCTCGACGTCGATTGACGTCAAAAGACCCCTGGAAGCCACAAAAACCGCAAAATGGGGCCTAATCAGGGGTCGCACGTTGAATTGCCCGCCGCGGTAAAATTGGTGTAAGTCACCTTGGTCTGGGGGCCGCGAGCGTCGCCGCCGGGCCTTTTTTGTCCATGTCCGTCTGGAGTTATGCTTGTCAGAACCTTCCAAGACACCCCTGCTCGACCGTGTCCACCTGCCGCGCGATCTCAAGAACCTCTCGGCTGAGCAGCTCAAGCAGCTCGCCGGCGAGTTGCGGACCGAAACCATCGACGCCGTCGCCAAGACTGGCGGGCACCTCGGTGCAGGCCTCGGCGTGGTCGAATTGACGGTCGCGCTCCACTACGTCTTCGATACCCCGACCGACAAATTGATCTGGGATGTCGGCCACCAGGCTTATCCGCACAAGATCCTCACAGGACGACGCGACCGTATTCGCACCCTGAGGCAAGGCGGCGGCTTGTCCGGATTTACCAAGCGCGCGGAGAGCGAATACGACCCGTTCGGCGCAGCGCACTCCTCCACCTCGATTTCCGCCGGCCTCGGCATGGCGGTCGCACGCGATCTCGACGGCAAGAATCACAATGTCATTGCCGTCATCGGCGACGGCGCCATGTCGGCAGGCATGGCTTACGAAGCGATGAACAATGCCGGCGCACGCAATGAACGACTGATCGTCATTCTCAATGACAATGACATGTCGATCGCACCACCGGTTGGCGCCATGTCGGCCTATCTGTCGCGGCTGCTGTCTGGACGCACCTATCAAAAGCTGCGCGACGTCGGCAAACAGCTCACGGCGCATTTGCCAAAGCGGCTCGATGAATTCATCACGCGCGGCGTCGAGCATGCGCGCGGGTTCTGGACCGGCGGAACCTTGTTTGAAGAACTCGGATTTTATTACGTTGGCCCGATCGACGGACACAACCTCGATCACCTGCTGCCCGTCCTGCGCAATGTGCGCGACGCCGAAGCAGGCCCGATCCTGGTTCATGTGGTGACCCAAAAGGGCAAAGGTTATGCGCCGGCAGAAACGTCGGCCGACAAATATCACGGCGTGGTCAAGTTCGACGTCGCGACCGGCGCCCAGGCGAAATCAAAATCGCACGCGCCGCAATACACCAAGGTTTTCGGCGAAAGTCTCATCAAGGAAGCCCGCAAGGACGACAAGATCATCGCCATCACAGCCGCGATGCCGTCCGGTACCGGCCTCGATACGTTTGCCAAGGAGTTTCCGGACCGCTGTTTCGACGTCGGAATCGCCGAGCAGCATGGCGTGACCTTCGCAGCCGGACTTGCGGCCGAGGGTTTCAAACCATTCGCCACGATCTACTCGACGTTCCTGCAACGCGCCTATGACCAGGTGGTGCACGACGTTGCGATCCAGCAGTTGCCGGTACGCTTCGCGATCGATCGCGCCGGACTGGTCGGCGCCGACGGCCCGACGCATGCCGGTGCCTTTGACGTGGCTTATCTTGGCTGCCTCCCGGGTTTCGTATTGATGGCTGCAGCCGACGAGGCCGATCTCGTGCACATGGTTGCGACCGCGGTCGCGATCGACGACCGTCCGAGCGCACTGCGCTATCCGCGCGGTGAAGGGCTCGGCGTTCCGATGCCGGAGGAAGGCAAGCCGCTCGAGATCGGAAAAGGCCGGATCGTCCAGGAAGGGCACAAAGTGGCGCTGCTTTCTTACGGTGCTCGCCTCGGCGAGTGCCTGACGGCGGCCAAGGAACTCAAGGCCCTGGGACTTTCGACGACCGTCGCCGATGCGCGCTTTGCCAAGCCGCTCGACACTGAATTGCTCAGCCGGCTTGTGCGCGAGCACGAGGTGCTGGTGACGATCGAGGAAGGTGCGGTTGGCGGTTTCGGCGCCTACGTCCTGCAGGCCTTGGCGGAACAAGGCGCGCTTGACCGCGGCCTGCGCGTACGCTGCATGGTTTTGCCGGATGTGTTCATTGATCAGGATACGCCTGCCGCCATGTACGAGACGGCAGGGCTGAGCGCCCGGGCGATTGTTGCCAAGGTCTTCGAGGCGCTTGGCAAGGACGCGGCTGAAGAGACGATCAAACTCGCCTGACGCGCTACAGTCTCTTCTTGCGCGGGACCTTCTTCCCTTTCTTGCGGGCTTCCGAGAGACCAATGGCGATCGCCTGCTTGCGGCTCTTGACCTTCTTGCCGCTGCGCCCGCTTCTGAGCGTGCCTTTGTTGCGTTTCTTCATCGCGCGCTCCACGTATTTGGAAGCGCCCTTTGAGTATTTACGTGCCATCCTGCTCCTCCTCGGTCAGACAATTGTCGCGGCCATTGAAAGCGCTATCGGTCCAACGTTGCTAACCACCATGTGTGAAACTTTGTTCCGCGCGCTGCATCCCGCTTCGGTGCAAGGGGCGCGCCCATGACCGCGTCGCGCCAACGCATTGATCGGCTTTTGGTCGAGCGCGGCTTGTTCGAGAGCCGCACCAAGGCGCAGGCCGCGATCGAAGCCGGTCTCGTGACGGTCGATGGGCGAATGGTGGCCAAGGCCTCCGAGGAAATTCCGGCCGATGCGAAATTGCATGCGAGTGCCGTGCATCCTTATGTGTCGCGCGGAGGTGTAAAGCTCGCAGCCGCGCTTGACCACTTTCATGTCGCCCCGAAAGACCGCGTCTGCCTTGACGTCGGCGCCTCGACCGGCGGATTTACGCAGGTGCTGCTGGAGCGCGGCGCCAGCCGCGTTTATGCGGTCGATGTCGGGCATGCACAACTCCATGAGTCTTTGCGTGCACGCTCACAGGTGGTGTCGCTGGAAGACACCGATATCCGCACGCTTTCCACGGCCAAATTCAGCGGATTGCCTGACCTTGTTACTGTTGACGTCAGTTTCATCTCCCTCAAGCTCGTGCTGCCCCCCGCCCTCGCGCTCGCCAAACCGACTTCGCAACTTGTTGCGCTGATCAAGCCGCAATTCGAGACCGGCCGTGGCGCTCTGAAAAAAGGCATTGTGCGCGACCCGGCCGTGCGCGCCGCTGTCTGCGACGACATTGCTGAATTTGTCGATTCGCTCGGCTGGCGTGTGCTCGGCGTCGTCCCCTCGCCGATCGAAGGCGGCGACGGCAACGCCGAATTCCTGTTGGGGGCGGCACGTGACTGAGCAGCTCACCATTGCCCGGCTCGGCCATCGCGGTGACGGCATCGCCGATACACCGGAGGGGCCTGCATATGTACCCTATGTGTTGCCGGGCGAAACCGTGACGGTCGAGCCAGTAGCCGGCCATCCGGACCGACGTCAGCTGATCCAGATCGATAAACCCAGCCACGAACGCGCAGCGCCCGTGTGCAAACATTTCGGCGCCTGCGGCGGCTGTGCGCTACAGCACTGGTCGCTGGCCGAATATCACTTATGGAAACGCTCGCTGGTGGTCGACGCCCTGGCGCAGGCAAATGTGATTGCGCCGGTTGCCGATCTGATAGACGCGCATGGCGCGGGCCGTCGGCGGGCGGTTTTGCATGCACGGCGCGGCACCCATGATATTCTGGAGGTCGGATTCACAGCGCCGCGCGCGCACCACATCATCGCTATCGACGAATGCCCAATTCTGGCGCCCGAACTCGCAGGCGCGCTGCCTGCCGCCTGGGCGATCGCCGAGACGCTCAAGCCCGCCGGCAAGCCGCTCGACATCCAGGCAACAGCCACGGATACCGGGCTTGATTTCGACGTGCGCGGCTCAGGCGCGCTCAATGCCCAGCGCCTGACCGCGCTCGCGCGCGTCGCCGAAGCCCATAAACTTGCCCGCCTCACCCGCCATGGCGAATTGGTCGCCCAGCGCGCGCAACCGCTATTACAAATTGGCCGCGCCAAGGTGCCGCTGCCGCCCGGAGCATTTTTACAGGCGACAACGGAGGGCGAAGCAACTTTGGCGCGCCTTGTGATCGAGCATATCGGCAAGGCCAAGCGCGTTGCTGATCTATTTGCCGGTATCGGCACATTTGCACTGCGACTCGCGGAGCGCGCGCGCGTGAGCGCAGCTGACAGCGATGCCGATGCGATCAAGGCTCTCGAGCGCGGTGCCGCGAACACATCGGGTCTCAAGCCAGTCGATGCACAGCAACGCGACCTGTTCCGCCGCCCGTTTATCGCAAGTGAACTGAAAAGTTTCGACGGCGTCGTCTTCGATCCGCCGCGCCAGGGCGCCGAGGCGCAAGCGCGCGAACTTGCCAAAAGCTCGGTGCCGCTCGTGGTCGCCGTTTCATGTGATGCGACGACATTTGCCCGCGACGCAAAAATTCTCGTCGCCGGCGGCTACCAGATCGCAGCGGTGACCCCGGTCGATCAGTTCCGCTATTCATATCATGTGGAAATCGTGGCGAAGTTTGAAAAATAATTTCCTGTCATGCCCGGCCACCCGGGTCCGGCCTCCGGCCGGCCCGAGTGTAAACTTGTGCCGGGCATCCCGCTTAGGGACGAAGGGCCATGCCTTTCTAAGCGAGATGGCCGGGACATAGGCGGGCGAAAGCACGCCGTCCTTTGGACGACTATGCCCGGCCATGGCAAATGGTGTTCACTGAAAATCGACGCCGCCACCGCCCCAGCGTTCCTGCCACATTTTTTCGCCGATGGTGCAGGAGATGCGGGGTGCTTCTGACGACGCCGGCCGTACCTTGGCTTCGGGCTGCCGTCCGGCGATTTCCAGAACCAGCTTTGTACGGGTCGCCTCGATGAATTTCTCGCGCTCGCGAATTGGAATGACGAACGCTCCCGGTCCGCCGATCACGCAATCCTCGTAATAAACATCGAGGTTCTCGATATCCATGGTGCCGACATAAGGCCGCTTGAGCATGATCGGCAGGCCATTGATGGTGATCCCCGCCGCCAGCACGTCGTCGCGCGTCGGCACCACCAGCGGGCCGGCATTGTTGGCGCCATCGCCGGAAACATCGATGACGCGGCGCAGTCCCTTGTAGCCGCTGTCGTCGAACAACGGCTTGGCAAAGCGCAATCCGCCGGAAATGGATGTTCGCGATGCCCGCCTGTAGGGCGCGCGCGTCAGTTCGGCCGCGACCGCGTCCGCCGCCTCCGGTCCGTCAATCAGCCGCCACGGCATGATGATCTTCTGGTCGGATTGGCCGGCCCATTCGAAATAAGTAACGGCAATTTTTCCGTGCGGCCCCTGGCGCAATGCCTGGAGAAATTCCTTCGACGTCAACGCAAGCACGTAACCTTCGCGCTGCAAGGCCTGCTCATCGGGATCCATCGAATAAGACACATCGACGGCGATCACCAATTCCACATCGACCGGGATTGCGCTCGTCCGCACGTCTGCAAGACGCGGCACGGGCGCCGCAGCCGCCGCAAGTGCAAAACCTGCGGCTGAAATAACTGCGGCGATTGTCAGGTTGTGTAAGCGTCGCCCCATGCCTGAAATCCTCGCACGCGGCACCGGCAAAAAAAAGACCGAAGGGTCAGCTTTCCAACGTTTCCGTGGAAACAATCTCGATCCCGAAGCCGCCAAGGCCCACGTAAGTGCGCTTGGTGGATGTCAGCAATCGGATTGAGGAAATTCCGAGGTCCTTCAGGATCTGCGCACCGAGCCCGATTTCACGCCACTGCCGCGAGCGGGCCGCATCGGTTTCGGTATCACTTCCATGCGGGATTTCAGCCACCGGAACGCCGGCGGTACCGTCGCGCAAATATACGATGACACCGCGCCCGTCTGCCTTGAAGCGCTTGAGCGAAGCACGGATCGACCTGGCGCCGCCGAAAACATCGCCGATGACATCGGCGCGGTGCAACCGCGCCAGCACGCCTTTGCCGTCACCGATATCGCCATAGACAAAGGCCATGTGGTGCACACGATCGAATGGCGTCACGTAGGCGTAGCCTTGCAGCGTGCCGATCTCCGACGCGAGCGGGAATGCGCCGACGCGCTCGACCAGCTTGTCGCGGCTTTGCCGAAAGGCAATCAGGTCCGCGATCGAGACCTGCACAAGTTTGTGCTTTTGCGCGAAGGCCGCCACTTCCGGGCCCCGCATCACCGAGCCGTTGTCATTCATCAACTCGGCCAGGACGCCAACCGGCGGCAGCGATGCCAGTCGGCAAAGATCGACGCAGGCTTCGGTATGGCCGGAACGCATCAACACGCCACCTTCGCGCGCAACCAGTGGAAACACGTGGCCTGGGCGCACAAAATCCGTGGCACCGCTGTTGTCATTGGCAAGCGCCCGCACGGTGTTGCAGCGCTCTTCAGCCGAGATGCCCGTGGTGAGCCCATGGCGAACATCGACGGAGACGGTGAAGGCTGTACCGAGCGGAGCCTCATTAGCCGCCACCATCGGTTCGAGATGCAGGTGGCGCGCAAGCTCGGCGCCGAGCGGCGCGCAGACGATGCCCGAAGTATTGCGGATAATGAACGCCATCTTGTCGGGCGTGCAGTGCGAGGCGGCGACGAACAGATCGCCTTCGTTCTCACGGTCGTCATCGTCGGTGACGACCACGATCTCGCCTTTGGCGAAGGCCTTGATCGCCGCTTCAACTCTGCTGTGGGTGTCCGGCACCGATATCTCGCGTTTTACGCCTTGAACGGCCACGCCGTCCCCTCGCCCGCATTTACGCCCATCTGGCCGCGATGCATCAGATAATGATCGGCCAGCACACATGCCACCATCGCTTCCCCGATCGGGACAGCCCGGATTCCGACGCACGGGTCATGGCGGCCTTTTGTGACAATATCGGTGTCGCGTCCGTATCGGTCGACCGTCTTGCGTGGCGTCAGAATTGACGATGTTGGTTTGACCGCGAAGCGAGCAACGATGGTCTGGCCGGTCGAAATGCCGCCGAGAATGCCGCCGGCATGGTTGGACAGAAAGAGCGGCTTGCCGTCATTGCCCATCCGCATTTCGTCGGCATTTTCGATGCCGCTCATTGCGGCAGTAGCAAAGCCGTCGCCGATTTCGACGCCTTTGACCGCGTTGATGCCCATCAGCGCCCCGGCGAGATCGCCGTCGAGCTTCGCATAGACCGGCGCACCGAGACCGGCCGGAACGCCCTCCGCAACGACCTCGATCACCGCCCCGCAGGATGATCCGGATGTGCGCACGCCATCGAGATACTCCTCGAAGAATTTGGCCTGCTTGGCGTCGGGGCAAAAGAACGGATTTTTGCCAATCTCGTTCCAGTCCCAGCGCGAGCGGTCGATTTTGTGCGGACCCATTTGCACGAGCGCGCCGCGCACACTCAGGCGCGGCACAATCTTGCGGGCAATGGCGCCGGCGGCAACCCGCGCGGCCGTCTCGCGCGCCGATGCACGTCCGCCGCCGCGATAATCATGGATGCCGTATTTGACGTCGTAGGTGTAGCCGGCGTGGCCGGGACGGTATTTGTCCTTGATCTCGGAATAATCTTTGGAACGCTGGTCCACATTTTCGATCATGAGCATGATCGGGGTTCCGGTCGTGACCTGCTGGCCGCTCTTCTCATCGGTGAATACGCCGGACATGATCTTGACCGCGTCCGGCTCCTGCCGCTGCGTCGTGAACCGCGATTGCCCGGGCCGCCGGCGGTCGAGCTCACGCTGAATATCTTCGGCGCTGAGCGGAATCCGCGGCGGGCAGCCATCGACGACACAGCCGATCGCCGCCCCGTGGCTTTCGCCGAAGCTCGTAAACCGGAAAAGATGACCGAACGTGTTGAACGACATGGGGTTAGGTACCCTGCGAACCTAGGCGCGGTCAAATTATCTCCGGCCTATTCCTGCGTATACCCGGCCTCGATCTCAGCTCTTAGGCATATCGCATGATCTGATCGGCCTGAAATACGTAAACGACACCTTGCTCGATATCGATCAACGGCGCAGCAGCGGGCTTGGCAATCCCGAGATGTGCCATGAGCCCACGCGCCGTGCCGCCATGGGCAACCGCCACGGTGTCGCGCGAAAGGCTTTCATACCAGTCGCGCATACGACCCGACACCAATTTGTAGCTCTCGCCGCCTGGCGGGACGAAGTGCCATTTGTCCTGCTCGCGCGCGGCGATGCGCTGCGGGTCGCGCGAATGCAACTGCGCGATCGTGAAACCTTCCCAATCGCCGAATGCGATCTCGGCAAGCTGCGGCTCAACGCGATAGCCGTCAGATGGCAGACCAAGCCGCGGCCGCACCAGATCCATCGTTTCGCGGGCACGGCCAAGCGGGCTCGACTCATAGTCAAGTTCGATTGGGTTACGGCCGTCGCGCACAAACAGGTCGCGCAAAATATCGCCGCAGTGAACCGCTTGCGCCCGCCCGCGCGCATTCAATGGTACGTCACGACGGCCTTGCAGGCGGCCGGCGACGTTCCAGTCGGTTTCTCCGTGGCGGATGTAATAGACGGTCGGCCGCCGAGCGACCATTATTCTTCCTTGCCGACCGCCATGTCGGGAGCATCCGGGTGCTTGATGCCGACAATGTGGTAGCCGGCATCAACGTGATGCACTTCGCCGGTGACGCCGCTCGCCATGTCGGACAGGAAATAGACTCCGGTCTTCCCGACATCCTCAAGCGTTACGTTGCGGCGCATCGGCGTATTGTATTCGTTCCACTTCAGGATATAGCGGAAGTCACCGATGCCCGAGGCGGCGAGCGTCTTGATCGGGCCGGACGAAATCGCATTGACGCGGATGTTCTTGACCCCGAGATCGGCGGCCAGATAGCGCACCGAAGATTCGAGCGCGGCCTTGGCCAAACCCATCACATTGTAATGGGGCATCCATTTCTCGGCGCCGTAATACGTGAGCGTGAGCAACGAGCCGCCGTTCGTCATCAGCTTTTCGGCGCGCTGCGCGACGGCCGTGAACGAATAACAGCTCACCAGCATCGTCTTGACGAAATTGTCCTCGGTGGTGTCGACATAGCGGCCGTCGAGTTGGTCCTTGTCGGAAAAGGCAATCGCATGCAGCACGAAATCGAGCGAGCCCCAGGCTGATTTAACCGCCGCGAACACGGCGTCGATGCTTGCCGGCTCGGTTACATCGCAATGGCCGACGACGAGGCCATCGACCTCTTCGGCCAAAGGCTCCACGCGCTTCTTGAGCGCTTCCCCCTGGTAGGTGAACGCGAGGTCGGCGCCGTGGTCGCGGCAGGCACGGGCAATGCCCCAGGCGATCGAGCGGTTGTTCGCCACGCCCATGATCAACCCGCGTTTACCCCGCATCAGACTCGAAATTTCCGGCATAACCCTTCCCGTTTCCGCCGGTCGCCACCGGTCGCCTCGTATGGCACAGGGCCTGTGGGCCAGCAAGCAAAGTACCCGGCGAGGCGTTTGCCGTTGTTTTTTCAATTCATTTTCGGGAATATGATGCGGCGTTGTGGGGTTTCTCTGACAGCTGATATGCCGAACTGCGTTCGGTGACGGGCGGGCGGACCACGGGTCCTCTGGCTGCACCTGCCGTTAGTGAAGGAGGGCCCGGTTGCCCACGTTCCGACAAAACGTTGAAGCGACGATCCCTGCTTTGCGCCGCTATGCGCGCGCGCTGACGCGGGACGCTGATATCGCGGACGATCTGGTGCAGGACACGCTGGTTCGGGCATTGCGCTCCGAGCATCTATTTTATGGCGGTGACGTGCGGAGCTGGCTCTACACGATCCTGACCAACCTCAACCGCAACCGGCTGCGCTCGCTGGCACGGCGCCCGCCATTGTCCCCGATCGAAGATAACGACGCTCCCGACCTTGCCGGGCCGGAAGCGGGCGGCCGCGATATTGAGCGCGCGCTCGCCACGCTGGTGGAGGACCAGCGCAACGCCTTGCTGCTCGTGGTGCTGGAGGGCTTGAGCTACCGCGAGGTGGCTGAAGTGCAAGGCGTACCCATTGGCACCGTAATGTCGCGTCTGGCGCGTGCACGCGTACAGATCAAAAACTATCTCGACGGCGAGCGCCCTGCGCTACGCCGCGTGAAATGAGAGAGAGAAGGTGAACCCATGATCGATCGCGATTCACCCGTGACCGAGGATGAACTGCACGCCTATATCGACGGCGAATTGCCGGCCGACCGTAAGGAGGCCGTCGCTACGTGGCTTGCCAATCATCCCGAACAGGCCGCGCTGGTTGCGTCCTGGCGGGCTCAGGCCGAAAGCGTGCGCGCACGCTTCGGCACGATTATCGACGAACCCGTTCCGGAACGGCTCAAGCTCGACCAGTTGATCAGCAGGGAACGCGCCAACGGGCGTTCCTGGGCTGCAATGGCTGCGGCCGCGGCCATTGCGGCTTTTGTCATCGGCGGCGCAGCCGGCTGGATGGCGCGCGGAGCCTCCGCCGCCGCTCCGACCGAGTTCGAAACCATCGCCGGCGAGGCGCTTGATGCCTACAGGCTCTACGTGGTCGAAGTCCGCCATCCGGTCGAAGTGCCCGGCAGCGAGCGCGTGCACATGACGCAATGGCTGTCGAAACGTCTTGGCGAAGACTTGCGCATTCCCGATCTGCAGGCGATTGGACTGAAGCTTGTCGGCGGCCGGCTGCTTCCCGGCCCAACCGGCGCGGCCGCTTTCTATATGTATGAAAGCGCATCCGGCGAACGCTTCACGATCTATTGCGCCAAGGCGGGCGTGTCGCAAACGGCGCTGCGCTACACGAGCGAAGACAAGTTTGCCGCGTTCTACTGGGGCGACGACAAGATTGCCTACGTCGTGAGCGGCCCGGCCGACCGCGAGCGGCTGGAGAGCGTGACCAAGGCGATCTACGAGCAGATCGACAAGAGCGGGACCAAGAAGTCGTAACGGCAGCGCGTCAGTCGAGGCCTTCGCGTGGATCGTAAGGCTTCGTGTCGCGCCACTTCTTCATGAGTTCCTTGAACTCGTCGTCGATGTGTTCGGGCAGAACGACGCGCACGGTGGCCAGCAGGTCACCGGCGCCGCTTTTTGCTTTCAGTCCCAAGCCCAGTCCCTTGCCCTTGAGACGGAACGTCCGCCCCGAATTGGTGCCGGCCGGTATCGCCAGCTCCACGGCGCCGTCCAGTGTGGGAACGCGAACTTTGCCGCCGAGCACCGCCTCGTAGAGCGTAATCGGCAGCTCGAGCCGCAAATCGGCCCCCTCCGGCTTGAACAGCGGATGCGGTGCGACGTTGATGGTGATCAGCGCATCGCCTGCCCTGCCGGACGCGCTCGGCCATCCTTGGCCCTTCAAGCGGATCTGCTGACCGCTGGCGATCCCCGCCGGAATCTTGACCTCGACGTCCTTGCCCGTCGGCAGATGGACTTCGAGTCTTTGTGCCTTTGGCGGCATCGCCGAGCGTGACCGTCAGCGAAGCGTGAAGGTCCTGCCCGCCGGCCGGCGCGCCGAAATCCTCCGCTTCGAACTGCGTGCCGTGTCCGCGCCCACCGCCCGCGCGGCCGCCAAACATCCCGCGCAGAAGGTCCTCGAAGCCCGCACCGCCACCGGCGCCAGCGCCCCCTCCACCCGACCGCCGAAATCCATCGGGACCAAAACTGAAACTTTCGAAATGCGCGCCACCGGGGCCATGCGCGCCACCGCCCGGTCGCGCACCGAACCCTTCGAAACCCTGGAAGCGCGGCTTGCCTTCCGCGTCGATCTCGCCGCGGTCAAACGCCTTGCGCTTGTCGCTGTCGCCGACGATCTCGTAGGCGGCATTCAACTCGGCAAAGCGCGACGCTGCCTTTGGGTCGTGCTTGTTGGCGTCGGGGTGCAGCTTCTTCGCGAGCCGCCGATAGGCGCTCTTGACGTCGGCCTCGTTCGCACCCTTGGAAACCCCCAACACCTCGTAGGGGTCGCGCATCGTGTCCAAACTCCCGTGAAATCCCCTGTGCCACTCAATACTAGCGACTCGGCACTGTTAATGTGGGGTTCCAAAGCGGCGGATGCAACGCGGCGGCGCCCGCTGGACAAGCGGCTAGGACTGCTTCCAGGGCTTGAGGGTGCGAACTTCCCAGACGCCTTGCTGCTGCTTGCAGGCTTCGCCCTGAACCCACGCCTGTGAACTTCCGGTCACGAAACTCGCCAGAAAATTGCGGCAGGTCTGTCCGTCCTGGGTATAGGCGGATGCGATCGGGGTCACCGTGCCACGCGTACCGGTGCTCGGATTTTCCCACGGCTGGCTGGTGTCTTTCTCGCCCCGGCCGAGAACCGCGCTGGCGGCAGCCCGCGCATAGGCTAGGTCGGCATCGGGCGGCAGCTGCGTGACTTCCTTGGCTCCAGGGGGCGGCGCGAGCGAGCCCGTCTGGTCGGCCTTGTCGCTTCCGAAAAACGAGTCGAACTGGCTGGACATACTGCAGCCGCCCACACCGAGCGACAATGTCACCACGCCGGCAGCGGCGAGCCCACGCCATAGGCGCGGGCGCCCGCATCCACTATATAGTCCGCAGTATTGACGGGTCATGGTCCCGGCCACACGAAGCACCCCAGTAGATGTCCGACACGGCACCGATTCAACACCCGAGTTGGTTAACGACTGGTGATTTCACCGAGGCGGACGAGCCGTTGCGGCTGTTCACCGCATGGCTGGAGCAGGCGACCACCACAGAACCCCGCGACCCCACAGCCATGACGCTGGCCACCGTTGATGCCGACGGCGCGCCCAATGCCCGGATGGTCTTGTTGAAAGGCATCGATGAGCGGGGTTTCGTGTTCTACACGAACATAAACAGCCAAAAGGGGCGGGAATTGGATGGGCACCCGCAAGCGGCCCTGGTCTTCTATTGGAAGTCGGTCAACCGGCAGGTGCGCGTACGCGGCCGGGTTGAACGGGTCACCGACGTCGAGGCCGATGCCTATTTCGCCTCACGTCCGAAGCAGGCCCAGATCGGCGCCTGGGCGAGCAAACAATCCGCGCCGCTCGAAAGCCGGCTCGCTTTCGAGAAGGCTGTGGCCGTCTATGCCGCGAAATATGCACTCAGCGACGTGCCCCGCCCGGCCAATTGGTCCGGATACCGGATCGTTCCGCTTTCAATTGAGTTCTGGCAGGAGCGGCCGTTTCGTCTACATGACCGCATCGAGTTCAAGCGCGACGGACTTGGCGCGCCCTGGAGCAAGACGCGGCTCTATCCCTGAGCTAGGCTTGAAATCGTAGCCACGCTGGAACCATTCAAAGGACGGCATGCCGAATTCGCAGTCGAACCAGCCGCGCCGCACGCTGCTTCTCACCGGAGCGAGCCGGGGCATCGGACATGCGACCGTCAAGCGTTTCTCGGCGGCCGGCTGGCGCGTGATCACCTGTTCGCGTCATCCGTTTCCGGAAAACTGTCCATGGGATGCCGGTCCTGAAGACCACATCCAGGTCGATCTTTCGGACGAAGCCAACACCGATAAGGCTATTGCCGAGATCAAGCAGCGGCTTGACGCGCATGAATTGCACGCACTCGTCAACAACGCGGCGATCTCGCCCAAGGCCGATGGCGGCAAACGGCTGAGCACGCTCGACACCAGCAACGACGATTGGCACCACGTGTTTCAGGTGAACTTCTTTGCACCGATCATGCTGGCGCGCGGGCTGATGAACGAACTTAAGGCCGCCAAAGGTTCGGTGGTGAACGTGACATCGATTGCCGGCTCACGCGTGCATCCGTTCGCGGGAGCGGCCTACTCGACATCGAAGGCGGCGCTTGCCGCCCTCACCCGCGAAATGGCCAGCGATTTCGGCCGTCTCGGCATCCGCGTCAACGCCATTGCACCCGGCGAAATCGACACCGCCATTCTTTCACCCGGTACTGACAAGATTGTCGAGCAAATCCCGCTGCAACGCCTCGGTACGCCGGACGAAGTGTCCAAGATCATTTACGTGCTGTGTACAGAGACGAGCTCTTATGTGAACGGCGCGGAGATTCACATTAACGGCGGACAGCACGTTTAAACGCTAGCGCGTCCGCTTAGAACGCGAGTAGCGCCCTGCCCTATCTCACAGCCACTTCCGCCATTTGAAATAGAGAATCGGCAGAACGGCTGCGAACACCATCAGCACCAGCGCGAAGGGATAGCCGTAATCCCATTCGAGCTCGATCATGCCTTTGTGGAAGTTCATGCCGTAGATCGATGCGACCAGCGTCGGCGGCATGAAGATGACCGCGGCGATCGAGAAGATCTTGATAATGGCGTTTTGTTCGATGTTGACCACGCCGAGCATTGCGTCGAGCAGAAACGTGATTTTGCTCGACAGATAGCTGGCGTGATCCGAGAGCGACGCCGTATCGCGGCGCATCGATTGCAGATGCGCACGTACGTCTTTGTTCCAACGCATGCCCTCCGCCTCGGTCGTGAGGAACAGCAGCAAGCGGCCGATCGAGACCAGGCTTTCGCGCACCTTTGAGGTCAAATCGCCCTTGCGGCCGAGCGCCTTAAGCACGTCCTTATAGGACGGCGGTTCGGCGTCCGCTTCCGGCTCGAAGATCGAATGTGAGACCTGGTCGACCTCGGCGCCGATGCGCTCCAGAATATCGGCCGAACGATCAACGACCGCATCGAGCAGATCCATCAGCACGGATTCCCCGGACACCTTGGCCGGACAGGATCGCGCCAGCTTGTATTCAACGATCGCAAACGGCCGAGGGTCGTCATAGCGGACGGTCGCAAGGCGGTGACCGGAGAGAATGAAGGTGACTGGCGTGGTCTTCGGCGTGTCGGTGTCCGACTGACACATCAGTGTGGCGGTCATATAGCGCGCGCCGTTCTCCACATAGAGGCGGCTGGAGACCTCGATCTCCTGCATCTCCTCGCGCGTCGGCACCGCAATGCCGAGCAGCTTTTCGACCTGCTTGTCTTCCTGGACGGTGGGCGTGATGAGATCGATCCACACGGCCTCTTCGGACGGCGGCGAACCTGGTTCGACCGCCATACGCTCGAGCGTCGTGCCGCGCGGAACGTAGACCGAAAGCATGCCATCACCATCTTGCGCATGATTTTTCGTCATCATGCGACGGCCGTGTCATCTCTCATGACCCGATCGCGCGGATTTGCGCAAGACAAAATTACCGTGTGCGCAGCCGTATCCGCGGCCGCGCACACGATCGTGGCGGTGTTAAAATCGATGAAGCCGTCCGTTTATGACGCCGCAGCCGGCGCGCGCGACCTTCTAGTCGCGGTCGTAGGGCTCGACGTGAGTCTCGGCCGCATTGCGCTGCTCGCCCTGGTGGCGTAGCGCGGCGGCGACAGCCGAGATCCCGATCTTGCCGTAACGGTTGTCGAGGTTTGTGTATTGGCGGGCGGAGTCTTGCTTCTGCTCCGTTGCTTTCACATTCATAGTCCTGAACTCCAATCCTTCCTTGTCGTGTCCCCTCCGCCCCCAACGTGGTGAATCACTGGGGCGGAATTGCGCGGCAAATCGTATGGTCTTGTGACATTCGACGGCCGCCGCGGGATTTGGGCCGCCCTGATTATAGGGGCGGCCATGGTAAACTCTGTCTTAAGGTCTTGGGACCAAAGTCATTTTTCGACTCGGGGAACCCGGCCGGGTGCGGCATTCCTGCAACAGGTTCACAGGAAGGTGTTCGTGGACGTGGCAGAATCGTAGCAATGCCGGGGTTTTTTCGGTTAATTGCGATCTGAAACGTTTTGTGCGGCGCCGAAACGGCGACCGGAAAAGAGGAAGAAAATGGCGGCAAGAAAGGGGTTGTTGGTGGTCCTGTTCGGCGCCGGCCTCGTGCTCGGCGGCTGCATGCAGTCCACGATCGAACCGGCATCGGAAGCGAACTTCACGGCCCGCGACAAGAAGTTGCTGGCGGCTGCGCCTTATGAAAAGGCCACGATCCCCGAACCCTACAAGCGCCACATCGTCGAGTATCATCGCAAGGAAGCGCCCGGCACGATCCTGATCGATTCCGACGCGCGCTATCTCTATTACGTGCTGCCCGAGGGCAAGGCGATCCGCTACGGCGTCACCGTCGGCGAAGAAGCGCTGGCCTGGTCGGGCGTCGCCAAGGTTGGCCGCATGGCGGAATGGCCGTCGTGGACGCCGACCGATGAAATCAAGAAGCGCATGGACGTGCCGAACTTCGTCAGCGGCGGTCCGCAAAACCCGCTGGGCGCGCGCGCGATGTATCTCTATGAGGGCAACAAGGACACCCTCTACCGCATCCACGGCACCAACCAGCCGGAATATATCGGCGAGGCGATCTCCTCGGGCTGCATCCGCATGACCAATGAGGATGTTATCGACCTGTACAAGCGGGTGAAGCAAGGCGCGGTGGTTGTCGTGCTGGCGCCGCACCAGGGCGACTCGCCGGCCAATCCGCGCGTGGCGTCGGCCGTCGGTCCGTTCCGCTGAGCATTAGCGTATTGAATCGAAAAACGGCGCCTTGGGGCGCCGTTTTTGTTTTCCTACTTCCGTCATTCCGGGGCGCGGACGAAGTCCGCGAACCCGGAATCCATAACCCCCAACGCTGCGGAGTATGGATTCCGGGTCCGCTCGCTTTCGCTCGCATCCCGGAATGACGGTTAGCCCAGTATAATGCGCACGATTTCCGGTGGCACGCCGAGACGCAGCGGCACCTTACTGCAGCCGAGCCCGCCCGACACGACCATGTGGCGGCCGTTCTCCACGATGTGCCCATAGGCGAAGCGCGCGCCATAGGCTGACGGCGCCCAGACCGGCGGCACCATCGGCAACCGAATCTGTCCGCCGTGAGTGTGACCGGCAATGGTAAGCGCCACGCGTGCGGGCACCTCGGTGAAAATGTCAGGCTCATGCGCGAGCAGGATCACAGGATCGTCGGTGCGGACGCGTGCCAGGGTGCCCGGCAGATCGTCGACGCCTTCAAACGTGCTGGGGCCGAGCCAATAGGCGATCTGGTCGCCAAGGCCTGCCAGCCAGAACCGGCTGCCCGGAGAACCCAACAGAACCGCTTCGTTTTCCATGACAGGCAGGCGCACAGTATCAAGCGCACGCCGCACGCCGTCGATATCGTACCACCAGTCGTGATTGCCAAGAACGGTGTATACGCCGAGCGGCGCGTGCAGGCGCGCCAATTCCGCCGCCCAGGCCGGGTGCGGCACACGCTCGGTGACGAAATGATGGGTGGCAAAAAAATCGCCGAGCACGACGGTGAGATCGCTGCGCAGTTCATTGGCGGCATCGACCACCTGCCGCACGCGGTTGAGACCCATGTTGGGGCCACCAGCGTGCAGGTCGGCAACGACAGTTACCGTAAGGCGCCGTCCTTTTGGCCAGGCCGGCGGTGACAATCGATAGTCGGTGATCACTAGGCCGTTGGCCGCTTCCATGGCGGCTCGCGCGCCCGTTGCCGGAAACACAAGTCCCGCCACGCCGACAAGACCGAGCCCGCCTTTGATCACGCCACGGCGCGTCAGCGCGCGTGGCTTCGGGCCGGCAAGAGCGGTGGGGTCACTGATGGTCATAAGGTGGTTCTGCTACGCGGGAACTATGAACGGAGCGTGGTCCTGCAATTACAATTTCCGTTCATGGTTTATGGCGGCGTCCGGTATTGCCGGCCGCGGCTGTGGCAATGGAACCCCGGCCGCGACTTCGGCGGTCGGCGGTTCGCGCACATCCCACTGGCACATACGGTAACCTTGGCGGCGCTCAGCCAGGTCAAGATGAATATGGGCTTCGTGGTAACCATCGGAGCCGGGCCCGAGCACAGTCGTAAAGCGATGGCACGCGCTCTCGCGCAAGTCATCGCGAAACGCCTTCGCCACTGTCACGTCGGTGAGGCCAATGGCGCGGCCATCGGCCAGCACAAGTGCGCGCAGATCGGCGGCGTTGCCCTTGCCATGCTCACTGAGTTTGGCGCCGGCCACGCGGTTGCGGCCGCGACACTCGTAATCATCGTAAGTCTCAACCGCGCGCAGGGGCGAGCCCAGCTTCTCGGCGCGTGGCGCAGCTTCGTCGCCCAGCCACGCCGCGAGAGATTTGGCGAAGCTACAGCGCAGCACCGGGGCCGGCTTGAGCGCAATGTGCTCGCCACCGGCATGCAGCACAGCATTGAGCCGCACCATGTCGCTGCCGCCGCAAGCGTCGGGACCAATCAAGCGGGGCATCGGTTCAAAGACGGCGATCTTCCCCAACCGCTCGTCACACTCGGTCGATGCGCTGGTGACTTCGGCGGAATTGAAATCGGGCCCGGCCGCCTCCCGAAAGCTCTGCGGCTCAACCCAAATGGACGGGCGCGGGCGCGGCAATGGCACATCCTCGGCAATGGCGACGTCGCCGCCGGCGCCTGCCAGCCACACGAGCGCAATCAAAAGCCGCCTGAAATGCCGAGTGGGAGCCCGTATTTGCAGGAATTGCAGCATTTAAGCGGGTCTCCCGTGAAGCCAAAAGCCCCATGGCACCGTAACTCATAACGAAACCGTTGCACCGCCCGTTCCGGCGGCTAACCTTGGGTCCGACTGGCGAGGGGCCGGTCCAAGACTCAATAATCGGGAGGGGAATGCCATGCTCGGCCTGATGCAGGATTGGCCGTTGCTGTGCCATCGCATCATTGACCACGCCGCCACTTTCCATGGCGAACGCAAGGTCATCACGCGATCGGTCGAAGGACCGATGCACACCACGAACTATGCCGAAATCCGCGCCCGCGCCCTGAAGGTTGCGCGACGGCTCGACAAAGACGGCATCAAGCTTGGCGACCGTGTGGCCACCCTGGCGTGGAACACCTGGCGTCATCTCGAGGCCTGGTACGGCATCCTCGGCATCGGCGCGGTCTATCACACCGTGAACCCACGCCTCTTTCCTGAACAAATCGCCTGGATCATCAACCACGCCGGCGACCGGGTGATGATGACTGATCTTACCTTTGTGCCGCTCCTGGAAAAAATTTCCGACAAGCTGCCGACCATCGAGCGCTACATCATCCTCACCGACGCGGCGCACATGCCGAAGACCACGTTGAAGAACGCGGTGGCCTATGAAGACTGGATTGGCGAAGTGGATGGCGATTTCGCCTGGAAATCATTCGATGAAAACACCGCCGCCGGCATGTGCTACACGTCCGGCACGACCGGGCACCCAAAAGGGGTGGTCTACTCGCACCGTTCCAATGTCTTGCACGCCTTCATGGCGGCGATGCCGGACTGCAAAGGCCTGTCATCGCGCGACGTTGTGCTGCCGGTGGTCCCGCTGTTCCACGCCAATGGCTGGTCGCTTGCCTTCTCGACGCCAATGGTCGGCGCCACGGTGATCATGCCCGGCGCCAAGCTCGATGGGGCGTCGATCTACGAGCTGCTCAATACATACAAAGTGACATTCACCGCGGCGGTGCCGACGGTCTGGCTGATGTTGCTGCAGGATCTGGAAAAAACCGGCGGCAAGCTGCCGCATCTCAAGCGCGTGGTGATCGGCGGCTCCGCATGTCCGCGCGCCATGACCAAGACATTCCAGGACGTCTATGGCGTCGAGGTGGTCCATGCCTGGGGCATGACGGAAATGAGCCCGCTCGGCTCTCTCTGCACCATGAAGCCTGAATACGCCGTCCTCACCGGCGAAGCAAAACTCGACGTCGAGATGAAACAGGGCCACCCGCCGTTTGGCGTGGAGATGAAGATCACCGACGACAACGGAAAGCCGCTGCCCTGGGATGGCAAAACATTCGGCCGCCTGAAGGTTCGCGGCCCGGCGGTGGCGAAGAGCTACTTCAAGGTCGACAACGATCCTGTGTTCGAGAAGGACGGCTGGTTCGACACCGGCGACGTCGCCACCATGGATCAATACGGCTACATGCAGATTACCGACCGCGCCAAGGACGTCATAAAATCCGGCGGCGAGTGGATTTCTTCAATCGATCTTGAAAATCTCGCAGTCGGCCATCCGAGGGTCGCAGAGGCCGCTGTCATCGGCGTCACGCATCCAAAATGGGGCGAACGGCCGCTGCTGGTAATCGTGCTCAAGAAAGGCGAGAGCGCCACCCGGGAAGAACTTCTCGGCTACATGCAGGACAAGATCGCGAAGTGGTGGATGCCGGACGACGTGGTGTTCGTCGACGAAATTCCCCACACGGCAACCGGCAAGATCCAGAAACTCGTCCTGCGTGAGACCTTCAAGGACTATCGGCTGCCCAACGTGCAAGCGGCAGAATAATAAGAAAGTCGCGCGTTAAATCCGCTGTCCGGACAATGACTTGGCCCGCCCTGTCACGATCACCCATCTATATTGTCAAAATTGACATCTGTCGTGTATCCTCGATTTCAGCCATTTAGTGCTCCGTAACGACCAACACGGAGTAAGAAACATGAAACGCTATGTGATCGAACGCAGCATTCCCGGCGTCGGGAAGCTGAACCGCGAGCAGCTCAAGGGCGCCGCCGCGACATCCAATGACGCACTGGCCAAGCTGCCCGGCAAAGTGCAGTGGGAGCATTCGTACGTCGTGGATGACAAGACCTTCTGCATCTACCTCGCGGAAAACGAGAACGCCGTTCAGGAGCATGCCAAGCTGAGCGGCTTCCCGGCCAATAAAGTCACCGAAGTGCGCACCATCATCGATCCGATGACGGCCGCTGCGTGATCGCGTTACGCCGCCGTGCTGCAGCCGGCGGCGTCCCGGCCCTGTGAGACGTAAGACGAGAAATGTGAGCCATGGTGCAACTCGGCAAAGTAGATACCGGACGCTTCTGTTGGGTCGATCTCGCCGCGACCGACGCCGGCAGCGCGAAAGAATTTTACGAGAATCTCTTCGGATGGACTTCTCACGAGCAACCAGCCAACGGCGGCAGCTTTACACGCTTGCGGATGAGCGACCAGGACGTCGGCTCGATCTATCAATTGCGCGATGCGCTTCTGGAGCACGGCATTCCGTCACACTGGACGCCCTATGTCCGCGTACACAATGTGAATAATACGGTGCGACGGGCCACAGCCCTCGGCGGCACGGTGATTGCCCAACCCTTCGTTGTCTCCGACATCGCGCGCATAGCGCTCATACTTGATTCGGTCGGCGCGCTCATTGGCTTGTGGGAGCCGATCGAATTGAACATGAAGGCGAATGGCCAAGGTTCGAAAAATGGCTAGAAAATCAACACCGCGGACAAAACGCAGCACGCACGAATTGGCCCCTGCCAGCAGCAAAGATCGTGTCGTCGACGTTACGGTCGTTGTTCTGAAAGATGGCTATGCGTCAACGGCGATTGCTCCGATCGAAATTTTTCACTCCGCGGGCGTGGTCTGGAATTGGCTCCACGGCGAAACACTGCATCCGCGATTCCGGGTGCGAACTGCGTCGGTCGACGGGCGGAAAGTGAATGCTGCCGGCTCTCTCGGCCTCACACCGGATTGCGCAATCAGCGACATCAAGCACACCGACATTATCATCATCGCTGCGCCCGGCTGGGACGTCCTCGAACAAATCGCAAAAAATACATCCCTCGTGCCGTGGGTGAAAAAGTGGCACGACCGAGGCGCCTACATTGCCGGTGCGTGCACAGGTGTTGCGTTCCTTGCAGAAAGCGGAATCCTCGACGGTCATGTTGCAACAACTCATTGGGGTGTCGCCGACATATTTCGCAAGCGTTATCCGAAAGTCCGGTGGCAAACCGAACAATTTGTGACGGAAGACGGCCGGCTTTTCTGCAGCGGCGGCGTCTACGCCTCGATCGATCTGAGTCTGTATCTCGTGGAGAAATTCTGCGGCCACGAAATCGCCCTTCAATGCGCCAAGTCCCTGTTGCTCAGCATGCCGCGCGGCCGTCAATCGGGGTACTCAGTGGTCCAGCTCTCGCGGCCGCATTCCGACGACCAGATCAGGAAAACTGAGGAATACCTGCAACAGCACTTCGATTCGGACATCTCGATCGACCGCCTCGCGGAGCGCGCCGGAATGGGCCCGCGCAATTTTATCCGCCGTTTCAAGGCCGCAACCGGCCGCGTTCCCGGCGCCTATGTCCAGACGTTGCGGGTCTCCGCAGCCAAGGAATTGCTGGAAAATGGGGCATCTTCTATCCAGGCGGTCTCTTCGAAAATCGGATACGACGACATCGGATTTTTCCGGAATCTGTTCAAACGCCATACCGGAATGACCCCCGGTGAATATCGCGACCGGTTTTCCCAGATGTCATTTGACCGCGGGGAGTTGGCGTCCGGCAGGCCGGCTGCCTAGCCCTTCGATTAACGAACTTCAGCCATGTGCGGTTGCGAACACGGTACTCGGTTCGCAAATTTGCTGATATTCCGCTGCAATACCCAGCGTTAACGGCGGGTAATTGATTTAAATTTGAGGTAATGGCGTCCCAATCGCTTAATGACGCGTTCGTAGGGTCGGCTGTCTGGTGGAGCAGTTATTTGCTCGGGGCTGCAGCACGATCTGGGACGCATGGTACAGGTAGTTATCCTCGACGATCGAGAGACCAATCGAAAGATTTTTTCGAAGCTTGCCGCTTCGATTGAACCTGGCGTGATGGTCCATAGCTTCGGCGATCCGGTAGAACTTCTCGCCTGGCTCAAGCACAACACGCCCGATCTGATCGTCACCGATTTCAAGATGCCGACGATGGACGGCGCAGAATTTATCTGCCGCCTTCGCGCGCAACCTGATTGCGGCGAGATTCCTGTGATCGTGATAACGGTATACGAGGAACGCGAATTCCGGCTGCGCGCGCTCGAGGCCGGCGCCACCGATTTTCTCCATAGCCCGGTCGACCATCAGGAATTCATCACACGTGCTCGCAATCTGCTGAAGTTGCGCAAGCAGCAGATCCAGCTTGCCGCGCGCGCCGACAACCTCGCGCAGGAGCTCAAGGACTCAGAACGTTCGCGGGAAGCCGCGCTACGCGATTCCAGTGAACGGCTGGCCCAAGTGATCGATACCGTTCCGGCCATGATCAGCGCCACCGATAACCAGGGGCGCATCCTGTTCATCAACGCGTATCTCGCCGAACTTGCCGGCATCGGCGCCACCAAAGCCGTCGGGTTCGATATGCAGCCCGCCTTCGGGGAAGACCACGCGACACGCAGCAAGGCGCTCGACCGCAAGGTGATCAACACGCAGGCCGCATTGCCGAGCTTCGAGGAGGAGATCGTCGACGCAAACGGCACCAAGCGCGTGTTCCTGACTACAAAAACGCCGCTACGCGACGGTTCCAACGCGGTGGTCGGCGTACTGACCTCCTCGCTCGATATCACCGACCGCAAGCTCGCCGAAAATCATCTGTTCTACATGGCGCACCATGACGGATTGACCAATCTCGCGAACCGCGCGTTATTGTCCGACCGGTTGCGCCGCGAGATCGCCCGCACACGGCGCGGCGACCGTCCGTTCGCTCTCCACCTCATTGACCTCGACGGCTTCAAGGATATTAACGACGGACTTGGCCACCAGGCCGGCGACCAATTCCTCGTCGAAGTTGCCGACCGGCTGCGCCTGGTCGTGCGCGATATCGACACCGTTGCCCGCCTCGGCGGCGACGAATTCGCGGTGCTGCAAACGCGCGTGACGCGGAACGAGGACGCGGCCGACATGGCCACCCGGATCCTCGAGGCCATCAACAAGCCCTGGTCGCATGCGGGCGAGCAAGTCAACTCCAGCGCCAGTATCGGCATCACGATTCACCCCACCGATGGCGCCGATGTGCAGGACCTGCTTCGCAACAGCGATCTTGCGATGTATCGGGCCAAGCACGATGGCGGCAAGGTCTTCCGCTTCTACGCCTCGGATATGGACCGGCGGGCGCGCGCGAGTTTGGTGCTCGACGCCGATTTGCGCGAGGCAATCGCCGAGGGACAATTTGTCCTGCACTACCAGCCGCAAATTGCACTCCGAACCGGCCAGGTGACCGGTGCGGAAGCCCTGTTGCGCTGGCAACGCCCCGGTCATGGACTCATCGGCCCAAGCGACTTCCTGGCAAGGGCGGAGGAGAACGGCCTTATCGTTCCGATCAATGAATGGGCGCTTCGTGAAGCGTGCCGGCAGGCAAAGTCGTGGCAGCAACGCGGTCAGCCGCCGCTCCGCGTCGGCGTCAACCTGTCATCGATACAGTTCTTCAAGCAGAACGTTCCGTTGCTGGTGACCAAGGTCCTGGCCGAAACCGGGCTCGAGCCCTGGTTGCTCGATCTGGAGCTGACGGAAAGCATCGTCATGCACAATGCCGAGGCGGTCTCGAAGGACCTCCAGCAATTGCGTGAACTTGGCGTCGGAATTTCGATCGATGATTTTGGAACGCGTTATTCGACGCTCTCCTACGTCAAACATTTCCCGGTCGACCGGCTCAAGATCGACCAGTGCTTCGTCCGCGACATGGCGACTAACCCGAGCGACGCAGCGATTGTCCGGGCGATCGTAAGTCTCGGCCACAGCCTTGATCTCGAGATCGTCGCGGAAGGCGTGGAAACCGTCCAGCAGGCCACGCTCTTGCGAGCCGAAGGATGCGACGAAGTGCAGGGCTTTTACTACGCAGGCGCGATGCCGGCCGACGAGCTGATTGCCTACGTCAGGGATATTCGCGCACGGGCGCGCAGCGCGTGAGGCGCGGATGGGGACAACCGACTTCCGAAAAGCTCTTCCTGTGTGGCACACGGCCAAGCCCGTGACCCGGATCTTTTCCTGGGTTGCGAGCCGGCTGCGCAACCGGCCGGACTCCGAGCACGAATTGACCGTCAACCGGCTGGTGATCAGCGGGACGGCGTTCGCTTATCTCATCATTGCAGCGCAATTCGGCCAAAGGGGCGCCGAACGGATGCTGCACGAGCAAAGCCCGTATTTTGCTGTCTACCAGATCGTCTCCGTCATCCTTTTCTGCCACCTGCTCTACCGGCCGGGGATTTCCGTCGGGCGACGCCTCGTCGGAATGGTGTTCGACCTCGGTCTTTTTTCATATGGCATGCATGTCGGCGGCGAGACTTTCGCGCTGCTTTACCCGGTGTACCTGTGGGTCATTTTTGGAAACGGCTTTCGCTTTGGCGTCCCCTACCTGTTCGCTGCTTCCGCAACCAGCGTCCTGACCTTCGGCACTGTCATCGCGACAACTGCCTTCTGGCAAGAGCACCGCGGCCTGGCGTCGGGCCTGACCGCAGGTCTTGTCCTGCTGCCACTCTATGTGTCGACGCTGATCCGTAAACTGTCGGAAGCCAAACGCCAGGCCGAAGAAGCAAACCGCGCGAAAAGCGCCTTCCTCGCCAGCATGAGTCACGAATTCCGCACACCGCTCAATGCCATCATCGGTTTGAGCGACTTGCTGCGCGAAACTTCACTGAATCCCGAGCAGGATGAAATGTCCGATACAATCGGGAAGTCAGGACGTCAGCTTCTGACACTGATCAATTCGGTGCTCGATTTCTCGCGCGCCGAGGCAGGCCGGATCACAATCAAGAACGTCGACTTCGACCTCATTTCCCTGCTCGGAGAAATCCGGAACATGCTGGCCTTTGAAGCCCAACGAAAGGGCGTAAGGCTGGCAATTCACTGTACAGCGCGCACCCCACGGCTGTTGGTAGGAGACAAGCCTCACCTCGAGGAAGTCCTCATCAACCTTGCTGGCAACGCTGTAAAATTTACCGAACGCGGATTCGTGGTTATTGCGGTCGACGCTGTTGCGTGTGACGGCGACCGGGTGCGGTTGCGTTTTGAGGTAACGGACACCGGAATCGGCATCAGCAGCGACGCGCAGACGCGCGTCTTCGAGCGTTTCACGCAAGCCGACGAGACCATCATCGATCGTTTTGGTGGCACGGGGCTCGGCCTCGCCATCGCAAGGCAACTTGTCGAGCTGCAGGGCGGCACTATTGGCGTGCAAAGCGCGCCGGGCCAAGGCAGCACATTCTGGTTCGAGATCGAACTGGAAGCACAGACACAAAATCCGCTGCAGGTTTACACAGCGCAGACACCGGTTGTTTTCGTTGGCGGCAACGACGACGACCGCGTCATCGCACGGTCTTGCGTGCCGAATGTGACCTTCTCCAACAGCATGGACGAGGCCGCGACAGCTCTTGCGTCGCTGCGGGCAGGCGGCGTGCGCCGCCCGATTGCGGTCATTCATCACGACATTGCCGATAAACTGGACGAGGCCGCCTTCGCGACAATGGCTGGCGATAATCCCGCCTGTGCTCCCGTTCTCATTTTGGTGACAGACGACCGCGACGAAGCCCTGCCCGCGAGTATCGTGCGCAGCCGGTTCATCACGACACTGCCCACCCCGCTCGACCCGATGAAACTCATTGCGAGCCTGCAAATCGCGCGCGGCAACAATGCCGCCGAACGTCCCGATACGACCTCCAATCGCACGATCGTTGCGGCGCGCCGGCCACTGTCGATCCTGGTCGCCGAGGACAAACGGACCAATCAAATGGTCATCGCAAAGATCCTCGATCGCGCCGGCCATCGCGTCACGATTGTCGACAACGGCGAGGCCGCGCTGGACGTGCTTGAAGCGCAGGATTTCGATCTGGTTCTGATGGACGTGAACATGCCGGTTATGAACGGCATCGAAGCAACCAAGCTCTACCGATTTGCAGCCCTCGGACGGCCGCACGTGCCGATCGTGGCGCTCACGGCCGACGCAACCGAGCAAGTCAAGCGGCGTTGCCGGGAAGCGGGCATGGATGCCTGCGCCACCAAACCGATCGAGCCGCATCGGCTGCTCGAGATCATCGGAACGCTCGTCAACGACGCCGCCAAAGGTCCCCGCGTGGTCTCAAACAAAGCCGAAAGCGCCGGGCATTCTTCTGTGACGGCACGCAACAGCAGGGAAGCAGCCATCGATCTGGACACGATCGATGCACTGGAAAACCTGGGCGGCAAGGAGTTCGTTGATGAACTCGCTGCGCAGTTCCTTGACGATGCGGCCGACATTCTACGTCAGCTGTCCGACATCACGGCCGCCGGCGATACCCTTGCATTCCGAGAGCAACTGCATGCCTTGCGCAGCGCAGCGGCCAATATCGGAGCGCGCGGAATCTATGAAATGTGCCTCGCGTGGCGGCAAATCGCGCCGGATGACCTCGCAAGCCAAGGTGAAATCTACCTCAACGGACTGAGGGAAGAGTTCGAACGCGTCTGTGTGGCCTTGCGGGGACGGCTTTCCAAGCGCGACGTCGCAGCTTGATGCATCAGGACGGCTAGGGACGCGCGTATTTTACGCGGCGCAATTGCGCATTCGCCAGGCGTTCCATGTTGCGAAGATCCGACTCTTGCAGCCGCATGGCATGTTCGGCCCAGATATCGGTGACGTCGCGTAGCTCCTCGAGCGAGAGCGGATTGACACGCAGGCCAACCTCGCGGACGCGCCGATGCACGGCATGGTGGCGACGATTATGCGCAATGTAATCGCGCACCGCCTCCTCGCCACGCCCATCCTCGGCCAGAACGTCGATCAAGCCCATCTCGTGAAGCTCGGGTGCGCCAAAGATCCGCCCGCTCAGGATCATCTTGTGCGCCCGCGTCATGTCGAGCTTGCGCGACAGAAAACTGAAGGCACCCATACCCGGAAACAGGTTGAAAAGAATTTCCGGCAATCCAAACTTGGCTTTCTTTTCAGCCACGAGCACGTTGAAGGATAGCGCACCCTCAAATCCACCGCCGAGTGCATCGCCCTGAACCAGCGCGATCGTAATCAGCGGGAGATGGAAGCCGACGGTCATCTGATAGGCGACGTCGACGCAGTCATGCGCATAGTTGCGCAGCGCATCGATGTCGCGCGCCCGAATGCTCTTGATGAAAAAGTTGAGATCGCCGCCAAGATTGTAGACACCGGGAATACGCGAGCCCCCGACGAAATATTTGATCGGAGCGGCCTCGCCCGGCGGTAAGTTGGCGAACATGCGTTGCAGCATGCGCCGCATGGAAATCAACTCTTGCAGCAATGTCGGCGTGAAGCTTGGCGGCCCCGCCGGCTGCATGAAACACCAGATACTCTCTTCGTTTGAATTCAGGGTCAGATCGAGTTCGCGAAATCCGGCTCTGCTTACGCCCGCACTAAAGTCGATGCGCGCACGCTGCATGGCGCGCTCTTCACGCGCCGCCGCGAGATTAGCCGGCGACCAGAGCTCCAACTGCGTTGGAATCCTAGCCTCCGCCGTCTGAGCCAACTGACCCAGAGGCGCAACGTTGAGCTTCGTTACGGCCGAACGCAAACTGTCCCCACTTTCCACCGAACGGTCTGGCGCTGGCCACAACAGTACGGATGCCATCGCGGAGCGATGATATTAATCAAAAATTAACCCTCCTAAATCTGTTGTTGCCTTGATGGTTAATCAAGGCTGTGACGGGGATCACAAAAATCGCGATTTATCGCCGCAGCGGGACCAGAACCACGATATTCCAGTCAATGGACGCCCGTTTGGTGGTTAACAGGAGGCCTCCCAATACCATCGCTATGTTGTCGGCGAATCGTCGCGTTTTCCATCGCCAGCTGTGTGAGTTGGGAAACGTCGACAGCGCAGCCGCCACAATCACATGCGCCCGCCGCTATGTGACTTGCGAAACGGCGCCAAGGCGGAATTGCGTAGCGCGGACTAGCGGCATTCGACGCAGATTTTTGAGGGCTTCTGTTCGCTCGTCATGCGTTCAAGCGTCGTCCGCCTTTCGACCTAGGTTCACAACGCTCCGACAAACGAAACCATTTTCGCCCGCTCCGTTGCGTCTGGTAAGCGGCCACGCATGGCGCCAATATTGTCGACCATATGCAATGGATCGCCGGTCCCTGGAATGACCGCCGTTACGCGCGGGTCACCCAGCAAATATTTCAAAAAAAATTGTGCCCAACTACCAGCAAATCCACTTGCCCAATCGGGAATCGTCTTCCCCCGCACTGCCGCGAACAGTCGACCGCGGCCAAATGGCAACGCCGTTAACACGCCCGCCTTTACGTCAGCCGCCAGCGGCAGAATTCGCTTCTCGACGTCGCGGACATCGATCGAATAGTCGACTTGAACAAAATCCGGCTTTTCACGGCGAAGCACCGCTTCGATGGCAGGAAAATCGTTGTGGTAAGTCGAGGTCACGCCTGTATAGCGACAAATGCCCTCAGCCTTCCATGCTCTGAACTGAGCAAGGGATTGATTGAGTCTTCGCACGTTGTGCAATTGCAACAGGTCGACTTTGCCGGTCTTGAGACGTGCCAACGAACTTTTGAGCTCGGACAGGTCGGGATTTTCGAGCTTGGTGGCGATGAAGATCTTGTCGCGCAATTTGGCCATCGCCATTTCGTCGCCAACAACGATTTCCGCGTCGCCATAAGTTGAAGCGGTATCGATGAGCCGGCCGCCATTCCCGATCAAGGCACGAATCACGGCTGCCGCTTTGCCGCGCGTTGCGTCGTTGGCGGTGTCAAAGATGCTGGCGGTGCCAAGGCCGACGGCCGGAACAGGCTCGCCACTACTCGGGATCATGCGGGTCAGGAGCGAGTCCGTATCCGCCAGAACCGGGCGCGCCACGACGCTTGCACCGAGGAATGCGGCGAACTCACGCCGAGTCAAAGCTGTATTCACTCTTGGCCTCCTTGACGGGTGCGCCTCCCTGCGCAGACCGCCGCTCCTGAGCTCGTCCTAATCCAATCGAGAGAATAAACCATCCAGCCACTACGGGCAGCGAGCAAAGAGCAATGGCGCCGAGCTTGAGCCCGAAGGCTTGCATGCTGTCGAAGATCCAGCCCGACAATGCGTCGGAGCCGCGATAGACGACAACGTCGACCAGATTTTTGGCTTTGTATTTCTCCTCCCGGCTTACCACCGTAAAGAACAGCTGGCGCGCAGGGTTCGCGATTGCGAAATTCATCCAGCGCTGCACAACCTGAACAGTCACCACAACAATGAGCGTCGGCATCACTGCCAGGGCAGCAAAGCCCACAATATAGACAGCCGGCAATGCCGCCGCCGCGAGCCCCGTGCCGACGCGTTTGAGCAGCTGGCCCGTGACGAGTAATTGCGTAACGAGCGTAAGCAGGCTGACCGCGAGGTCAATGCTGGCAAAGATACGAGTCTGGAGTCCGGCGGTCTTGACCGCCTCGGAAACGATGTGCGCCTGTTCGAAATAAATGACAGTCGCGGCATAGGACAATAAAGCGACCCAGGCGCCAATACCCAGCATATATGGCGAGCGTACCAGCTCGGGGATCGCCGCGAACGCACTACCTCCAATACTTTCAACCGTCGCTTTCGGTCCGGTGTGCACCAGCGCCGCGCGCTCAAGGCGGTAAACGCAAAACACCGCCAGCTCGAGAAACACCGCGGCCGCAATCATCAGGTTGACCGGGCCCAAAGGGACAGAAAGCCAAATCGTGATGATCGGGCCCAGCAATGCACCCGCCGTACCACCGGCGCCAATAAACCCAAACAGGCGCTTGCCTTGCTCGGACGTGAACAGATCGGCCATGAACGACCAGAAAACAGCCACGGCGAATAAGTTGAATACACTGACCCAAACGAAAAATACCCGCGCGATGATAACGGTTTCTATGTCGAAGGTCAGCAAAACCCAAAATAAAATGAGATTGGCGGCGAAGAAATGGTAGACAATCGGGATGAACCGCGCGCGCGGCAAACGCGCGACCAAAGCCCCGTAAAGGGGCTGCGCTGCAAGCAGCGCGACGAATGTGGCGGTGAATAACCACGGCAGGTTCTTTATGCCACCCGCAATACCCATCTGATCGCGCAGCGGCCGCAGCACGTAGTATCCGGCAAGCAGCGCGAAGAAATATGCGAACGACCACAGCGCCGCCGCTCGTTCTTGCGGCGTCGCCGGCATGACACGCTTCAACCAGCGTTCAGACCAGTTCATGGCAATGAGAGTTTCTGCTTAAGCTCCGCGGCCGACACTGATTGTCCATAGCCCGGCTGTCCGCGCTGGAAGCGCCGGGCATCTGCCAACTTGCCGACAATAACCGGATCAAATCCCGCGTCGCGTACAAGGCCAGCCGCAATTTGCACGGCTGGCGCATCGTCGCCCGCAATCGGAATCGCAAGCTTTGGATCGGCGCGGTTCGCCTCGCGCGCAAAGATCATGTACGACATCGTATTGAATGCGCGCACGACCCGCACATCCGGAAAATATTTTTGCGTGGTTACGCCTATACCATTTTGCTCGACCTCGTCGGCGACGACGCCATCACGCGCCGAAACTGCGTTACAGGCGTCGAGCAGCACTTTGCCCTTCATTGCGGCGGAATAGTCCTTGCCTATCTGCGGGATCGCGCCATACGGCACGGCGATGAAAAGGACCTCGCCAAACGCAATCGCCTGCTCGACGGTGCCCGCTTGTGCAAGGCTACCAAGCTTTGTCACCATATCCTTAAGCTCGTCCGGATGGCGTGATGAAAACAATACGGAGTGACCGCTCTTGATCCACAACCCGCCGATCGTACTACCGATGTTGCCGGCACCTATGACGCCGATACGTGAAGCTGTGCGACCTTGGGCGATCAGGCGTGACGGCTGCAAAACCGCGCTCAACATCACCACGCCGCCAGCGCTCAGCAACGCGCGACGGTCGACGTGTGGAAAGTTTTTTGTACGCATCGCAGGCTCCCGGATAGCGACCACACAATCGTATATTCGCATTCTTGCAGCGCACGGGGCCGGACGCTCCTCACGGTTGCGTGAGCGTCGGGCGTACTATGGCAAGTCATTGAGCTCAAAAACCAGCCGCACCGACGCGCTTGTTCGACAAAGCTAGCCATCAGACAGGCGGCCCTCTACGCGTTTCGAGGCAGCTGCCATACATTAATCAGACCGATTTTTGCGGCCGTGTCACAATCCACATTGCCTGCGCACCGGCTTGCCACTATCCCTGCTGGCCATGAGCCTCGATACGGGCGGAATCGCAACGAGCGGCGGCGTGCGGTTTCTCGGGCAGCGCCGGTTCTATTGGCGTCTGCTCATTCGCGGCGGCGCGTTGCTGATGGTCACGCTCGGCATCTATCGCTTCTGGCTGGCAACCGATGTGCGGCGCTTCCTGTGGTCAAACACCGAAATCGCCGGCGAGACTCTTGAATATACCGGCACGCCACTGGAACTCCTGCTCGGCTTCCTGATCGCGATTGCCATTCTCATTCCGGTCTACGCCGGTTTCTTTCTGGCGGCGCTCGATCTCGGCATCCTCGCAAAACTCTCAAGCGTGACTGCCTTTGCAGCGCTCGGTGTTCTTGGCCAATACGCGATCTATCGCGCCCGCCGCTATCGTCTGACGCGCACGATCTATCGAGGCCTGCGCTTTCATCAGGAAGGCTCGGCCTGGGCCTATGCCTTTCGCGCGATCTTCTGGTGGATCCTCACTGCGTTGAGCTTCGGCCTCGCTTATCCGTTCCAGCTTGCCAGCCTCGAGCGCTACAAGATGCGCAATACCTTCTACGGCGATCTAGCTGGACGCTTCGAGGCATCCGGTTTCAGCCTGCTCCTGCGTGGCTTGCCGATGTGGCTGCTCATTTTTGCGCCTTTGGCACTTGCGGTTAGCAGCTTCATGGGTGCGGTCGATTGGAAGGCCCTCGTCGATGCGCTGGCACAAGGTGGCGACAACGTCATGGGCAGGATCGAAGGCGGTAACCCCGGCCTGGGCGACGCCATTGTCTTTGCCATGCTGATGGGCGGCGTTAGCGTGGGCCTGGCCGCCCTGCTCTACCCGGCATTCCAGGCAATCGTGCTGCGCTGGTGGTCGTCGGGATTGTGCTTCGGCGATCTCGAAGTACGTTCGCGGCTGCGCATGCGTCACGTCTACGCCGCCTATGGCCGCTTTGTCGGGTATGCGATCCTGTTCAGCATGGGTGTCGGCATCGTTGGCGCGATCGCGCTGGTTGTGGTTGGGGCGGTTGCAAGTGCCGCAAAACTGGGCGCTGGTGGAGAAATCCTTGCGACGCTGTTTCTCCTCGCGGGCTACGTCGTCACGGCGCTTGGCTATTCGACGATCTACCGCGCCACCGTGCTGCTGTCGCTCTGGCAACTGGGCATGGAATCGCTGCAACTGACCGGCCTTACCGCACTGGAAAAGGTCAAAGCCACCGGGCGGCCGAGCTCCGCGATTGGCGAGGGGCTCGCCGATGCACTTAATGTTGGTAGCTACTGATGCCGGACGGAATCGAAGGGCCGCATCGATGAATTCCGGAACCGGCGTTTATTTTGACGGCGTGACCAGCACGCGCCGCGAAGTGGCGTTGGCGCTCGCGCCATCAAGCCTGCGGATATCCGCCCAGGACGGGTCGCTCCTCGCGGAATGGCCCTATGACCAGATTGAGGGATTGTCTGCTCCAGACAAAGTGCTCCAACTCGGCCGTCAGGGGAGCGCAACGCTTGAACGCCTCGAAATTCTCGACACGGCTTTTGCCGCCCAAATTGACGCCCGCTCGTCCCTTGTCGACCGGACGGGGTTGTTGCAACGCCGGCAACGCATGCGGGTGATCGGCTGGAGCGTCGCCGCGACGGCATCGCTCGTGTTGGTGGCCTGGTTCGGGGTGCCGGAGATCGCTGCGCGGCTGACCCCGCTGCTCCCGCCGGCGGCCGAGCGTAAGCTCGGTGACGCCGTCAATATGCAGGTGCGCGGCATGCTCGATCCTCACAAGGCGGGCGTCAGCTTTGACTGCGGGACAGTCCCAGCGGAGACGGCGGGTCGTGCTGCACTCGACAAAATGTTGCGGCGGCTTGAAGCGGCGGCGGCTCTCGCCCTGCCCTTACAGGCCAGTGTTGTGCGGCGTGACGAAGCCAATGCCGTGGCTTTGCCGGGCGGACAGGTTTATGTATTCCGCGGCCTGATTGCCAAGGCGGATACTGCTGACGAGGTTGCCGGCGTGATTGCACATGAAATCGGCCACGTCGCCCATCGCGATGGCACCAAAGCGGTCCTCCAGGGCGCCGGCCTGTCATTTTTGTTTGGGATGTTGCTCGGCGATTTTGTCGGCGGCGGCGCGGTCGTTTTTGCGGCCAAGACGGTGCTGCAATCATCATATTCGCGCGAGGCGGAGACAAAGGCGGATGCCTATGGCGCCGAGCTGATGAATAGAGCCGGCGGCGACGCCCATGCCCTCGCGACCATGCTCGACAAGATCGGCGGCGCCACTGAACCCGGCATGACAATCTTGTTGAATCATCCGGAAACCAAAGCGCGTGTTGCCGCCATCAATAAACTGGCGGCAACCCGGCCATCGTCATCATTTCTCGATGCCGGAGAATGGGCGGCGCTCAAGACGATCTGTGCGGGGTCATGACCATGGCGCGACGTCCGTTTCATGACGAGCCCACGTCAAAGATCGCGGTCTGGTCGTCCAGGCTGGGGTTGTTTGCGTTTGCCGTGGCGGCGCTTTCGATCATCATTGTACGGTCAAACCTGCTTGAGATCGTGCCGGCCCTCGCCACTTTTGCGGCCGCGCTGGTGTTTGCCGGACTTGCCATTCTGCTGGCATTCGGAGGCTTCATCGTGATCTGGCGGCAGGGCTATTCCGGTCTTGGCCGCGCGTTGCTCGGCCTGTTTCTCGGCCTGGCACTGCTCGCTTTTCCCGCCTACCTCGGCACGCGGGCTTTGAAGTTGCCGCGCAATTTCCGACGTCACGACGGACACGGCCAATCCCCCGCGGTTCGACGTGCTGGCCCGTCAGCGCCCGCGCGATCGCACCGACTATCCCGGGCAGACAGTGGCCGCGCTTCAGCGCGCCGGCTATCCGGATATCGCTCCCCTTGAACTCGACGTCGCGCCCAAAGTTGCTTACGACGCCGCGCTCGCGCTGGTCACCAAGCGCAAGTGGACGATCGGGGATGCGCGCTCGCCGACATTGGCGCGGCGAGATGGTGTGATCGAAGCCGTGGCCCGCACGCCGATCATGGGATTCCGTGACGACGTCGTCATCCGGGTGACCCCGATCGGCCAGGGTACCCGTATCGATATGCGCTCGGCATCGCGCGTCGGATCGCACGATTTCGGCGCCAATGCTTCACGTATCAGGAGCTTGCTCGAAGACATCGATGACGCCGTGGGCTCGGCGCCGGAGCCTCGCGCGCTGCCCGACAAAAAGCCTCCCCCGCCGAAAAAGGGACAGCAGCCCGAAAAACGTCAGCCGGGCAAACGATAGACCCCGTCGACCGCAGGCTGGCCGTCCGTCTCGACCAGACCGCGGGCGACCAGATCCTCAAGATGCGCGAGCACCGACAGACCAGCGGCCCCGGTCAAACGCGGATCGATGCCGATATAAATTGCACGCACAATTGTGGGAATGTCGGTCGCACCCTTTGACAGCCGGTGCAGGATTGACGCTTCGCGCGCCTTGCGGTGCAGAATATAATAATTGACGAAGCGCGACGCATCGGTGATCGCCGGTCCATGGCCGGGGAAATATATGGTCTCCTTGCGCTTCGCGAGCTTTGCCAGCGAAGCCATATAGTCGCTCATGGCACCATCGGGCGGCGCAACGATCGACGTCGCCCAGGCCATGATGTGATCGCCGACGAATAAAACGTTTTTATCCTTGAGTGCATAAGACGTGTGGTTCGCGGTATGGCCCGGCGTTGTCACCGCTTCGATCGACCATCCGTCGCCGACGACGATCTCGCCATCCTTCAGCGCCACATCCGGCCGGAAGTCTCGGTCGGCGCTGGCGTCGAGCGGATTGTGCTCACCGATGTGCAGCGGGCGCGCGGCGCGGTGCGGCCCTTCCGCGTAAACCCTGGCGCCGGTGGCCGCCTTGATCGCCGGCACCGCAGGCGAATGGTCACGGTGGGTGTAAGTCACAAATATGTGCGTCACGGTCTCATTGCGCACCGCGTCGAGCAACGCGCCGATGTGCGCGGCATCGTCCGGGCCGGGATCGATGATTGCGACCTTGCCGCGGCCGACGATGTAGCTGACGGTTCCCTTGAACGTGAACGGACCCGGGTTGTTCGCCATGATCCGGCGTATCCCGGGCATCGGCTCGTCCACCGTGTCCGGCGCCAGCTTGAGATCTTTGTCGAAAGGAATGTCGTCGCTCATGCCATCAGTCCGATTGAGGGACCCGGCCTACCATTATTTCGGCCACACTTGCACCCTAGCTAGCGACCAATGACGTATGTGCTACGCGTATTGATCCCGGCTCTCTGGATTCTCTGGCTTGGCTACTGGGTCGTAGCGGCTCGCGTCAGCGGGAAAACCAGGCGACGAGAAAGCCTTGCATCGCGTCTCACCCACTATGGGCCGTTGATCCTGGGCGGGCTTCTTCTCGGCGTGCCTGGCATCCTTGGGCCGGAGTTGGAACGCCAGTTCCATGGCCCCGCTCAAATCTGGCTCTGGATTGCAAGCGCTTTGGTTGCGATTGGCCTCGGCTTTTCCGCGTGGGCGCGTGTTTGCCTCGGCAGCAACTGGAGCGCCGAGGTGACGGTCAAACAGAACCATGAATTGGTGCGCAGTGGACCCTATGCGCTGGTGCGGCACCCGATCTATACCGGCGTGCTGCTCGCGCTCATTGGCACTGCGCTTTCGGTCGACAAATGGCGCGCGTTCATTGGCCTCATCCTGGTTGCCGCAGGATTTTTGCGCAAGATCGTCATTGAAGAACGATTTATGCTCGCCGAATTCGGCGAAGCCTACGAGCGCTATCGCGCCGAGGTGCCGGCGCTCATTCCATTCGTCGTGTAAGGCCTAGCGCACCATCAGGACGCCGGTGCTGTCCTGATGATAGTCGTCGTAAAATTCGTAGCGGCCTGGCGCCAACGGCTTCAGCCGGATGACCACTTCACTGTTCCCGTTCACGACCTTCTCCACGTGCAAAGTATCGCTTTCGAATTCCATCGCGGTCGAATCGAGATTTTTCACACGTAGATCGACCGGCACGTTGGCCGGCACATGGATCTGGGCGGGGTGAAAACTGTGGTTCTTCACGCTAACCGTGACGCTAGCTGTCTGTTGCGCGCTCGCCGGAAAGAAAGCTGCGGCGGCGAGGAAAAGGGAAACAAACACAATCTTTGCAGTATTGGCATTCATGCGAACCGCTCCCGGACCAACGACATTGTGGCCCGAAAACCCGCAAAATCCGGATTAGTTCCGTTTATTCGGTGCTGTGCTACCGCACAACCAGCACACCGTTGGTTTGCTGGTTGAAATCGTCGAAAAAATTGTAGCTGCCTGGCTCCAGCGGCCGCAGCCTGATGATGCCTTCGCTGTTCCCGGCCACGACCTTCTCAACGCGCAAACTCACACTCTCAAATTCCATCGGCGTCGGATCAAGGTTTTTCACGTGCAGCTCGATCGGAACCTTAGCTGGCGCCTGAATCTGCGCGGGCTGGAAGCGATGGTTCTTGACGCTGATGGTCACGGTCGCCGCTTGCTGCGCACTTGCCGGGATACTAGACGCGGCAAGCAGAAGCAGGGCAAAAACCGTCTTTACATTGGTGCCGATCACGCAAATATCCTCCCGCTAAAATTCGACTGCAAATTTCAATTTTCCGCGCTGCCGCGAGAACTCCGCGAGGTTGAGCGTAGAGCCCGGGTCATCGACGTCGCGACCGTGGATTTGCACATTCCATGCAGCCGTCATGAACACCTTGCGGCCGAGCTGAAAGTAGGCCGTGGGCCCGAGAAAAAAGGCATCTCCGGTGAACGTATTGAACCAGGCCCCATCGTAGTGGCGCAGGTACCAGAATTCGGCACCGACAAACACGGACGGCAAGACGCGATAGGACAAGGCAGCCGAAATGCCTCCAGTCGATTCCTTCTCCCAGCCCGCCCCGATTCCGTCCGGATCATGCGTCGCTTCCGGTTCATAAAGTAGGTTGCCGCCGAGATAGAGCCGATTTTTGATGAGCTCGAGATCGGCATTGACCTTCAACTCGAGACCGAAGTTCTTGACGCGCGCGCCGCTGGTCTCATCGATACGGTGCCACTCTGGCTCGGCTGAAAGCGTAATTGCCAGCGGCGAGGATGGACCGCGATCCAGAAGCAGGTAACGCACTTCGCCAAAGAAGCCGCTCATCGCAAGCTGGTTACGGTTGTCCATATCGGTGACGTCTTTAAGAACGTGGGTGGACACCAGCGGCCCAAGCTCGAACTGGACGTATTGATTCGGCGTGAATTCATATTCAAGTTTTGTTTCGCTCGCCCAATAACGGCCGTCGCGTTTGCCCATTCGTGCGACGGTCTCCAGGGAGAACTCCTTCTCGCCTTCGAGGCCGATGCCCGAACCTTCGGTGAACCCGAAGATGTATTTTGTTTCTACGTCGCGATAGAAATCCGGACTGTTCTGGGCGCGAACGCCGAAACCGGAGACGACGATAAATGGCGCGGCAAAAACAAGCGCACGCGCGCAGCGGACGTTAATCATTTTCATTTTCCTCATACGCCCGGTTCAAGGCCTGGCAATCAGGTTGCACGCCACGCACAGCGCGTGGTGCAAAATCAATTCAAGAAATTTTCGCGCGCGAGTCAATGCGTTTGGCAAACATTAGAATATTCTAGTTCGGAGATGTTCTAATTTGAATGTACGCGTGTTCGTTCTTTTTTGCACACATTCAAGAAAATGGCTCTTTCACCGGCGTCAGGCCACGGCCTCATAGCGCGAGGTTTCATTGAGGATGTGCTCGATTTCCGCAGCTGGGCGCGGCGGGCTGAAGAAAAAGCCCTGGACTTCATTGCAGCCTTCCTTGGTGAGGCGCGCGAGCTGTTCCTTCGTTTCCACGCCCTCAGCGATTGTCGTGATCCCCAGGCTGCTGCTCAATCCGACAACGGCGCGAATGATGGCCACGCTGTCCTCTTTCGACGTCAGGTCGCGGATAAAGGATTGATCGATCTTGATCTTGTCGAACGGGAAGCTGCGCAGGTAGCCGAGCGAGGAGTAGCCCGTGCCGAAATCGTCCATTGCGATCTTGATGCCGAGACCACGCAGCTCGTGCAGGATGGCGAGGGCGTGGTCATTGTCCTGCAAGAGAACCGTTTCGGTAATTTCCAGTTCCAGCCGGGCGGCCGGCAGCCCGCAATCCGTCAACACGTTGACGATGGTCTTGACCAGATTTGGATTCTCGAATTGTGCCGGAGACAGATTGACCGACACGGTGACATTCTTCGGCCAGCGTACGGCTTCGCTGCAAGCGTGCCGCAACACCCATTCTCCCAATGGAATAATGAGGCTTGTTTCTTCCGCGATCGGGATGAACTCCATGGGTGGAATCACGCCGCGCTCGGGATGAAACCACCGGATAAGGGCTTCGCAACTTGTGATCCTGCCGGTTCTCACTTCGACGATCGGTTGATAATGAAGCTCAAATTCGCCTTTCAAAATTGCCTTGCGCAGTTCGAGCTCGAGAGTGCGGCGCACCTGCATGCGCGCGTCCATTTCGGTTTCGAAAAACCGGAACGCGCCACCGCCGTCCGCCTTGGCACGGTAGAGCGCGAGGTCCGCGTTCTTCATGAGTGTATCCGGTGTAGCGCCATCGGCAGGCGCGATGGCAATGCCGATGCTGGCGCCAACCACAACTTGATGACCCTCGATGTCGTAGGGAGCACCAACAACCTCGATCAGGCGGGCTGCGAGCGCGTTGGTATCGAGGCCCTGCGCGGACGGAATTTGAACGACCGCGAACTCGTCGCCACCCAATCTGGCGACGATATCCGCATCGCGAACGCAAGTACGCATACGGTCAGCCGCAGCTTGCAGGAGCCGATCGCCGACAGGATGTCCAAGCGTGTCATTCACGCTCTTGAAGTGGTCAAGATCAAGGCTGAGAACCGAAACGGACTCGGTACGGCGCATGTGACGAAGGATCGATTCCATACGGTCGTAAAATGTGACGCGGTTGGGCAAATCAGTGAGTGCGTCGTAATTCGCCAAATGCTTGATGCGCTCTTCGGCGGCCAGCCGTTCGGTGATGTCCTCGAAGGTCACAACGAAACCGCCACCCGGCCTTGGCCGATACAATATCGAGATGCTGCGGCCGTCCGTGAGGCGCTGAACAAATGCCCCACCTTTGCCCTCACGATAAATGCTGTCACGTATGGCAAGCGTCCCTTGCGGGTCGACATCGAAGGCGCTGCCGGTGGCACGCAAGAGCGCAACGAGATCGTACGTGGTCATGCCCGGCAATACTTTGTCTTTCGGAAGACCGTATATCTCTGCAAAGCGCGGATTAGAGATCGCGAGTTTCCCGTCCGCTTCGTACATGCAAAGGCCTTGCGACATATTCATCAGCGCGGCGTCGAGGCGTTTATTCTGCTCGGCCAGATCGCGCTGGGTGTTGCGAAGCGCTTCGAGGGTTCGGTCGAGTGCGCGCAACGGAAACCACCGCACGGCGACAGCCAGCGTCGTTCCAATCACCGCGATCACCAGCGTGGCAATTGCGGTCTGGTAAAGCGTATCGCGCAAGCTTGCATGAAGGACTGCCGACCCGACGATGGCACCGGCCAGCACCGTCGCGGCGAGCAAAAGCGCAAATCCGGCATTGAATGCCAGCTTCAGAATCGAAGGACGCATCGACACCTGATCCCGGTGACCCAGCCGAGAACGTGCCATCCAGTAGATGAAAATTCGTCTTTAGGTTGTACGCAATTTTAGGTATTCGCGGTGGCCAGCTACCGACTTCAGTGAATTTCGGGCTCTGGAATCGCCCCGAGCGGTGCCAGGAAATCAAAGTCGCAGCCTTCATCCGCCTGGCCGATGTGCTCGGAATAAAGCGCGCCGTAGCCGCGCGGATAACGCGGACCCGGTTGCGTCCATGCGCTACGCCGGCGGGCCATCTCTTCGTCCGAGACGTGCAGGTGAATGCGGCGCGCCGGCACATCGACCTCGATCTCGTCGCCGGTCTTCACGAAAGCCAGCGGACCGCCGACAAAGCTTTCCGGCGCCACATGCAGAATGCAGGCGCCATAACTGGTGCCGCTCATGCGCGCGTCCGAAATGCGCAGCATGTCGCGCACGCCCTGCTTCACGAGCTTCTTCGGGATCGGCAGCATGCCCCACTCGGGCATGCCTGGACCGCCCTTCGGCCCGCCGTTCTTGAGAACGAGAATATGATCGGGCGTGACGTCGAGATCGTCGCGCTCCACCTCGCGCGCCATGTGGTTGTAGTCCTCGAACGCGATCACCTTGCCGCGGTGGCGCAAAAGTCGCTTGTCAGCCGCCGACGGTTTCATCACGCAGCCACGCGGCGCGAGATTGCCAGTGAGAACAGCAGTTGCGCCGTCACGCGAGACGGGATCGGACAAAGGATGGATGACATCGCGCTTGTAAACCTCGGCGCCCGCGATATTTTCGCCGATACTTTTTCCCGTCACGGTCAAGCACGACAAATCGAGCTTCTCTTTTAACTCATTCATCAATGCGCGCAGACCGCCGGCGTAGAAGAAATCTTCCATCAGCAATTCACCGGACGGCCGCACGTTGGCGAGCACGGGAATTTCACGCGAAATTTCGTCGAAGCGGTTCATGTCGAGCTTGAGTCCGGCCCGCCGTGCCATAGCGACGACATGAATAATGGCATTGGTCGAGCCACCCATCGCCATGTGAACACGAATTGCATTGTCGAAGGCGGCTGGCGTGAGAATCTTTTGCGGCGTCAGGTCATCCCACACCATATCGACGATGCGGCGGCCGGCAGCCGCGCACATGCGCGGATGTCCGGCATCGGGCGCGGGAATGGACGACGACCCGGGAAGCGCCAGGCCCATCGCCTCGGTAATGGCCATCATGGTCGCGGCGGTACCCATGACCATGCAGGTCCCGAATGAGCGCGCGATGCCGCCTTCGATCTCCGCCCATTCCTCGTCCGTAATGCGGCCAGCGCGCCTTTCATCCCAGTATTTCCACGCGTCGGAGCCTGAACCGAGCACCTGGCCATGCCAGTTGCCGCGCAATTGCGGCCCGGCCGGAACATAGATCGCGGGGACGCCCATGCTGATCGCGCCCATCACCAAAGCCGGCGTGGTTTTGTCGCAGCCCCCCATCAGCACTGCGCCATCGATCGGATGGCTGCGCAACAGCTCTTCCGTCTCCATCGCCAGCAAATTGCGATAGAGCATGGTCGACGGTTTGACGAAGGGCTCCGACAGCGACATCGCCGGCAATTCGACCGGGAAACCGCCGGCCTGAAGCACACCGCGCTTCACATCCTCGGCGCGGTCGCGCAGATGCGTGTGACAGAAATTGATGTCGCTCCAGGTATTGACGATCCCGATCACCGGTTTGCCGCGGAAATCGGTCGCGTCGAAGCCACCCTGGCGCAGCCGCGCGCGGTGACCGAAGGCGCGCAGGTCATCGACGCCGAGCCAACGATGGCTGCGCAGCTGTTCGGGACGTTTACGCGTTGTCATTTCGGTTATTGCACGCGCCCGCTAGTTGATCGACAGGTCGGCGGCGTGAACCACCTTTTCCCACTTCGCGGTTTCGGCCGCGATGATCTTGCCGAAATCGGCGGCCGATCCGGGAATCGGTGTGCCGCCAAGTTCCTTGAGCTTGGCGATCATTGCCGGATCCTTCAGCGCCAGATTGATCTCTCTGTTGAGGATTTCGACAACCTCCTTTGGCGTTCCGTGCGGAACGCCAAGGCCGAAGAATGCGCTCGCTTCGTAGCCGGGCACTGTTTCGCCGACAGTCGGCACATCGGGTAGTTCTTCGCTGCGTTTCGCGGTCGTCACCGCCAGCGCACGCAGTTTGCCGGCTTTGATATGCTCGATCGATGACGGCAGATTGTCGAATGTGACCTGCACCTGGCCGCCGAGCAGATCGGTGAGCATCGGCGCCGAACCCTTGTAGGGCACGTGCGTCATTTTCGTCCCGGTCATCATCTTGAACAGCTCACCCGAGAGATGGATCGAGGTTCCGTTGCCGGACGAAGCAACGTTCACCTTGTCGGGATTGGCTTTCACATAAGCGATGAATTCGGCGACGGTCTTTACCGGCACCGACGGATTCACTTCCAGCACGTTCGGCACGCGGATGAAGCCGCCGACCGGATCAATGTCGCGCAGGAAAACGAAATTGAGATGCTTGTAGAGCGAAGCGTTGACGGCATTAGCCGGGTTGACCAGGATCAGTGAATAGCCATCCGGCGCCGCCTTGGCGACAAATTCGGTGGCGAGATTGTTGCCGGCGCCTGGACGGTTCTCGATGATGAACTGCTGGCCGAGGCGTTTGCCCAGCCAATCGCCGAACAGCCGCGCCAGGATGTCGGTCGAACCACCGGGCGGGTAGCCGACATAGATGTGCGGTTGGCGGGTCGGATAATCAGCGGCCTGCGCATTGCCCGGCGCAAGAAGCGCGATGCAGGCGGCGGCCAGAGCCGCGCGCAAGACGACCGTAAAAAGACGCTGCATGACCGACATCCTCCCCATTTCTGATCTCTTATAGCGGCAGGCTCTTTTGGTCCGCCGGCATTGGTGGCTGGCGCTGAAGTTACGCGGCGCGGACGGTCTCCCGCAAGGGTTAGCACGCGCAGCAGGCGCCGAATCCCGGCTGCAATCCCATGCAAATATTTGGTTTTCGGGGCGGCCCGCGGGCTGCTCGGCAAGGCTGAACGGTCTCTTAACGAAAACTGCCTTAGGCTCGCACAAGAACGCCCGCTTTGGCGTTCAAGTCAGACCCGCCGCGTTTGCGTGCTCCGGAGCAGGTTATGGCCGCGCGTCACAAGTCCCACCGCCGCTGGTTCCTGCGCGACGTTCCGCGAACCTACATGATGCTCGTCTGGCTCGCCTTCTGCGTCACTGTCATCGTCTATCTCAATGACTGGCATCCAAGCGGCTGGTCGGCGCTGCGGCCGCAACAGGTCGCCAAGCCAAAACCGCAACGCAGCGACGCCGAGATCTACACCGGCTCGCTCATCATCATGCCTGCGGCCGGCGAAAAATGTCAGCAGATCATGATGGACAATCGCACCGGACGGATGTGGGACAAGGGAACGGTCAATTGCTACGAGGCTGCGACGCCGACCCAAAAAGACCCCAGCGAAGCCATCAGCAGCAAAAGAATAAATGCGATCGGCAATGCATTTCGCGGCGGGAGCGAGTGACGGGCGAAAGCCCGCGCCTCACGCAAGACATTGGCCCGGGCGCCGAAATCTGGCAAAACGGCGATTAACTATCTGATTTAATGGTCGGAGTGGCAGGATTTGAACCTGCGACCCCCTCGTCCCGAACGAGGTGCGCTACCAGACTGCGCTACACTCCGACTGAAGGCCGGTCTTATAACCCCGGCACCCCTAAACGCAAGCTTGAGAGAGGCGATGACCGCCGAGCCTGGAACGCGGATTTTGAAGGCTGGTCCTGAGGCGACCGAGGTGGCCGCGCGCTGTCTCGCCGCCGGCG
This sequence comes from uncultured Alphaproteobacteria bacterium, assembly GCA_963810125.1. GTDB lineage: Bacteria > Pseudomonadota > Alphaproteobacteria > Rhizobiales > Xanthobacteraceae > Pseudolabrys. The sequence continues at coordinate 56,821 of CAWEMK010000002.1, forward strand.
GACTCGTCGCCTTTCCGACCGAAACCGTCTACGGACTCGGCGCCGATGCGGGCAATGGCGAGGCGGTGGCACGGCTCTATGCCGCCAAGGGCCGCCCTGCGTTCAATCCGCTGATTGCCCATGTCGCAGACATCCCCGCCGCGCGGCGCGTGGGCGTGTTCAACGCTGCCGCCGAGAAACTTGCCGCCGCATTCTGGCCGGGTCCGCTCACCCTCGTGCTCGCAAAGCAGCGCGACTGTGTCGTTGCCGATCTCGCACTTGCGGGTCTCGACAGCGTGGCCGTGCGCGTGCCGGCGCATCCGGTGGCGCGCAACCTGATCGAGGCTTTCGGCGGCGCCGTGGTGGCGCCATCGGCGAACCGGTCCGGTCACGTTTCACCAACCAGCGCCGCCCACGTGCTTGCCGATTTGCGCGGCCGCATCGATCTCATCATCGACGCCGGCCCCTGCATGGTCGGCGTGGAGTCCACCATCGTGTCCTGCGTGGAGCAGCCCACGCTGCTGCGGCCGGGCGGCGCTCCGCGCGAAGCGATCGAGGGCACGCTCGGCGCCGCGTTGGCAACGGCTCCCCTCGCAGACGATGCGCCGGTGGCGCCCGGCATGTTGTCGTCGCACTACGCGCCGAAGGCTGCGCTGCGTCTCGATGCCGACGGGGTCGAGAATGGTGAAGCGCTGCTCGCCTTCGGCGCGGCGCCGGCTTTTTCCGGCACGATGCTGAACCTGTCGCCGCGCGGCGACCTCATCGAGGCGGCCGCCAACCTGTTTTCGCATTTGCGCGCAATGGACGCTTCCGGTGCCCGCCGCATCGCGGTAATGAAGGTGCCGCACGAAGGCCTCGGCGAGGCGATCAATGACCGCCTCAAGCGCGCCGCGGCACCACGCTGACATGACGACGGAAATTGCACTAAAGTGATGACATGCTTGACCAGCCCCGCCTCGACCCAGAACTTTTGAACCGCTTTGCGGCGATTGTCGGCCCCAAATATGCGGTCACCGACAAATCCGCGCAGGAACCGTATCTTGTCGAGATGCGCGACCTTTACCACGGCCGCACGCCAGTCGTGTTGCGGCCGGGATCGGTCGACGAAGTTTCGGCCATCCTCAAGCTCGCCAATGAAACACGCACGGCGATCGTGCCGCAGGGCGGCAATACCGGACTGGTGGGCGGCCAAATTCCGCATAACGGCGAAGTGCTGCTGTCGCTGACGCGGCTCGACAAGATCCGCGAGGTCGACCCCGTCTCGAACACAATGACCGTGGAAGCCGGGGTCACGCTGCAACGCGCCCGCGAGGCGGCCGCCGAAGCCGATCGGCTTTATCCCCAATTGTTGCCGTCGGAAGGCAGTTGCACAATCGGAGGCAATCTCTCCACCAATGCCGGCGGCACCGCCGCGATTGCGCACGGCATAGCGCGCTCCCATGCGCTCGGCCTCGAGGTCGTGCTGGCCGACGGACGGGTGCTGCATAATCTCAACAAGCTGAAGAAGGACAATACCGGCTACGACCTGAAGAACCTGTTCATCGGCTCAGAAGGCACGCTCGGGATCATCACGGCGGCGGTGTTGCGGCTGGTGCCTAAGCCGCGCTCGATTGAGACCGCGTTTGCCGGGGTGGCCTCGCCGCAGGCTGCGGTCGATCTCCTGAAACTTGCCGAGCAGCACACGTCGGACGGCGTAACCTCGTTTGAGATGATGCTGCGCGCAGGTGTCGAAGCCGTGGTCAAACATGACACGGCGAGCCGCAACCCGCTGGCGACACCTCATCCGTGGTACGTACTGATCGAGTTGTCCTCGCAGGCGCGCACGGGCCTGCGCGCGATGATGGAGAACATTCTCAGCGAGGGGCACGAGAAAGGGCTGGTGCTCGACGCCACCATCGCCGAGAACGTGCAACAGGCCAAAGCCTTCTGGCGCATACGGGAAATGTTTGGCGAAGTGCAACGCCACATCGGCGCTTCGATCAAGCACGACGTCTCGGTGCCGGTCGCCAATGTGCCGGCTTTCATCGCGGAGGCCGATGCGGCCGTCATGAAGTACATTCCTGGCAGCAGGACGCTGCCGTTCGGGCACGTCGGCGACGGCAATATCCACTACAATGTTATGCAGCCCGAAGGCGCCGACAAAGCCCAGTTCCTGGCACGCTGGGACGAGGTGAATGCGGTTGTTTTCGAAGTGGTCAAAAAATTTGGCGGCTCAATATCGGCTGAACACGGCGTCGGCGTCATGAAGCGCGGCATCTTGCCGAAATACAAAGACCCGGTGGCGCTTGAGCTGATGCGCGGCCTCAAGCGGATGCTCGATCCCAACGGCATCCTCAACCCGGGCAAGGTGCTTTAGGCGCGTCTTACGGCGCGACCACCACGCGTCCCTTCATGTTGGGATGAAACTTGCAGAAATAATCGACGGCGCCCGGTTTTTTCAACACGACGCTCCCCGACTGACGGGGCGCAATGTTGACGGCCCAGTCGTTATTTGTCGCGGTCGCGGTGTGCGCCAAAGCGTCCTTGTTCACCCACTCGATGGTGTCGCCGACCTTGGCATTCACCTCGGCAGGCGCGAATTCCAGTTTATCGATCGTCACTTGAATCGTTTCCGCCTGCGCCGGGACGATCGATAGCCCCGCTATCATCAGAGCAATGGCAATGCGTCCCGGCGTCATGCGGCAATCCCCTATTATTTCACGTCAGAGGCGACGTGCTCGGCATGCTGCTGGTGGCCCTGGAAGATCTTCAGGCCGGTTTGCAGCAGGCTCTTGAGCTCGCCGTTGCTGGCCGACGGGATCAGCGTAGTCTCGAGCGCACCATTGACGGTCTTGTGATAGGCGACTTCATTGGCGACATAGGCCTTGTCGAAGGCCGCACCATTGAGCTTGGACAGCTCGTCACGCTTGGCCGCCGCCTGCTTGGTCAGCGCACGGCTGGTGTCGTTGTCTTCCGGCGTGACCTTGAGTTTCTTGACGAGCGCGAGTGCCTGCTTGTTGACCTCGGCATGGTCGCGTTCCATCTCCTGCGCAAACTCGCGCACTTCCTTGTTCTTGGATTTCGCCAGCGCCTGCTTGGCCGCATCAATGTCGAGCTGGCCTGCGGTATAGGCGATGTGCGCAATTTGCGGATCGGACGGCTTTGCAGCGCCTTGGGCAAAGGCGGGCGCGGACAGCAGGCAAAGCGTGGCGATACCTGCGGATAATCTGACAAACATGGGAACCTCCGTTTCGCGCGGCTCTTCGGCCGCGCCGTGCATCGATGAAAGGTTGGATGCACGAGCGCTCAGGAGGTTCCCGGACAATCAGCTGGCGCAGAGACGGCGCACCATGATCTCGGTCATGCGTTCGCAGCGCCGGCCGCCGAACGGAAAACTGCTGGTGAGCGCGGGACCCAATTGCTTGTCGAGTTCCGCGCGCAACAGCAGGCGCGCGCGGTGCAACCGCGTCTTCACGGTTTCCTGCTGCAGGCCGAAAAGATCGGCCGTTTCGTCCACGCTCATGCCTTCGACGATGCGCGCAACGAACACCGCGCGAAAGGCATCGGGAAGCGCGTCGATCGCCTGTTCCAGCACAGCCCGCACTTCGCTTTGTGCCATGGTCTTCTCCGGATCACTGGCTGCTGCCGAGACGGGAAAATGAATGATCTCGGCCTGGTTGCGGTTTTCGCCATAAGTTTCCCAATCCACCGTCGGCCGACGGCGGCGCAATCGACCAAGCGCCTCGTTCATGGCGATGCGGGTAATCCAGGTGCCGAAAGCAGCATCACCGCGAAACATGTCGAGGCCGGTGAAGGCGCGGACATAGGTTTCCTGCACGACATCTTCGGCTTCCGCGTCATCGCGCAGGATGCTGCGCGCAATCCGAAAGAGGCGGCGGTTGTACCGCTTCGTGATCGCGCGAACGGCGGCCTCATCGTGCGCGCGCGCCAGATCGACCAGATTCTCATCGGCCAGCGTATCCGCGTGGGCCTGCTGGGCCTGCGTCAGTGGCATAGGCGTTATTCTCCGTTTCGATGCATTAGATGCATCGGCAGCCGAAAGGTTCCCGGGGTCGCGGCGATCAAAATAATGCCCCCTGCCCGTCATCCTTCTTGGATCGATTATTGGCGCGTTTGCGTGGGGCGCGCGTCGCAACAGGTTTCGGCTCGGGCTCGGCTTCGGCAGGCGCAGTCCAGCGCTCGACCAGTTTCTCGTTGTCGTTCGCCGTGCGATTGACTGCAGTCGAGACCTCGTAGGCCTCGAGCAGGTCGTCAGCCGCAGGGGCGATCAATGCCGCAGCGGTTTCAGCGTCGACATTCGCGCAATCGAGCCACAGATCGAAAGCCTCCGGCGGCACCACCACTGGCATGCGTTCGTGGATTGGGGCCAGCGTGCGATTGGCGCGCGTTGTGACAATGGCCGCGGTTTCCATTTCCTCGCCGTTGGGCCCGGTCCAGGTCTCCCACAACCCGGCGAATGCGAGTGGCAGGCCGGATTTCGCGCGGACGTAGAAAGGCTGCTTGCGTGGCCCCGCCGCTTTCCATTCGTAAAAACCGTCGGCCGGGATAAGGCATCGCCGCCGTTTCACCGCGGCGCGGAAGGCCGGCTTTTCCGTTAACGATTCGCCACGCGCATTGATCAGCAGGGTGAAATTCTTGGGGTCCTTCACCCAGGATGGCAGCAGCCCCCAACGCACCAATGCGAACTGACGTTTACCCTCGATCAGGCGGACAATCGCGATGGGCTGTGTCGGCGCCACGTTGTAGCGCGGCGGGAAATTCGGCTGCTCCGGGTAGCCGAACAGCGCCCGGATGGCCTCCGGCGCGGACGTGACTGCATAGCGGCCGCACATAAACCGATCCCTAACAGGCGGGTATTTAAGCGCAATTTAACCCCGCACCATAACACTGCGGCCCGATCCGCGTCGGGGGAAGGGGCTCGATGAAATATCAGAACTCAACCGACGCGGTTCAAGCGCCGGATGACACATTTGATATCGCGGCCGGCCTGCGCCTCTCCGATGCCAACATCCATCCGGAGACCGGTCTCGCGACCGACTATCTCAATCGCTTCAATGAAGCGGTGATGCTGCTCGACATGCTGGCGAGCTGCCCGGAATTCCGCGCCGATTTCCTCGCCTGGAAACCGATGAGTTATCGCGAGCATTTCCGCGCCTCGCACCTCAAGACCCGTGACCTCGCAATCGCGGCCTATGACACAGCCGATCCCAACGTCCGCAACACATTGGACACTCTGGCCGTCACGATGACCATCGTGCTAGAGGCAACGCGGGCGGCGATGGACGCCGACCGGCGTCTCGACACGATTGCGGCACTCGCCGAGAACGCCACCACATGGCTTAAGCCGCTGATCGCGCGCGCCGGCGCGGTGATCAACGGCGAAGCCGATCTGACCGACGCGCCGTCGCCGCAGGCCGTCGTTGACCAGCTGATGAAACGATAGACCGCGTGGCTGACGAGAGAACCTATCCGCAGCGTCCTTATCTGGCGGTGAGCGCCGCCATCTTCCGCGACGGCAAGGTGCTCGTGGTGCGGCGCGCGCGCAAGCCAGCGCTCAATCTTTATACGTTGCCGGGCGGCGTCGTCGAAACCGGCGAACCTCTCGCCGATGCGGTTGTCCGCGAGGTGCGCGAAGAGACTTCACTTGAAATCGAGCCTGTCGGACTTGCCGGCCACCGCGAGGTGATCGCACGCGACGCCGAAGGCCGCGTCGAGCGACATTTCGTCATCATGTCCTTTGCCGCGCGCTGGCTTGGTGGCGAACCGGTCCTCAATGATGAACTCGACGACGCCCGCTGGCTCGACCCGCCGGAGCTTGCCGGCTATCGCACCACCGATGGCCTGGCTGAAATTGTCGCTGCCGCAGCGGCGCTGCTGAGCACCTGATCGGGCCGCCTTGCGATTGCCGTCAAGCCGGCGCATATCATGCGCAAAAGGGACATCGGAAAAGCCCGCGTGAAAAAGCTTCTCACCATCGGTTCGATTCTGCTGTGCCTCGCGCTGCCGGCGCGCGCGCAAAGCGATACGCCCGCGCCATTTGACGGCGACCTCGAACGCCTCGCGGAAGTCATGGGCGCGCTGCACTATCTGCGCGCGATTTGCGGCGCCAACGAAGGACCAAAGTGGCGCAACGAGATGCAGTCCCTGATCGACGCCGAGGCGCCGAGCGGCGATCGCCGCCGCAAGATCGTGGCGAGCTTCAATCGTGGTTACCGCGGATTTCAGCAGACCTACCGCACATGCACGCCCGCCGCCGACATTGCCATCCGGCGATACCTCGACGAAGGCGCAAAAATCGCCCGTGAAATCACGGCGCGCTATGCAAATTAGCCGGTCCAATTAACCTTTTCTTTATTGCGGGGGTTTTGGGCCCCGGCCCGCATGCTAACGTCCACTTGGGTTTTCAAGGTCGGTGTCCGTCGGGCGCCTGGGGACGTAGGTATAAAAAAATGACGATAGCGGGACATTCAACCGAAGCGCGCGAGCCCATTTCCGATCGCGAGCAAAAGCACGTGGCAATGGGCTACCTTCAGGAAGCCTGGGCCGAGGCGCGCCACGAAGGCGTCGACGGCGATTGCCTGGCGCAAACGTCCATGTTCTTTGCATTGGCGGAGTTCGTGGCAACGTACGGCGAAGAGGCGGCGGCCAAGTTCACCGATGGATTGGGCGTCCGCATTCGCAACGGCGAATTCTCGATCGAGCTGCCGCGGCAATAGCCGCCTCTCAATATTCAACTCGCAAGAGTCTCGAGGAAGCGGACGCGCTCGCCCTGCGCGGGCGTCGCCAGGCTCCCGTCCCACATCACTTTCCGGCCGCGCACCACCGTGCCGATCGGCCAACCTGTGACGGAAACGCCGTTATAGGGCGTCCAGCCCACGCGGGACGCAATCCACTTGTCGGTGATCGTCTCGCGGCGCTTGAGATCGACAACCGTCACGTCGGCATCATAGCCAACTGCAATGCGGCCCTTGGCGGCAATCCCGAAAAGCCGGGCTGGTCCCGCGCTCGTGAGATCGACAAAGCGCAGTAGTGAAAGCCGGCCCGCATTGACGTGGTCGAGCATGATCGGCACCAGCGTCTGCACCCCGGTCATGCCGGAATGTGTTTTCGGATAAGGATGCGCCTTCTCCTCGCGCGTGTGCGGCGAGTGGTCTGAGCCGATACTGTCGATGACGCCTTGCGCAACACCATGCCAGAGACCGTCGCGATGGCCGGCGTCGCGGACCGGCGGATTGAGCTGCGCAAGCGTGCCAAGCCGCTCGTAGCACTCGGGTGCGGCGAGCGTGAGATGGGCGGGCGTGGCCTCTGCCGTAGCAACATCTTTGTGCTCGGCAAGGAATACGGCTTCTTCTTTGGTCGTCACATGCAACACGTGGACGCGCTTGCCGGTCTCGCGCGCGAGGCGAACCAGACGCTGCGTCGACATGAGCGCGGCGGTCGCGTCACGCCAGACCGGGTGCGAGCGCGGATCGCCTTCGACGCGCAGGTTCATGCGCTCGCGCAGGCGATATTCATCCTCGGAATGGAACGCCGCGCGGCGGCGGATCGCCTTGAGCACCGCGCGCACGCCATCATCATCCTCGATCAATAGCGAGCCGGTGGACGAACCCATGAACACTTTGACCGCCGCGACGCCCGGCAACATTTCAAGTTCGCCCAGATCGCCGGTGTTGGCACGGGTGGCCCCGACATAAAATGCAAAGTCACAATGCATGCGATGGTGCGCACGCTTGATCTTGTCGGCGATCGCCTCGGCTGTGGTGGTGGTGGGCTCGGTGTTGGGCATTTCGAACACCGTGGTGACCCCACCGAGTACCGCGCCGCGCGAGCCGGATTCCAGATCTTCCTTGTGCGTCAGGCCGGGCTCGCGAAAATGGACGTGGCTATCGATCACGCCCGGCAAAACATGCAGCCCGCGGCAATCGATCGCCTCACCGGCCGAAGCCCGCGACAGGTCGCCGATCGCTGCAATACGCCCAGCACGGATACCGACATCGCGAAGACCCTCGCCGTCGTGATTGACGACGGTGCCGCCTTTGAGGAGCAGATCGTAGCTGTCAGCCATGCTTTAACGTGTATAGACGGGGCTTGAGGCTTTCCCGACAGCGCTTACGTTCCGCCGCGAGTTCTGGCAAGAGACTATCACGAGAGACCCAGGGAATTGGCATGCAGGCAGCACTTCTCCCCGATCGCGGCGTGGTCAAGGTCGCCGGCGACGACGCCAGGCGCTTTCTCAATGGGCTCGTGACAAACGACATGACCAAGGTCGCCCCCGGCCATCCGCGCTTTGCCGCGCTGCTGACCCCGCAGGGCAAGATCATCGCTGACTTCATCATCACCGAAGCACCGGCGGAAGACGGTGGCGGCTTTTTTCTCGATGTGCCGAAGGCGTTGGCCGGAACGCTGGTCGAAAGGCTCAATTTCTACAAGCTGCGGGCCAAGGTCATCTGCGAGGATCTGTCGGAGGTCCTCGGCGTGATGGCGGTCTGGGCTGGCAAAGGCGATAGCGAGTACGGCCTGAGCTATCCTGATCCGCGCGTGCCGACGCTCGGCATGCGCGTGATGCTGCCGCCGCATCTTGCCGGCGACGCCGCCGCCGATCTCGGCACCACTTTGGGCACCGCTGAATCCTACGAGGCCCATCGCATCGCGCTCGCCATTCCGCGCGGCGGCCTCGATTTTACCTACGCGGACACATTCCCGCATGAAGCCGACATGGACCAGCTCAACGGCGTCGATTTCGAAAAGGGCTGCTACGTCGGGCAGGAAGTCGTTTCCCGTGTCGAGCATCGCGCCAGCGCGCGCAGCCGCGTGGTGCCGATCGCCTATGACGAGTTCGCACCCAGTGGCGGTCTGCCGATCACGGCGGGCGACAAACAGGTCGGCACACTTGGCTCGACCGCCAAGGGCCGCGGGCTTGCGCTTGTGCGCCTCGACAAAATTGAGGATGCGCTTGCGGCCGGCACGCCACTGGTAGCGGGCGGCGTCACGCTTCGCGCCGTGAAGCCCGCCTGGGCGACCTTCAACTGGCCGGGCGAGGCGAAAGCCGCGCCATGAGCAAGGCGATTGTGCATCCGGACGGCCTCGCGCGCTGTCCGTGGCCGAAACAGGATCCGCTTTACGTCGCCTATCACGACGAGGAATGGGGCGTCCCGGAATACGACGATCGCGCGCTTTTCGAAAAGCTCATCCTCGATGGCTTCCAGGCTGGGCTTTCGTGGATCACGATCCTGCGCAAGCGCGACAATTTCCGGCGCGCGTTCGATGGCTTCGACCCGGAAAAGATCGCGCGCTATCCCAAACGCAAGATTGAATCGCTCATGAAGGATGCCGGTATCGTGCGCAATCGCTCCAAGATCGAGGGCACCGTGTCATCGGCGCGCGCGTGGCTTACGATCATGGAAAGCGGGCCGGGATTCTCCAACCTGCTGTGGGACCATCTTGACGGCAAGCCGAAGCTCAACAATTTTCGGACGACCAAACAAGTGCCGGCGGAAACCGAGCTTTCCAAAAAGATGTCGAAGGAGCTCGTCGCGCGCGGATTTAAATACGTAGGGCCGACCATCGTCTACGCGTTCATGCAGGCGGTCGGCATGGTCAATGATCACCTCGTGACCTGCCACCGGCACGCGGCAGTCGCGAAACTCAAGCGCAAGCGATGAGCAAGGCCCGGACCGTTTCGAAAGGCCCGCGCGCATGGCAGCGCATGCTGTCGGGGCGGCGGCTAGACCTGCTGGACCCCTCGCCGCTCGATGTCGAACTCGAGGACATTGCGCATGGCCTGGCGCGCGTCGCCCGCTGGAACGGGCAAACGCAAGGCGCGCACATTTTCTCTGTGGCGCAGCATTCGCTGCTGGTCGAGGCACTGGCGCGGGCGAAAGTACCGCGGCTCGATCGTATCGGGCGCCTGGCGGTGCTGCTACACGACGCGCCGGAATACGTGGTCGGCGACATGATCTCGCCATTCAAGGCGGTGATCGGCGACAGTTACAAGGCCGTTGAGAAGCGGCTGCTCGGCGCCATCCATCTGCGCTTCGGATTGCCGGCCAAGCTCCCCGAAACCTTGCAAGCGTTGATCAAGGCCGCCGACCGCAGCGCCGCCTATCTCGAGGCGACCCGTCTGGCCGGCTTTGCGGAGGCGGAGGCGCGAAAATTCTTCGGGCCACCGCCGAAATTCTCCGCCGCCCTCGAACGCGACTATCTCGGCCCCTGGACCGCCGGAACCGCGCAGGCGCGCTACAAGGAACGTCTCGAAAAACTGATGCGTTCCTAAGGTCTTCCGCGGCCTTTCCATGCCGGCACCGAGGTCATAGATATGTCGAAAGAATCGCGCTCTATGGCCCCATGATCCACGTCTGTTCGCTTGCACGCCTTCACGCCACGGTCGATGAGACCGGCGCGCGCCATATCGTAACGCTGTTGCGGCTGGTCGACCGCGTCCAAAGGCCGACCCACATTGCACCGGAAAACCACCTCGTGCTTGCGGTCGACGACATCACCATGCCGATGGATGGCTACACTGCTCCGGCGCATGACCACGTCCAGCGGTTGATCGATTTTGTCGGCGCCTGGGATCGTTCCTCGCCGATGGTGATCCACTGCTTTGCTGGCATCAGCCGCTCGACCGCCGGCGCCTATGTGGCGGCCTGCGCGCTTAATCCGCAGCGCGATGAAATGCAAATTGCCTGGGAGATCCGGCGTGCATCACGCACGGCCCAACCGAATTCACGCATTGTGTCCATCGCTGATCGGCTGCTCAAACGGAACGGACGCATGGTAAGGGCGATCGACGCCATCGGCCTTGGTGATGCGGCGGCCGAGGGCCATCCATTCCGGCTCGATATCGCCTAGGCAACGAACCCACAGCCTCTTTGCGCCCGCTTTCCTAAATTTTGCCGGTCCACTACCATCGCGTGTGACCAGGTGAATCGGGGGGCGGCTCGCGATGTCGTTCGTTGCAACCGGCGTCCTTCTGCTTCTGGCGGTTCCGGTTATTTCCATCGCTGCATTGGTGATGACGCTCGGAGTTCGCGATCGTCTACGGCAGTTGCAGCAGAGGGTCGCGGCGCTGGAGGCCGGCCAGGCCGCATCGCCGATTCCTGCATCACGCGTCGAGCCAGCGCCGGCGCAGACCGCCGCTACGCCGAAGGCTGAGGCTGCCGCAATCATCGACGAGCCGATCGCGCCGCCGGCGGCGCCCGAGCCTCCAGCCCCCTCGGCTATTCCTGCCGCTGCAGCACCTTCGTCCACGTTGGAAGAACGCTTCGGCACTCAATGGGTGGTGTGGATCGGCGGAATTGCTCTGGCGCTGGGCGGAATCTTCCTGGTGCGTTATTCGATCGAGCAGGGGCTGCTCGGGCCCGGAGTGCGTATCTTTCTCGCGGCGATGTTCGCCGGTTTGCTGATCACCGCCGGCGAATGGGCGCGACGCAATGAACTCGCTGCCGGCATCGCTGCCATTCCAACCCAGCACATTCCGAGCATTCTTACGGCCGCGGGCACTGTTGCCGCCTACGCAACTGTCTACGCCGCCTTCGCTCTGTACGGTTTTCTGTCACCAACCGCTGCCTTTATCTTGCTCGGCCTCGTGGCGCTGGCGACATTGGCGGCGGCGTTGCTGCACGGACCCGCCCTTGCCGGGCTCGGCATTGCCGGCGCTTTCATTACACCGCTTCTCGTCCCTTCCGAGACCCCAAACTATTGGGCCCTCTATATCTATCTTGCCATCGTCACCGCCGCCGCCTTCGCGCTCGCGCGTCTGCGGCTGTGGCGCTGGCTTGCCATCACGGCGGTCATCCTCGGCGCATTCTGGACACTTCCCGGTGTCGCATATCCGCACGTAGACACGCTGTCGGCGCATTTGTTTCATGTCGCCGTTGGCTTCGCATTGTCAGCGACGATGATCGTATCCGGGCTGCTGTTTGGTCCCTCTGCCGAACCCGGGAAAATCGATGAAATTTCCTCCGGCGCAATCGGCGCATATTTATTTGCCGCGACCGTGCTGGTCATCGCCAGCGCGCACGATTCACTGGCGCTGGCGATATTTACGATCCTCACCGCAGCGACGGTCGTTATCGCCTGGCGTGCGGAAGCTGCGCTTTGGGCGCTGGCCGCGGCCGGATTGATGGTTGTGCTCGTTATGTTGCACTGGGCGGTGCCGGAAATTTTGGACCAGCTGGTTCTTGCCCCGGGGGTGACGCGCGGCGCAATTCCCGGCCCACCGACCGGAACCGCATCGCATGTGACGCTCGGCTTGGCGTTCGCAGCGCTATTCGGGATTTCTGGCTACGCTGCACAGGCCCGCTCCGAGAATCCCTTGGTCGGTTTGCTGTGGAGCGCGGCGGCGGTCGTTACACCGATCGCAATTTTGATCGCGCTTTATCTGCGGGTCGCAGAATTCGATCGCTCCATTCCATTCGCCGGACTAGCGCTCTTGTTTGCGGCGCTTTTCGGGTACGCAACGGAATTGCTGAGCAATCGCCCGCCGCGTCCCGGTCTCGCCACGGCAGCGGCCATTTTCGCCGCCGGCGCCGTGGCCGCGCTCGCGCTGGCGCTCACCTTTGCACTCGACAAAGGCTGGCTCACCGTCGGTCTTGCGCTGATGGTCCCCGGCATCGCCTGGGTTTCAGAGCGGCGGCCGTTGCCGGCGTTGCGGTACCTGGCAGCTGCCGTCATCGTGCTGGTGTTGCTGCGCGTCGGTTACGAGCCGCGTATTGTCGGCGATGACGTCGGCACTACGCCTTTCTTTAATTGGATTCTTTACGGGTACGGCATACCGGCCGCCTCGTTCTGGTATGCCGGCTATCTGTTGCGACGGCGCGCCGACGATGTGCCCGCACGCATGGCCGATTCGGCGGCGATCCTGTTCACCGTGCTGCTCGCGGTATTGGAAATCCGCCACTACATGAATAACGGCAACGTCTTCCGCCAATCCACCGCATTGGCGGAAGTCGCTATGCAGGTTTCGGTGGGCCTGGCAATGACGATTGGACTCGAGCGCCTGCGCCTGCGGACCAACAGCATTGTTCACGACGGCGGCGCGCTGCTAATTTTTGCACTCACACTGGTAGCGATCGTGTTCGGACTGGCGTTCGCGCTCAATCCGCTATTTACCGGACGGCCGGTCGGCGGCGTGTTTTTCAACCTGGTCCTGCTCAGCTATGGAATTACTGCAGTGCTGGCTGCCATCCTCGCGCTTGTCGTGCGTAACAGCAGGCCCCTCGCCTATCGCGCCATCGCTGCGACCGCCGCGGTCGGTCTGTCCTTGGTGTATCTTAGCCTGGAAATTCGGACGCTTTATCACGGCGCAATACTCACGCGCGGGGTAACCAGTGACGCGGAGCAATATACCTATTCCGCGGTGTGGTTGATGTTCGGAGTGCTGCTGCTGGTTACGGGATTCCTGCTGCGGTCACAGCCGGCGCGCCTGGCTTCCGCCGCGGTTGTCGCGCTCACCATTGCCAAAGTTTTCTTCATCGACATGGCGGGGCTGACGGGCATTTTCCGCGCGCTTTCCTTCATCGGGCTTGGCGCGGTGCTGGTCGGCATCGGCTGGCTGTACCAACGTATGCTGTTTCCCGCGCGCGGGAAGGCTATAACATCGGCGTAACCGGCGCGAGGAATGGCATGAACAAGCGTGTGCTGACCTACGGCGTGGTCACGCCTGACATCCTCAAATCCTATGACGGCCTTGAATTCCTGAAAGCGATGATCGCCGGCAAGGTACCCAACCCGCCGATCAGCGAGTTGCTCGGCTTTCATTTGACGGAAATCGAAAATGGCCGCGGGGTATTCGAAGGTGTCCCTGAATTTCACCACTACAATCCGATCGGCACGGTCCATGGCGGCTTCGCCGCGACGCTGCTCAATTCTGCGCTCGGCTGCGCAATCTTTTCGACCCTGCACAAGGGCGATACCTGGACTACGTTGGAGCTAAAGCTCAATTTTGTGCGTGGACTGAACAAAGACACCGGGCCGGTGCGCGCGGAAGGCCGCATCATTCATCGCGGACGTACGGTCGCAACCTCGGAAGGCGACCTTAAGGATCGCGCGGGCAAACTTTATGCGCACGCCACGACAACGTGCATGATTTTTCCGGCGAAGACGTGACGCTCGGCTATTGCATGTCGGCGGTGAGCGACGGCCGCAGGCCGAGCGGATGCGAATTGTTGGCGCGCTGCACGCTGTGGGCTGGCCGGCCGCCGTTGCGCGTAAATTCGCAATAGGCAAAACCGAAACCCGAGACCGAGCCGCGGAAGCTGGTATCGCTGACGCGTTCGAGGTTGAAGCAGGGCTGGAAGATCAGTCCGCGTAGCGAGGCGCACACGGCCTCGCCTTTGACCTGCAGCGTGTTCGCCGGCAGATGGGCGTAACGCACCGGGCCCGCGCCCTGGAACTGGATGGAACCGGCCACTGAGCCGTCGGAATTCACCCGGCCCTGGCCGCGCGTGCCTTCAAAGCATGTGTAGCTGAACATCTTGCCGATAACGAAGCGCCGGGCCTCGTCGGCGTTCATCTCGCCGGCGGCGGCCGGCAGGGCGGCCAACAGGCCGACCGTCAGTGCGAAACCACGCAACATCCCCGTACTCCAACTGACGCAACAGATTACAACAGAGCCGGCCCGATTTTTAGGCCTAACAAATTATGCACGCCTTTCGTCGACAAATCCTGAACGCGTTTACCCGATTTTGACCACGATCCGGCCGCGCACCTGCCCGGACAATATCTCCGGAGCCGCCCCAAACACGTCGGAAAGGCCTATTTCGCGGGTCATCGTGGCCAGTTTTTGGCGATCAAGGTCGTTTTCGAGACGTTTCCACGCCTCCCGCCGACGTTCTACCGGGCACATCACGGAATCGATGCCGTAAAGGCACACACCCCGCAAAATGAAGGGGGCAACCGAGCCGGGCAAGTCCATACCGCCGGCAAGGCCACAGGCGGCGACCGCGCCGCCATAGCGCGTCATCGACAGCAGATTTGCCAGCGTGGACGACCCGACGGCATCAACGGCACCCGCCCACCGTTCCTTGGCGAGCGCCTTGGGTGGACCGGCCAGGTCCTTGCGCTCGACGATCTCGGACGCGCCCAACGCCTTGAGGTAGTCCGCCTCCTGCGGCCGGCCGGTGACCGCGTGCACGGCGAAACCACGTTTGGCGAGGATGGCAATCGCGACCGAGCCGACGCCGCCGGCCGCTCCGGTGACCGCGATCGGCCCATTTGCCGGCGTAAGCCCGTGCCGCTCCAGGGCCATCACCGCGAGCATCGCAGTATACCCAGCGGTCCCGATGGCCATGGCGTCGCGCGCGCTCATCGATTTGGGCAGCGGCACCAGCCAGTCGCCCTTCACCCGCGCTTTCTCGGCATAGGCGCCGAGATGGGTCTCTCCGCAACCCCAGCCGTTCAAAATGACCTTGTCGCCGGGTTTCCAGTTCGCGTGGGTGGAGGTTTCCACTGTGCCGGCGAAATCGATGCCGGCAATCATTGGAAAGCGGCGCACGACCGGCCCTTTGCCGGTCACGGCGAGACCGTCTTTGTAGTTGAGCGTGGAATATTCGACGCGGACGGTGACGTCACCGTCCATCAGGTTGGCTTCGTCGAAATCAGTGAGCGCGGCCTTGGTGCCGCCATCCGCCTTTTCGACAACGATTGCCTTGAATACCGCCACGCGCACCTCGCCGGTTTAACCCAGGCATTCTTGGCGCGTGCGGGACGTTCGTGCAAGCGCCTCAGGCAGGCGCCATCGCGGGGCGCGCAATCGGCTTTTCGACGATCGGCAGGTTGATGAGCGCCGACATCACGCCGAAGAACACCGAAAGCCACCAGACCGGATTATAGGAGCCGTACGTATCAAACACATAGCCGCCCAGCAGGACGCCGAGGAAGCCGCCGACCTGGTGGCTGAAGAAGGCGAAGCCGAACAGCATGGCGAGCCAGCGCGTACCAAACATTACGGCGACCAGCGCCGATGTGGGCGGCACCGTAGAAAGCCATAGCAGTCCGGTGACTGCGCCGAAAACCAGCGTAGCGGCCGGACTTGCCGGCAGCGAAATGAACGCGACGATCGAGAGCGCGCGCGCAAAATAGATAATCGACAGGATGTAGCGCTTTGGCATCCGGTTGCCGAGATAACCGGACGTCAACGAGCCGATGATGTTGAACAGCCCGATCGTAGCCAAGGTCCAGCCGCCAATCTGGGCAGAAAGTCCGCGATCGATCAAATAGGACGGCAAATGCACAGTCACGAAAGCGAGCTGGAAGCCGCAGGTGAAGAAGCCGAGCACGAGCAGGACGTAGCTGCGATGGCCGAATGCTTCCGCGAAAGCCTGCCGCGCCGATTGCGTGGGCTTCGCGATCGTCGTCTGCCCGGCAGGTGCCTTCGGTGTCGCCAACGCCATCGCCAACGGCAGGATCAACATCGTAACGCCGGCAAAGATCGTGATCGCTGTCTGCCAGCCATATCTGTCCATCAGCGCCACGCCGATCGGCGAATAAAGAAACTGACCGAATGAACCGGCGGCGGTGCCCGCGCCAAAAGCAAGCGAGCGCCATGACTCCGGCAGCAGTTTACCGAAAGCGCCGATTACGAGATTGAACGAACAGCCTGACAGGCCGAGCCCGATCAGCACGCCGGCTGAAATGTCGAGCATGCCGGGCGTGGTGGCGTACGCCATCAGGGCGAGGCCGAGCGCATAAAACGTAGCGCCGAGGATCATCACCCGGTTGGCGCCGAAGCGATCGGCAATGCCGCCGGCGAAAGGCTGTCCGATTCCCCACAGCAGGTTCTGGATGGCGAGCGCCATCGAGAATACGTCGCGGCCCCAGTGGTGCTCCTGCGACATCGGGGTGAGGAAGAAGCCGAGCGAAGACCGCGGCCCGAATGCGATCATCGCAATGAGGCAACCGCAGATGACCACCACGATGGGTGTGCGCCAGCCGACGGCTGCAGACCCGGCAGTTGCTTGTTGTGTCGACATAAGAATCTCCGGCAGCGAATGCGCGGGGAACATATAGCGTCCGGCGCCGGGTCGAAAACGAATATTCGTGATCCGCCGCATTTGCACGGCGCATAGTCCGGTTGGGAGCTATTTCCGAGCGTTCTGACGGGCCGCAGCCTGCCCCTCTTCCGACTGCAACCATTCGCGGCTGTGGCTGACCGGGCCTTTTGCCTCTTCATTGGCGGCTTCTTTTGCCGTTTCCACCGGATCGCCCCAGGTCGGCTCGTCTTCGCCATCCCCCCATGCGCGTGGGCGATAGAAGGTATGCACTCCGAGCTTGTAGATCTTCTTCATCTCGTTCACCCAGTCGGGGTGCACCCAATAGGCGTGGTAGTGGGTCGACTTCGAGACTTCCGGCATCCATAGCTTGCCGTCGAGCATGTCGCGGGCAATCCGCTTGGCGCGCTCCCAGGCGTCGGGTTCGTTCACGATGTCCGGGATGCCGTCACAGGCAAAGGTGAACTGGCAGGCATTGTGCCGATTGGCATTCTCGTAGACCACGCCGCAGACGTCTTTCGGATAGAACGGCGAGAACACGCGATTCATCACCACTTGCGCGACCGCGATCTGCCCACGCACCGCTTCGCCGCGCGCTTCGAAGTACACCGCGTTCGCGAGACATTTCTCGGCCTTGGCGCGCGTCGCGCCCGTAAGCGCGAGCCTTTCGGCCGGTGAATGCGGCCGCTGGCCCTCGCCGGTGACCTCGCCTTTGTTTGCGACGCTTTCGCCGGCCGTGCCCTGACCATCATGCGACAGTGGACTGAACGCAGAACTCCTTGATGTCGGGATCGCCACGCGACGCGAGGACCACCGGCGCTTCACCTGGCGCCCAGGGCGAAACTCCCTCTGGCGCGGACGCCAACGGGTCAATGCCGAAATAAAGACGCGTTGCATCCTTGACCGATCCCGCGCTTGGCGCTGTCGGAGTGATGTCGGACGGAGGAATGTCGGCGTAAGGCAGATCGACATCCGGCGTCCGCGAGCGTTCGTCTGGCGCTGTGACAAATTCGTATTGCGCGTACGGATCGAAACGGGCGGTGGTTTCGTCCTTCTTGATCGCTTTATCGGCGTCGGCTTCCGGCGCAGGCTCGATTGCCAGAGCTGGAGGAAGCGGTGGCAGCGGCTCGCGCGGCCTGGAGATGAGAGCATCGCGCTTGGCCTTGCGATTGGCTTTCGGAAACTGGAGGGGCGCGTTTCCGTCGCCGAGCGGTTGTTTGCCGATTGAGCCAGTGATGTCCCCCGGATCGAAATTGGCGAGTGCGTAGATCGGCGGATGCGGAATCGAGGTGCCGATCGGCCTCGGTAAGCTGAACATCGCGGCGTGAATGGTGCCAAATGGAGACGCGATCAAATGCTGTTGCCAGCGCTTGGCCACGCCCGGCTGACGCGCGAGCAAGGCGCCGAGATCCTGAAATCCGATCCGCTCTGGAATGAAAGTGAGGAGCAGCGCGCCAATGCCGATGGACGCGGCAATCTGCCGCCGACGCACTAGCGAAACTACTCCCCGTTCGCTCAACGCGACACCACAAAGTTCCACCACCGCCTTGCCGCCGATCAGCGACAATGCGACCAGTTTTTTTATGGTCCGATTAACCTTGCGAAGGTGTTAACCGCGCCCGAATGAGCGCGCGCTTCGTAAACGCTTGGTCAACGCCCGATGAGGTGCGCAGCGACGAAGTTGCCGACGAGAAACATTGCCAGTCCGAGAGCGCCACCCCTGCCCAGCGCACGCTCGGGAATGATGTCAGGCACGGGGCGGCCGCTGACGAAGCGCAGGACCAGCAGCCCCCCCGCCACCGCCAGACCATAGATGATCAGCGGGTGCGCCAGCACGTCGTCGCCAAACGGGCGCCGCTCCCCGAGCAGGCCGAAGCCCAATCCCACGATAGCAATCACCCCATACCAGCCGGTGATCAGGCGCTTTGATCGGCTCATATCCGCGTCCTAGCGTTGCAGGACGTCAAACCACTACTCATCGGTGCTATTCCCATGTCAGGAATGGGAAATAAGAATTAACTATATCGCAAGCGCTCCCACCCAATATTGGGCCGACCATTTTTTACGGGCCCGCATGTTCGCTTCCATCCTGCCATCGACTGTCGCGGGCCAAGCCGTTCTGTTTGCTGGCGTATGCGTCGCCGCGCTGACATTCGCCGGCGCCTTGCATCGTCGGCTGCGCGTCACGAACGCCCGCCTGCTCAGCGCCATCAACAACATGTCGCAAGGCCTGAACATGTTCGATGCGCAGGGCCGCATCATATTGCTAAATCGCCGATATCTGGAGATGTACAAGCTTTCACCCGAGGTCGTGAAAGTGGGTTGCGCGTTGCAGCAGCTGATCCAGCACCGTAAGGAGACCGGGCTGTTCTCCGGCGATGTCGAGTCTTATCGCCGCAAGATTCTCGACGAGAAGGGCAAGAGTCACTCGCATTATGTGCAGGCGAGCGACGGGCGCATTGTCCTTGCGAAGAATGAGCCGCTGCCTGGCGGTGGCTGGGTCTCCACGCATGAAGACGTCACCGAGCAGCGTTACGCCGAGCAGGAGCGAACCGCCATTCGCGATCAGGAGAAGCGCCGCGCGGCAATCGATGCCGCCATCGCTTCGTTCCGTCCGACAGTCGAGAAGCTGCTGGGCAGCGTGAGCGGCAGTGCCGGCGCAATGCTTTCGACAGCGCGGGCTCTGTTCGGCTCCTCCGAGCACACCTCACAGCGCGCCGAAAGTGCGGTCCAGGCCTTTCACGAAGCATCGACCAACGTGGAAACGGCCGCGGTGGCGGCCGACGAACTTTCACATTCGATCAGCGAGATCAGCCGTCAACTGACGCATACGAGCGAAGTCGTCGGCCTCGCCACAAGTGAAGCCCGCGCCACGGACGGTGAGATCGCCGGTTTGGCGGACGGCGCACAGAAGATCGGCGACGTCGTGAAGTTGATCCGCAACATCGCCGGACAGACCAATCTTCTGGCGCTCAATGCGACTATCGAGGCCGCGCGCGCGGGTGAGGCGGGCAAGGGCTTCGCCGTCGTCGCTTCGGAAGTAAAATCGCTGGCGGTGCAAACCGCTAAGGCCACCGAAGACATCGCCAACCACATCCTCGCGGTACAGAATTCGACCTCTGCTGCCGTCGATGCGATCCGGCAGATTGCCGCGCGAATGCACGAGATCAACGCGAATACCTCGGCGGTGGCGGCTTCGGTGGAGCAACAGAATTCGGCGACCAGCGAGATTTCCCGCAACGTTGCAAGCGCTGCTCAGGGCACCGGCCAAGTCGTCGGCATGCTGGGCGACGTCGCCGGCGCAGCGACACAGACGCGCGGGTCGGCGGAAGTCGTACGCGATGCCTCCGAAGCGGTTGAACATGCCGTCGGGGATCTACGGCTCGAGGTCGAGGATTTCCTCGCCAAAGTGGCGGTATAGCCCGCCTTACGCCTGACTGGCCGCAGCTTTGCCCAACGCCGCCTGAGCAGCAGCCAGCCGCGCGATCGGTACGCGGAACGGCGAACACGACACGTAGTCGAGCCTGGTTTCGTGACAGAACGCGATCGATGCGGGGTCACCCCCGTGTTCGCCGCAAATCCCCACCTTCAGCTTCGGCCGAACCTTGCGACCGCGTTCGACGCCGATTTTCACGAGCTCGCCGACGCCGTCCTGATCGATCGACACAAAAGGGTCGCCGGGCAAAATGCCGCGTGCGGTATAGATGCCGAGGAAACTCGCGGCGTCATCGCGCGATATTCCAAAAGTCGTCTGCGTGAGATCGTTGGTGCCGAACGAGAAGAACTCCGCGCTTTGCGCGATTTCGCCGGCCATCAAGCAGGCGCGCGGTAGCTCGATCATTGTGCCGACCTGGTAGTCGACCTTGGCGCCCTTCTCTTTCGCGACTGCCTGAGCCATCGCATCGATGCGCGACTTGACCAGGTCAAACTCCGCCTTGGTCGCGATCAACGGCACCATCACCTCCGGCACTACCGGCTTGCCCGTTCGTTTGGCAGCTTCGACGGCTGCCTCGAAAATGGCGCGCGCCTGCATCTCCGCGACTTCCGGATAGGCAATCGCGATACGGCAACCGCGGAACCCGAGCATCGGATTAAACTCGGACAGCTCATTTGCGCGGCCAGCGAGCTTCTTCGGGTCCGCGCCCATAGCGGCCGCAACTTCCGCAATTTCCTTCTCGCCGTGGGGAAGGAACTCGTGCAGAGGCGGGTCGAGCAGCCGGATGGTCACCGGGCGGCCCGCCATGATCTCGAACAGCTCGACAAAATCGGCGCGCTGCATCGGCAGAAGTTTTGCGATCGCTGTTCGGCGCGATTTCTCATCGTCGGCAAGGATCATTTCGCGCACAGCCTGGACGCGCCCTTCCTCGAAGAACATGTGTTCGGTGCGGCAAAGCCCGATCCCCTCCGCGCCAAACCGTACCGCCGCTTTCGCATCTGTCGGCGTGTCGGCATTGGCACGCACGCCGAGGCGACGCACTTTGTCGGCCCAGCCAATCAACGTAGAGAACTCCGCCGAAAGCTGCGGCTCGATCATGTCGACTTTCCCGGCCAATACCTGTCCGGTCGAGCCATCAACGGTGATGGAGTCGCCTTTTTTGAAGGTTTGACCGCCAGCGGTCATCGTTCCGCTGGCATAGTCGACGCGCAGAGAGCCGGCGCCGGAGACGCAGGGCTTGCCCATGCCGCGCGCAACCACGGCGGCGTGCGACGTCATGCCGCCGCGCGTCGTGAGGATGCCCTCGGCGGCGTGCATCCCATGGATATCTTCCGGCGAAGTTTCCACGCGCACCAGAATGACTTTCCTGCCGTCAGCTTTAAGCTGTGCTGCTTCATCGGGTGAAAACACGATTTCTCCCGATGCCGCGCCGGGAGACGCGGGAAGCCCTGTCGCAATGACACGCCGATGCGCGCGCGGATCGATGGTCGGGTGCAACAATTGGTCGAGCGTGAGCGGATCGACGCGCAAGACGGCGTCGTTTTTTGAAATCAGACCCTCATTGGCCAGTTCTACGGCAATACGCAGCGCGGCCTTTGCGGTCCGTTTGCCGGAGCGCGTCTGCAACATCCACAACTTGCCCTGCTCGACCGTAAATTCGAGGTCCTGCATGTCGCGGTAGTGGCGTTCGAGCACGTTGTAGATACGCTTGAGCTCGGCGTAGGCCTTCGGCAGCGTGTATTCCATCGACGGCTTGTCGGAACCCGCTTCCTTGCGCGCAGCCTCGCTGATTTCCTGCGGCGTGCGAATGCCGGCGACGACATCTTCGCCCTGCGCATTGATCAGAAATTCGCCGTAGAGCTTCTTTTCGCCGGTGGACGGATTGCGCGTGAATGCAACGCCAGTGGCGGAGGTGTCGCCCATATTGCCGAAGACCATCGCCTGCACGTTGACGGCCGTGCCCCAGCTTTCCGGAATGTTGTGCAGGCGGCGATAGGTAATCGCACGCTGATTCATCCACGAGCCGAAAACTGCACCGATCGCACCCCAGAGCTGCTGATGCGGGTCCTGCGGGAAGTCCTGGCCCAACTCATCCTTGACGCGCTTCTTGTAGCGCACGACCAGCTCGGCCCAATCGTCGGCGGACAAATCAGTGTCGAGGCTATAACCCTGCCGTTCCTTGTGGTGATCGAGCAACTCCTCAAAATGCTCATGGCCGACGCCAAGCACCACGTCCGAATACATCGTGATGAAACGCCGGTAGCTGTCATAGGCGAAACGGCGGTCACCCGATTTTTTCGCCAGCGCCTCCACAGTCTCATCGTTGAGACCCAGATTGAGCACCGTATCCATCATCCCCGGCATCGATGCCCGGGCGCCCGACCGGACGGACACGAGCAACGGATTGGATTTGTCGCCGAACGTCTTGCCGGTGATACGGCCGACTTGGGCCAATGCCTTCTCGACCTGCGCGCGCAAGTCTTTCGGATACTGCCGGTCGTTCCCGTAGTAGTACGTGCATAGGTCAGTTGTGATGGTGAACCCGGGCGGTACGGGCAGACCGAGGTTGGCCATTTCTGCGAGCCCGGCGCCCTTGCCACCCAGCAGGTTGCGCATCGAGGCCTTCCCCTCGGCGCGGCCGTCACCAAAGCCGTAGACCCATTTGCCCTTTGATCGAGCGGATACCTTCGGCTTGGGCCGGGAAGCCTTCCGCACAACCCGTTTCTTCACACGTTTCTTAGCTTTTACGCTCGCGCGCGACTTTTTTCGTTTGGCCATAAATCAACACTTGGATCAGCAATTGGGTCAAGCAGCACTGGTGAGGCGACGGCCCTTAAAAGCACCGCCGAATGGCCCGGCGCAAGCCCGGAATTCGGATTAACGGAAAAGCCCGAGACCCAACAGACCGGCGGCAATCAGGTAGACGGCAACGATGATGTTGAGCAAACGCGGGATGATAAGAATAAGAATGCCGGCGATGATCGCAATGATGGGCTGCAAATGCGCAATACCGATGACCATGATGGATTCCCCTGGTGGCGGACAATGGAAAAGAAACGGCGAAACTCTCGCGCGGTTCCACACTAAGTCATTAATGGGCTACCGCGAAACCGGCGGGGAGAATTCCCGCGGGTTATCCCTCGATTTTCGAAAAATCCGCCACCGCCCAGGTCGCGTCGCGAATCTCGTTCAGCAGCCTGAGGCGGTTCTCGCGCAATGCCTTGTCCTCGACATTGACGGTGACCTTGTCGAAGAACGCGTCGACGCGCGGGCGGAGCTTGGCGATCGCGGTCATGGCGGCGCCGAAATCTTCCTTGCCGACGGCGGCGGTTGCTTCCCTTTTCACCGCGTTGATCGCCTCGGCCAGCGCCTTTTCCTCGGGGAGCTGATACAGCTTTGCGTCCGGCGTGCCGTTGAATTCGCGTTTGTCCTTCTTCTCCTCGATACGAAGAATATTCGACGCGCGCTTGACGCCGGCCAGCAGGTTCTTGCCGTCATCGCTTTCGAGGAATTTTCCGAGCGCCTCGACGCGGCGCATGATCATCAGCAGATCGTCCTGGCCTGACAGTGAAAACACAGCATCGACCAGATCGTGACGCGCGCCCTGCTCGCGCAACTGGACTTTCAATCGATCAGCGAAGAAGGCGATCAAATCGTTGGTTTGATGCAGGTAGGAATGAGCCTGCAATAGCAGCGGCTTCGCCACCTGCTTGGCTTTTTCCGAAACAAGCACTTCCAGCTTAACGGCCAGTTCGATGTCGCTGGCACTTATCGTCGCAATTTGTTCGTTCAGTGGGTGCAACATCGTAATTGCGCTGGCGAGTGCCTCGTCGCGGGCGACCGAGCCAAAGTGCCTCCAGACCAGTACGCGCAGCGGCAGCCGCAATTCGTTTTCAACGACGATCCGGATCACGCCCAAGGCGGCCCTTCGCAGCGCATAAGGATCTTTTGAGCCGGTGGGCTTTTCATCGATCGCCCAGAAGCCAACAAGCGTGTCGATCTTGTCGGCAAGAGCAACGGCAATGGCCACCGGATCGCCTGGCACGAGGTCATCTGGCCCCTTTGGCTTGTAGTGATCCTCGCAGGCATGCGCGATCGCCTCATCTTCGCCTTGCGCCTCGGCGTAGTAACGGCCCATCAGCCCTTGCAGCTCGGGGAATTCGCCGACGACCTCGGTCAGCAAATCGCACTTGCACAACTGCGCGGCACGTTCGGCTTTCGCCACGTCGGCGCCGACCATGGGCGCTAGCTGCGCGGCGAGCTCCACGATGCGCGCAATACGCTCGGCCTGGGTGCCGAGCTTCTCATGGAAAACGATCTGCTCGAATTTCGGCAGCCGGTCTTCCAGCCGCGTCTTCAGGTCGGTGTCGTAGAAGAACTTGGCGTCGGACAGCCGCGCGCGGATCACCCGCTCGTTGCCGGCGACGATTGCCTTGCCGCCGTCGCTGGCTTCCTCATTTGCAACGAGAATGAACTTGTTGACGAGTTTTGCGCTCTGCGGATCGCGCAGTACGAAACATTTCTGGTTGTTGCGGATGGTAGCGCGGATCACTTCATCGGGAATCGACAGGAAAGCCTGGTCGAAGCTGCCCATCATCGTCACCGGCCACTCCACGAGGCCCGCAACTTCCGCAAGCAGACCCTCATCTTCCACCAGCTCGTAACCTTGCGCGAACGCGAGATTCTTAGCGTCGGCGCGAATGATATCGGCGCGGCGCACCGGATCGAGCACGACCTTGGCAGCCTCAAGCTTGGCGATGTAGTCGTCGAAGCGGCGCACCTTGATTGCACCCGGCGCCATGAAGCGGTGACCGCGCGTCTCGTCACCAGCTTTGATGCCATCGATGTCGAGCGGCACAATAACTGGCTCTTCGGTTTCGGGGCCGAAGGTCGCCAAAATAGAGTGTAGTGGACGCACCCACTTTAGTCGGCCATCGCCCCAGCGCATCGATTTTGGCCAGGGAAATGTCGCGATTGTTGCATGCAAGACGTCCTTGATAACCTCCACAGCCTCCCTGCCCGGCTTGTCGATCACCGCGACATAGAAGTCGCCTTTCTTGTCGGGCTGTATTTTGGCTTCGCCGATTGACTTCAGGCCGGCCGCTTTGAGAAAGCCAGCAATGGCCTGCTCCGGCGCGCCGACCTTGGGTCCCTTGCGCTCGTCCTTGATGTCGGGCTGACGGGCGGGAATGCCATGCACCGATAGCGCCAGGCGCCGTGGCGTCGCAAAAGCGCGCGCGCCCTCATAGACGAGTCCGGCTGCGACCAGGCGGTCGGTGACCATCTTGCGCAGGTCCTCGGCCGCGCGCGTCTGCATACGCGCAGGGATTTCCTCGGACAGAAATTCGATCAGCAGGTCGGGCATTGCGGCCAAAAATGTGGAAAATGCGATCGTGGCGCCTGCCTAGCAAGGCGGCCCGCCGATGTCACCCGTGCCGCGCGGGGCTTACCAGCCCCCGCCTCCGCCGCCGCCTCCACCGCCGCCTGATCCGCCGCCACCACCGGAAAACCCGGATGAACCGGACGAGACCGGCACCGCACTGGCGAGCGCGCTGCTCATGCTCGACACTGAAGACGACACCGCGCTCGAGAAATTGCTGCCCGACCAGCCGCCGCCCGAGCTCCAGCCCGGCTGGTAGTGGCCCATCGGGTCGGAGTCACCGGGATGGGCGCGGCGCAGCGCCGCCGCGAAGGCGTCCGACCAGGGCTTTTCAACGTCGAGCGCGACCGCATAGGGCAACAGTGACTCGAAACGTTCCGTCGTGATTTCGGGCGCGCTCATGTTGAGACGATCGGACTCCGCGGTTTCGAGATAAAGCCGGAAACCCGCGAGCTGATCCATGATCGGGCGGCCAAGCGTCGTCGGCGCGCGCATCAGGTGAAAGAACAGACCGTTGACGGTCGTAAAGGCGGTCACCAGCACAAACGGGAATGGATAGTTCTCGATATATGACCACAGAGCGGGCAGCGCGTCGCCGAAGCCGTTCGGAAACACCACCGGGACGATGGATGTCGAAATCGAAATGAACACGGCAAAAAATGCCAAAGACAGCAGGCCACGAAACAAGGACGCCAAAGTAAACCCGCTGAACAGAACCGGCAGGAACTGCATCGCGAAGATGCCGGCAATAAATCCACCAAAACCAAAGGCGGCGAGAATGGCAATGTCCTGCTCTTGCAAGCCACCGAACGTGACGACACTGAACACCGCAGCCGCCGTCAGCGCCAACCCGGCGACGACGTAGCCGAGATTGCGGCGGAAGAAGCGGTTGCGGTTTTCCCTTTCGATGCTTTTGGTGAAGGCCTCGCCGACCTTCTCGACTGCGTAGCCATGGGCGCTACTGATGGTGGCCGAACCGCCCTCATCTCTCACCCAGTTCATAATCGCGCCTTCGCCGGCGGGCAGCCCGCCAAAGCCCTCAGGCGGCTGCTTGCCGGTCGCTTTCAACGTCAGCGAGCCCCCGCGATCATCGAAGTGCAAGAGCCCGCGCACCGCGAGCGACAGAGCCGCCGCGGTAAACGCCCGCCATTTCTCCCGGCCAAAACCCCAGTCGCGGATGTAGTTGGCCAGCGCGGGGGAAATCCCTTTCGGTGGAGAGAAGAGCGGAATGATCGTGCCGCCGCTGGGATCGCGGCCAACGGCCATCCAGGCGGCGAGGTAATAAATCAGCACCAACGCCAGGCCGATGCCGCCGAAAATCCATTGCCGGTTATCGAATATTTCGTACCAGAGCAGCTTGTTCGCGTTCGGCGGATCGACGGCGCTGGCGGGAACCTCTGCGACGACAGTCAACCCTTCGCCGGGCGCCAGCCGCCGCGTGGTCTCGACGGTGAGCGTTCCAAGGGCGCCCAAACTGCCGCGCCAGTCCATGCCGCGCGCGCCAACGCGGCCGGTAAATGCGGTCCATCGCACTGGCTGTCCGCCCGCGACAAATTGAAGGCGATAGGTCGCGGCTAAAATCGGGAAGTTCCAGAAATTGCCGGTGACATTCCAATTGAGCTCCGGTTTGCCGTCGAACCAGCGGACCTGGCGCGCGGTGCGGTAACGAAAGACATAAGTATGCTCGCCGTACGAAACGTTGGTGTCCTTGTCGCCGGCATAAATGCGAAGGATGCCGTGCTGGCGGGTCGTGGAATAAGTCTCCGCCTTTCCATCGCGCTCGACACCGAGCAGCTTGAAGTCGACCTCGCGCAAGACGCCACCGGCGTCTTTGAAGGTCAACGGAAAGTCACGATAAATGCCGTGCCTGATGTCACGCCCTTCGGCCTGTACGCGAAGGGTTTCGGTGACAGTCAAGTCGCCGTCTTTGGCAAGTCGGACTTCGGAAACGAAAGTCTGAATGGCCTCGGCCGCAAAAGCGCTACCGCCGCCAGAGAGCCATACACCAAGGACAAGTTGCGCCAGTCGTATTCCCGCCGAAGACCGGCGCAATTGTCTGGACGCTGCCTTAGTGACGATCATTGCGCAGGCGGGACCGGCTGGAGCTTGACCTGGGGCACGTTGCGGTCAGCAGCGTCCGAGATCTCGAAATACTCGCGTTGGCCGAAGCCAAAAAGGCCGGCGATGAGATTGCTCGGGAAGGATTGCGCCAGGACATTCTGATTGCGGACCGCACCGTTGTAATACCGACGCGCCATCTGGAGTTCCGTTTCCAATTCGCTCAACTGCTGCTGCAAACCGAGAAAATTCGCGCTCGCCTTGAGGTCGGGGTAGTTTTCAGCCAGCGCCACCAGCTTGCCCAAAGCCACCGACAAGGCGCCTTCCGCTTGTGCCCGACCTGCGATGTCATTCGCCGGCAGCACACTCGCAGCACCACGCAGTCGCGTGACGTCTTCCAGCAGCGAGCGTTCGTGCCCGGCATAACCTTTCACGGTTTCCACAAGATTTGGAACGAGCTCGGAGCGGCGCTTGAGCTGGACGTCGATCCCACTCCAGGCCTCATTCGCCATCTGGCGCGTGCGCACCAGACGATTGAAAACGATAATGATGTACAGGACGATCGCTACAGCGATGAGTGAAATGACCCAGAGCAGCATAATCTTCCGCCCCCGCGCCGAATGATTCGATTATAGCTATTTATGGCTGTCGTCGCACGATCCTCGTGCAACCGGTTATGCCGCGCCGCCGCCCTCCGTCGCCAGCCAGGCCTCGCCGCAGCCCTTTGCCAGTTCGCGGACCCGCAAGATGTAGCTTTGCCTTTCGGTGACCGAAATCACCCCACGCGCGTCGAGCAGATTGAACACGTGGGACGCCTTGATGCACTGGTCATAGGCCGGGAGCGCCAGCAGATGACGCTCCTTCTTGCCGTTGGCCCAGCCGGCGGCGAGATATTTCTGGCAGGCGGCTTCCGCCATCTTGAATTGCTCGAACAACATTGCGGTATCGGCAAATTCGAAATTGTGCCGCGAATATTCCTGCTCCGCCTGCAGGAACACGTCGCCGTATGTGACCTTCTTATCGTCATCGCGCCCGTTGAAATTGAGGTCGAAGACATTGTCGACGCCCTGCACATACATGGCGAGGCGCTCAAGACCGTACGTGAGTTCGCCGGCGACCGGCGCACATTCGAAGCCGGCGACCTGCTGGAAATAAGTGAACTGCGAGACTTCCATGCCGTCGCACCAGCATTCCCAGCCGAGTCCCCACGCGCCGAGCGTCGGGCTTTCCCAATCGTCTTCGACGAAACGGATGTCGTGGATCTTCGGATCGATACCGATCGCTTTCAGCGAATTGAGATACAGATCCTGGATGTCTGGCGGTGACGGCTTCAGGATCACCTGAAATTGGTAGTAGTGCTGCAACCGGTTCGGGTTTTCACCGTAACGGCCGTCCTTCGGCCGTCGCGACGGCTGCACGTAAGCGGCGTTCCATGGCTTTGGGCCGAGCGCGCGCAGCGTGGTGGCCGGATGGAACGTGCCCGCGCCAACCTCCATGTCATACGGCTGCAGGATGACGCAGCCCCAATTCGCCCAGTACTGTTGCAGCGCAAGAATGAGCCCCTGGAACGACCGCGATGGGTCCAGGTTGGCCTGATGCGTGCGCTCGCTGGCACGAAGGTTGGCTTCAGCCATCGGATGGATACTGATTCTTAAGCACAGGAATAGATTCGACCCTAGAGGCGGCCCTCCGGAGGGTCAAGTCGAGGCGAATTTACATGTTATTGAACCGCCGGCTGATACCCACCAACCAAAGGGGATTTTCGACGGAGGGTATCGTCGTGCTCGAGTTTCAACTCATAGGCTGGGTGCTGATCGTGCTGTTCTTCGGCGCGATGGTCGGCAGCCACAAGCGCACCGCTCGCCACTAAGTTCGACAGGCCGTTTTGCCGGACAGTAGTTTATGACAGCCGATATTCGCCGGTCCGCGGATCGCGGCGAAGCGTCGGACGATTTTCCGCATCCGTGATCCTCGCCTTCACGCGTCGTGCCTGATCGAGTTCTTCATTGATCCGACGCGCTTCCTTGACCGCCCAGTGCACAATCATGGCGCCGCCCATTGCGGCGAGCGACCACTTCAGCAGCGGTGACAACAATAAGGACGGCATAGGCGGCTCCAATCTCTATGGACCGCCAAAGGCTCGGTCGCGAACGCGGCATTTTCGGGGCGGACCGCGGTCACAGGGTGCGGCCAAGCGTGGCAGTGGGCATCAGGCGTGCATGCGCTGGTGAAAGCCACAGCAAATAAGCTAGCCTTGACGGGGTTATTGCATGAAGGAGCCGTAACGGCCGTCACTTATTGAACGGCCGGCCGGCCCGTGGAGGAACCATGAGCAGCACCGTCAAGCCCAGTTGGGCCCTATCAAGCCTGATCGCCGCTTTCCTTGCACTATCGCCGATCGAGTCCGGACCATCCGCCGCCGCCGATGCGTGGCCCAGCCGGCCCGTGCGGTTCATCATTACACTTGGTCCAGGCAGCGGGGTCGACATCGGCGCGCGGCTGCTTGCAGACAAACTCTCGGCGCGTTGGGGCCAGCCCGTCGTCGTGGAAAATCGTCCGGGCGGCGATGGCATGCTGGCGATCACCAGTTTCCTGAGCGCGCACGACGATCACGTCCTGTTGGTGTCGCCGGTGAGTTCATTCACCGCACACCCCTACTTCCACGACAAGCTACCGTACGATCCAAAGGACCTCATCCCGATCGCCCGCATCTCAAAGACGGTCGTTGCGGTCAGCGTCCCGACCGCGCTGAACGTCAACTCGCTGAAAGAACTGGAGGCGCTGGCGCGTGCCAAGCCCGGCCAACTGAATTGGACGACGGCCACCGGCTTCACCGATTTCGTTTTTGCCGGATACCTGAACGCCGTCGGCCTGAAGATGGCGAAAGTGCCTTACAAGAACCCAGCCGGCGCAGTCACCGATCTCGCCGCCGGAGTAATCCAAGTCTACATGCCGGCCTATGCGATTGTGCGCCCGCAAGTCGAGGCCGGCACCGTGAAGGTGCTGGCGGTGACCAATCACGAGCGCGCACCTGCGATTCCGGATGTTCCGACCGCGACAGAGGCCGGCTATCCGTCGCTCGAATTCGATGGCTTGGTCGGGCTGTTTGGACCGCCGGGCATCGCCGAGGATGTACGCAAGAAAATTGCTGACGACATACGAATCGCCGCGGCGGATCCTGAGCTCGTAAAACGGCTAAGTGCTACCGGGCAAATTGTCAGCCCCGGCAACAGCAACGAATTTGCCGCCTCGATCGCGCAGCAGCGGGCGCAGGTGGAGGCCGTTGCAAAACTGTTTGGAAACAAGCCGATACAATAACGAACTTCGGATGGGCCGCTACAGGCCGTAGCGGCCCCAGACCGCGCGTATTTCGAGCGCCGAGATCAGATCATCGGCGAGGCCGGGCTGGCGCGTGAGCGCGTCGGCAATATTGACGCCCGGCAAGCGCCGGCCGAACAACGAACGCTCTGCCGAAATGAGCGGCGTGTGGACCTTGTCGCCATAGCGCTCGCGCAGGGTCGAGCGCATGTCGCCGAGGCGATCTGCCAGCCCCAGTTCGATGGCTTTTTGCGCCGTCCAGAATTCGCCGGAGAACAGCGTCTTGTCCGTGCCGTTCAACCTGGAACCGCGGCGTTCCTTTACCAGTGCGATGAAGTGCGCGTGAATGTCCTGCTGAATCGCCTTTATCCGTTTTACGTCGTCCGGCTTCTGCGGCAGAAAGGGGTCCAACATGACCTTGCGATCGCCTGACGTATAAATCCGGCGCTCAATGCCGACTTTGTCCATGAGCTCATGAAAACCGAACGAAGCGCCAACTACGCCAATCGAACCGACGATTGAAAAGTCGTTGCAGATGATCTCGTCGGCTGCGCAAGCCAGCATGTAACCTCCGGACGCACCTACATCCTCGACGAATGCCAGCACCGGAATTTTCTTTTCTTCGGCGAGCTGCCGAATGCGCTGAAATATCAGATGCGACTGCGACGGTGAGCCGCCCGGCGAGTTGATGATGAGCGCCACCGCACGGGCGCGAGGTGTCTCAAACGCACGTTCGAGCGATCGCGCTATGGTCGACAACAAGAGCCCTGGCCGCAGCGGGGTCACCACCCCGATGACACCCGCAATGCGCACCACAGGCACCACCGGAATACCGGTTCGAAAGCGCCGCGGAATCAATCGCGCGCACAAGTCGATCACACGTCTGGCGGGATTGGCTGGGGTCGCGCTGGCGGGATTGGGCATAGGGCTCAGATAGGCAGTCGCGCCCCCCTAAGTCAAAGGCCGGGAACGACAACAGATGAGGGACCCACGTAATTGTCAG
Organism: uncultured Alphaproteobacteria bacterium; assembly: GCA_963810125.1. Taxonomy (GTDB): domain Bacteria; phylum Pseudomonadota; class Alphaproteobacteria; order Rhizobiales; family Xanthobacteraceae; genus Pseudolabrys. The sequence goes on from CAWEMK010000002.1 coordinate 88,986, forward strand.
GTTGGCATCGCGTTGCATCAATTATTAGCGATGTGCATCGAATGTGCCCATTATTGCCTAATTTTTAACTTTGGAATGCTTTTTGCAACACCTTGGGCGCCACCGCTGAGTGGGGCTTTGCAAGAGGCGGACTAATGGATCCCAAGCTCGGACTTCTGTTCCTGTTAATCGGCGCTGTGATTGTTCTTTCGCACCTGAGCGAAGAAAATCTGGGCCGCGTACGGCGTCAGTTGGCCGAACGCCGGTGGCGCGAAATTGTGCCCGGACGGCGCAGAGCTTAGGCAATCTCACGTCAGTTTACGCTTCGGTAATATCGAGCGCATCCCCACCGCGCAGTACGGCTTCGGCTGCAGCGGTCGGCTGACCTGCTTCATCGTTGAGTACCAGCCCCGGACACGTGACCCGCGCGCCCCGGCCGCCCTTCACTGCTCGTACAAGAACGCGGATCGGGAGCGCGCCGGACCGCGGGTGAACCGGCAATACCGTGACACTTCCGAATTCCGCCTGCAGAGTGCCGAGCACGTCGTCCAATCCGTCCGCCCGCCATATCAGTGTTAGCACCCCGTGCAGCTTCAAGAGTCGCGCGGCAGTGCCGAGCCAGCCGGCCAGTAGTCCCGGAGCGCCTACATGCGCCAGTCGGCGGCGCGGATCAGGGGATACGTTCTGGCGTTGGGCATCGTGGAACGGCGGGTTCATCAAGACGCGGTCCACGCTGCCCGCCAAAAGTCCCGCCGCAAACAGCGCATCCACATCCTCAACATCGCACGCAACTACGACCGTCCGATCGTCCAGCCGGTTGAGGCGCGCGTTCTCCGACGCCAAAGCACATAGCCCAACATCAATCTCGACCAGAGCCAATTTGAGTCCAGGGACGCGCGCGGCAAGCGCAAGTCCCGGCGCGCCGACACCGGCGCCCAGATCGACCGCCAGTTCACCGGAGTGCGCAGCCGTCGCTGCCGCCAGCAGGATCGCGTCATGGCCGACACGATGACCGCGCAGCGGCTGGCGGATCCGAAGTCTACCGCCAAGGATGGCGTCTTCGCTTGTTTCGGGATCAGCTTCCATCGGGACGCAACTCATGGCCGAGCCCGGCATCCACGAGTAGCTGTCGCGCCCGCAACTCGTGACCTTCCGCGATCAACACGCGGCGCGGAAGTACGCCGAGCGAACCTTCAAGCACGCTCATGTTCTGATCAAGCACGAGCGGGCGAAAGCCCGCGCTTTCCAGAAGCGCTACAACCGCCGAGACCAGGACCGCATCGTTTGTCCGGATAAGTTCGCGCATGGGCCTATGCCTGACGCTGGCGGCTGGAATTTCGGACGAAGACCGCTGTTATACGTCTGATCACTGGCAATCCCTCGCCCACTGCGGGTGTGTCACTATGCGGTGATACGGCGATCTTACGCACTTGCCCCGGTAGCATACCGTTCCTATGCTCTTGCTTTCTCAGCGTCCGGAGATGAATTTTGGCCGTCGTCCTTCCTTTTGAGTACCCGCACCACGCCTCGCTCAATCGTCTTGCCGAACTGGTGGCACCGGACATGGAGCGCGTCAACTCGACGATCCTGGCGCGGACCGGCTCCGAAGTCGCCATGATCCCCGAAGTTGCCAACCACCTGATTTCTTCGGGCGGCAAGCGGCTGCGGCCAATGCTGACATTGGCGATGGCAAGGCTCGCCGGCTATACCGGCGACGGGCACATCAAACTCGCCGCCGCGGTCGAATTCATGCACACCGCGACGCTGCTGCATGACGACGTGGTCGATGAAAGCGACATGCGCCGCGGCAAGGTTGCGGCCCGCATGCTGTGGGGCAATGAGGCGAGCGTGCTGGTCGGCGATTTCCTGCTTGGCCAGGCATTCAAGATGATGGTCGAGGTCGGCAATCTGCACGCGCTCGACATCCTGTCGTCGGCGGCAGCCGTGATCGCCGAAGGCGAAGTAATGCAACTCGGCACCGCCAAGAATACCGCCACCAATGAAGATGAATATCTTGCCGTCATTCGCGCCAAGACTGCTGAACTATTCGCGGCCGCTTGCGAAGTTGGCCCGGCACTTGCGGCCAAGGAGAAGGCCGAGTTGGCAGCATGCCGGTCGTTCGGGATGAATCTCGGAATTGCCTTTCAGCTCATCGACGATGCGCTCGACTACGGCGGAAAATCCGCCAAACTGGGAAAGAATGTTGGCGACGATTTCCGTGAGGGCAAGATCACGCTGCCGGTGGTGCTGTCATTCCGGCGCGGCACCGAAAGCGAGCGCGCATTCTGGAACCGAACACTGGGCGACGGCACAGTTGGCGACGATGACCTCGACGCGGCCATCGCATTGATGGCCAAGCACCATGCGATCGAGGACACGGTCGGCCGCGCAAGACACTACGGCGCCATCGCCGTTGATGCATTGGCATTGGTGCCGCCGTCGGAAATCAAATCGGCTTTGGAAGAGGCAGTCGCGTTCTGCATCGCGCGCGCGCACTAGCGCGCAAACGCAGCGTCAATTCTGGTGGGCCGAATAGCCCGTCGCGGGATCGCGCAGCAGCTGGAAACGGATGTTCGGGTCGGGATCCTGGCCGACATATTTGCCATAGGCATAGACCGGCGGCGCGCAACCGTTGGGTTGCGGCGCTTGATCGGTCGGCACAAACAGATAGCGCCCGAGTCCATTCATTACGGACGGGACCGGTTGATCCGCACACGCGGCCTTGGCCTTATGCTTGGAGCGCGCAAGAGCCGGATCGGCCGCTAGCAGACCCAGAGCGGCAATGGCCGCGATGGACCACGTGTAATTCATCGTTTGCTCCGCTTGCGCGTTATTCCAAAAGCTTGCGTCTGAAGGGTTGCCGGCAAAGCGGGCAAATTCAAGGTACACCCGGCGCCGCGCCTAACGATGTCGCCTGCACCCACCAGCCTTTTTGTTCGGCCGCGAGCCGTTGCGCTGCTGCCGCCGCCTCGCGCCGCGTGGCAAACAGCGCAAAGCAGGATGAGCCCGAGCCGGACATGCGGACGAGCCTTGCGCCAGGCAATTTTTTCAGGGCCGCCAGCACTTCGGCAACGACCGGCGCGCAGGCCATCGCGGCGGCTGTGAGATCATTGCCGTGGTGACTGAGGTATTCGATCAGCGCGTCGAATTCATGCGGCGCCTCTGAGAGTTCGCCTTCGCCTAGCCCGCCGATAAATTTTCCAAACACCTCGCGCGTCGCCAGCGCCACGCCCGGATTGACCAGCACAGCCGGTAGTTCGGGCAATTCGAGCGGCGGCGACAGCAACTCGCCGACGCCGCGCATGATGCGCGGACGTCGGTCAAGACACACCGGCACATCGGCGCCCACGGCGCGGGCGGCCTCCAGCAGGCGCTGATCATCCAAAGCAATAGCGTTGGCACGGGCGATAAGCCGAAGGGCCGCAGCGGCATCGGCGGAGCCGCCACCCAGACCGGCTGCCACCGGGACGTTCTTTTCAAGCAGAAATCGCCCACCCTTCAACCCGGTCACGCGCTGCCGCAAAGCACTGAAAGCCTTGAGAACCAGATTGTCGGCGACCGCGCCGCTCTTGCCGGCGAAGGGTCCGCTGACGTCGAGCATCTCCTCCATGCCCGGCCGCAAAGTCAGCACATCGGCGACATCCGCGAAGACGACGAGACTTTCGAGATCGTGATAGCCATCGGCGCGGCGGCCGATGACCCGCAATGTCAGATTGATCTTGGCGGCAGCCTTTTCGAGCAGCGTCGCGCTCACACGAAAACCCGTCGCTTGCGCATGCCGCTACTAGCCGCCGTCGCCGCTCTTCTTGCCGACCTTGGCCTGGGATGACGTTTCATCGGGCAAGCCCGCTTTGAGCTTTTCCTCGATCTTGGGGAGGTCATCCGGATCCGGCTTGAGATCGCGTGCATGTGCCCATTGGAATCTGGCCTCGAGCACGCGGCCAACGCGCCAATAGGCGTCCCCGAGGTGGTCGTTGATGGTTGGGTCTTCAGGCTTCAGCTCGATCGCGCGTTCCAGCTGCTTGGTGGCCTCTTCATAGTTGCCTAACCGGAAATAAGCCCAACCCAAAGAGTCGACGATATAGCCATCGTCCGGACGCTGCTGCACGGCTTTCTTGATCATGTCCATGCCCTCGTCCAGGTTGATGCCCTGGTCGATCCATGAATAGCCGAGATAGTTCAGCACGTGCGGCTGATCGGGATAGAGCTCGAGCGCCTTCTTGAGGTCGGCTTCCGCCTTCGGCCATTGCTTCGAGCGCTCGTAGCAGATGCCGCGGAAATAGAAGCTCACCCAGTTTGATTTCTCGGGCGTTCCGATCGCGGTGACGGCCTTGGAATAAACATTGCCGCACTCGGCGAACTTCTTGTGACCGCGCAGGACATTGCCGAGTGCCATGATGGCCTCGAGATCGTCCGGATGCTGCTTGATCAGTGCCTCAAGATGCTTCTGCGCCTCGTCGGCCCGATCGAGGCTGTCGAGGTTGGCGGCCAACTGGATGGACGCGTTGCGATGTAGCGGCGAGCTCGCTGGAACGCGTTCATATATCTTGATCGCAAGCTCCGGCTTCTTCAGCGATTCATACAGATCGGCAAGCGAGAGAAGTGCCAGAGGGTGTGTTGGAGCGAGAAACAGCGAAAGCTGAAGATAGACCAGGCCCAGGTCCTCGCCGCCGCGGCGGCCGAGTGAGGCGCCAAGGCCATAGAGTGCCTCGGCACCGCCCGCCTGCGCATTCGCGACCAGCGGCGGCAATTTCTCGCCGGCCTTGAGCTTGTCCATGGCCTCGACCACCAGCGGGTGACGCGGCAGCGCCTTGTCGAAGGTCTCGAAGATCGTCAGCGCTTCCTTCGGTGAGCGATTGCGCGAGACCCAGCTGCCGTAGGCTTCGACCACCCGCAGCGCCGTGGAGTCGAGCTTGTAGGCATGTTCGAGACGCTTGCCGGCTTCCTTCTCGTTGCCGGAAATATCGTAAATCATGCCGGCATGCAGTTCCTTGAAAATTGCGTACCACTCCGGCCCGGTGAGATGATCGATTGCCGCGATGGCAGCCTTGGCATCGTTGGCGCCGTAAGCGCTCCAGGCCGTCAGCAAGGTCGCGGTGAGGTCGGTAATCGGTCCGCGAATCGATTGTGCGAGTTCGCGGCGTGCGGCGGGGTACTGCTTGCGCTTGAGGCCGCTGACACCGAGAACCAGGCGCGCGACACGGTCGTTCTTGTCGACCTGTACGACGCGCTCTGCGAATTTCACGGCTTCGTCGATTTCGCCATCCACTAGGAACGACAGGAAGGCGCGGTCGAGCAGTTCGCCGTTGTTCGGATCACGTTTGAGAGCCGACCGGTAATAGGTAGCCGCGGCTCCGGCGTCGCGCTGCTGACCGGCGTGACGAGCAGCGAGGTAACTGCCCGACGCCGTCGTGTTGGCTAATTCCAGGGCGCTCAGTGGCTGCGCGGCAAGTTTGACCGGTGCTGCCGCGATAAAGGCGGCAAGCGCGCTGCCGGCAATGCAGCGGCCAAGGCTCGAAGACGTCACGGGCGGTGCTCCAATTGAAAAGGCTGGCCGCGGATCACGCGCGGACGCCGATGTTGCGCCGAGAATGGCCTTTTTGCGCCGCTCCCGCAAGAACGTCTCGCGGCGGCGCGGAGAGAAATAAGCTTGAAAACCCTGATGTGGCGGTATCGTGACGCGGATGCCCGATTAAGTCACATGTTCGGGTAATTCGGCCCGCCGCCGCCTTCCGGCGGAACCCAGTTGATATTCTGATTGGGGTCCTTGATGTCGCAGGTTTTGCAGTGGACGCAGTTCTGCGCGTTGATCACGAATTTCGGCGTGCCCGCCTCGTCGACCCACTCATAGACGCCGGCGGGGCAATAACGCGCTGAAGGCCCGGCGAAAACGTCATGCTCGGACTTTTTCTGTAGTTCGAGGTTGGCGACGCGCAGGTGAACAGGCTGATCTTCTTCATGATTGGTGTTCGATAAGAACACCGACGAAAGCCGGTCAAACGTGAGCTTGCCGTCCGGCTTCGGATAGGCAATCGGTGTGCATTCGGACGCCGGCTTGAGCGTGGCGTAGTCCGGCTTGCCGTGCTTGAGCGTACCAAATAACGAAAATCCGAAAGTGTTCGTCCACATATCGAGTCCGCCGAGCGTGATCCCGGCGAGCGTGCCTAATTTCGACCACAACGGCTTGGCGTTGCGCACTTTCCACAGGTCGTTGCCGATTGCCGAGCCACGCCATGCCGCCTCGTAGTCGGAGAGTTCGTCATGGCTACGACCGGCGGAAAGCGCCGCGGCCGCAGCCTCCGCCGCCATTATTCCCGACAGCATGGCGTTATGGCTGCCCTTGATGCGCGGCACGTTCATAAAGCCGGCATCGCAGCCAACCAGCGCGCCGCCGGGAAAACTCAACCGCGGCACAGACTGGTAGCCGCCCTCGGTGATCGCGCGCGCTCCATAGGCCAATCGCTTGCCGCCGGCGAACGTGTCACGCAAAAGCGGATGCGTTTTAACGCGCTGGAATTCCTCGAACGGCGAAATATAAGGATTCGAATAATTGAGGTGCAGGACAAACCCGACCGACACCAGATTGTCATCAAAATGATAAACGAATGAACCGCCGCCGGTCGAATTGTCGAGCGGCCAGCCGAATGTATGTTGCACGAGGCCTTTGCGATGTTTCTCCGGCGCGACCTGCCAGAGCTCTTTCAGCCCGAGCCCGAATTTCTGCGGCTCGCGTTCGCTCGCCAGGCCGAACTTTGCAATCAGTTGCTTGCCGAGATTGCCGCGAGCGCCTTCCGCGAACAGCGTGTATTTCGCGCGCAGCTCCATACCGCGCGTGAAGCTGTCCTTCGGCTCGCCATTCTTGCCCACGCCCATGTCGCCGGTCGCAACGCCCGCAACCGCGCCATTTGCATCGTAAAGAACTTCCGCCGCAGCAAAGCCTGGATAAATTTCAACACCAAGGCCTTCCGCTTTGCTTGCCAGCCAACGGCACACACTGCCGAGTGAGACGATGAAATTGCCGTGATTGCTCATCAAGGGCGGCATCATGAAATTGGGAAGCCGCAGCGCGCCGCCGGCGGACAAATAATAGAAGCGATCATCGGCTGACCGCTGTCTTGATCGGCGTATCTTCGGAACGCCAGTCGGGCAGCAGGCGGTCGATGCCGACTGGATCAATAACCGCGCCCGAGAGGATGTGGGCGCCGACCTCCGAGCCTTTTTCCACCACGACGACCGAGATATCCGGACTGATCTGCTTGAGACGAATGGCGCTGGCCAGGCCCGAAGGCCCGGCGCCAACAACCACAACGTCGAATTCCATTGCCTCGCGTGCGGGTAGCTCGGCCATGACCTCTCCTGATTCTTCCAAGATTCCTGCAAGTCTAGCGCGAGTTGGCGGGCATGGTCATTGGGGAACCGGCATTTCTCATGAGCCGTTCCGCCTTCTCAAGCGTTATGGGGCCGGGAGTTGCCATGGCACAGACGAGCATCATATCCAGACTTGCGGCGGTAGGGTTGATCGTCCAGTCGGTTATGCCGGCCGCAGCTCAGGAAGAGGTTCTATCAGCGCAACACGCGCCGCCGGTCATTAATGACGAAACGATAGGTATTTTGCGGCAGCACCAGGTCGGCTCGATCATCCTGCCGCAAGGTTCTGCACCGTTCCCCGCCGTCGTGGTTCTTCACGGATGCAACGGCGTCTCGCAAAATACGCGCGCCTGGGCGCGGCGTCTTGCGTCATGGGGATATGCCGCGCTGATTATCGACAGTTTCAGCGCGCGTGGCCTGGCGCAGGTCTGTGACGGCAGCAGGGCCTTGCCTGGACCAGAACGGGCCAAAGATGTTTTTGCCGCCGTTGCTTATTTGCGCTCCCGTTCCGACATCGATGCCAGCCGGCTCGCCGTGCTCGGCTATTCTCACGGCGGGTGGACTGCCCTCAACGCATCGACCGAAAAAAACACCGAGCAAGCCGGCGTTCCGCCATTCCGGGCGGTCGTCGCCCTTTACCCGTTTTGTCCGATCCGGGTCGCACCGCCGCTCGCCAGCGATATCCAGATATTCATCGGTGATGCTGACGATTGGGCAAAGGCCTCCAACTGCAAAACCTTTGTGGACAAATATCCCGAAAATGCGCCGCACCGCCCTTCCCTGGTGATTTATCCCGGCGCGCGACACTCTTTCGATGCAAAGCGGCCGGAGCGGGTATATTTTGGCCACGAGCTGGCTTACGACCCCAAGGCCGCCGCTGACGCCATCGAGCGGACCCGAAAATTTCTTGACGAGCACATGCACCCCTGAATGCCAAATGAATCGTGACCACACCGGTGCCGCGCAAGATATTCTCGCGTTCTATGCCGGGGCCGGCGTGGACGCGCTCGTGGGCGAAGAACCAATCGATCGCTTTGCGATGGCTGAACCGGCGCCCGCGCCCGCCCGCGCGGCACGCTCCGTCACGCCGCCAGCATTCGAGGCCAAAGCTGCGCCGGCCGGTCCCGCCCCACCTGCCCCCGACGAAGCCACATTGGAAGCGCGCGCTGCGGCAAAAAGCGCAAAAACACTCGAGGAACTCCGTGGCATTCTCGAAAAATTCGACGGCTGCGCGTTGAAAGCCACGGCCAGCCAGCTTGTTTTCGCTGACGGCAACCCGAAAGCACGGGTCATGCTTGTGGGTGAAGCACCGGGCCGTGACGAAGACATCGAAGGCCTGCCGTTCGTCGGACGTTCGGGCAAATTACTCGATCGCATGCTGGCGGCCATCGGTCTTGACCGGACGTCGGTCTACATCGCCAACATCGTTCCGTGGCGTCCGCCGGGAAATCGCACGCCGACGCCGCAGGAGTCGCAAATCTGCCTGCCGCTCATATTACGGCAAATCGAACTTGCTGATCCCGATATTCTCGTATGTCTCGGCGGCCCATCGGCGCAGACGCTGCTTGGCATCAAAGAAGGCATCACCAAGACGCGCGGGCGCTGGTTCAACTTCGATACCGGCAAGCGCCAGATCCGCGCGATGCCGACCTTTCACCCGGCTTTTTTGTTGCGCAGTCCACTCCAGAAGCGTTTCGCCTGGCGCGATTTCCTCGCGATCAAAAAGGCGATCAGCTAGCCAGTCAGCACGAACTTCACCGCAAACAGCACCGCCAGCACGATGACAGCCGGCTTGGCTTCCTTCGGCTTGCCGGCAACCAGTTTGGCAAGAACGTAAGTAATAAAGCCGAGGCCGATCCCGGTTGCGATCGAGTAGGTCAGCGGCATCGTGATCGCTGTCACCACCGCCGGTGCATATTCGGTGATGTCCTCCCAGTCGATCTCGGCAAGGCCGCGCGCCATCACGCAAGCCACGTAGAGCAGGGCCGCGGACGACGCATAGGCGGGGACCATGCCGGCGAGCGGCGCGAAGAACAGCGCCAGCAAAAAGAATATACCGACGAACGCCGCCGTCAGGCCGGTGCGACCGCCGGCGGACACACCGGCGGCACTCTCGATGTAACTCGTCGTCGTCGACGTCCCGATCAGTGCGCCGAACATCGCAGCGAAGCTGTCGGAAATCAGCGCTTCTTTCATGCGCGCGAGTTTTCCGTCCTTCATCAGTCCGGTGCGATGCGTAACGCCGATCAAGGTTCCGGCGTTGTCGAACACATCGACGAACAGGATTGAGAACACCACAATCAGGAATGTGAGCTCGCCGCTACGCGAGAAATCAAGCTGCAGGAATGTCGGCGCGATCGACGGTGGGATCGAGATGATGCCGGTGAACTGCGCCAATCCCAACGGCAAGCCGATCGCCGTCGCAACGAGTATGCCGATCAATGTTCCGCCCATGATGCGCCGGTAGTTCAACCCGGCAATCAGCACAAAGCCGAGCAGCATCAGGATCGCCGACGGATTGGTCATATCGCCGAGCGTGACCAGCGTCGCCGGATGAGCGACCACCACCTTGGCTTCTTCCAGCGCGATGATCCCGAGGAACAGACCGACGCCGGCCGATACGGCGAGCTTCAGGTTTTGCGGGATCGAGTTGATGACAAATTGTCTTATTCGAAATACTGAAATCAGAAAGAACAGCACGCCGGAACAAAACACGGCGGCCAGCGCCTGTTGCCACGTGTATTTGTAGGTGAGCACGACCGTGAAGGCGAAAAATGCGTTGATACCCATCCCGGGCGCAAGCGCGATCGGATAATTGGCGTAGAGCCCCATCACCAGGGTGCTCACGGCAGCCGCCACACAGGTGGCGACGAACACCGCGCCCGGGTCCATCCCGGCTTTGCCGAGGATGATCGGATTGACGAAGACGATATAGACCATCGTCAGGAACGTGGTCACACCGGCAACGAATTCGGTGCGGATGTCGGTCCCCTGCTGGGAAAGCCCGAAATAGCGCTCCAGGACTGCGTTTATCTGCGGTTCGGTCTGCCTTGTTGCCGACACGCGTTTGGCCCGCTTGACCATGTCATCCCTCCCCCGGCTCCTCGATAGTCCAGCCTAACGCGGCTGCAACACGCGCGTTAGACGCGATTGTGGGGGGGTGTGGACAGAGCACAGGAGCATTTCGCCGCTTCGATATACCGCAGCGATGGAACGCAACGGCCTCGCCTTCATTTATAGATCGCTAATATAATCGCGCCCGGGGCATCGCTCGGAGCTGGTCATGGATTTCGATCCCGTATTGCTCGCGCGTTTGCAATTTGCCTTCACAATTATTTTTCACATCATTTTCCCGAGTTTCACCATCGGGCTCTCGGCTTACATCGCCACGCTTGGCGTCGTCTGGCTGCGCAGCGGCAATGAGCGCTACCAGCAGCTCATGCGCTTCTGGACGAAGATATTCGCTGTCTCCTTCGCGATGGGCGTGGTGTCGGGCATTGTGCTTTCGTACGAATTCGGCACCAACTGGAGCCGCTTCTCCGTGATGGTGGGCAATGTCGTCGGCCCGCTGATCGGCTACGAAGTTCTCAGCGCGTTTTTCCTCGAGGCAACATTCCTCGGCGTTCTGCTGTTCGGCTTCAATCGCGTGCCGCCCTGGCTCTACGTCCTGTCGGCCGCCATCGTCGCCGCCGGAACGGCCACGTCGGCGTTCTGGATTTTGTCGGCCAATAGCTGGATGCAGACGCCAACCGGACACGAGCTCCACGGGGGCGTTGCCTACCCGGCCGATTGGCTCGCGATCATTTTCAATCCAAGCTTCCCCTATCGCTTCGCCCACATGCTCAATGCGGCTTACCTCACCACGGGCTTTGTGGTGCTAGCCGTCGGCGCGCGCTACCTCGTCGCCGGAAGCCACGTCGAAGAAGGCCGGATCATGCTGCGCATGGCGATCGGCCTGACCGCCATTCTCGCGCCATTGCAACTATTGCTCGGCGATCAGCACGGCCTCAATACACTTCAACATCAGCCGATTAAAGTTGCGGCGATGGAAGCGCATTGGGATGGCAGCAAGCCGGGCGACTTCCACATTTTCGCCTGGCCCGATGAAACTGCGGGCGTCAATCGCTTCGCGCTTTCAATTCCGCATGGCTCGTCGCTCATCCTTACGCACCATATGAACGGCCTGTTTCCGGGATTGAACAGCGTGCCACCGTCCGATCGGCCCCCGGTGAAAATTGTGTTCTTCGGTTTTCGCATCATGATCGCGATCGGCTTCTTCATGATTGCCGCAGCGTTGTTCGGCGCATTCTTGTGGTGGCGCGGAACATTGTTTGAAGCGCGCTGGTATTTGCGCGTCATGGCGAATTGCTGGTGGATCGGATTCGTGGCCGTGATCGCCGGTTGGGTGGTGACGGAGACCGGACGGCAGCCATGGATCGTTGCCGGCATTTTGCGAACGGCCGACGCGGCCTCGCCCGTGCCGGCCGCAACTATCGCCGTCACACTCGCCCTTTTTGTCATTGCCTATGGCGTCGTGTTCTCGTTCGGCATCTACTACATCAATCGCCTCATCGCCCAGGGGCCAACTGGTGCTTTGGCTGAAGAAACCGGGCAGTTCTCGGCGAATCCGATTTCGGCAGCGCACGATGCGGGGCGCGCTGCTGTGCGGCGAACCTGAGAGATTCCAGAAATTGATCGCGAGGAGTTGAGCCATGGAATGGTATCTCCCGGTGATCTGGGCGGCGCTGATCGGCACTGCGGTTGTCATGTACGTGATCCTCGATGGCTTCGATCTCGGCATCGGGATTCTGTTCCCGTTTGCCCGCAACGAAACCGAGCGCGGCCAGATGATGCGATCGGTTGCGCCGTTCTGGGACGGCAACGAGACCTGGCTTGTGCTCGGCGGCGGCGGGTTGTGGGTGGCGTTTCCAAGGGCCTACGCGGTCGTCATGCCGGCGCTCTATCTGCCGGTGATCGTGATGCTGCTGTCGCTTGTCTTTCGCGGCGTGGCGTTCGAATTCCGCACGGTTTCGCGCAGCAAGACATGGCTGAGCGTGGCTTTCGCCGCCGGCTCAACGCTTGCCGCGTTCTCGCAGGGAGTCATCCTCGGAGGGCTGATTGAAGGCATCCCGGTGCGCGACGGCGCATTCAGTGGCGGTTCGTTTGACTGGGCAACGCCATTCGCTTTTCTTTGCGGTCTGTCGTTGGTTGCCGGTTACGGTTTGCTCGGCGCAACCTGGCTCATCATGAAAACCGAAGGGGCGATCGCCGTGCGCGCCCGTGGCCAGGCGAAGATGCTGCTGCTGGCTGTTCTCATCTTCATGGTCTTAGTGAGTCTATGGACGCCCATCGTGGAGCCGCGCATCGCGGCGCGCTGGTTCTCACTGCCGAATTTTTACTTCTTGTGGCCGGTGCCTGTAGTGACAGCCCTCACCGCATATCTCATCTGGCGCTGGATTGAGGGTGGCCGCGAGGTGCCGCCGTTTCTGGCGACGATTACGTTATTCCTTCTCGGGTTCCTCGGGCTGGCGATTTCGAATTTTCCCTATCTTGTTCCGCCGTCACTCACGGTGTGGGATACCGCGGCGGCACCGGCGAGCCAGATTTTCATGTTGCTCGGCACGCTATTTCTGCTGCCGATCGTGCTCGGTTATGTGGGATTCATTTACTGGCTGTTCCGGGGCAAGGTGCGCGAGGGCGAAAGCTACCACTAGCGCAAGCCAGCTCGCCTAGGGCGCACTCAATGGCCGTAGCATCGACCAGCCTAGTCTGATCAGCGGCAACCGCCCCTGCACCGCGCGCGGAAATGAACGCGGCACTTCCTGCACCATATCGGGGAACTGCGCCTTGAGCGTCGCGGGCGGCGTCCCGGTGTTGTCAGCGGCCGGCCAAACCAGAAGGCCGCCCTGCGTGAGAACATCGGTGGGACTTGCCCAGGGACTACGCTGCGGCGCCCAGGCAAAATAGACATGCGGCCTGCTCGGTGCCGCAAGCGCCACCAGCGGAGCGATGCGCGGATCGCCAGTCACATAGGGAAGCGGCTTGCCGGTCCGGCGTTGATAAATGTCTGAATAGAAGTTGCCCTCGGCATTGGCCGGCTGCGCAATTCTCAGATCGGTGCCGAGCGTCCACGGAAACACCGCGATCGAGAGCGCGACCAGTACTGGAGGGGCGACCAGCAGTCCGAACCAGGCAGACGATACCAGCCGCTCACGGTAGAGCAGCACCTTGTCGCCGGCAGCTACGATTACCGCGAGGCCCGAGAGCACGACCAGTGGCGCGATACGGTCCAGCGGTCCAAGTTTGCCCCCGGCAAACGCAACTGCAATCGCTGCCAGTGCCGGCGCCAAGGCAAAGACATAGACAAAATTACGTGCGAAGGGCTCCACGGGATTGCGATCGATCTCGGGCGCGCGCTCGCGCGGATGCCGCGGCCAACCGCTTGCCAATGTTACGAGCAAAGCGAGACCGAGATGCGTGAGCACCAGAACGAGGCATAGCCACGTTCCCGACGACAGCCGGCCAGTCGCAGCGACGCTCTCTTCAATACCTTCCATGACAAGCGAACGTTCGCCGCTGAGCCAGAGTGCGTGCGGGAACACCACGATGCACAGAAGCAGAATTGCTATCCACGGTTCCGGGTGGAGCGCGGCGGCTCGACCGCGTGCGGTTGAGAGTGTGAACACAATCACGACGGCGAGCAGAATCAATCCCACGTAGCTTGCAAGAATGAGCAGCCCGAGAACGAGCGCGAGCAGGAACCAGTAACCGCGCCTGCTCTCGCCGACAGCACGCCAGTAGTACAGCAGCGCAAGCGCCCATAGTGGTGCCGCCAGGATCGCCGGACCAAAATTCGGGCTGGGGACAGAGAAGGCGGCGATGCCGACCATCAGCAGGACGGCGAGAACCGCATGCCGGGTGCCGACGATGCCGCGGCCGAGGGCGAAAACCGCCCAATAAGCGATGACGATGCAGGCCTGCGCCAACGCATAGAGACCCAATGAGCCGCCCAGCCCGAAGGCGATCTCGCCGAGCCAAAACGCCAGCGGCGGTCCGAGATAACTGCCCAATACAAATTCGTGCCCGATGGCGAGCAGCATCGGGACATCGCCCGGCGGTGCACTGAAAAAAATCGCCGGTATGAACGTCCACAGCGCGGCTTGCGTGAGCGCCACGGTCCAGAACACCACTGCCGGGCGCCCGCGCAGAAATTCAATGAGCAGGGAGACGTAATGCATTGGCCCGGGGCGGGTGAAAACCGTTGGAACCGGGCAGCAATAGAGAAGCCGGACTAAAGAGGCAACAACCGCGCGACGGCCTCGTCCGAGGCGCTGCCCATGGTGCCATCCATGGCAGCGAGTTTGGCGGCGACCGGCGCAAACGACTTTCGGTGGTGGATGGTCGGTCCGAGCTTGGCCAGAGCCGCAAAATGCTCCGGTACACTGTAGCCCATGTGCCGCTCAAAACCGTAGCCCGGGTGCGCCAGGCCGAGGCGGGTCATGAGCCGGTCGCGGGTGACCTTCGCCACGATCGAGGCAGCCGCCACCGACAACACCAGCGCATCGCCGGACACCACGGCTTCGCAGTCGCAGCCGCAATCGATCTTCAGGTTACCATCAACGAACACCAGTTTGGGCCGCACCGGCAGGGCTTTGACCGCCCGGGCAAGCGCCCAGAGGGAGGCCCGAAGGATATTGTCGCGGTCGATCCGCTCGACCGCGCCAAACGCCACGGCCACCTGCGCGGTCGCGCATATCTTTTCGTAGAGTTTTTCACGCGCGGCGGCGTCGAGTTTCTTGGAATCATTGAGGCCACGCGGAATGCGGCTGGGGTCGAGCACCACCGCGGCTGCCACCACTGGACCGGCGAGCGGCCCCCGCCCTGCCTCATCGCAGCCGGCGACCGGGAAGACACCTTTGTTGAGCGCGCGCCTCTCGCGCCTGAACGTGGGGCGCAGAATCGGCTCTTTGAGCGGCAAACGCAGCGCTGATTTCCGTTTGGCCTTGCGGATCATGGCCGCGATCAGTGCGCGCGGCGGTCACGATGTCAATTGTGCCGAATGACAGCCAGTGGATGCCGGGGATGACGCTGGCTACTCAAAACAGCGCCAATTGCTCTGCGCCAGGCTTCGGCTTCCGGAAATGCTCGGTGGTGAGCTGGCGCCTCGTTTCATTGAGGCCGAGCTTTTCGCAGGCCATTTCGAAGCGGCGGCCGATCATCCAGGCATAGGGACCTGTGCCCTTCATCCGCGTGCCCCAGGTTGAGTCATAGTCCTTGCCGCCGCGCATATCGCGGATCAGCTTGAACACATGGCGGGAACGGTCGGGATAATTCGCCGTCAGCCATTCGCGGAACAGGTCGCGCACCTCAAGCGGCAGGCGCAGCAGCACGTACCCGGCTTCTTTCACGCCGGCGGTGCGCGCGGCTTCAAGAATGCGCTCGATCTCCATATCGTTGAGCGCGGGGATCACAGGCGCAACCATGACCGTCGTCGGCACGCCAGCCTGAGTCAGGCGGCGCAAGGTTTCGAGCCGTCGCATCGGGGTCGCCGCGCGCGGTTCCATCTTGCGGGCAAGATCCGCATCCAGCGTGGTCACCGACAACGCAACCTTCGCAAGGTTTCGCTCGGCCATGCGCGCAAGGATGTCGAGATCCCGAAGCACCAGAGCCGACTTGGTGACGATACCGACCGGATGGCCGGCACGGTCAAGCACCTCGAGGATACGGCGCATGACTTTGTAGCGTCGCTCAATCGGCTGATAGGGGTCGGTGTTGGTGCCTATGGCAATAACCTTGGGCTCATAGCCGGGCGCCGACAGTTCCTTTTCGAGCAAGGAGGCTGCCTCTGGCTTCACCAAAAGCTTGGATTCAAAGTCGAGGCCGGGCGAGAGGCCGAGATATGCATGGGTGGGCCGCGCAAAGCAGTAGATGCAGCCGTGTTCGCAACCGCGATAGGGATTGATCGAGCGGTCAAAGCCGATGTCGGGCGAGTCGTTTCGGGTGATGATCTTGCGGGTGGCGTCGACCGTCACGCTCGTCTTGAACGGCGGCAATTCGTCGAGCGTGCGCCAGCCGTCATCGAAGGCTATCCGGGCGAGAGGCTCGTAACGTCCAGAAGCGTTGCTCTGTGCGCCGCGACCTCGGCGGCGCTCGTGGTCGACAACGACCCCTAGCAGCTCGCTGACGTCTTCATAGCCGCCCGCTGGCGTGGAGGGCAGCTCCGTCGCCAGCGGGCGTCTTTCGGCTGCGTTTGATCGAGCCATGGGATTATCCTAATCATCCAATGTGAACATAACAAGAACGATTTCTGACTTTTGAAGCATCGTTTTGCAACGAGTTCCATATAGTTGCAGGCGCGTCTTGTTTCGAACTGCGTGCACGTTTTATTGGGCTTCTTGGCCGTCGGACTGTCGTGACGACCATGAGCATCGGCCCCGAAATGAATGCTTACGAGAAGGCGCCAGACCCGCTGGGGGCCGATCGGTTTTCTCTATCGGCGGCCCGTCCATAATTTGGGCAGTGATGGCTCGATCTCGTAGGGCTGGCGCCGAATTCCACATGATATGGTGGCAACGGTATTCACTGGCTACGGTTCCATGCTGACCGCCATCATTGCCACGCACGAGTCCGAGCGCGCGCTCGTGCCGACGCTCGCAGCTCTTGTTCCGGGAGCGGCCGCTGGTCTCATCGCGGAAGTCGTCGTGGCTGACGCCGGTTCGCGTGATGCCACCGCAGAGGTCGCCGATATCGCGGGGTGCCGATTCATGGCTTCTTCCGCCCCTATCGGTACCCGCCTGCGCGCTGCCGCTACCGGCACCCGCACGCCTTGGCTCCTGTTCCTGCGGGCGGGCACGGTGCCCCAGCCAGGCTGGATCGAAGCCACCGACAGTTTCATCCAGGCCACCGAGCTTCTTGAGGGCGCTGGTCGCGCTGCGGTCTTTCGGCCGCCAGGTGCAGCCGATCTTATGCGCCCGGGCTTTGCGGAGGTCGTGAGCCTTCTCCGGGTCGCATTTGGTGGCGGCCCGCGACCCGAACAGGGCCTGCTGATCGCCAAAAGGTTCTACGAGGATATCGGCGGCCACCCCGATGGCGCCGACGCGGAGGCCGCCTTGCTGCGACGGCTGGGCCGTCGGCGCGTAGCCATGCTGACTCCGAC
Organism: uncultured Alphaproteobacteria bacterium; assembly: GCA_963810125.1. Lineage (GTDB taxonomy): Bacteria > Pseudomonadota > Alphaproteobacteria > Rhizobiales > Xanthobacteraceae > Pseudolabrys. The sequence goes on from CAWEMK010000002.1 coordinate 106,489, forward strand.
AGCAACGCAGCCACGTTGATACTTGACTTTGTCAACTAATTGACCGAGCCTGCGGCGTCATGTCCAGCGCCGCAAATGCTCAGCAACGCATCGCCGCGGTACGCCGCTTCAACCGGTTCTACACCCGCCAGATTGGCGTCTTGCGCAAAACCTATCTCGACAGCCCCTATTCTCTCGGCGAGATGCGGGTGCTCTACGAGATCGCCCACAACGAGGCGGCGACCGCAAAGGAGATCGGCCGCGCACTCGATCTCGATGCCGGCTATTTGAGCCGCATCCTGCGCAATTTCGAAAAACGCGGCCTGATCACGCGCAAGGAGTCTGAGAAAGACGCCCGGCAAAGCCATCTGTCGCTGACTGCCCGGGGACGGCAGGCCTTCGAGCCGGCGGAGAAACGGTCGCAACGTGATGTCGGCGACATGCTGGCCAAGCTCGAGCCCGGCGCCCAGTCCCAACTGATCTCAGCGATGCATACAATCGAAGATCTCCTCGGCGAACCGGCGCAGGTGGCGCCGGCCAGCCCCGACTTCATCCTGCGCGCACCACGTTATGGCGATTTTGGCTGGATCGTTTCCCGACACGCCGAGCTTTATGCCCAGGAATACGGCTGGGGCGAGCCCTTCGAGGGCCTGTGCGCGCAAATCGTGGCTGACTTTGTCAACAACTATGACCCCAAGCTGGAGCGTTGCTGGATCGCCGAGATGAACGGCGAAAATGTCGGTTGCGTCATGCTGATCAAGGACGATGTCCCGGGCGTCGCGCGACTCCGCCTGCTGCTGGTCGATCCGAAAGCACGCGGCCTCAAGCTTGGCACGCGCTTGGTTGATGAATGCGTGAATTTTGCGCGCGCGAGCGGCTACCGAAAGATGACGTTGTGGACGCACAGCATTCTCACCGCTGCACGTCGCACTTATGAAAATGCGGGCTTCACCCTCACCTCAAGCGAACCGCGCCACACCTGGGGCAAGGACGTCGTCGCCGAGTTCTGGGATTTGGAGTTGTGAGGCTGTCGCGCGCGCCGGCTAGACAGAGTTCTACGCCTCCGTCGCGCCTTTTGCTTTCGGGCGCCGCAAATGCTCATCCAGCCGTGGCAGGATCTCCACGAAATTGCACGGCCGGTAGCGGTAATCGAGCTGGTGCACGAGAATTTCGTCCCAGGCATCCTTGCAGGCGCCCGGCGAGCCCGGCAGACAAAAGATATAGGTCGCGTTGGCAACACCGGCAGTCGCGCGCGTCTGAATTGCGGACGTGCCGATCTTCCGTTCGCTCACCAGCAAGAACATCGTCGAAAAGCCATCCATTTTCTTCTCGAACAGCGGCTCCACCGCTTCGGGCGTCACATCGCGACCGGTGAAGCCGGTGCCACCTGTTGTGATCACCACATCGATGAACTTGTCGGCAATCCAGGCTTTCACCCGCTGGCGGATCGCCTTCACTTCGTCCTTGACGATCGATCGCTCGGCCAGCACATGACCGGCGGCGCGGATACGCTCGATCAGCGTCGCGCCCGATTTGTCGTCAGCAAGCTCACGCGTGTCGGATACCGTAAGCACCGCGATCTTCAGCGGCACGAATTGTCGGCTCTCGTCGATGCCGGGCATAAGTGGGTTTCCTAGAGCGAAGTCGCCCCGAACGTATTGCAGGAAGACACTTTGCCCTCTTTCAGGCCGGTCGTGAACCAGCGTTGCCGCTGCGCCGATGATCCGTGGGTGAAGGCGTCGGGCACGACGTAACCACGCGATTGCTGTTGCAACCGGTCGTCGCCGATCGCTGCAGCCGTCTGCAAGGCTGCTTCCACGTCGCCCGCCTCGAGTGAATTCCAGCGCTGGTTGGAGTGATTGGCCCAAACTCCGGCCAGGCAATCGGCTTGCAACTCAACGCGCACCTGGATGCGATTTGCTTCGACCTTGCTGCCGGCGGCGCGCTGCGCGTTTTGCGCCTTTGGCAAAATCCCGAGCAGGTTCTGCACGTGATGACCGACTTCATGCGCGATCACGTAGGCTTCCGCAAATTCGCACGCCTTGCCACTGCACCCACGAAAGCGCTCGCGCATGTCGCGGAAGAAAGAGGTATCGAGATAAATCCGCCGGTCGGTCGGACAATAGAACGGACCCATTGCCGCTTGCGCGTAGCCACAGCCGCCCTGCTCCGAACCGGAGAACAGTCGCAAACGCGGCACGAGATATGTTTGGCCGCTATTTTTGAAAATCTCTGTCCAGGTATCTTCCGTATTGCCAAGCACGGCGGCAACGAAATCGCCCATCTGGTCCTTGGGTGCGCCGGTGCGCCGCGCGCTCGGCTGCGAGGGCTGCTGGGAATGCGTGCCGCTGTTGACGAGTTCCGCACCACCGATCAGCACGCTCGGGTCAATGCCAAGCGCCCAACCGATCAGGCCTAGAACGACAATGGTCCCAATTCCGAGGCCACCGCCCCCGACCGGAATACCAATTCCGCCGCCACCAAATCCACCACCGGCGTCGCGATCGTCTTCGACGTTGTCGCTGCGGCGAAAGTCATCCCAACGCATCGCAAATTCCTCCCGGAACCTTTACGCGATCATCGCCGAACTGGACGTACACGTCCAATTCCAATGCGCAATTAGCATGGTCGCAATACCTCCCAACCCCACGTGAAATAGGCAGAATTTGCCGAGTTGAAGGCCTCAACAATAAACCGCTTTTTTACCTTGCACGATCAAGATGCAGTTCTGTCGGTTGTAGGTCCCGCGTCGCCGACCGCGTCACCTGAGTCAGAGTCCTGAGTCATGGTAGTGTCGCGTCGCGGGGCGCCCTCACGGGCGCCCCGTGGAGTTTCAGAGAGTCCGCAACCGCACCGCATTCTTGTCGGCGATTGCATCGCCGGAATGGCGGAGTTGCCAGCGGCATCTGTCGACCTCGTCTTCGCGGATCCGCCCTACAATCTCCAGCTCGCCAACGATTTGAAGCGCCCGGATGACTCGCATGTCGATGCGGTCACCGACGACTGGGACAAGTTCGACAGCTTCGCGGCCTATGACACCTTCACCAAAGAATGGCTCAAGGCGTGCCGCCGCGTGCTCAAGCCCGCCGGCACGATCTGGGTGATCGGCTCGTATCACAATATTTTCCGCGTCGGCACGATCATGCAGGATCTCGGCTTCTGGATCCTCAACGATGTGATCTGGCGGAAATCAAACCCGATGCCGAATTTCCGCGGGCGCCGTTTCACCAACGCGCACGAGACGCTGATCTGGGCGTCGCGCGAAGCGGAGACCAAGGGCTACACCTTCAATTACGAAGTCCTCAAGGCCGCGAATGAAGACATCCAGGTGCGCTCCGACTGGACGCTGCCGCTGTGCACGGGCGATGAGCGCCTGAAGGGCCGCGACGGCAAGAAGCTGCACCCGACTCAGAAAGCCGGAGGCGCTGCTCGCGCGCGTGATCCTGTCGAGTTCGCGTCCCGATGATCTGGTGCTCGACCCGTTCTGCGGTACCGGCACGACCGGTGCCGTCGCCAAACGACTTGGCCGCCGCTTTGTCGGTTGCGAGCAGGATGCCAAATACGCCAAGGCTGCAGACAAACGAATCGCGTCGACCAAGCCGCTGGAGGCGCCGACGCTTGCGCCTTTCGTCACCGCGCGCGAAGCGCCGCGCGTGCCATTTTCGGCATTGATCGAGCGCGGCCTGGTTTCGCCCGGCGCCCGGCTGGTCGACGCCAAGAAGCGGCACAAGGCGCTGGTGCGGGCCGACGGCGCGGTATCGCTCGACGGAGCCGTCGGCTCCATTCACCGCATCGGCGCATTGGCGCAGGGCCTGGATGCTTGCAACGGCTGGACGTTCTGGCATGTCGAGACGCCAAAGGGGCTACGCCTGATTGATGAATTCCGCGCTCAAGTGCGTTCGGAAATGGCCGAAGCGGCAGAATAAGCCAAACTCGGTTCATTCCCGCGAAAGCGGGAATCCAGTTCTTTCTTGTTTTCTTGGATTGAGAGTGTGGCCCTGGGTCCCCGCTTTCCGCCTTCGCGCTTTGCGCTTCGGCGGACTTAAACCCGCCGAAGCTCGCGAAGCGAGCGTAGGCTGGGTCGCGGGGACGACCGGGAGTGACACATCGCCTAGCGATCAGACAGAGTTTCCAGCAGCAAGTCGAGCGCGCGTTTCGCGAAAGCATCCATGTTCGCCCGCCGGTCTGCGCTTCCCGTTTGCAACGTGACGGCGCGTTCAATCGGGCCGGCAATCGCCATGCAACTGTGACCTGCGGGGTCGCCGTAGCGATTGCCGCTCGGCCCGGTCGCGCCGGTTTCACCAAGACCCCACGTTGCGCCCAGCCGCTCGCGCACGCGCCGCGCAATCAACAGCGAATACGCCTCGGTGGCGGGCCGCAGGCCTTGCATGTCGGCATCCGCAATGCCGAGCAGCGCTGCACGCGAAGCTTTCGTATAAACCACCGCGCCACCGATGACATACGCGGATGCCCCCGGCACTGCGAGCAATGCCGCCGCGATCAGCCCGCCGGTCGAGGACTCGGCAACCGCGATCGTCTCGCGGCGCTCGATTAAACGCGCCGCGATTTTCTTGGCAAGTGGAAGCAGCGATTGCATGGCTCAGGCGGCTCCGTTTCCGAGCTGGCAAAGAACACGGAACACGCCTACATCGGCGTTTGGGAATTGCTTCGCCAGGCGTGCGCCGAGTTTCTCGGCGTCGGCCTGGTGCAGCGTATCCACCATCAGGCAGGCTTTGATTTTCTTGTCGCCGCCGCGCAGCTTTTCTTCCATCGACACCGGCTGACCGGCGGGATCGACGGCCGTCCAGATTTCGCATGCCGCAATTGCGGTATCGCTCGCCAGTTCGTTAGCCAGCAACGTCAAACCTTCGATGTCCGGCGCGTCATTGAACCGTACCGTGACGGCGTAGGCGCCACGAAACCCGCCGCGCCGCAAAGTGCGATGACACAGCGTGCGGTTCATGTTGAGAAACACCTCCGACATGATTTTCTTGGTCATCGGTGTCGGATTGTCGAGCCGCTCAAGATAAGCCTTCGAGGTCAATACCGCGGGAACTCTCGACCAGATAGAAATTGGAATAGGCGGCCGAACCCGAGATCGCCTGATGCCGCCGGCCGAACAGAAACCCGGGCACGGCGAGCCTCTCGATGAGATGCTCGCCCTGGAACCATGCGTCAAATTCAGCGTCGCGCCCGGCTGCAACGTCGTTGAAGATCGCCAGAATGCCCTGTGTCATATTTTATCGTTTTTCCTGGCGCATGATCTTATCCGAAAACCGGTTCCCACTTTTCGGGATCATGCGCGCGCTGCCACCACCATGATCTCGACCTTGTAGTCAGGAGTCGCGAGCTTCGCCTCGACCGTCGCGCGTGCCGGCGTATTGCCGGGCGACACCCAGGCGTCCCACACCGCATTCATCTCCGCGAAATTGGCCATGTCGGTAATCCAGATATTGGCCGACAGCAATTTCGTCTTGTCGGTGCCGGCCTTCGCCAGAAAGCCGTCGATCTGAGCCAGAATGCTTTTGGTCTGCTCCGTGGTGTTCTTGCCCTTCGGATTGTCGGCGACGATGCCGGCGAGATAGACGGTGTCGCCGTGCACCACCACTTTGCTCATACGAGCGGCGACGTCGTGGCGTTCGATTTTCATTGGCTTGTTCCTTTTCCCGGATTGCGGTCGATTTTTTAGCCGTCTTTCCCGCCAATGGGAACTGACACCGCTCCCCCGACTTATCGCACCAGCGACCAATCAAAAGGGAGGACAGCCCATGGGCTGGTTTTCATCCGATATCGACACGTTCGACGAGTTGTTCGTGCACACGCTGCAGGACATCTATTACGCCGAGCACCAGATTCTCAAAGCCTTGCCGGACATGGTCAAGAAAGCGTCCGATCCCGGCCTCAAGAAGGGGTTCAGCACTCATCTCAAGCAAACCAAGGGCCAGGTCAAAAGGCTCGACCGCGTCTTCAAGATGATCAAGTCGATCCCGCAAGGCACCAAGTGCCCGGCCATCGACGGTATTATCGAGGAAGCAAATGAGATCGCCGGCGAGATTGAAGACAAGGTGGTGCTCAATGCCGCGCTGATCGCGGCGGCACAGGCGGTCGAGCATTACGAGATCACGCGCTATGGCACACTGGTGGCCTGGGCCAAGGTGATCGGTCGCAACGACGTCGCCAAAATCCTCAACATGACCCTGAAGGAAGAAAAAGCGACCGACAAGAAATTAGGCGCGATCGCCAAGAGCAAGATCAATCGGAAAGCGGCAGCGCGGAAGCTGCCGAAGCCGGACCGGACAGAGCGCGCGGAAAACGCATTCCTGAATGCAGCTGCGGGCATTCCGGCGATCTGACGAGAGTTCGTCGCAGCCGCCCGGCGCACCTTGCGCATTGACGTAGAGCGCGTAGAGCGAATGCGCGGCCGCCATGAACAGGCGGTTGCGTCTGACGCCGCCGAAACAAACATTGGCGCAGCGTTCGGGCAATGAAATGTGGCCGATCGGCTCGCCTTGCGGCGTAAACACACGCACGCCGTCGAGTTCGGGCGTCATACCCCAGCCGCACCACAGGTTGCCGTCCGTATCGCAGCGGAAACCATCCGGCGTGCCTTGCGGCCCAGAGTTCGATCAGGATTTTGCCGTTGGCGATTTTGTCGCCATTGACGTCGAAACTCAAAATCCGGCGTGGCTCGCTGCGTGATTCCACGATGTAGAGTTTTTTCTCGTCCGGCGAAAACGCCAAGCCGTTCGGCGCATTGATCTCGCCCGCCACGACAGTGACCGCGCCGGTCTTGCCATCGACGCGATAGACGTTCATCGGCAACTCGGGCTCGGCAATCTCGCCTTCGTAGTTGCTCAGGATCCCGAAGCGCGGATCGGTGAACCAGATCGAACCATCCGACTTCACGACCACGTCGTTCGGCGAATTCAGCCGTTTGCCTTCGAAGCGGTCGCAAATCACGGTGATGCTGCCGTCATATTCGGTGCGGGTGACGCGCCGGCTGAGATGCTCGCAGGTGATCAACCGGCCCTGCCGGTCGCGCGTATTGCCATTGGCGTTATTTGACGGTTTGCGGAACACGCTGGTCATGCCGGTTTCCTCGTCCCAGCGTCGCACGCAATCGCCCGGCACGTCGCTCCAGAGCAGATAGCGCCCGTCACCGAACCAGACCGGCCCTTCGCCCCAGCGCGAGCCGGTCCACAGACGGTCGACGCTTGCGAGCGGTAGCCGGTATTTGTCGAAGCGCCGGTCGAGCGATTGAACGAGTGGATCGGGATAACGCAGGCTCGGCGACCAGCCGCCGCGCGCTTTATCCTCGCCGTCTGCCATGCTTGCCTCCGCGATCACTGTCGAGCGCATGGACAATGACTTTACGCATGACGTTGGGCAAGGCTTCGCCAGCAAGAGTCGCAAGGGGTGCCCAACGCGCGTCCGTTGGCGTCTTGGTCGGGCGCGGCACCGTCGCGAGGAAGACCGCAAGCTCAAGCGGGAAATGCGTGAAGACATGACGCACGACGCCTGGCACGCGCTTCCATTTTGCGCCCTTCAAGCGCGGGGCGGAGCGCAGCGCAGATTTCTCGTCGAAATCGTTCTTCCACTCGCTACCAGGCACTTCCGTCATCGATGCAAGCAGGCCCTTGTCCGGGCGCTTGCGCAGCAACACACGCCCGTCGGCACGGAGGGCGACGTAAGCCGCTCCGCGGCGCAATTGTCCTTCCCGCTTCGGCGCCTTGCGAGGGAACGTTTCCTGATCGCCGCGCGGATATGCGGCGCATGACTCGTTCCACGGGCACAGCGCACATGCCGGACGTTTGGGTGAGCAGATGGTGGCGCCGAGATCCATGAAGGCTTGCGCAAAATCACCGGCGCGCTGGCTCGGTGATAACGAGGCGGCCAATTGCTTGATCCTCGGTTTGGCCGCCGGCAACTCCTCTTCGACCACAAACAAGCGTGACACCACGCGTTCAACATTTCCATCGACCGGCACCGCCGCAATATCGAATGCGATTGCTGCAATTGCTGCCGCTGTATAGTCGCCGATGCCGGGTAGCGCGCGGAGCGCGCCAATGTCGCTCGGGAATGTCCCATCGTGGCGTTGAACGATTTCCTTGGCACACGCGTGCATGTTCCGCGCGCGCGCGTAATAGCCGAGACCTGCCCAGGCGCGCAGCACATCATCGAGGCTGGCGGCCGCGAGCTTTTCGATCGTCGGCCACTGCACCAGAAAGCGCGCATAGTAGGGGCCGACGGCCTTGACCGTGGTCTGTTGCAGCATGATTTCGGAAAGCCAGACGCGGTAGGGGTCGGGCCGTTCGCCGCGCCGCGCGCGCCAAGGCTCCAGTCGCCATGGCAACACGCGAGCGTGGCGGTCGTACCAGGCGAGAAGATCAGCGGCCTCAGGTGCCACCCCTTTCTTCCGCCGCGGCATGCGGACTGCTACGGTCATGCGGCCAACGATGGCACAAGGCGCCACTTCATGACCAAGCCCTCGCGCAGTTTTCCCCGTCCGCTTTCGGAGCTGCTCGGCGCCACCTTGAACGACGTCATGAAAGCACAGGGCTTCGCCTCGACCGAAATCATTTCGCGCTGGCCTGAGATCGTGGGCGGTGAAATTGCCGCTCACAGCGAACCTCTGAAGATCAGTTGGCCGCGCGCGGTCGGCGATGAAGCGCCGGAACCCGCCACGCTGGTGCTGCGGGTCGAAGGCCCAGCCGCGCTTGAAATCCAGCACCTGTCGGCCGTCATTCTCGAGCGGGTCAATCGCTTCTTCGGGTGGCAGGCGATCGGCCGCGTTGCACTGCGCCAGGCCCCTCTTCGACGCCGCGAGCAGCCGCCCAGGCCGGCACCCGATCTGGCTATGGCGGCGCGCATCGCCGCGGCGCTGCCCGAGGTGAAAGACGAGGATCTGCGCCAGGCACTCGCCCGGCTGGGTGCAGCAATCAAGCGAAATTGAGCATGCCGGGCGCCTTGGCAGCCCGGCCCGGCATTGCCACAATTATGCTATCCAGCTAGCCAATGACCTACGGACCGGCATATCAGCCCAGGATCAGCCTCAGGAGCCTCAGTTGACGATCACTCGCCGCGAATTCTGCCAAAGCACCGCCGCGCTGGCCCTCGCCACAGCCGTGCTGGGCGTCTCCTCGTTGCCGCCTTTTCCCGGCCCGGCCTTCGCAGAAACGGTGCCGACCGAGGAATTGATGAAACCGGATGCGCTGCCCGACATGGTGATGGGCAACGACAAGGCGCCGGTGACCGTTATCGAATATGCGTCGATGACCTGCCCGCATTGCGCGAATTTCGAGGAAACGACATTTCCCGAACTCAAGAAGCGCTACATCGACACCGGCAAGGTGCGGTTCATTTTCCGCGAATTTCCGCTCGACAATCTTGCGGCAGCGGCCTTCATGCTGGCGCGCTGCTCGGGCCAGAGCGACAAGGACAAATATTTTGCCCTGGTCGACACGCTGTTCCGGCAGCAGCGGCAATGGGCAGTGGAGAAGCCGATACCGCCTCTGCTCGCCATCGCCAAGCAGGCGGGCTTTACCGAGCAGACCTTCAATGAGTGCCTGGCGAATCAGAAGGTGCTCGACGGCATCGAAAGCATGCGCCAAAGGGCTGTCGACAAGTTCAAGGTCCAATCAACCCCGACCTTTTTCATCAACGGAACCGCCTACCCGGGCGCCCTGTCGATCGAAGACATGGCCAAGGCGATCGACCCCTATCTCAAGGGCTGATAAGGCTTTTTCGCCCTGAACGAGAAGCGGCATCGCGGGGCGGGTCTCACAGTCCCGCCCGCGCCCCGCCGGAAATGTCTGGAAAACCGCCCGCTTAGCCCGCACGACAGTTGCTCTCGCGGGCGCGGCAATTCATTCTGCCGACCGATGCGGCATATGGGCCACCAGACCCGGGCCAAGCCTCGGGACGGCTTGCTGAATTGTTCAATGCAAAAACCTGATGGAGTTGCGGGTTCGCATCCCGCATTGCGCATGATCCGGAAAATCGGAACCCGATCTTCCGAAAAGTTTGTGCGCCAACAAGAAGAATGCTGAGGCCTTAACGAATGAAACTCACCCGGCTGCGTTTGCTCGGCTTCAAGTCATTCGTCGAACCGACCGATTTCATGATCGAGCCGGGCTTGACGGGTGTCGTCGGTCCTAACGGCTGCGGCAAGTCGAACCTGGTCGAAGCGCTGCGCTGGGTGATGGGCGAATCCTCGCACAAATCCATGCGCGCCTCGTCCATGGACGACGTGATTTTCTCCGGTTCGAATAGCCGCCCGGCCCGGAACAATGCCGAAGTGGCGATTGCGATCGACAATTCGACGCGTTCGGCACCGGCAGCCTTCAACGATCAGGATTCTCTTGAGATTGCCCGCCGCATCGAACGCGATTCCGGTTCAAATTATCGCATCAACGGACGAGAGGTACGCGCGCGCGACGTCCAGATTCTGTTCGCCGACGCTTCGACCGGCGCCCGCTCGCCCGCCCTCGTCCATCAGGGCCGCATCGGTGAGATCATCCAGGCCAAGCCCGAGCAGCGCCGCCGCGTCCTTGAAGAAGCGGCCGGGGTCGCCGGCCTGCATGCACGGCGCCACGAGGCTGAACTGCGGCTGAAGGCAGCAGAAACAAATCTCCTGCGCGCCGAAGACGTGATTGGCCAGCTCACGGCGCAAATCGACGGATTGAAGAAGCAGGCCCGTCAGGCGATCCGCTATCGCACCGTGTCGTCGCAAGTGCGGAAAAACGAGGCGACGCTCTATCACCTGCGCTGGACGGCCGCGAACAATGAAGTCACCGAAGCCGAGCATGCAAAGGACCTTTGCGTGCGCACGGTTGCCGGACGCGTCGAGGCGGAAGTCGAGGCGTCGAAACGCCAGACTGCGGTCGCTGCCACCCTGCCGGAATTGCGCGAGGCAGAGGCGCGCGCGGGTGCGGCCCTGCATCGTCTCAACGTCGCCTTACAGGATCTTGATCGCGAAGAAGCGCGCGCCAAGGACCGCATTGCCGAACTCGATCTCCGGCTGGTTCAGTTTGCCGCCGACACCGAGCGCGAACAACGGCTGGCGGCTGACGCCGAACAAGCCGTCGTCCGCCTCACCGCCGAGGAAGAAGCCATACGGGCCGAAGCGCGCGAAAGCGCGGGCCGTCGCAGCGGCGTCGACGCGAGGGTGGCGGCGGCCGACGGCGAACTTTCCGCAGCCGAAAAGATTTTCAGCGATCTGACTACCGCGCTTGCCGACCTGACCGCGCAACGCAATCGCTATGAAAATGCCGTGCGCGAGCAGAGCGATCGCATTGCGAAGTTTTCGTCCGAAATCGAGGCCATCGAGCGCGAACTGACGACCCTGCACAGCGCCGACAAGGCCCCGCTCGCGGCCGCGGTCGAAGGCGCGCAAGCGGCGCTGACCGAAGCGGAAGCTGCTGCGGTGGCGGCCGAGGCCGCACATAACGTTGCACGGGCCGAACTCGAGACTGCGCGTACGGCATCGGCGGAAGCCGAAAAACGCGTGCAGCGCCTCGAGACCGAGGCGAAAACTCTCTCCAAGATGCTGTCGCTCGAGACCCGCAGCCTGTGGCCGCCGGTGATCGACCACATCTCCGTGGACAAAGGCTACGAAAAGGCACTGGGGGCCGCGCTCGGTGACGATCTCGACGCGCCAGTCGACCCGTCTTCCCCCATGCATTGGACGGCGGTGACGGGTGAAACCCCCGATCCGGTCCTGCCCGATGGCGTTGAGCCGCTCGGACGCTATGTCAAAGCACCGACACAGCTCGCGCGGCGTCTCGCGCAAATTGGCGTGGTCGAGCGAGACACCGGTATCCGGCTGGCGGGCGCTCTGAAAACTGGCCAGCGATTAGTGTCGCGCGAGGGCGATCTCTGGCGTTGGGATGGCTTTGTCGCAGCCGCGCACGCGCCGACCGGCGCCGCACGACGGCTGGCGCAACGCAGCCGATTTGCCGAGATCGATAGCGAACTTGAAAGCGCGCGCAGCGAGGTCGAGGCCCGACGTCGGGATCTGGAAAACGCACAAACAGCTTTCGACGCCGCCAACAGTGCGGAAACAGAATCGCGCGCGCGCGAGCGCGATCTCAATCGTCAGGCAGCGCGTCTTTCAGCGTTGGCGGAAGCACGCGCGCGCCTGACGATGAGCCGCGACGAAGCAGCGGCAGCCAAGACCGAAGCGGAAAGCGCGCTCGGCGCCTTTGCGGCTGCGGCCGATATCGAAACCAGGCTTGCGCAGGTGCGCGACGACATAACGGGCAAGCGCGCCAAACTTGCCGAAGTACGGGCGGAACAACAGGCGATCGTGCGCGAGGCTGAACTTGCTGATCGCCGCTTGGCCACTCTCGCGGCCGACAAGACCGGTTGGCTCGAACGCCAGCAAGGCGCGCGCAACCAGATCAGCACGCTTGAGCAGCGCACCGCCGAGGCAAAACGCGATCGCACCGAACTCGAAAATGCACCGCAGGTCTTTGGCGAAAAGCGCGGGGCGATGATCACCGAAGTCCAAACCGCCGAAACCGCGCGTCGCGCGTGTGCCGACCGATTGCAAGAAGCCGAAGGCGCGCTGGCCGAAGCCGACCGTGATGCGCGCGCCGCGTTGGAAGCAGCGAGCGCCGCGCGCGAAGAACTTGCGCGAGCGGAAGAACGCTTTGAAGGCGCAAAGCGCCGACTTACCGATATTGGCCGCGAGATCCACGACATGCTGGAAATCGAGCCGTCGGGCGTGGCGGCCCTCGCCGAGATCAAGCCGACCGATCCGCTGCCCGACCTCACGGAGATCGAGGCAACCCTGGAGCGCCTGCGCCGCGAACGCGAACGGTTGGGTGCGGTCAATTTGCGCGCCGAGGAAGAATTACGCGAGGTCGAGGCCCAGCACACCTCGCTGACCACCGAACGCGACGATCTGGTCGAGGCGATCAAAAAATTGCGGCTCGGGATCCAGAGCCTCAACCGGGAAGCGCGCGAGCGCCTGCTGGCGTCGTTCGAGCAGGTAAACAAACACTTCCAGCATTTGTTCGCCCAACTGTTCGGTGGCGGCACCGCCGAACTGCAATTGATCGAAAGCGAAGATCCGCTGGAAGCCGGATTGGAAATCCTGGCCAAGCCCCCCGGCAAAAAGCCGGCGACCTTGTCGTTGCTCTCGGGCGGCGAGCAGGCATTGACCGCACTGGCGCTGATATTCGCCGTGTTCCTGACAAATCCGGCGCCGATCTGCGTGCTCGACGAAGTGGACGCACCACTTGACGATCACAACGTGGAGCGTTTCTGCGATCTGCTCGACGAGATGATCAGGTCGACGGACACGCGCTTCGTGATCATCACGCACAACCCGATCACTATGGCGCGCATGAACCGCCTCTACGGCGTCACCATGGCCGAGCGTGGCGTTTCACAACTTGTGTCGGTCGACCTCGAAGCGGCCGTGCGGTTCCGCGAAGCAAGCTAGCCCGCTAGGCGGCCTCGATTTTTGCCCGCCCCGCCGACGTCACAAGACGCGGCTCATCCGCGAGCCAGGCGGAACTGATCGTCCACGTATGATCACGCTCGCAGGCCGGGCAATGCATGCACCCGGCAATTGTCGGCAATTTGCGGAACGTGACCGGCTCGGTTTCGATCGCGGTCGAAACCGCGCGGCCTGTCACGGGACACCGAATCATCACCATGCTCATGGGTGATGCCCTCCGAATTTAACCCCCGTACCCGATCGCGATGGAACTTACCGATCGTGACCGTCTCAAGACACCGCCACGCCCAGATGGGTCGCCCTGTGGATAAAAACCAGCCTCCCGCAATACCGCCGGAACCAATCCTAGAGAGCGGCGTTAATAGCCCGTGTATTTCAGCTGGGCGGCTCCCCCCTTACCCCCCGAATAGCCGTCTGGTGAAGAGACCCCGGGTTTAGGCTCGGGGTCTTTTTTTATTCTCCAACGCTAATTGCATGAACCTCCAGCACCTTCGGTGCGACTACCGGGATGCCTCCGGCCACCCCTACCCGGTTGCCGTTGGCCGCGGCGATCCCATCTAGGGTAGACTTGTTTCGCTCGACCAACCGCTTCCTACCTCGGAGCCGTTTCATGTCCACCACCGGCTGGATCGTTCTTGGTGTCGCCGTCGTCGTCGTGATTTGGGCGATCAGCATCTACAACAGCCTCGTCGCCATGCGGCAGAGGACAAACCAGGCCTTTGCCGACATCGACGTGCAACTCAAGCAACGCCACGACTTGATCCCGAACCTGGTTGAGACTGTGAAAGGCTATGCCGCGCATGAGCGCGGCACGCTGGAGGCCGTGATCCAGGCACGCAATGCGGCCGTCGCCGCGCCCGGCGTCGAGCAAAAAGTTGCGGCAGAAAACGTGCTCAGTGGCGCCTTGCGTCAGTTGTTCGCGCTGTCAGAGAATTATCCGAACCTCAAGGCCAACGCGAACTTCCAGCAACTGCAAAGCGATCTGTCCGATATCGAGAACAAGCTCGCAGCCTCCCGCCGTTTCTTCAACAACGCGGTGCAGGAGTACAATACAGGCATCCAACAATTTCCGGCGTCGCTATTCGCTGGAATTTTTGGCTTCTCGCAACGCGAGTTTTTCGATCTCGGCGAAAGCCGCGCTCAGCTCGATCAGGCACCGAGCGTGAAGTTTTAGTTCACTCCGTCATGCCCGGCCTTGTGCCGGGCATCCCGCTTAGGCTGGCATGGCATTGCGTCCCTAAGCGAGATGGCCGGGACAAGCCCGGCCATGACGAGGAAAGCGCCGAGCAAGACCATGGCCGCTTACGGACTCTATACGCATATCCAGTCGAACAAGCGCCGGTCGATTGCGCTGCTGATCGGCCTGTTCTTTCTAGTCTACGTCATGGTGTTCGCCGGCGCGCTGCTGGCCGAGGCGCTAAGCACATTCAACTCGTCCAACGCGCCGCCCCTCGATTATCTCATCCGCGCAGCCGAGTTCGATTTCATCAAGGCGCTGCCGTTTGCGACCATTGGAACGGTCGTCTGGATCGCGATCGCGTACAAATTTCACCAGCAGATGATCGACGCCGTCACCGGCGCGCAACCGGTCACCCGGAAAGAAGAGCCGCGACTCTATAACCTGCTGGAGAATCTTTGCATCTCGCGCGGCATCACGATGCCGACGTTGCGCATCGCGGACGATGATGCCCTCAATGCCTTCGCCACCGGTCTCAATCAGAAACAATATTCGATCACGGTGACGCGCGGGCTGATCAACGCGCTCAACGATAAAGAGATCGAGGCTGTGCTCGGCCATGAGCTCACCCATATCCGCAACGGCGACGTGCGCATGCTGGTGATCGCCGTGGTGATCGCCGGCGTCATTTCGTTCTTCGGCGAGCTTGTATTTCGCATCTTTTTCCAAAACATGATGTGGGGCGGCGGCCGGCGCTCGAGCAGCGACGACCGCAAAGGTGGTGCAGGCCTCGCCATCATCATCGCGATCGCCATCATCGCGGTGGTCTGGATTTTATCGATCGTGATCCGTTTCGCGCTGTCGCGTCAGCGCGAATACCTGGCTGATGCCGGCTCGGTGGAACTGACGAAAAATCCAGACGCCATGATCTCGGCGCTGCGCAAGATCGAAGGGCGCGGCGAAATCCCCGGCGCGAATTCCGCCGTGATGGAAATGTGCATTGATAACCCACGCGTCGGCTTTTCTAACGTTTTTGACACCCATCCGCCGGTCGAAGCGCGCGTCGAGGCGCTGGTGAAGTTTGCCGGTGGGCATGATCCTGGGCCGTTGGCCATCGCCGCGCCTGTGCAAACTGAGGAGGTCATCAACGAACCTCCGGCCGGCGGGCCTTGGAGCGGCGATCAGAACGAGAGCGGCGGCAAACCATTGTCGCCGGGCGAGCCGCCAGTCGGTGGCGGGGCGTCATCTGGACCATGGGGACCGGAGCCGGGCGCGCCAACGGGACCGTGGGGGCCGAAGCAGAGCTAGATTCAGCGCGCGTCTCACTTGTCATGGCCGGGCATCGCCGTTCGCAGAACGGTGTCGCTTCGCTCGTCTATTTCCCGCCCAACCACGACTTCCTTGCGGCAATGCCTTGAAGACGTGGATGCCCGTGACAAGCGCGGGCATGACGCCGAATTTGTTGCACGCAAAACAAAACCTCCGGCGGTTTCCCGCCGGAGGTCGTTATCCCTCAAGCCACAAATATCGTCAGGGATAGAAGTCGCGGTGGACACGGAAGCGAACTGACCAGTTGTCCGGGTCGGTCTGCTGCATCGTATTTGGCGGCGCCGGACCAATATTCGGTGACAACGCCAAGGCACCCAACGTTGGGCTAACCGACGAAGTCGCGCTGCTGAGCTTCGAGTACATCACGTCCAGACCCAAGTAGAAGTCCTTGGTGACGTTCCACTGCGTGCGCGTACCGAGCCACCAGGTGCTCCAGTCGTTGTCGCAGCCGTTGGTGACAACACCGCCGGTGCCAAAGCCGCACAGGATGCTGTTCGCATTGCTGCCGTAGCTGACAGCCGCGTAGCCGCCGTAGAGTGACGTGCGCCAGCGCGGGTTCCAGAAGTGCTCGTAGGCCGCGTTGACGTTCCAGGCGGTGGTCAGCTCGAGGTCGGTCGCGGCGGTTGTGCCGACGCCCGTTATGGTGCCGTTATAGACGGCATCGGCCATTATGCCGAAGCCTGCGGTGCTGCCGCTGTCATTAATGGACCAAGAGGGTTGCGTGGTCTGGAAGACATACCGCAGCGCGCCTTCCGTGTAGTTGACCTGAGCTTGGAAGAAGTCACCCTGGCCGATCATTGGAGCATTGAGCTTGATGCCCGCGCCGATGACCCAACCAAGCTTGTCATCCGGGTGACCGCTGCCCAGGCTGGCAAACGTCGCCCCAGTGCCAGCGTAGTAAGTCGCATTGACCTGATGCAGCGCGCCCATGATCTGGGCGGAGCCCCATGCCTGGTCGACACGCAGGTTCGCGACGACGTCGGGAACCTGGAAGCCACCGTAGTTGTTGGTGATTGCGATGGGAGTGGCGGTAACCGCACCGTCGATAATCACAGTCTTGCGCGGTGCTTCCGCGGCGAGTGTCGCCGAGAAACCGTTGCCGAACTGCGCGGTATAGCCCATCACGAACCAGCCGCCGTCACCGGTATCAGAACCCGGGAACGTACCCCAATAAGAGGTCGCTGGATTGCTGTAGAAGTCGAAGAACGACTGTGCACGACCGAACGTGAAGCCCGCCCACTGGATGAAGGCGCGGTTCGCACTGAAGTTGTTCGATGCCGCGACGTCGCCGCCGTGCTCGTTCTCGGACAGACCGACCGCGATGTAGCCACGCACGGTGCCGTACTCGGTCTGGTTACGCGCATCGGCCGTGATGTAGCCGCGAGCGCGGAAATCACTGTTGTTGGTCGTGCGGTTATTGACGTTCGCGTTGGCCCAGCCCCAGGCAAAGTTGCCGTTCTGGCCGTAGCCGTATTCGGCGCGAACCCAGCCGCCGATCTTGATGCACATGTCGGTGCCGGGGATGTAATAGAACCCGACGCCGTACAGGCTACAAATCTTCACGTACTCGACCGGTTTGGCCTTGACGGGAAGATCGGCTGCCTGCGCCCCAGCTACAGCAACGAGACCCGCTGCCGAACCGAGCAGTAAGCCTTTCATCATTTTCATTTCGAAACCTCCAATAATCGTTTTTCGAGAGGCTTCGTCACCTGCACAACAGGCATCGACCTCCCCCCGTTGCAAAGCGCCTGCTGCTCTCCGTCCCCGGAGAACGCGCCGGATTTGCAACTCGGCATAGAATTAAGAGTTGTGACCGTGAGCGCTTGGGCTACAGCGACCGCTGGCTTGTCAAACACGACAAATTGCAAGGTTTCCCGCAACTCGATGCATTTACGTGTCGCGCTGTGGCATTTGCGCCACGGGGGACCTGCAGGATCAGTTGTGCTTGCGCGTTGATCTGCGCGAACACAACGCGCCGGTTGTTTCTGTTCTTGTCGTTATCAACCTTGTTGATCGTCGCCCTTGCCCAAGTACTTTTTTGTCCTGCTTGCAAAATTTCGGACGTCCTAGTGCGCAGGTGGCGACAGACTCCGGCGTGCCCGCAGGGACTCCGGCCAGCGTTGTCTTTCACCATCTTCAACGCTGGCCGGACTTCCTGTCACGGCAGCGTCCGCCATTCCAAACGAAAGACTCTAATGCCCCTCGAACGAGATCAGCGTGCGCACCGGCACGTCCATCTTGCGTAATTTGTCGGCTCCGCCCAGCTCGGGCAAGTCGATGACGAAGCAGGCCGCCAGAACATTGGCGCCGAGCTGACGCATCAGCTTGACCGCACCTTCCGCCGTGCCACCGGTGGCAATGAGATCATCAACCAGGATGACACGCTCGCCTTTCGTCACCGCGTCTTCATGCACTTCCATCTCGTCGAGGCCGTACTCGAGCGAGTAGGCAATGCTCACCCTTTTGTGCGGCAGCTTGCCCTTCTTGCGGATCGGTATGAATCCCGCCGAGACCTGATGCGCCACCGCGCCACCGAGAATAAACCCGCGCGCTTCAATACCGGCGACTTTGTCGATCTTCATGCCGGCCCAGGGCTGCACGAGTTCGTCAACCGCACGACGGAAGGCGCGTGCATCGCCGAGCAGCGTGGTGATGTCGCGGAACATGATGCCCGGCTTCGGATAGTCAGGAATGGTCCGGATCATCGCCCGCAGATCGTTTTCGAGAGTGGGTGATGTCATTGGGGGGCGCTCACTCATTTGGAAGCCAGCGTCGCGGTGACTCGCGCTTGTCGTCGTATGCCGCCTCGAACACCGGCGCAGCGAGCGTCGATTCAATGTGCAAAACGGTTTCTCCCGTATTTGAAAAGCCATGCTTGCGGCCGGCCGGCACGACAACCAATTGTCCGCTTGTCAGCGTGACGTGCTCATCATCGAGCCAAACGTCAGCCTGCCCTTCGCGAACGCACAGGACTTCCTCCACTGCGTGCAGGTGCGTCGGCGCGCCGTTTCCCGGATCGCACCATTGTTCGAACATGCAAAGCTGCGTGGAGCCATTGGCCGCCGAGGCTCGCATGCGCGTGGTGACGCCTGCTCGCCATTCCTCGCTTTGCTGCTGGTTCACATCGACGATACGCATCGGATCTCCAAAATCTCACGGCGCGCACAAGGGCCGAAAGCTTTTCATTCGTCATGGCCGGGCTCGTCCCGGCCATCCCGATAAGGTGAGCACAATGCCTACCTAAGCGGGATGCCCGCGACAAGCGCGGGCATGACGACTGAGAGGCTTTCCCGCCGCGACAAGCATTTGTCATGGACCGGGGGACGGGGGCTAAGTTTTGCCCAACACCCTGCCCGCCACCGCATCGAGTTTCTTAAGCAGCTCCGGATCGCGCGCCTCGGGTGCAGTGATCAGCGCCGTGTCGAGCGCGCGATCGGAGCCAATCGGACAAATCTCGTGCTCGTGCGGAAAGTCCTGTGCAAGCCGAGCCACCAGGCGTTTCGCTTTTTCTGCGTTTTCCAGAAGCACCTTGATGATGTCTTGCACCGTGACCGCATCATGCTCTGGATGCCAGCAATCGAAATCGGTCACCATCGCAACGGTGGCGTAACAAATCTCGGCTTCGCGCGCGAGCTTGGCCTCCGGCATATTCGTCATGCCGATGACCGAATAGCCGAGTTGCTTGTAGGTCATGCTCTCAGCGTAAGTCGAGAATTGCGGGCCCTCCATGCAGATGTAGGTCCCGCCGTAGTAGGGATCGATGCCTTCCTTGAGGGCAGCCTCGCCGATGCGCGCACGCAGACGCGGGCTCACGGGGTGCGCCATCGATACGTGCGCAACCATGCCCTTGCCGAAGAACGAGCTTTCGCGCTTGTGGGTTCGATCGACAAACTGATCGACCAGAACGAACGTGCCGGGCGGCAATTCTTCCTTGAACGAACCGCAGGCCGACAACGAAATCAGATCGGTGACGCCCGCGCGCTTGAGCACGTCAATATTGGCGCGATAGTTGATGTCGGACGGCGACAGGCGATGGCCTGCGTCGTGACGCGACAGGAACACGACGGGAAGACCCGCGATCTCGCCGATGCGCAATGGGCCGGATGGTTCGCCCCACGGACTGGCGATGCGCTGTTCGCGCACGCCGGTCAGCCCGGGCAAATCGTAGATGCCGGACCCACCGATGATGCCGAGAACCGCTTTGGCCATATCTGCCTCTGTCAAAAACGAAGGGCCCCAAATGGGGCCCTCGCGTCAAGAGATTTCATGGCCCGGCGTCAATGCACCTTCGACCACACCTTCTTTTTGGTGAAATAGAGCAGGCCCGAGAGCACGATCAGGAAAATCATGACCTGGAAGCCGATGCGCTTGCGCTGCACCAGGTGCGGCTCGGCCGCCCACATCAGGAAGGCCGACACATCCTTGGCATACTGGTCGACGGTCTGCGGAGCGCTATCATCATAGACCACCTGACCATTTTGCAGCGGAGGCGGCATCGCAGTGTTATGGCCAGGGAAATACTTGTTGTAGTGGCCGCCCTGCGGCAGCTGGAAGCCTTTTGGCGGCTCCTCAAAACCCTTGAGATAGGCAGTGATGTAATCGGGGCCTTGCTCCTGATACTGCGTAAACATGTCGAACACGAACCAGGGGAACCCGCGCTGGTAGGTGCGCGCCTTGGCCAAGGTCGACATATCCGGCGGGGCAACGCCGTGCACCGCTTTCGCCGCGAGTTCGTTCGGGAACGGTGACGGGAAATAATCCGCCGGGCGTCCGGCACGTTCAGCCGGCTGACCCTTGTCGTCGAGATCGTTGATCCTGGCTTCAGCCGCCACCGCCGTCGCCTGCGCCTCTGAGAATCCAGGGCCACCCGGCTCGGCAAGGTTGCGGAAGGCCACCATCTGCATCGAGTGGCAGACCGCGCAGACCTCCTTGTAGACCTTGAAGCCGCGCTGGAGCTGCGCCTCGTCATATTTTCCGAATGGCCCAGCAAACGACCATTTCAGTTTCGGCGGCGCCTCTTGCTCTTCGGCCATTGCAGGCAACGCAAGCGCCGCAAGGCCGCCGGCGAGCGTGAGAGCAAGAATGGTACGCTTTATCGTCATCAGTGGGCCCCCGCTCACGCTTTTGCGCCCAAGACCGATTCCGAAATCGAATTCGGCAGCGGTTTGGTTTTCTCGAAGATGCCGAGCAGCGGCATGACAATCAGGAAGAACGCGAAATAGTAGACGGTGAAGACGCGCGACAGGATGACGTAAATGCCCTCCGGCTGCTTCGAGCCGAGCCAGCCGAGCCCGATGCAGGCGACGACCCACAGCCAGAAGAACTGTTTGAACAGTGGGCGATAACGAGCCGACCGCACGCGCGAAGTATCGAGCCAGGGAATGAAGGCCAGCACCAGGATCGACGAGAACAGCGCGATCACGCCCATCAACTTGTCAGGGATCGACCGCAAGATCGCGTAGAACGGCAGGTAGTACCATTCAGGCACGATTTCAGCCGGCGTCACCGCCGGATTGGCCGGGATGAAGTTGTCCGCCGTTGAGCAGATAGCCCGGGATGTAGAAGACAAACCATGCATAGAGGATGCAGAACACAGCCATGAAGAAGCCGTCCTTCACGGTCGCATAGGGCGTGAAGGCGACCGTGTCTTTTTCCGACTTCGGCTCGATGCCGGTGGGATTGTTCTGGCCGGCAACATGCAGCGCCCAGATGTGCAGCACCACCACGCCCGCGATCACGAACGGCAGAAGGTAGTGCAGCGAGATAGAATTGGTTGAGCGTCGGATTGCCGACGGCGAAGCCGCCCCACAGCCAAGTGACGATCGTTTCGCCGACGCCGGGGATCGCCGAGAACAGATTGGTGATCACAGTGGCGGCCCAGAAGCTCATCTGGCCCCAGACCAGCACGTAGCCCATGAAGCCGGTCGCCATCATCAGCAGGTAGATGATGACGCCGAGGATCCAGAGCACTTCGCGCGGCTCTTTGTATGACCCGTAATAGATGCCGCGGAACATATGGATGTAGACGGCGAGGAAGAACATCGACGCGCCGTTAGGCGTGCAGGTAGCGCAACAGCCAACCGAAGTTGACGTCGCGCATGATCGTTTCCACCGACCTGAAGGCGAGATCGACATGCGGAGTGTAGTGCATCGCCAGCACGACGCCGGTGATGATCTGCACGCCGAGCATGAACGACAGGATGCCGCCGAAGGTCCACAGATAGTTCAGGTTGCGTGGCGTGGGATAGGCCACGAAAGAAGAGTGAACAAGCCCGCCGATCGGCAGTCGCTTCTCGAACCATTGCAGAACTTTGCTCTGCGGTTGGTAGGTGGATGGTCCGCTCATGATTAAACCTTGAATGCGCCGTTTCGCTCAGCCGATCTGAATCTTGGTGTCGGAAACGAACTTGTAGGGCGGTAGGGCCAGGTTTTTCGGGGCCGGGCCTTTGCGGATGCGGCCCGACGTGTCGTATTGCGAGCCGTGGCACGGACAGAACCAGCCGTCATACTCACCCTGATGGGCGAGTGGGATACAGCCGAGATGCGTGCAGATACCAATGAGCACCAGCCACTGGTCGTGGCCTTTTTTGACGCGCTCCGAATCCGGCTCCGGATCGGGCAGGCTGGCGACGTTGACCGCCTGGGCTTCGGTGATGTCTTTCTTGGTGCGATGGAAAATGAAGATGGGCTTCGAGCGCCAGAACACCTTGATGATCTGCCCATCGGCGATTGGCGCGAGATCGACATCGATCGGTGCCCCGGCCGCAATGGTCGAGGCATCCGGATTCATTTGCGCGATCAGCGGCACCAGGACCGCCGCGGCTCCCACCGCGCCGACGGCGCCCGTGGCAATGTAGAGAAAGTCGCGGCGCGTGTGCTCCGCCGAAGACACGGTCGTCACGTCTTAGGCCCTCTCCTCCGGCTGGCTTATTCTTCCGCCCGCGGCTGGAGCCCGGGACCGAAATCCCATGGGCGGCGGGGCGTCCCGGTTGCGGCAGCCCTGGAAACGGCAGGACAGCGCGTCGGTGGCGTTCTATTGGCACCCTTGCAGTACAAGCGCAAGCCCGCTAACCCGCCCGCGAGAATTAGTCGCATAAATCATTCGTCTAGAGTGGCTTAAGACCCGGCACGATGGCCATGCGGATCGCCCTCTACGAACCGGACATTCCCCAGAATACCGGCACGATTCTCCGGCTTTGCGCCTGCCTGGGTGTCGAAACGCACATCATTGAGCCCGCCGGCTTTCCGGTCACCGATCGTGCCTTTCGGCGCGCCGGAATGGACTATCTGGATCGGGTCGCCCTGACCCGCCATGGCTCGTTTGCGGCCTTCGAGGGCTGGCGGGCACGGGAGCGGCTAACACTGGTGCTTCTGACCACGACCACGGAGCGATCCTACCTCGATCACACTTACACGGACGACCAGGTGCTGCTGTTCGGCCGGGAGAGCGCCGGCGTGCCGGAACCGGTGCACAAGGCCGCCGACATCCGGCTGCGCGTACCCATGCGGCCCGACATGCGCTCGCTCAATGTTGCGATGGCGGCCGCCATGGTCGTCGGGGAGGCTCTGCGGCAGACGGGCGGCTTGCCGCGGTGATATTATTCAGCCATGGCCCGCGTATTGATGGGAGCGCTGATTGCTATCGCGATCGGCCAACCTGGTGAGGCAACCGCCGCGCGCACTTTGCTTGCGGATCTGATGGCACGCCCGCCTGCCCAGACCGGAACCAGGCCCATGTCCGCGTTGGCATTGGAAGCTTGCCTGCGTCGCGCTCAGGAGCTCGATCATGAGGGCATCGCCATCGACTATGAAATTGCGGCGATCGACCGCGAAGCGGCCGAGGCTCTTATGCTGCAGAAACAGATCAATGCGGAATTGCCCGTGCTGGGCAATTTCGACGAGCCGGCGCTCAACGCGTTTCAGCGGCGGGTCATTCGCCACGAAGAGCTGACGAAAAAATTCCACGTGGAGTTCCCACACTATGAGCAACGGCAAAAGGCGTACGACGCCGCGGTGGCTGAATTCGAACGCTATTGTGCCGGGCACTTTACACGTGGCGATCTCGACGCCGTCAAAACCAAACTTGACTTGAAATAGCGCCGCTGCGCCATTTCGGTCAAAATCAACTCGCCCGATTGCCCGTGCGCTATGGCCTGGCGCACGATATATTTGGGCTCGGGAGCCAACTATGGACGCAGGACAACTCGAAGCCCGCAAGACGCGTGCGCAAGCCTGGTTTAAGTCCTTGCGCAATGACATTTGCGCGGCGTTTGAGACGCTGGAAGACGCCCTGCCCGCCGACGCTCCCCATTCAGATCGCACCGCCGGCCGGTTCGTGCGCACACCGTGGCAGCGCACTGACCACAACGGAACCCCGGGCGGCGGCGGCGAGATGGCGCTGATGCATGGGCGCGTCTTCGAGAAGGTCGGCGTGCACTGTTCGACCGTGTTCGGAGAATTCGCACCGGCCTTTCGCAAGGAGATACCGGGCGCCGAGAGTGACCCGCGCTTCTGGGCCTCCGGCATTTCGCTTATTGCACATCTGCACAATCCGAATGTTCCCGCGGTACACATGAACACGCGCTTTGTCGTCACCAGAAAGGCCTGGTTCGGCGGCGGCGCCGATCTAACGCCGGTGCTCGATAAACGCCGAACGCAGAACGACCCGGACACCATCGCCTTTCATGCCGCGATGAAGACGGCCTGCGATGGGCATGCAGAAATTGCGCCTTACGACAAATACAAGAAATGGTGCGACGAATATTTCTTCCTCAAACATCGCAACGAACTGCGCGGCGTCGGCGGCATTTTTTATGATTATCTCGAAACCGACTGGGACGAGACATTCGCCTTCACGCAGGATGTCGGCCGTGCATTTCTACGTGTCTATCCCGGCTTGGTGCGGAAGAATTTTGCAGCGCCGTGGAGCGAAGCCGAGCGCGAAGAGCAGCTGATCCGCCGTGGCCGCTATGTCGAGTTCAATCTGCTTTATGACCGCGGCACGATTTTCGGCCTCAGGACTGGCGGCAACGTCGAGGCGATCCTCTCTTCGATGCCGCCTGTCGTGAAGTGGCCGTAGGTTCCTGATCAGCGCAACGCGCCCCACACCAAAAAGACACCGCCAAACAGCACCACAACGTCGAGGATCGCCGTGTGCATATGCACGGGCATTCGCTCGACAAAGGCCTTGGCAAGAAATGCACCGGGCAAAGCCACAATTCCGATCAAGAACGCGAAGGCGATCACTTGTGCGGTGATTACGCCGGCCATTCCGAACACAGAGATCTTCACGATGCCGATGACAATCGAGATGGCGGCATCGGTGGCAATGACACCGGCGCCTTCGACACCGGCTGCCATCAACAACGATAGCAAAATTACGCCCGATCCGGCTGTGCCACCGACAACAACGCCATAGCCAAGCGAGCCGAACGCCAGTCCGCCATCGCCAAACTTGACGCCGTGGTATTTCAACAGCCGCCGCAACGGCACGCTCAGGATCAACATGCCGCCGATCACGAGAGCCGCACCTGCGCTCGAAAGCTTTGTGTAGCCCCAGGCGCCGAGCACGCAGGTCGGCACCGCAGTAGCGAGCACGATCGCCGCGCGCCGCCAGTCGACATATTTCAGGAATGCAAATACGCGGCTGGAATTGCTGAACAAGGCCGAAATCGCGATGATTGGCACCACCGGTTCGGCTCCCACCAGCGGCACCAGCGCCAGCGGCATCAACGCGCCGGTGCCGTAGCCGGAGACGCCGCCGACAATCGAGGCAAACAGCGCCAAGGCCGCGACCGGTATCAGCTGAATGACCGCGATGTCGTGGAAGCCGGCAAAGAGATTCATGACTGCATGCTCATAGCCGGACCGGAGCCGCGCATCTACGGGTGCAAGGCGCCTTCCGCGATGGCGTCAAGCGCCGGCTGATCGTCCGGAAACCCCGCCGCAATCCAGGCTTGCTCAGCCGCGGCAATCGCCGCGCCGAGCGCCGGCCCCTGTGCCACGCCGCGCTTCATGAAGTCGGCGGCTTTCAATGGAAACACCGGCGCGGTCCAGCGCTGCGGCAATGTCGCAAGCCCGCGCCATTCCGCATCGTGCGCTGACGCAGCGGAGCGCGCCCAGCCCAGCAATACGCGATCGGTGAAATTCTGTGGGCGCAACCGGTAGAGCAGCGCCTTGGCGGACTTCTCGCCGTACGACGGCGATATACGCCCCCAGTTCTCTCCCATGGATGCAAGCCGCTCGTGCTCGTTGTTGGCGAGCCGCAGTTTCTGCCACAGCCGTTCGGCATCTTCGGGGATGGCGACGGCCAGCGCGCCCAACCGGCGTACCGCGTTTGGCTCGGCTCCAATCGCCACTTCCACTTTCGCCATGTTCTCGAAACTTGCCAGATAGCTCACGCCCCCGAGCACGCGCAGCAGCAAGCCCGCGTCGGTCATTGATATCAACGTGGGGACGGCGTGCGGCGCGACGACGAGTTTCAGCATCTCCATGCGCACGCGTTCACGCGAGAGCTGGTCGAGCCCGTCACGGCCGGCAATGCAGGCCGTAAGGCCGGCTGCATCCGGGTGATCGCTGGTGCCATATGCGGCGTGGAAACGGAAGAAACGCAGGATGCGCAGATAATCCTCCGCAATCCGTTTCGCCGGGTCGCCGATAAAACGCACGCGCCGCTGGCCAAGATCGTCAAGTCCGCCGACATAATCGTAGACGGCGCCGTCGCGCGTCGCCGACAACGCGTTGATCGTGAAGTCACGCCGCTCGGCGTCGGCCTTCCAGTCGCGACCGAACTCGACCTTGGCGTGACGGCCATAGGTCTCGACGTCCTTGCGCAGCGTGGTGACCTCGAACGGATGCTTGTCGATAACGACCGTAACGGTGCCGTGCTCGATTCCCGTCGGCACCGGCTTGAAGCCGGCGGCCGTGACACGCTTCACGACTTCGTCCGGCACCGCAGTGGTTGCGACGTCGATTTCCGCGATCGGCATATCCAACAGCGCGTTTCGTACGGCGCCGCCGACCACGCGCGCCTCCTCGCCCTCGCAATCGAGCACCGCAAGCAGGCGCGGCAAGCCGCCGCTGGTGAGCCAGGCAGCGCCAGTCAGCTTGCGATCGGTCTGTCCCGCTGACGAGGACATTATTTTGTAGTCCCCGGCACGAATTTGCCGTTGTCGATATGCGCCGGCACGTAATTGGAGCCGGGCGGCGCACCGGAGAAATGAGCAAAATAAAGAAAGCTGCCGAGTACCAGCAGCAGCGCGGCAATCGCCAGCGTCGCCACACGGATCATCGGCCAGGATTTGAGGTCCAGCACCCCGGCCCGGGTCGCCCATAGAAACACCGCGTAGAGGACGAACGGCGTCAGGAACAGGGCGATCTCGGTGAAGATCGGGCGGATCATCGGTAAATCCGTTCGTGAAGATTACGCAGGATACCAGCCGTTACGCCCCAAATGTAGCGCTCGCCGAAGGTGAATGCGTAATAGTGCCGGGTCATGCCCTGCCACTCGCGTGAATGCCGCTGCACGTTGTTTTGATCCATCAGGAACGAGAGCGGAACTTCAAAGGTGGCGTCGACCTCGCTGACGTTGAGCTTGAGCGAGAAGTCGGGCTTCACCCGCGCAATGACCGGCACGATCCGGTAGCCGAGCGTCGTCATGTAAAGGTCGAGATAGCCGAGCGGATCGACATGCGCACGGTCTAGGCCGATTTCCTCTTCCGCCTCGCGCAGGGCGGACGCGCGCGGGTCGGCATCGCCTTTGTCGATCTTGCCGCCGGGAAACGACACCTGGCCCGGATGATCGGGCAGATGCTGCGCGCGTTGTGTGAGCAATACAGTTGGCTCAGGGTGATCGACGATCGGCACCAGCACCGCGGCCGGGCGGATCGGCCGCACCTCCGCAAGCTTTTGCATGATCGGATCGGCGTCATGGTCGCCGCGCGCGGGCACCACGCTCGCGTCCGCGAGACCAGGCGGTACAGCCAGCGTCAGACGCGTGCGCGCGCGCGAAAAAAACTCCTCGGCCGAGAGGCTCGTGAGTGCGTGCTGCATCAAGCAAATTCCCTTAAGGCACTCGCCTCTGCCATGACAAAGAACTCGCCGCCGGAAGCAACACCGAACATCGCTTTGCCATCCACGTCGCGTTCCTCGCCGAGTGCGACCAGATCGTAGAATAGTGCGCGCGTCACCTTCGCCCACAGCTCGCGGCGTACATGCAAATAGGGTTTGAGGCCACCATCGGCCTGCTGTTGCTCGAACCGCAGCGCGTGCCCGGATCCAGCCGCGACCCAGTCATCGACGTTGGTGCGGAATTCAAGGACCTGACTGTTGCCGCCGGAAGACACCTTCATTTCCACGGCGAGAAACGGCGCATCATCGACAACGATCCCAACTTTCTCGACCGGCGTGACCAGAAAGTGCTTGTCGCCTTCCCGCTTGAGCACGGATGCGAACAATTTGACCAAAGCCGGCCGGCCGATCGGCGTTTTCTGGTAAAACCAGGTCCCGTCGGTTGCGATCCTCATATCGATATCGCCGCAAAACGGCGGATTCCAGCGTTCGACGGGCGGCGGCCCCTTGTTTTCGCGCGGCAGCCCTGCCGTTAGCGCTTCCAATCCGCCCTGCCCTGCCTTCGCCATTGTTTTCCTTCGATAATCAGCCCGCTGACGCCTGTTCGCATCTTCGTGATTCACCGGATCGGCGCCGGAAGATAGCGTAAGCTTGGCCGCAGATTGAGGCAGATTCGGCCTAATTGGCGCACCAAAATCGAACCTTGGTGTGCTTGTTGCATAGCGCCCGACGAGGCTCCAGACGGGCGATGAAAAGGATCGACACCATGGCGAAGGCTAGCGGCGAAAGTCTCGAAAAGCTGGAAGACATGATCGTACGCGCAGCGGAATCGACGGCCGCGCACGTGCGTGCCGCAAAGGCCGCCATCGGCGCGGTGATCTTCGGCCAGGACATTGTGGTGGAGCGCGCACTCATCACCGTGCTCTCAGGCGGTCATGCGCTGCTGGTCGGCGTGCCGGGTCTGGCCAAGACCAAGCTCGTCGACACCATGGGCACCGCGCTCGGGCTCGATGCGCGCCGCGTCCAATTCACTCCCGATCTTATGCCGTCCGATATTCTCGGCACCGAAGTGCTCGAAGAAAGCCCGGGCGGGAAGCGTAGCTTCCGCTTCATCTCAGGTCCGGTGTTCGCGCAATTGCTGATGGCCGACGAAATCAACCGTGCTTCGCCGCGCACGCAGTCAGCACTCCTGCAGGCGATGCAGGAACAGCACGTGACGGTTGCAGGCGCGCGCCACGATCTGCCCAAGCCGTTCCATGTGCTGGCGACGCAGAACCCGCTCGAGCAGGAAGGCACGTACCCACTGCCCGAGGCGCAGCTCGATCGCTTCCTGATGGAAGTCGACGTCGACTACCCCGACATAGAGGCCGAGCGCAGAATTCTTTTTGACACGACCGGAGCGGAAGAGTCGCGCCCCAAGGCCGCGATGACTTCCGAGGACCTGCTGTCGGCGCAACGGCTCGTTCGCCGTCTGCCGGTCGGCGAGTTGGTCGTCGAGGCGATCCTGGCGCTGGTGCGTTCGGCTCGCCCAGGTCCTGAAGCCGGCGAGTTCGGCAAGCTGATCTCATGGGGGCCCGGCCCGCGCGCCAGCCAGGCGCTAATGCTCGCCGTCCGCGCACGCGCCCTTCTTGATGGCCGCTTCGCTCCATCCGTCGACGACGTGCTCGAATTGGCCGAGCCCGTGCTCAAACACCGCATGGCACTCACCTTCGCCGCACGAGCCGAGGGCGAGACGATCCCCAACGTCATCCGGCGACTGAAGGCGCGCATCGGATAGTCGGATGGCGGAATTCAAGCCGAGCGACATCGAAACGAGGACGATACGGCAGGCCACTGTCGGCGCCCGCACGCTTGCGGATGCCATGCCGCGGCTCATCCTGGAAGCGCGTCGCGTCGCTTCGACTGTCATTCATGGATTGCATGGCCGCCGCCGCGCCGGCCCCGGCGAGAATTTCTGGCAGTATCGCCGCTTCGTCTCGGGCGAGCCCGCGCAGAATGTCGATTGGCGGCGTTCCGCACGCGACGACCATCTTTATGTGCGCGAGCGAGAGTGGGAAGCCTCGCACACCGTTTGGATCTGGCCAGATCGCTCGCCCTCCATGACGTTCGCGTCGGCGCTGACCACCGACAGCAAGCTCGAGCGTGCACTGGTTGTGACCTTCGCCCTGGCCGAAGTCCTGGTACAGGGCGGCGAAAGGGTCGGTGTTCCCGGCCTCCTGCGCCCGACCGCAAGCCGCAATGTGATCGAGAAAATGGCGGAAGCGATCCTGCATGATCCGTCCGAGCGGACGAGCCTGCCACCGTCATTCGTGCCTTCCCCATTGTCCGAAGTCGTGATGCTGTCCGACCTCTGGGCGCCAATCGCCGAAGTGCGCGACACTATCGCCCAGCTCTCCGCCACTGGCGCCCATGGTCATGTGATCCAGATCGTCGATCCGGCAGAAGAAAGTTTTCCCTATTCCGGCCGCATCGAGTTCATTGAGCCGGAGGGCGCCGGCAGCGTGACAGCCGGCCGCGCCGAAACATGGCGAGCCGACTATCAAGGCATTGTCGCGCGTCATCGCGCAGCGATACGTGCCGAGACCGACCAGCGCGGATGGAGTTTCGCGATCCATCGCACCGACCGTCCCGCGAGCGAACTCTTGCTGGTGCTGCATTCACGCATGGGGGACAACGCGCAGTCGACCCTCGTTAACAGCCGGCACGCCCCGGCAAATCCCATGAGCGCTGCATGATCGGTTCGCTGCCGCTCGGCTTTGCCCAACCACTGGTGCTGCTCGGCCTGCTCAGTTTGCCGGTCTTGTGGTGGTTGTTGCGTTTGGTGCCGCCACGCCCACGCCAGATTGATTTTCCACCGACCCGGCTCTTGTTCGAGATCGCGCCCAAGGAAGAAACGCCGGCACGGACGCCGTGGTGGCTCACGCTGTTGCGGCTTACTTTGGCTGCGCTGGTCATCATTGCTGCTGCGGGCCCTTTGTGGAATCCGCCGCTCGCGACCGCGAACCGGGCAGCCCCTTTGCTGATCCTGCTTGATGATGGGTGGCCCGCAGCGGCGGCCTGGGATTCGCGGCTTCGCACGGCAGACGAGATGATCGCTCGCGCCGAAGCCGACAATCGCGGTGTCGCAGTGTTGCCGTTATCGGATACCGCGCGCGATATCTCTCTACAGCTGGCCGGCGCAACGCGCGTACAGTTTCAACAGATCAAGCCAAAGCCTTATGGCGTTAATCGCACCGACGCGCTGCCCTTGATCGAGCGCTTTCTCGCCGCTGCGCCGGATGTCGAGGTCGTTTGGCTCTCGGATGGTGTCGACCTCGGCAATGGCGCCGGCTTCATAGATGGATTGAAACGGATCATCGGCAATCACCCGCTAACGATCGTCGAAGGCGGTGTCGCCGTTCCGCATGCACTCGCCGCCGCCGACAACGCCGCCGGCGCGCTGACCGTGAAAGTCCTGCGTGCCCAAACCGGTCTGTCCGATACCGGCATGGTGAGCGCCATTGACCTCAAGGGATTGCCACTGGGCGAGGCGCCGTTCAGCTTCAAATCCACTGACCGCGAGACCGATGCCGTGATCGACCTGCCGGTCGAAATCCGCAATGACGTGGCACGCCTCGAGATCGTCGGCGAACGCTCGGCGGGCGCCGTGCAGTTGCTCGACAAGCGCTGGCGGCGGCGCACCGTCGGCATCGTGTCCGGCTCCACCGCCGATCGCTCACAACCGCTGATCGGGGCGACGTACTATCTTTCGCGTGCGCTCAACCCATTTGCTGACGTCCGGCTCGCGGAAGGCGCTGCGCCAGCTGAAGCGGTGGCTCGTTTTCTCGACCGTCACCTGCCGATGCTGATCCTCGCCGATGTCGGCAATGTCGCCGAGGCACTCGACCGCCTTAACAAGTGGATCGACAATGGCGGCGTGCTGGTGCGTTTTGCCGGCCCGCATCTTGCGGGCACCGATGACAATCTGGTGCCGGTGAAGCTGCGGCGCGGAGGTCGCATCCTCGGCGGCAGCCTGAGCTGGGACAAGCCGCAGCAACTTGCCGCCTTTTCGCGCGAAAGTCCGTTCAACGGTATGGCGGTTCCGACTGACGTCACTGTGACTCGCCAGGTTCTTGCGGAACCGGATTCTCAGTTGACCGACCGCACCTGGGCGACTCTCGCCGACGGAACACCTCTGGTAACGGCTGAGCGCCGCGGCAAAGGGCTACTGATTCTGTTTCATGTAACGGCTGACACCCGCTGGTCCGACTTGCCGCTGTCGGGAGCCTTCGTCGATATGCTCCGCCGCGTCGTCTCGCTCGCAAGCTCGACCGCGAGCGCAGAAAACGAAAACACCGCAGCCGAACGCAACAATAACCGCGCGGCGCAGGTCGTGCCGCCGACGCGCGTGCTCGACGGCTTCGGCGCGTTTTCATCACCGCCACCGACCGCGCGCCCGATACCCAGCAATTACACCGAACGCGGCAGTCTGGATCATCCGCCCGGATTTTACGGTCCGCCCGAAGGCCTGGTCGCCGTCAATACGCTGGCGCCCGCCGACCGGCCGGCGCCGCTCGATGTTTCGCCGCTCAACGCCCGCGTCGATGCTTATCGGCATGGTGAACCGCTCGACTTGCGGGGACCGATCTTTCTCGCAGCGCTGGCGCTGCTCCTGCTGGATGCGCTGATCGTAATTTCACTCTCGGGCGGGCTTGCCTCCTTGCTTCCGCGCCGGCGCGTAACGGCAGCGCTCCTGGTGGCAGGCCTGATTGGCGCGCTGACGCTGCACAATTCCGCGCAGGCGCAACCGGCGCCGCAGCAACTGCCTGCCGTGCCGCCGTTGACCGCGCAGCAAGAAGACTTTGCGATGAAAGCTACACTGCAAACGCACCTCGCCTATGTGATCACCGGGGACGCAAGCGTCGACGAGGTGAGCAGGTCCGGCTTGCAGGGCCTTACACTCTTTCTCGCACAGCGCACCGCCTTGGAAGCCGGCGACCCCATCGGACTTGACCCCGCGCGCGACGAACTCGCGTTCTTTCCGCTGATTTACTGGCCGGTGTCGCCAAACGCGCCGAAGCCATCACAGGCCGCGCTTGAAAAAATCGATTCCTACATGAAGCGCGGCGGCACCGTGCTGTTCGACACGCGCGACGCGGTCGACGCGCCGCCCGGCCCGGGCGGCGAGATGCGCGGGCCCGGCATGGTGGCGCTGCGCTCTATTCTGTCGTCACTGGACATTCCGGAACTCGAGCCGGTGCCGCATGACCATGTGTTGACCAAAACGTTCTTCTTACTCCGCGATTTCCCCGGCCGCTTTACCAACGGGCAACTCTGGGTCGAAGCCTTGCCAGCGGAAAACGAAGACGAGGAGCCCAACCGCCCGGCGCGCGCCGGCGACGGCGTATCGTCGATACTGATTACGTCGAACGATCTCGCAGGGGCCTGGGCCATGCGCCCGGACGGTCAGCCAATGCTGCCGCTCGTGCCCGGCGAGGCACGCCAGCGCGAATTCGCCTTTCGCGCCGGCGTCAACATCGTGATGTACGCGCTGACCGGCAACTACAAGGCCGACCAGGTGCATATCCCGGCGCTGCTCGAGCGGCTGGGACAGTAGGAGCCAACGCGTGAACCTCGGCATCTCATTTGCTCCTTTGGTGCCCGCCTACGTGGTGTGGGCCGGATTTGCCGTCGCGGTAGCGATCTCATTGCTCCTGCTCATCGCGCGCAGCCGCGGCGCGCCGTTGCGTGCTCTGGCGCTTGGCCTGATGGTGCTCGCGCTCGCCAATCCTTCGCTGACCCGCGAGGACCGCGACCCGATCCCGTCGGTCGCAGCAGTCATCGTCGACAAAAGTCCAAGCCAGAATTTTGCCGACCGCACCCAGCAAACCGAGGCCACACGTGCAGCACTCGTCGAACGGCTCAAGCGCATTCCGGGCCTCGAAGTGCGTGTCGCGGAAGCCGGCGCCGCCGATGGCGAAACCGACGGCACCAAGTTGTTTTCGGCACTGTCGTCGACGCTCGCCGATGTGCCGCCCGACCGCGTCGCCGGCGCCATCCTGATCACCGATGGCCGCGTTCATGACGTGCCGGCCGATGCCTCGGCGCTGGGTTTTGCGGCTCCCCTCCACGCGCTGATTACGGGCCATCAGGACGAGGTCGACCGACGCGTCGTCCTCACGCAGACGCCACGCTTCGGCATTGTCGGACAATCGCAGACCGTCGGCTTCCGCGTCGAGGATCAGGGCGCCAAGACAGGCACTGCCGAAGTCACCGTGCGGCGTGATGGCGAGGTGCTGGAAAAGCGCGTCGTCACCGTCCACACCGATATCAAATTCAATGTGCCCATTCCTCATGCCGGGCCGAACATCGTCGAAATCGAGGCTGCTCCGCTCGAGGGCGAACTCACACAGGTGAACAACCGGGCCGTAGTTTCCATCGACGGCGTGCGCGACAAGTTGCGCGTGCTGCTGGTCTCCGGCGAGCCGCATGCCGGCGAGCGCACCTGGCGCAATCTGCTCAAGTCGGACGCCTCGGTCGATCTGGTCCACTTCACGATTTTGCGCCCGCCGGAAAAACAGGATGGCACGCCGATCAACGAACTCTCGTTGATTGCATTCCCGACGCGCGAGCTGTTTCAGCAGAAGATCGGCGAATTCCAGCTCATCATCTTCGACCGCTACGCCCGGCAAGGCGTGCTGCCTCTCATTTATTTTGAGAACATCGCGAAATATGTGCGTGATGGCGGCGCCGTGCTGATCGCGGCCGGGCCGGATTATGCCAGCCCGACCAGCATCTGGCGTACACCGCTCGACGGCATCCTGCCGGCCGAGCCGACCGGCGAAGTGACCGAGCGCAGCTTCCAGGCGCAGCTCACCGAAGCCGGCCACCGTCACCCGGTCACGCGCGATCTTGAAGGTTCAGAGACAGATCCGCCGCACTGGAGTCACTGGTTCCGGCTGGTCGACATCAAGCGCAGCACGGGCACAAACGTGATGCAGGGACCCGACGGGAAGCCGCTTCTGGTGCTGGCGCGCGAAGGCGAGGGTCGTGTCGCGTTGCTGTTATCCGACCATATCTGGCTGTGGGCGCGCGGATACGAAGGCGGCGGGCCACACCTGGATTTGTTGCGGCGGCTATCGCACTGGCTCATGAAACAACCCGACCTCGAGGAAGAGGCGCTGCGACTGATCGTTCACGGCCG
This sequence comes from uncultured Alphaproteobacteria bacterium, assembly GCA_963810125.1. Lineage (GTDB taxonomy): Bacteria > Pseudomonadota > Alphaproteobacteria > Rhizobiales > Xanthobacteraceae > Pseudolabrys. The sequence goes on from CAWEMK010000002.1 coordinate 141,694, forward strand.
CGATATGACCTTGCAACGGCAGACCATGGCCGACACGGTCAATCAGGTGACTCTCACCTCGCCGACCGGCGCAACCCGCACGCTGGATCTTCAGGCCGTCGAACCGGGCCTGTGGCGTACGTCGGTTTCTGCCAATGAGCTCGGCCTCTGGCGCGCAACCGACGGTAAACTCACCGCACTTGCGAATGTCGGCCCGGCGAATCCGCGCGAATTCGCCGAGGTGACATCCACCACCGACGTGCTGCATGCGCTCACAAACGCCACAGGAGGCGAAGCGCGAAGGATCGCGGACGGCAGCAATCTCAACGTGCCGCGCGTGGTGCCAGTGCGCACCAGCACGACATTCAAAGGCGACGACTGGATTGGTTTGAAGATGCGCGACGTCAGCGTGGTGCGCGGCATTGGCGTGCTGCCGGTCTTCGCCGGTCTTATTGGGCTGCTTTTGCTGGTCGGTTCGCTGGCAGCGACCTGGGCGCGGGAAGGCCGCTGATTATTCTTCCCAATCGGGCCGGATCAAGCCGGACACACCTTCGAAGGCGCCTTTTGCAAGTTCGGCCACCAGAAGCCGGGCCGGATCGACCGGGCCGGGCATCTTCACCTGACCTTTTGGAATCCGCTTGAAACCGGATTTCGCGTAGATCGGTTCATCACCGACCAGCACGACCAGCTTGTGGCCGCCCTGCCTGCGCGTCTTTCAGCGCGCGTTTGACCAGCGCGGTACCGACGCCGTGCGACCGGAATGGCGGCTCGACCGTCAGCGGGCCAAGCAGGAGTGCCGGCGTCTCGCCGATGCGGATCGGGGTCAACCGCACCGAGCCGACCAGCAGTGTGCCGATGCGTGCGGTAAACGATAAATCGAGGGCGTGTGCCCTGCCCTCGCGGATACGAAACGCCGTGCGCGCGAAGCGGCCCGGTCCGAAGGTCCGCTCATGCAGCCGCTCGATCGCCGGCTCGTCGGCGGCGGTCTCCGGCAAGATGGTCAGCGCCAGTTCGCTCATGGACTTGAAAATTTCCGTTCAGGCGCTGCCGCTTAGCATTTGCCCCGATTCCGGTCCATCGCCGGTAGCGTAAAGCGCCGCAACGGCCTAAATGAAGCACAACAAGGGTTAAGGAGAGCGGCATGGGACTTCTGGTCGACGGCGTCTGGCAGGATGATGTTTCGCGCACCAAAGATGGCCATTTCATCCGCCCGGCTCCCCGCTTTCGCAATTGGGTCACGCCGGGCGGCAGCGCGGGCCCTTCCGGCGAAGGCGGATTTGCCGCCGAAGCCGGCCGGTATCATCTCTATGTTTCGTTGTCCTGCCCCTGGGCGCACCGAACCGTCATCTTTCGCAAGCTCAAGGCGCTCGAGAATGTCATCTCGATGTCGACCGTCTCGCCTGACATGCTCAAGGACGGCTGGACGTTCAATGTAAACGAGGGATCGAGCGGCGACACGGAAAACGGCAAGAGCAAGTTGTCGGAAGTCTATCTGCTGGCCGATCCGCGTTATACAGGCCGCGTCAGCGTGCCGGTCCTGTGGGACAAAAAGCGCAAGACCATCGTCAACAACGAATCGTCCGAAATCATCCGCATGCTCAATTCGGCATTCGATGCCTATACCAATGTTCACACCGACTACTATCCGGAGCCGCTGCGCGCGCAAATCGACAAGCTCAATGACCTGATCTATCCGAACATCAACAACGGTGTTTATCGCTCGGGCTTTGCCACCTCGCAGGCGGCATACGAGCAGGCATTTCGCAATGTTTTCGACACCCTCGAAGAGATTGAACAGATGCTGTCACAGCACCGCTATCTGGTCGGCAACACAATCACCGAGGCTGACTGGCGGCTGTTCTGCACGTTGATCCGTTTCGACGCGGTCTACTACTCACACTTCAAATGCAACTGGCGCCACATCTATGAATATCCGAACCTGTCGAATTATCTGCGCGATCTCTACCAGGTGCCGGGCGTTGCCGAGACCGTGAGCATCGAGCAGATCAAGCGGCACTATTACGGCAGCCAGCGCCAGGTGAACCCGACCGGCGTCGTCCCGGTCGGACCGCAACTCGACTTTGCCGCCCCGCATGATCGCGCGCGGTTCGGCTAGCAAATCACCACAATTCGCTGATCGCCGCTCCAGCTAAAACTTCCGCAACGCGCGCACGCGTGGCACGGCTCGCATCGTCTGGCAGTGCGTCAGGCGCAAAGAAGCCGTGTTCGATGATTTCATGATTGGGCTGCGGATGCCCGTCCTGGCGGAAATCGCGAACGATGAACAGCGCGACATGGTCGCGCCGCGACGACCGCTTGTTGAAGTAGACAGCGTACAGCTGTGGCGCGCTGCCAAGCTGAATATTGCCTTCCTCGGCCAGTTCACGCGCCAGCGCCTCCAGCAAGGTCTCGCCCGTTTCCACGCCACCGCCTGGCAGATGCCAGCCGTCCACATAAGAATGCTTGATCAGGAAAATTCGTCCGGCCCCGTCGATCACCATGGCACGAGCGCCCAGCGTCGCCCCACGCGAGAATCGCCAGTAAAAGTGCAGGACTCGGCGGATGACCGGCTCGAGCGCGCGGCGCAAGCGTTGCAAACGGACTCTCCTTCGTCACTGACCGATACAGCGACTGTCCCGGACCCGGATGGAACGCTGTTAAACCACAGCCCAGCGTTTAGAATGCCGTCAATATATGGCATAAACCGGCCAGCAAGTGATCTCAGAGGACTGCCCGTGAAACGATTTTCCGATTTGACCGAACAGGAAGTTCTGGCGCTCGCCATTACCAACGAAGAAGAGGATAGCCGCATTTATCGCGGCTTTGCCGAAGGCCTGCGCGAGAAATTTCCCTCATCCGCCAAAGTATTCGACGAGATGGCGGAAGAGGAGGTGCACCACCGCACGATGCTGTTCGACCTTTACCGCAAAAAGTTCGGCGACTATCTGCCGCTGATTCGCCGCCAGGACGTGAAGGGCTTCATCCAGCACAATTCTGCGCCGCTTTGGCTGATGCGTCCACTTGGGCTCGATGACGTGCGCAAATTCGCCGAAAACATGGAGTTCGAAGCCGAGCGCTTCTATCGCAAGGCGGCGCAAACGGCGCGCGATGCTTCAGTGCGACAATTGTTGATTGAGTTGGCGGAGGCTGAAGCCGGCCATGAGAGCCTGGCACACAAGCTCAGTGAGACGATTCTCACCAAGGGTGCCCGCGAAAAGGAAGACGAGGCGGCGCGGCGCATGTTTGTGCTGCAATATGTGCAGCCCGGCCTCGCCGGCCTGATGGACGGTTCGGTATCGACGCTGGCGCCGCTGTTTGCCGCAGCCTTCGCCACACACGACACCTGGGCGACCTTTCTGGTTGGCATGGCGGCCTCGATCGGCGCCGGCATTTCCATGGGCTTTGCTGAAGCGCTGTCCGACGACGGTTCGCTCACCGGCCGCGGCACGCCCTGGCTACGCGGCTCCGTCTGCGGAGTAATGACGGCGATCGGCGGGCTCGGCCATACACTGCCGTACCTCATTCCGCATTTCGTGACGGCAACGTCCGTATCCATCGCGGTGGTCGCGGTCGAACTTGCGGTGATCTCCTGGATTCGGACCCGGTTCATGGACACGCCTTTCCTGCAAGCCGCTTTCCAGGTGGTGGTGGGCGGCGTGCTGGTATTCATCGCCGGCATATTGATTGGCAGTGCATAGCGGGCTACTCCCGCGTCGATGTTCACCCTTGCCCATCTTTCCGATCCGCATCTTGCGCCGCTTCCCGCGCCGCACTGGAGCGAGCTCCTTGGCAAGCGCGTAACGGGTTATATCAACTGGCAGCGCAAGCGGCGTTTTGTCCATGACCCGGTTGCGCTCGCCGCGATCGTCGCGGACATCAAAGCGCAATCTCCTGACCACATTGCAGTCACCGGCGACATCGCCAATATCGCGCTCCCCGCGGAGTTTCCACGTGGTCGAGGCTGGCTGGAACAGCTCGGCACAGCCCACGATGTAACTGTCGTGCCCGGCAATCATGACGTTTACGTGCGCGAGGCCGCCACTTACGCCGCACGCCAATGGGGGCCGTACCTGTGTGATGACGATGGCGTCGAAGGATTTCCCTTCGTGCGCCGGCGGAACAACATCGTGCTGATCGGCCTTTCAACCGGCGTGCCAACAGCGCCCTTCCTGGCGACCGGTTGGCTCGGAACCAGACAGCTGATCGCGCTCACCGCCACGCTGAAAAAACTCAGAAACGAAGATCTTGTTCCGCGTTATTCTGATCCATCATCCACCGGTCACCGAGGCCGCTCAACACAAGCGTCTCTTCGATGCGCCGGTGCTCAAACGCATCATCGCTGATCACGGCGCAGAATTGCTGCTGCACGGCCACGACCACCTGCACATGATCAACTGGCTGAATGGACCGGACGGCACGCGCGTACCGGCGGTCGGCGTGCCGTCGGCGTCAGCCACGCCCGGCAGCGACAAGGACAGTGCGGCCTATAATCTTTACCGGATCGATGGCACGCGCGGCGCCTGGCAGTGTGAATTGGTTTCGCGCGGCCTCAATCCCAAAGGTGAGGTTGCGCAACAAAAGCGCTTCATGCTGCTCGGTTAGGGATGCGGATTGGCGAGCATTGCTAGCGCGACCAGCGCAATCACGCCGGCGACGACACCAAGTACAAATGTCCGAACGACCTGCCAGCGTCTGTGGTGCCGCTCGTGCCGCAATCCCAACTGCGCGCTGCCGCGTCCGGCGTCGTCGGCCAACGCCCTCTCTCGCTCGACCAGACGGCGCGCCACGTAGCGCTTGATCGCATCCGCCAGCACAGGGATCTCGTAGGATTCCGCGAGGACTGCACGGCCGTAGCGCGTATCTTGAACGAAACGGTATTGTCGCTTGTCACGACCCATCTCGACATGTGCGACGACATCGACCCACAGCCGCGGAATGTCGCCGCGGCTGATACCGCGATCGAACAGCTCGACACCGTTGGGAATATCCTTGAACAGCGGATCGAGAGCCTCATTGAGCAACTCGAGACGTGCGACGTCGGCATCGCGCAAATCGACAACGACGCCGGAGCGCTCTGCCGCCTCGATGCGTGCCTCGCGCACAGCATCCTTCAGCGGATTTTGGGTTTCCGTCGCTTCTGAGTCCGTTTTTTTGCGTCCCCACATGCCGCCAATCTAGCAATGGCACGGCCGGACGCAAAGCCGAAAAGCGTGAGTTTTCAAGAAGTTTGATGACTAAGCGGGCGTTAACGGACGGGAACCACGCCATAGTGGCGCGCCCAGCCCAGGCCATCCTCGGTTCGCGCGCGCGGCCGATACTCCGCGCCGATCCACCCTTTGTACCCGACGCGATCTACCGCTTCGAAGACGGCCGGGTAGTTCACCTCGCCTTCGTCGGGCTCATGACGCGAGGGCACGGCGGCGCACTGCAGATGTCCGATGACCGGCAGAAATTTTTCGAGCCGATAGATCAGGTCGCCGCCGACGATTTGCACATGATAGAAATCGAACTGCATCCGGATATTGGCCTTGCCAACTTTTGCAATCACATCGGCGGCGTGTTCGACGTGATTCAGAAAATAATTCGGCCGATCACGGCTATTGATTGGCTCGATCAGCAACGAAATATTTTTCTCCGCTGCAAGATCAGCGGCTTTTGCCAGATTGTCAGCGAATACCTTGTCTGCGGCCGGACGCTGCTCCGGTGCTACTTTGCCCGCAAGACAATGGATCGCGCTGGCGCCGATGGCGCTCGCATACACCAAGGCGCGCGAGAATAATTCTTGCCAATCCTTTTCGCGTCCCGGAGCGGCCGCAAGACCGAATTCGCCCTCGCGCGCACCTGGCGGCGTGTTGAGCCCGAGGATCGTGAGCTTGTTTTTCTCGATTGCAGCCTTCACCGCCGAGGCTGGGACGTCGTAAGGGAATTGCAACTCGATTGCCTTGAAGCCTGCAGCGGCCGCCGCATCGATCCTTTCGAGCAGCGGGCGCTCAGTGAAGAGATAGCCGAGATTGGCAGCGAAACGGGGCATGACAAACATCCCTTGCGCGTACCCGCGCGGACGTATTCATTAGCGCGCCTGGTGCAGGGAAACAAATCATGTCCGCCAACACTGCCTTCCATATCGCTGTTCTGCCGGGCGACGGCATTGGCCACGAGGTGATGGCGCCGACTTTGGACATCCTGCAGCGGATCGAGGCCACCACACCGAGCCTCAAATTCCGTTTCACGGAAGCCCAAGCCGGCGCCGAGCACTATAAAGCGACCGGCAAATCGATGTCGCAGACGACCATCAAGCTATGCGATGAGGCCGACGCCATTTTGCTCGGCGCCTGCGGACTGCCGAGCGTGCGTTACCCGGATAACACCGAGATCATGCCGCAGGTTGAGTTGCGGTTCATCTTCGACCTCTATGCCGGCGTGCGGCCGGCGCGATTGGTCCCCGGCGTGCCAAGCCCGATTGTGGGCGCGCAGGAAAAAGGCATCGACTTTGTGTTGATCCGCGAATCGACCGAAGGTCTGTTCGCGTCGATGGGCAAGGGTGTCACCACTCATGACGAGGCGCGCGAAACACTCGTCGTCACGCGCAAGACCACCGAACGGCTGTTCGACTTTTCGCTCAAATTGACCGAGCGACGCAAAAAGCGCGGCCGGCCGGGCCGTCTCACGCTGGTCGACAAGGCCAATGTGTTCAAAGCCTTCAATTGGCAACGCGATATATTCGCAGAGCGCAAAGCGAAGTTTCCGGGCGTAAAAACCGACCTGCTGTATGTCGACGCCTGCGCCGCGCTGATGGTGAAGAAACCCTGGGACTTCGACGTGATGGTGATGGAGAACATGTTCGGCGACATTCTCTCCGACCTCGCCGCCGGATTGATTGGTGGCCTCGGGATCGCGCCATCCGCGGATATCGGTGACAAACACGCTGTGTTCCAACCGTGCCACGGCACCGCGCCGGATATCATGGGCCAAGGCACGGCCAACCCGACGGCGATGATCCTGTCGGCGGCGATGATGCTCGACTGGCTGGCCGACAAGCACGAACATCAGCCGGCGGCAGATGCCGCTCAACGTATCGAACGTGCGGTGGACAAGGCCTATGCTGCCGGAATCAAGCCGATGGAGTACGGCGGCAAGGATGGCACGGCGGCTATCGCCAATGCCGTGTTAACGGCACTCGACTGATCAGGAGAGACCACAATGCTGTTTTCGGTTTTCACGCTCGACAATCCGGATGCCACCGACAAGCGCAAGGCCGTGCATGGGGCGCACGTCGCCCACCTCAAGAGCGCCAAGGATTACGGAGTCACCATCACTGTCGGGGGCCCGCTGGTGTCGGACGACGGTGCGAGTTCGGTTGGCAGCCTGATGGTGCTGGACGTCCCCGATCGCGCTACTGCCGAGAAATTCAACCGCGCCGATCCATTTCACCAGAATGGCGTATGGGGAAAGGTCGAGATCCGTCGCTTCGACCGCAAGGAATAGCTACAGCCCGACGAAATCCTTGATCGCCGCCAGAAACTGCTCCGGCTGCTCAAGCGGCGGGCAATGGCCGCAACCCGGCAATTCGATGTAGCGCGCACCGGCAACCTTCTCCGCGATCTGCTTGTTGAGTGCGGGCGGCGTTGCCTGGTCGAATTCACCACACACGACGAGAGTCGGCACCTTGAGATGGTGCAGCAATGGCACCAGGTCGGTTTCCTGCAGGATCTTGCAGGCAGCCTGAAATGCCTTCGGATCGATATCGAGCAGCACTTTTTTTCGCTCCTCGATTTTCTCCGGATGCGCCGCAAGATAAGCAGGCGAAAAGACCCGTTTGGCGGCAATCTCGGCAATGCTCCCGAGACCACCGTCGGCGACTTTATCCGCCATCACCGCAAAGGCCTCACGCCCCTGGGGTGGGAAGCCGGCAGCCGCATCGCTGAGCACCAGTTTTGATATCCGCTCAGGATGCGCGAGCGCAAAGGCGAGCGCGACAGTCCCGCCGAAGCCATTGCCCATCAGGATTGAGTCCTTGCCGATGCCAAATTCTTCGAACCCGTCTTCAATCACGGCGAGATAGGCATCCATCAGCGCGAGCATCGCCGGTTGGGATCCGTGAAATCCCGGCAGGTTGATTAATGTCACCCGATTTTTTGCAGCCAGCGCCGGCAAAACGGGATCGAAGGCGTGGCGATCGGCGAGCAGCGAATGCAGCACCACCAGGTCGCGGCCTTCACCCGTTCGTACCGCCGTTAGTGCGCCGCGGCCGGCTGTCAATTGCTGCATTTGCATTGAAATCCTCCTGCGCTCTTAATTCGGAATGGTGCCGCGCATTCACCCATCTGTCATCACCGGGCTTGTCATCACATGTCGGGTCTACCCGACTTGTGCTTTGGGCATGCCCAACTTCCGATGTGATCTCGCTTGGGTGGGCACCATGCCTTCCTAAGCGAGATGGCCGGGACGTAGGCGAGCGAAGCGACGCCGTTCTTCGAACGGCTATGGCCGGCCATGACGACTTGAAGGATTGGAAGTCCCCGACGCTCAGTTCCCTTCGCGCCAAATACCGAGCGCTTCCTGCGCCGGCCGGTCGGAAATCGAGAACAGCACTGCGTCAGCGCCACTCACATTGTGCTGGTAGCGTTTCCATGGCGGCACCACGAAGACATCGTTGACGCCCCATTCGATAGGCTTTCCGTCGACAATGGTGCTGCCCTGTCCTTCGGCGACAGCAAAGATGGTGCCGTCCGTGGAGCGATAGGGTTCGCCTTTGAAGCCTTTCGGCAGCAACGCAAGATTTGCACCCATGGTTGGCAACACCGGCCCGCCGTTGATCGGATTGGCGTAACGCATGCGCGCACCATGGCGCTTGTCGACGTCACCGGTGTCCTTCAACCGCTGCAGGATCGGACGCATCTTGGCATAGGGATAATTGATCACCGGCGAACGATTGAGATGCGCGGGCGCCCCATCCGGCAACACGCCGGAGGCGTAGCGATCAAACGAGTCACCATCGGCGTGGTTGGTCTTCTGCATCTTCTCGTCGTAGTGCTCGCCGAACGACGTTTCGAAATGATTGACTGTCGGCATGTCGAGAACGTCGAGCCACATCACCGGCTGCTTGCCCGGGTTACCATGGTCATGCGGCGCCCAGTTGGCGGTGATGATGAAGTCACCGTGCTTCATCGCGGTCTTCTCGCCTTCGACCGCGGTGTAGGCGCCTTCACCTTCCAGAACAAAGCGGATGGCGGACGAGACGTGGCGATGCACGTCGGCAATCTCCCCCGGCATGATCAGCTGGATGCCGGCGAACAGCGAATTGGTGATGCGCGACTTGCCCGGCACGCCGGGATTTTCTAGGACGAGCACACGTCGCTCGGCCTCCTCGGCACTGATTACATCGCCGGCTTCCAGCATCAGCCGCTTTACGTCGCTGAATTTCCACACCGTCGGCTGGAGCAAGGACTTCGGCTCGGGCGTCACCAGATCCTTGAGCACCTCCCAGAGCGGCGTCATATGGAACTTGGAAATCTTGTCGTAATAAGCTTGCCGCGCCGCCTGCACATTGTGCTTGGCGCCTGGAACAGTCTCCGGCGAGATGGCGAGGGTCATGAAACGCTCCTGGGGAGTTAGTTAGATTTGCAACTACTATAGCGCAGCCCGCTGCAGGGTGAAACAGGCCGGTCCTATGTAACTAGTTATTGACCGCGCCGCCGTCCACCACCAGCGACTGGCCGGTGACGAAATCGCTGTCACTAGATGCCAGGAACACCAGCGCGCCCAGCAGGTCTTCCGGATAGGCGTCGCGCTTGAAAGCACGGCTGTTACGCACCGGGATGCGCTCCTCCTCGACATGGGTGGAGTTTTCAAGGCCGGTGTCGCTCAGGATAAAACCCGGCGTCAGTGAATTGACCGCAATGCCGTATTCGCCGAGTTCGCGCGACAGCGAGCGGGTCAACGCGAGGATTGCGCCCTTCGACGTAACATAAGGCAGCATGCGCGGCACACCTTTGTAACTCGAGCCCGACGCGATATTGATGATCTTGCCTGAGCGCCGCTTCATCATGTGGGGCGCGACATGGCGGACCATCAACCAGGGACCACGCACATTGATCGCCATGACCTTGTCCCAGGTTTCGGTATCCCACTCGTTGAAATTTCGTGGTTTGAGCGCGGAATAATAAGCAGCATTGTTCACCAGCACATCGATCTGGCCAAAACGCTCGATAGTCTGCGCAACCAGTAGCTTGACCGCCTTCTCATCGCTGACATCAAATTTGGCGCTGGCCACGCTGTCGGCGCCGTGGCGGCCCGCGATCTCTTCCGCAAGTTGTTTGCCGTCGGCGATGTCCGCGATCATTACGCGTGCACCCTCGGCGGCGAGCGCCTGGGAATAATGCCGGCCAATGCCTTTCGCACCGCCAGTCACGATTGCGGTTTTTCCCGCAAGTCTTGCCATAAACTTCTCCCTGCCGCCGCGAGACGGTGACGGACAATCTCATATCAGCTATGAAAATAAAAACCGAGGGGGCGAAGCCATGCCGAGGGATACCGCCGACCGTCTGGCAATCCGGGCGCTGATCGAAAACTGGGCGCTCTGGCGGGACGCCCGCATGTGGGATCGCTTCCGTACCGTCTGGCACAAGGACGGCCAGATGTGGGCGACCTGGTTTCAGGGCTCTTATGAGGAATTCATCCGCGTCAGCCAGGAAGGCTATGACCGCGGCGTTCGCATCATGCATATGCTGGGCGGCATGAGCATCGACCTCAAAGGCAAACGCGCAATTGCACAGACCAAGATGACGATCTCGCAGCGCGCAATGGTTGAAGGTGTTTTATGTGACGTCGTTTGCAGCGGGCGCTTCTATGATTTTCTGGAGAAGCGCAAAGGCAAATGGGGCATCGTGCTGCGGCGGCTTGCCTATGAAAAAGACCGTATCGATCCGGTCGAACCGGATGCCAGGCTTTCGCTCGACAAGACATTGTTGGCGCAATTCCCCGAGGGCTATCGTCACCTCGCCTATTTGCAAAGTAAGATCGGCTACAAGATCAAGGACGAATTGCCCGGTCTCGACGGGCCGCCCCTCGATGCGCTTTACGCCAAGGGCGAGGCCTGGCTCAAAGGCCGCAAGCTGTAGGCGCAAGCTCCGGGGATTGGCTCACACAGCAGAAAATGCGATTTTGCGTTCGAGGGGTTGCCGTGTAGAGAACCACCGGGGGGACCGCCGCTATGTCGCTTGCCGACAAATTCAACCTGTTCAATGAATTCAACATTCTGCGCATCATTTGCGCAGTGTTTTTTATTCCCCATATCATCGGGAAGATCACCGTACCGGCCACCCTCGAGTTTTTCGTCAAGGCCGGCTTCAAGCCGCCCGCCACCTGGATGTATATCTCCGGTGCCATCGAAACAGTGCTTTGCATCGGTTTGTTCTTCGGCATCTATCTGCAATATGTCGCGTTCATCGCCTTTATCCATCTACTGGTCGCGGCCGTCGCGACCTACAAGGTTACCAAGACTTGGATCTGGGTGATCGGCGGCATCGAATATTGTGTGTTCTGGGCCATCAGCTGTCTGGTGGTCGCCATGCACGCCTACCATACCGGCATCTAATTTTTCGCACTGAAAGGAAGCTGTTCCGATGGCTAGCGTTCTGTTCTCTCCCCTCACCATGCGTGGCTTGACCCTGCCGAACCGCGTCGTGGTCTCGCCGATGTGCCAATACAACTCCAACAATGGCTCGGCGAATGACTGGCACCTGATGCACCTCGGCAATATGTCGCTTGGCGCCGCGGGCCTCGTGATGTGCGAGATGACCAACGTCAATCCGCAAGGACGCATCTCACCGAAATGCGCCGGCATGTATTCGGATGAGAACGAAGCGGCCCTCAAGCGCGTACACGATTTCTGCCGTCAATACGGCGTAGCCAAGCTTGGCGTGCAGCTCGCGCATGCCGGACGTAAAAGTCCGACGACGCCTCCGGCCGCCGGCGGCAAGCCGATCCTTGAAGGGCCGGACGCATGGACGCCGGAAGCCCCATCGGCAATTCCTTATGACACCGGCTGGGCCGTGCCGCATGCCATGACCAAGGACGACATCAAGCGCGTGCTTGGCGAATTCGCCGCGGCCGCCAAACGGGTCGATCGCATCGGCTATGACGTGGTTGAGCTGCACGCCGCTCACGGCTATCTCGCGCATCAATTCCTGTCGCCAATTTCGAACCAGCGCATCGATGAATATGGTGGCTCGCTCGAAAATCGCATGCGCTTTGCGATTGAAATGTACGAGGCGGTGCGCGCCGCATGGCCTGATCAAAAGCCGATCGGTATGCGCGTGTCCGCCACCGATTGGGTCGACGGCGGCTGGACGCCGGAGGAAACCGTCGTACTCGCTAAGGAACTCAAGAAACGCGGCCTCGACTACATGGATGTGTCAACCGGCGGCCTCTCGCCGCAACAGAAGATTCCGCTATCGGCCGGCTATCAGGTGCCTTTCGCCGAGAAGGTGAAAAAGGAATCCGGCATCACCACGATGACCGTCGGACTGATCGCCGGTTTCCAGCAGGCGGAAGACATCGTGGCGCAAGGCAAGGCCGATCTGATCTGCCTCGGCCGCGCGGCGCTGTGGGATCCGCGCTGGGCCTGGCATGCGGCCGAGGAACTCGGCGCGGAAGCGCCCTATGCGCCAAAGATGATGGCCAGCCACCCGAAGCTGCGTCCGCAGCTCTTCCCGAAACGCGCGCAGGCGGCGGGCTAGGCGCCCGCCTTCATGCGCGTGATGAATTTCGCGAAAGCGGCCAACTGCTTCTTGATGATGTCTTTGGTCGGCTGATCCGTCAGCTCGAGCGTGTCCTTGTCGAATTTCGTCGCCGCACTGCCGACGAATATTTCCGGCGTGCCGAAAATGAAAGCGCTGAGGAACGTCATCGACATGCGCCAGTGATATTGCATGCGCGCGCCGCCGAGCGGCCCCTGCGAGCATGACTGAATGGCCACCGGCTTTTCGTTAAACGGCTGTTCTTTCATGCGGGAGAGCCAGTCGATCGCATTTTTCAGAACCCCCGGCATCGACCAGTTGTATTCCGGCGTCACGAACAGAACGCCATCAGCGGCACGGATCGCAGCCGCGAGATCATTGGCTGGTCCCGGAAAGCCGGAGGAGTCCTGCACGTCGGCGTTATAGAGCGGCAGCGTTCCGATCGTGGGTGCCATCACAAAATTGATCTCCGGCGGCGCCAGACCCGGCAACGCGCGCGTCAATGCGGCATTATATGAGCCTTTGCGAAGCGATCCGCAGATCACCAGAATGTTCAATTTGTCAGCCATTTTATCTCTTTACCCTTTGCTGATATCCGACGGACTCAAGCGCTATTTCTGCGCAATGCCGGCCTTCTCGCGCACAGATTTCCATTTATCGACTTCGGCCGCTATATGTTTTGCGAATTCGGCCGACGTCGAGATATGCACCACGGCGCCAACCTTCTCGAGCTGTTCGCGAATATCGGGGCGCGACAACACCTCTTTGAGTGCGGCATTGGTTTTATCGACGATCGCCTGCGGCGTGCCGGCCGGATAGAGCCAGCCGTACCAGCCGACCACTGCATAGCCGGGCACACCAAATTCGGCGACCGTAGGCACATTCGGAATCGTTGGCCAACGCACGGGCGAGCCGACCGCAAGGAGTTTTAATTGGCCCAACTCCACCTGACCACGTACGGCATGCGCCAATTCTACGCCATAGTCGACGTCGCCCGAGAGCAAGCCGGTAACCACGCCCGGCGTGTTGCTATAGGGAATGTGCTTCACATCGATGCCGGCCATTTGGCGCATCAACTCGCCAGCAAAGTTCTGGGTTGAGCCTACGCCAACGTCCGCAAAGTTGAGCTTGCCGGGCGAGGCCTTTGCCAGCGCGATCAGCCCCTTGATGTCGTCGGCTGGAAAATTCTTGCGCGCGACAAAGACGAAGGCACTGTCGGCGACCCATGAGACCGGTGCGAAGTCCTTGACCGCGTCGTAGCGGATCGACTTGAGCATTGCCGCCGACACTGTATGGGCGGGGCTGGTCATCAGCGCGGTGTAGCCGTCCTTGTCTGCGTGAGCCACCGCTTCAGCGGCGAGCGTTCCGCCGGCGCCGACTTTATTCTCCACCACGACGGTCTGTTTCAACAGTTCAGAGAGCGGCTGGGCGATGATGCGGGAGACGATGTCCGTGCCGCCGCCGGCGCCAAAGCCCACCAGGATGCGGATCGGCCTGTCTGCCGGCCATTCGGCAGATGCCGGGGCGGCAATGCTGATGAAAAATCCGGCTGCCAGGGCTGCCGTAAGGCTTAAGCGCTTCATGACTAGCCTCCCACTCAGTGTTTTGAGAATGATCTTGTCCGAAAATCGGTTCCGATTTTTCGGGATCATCCTTGTGCGCACCTCCCCCACGGGGTGCGTCAGCTATTTCTCATCTTCGATCGGATTGCGCAGAACACCGATACCTTCAACCTCGATCTCGCAGGTATCGCCCGCTTTCATCCAAACCGGTTCCGGCTTACGCGCGTGGCCGACACCGGATGGTGTGCCAGTGAAAAGGATATCGCCCGGCTCCAGGGTAATACCCTCAGTCAGATAGACCAGCGACTCCGCCACCGGAAACATCAGGAGATCGGTGTTGGACGATTGCATGACTTTACCGTTCAATCGGGTCTCGATCTTGAGACCCTTGCCGCCGCGCGGCAACTCGTCGGCGGTCACCATCCAGGGGCCAATGCTGCCGGTGCGGTCAAAGTTCTTGCCCATCCCCCACTGGGTGGTGTGGCGCTGATATTCGCGAACCGACCCTTCGTTCCCGCAGGAATAGCCGGCGACGCAGTCGGTCGCGTTCTCAAGCGTCAGATGCCTGGCGCGCTTGCCGATGATCACAACCATCTCACCTTCGTAGTCGAGCTGTATGGATTTCTTTGGGCGCATCAGCGGCTGAAGGTGCGGCGTGAGCGACGTCAGCATGCGGAAAAAGATCGACTGGAATTTCGGGATATTGTCCTTCTGCGGGCCTTCCTTGACGTGATCGAGGTAGTTCAGGCCGAGGCAGATGATTTTTCCGGGGCGCGTCACCGGCAGCGAAAATTTCAGGCCGGCTAGCGGGCGTCGCGCCGAGGCCGGCGCCTTTTTTGCAAGATCACCCAGCGATTTAAGATCGCCATTGCTCCGGCGCAAAACTTCGCCGAGGTCGACCGGGACGTTCGCATCGACCGCCTGCAGATCTATGACGTTGTCGCCTTCGACCACGCCGAGACGCACGCCACCATTGGCTTCAAAACCGACGATTTTCATAAATCCTGCCTTGCATAAACTGATTGCGCCCCACCGGGTTACGGTGGGGCGGCGCAAGGCTTAGCGCATGAATTAAGGCAAGTCACCCGGTGAAGGTGAAAGCCTGGATGGAGAAATATTTGTCCGCATCCGTCCACGACCCGGCCGGCAGCCAGCCCACCCCACGCGCTAGCGCGGCGAGGGATTCGACACTGTATTTGTAGCTGTTTTCGGTGTGAATGGTTTCGCCGGCGCGGAAGTCAACAGTTTCGCCGGCGACCTTTACTTTTTGCCGCTTCAGGCTGGCGAGATGCATTTCGATGCGGTGGCGTTCGCGATTATAGAAGGCGTGATGTTCGAACATATTGAGGCGGAAGGTGCCGCCAAGCTCGCGGTTGATACGTGTGAGCAGATTGAGATTGAATTTGGCCGTAACGCCCCCGGCATCATTATAGGCAGCATTGAGCACCTCGATCGGCTTGATCAGGTCGACACCAATAATGAGTTTCGAACCTGTCCCAAGAATAGTGGCGGCGTTGCGCAAGAAAGCAGAAGCTTCGTGCGGCTCGAAATTCCCGATTGTCGAACCGGGAAAAAAGCCGATGCGCGCGGGCGCTTGCTTGGCCTCTTCAGGCAATTCGAATGGCTTGCAGATATCGGCAGTGACCGGCAGCACCTTGAGCTGGGGAAAGTCGGCACGCAGTTCGATTGCTTCCTGCTCGATCATTTCGCCACAAATATCGACCGGCACGTAGGCCGCCAGCTTCGGCGCCGCGCGGAGAAGAATGCGTGCCTTCTTGCTGGATCCGCTACCGAACTCCACCAGCGCCGCGCTTTGCGGGATCAGCTTCGCAATGTCGGCAGCGTGCTCACGCAACGTTTTCATTTCGCAGCGGGTTGGATAGTACTCCGGCAGCTCTGTAATGCGCTCGAACAGATGCGAGCCGGTGGCATCGTAGAAATATTTCGCCGGCACCTGCTTGGGTGTCGAGCGCAAGCCGTCGAGGACATCAGCCTCAAATGCTGATGTGTCCCCGCTTTGCTGCGGAATTTGCCTGCGCGCGACGGCTGCGACCATGGTGATGCCCTCTTAAACAAACTCGGCCAGGCGCAATCCGGTGAACTGCCAGCGCGCGGACGGATAGAAGAAATTACGATAACTCAAGCGTTCATGCCCCTCCGGCGTTGCCAGCGAAGAGCCGCGCAACACCATCTGGCTGACCATGAACTTGCCGTTGTATTCGCCGAGCGCGCCTTCAGCGGCGCGATAGCCCGGATAAGGTAGATAGGCACTACGCGTCCATTGCCAAGTGATGCCGAATGCATCCGCAATGACACCGGCGCGCGCGGCAACTTCCCACTCCGCCTCGCTCGGCAGGTGCTTGCCGGCGAAGCGTGAGAAGGCCTCAGCCTCGAAATAGCTGACATGCATGACCGCCGCGGATGGGTCGACGGGTTTCAAGCCCGCCAACGTCATCACATGCCAGACGCCGTCCTTTTGTCGCCAATAGCCCGGCGCATCCCAGCCCTCCGCCTGCACCGTCGTCCAGCCATCCGAGAGCCAGAGCGACGGTGTCGTGTACCCGCCGTCCGCAATGAACTCGAGCCATTCGGCATTGGTGACGAGGTGACGTGCGATCCGCACATGCGGAATGAGCTCGTCATGAAGCGGCGTCTCATTGTCGAAGCAAAAGCTTTCGCCATCGGCGCCGACCGCGTGAATACCCGCGGGCACGTCGACGTAGCCGCGAGGGCCTTGCGTGGCGCGCGGGGCCTGCCATTTTTCGTCGAAGACGGGGTCGGTGGGGTTCTGCGCAAAAGCATGCAGGATGTCGGTGATGAGCAGTTCCTGATGCTGCTGCTCGTGATGCAACCCGATTTCGACAATTTCGAAAACGCGCGCGGCATCGGCCGACGGGACCTGCTCGATCAACCGCTCGACCGCCGCGTCGACGTGAGCACGATAGGCCGTAACGTCACCGCCGTTTGGGCGCGTGATCAGACCGCGCTGCGGCCGCGCATGCCGCGGACCGGCGGCCACGTAATAAGAATTGAAAAGAAAAGGAAAACGCTGGTCGAATATCTTGTAGGACGGATCGTGAGGCACGAGCAGAAACTGCTCGAAGAACCAGGTTACGTGAGCGCGATGCCATTTCGTCGGGCTTGCATCGGCCATCGATTGCACGATCTGGTCTTCGGCCGATAGATGCGCCGCGCGCGCTTCCGTCTCTGTCCGTACGCTTCGGAATGCCTGTACCCACGCGCCACGCGCCTCGTCCACCGACAGCTGCGCTCTCGGCGCCGGCCCACCGCGTGGTGCCGGCGACGTTGCGGTGCGCGCCATGAGGAGCCTCCGTCACAATACAAAGGGCTTCGGCAGTCGACGTACTTACGAATTACGACGATCTATGGGTGCAATTGTTCCATCGCATGACGGCAGGGGCAACCTCGAATTACCGCATGTTCGGTGCCTGACACGCTTGTGATGGGTTCGTAACGACGTCAAAAAGTGGCGGTTATTGTCGAAAAACCGTCCAAATCATCGTCGATCGCGGGAAATCTGATTTGGTATCAGGGGACCGCTACCCGTTGCGACCAACTGGCGGCCATTGTTGCTTTGACATGTCACGGCGAATCTGGCCCGGCATAGGTCGATCCGGCACGGAGCGCATGCATGTCGCCTTCTTCCCCGGTACGCACTCGCCAATCACGCCGTTCATCACACCCGCACCAAGCGGGGAGCAATCGGTCGCCGCGGGGTGAAACTATCGCTTTCGCTGTCAGGTCAATTCCGCTGATAGTTGCGGCATTGTCGATTATCGCAACCAGCAACTATTTGGCGTACTTGATCGGACGTAAGCAAGTTACCTATGAAGAATTGCGCAGCCAGGTCGATCGCGTCGTTCAACTGGTGGGCCAGAAGCGGTTCGAAGAGGAGCTCGCACTCACCACGCCGAAGCAGCAGCAGGATAAGTTGGAGCAAAATGGGTCGGCGTTCACTGACCTGACGACGAGCACAATCAACGGGAAGACAATGGTAGCGCCCGAGCCAGCGCCCGCCGGCAGACCGATAGCGGCGTCGCTGACTGATGACACAGCCGTTGCGCTGCCAGACCGTGAGGTGCCGCCGAACGCTGCAACAAAACATCGCGAAATGCATGGCGTCGCCCATCAACGCACTGCACGAAGACAGAAAGCCTCGCCAACATCAGCGGGACTGGCGGGTGCCGGGCAGTCCCGTCAATTAACAACGGCGACACCGGCCACGCCGGACGCCAGCCTCGCCGGCCAATAATCCAATTCGGAAGTGTGAATCCGCGCTAGTACCCGCGCCGCCGGACCTTTTTTGCAGCCTTGCGCGCTGCGTAGCGGGCATCACGCTCGGCTTTTTGCGCCGCAGCCAGCGCCGCATCGCGTTCGGCCGCATCAGCCTTGGCGAGCGCCTCGGCTTTCTCCGCCTCACGCTGGGCCTGCGCCGCGAGTTCGGCACCATGTGCCGCCTGCGCGGCCAGTTCAGTCTCACGCGCCTTCTTCGCGATTTCGCGCTCGGCGGCGCGGATGGCGCGCGCCTCGCTTAGGGCTACCCTTTTAAGGCGCTGTTGTTCGAAAGCGGGGTCTTGGAGAGTGGCACGAAATTTATCCAGCATCTCTTTTTTGACAGTGGCGGCATTATTCCGACGCTCTAGAAGGTCGGGGCTACTGAAGCTGCTCATTCATTCTCCTGAGGGGAAATTCGGGGCCAAGGATATATGGCGATCTATTGTGGCATGCACAATATCGCATAAGCCGAATTCACCGGTTTAAAGAGATCTCCACGAGGCGGTATGTCATTATTCGGGGGCAGGCCCGTTTGATCGAAACGACCGAATGCTGTTTTGACACGACCGCTAGCCGCCGCCGTGGTCACGTTCTGCAACGTACCGGTCAATCGAATTATTCTTCCTATTCTCGTCCAGGCGTTTCTGAATTCCGTTGTAGAAAACACTCGCAGCAACAAAAATAATCAGGGAAACAAAAATGAGCGGGCTTGCGACTGAATGCACCTGCTCCTGCGCATCGGTGAAGAAGCGAACGCGCCCCTTGATGTCGTTTGGATGCCTGTATTGACCCACAGCGGTATGACGCTGACGAAGGGCCGCCGTTTCAATTCCGGCCACCGCAAGCAGTGAGGCCATGCCGACAATCCACGCAGACATCCCCACAACAAGCAGAATTTTCATTCCGCGTGTGCTGTCGCGCCACGGCGTTAGCCGCGCATACCGATCTGGCTGCAAGTAGCCTTGTTGCGTGATTCCAACCAAAACCAATCCGCCTTTGGCATTGCTGGTCGGTTCACCGATACGCGAGTACCACCTTCGCCTTGCTTAAGACGGTGATTCAAATTGTGCGGCTTATTCGCCAGCTCGTCAGCTTCAACGCCGAACTGAACAGACGCCGAACAAAAACTGTCAAACCCGCCGGTTGAAGGTGTCAAACCTTCATCCGTGGGAGTTCCGTATGTTGGAAAACGCGACCCGGATCAGTCGTTTAGTTGGTAGCGGGGGAGGGACTCGAACCCCCGACCTCCGGATTATGATTCCGCTGCTCTAACCAGCTGAGCTACCCCGCCATTCCGAAAACAACGTGCCGGAATGAGCGCGATATAGGGAGGGGCCGCAAACACTGTCAAGCAAGCGGCCGAAAAAGCCGTTCCGCGGCCGTTACTTCGGCTGAACCGATGGGTCGCCACCTGGGCTGCCCGGTGGTGGGATGATCGGCATATTGCCGCCCGGCGGGGTCGGCTGCTTGATCTCGGAATCGACGTGTTCGGGCGGACAGATCACACCGCCGGAGCGGGCAAGCTTGTCGCTGAGATTGCCCTTTCCATCCTGCCGCTGCGTGTCGGCCTCGCCGCCCTTCCCCACGGTGGTCTGCGTGTCCGAATGTGTGCAGGCATCCGGGTCGAGCTGTTCGGTCTTGGGGGCAACCGGCGTTTTTGTTTGCGGCGGCGCCTGGGCCAGCGTCACCGCCGGCAGCAGCAGCGCCGAAACCGCCAGGCCAAGAATGCGAATATTACGCACCATCGCACGCTCCCTTGTTGCGCGCGCGTCTTGCAGCGCGGACAGATAACGGTTTGGCGTGAGCGGGAGTTCCGTCCTACGGGGCGCGCAGCCGTTCAAAGCGGATCAGCGAGAAATGCCCCAGCGGCGGCATCGGCCTGTGCTCGACTAACCGGACACCGCCGTGGCGCTCGGCCCATGTGCTCAGGCGGCCAAAGCGGAATTCCGGCCGCCAGCCGAGCCGACGCGCGATCGGCGCAAAGCACAGCTCGAACACGCGGCGCGGGCCCTGCTCCGCCCCGATATGATTGACCAGGACGATTTCACCACCGGGACGGATCACGCGCGTAAATTCGTTGAGCGTCGTTTCCGGATTGGGCACCGCGGTTATGACAAATTGCGCCACCACCACGTCAAAAGACTGGTCGGGCAGCGCCATGCGTTCCGCATCCATCACTGCCAACGCCTCGACATTTGTGAGGTTTTGTTCGAAGACGCGCTCATGCGCCTTGCGGAGCATCGGTTCAGACAGATCGATGCCCACTAACCTGTTCTTGCGCGAATAGTCGGGCAGCGAAATTCCGGTTCCGACACCGACTTCGAGAATGCGCCCGCCGGCGGGACCACAAGCCTGCTCGGCCGCCGCTATGGCCGCGCGCCGACCCGCATCAAACACCGCGCCGAAGACCAGGTCATAGACCGGCGCCCAGCGCGCATAAGCGCGCTCGACGCTCGATTTGTCGATATCCGCCCCCATGCAGCGAACTTAACCGCGCATCGCGGACGCTGCTACCTGCATTTCGCTGGCGCGCTGGTAGTCCGCCGTCGCGACCGCAGACTTGATGAAACCGCCACCGAGAACGCGCGCCTGCCCCTCGCCCGCGTCGTAAAACACGCATGCCTGGCCGGGTGAAACGCCATGCTCACCGTCGACCAGTTCGACTTCGCAACCATTGGCGCCGTGCCGCAACCAGGCGGCCTGCGGCGGACGGGTCGAGCGCACCTTCACGAAAACCTCGCGGCGATCGTCGGCCAGCGCTTCATCAAGGCTGCCTTCGCCAATCCAGTTCACGTCGCGCAGCACGATGCGGCTCATACGCAACGACTCGCGTGGGCCGACCACGACACGGCGGCTCTCGGCATCGAGCCGCACCACATAAAGCGGCGTGCCGGTCGCTATCCCGAGGCCGCGGCGCTGGCCAACGGTGAAGTGAATAATGCCGGAATGACCACCGAGCACCTTGCCGTCGAGATCGACGATCTCACCTGCTTCCGCGGCGCCGGGCTTTAATCGTTCGATGATATCGGCGTAGTGGCCGGACGGCACGAAGCAGATGTCCTGGCTATCGTGCTTGTCAGCGACCGCAAGACCGAAACGCCGCGCAAGCTCACGAGTCTCCGCTTTCGTTCGTTCTCCGAGAGGAAACCGCAGAATATCAAGCTGCTCGCGCGTGGTGCCGAACAGGAAATAACTCTGGTCGCGCTCCTCATCGCGCGCGCGATAGAGCGCACGCCCGCCGTCCGGCAAAAGCCGCGACGCGATATAATGCCCGGTGGCCAATACCTCGGCTCCGAGCTCACGCGCGGTGATAAGCAGGTCACGAAACTTGATCGACATATTACAGTCGACGCAAGGAACCGGCGTTTCACCGTGAATGTAGCTCTCGGCGAAGCGATCGATCACCGCCTCTTTGAATCGACTCTCGTAGTCGAGCACGTAGTGCGGGATGCCGATACGCTCGGCAACGCTGCGAGCGTCGTAGATGTCCTGACCCGCACAACACGCGCCCTTGCGGTGGATCGCGGCGCCGTGGTCGTACAGTTGTAGCGTCACGCCGACAACGTCGTAGCCTTCCGCCTTGAGCAGCGCAGCCGTCACGGAGGAGTCGACGCCGCCGGACATGGCGACGACAACACGGGTGTCCTGGGGCCGGCGGTCGAGGTCGAGGGTGTTGCGCATGGTTCTTCTTACTACAGATGGCGATCCAAGGCGTGCAACGGGAGCCGGTTCACCCGGCAAATCTTGCCGTTTCCACGACTACAGTGTGCCGGGCCGGATCCGTGATGTAACTTCCCCACTCGTCATAGTCGGTTGAATTTAAACATGAATTTGACTTTTCGGAGGCTGGCCTGACGATTGCAGATCAAGCGGTGGTAATCCGGAGGTCTTCCAGTGCCGCAAGTTGCGTCCGATCCGACTATTCACGCGCATAGCTCTCATTTGCCGCGTCTCCCCCGTCCCACGCAGCTGTCCGACAAGGCGCCCTCGCCTTTCGATAGCCTGATCGACGATGGCTCTCAGCCCGCCGAACAAGCGACGCCCGCACCGACCGACAACAAAGCCGCAGCGGCCGATGGCTCCCAGGCGCCCACCAAGACCAATGACTGCAAGGTGCCGGTGGCAAACGACGCCGCCCCGGCAGCCAAACCGGACGATGACGCCTCCGTCGAAAAGCCGGACGGTGACAAACCCGCATGCGACACCAAGGTCGCCGCGGATGCCAAGTTGGTCGATGGCGTCACCACGGGCGACAGTTCCAAACCGGAGAGCGACGACAAGCCGGCCGATGGACAGAATACCGACAAACCGGCGGTCACGACCTCACCAACCATAGTGCAGACAACGAACGCCGCCGACGCAATTGCAGTTGCGCCGACGCCGGCGCCGGCGCCACTATCGACGGCCGTGCCCGATCAGGGCAATCAAGACGGCGGGCAGCAACAAATCGCGCTTGCTGCAGAATCCGGGCTTCAGCTGAAGTCGCTGGACGCCGGCATGCCGAAACCCGTTGCCGGAAAACAGACTGACGCTGGAAAGCAGGCGGACGCCGACAAGCAAATCGACACCGATCAGTCTACCGACCAGATAACGGACGGCGCGCAACCGACAACGAAGGCCACGCAAGAGCCGCACGTCGACAAGCCCCAATTCGCTGCCAACCAAACGGACAAAGACCACATCGCCGATGCTCGTGGTGAACCTGTCGTCAACGGCCATCGCGGAAATTCAGATGCTGCGATCCAGGTTTCAACCGACTCCAACACCGCCGCCCCGAAAATAATCGCCGACACAGGCACTCAACCGACCATCCAGACATCGACAACCCATGCCGCTTCGAACGCAGCCGCACCGGCTACGCTGGTTTCGCAGCTGGGTCCGCAAGCGGCGGCAGTCCCCCTCGCCGGCGTTGCCATGGAAATTGCCAGCAGGGCACTCGAGGGCAAAAACCGGTTCGAGATCCGCCTGGATCCGCCTGAGCTCGGCCGAATTCGAGGTCCGTCTCGACGTCGATCGCGACGGCAACGTGACCTCGCGTATGACCGTCGATCGCGCCGATACGCTCGACCTGTTGCGTCGCGATGCATCCGGGCTCGAGCGCGCGTTACAGGACGCGGGACTCAAGACCGCTGACAACAGCCTCCAGTTTTCGTTGCGCGATCAATCGATGGGCCAGCAGCAGACCGGCGCAGGGCCTGACGCTGCAAAAATGATCGTGACCGACGAAACACCGCCTTCGATCGATGTCATCCCGCAGAATTATGGCCGCCTCGCCGGGATCGGCGGCGGTCTCGATATCAGAGTTTAAGGATCAGCCATGACAGCAGTCGCCCCTATTTCCACCACCGGCACGGCGTCCTCCACCGTTTCGACGGCGCTCGACAACACCGAGATCGCCAGCAACTTCACGACATTCCTTCAGCTGCTGACAACGCAGTTGAAAAACCAGAACCCCCTCGATCCGCTCGACACCAATCAGTTCACCCAACAGCTGGT
This sequence comes from uncultured Alphaproteobacteria bacterium, assembly GCA_963810125.1. Classification (GTDB taxonomy): domain Bacteria; phylum Pseudomonadota; class Alphaproteobacteria; order Rhizobiales; family Xanthobacteraceae; genus Pseudolabrys. The sequence goes on from CAWEMK010000002.1 coordinate 165,767, forward strand.
GCAATTCGCGCAGGTCGAGCAGCAGATGAAATCCAATGACCAGCTTTCGAGCCTGGTCTCGCTGGAAAAGAGCGCGCAGGCGAGCACAGCTCTGGCCTATGTTGGTGCGACCGTTGTGGTGGATGGCTCCACGGCGGCGCTCACGAATGGCAGCGCGACCTGGAATCTCAACGTCACCAAGCCCTCGACGGCCACCATTACGATCAAGGATTCAACGGGCCAGAACGTCTTTACCGGCACGGCCGGGGTCAATCCGGGAACGCAGACTTTCACCTGGGACGGCCGCGGCAACGACGGCCGCATCTGGCCGTCCGGCAACTACACGCTCACCGCCACGGCCGTGGATGCCAGCAACCAGTCGGTCGCGATCTCAACCGAAGTACAGGCGGTCGTGGATTCGGTCGATCTCTCGCAGAGCCCGCCGGTCATGTCGATCAACGGTCAAAACTACACGCTCGACAAGATCAAGCGCGTGGTCCGACAGACAACGTCGTGAGATCATAAGGGCCGCAGGACCTCCCGGAGCCCTATCGACCGCGCCGGGATTCCATCCCGTAATACCGTCGCCAACCGCCTTTCGCGCCGCATTGCCTGCAAATAGGCCACTTCTGCATCAGCCGCGGAGGGCACGGGGCGCGCCCATCCGTAACCAAAAGCTTACCGGAACCCCGGCAAACATTGCCCGATGCATTTGGCATGCTTAGGCAAATTTTAAGCCGTGACCTGTAGTTTTTGATCAGTAACTGTCAGTCGAGTTAGTTTTTGTGAGTACACCAATGACCGAACCCCATCGCCCGAGGGTCAAATACGTCATCGGGCCTGACGGTAGTCCGCTGACCATCGCGGATTTGCCACCGCCGACAACCAAGCGCTGGGTCATCCGCCGTAAGGCTGAGGTGGTCGCCGCGGTTCGTGGCGGCCTGTTGTCCCTTGAAGAGGCCTGTGCGCGCTACACGCTTACGGTCGAGGAATTCCTCTCCTGGCAGGCCTCGATTGACCAGCACGGCCTTGCGGGGCTGCGCACCACACGCATTCAGCAGTATCGCCAGTAACTCCTTTTCTCCATCAGCGGTAAGCGCCGGCCTTGCGGCCGGCGTTTTTGTTTGCGTGGCCGCCGCATGAATTGTTTTGGCTGCCGTCCCGCATTAACCGGACGCTAACCTTAAACTGGGCAAATCTTGCCGAGTGAGGCGCACGCTGCGCGCCCAATGCGGGTAGGACAAAACCGGTGCAAGGTTTCTTCGACTTTGTGAAGTCGCTGGGTGCTGCACGAATGGCGGCGATGGCCGCGGTGACACTCGCCCTGATCGGCTTCTTCTCATTCCTGATGATCCAGATGACGACACCGCAAATGGTGCCGTTATTCACTGATCTGCCGCCCGACGACAGCGCGTCGATCATCAAGGACCTGGAACGGCAGGCAGTCCCCTACCTGCTCAAGAACGACGGCACGATCATCCTGGTGCCGCAGGACAAGGTCGCGCGGCTGCGCATGAAGCTTGCCGAATCCGGACTGCCGAAGGGGGGCGGCGTCGGCTACGAGATTTTCGACAAGACTGACGCACTCGGCTCAACGACCTTCGTCCAGAACATCAATCATCTGCGTGCGCTGGAGGGCGAACTCGCCCGCACAATTCGCAGCATCGACCGCGTACAGGCCGCGCGCGTGCATCTTGTGCTGCCGGAACGGCCGCTGTTCTCGCGCGACAAGGTGGATGCCACGGCCTCGATCGTGCTCAAGGTCCGCGGAACGCTGGAGCCGCAGCAGGTGCGGGCCATCCGGCATTTGGTGGCGACAGCGGTCAACGGCATGCGGCCGGACCGCGTGTCGGTGATCGATGAAACCGGAAAACTACTTGCCGATGGCGCGACGCCAGACAATCCGATGAACGGCGCGAGCTCGGACGAACGCAAGCTCGCCTACGAAAATCGTCTGCGCAGCGAAGTTGAGACCATCGTTTCGTCGGTGGTCGGCCCCGGACATGCGCGCGTGCAGATCAATGCCGACTTCGACATCAACCGGATTACCCAGACTTCGGATAAATTCGACCCGGACGGGCGCGTGTTGCGTTCGAGCCAGACTCGCGAAGAACAATCGGCGACGACCGATAACAACCAGGGCGCAGTTTCGGCCGGCACCGAATTGCCCGGCGGTAAACAGCAGGCCGACGGCGCGTCCAAAGGCGACAATAGCCGCAAGACCGAGGAAATCGTCAACTACGAAATCTCGCGCATTACCAAGACCGAAGTCACCGAGGCCGGGCGGATCAACCGCATTTCCGCGGCCGTACTCGTCGACGGCAATTACACCAAAAACGACAAGGGCGAACTGGCCTACCAGCCCCGTCCAAAGGATGAAATCGACCGTATCGCCGCGCTGGTCCGCTCCGCCATCGGCTTCGACGCCAAGCGCGGAGACCAGGTGGAAGTGGTCAATCTGCGCTTTGCCGAAACAACGCCGTCGCCCATCAACGAGGTGACCGGATGGATGAGTTATCTGCAATTCACCAAAGATGACATCATGCGCGGCGCCGAGATGGGCGTCATGGCGTTGCTCGGCCTCGTCGTCATGTTCATGGTGGTGCGCCCGCTGGTACGCCGCATCATCACCCCGGAGGGCATGCAGCCCGGCCAGGTCATGCTGAACCCGGTCCTGGCCGCCGTAACGGACGGCTCTGGTGCCGGCGCAGGTGCCGCGGCCTCTGGCGGCGGCGGCAATGTCAATATCGGTGGTGGCGGAAGCATCACCTCGACCGGCGGCCCGAATGTTTCGATCGTCGGCGGCGACGAAGCCGTCGCCATCTCGAACCGCACCTCCGCGATGATCGATATCGCCAAAGTGCAGGGTCAGGTGCACGCGCAATCCGTACAGAAGGTCGGAGAGCTTGCCGACAAGAACCCGCACGAAGCGGTTTCGATCATCCGTAACTGGCTCCACGAGGACGCAGCCTAAGCCATGCCATCAGCCTACGCCGAGAGCGCAAAAGACAAGAACAAAGCAGCCGTCCGCGAGGATATCGGGGGCTTGATGGCTGAGCTTTCGAAGCGGCCGGCGGCGCCCGAGCGTATCCGCAAGCTCAGCGGCCCGGAACGCGCCGCGGTGCTCATGCTGTCGCTTGGCGAACAGTACGGCGCCAAGATCTTCAGCATGCTCGACGACGATGAGCTGCGCGAAATCTCCATCGTGATGTCTTCGCTCGGCACCATCGAGGCGGAAGCGGTCGAGCAATTGCTGCTGGAATTCGTCGGCCGCATGTCGGCCTCGGGCGCGCTACTCGGCAACTACGACGCGACTGAACGGCTGCTCAAGCAATATCTCCCGCCCGAGCGCGTGGGCGGCATCATGGACGAGATACGCGGCCCGGCCGGCCGCAACATGTGGGAGAAGCTCGCCAACGTCCAGGAAGAGGTGCTGGCGAACTATCTCAAGAATGAATATCCGCAGACCGTCGCGGTCGTTCTGTCGAAGTTGCGACCGGAACACGCCGCCCGCGTCCTCTCGATCCTGCCGGAAGACCTTTCGCTCGACTGCGTCAATCGCATGTTGAAGATGGAGGCCGTGCAGAAGGAAGTGATCGAACGCGTCGAACAGACGTTGCGCACCGAATTCATGTCCAACCTGTCGCAGACCCGGCGCCGCGACGCCCATGAAGTGATGGCCGAGATCTTCAACAATTTTGACCGGCAGACGGAAACCCGCTTCCTCACCGCGCTGGAAGAGGACAACCGCGACGCAGCCGAACGCATCAAAGCGCTGATGTTCACCTTCGACGACCTGGTCAAGCTCGATGCCGGCTCTGCGCAGACACTGATGCGCAATATCGACAAGGACAAGCTGGGTGTCGCGCTCAAGGGCGCCAACGAAGCCGTCCGCCAGTTCTTCTTCACCAACATGTCCAGCCGCGCTGCCAAGATGCTCGTGGAAGACATGCAGGCGATGGGCCCGGTCCGGTTGCGCGACGTCGACGAGGCGCAGGCGATGCTGGTCAACACGGCCAAAGATCTGGCGGCCAAGGGTGAAATTATTATCGCCAAGAGTCGCGGCGAAGACGAGCTGATCTACTGATGCACGCATGACCCTGGTCATGCGCAAGGATAATTGAATGAAAGCGACGGCCAAATACCTGTTCGACGAGGACTTCGCGTCCGGCGAAAAGCCGACCATCACGATGGTCGAGCACGAGCGCCGCCGCGCGGACGCCGAGTCGCAGGCCTATCGCAGCGGGTTTGACGCCGGCCAGGAGCAGGCCAAGCAGGAAGCGGCACAACGTACCGCGGATACACTCGCGGTGATTTCCGACGGTCTTGCCCGCCTCGACGGCGCGCTCACATCGATCGAGACGCGGCTGGAAACCGAAGCGGTGGAAGTCGCCGTTGCGGTCGCGGCCAAGCTCGCGCCCGCCTTGATTGCCCGCGAGCCGTTCGCGGAAATTTCGGCACTCGCAACCGAATGTTTTCACCATCTGGTGTCGGCGCCGCATGTCGCAGTGCGCGTGGGACCCGCCACCTATGAGATCGCCAAAGAAAAGATCGAGGAGATTGCGCGCGCCGGCGGCTTCGAAGGACGGCTCGTGGTCACATCCGATGAAACACTGGCGCCCGGCGACTGCCGCATTGAATGGGCCGACGGTGGCGTTACACGCGATCACGCTGCAACAGCTTCGGCCGTCGACGAGATGGTCAGCCGCTACATTTCGGCGCGTAACGCGCCGGTCGCATAGGAATTCGGGAGACCACAGCTATGAGTGACGACGACAGCAAGGTACCGCTTCCCGATCTGGAGAACGCCGGCGACGTGCAAATGGTCGCCGACGCAGCTCCGCTCGCGCCATCGGATCCCGACTCCGTCAATCGCGGGGCTGTCGACCTCGAGGCGGTGTTCGACGTGCCGGTGCAGGTCTCGGCGGTGCTCGGCCGCGCCCGTATGGACGTGGGCAACCTGCTCAAGCTCGGACCCGGTGCCGTACTCGAGCTCGACCGCAAGGTCGGCGAGGCAATCGATATTTATGTCAACAATCGGCTCGTTGCGCGCGGCGAAGTGGTGCTGGTCGAGGACAAGCTCGGCGTGACCATGACGGAAATCATCAAGGCGGACCACAACTGATGCGCTCGTTCTTCCGCCATTTTTCTCGAAGGATACGGAGCTAAGCCATGCGACTCCTGATCGTCGGCACGCTCGGCGGCCAGCTCACCACCGCGACCAAGCTCGCGATGGACAAGGGCGCCAACGTTACGCACGCCGAAAGCAACGAGCAGGCCCTCGCCGTGCTGCGGTCCGGCCGCGGCGCCGACTTGCTGATGGTCGACGTGATGCTCGACATCCGCGATCTGGTGATGCGGCTCGACGCCGAGCGGATCCATGTCCCCATTGTCGCCTGCGGTGTCACGAATGACGCACGGGCCGCTGTCAACGCCATCCATGCCGGCGCGAAAGAATACATTCCGCTGCCACCTGATCCCGATCTGATCGCGGCCGTGCTCGCTGCTGTTACCGACGACACGCGCGAGATGATTTACCGCGACGACTCGATGGCGAAGGTCGTCAAACTCGCCCAGCAGATTGCCGGCTCGGATGCCTCGGTGCTGATCACCGGCGAAAGCGGCACCGGCAAGGAAGTCCTGGCGCGCTTCGTCCACAGCCGCAGCACCCGTTCGAAGAGGCCGTTCATCACCGTCAATTGCGCCGCGATACCGGAGAACCTGCTCGAATCCGAGCTGTTCGGTCACGAGAAAGGCGCCTTTACCGGCGCGCTCGCGCGCCGCATCGGAAAATTCGAGGAAGCAAACGGCGGCACGTTGCTGCTCGACGAAATCTCCGAGATGGAGGTCCGTCTGCAGGCCAAACTGCTGCGCGCGATCCAGGAACGCGTGATTGACCGGGTCGGCGGTGGCAAACCGGTGCCGGTCGATATCCGTATCATCGCGACGTCAAACCGGAATCTCACCGACGCGGTGCGTGAGGGAAAATTCCGCGAGGACCTCCTGTTCCGCCTCAACGTGGTCAACCTGAAAATTCCGCCCTTGCGGGAACGGCCGGCCGACATCAGCGAATTGGCCCAGCATTTCATCAAGAAATATTCGCTCATCAACGGATTGGCGCTGCGCCCGCTGTCGGGCGAGGCACGCCGGGCACTCAATTCCAACCGTTGGCCGGGCAATGTCCGCGAACTCGAAAACACGCTGCACCGAGCAGTGCTGCTCTCGAGCGGCGCGGAAATCGGCGTCGACGGCATCCTTTCACCGGACGGCGCGCGCCTCGATCAGGCGCGCGGCACCGACCTTGCCGCACATGCCGCCTTGGCAGCAGAGCAGGTCACCCGCAATCTGGTTGGCCGGACGGTCGCCGAGGTCGAGCGTGATCTGATCCTGGAAACGCTCAAGCATTGCCTGGGCAATCGCACGCATGCCGCGAATATTCTCGGCATCTCGATCCGCACGCTGCGCAACAAGCTCAACGAATACGCGGCGGACGGCGCGCCCATCCCGCCGCCGCATGGCGGTTCGGAGCTCAGAGGCGCGGCCTAAATTCCCTGTGATCGCGGTCATTGGACGATTGTCGAATCCACCGTTGAAAGCCTAGGCTCCACCGGGCCTATTCAGGCCGGGGGGCCGCCATGGATGTCGATTTCTGGCCGCTGCTGTTCAGTTTTCAGGGCCGCATCAATCGCGCCAAATACTGGATTGCGACGGTCACCTATATTTCAGTGACAATCGCGCTCGTCGGGCTGGGATTCTTTTTCCGCTTCGACACAATTTTTTTCATTGTCGCCGCGATCGTCTTTGTCGCACTGACGGTGTCGGGTGTCGCGGTCGGTCTCAAGCGGTTACACGACCGCGACATGAGCGGCTGGTGGCTGCTGGTGTTCTACCTGCTGCCGCCGGCCCTTGATGGCCTTGGTCGCGCGCTGGGTATTCCGATTATTTTCAGCCTCGCAGGGTCTGCGATCTCGATCTGGGCGTTGGTGGTGCTCGGTTTCCTCCGTGGCACACCGGGCGCCAACCAATACGGTCCCGATCCGCTCGGCGTCTGACAAAAAAAAGCCCGGCGCACGCGCCGGGCTTTGCATTTTACCGATAGGACTGACTTGGGTTGGCTAGTCGTTCGCCGCACCACCCGTTTGTTTTTCGTCTTTGTCCCGCATCGTGTCGAGCTCAACCGCCTTGGCGATGAGTTCGTTGCGAATGGCCTCCAGGCGTTCGATCAGCGCACGTCCTTCGCGCGCAAGCCCCGAACACCGGTCGGCGGTTTCAATCAAGTATTCCTCGGTCTTCAGCATGATATCTCCGTGAAGGATTTGACCGGGGATATGCATGATATTCGCCGCAATTCAAGGTTGTTTTCGACATAGGCCCCACGCAATCGTGGGCCGCGTGATATTAGTTGGTAGTCCAACTACTTAGGCGAGGACCCAGAATGTCGCATGTGTATAAAATTTGTCCGGTATCGTTGTGGCGAGAGGCCGAGCACAGCGGTGTGTTTCGCGGGTCTGAAGACGACCGCCGCGACGGATTCATCCACTTCTCAACAGCGGCGCAGGTCGCCGAAACAGCAGCGAAGCATTTCGCCGGCCAGACGGACTTGTTGCTCGTGCGTATCAATACCGCCAACCTCGGCGACCAACTGAAATGGGAGCCATCGCGCGGCGGCGCGCTGTTTCCTCACCTTTATGGTGAACTCAAGCTGTCCGCAGTGGCGCAAGTCGACGCGCTGCCGCTCGGTCCTGACAAGCGCCACGTCTTCCCGCTTCTGGTCGAGTGAACGGCCAGGAGCGCAGCGCCAGGAGCGGCAACTCTATTTGTCGCTGTGCCGATAAAGCCCTAGATTACGCCACAACCGCCGCGAAACCTGTGCCCATTGAATGGACCTCGACGCCAATCGCAGCCTGATCGCCGCCGCGCTTGGCCGGATTCCGGCGGGCGACCGCACGGCATTGCAGACGGTCTATCGCCTCACCTCGGCGAAGCTTTTTGGCGTCTGCCTGCGTATCTTGGGTGAGCGCGGCGAGGCGGAGGACGTGCTGCAGGAGGTCTACGTGACGGTGTGGCGCAAGGCCGCCGATTTTGACGCCAGCCGGGCGAGCCCGATGACCTGGCTGATTGCGATTGCACGCAACCGCTCTATCGATCGTCTGCGCGCCTCGCGGCTGAGCCGCAACATGGCCCCGATCGAGCAGGCCGGCGAGATCGCTGACAGCGCGGCAACGGCAGATCGTGCACTCGAAGACCTTCAGGAGCACGCCCGCCTGCACGGCTGTCTTGATGACCTCGCGACACACGAACGCACGGCACTGCGCGGCGCTTTTTTTGACGGCAGCACATACGAAGAGCTGGCGGCGCGCATGACGGTGCCGCTAGGCACCATGAAGAGCTGGATCCGGCGCGCGATGATCAAGCTGAAGGCATGTCTTGAGCAATGAGCGACGCATTCGACCATAGCAGTCTGCCTGACGACGAGCTGCTCGCCGCCGAGTACGCTCTTGGCGTGCTTTCCGGTGCCGAATGGGCCGCGGCCGAACAGCGCGTTGCGCGCGACCAGGGCTTTGCCCGGCTGGTGGCGGAATGGGAGCAACGGCTTGCGCCATGGGCTGCGGAGATCGCCGAAGTCGTGCCGCCTGCGCAAGTTTGGGAGCGGATCGCGGGCGCACTGCCCGCACAAACGCAAGGCGGCAGCCTCTGGCAAAGCCTCGCCTTCTGGCGCGGACTGAGCCTTGCGGCGGGCGCCCTCGCCGCCGCCTGTCTGGCGGCACTGATTTACCTCGGCGCGCTGACGCAGCAGCAGCCGCTGGTCGCAACGATCGAAGGCGATGGGCACCGTCATTTCGTCGCGACCATCGACACGAAGCGTGGCACGGTCGCCGTGGTGCCTGCCGCGTTCACTGCCGATGCAACGCGCGTTCCCGAGCTGTGGCTGATCCCCGCCGATGGCAAGCCACGTGCGGTCGGCCTGTTGCGCGCCGACCGGACAGTCACTCTCGCCCTCCCCGCCGAACTTGCCGCATTGGCAAAAGGCGATGCCGTCCTGGCGGTTTCGCTTGAGCCGCCAGGCGGTTCGACGACCGGCCTGCCGACCGGGCCGGTGATTGCCACCGGCAAGCTCACGTCTCTGTGAACGTGCATCCCTGAGAGCGGCGCCTCCGTAGCTCTGATGTCTCCGCCAAATTCAGGATTGGGGACGTCACACAGAGCAACGGAGAACCAACATGAAACGCATCTTCAACATCGCCTTGGCCGGTTGTGCCGCCGCGGCGCTCGCAATCAGCCTCGGCGCGACGGGCCCGTCTTTCGCGCAAATGAAGGAAAAGGAAAAGACGGTCAACGTCGGCGGCGCGCCGATGTACCCAAGCAAGAACATCATCCAGAACGCCGTCAATTCGAAGGACCACACGACGCTGGTCGCTGCCGTAAAGGCCGCCGGCCTGGTCGACACACTGTCCGGCACCGGGCCGTTCACGGTGTTCGCGCCGACCAACGAAGCTTTTGCCAAGCTGCCGGCCGGCACGGTCGAAACTTTGCTCAAGCCGGAGAACAAGGCGCAGCTCACCAAGATCCTGACCTGCCACGTGGTCGCGGCCAACGCGATGTCGTCCGCGATAAAAAAGATGATCAATGATGATGGCGGCATGCATTCGGTGAAGACCGTCGGCGGCTGCACATTCACGGCCAAGCTGAAGGGCGACAAGCTCATTCTGGTCGATGGCAAGGGCCACGAAGCCGCAGTCACAATTGCCAATGTGAAGCAGTCGAACGGCGTCATCCACGTGATCGACACCGTACTGTTGCCGGGCTGATTGTCCTCAGACGTCCGGCAATATGGCGCCTGAACAGCGCCCGAAGGTCCTCTCCCTCTCCCCGGGGAGAGGGCTTTTCGCGCTTTACGCCGGGCGAAGCGGGATCACCGCAATACCGTTAACCAGCCGCTAACCATAAAATGGGCAAATATTGCCGGGGGATAGGGGTAATCACCCACCGCGACGCTCTACTCCGGCACCGGCAGTGGTGCCCGCATCCGGTTTGAGAACCTAGGTATTGATCCGCGTCCGCGCCGCCCGGGATTGGCGGCCGCGCATGGTCCCAAGCATTGGGGACAAGTGCGCCAGGCAACAAAGCTAAGCATGAGCGACATCACAGCCGCCCCGGCCGCCAGCGTCAGCGGCATCAAGCTGCCCGGCCTCGGGGATATCGGCGCCTTCTTCAAGCGCGGTGATATCGCGCTCGCCGTCGGTGTCCTCACCATCCTGGTGGTGCTGATCCTGCCGCTGCCGCCGTTATTGCTCGATTTCGCGCTGGCGATCTCGATCATCTTCTCGGTGCTGATCCTGATGACGGCGCTGTTCATCCACACACCGCTGGAATTTTCAGCCTTCCCGACCGTGCTGCTGATCGCAACGATGTTGCGGCTGGCGCTCAACCTTGCATCGACGCGCCTCATCCTTGCGCACGGACACGAAGGAACCGACGCCGCCGGCCACGTCATCGAGGCCTTCGGCAATTTCGTGATGAGCGGCAACTTTGTGATCGGCATCATCGTGTTCACGATCCTGGTCATCGTGAACTTCGTGGTCATCACCAAAGGTTCGGGCCGCATCGCGGAAGTCGCCGCCCGCTTCCACCTCGACGCAATGCCGGGCAAACAGATGGCGATCGACGCCGAAATGTCGGCCGGCACGATCGACGAGAAGGAAGCGCGCCGGCGCCGTCAGGTGCTCGAGGACGAGGGCGGCTTCTTCGGCGCCATGGACGGCGCCTCCAAATTCGTGCGCGGCGACGCCATCGCCGGCCTGCTGGTTGTGTTCATCAACGTCATCGGCGGCATGATCATCGGCATCGTGCAACAAGGCCTGTCATTCGCCGACGCCGCGCATTCCTACACGATCCTCACCGTCGGTGACGGCCTGGTGACACAGGTGCCCGCGCTGATCGTTTCGACCGCCGCCGGCCTGCTGGTTTCGAAAGCGGGAATCTCGGGCGCCGCTGACAAGGCCCTCATGAAGCAGCTCTCCGGTTACCCCAAGGCGTTGGGTATGTCGGGTGGCGTCATGCTAGTCATGGCTTTGCTGCCCGGCATTCCGATGATTCCGTTCCTCGCGCTCGGCAGCGGCGCAACCGCCCTCGCCTTCATCTTTGACAGGCGCACCAGGCTCACGGCTGCTGCCGACGTCAAAAAGACCGAGTCAGACGCCAAAACCGCGGCAGCGGACGAGCCGATTTCCGCGGCGCTCAAGATCGACGATCTCAAGGTCGAACTTGGCTACGCGTTGCTGCCGCTGGTCAACGCGCCCGATGGCAGCGACCGCCTCACCGAACAGATCAAGGCACTGCGCCGCTCGCTCGCGACCGAAATGGGCTTCGTGATGCCGGCCGTGCGCATCCTCGACAATGTTCAGCTCGACGCCAATGCCTACGTCATCAAGGTGAAGGAGGTCGAAGCTGGCAGCGGGAAGGTCTGGGCCGGCCAGTTCATGGTCATGGATCCCGCCGGCGGCCAGGTAAAACTGCCCGGCACACATACGACCGAGCCGACCTTCGGATTGCCGGCCACATGGATCGACGGCGCATTGAAAGAAGAGGCGACCATGAAGGGCTATACGGTGGTCGACGCCGCCACCGTGCTCTCCACGCATTTGACCGAGCTGCTCAAGAGCAACATGTCGGAGCTGCTCTCCTATGGCGAGGTGCAGAAACTTCTCAAGGAATTGCCAAAGGAACAGGCCGACCTGGTCAAGGACCTGTCGCCAAATCTCATCACGGTGTCCGGCATTCAGCGCGTCTTGCAGATTCTGCTGGCCGAGCGCGTTTCCATCCGCGATCTGGGCACTATCCTGGAAGGCATCGCTGACGGCGTCCCAAGTTCGCGCAATCCGGTCACACTCGCCGAACACGTGCGCGCGCGTCTCTCGCGTCAGCTCTGCGCCCAGCACACGAGCCCCAGCGGCTATCTGCCGTTGATCGCCCTTTCGGCCAAATGGGAGCAGGCGTTCGCGGAATCGATGGTCGGCCAAGGCGACGAGCGGCAGCTTGCAATGCAGCCTTCGCGGCTTTCCGAATTCATCACATTGGTTCGCGAACGTTTCGAGGAAGCGGCCCGCGAAGGCGAAGCGCCTGTGCTGGTAACCTCCTCGAATATCCGGCCGTTCGTGCGCGGCATTGTCGAACGCTTCCGCGCGCAGACACCCGTGCTCTCGCAGGGCGAAATCCATCCGCGCGCGCGGCTGAAGACGGTTGGCAGTATCTAGCCAAAAATAATTTCCAGTACGATCGGAACCAATCCACCGACGGCTGATTCGCCGCGAGACTGATTCACGCCCGATAAATTCAAACATCGCGGAACTTAGAACGCCTCATGCCGTTATGTTGAGCAGCGGAAACAACGGAGGCAGCAATATGACGTCACGCAGCAAAATTCTTCTCGGCGCACTGATGGGCGCAAGCGCGCTTGCACTTTCTGCGGCAAGCGCTTCCGCGGCTGTTGCCTGTGCCGGAAACGTTTGTTGGCACACGCACGAGCGCTATGAATATCCCGGGCACGCCCGCATCGTTGTTCATGAAGACGGCTGGAAATGGGGCCGCCATGAACACTATCGTTGGCGCGAGCACGAGGGGCGCGGTTACTGGAACGGCCGGCACTGGACGGCTTGGTGACCAAGACAGCTGAGCGCGGCTGAAAGAAATTCAGAGGCCGCCTTGATTGGCGGCCTCATTTTTCAAGGCGCATGTACGGATCAGCAAAAGGAAACACGGCGATGTCACTCGGAACAATCATCCTCATCATTCTCGTCATCGCGTTGCTCGGCGGGTTCAGTGGACTTGGCGGCGGCCCGTTTTACGGCACCGGCTACTACGGCGGCGGCGGTCTCGGTCTCGTGATCGTTATCGTGCTGATTCTGGTTTTGCTCGGCAGACTCTGAAACCGGCGCGGGTCTGGAACCTTTGATCCGCATCCCGGGTTAGACCCTCACGAAACGAAAATCGTTTTTTTCAAGACGGAGAGTGTCATGGGCTTTGGACGAGGCGCACTTTTGTGGCTGTTGGGAGTGCCACTCCCGATCATCATCATTCTCGCGCTCTTCATGCACCACTAGACAACACGATGGCGCGAAAGAAAGTGAGCAACAACGCCGAAATCGTCGTCAGAGAATTGCGCGTCGAGAAAAATTCCTAGCGAACCCGCTCAATCAATTGCGAGGACTGGATAAATATCATGGCCAAGAAAAAGAGTTTCATGACCAAAGCCAATGCCCAGGTTCTGAGGGCGGCGAAAACCGCGGCGAGCGTAGCAGCGGCAGCCGCCGTTAAATCGGTGATGCGATCCATCATGAAATCTCTCTCGACGGCCAAAAAGCCGGCAACGCCAAAAAAGCGGCCAGCCGCGCGCAAGTCCAAATCACGAAAATCCGCGTCGCGAAAACGGCGCCAGTAACGTCGGCCCTAGGACAAAAGGTTAGCGACCTGAGCGTCAAACGATGATGGCGCCTGGCAGGAAGGCTGGGACTTGGCCTGAGCCCAGGCCTTGGCACAATCCCGCCGAAATCGCGGCAACCCACAGGGGCCGTTCAGAAAATTGCCTAAAATCACAATGATTCACTGATCCGTGATGCGTCCTTGGGAACTGTGGCGACGTACTTACGTTAATGGCTCGAACAGGGTGAACCTTTCGTCGAGACGGGGAGACGAATGATTAAGTACCCGGAGGACGTCGTCATGAACTGGTCGCTTTACACTGCCGACCGCACCACGCACCTCAAGATCGTGGTGGTCGGACTTGCCGCAGCGCTGATGATCGCCGTGATCGGCATTTCCGCGCGCGAACTCAATCTCGGCACGGACATCATGACCGCGCAGAGTCCAACCGTGATCAAGGCCGGCGGGCCGGTGGTTTTCACTGACCGTAGTGGCCCCACCGTCCGGTAATCCATTCAAGTCTTTATCTTGACCTCCCCACACTTGACGCGCCGCACCTGCGGCGCGTTTTTTATGACGTGGTCGAATCAAGGAAAATGACCGACAACACCCCCTCATGAAGCGCCATCCACACACCTCACGGCTCCAGGCTAGTCTTTGCAGCCTGCTCGTCGCCGGCCTGATGCTGTCTGAACCCGCCGCGCGGGCGCAAGGCGCGCCGCCGAGCGCTGCGGCTATCGCCGACTACCAGGCAAAGCTCGCGCAGTTTCAAACGGCGCGTGCGCCCTATGAAGCCCAGGCTGCCGCCTATTGGGACGCGATTGCCGAGAAGCGCCGCGGGCGCAATACGAAACGCCGCGACCATCTGCCGATTGCTCTCGACGACTATGTGCTCACCCAGCCGCCGGTCTACTCGGGGCCGCCGCGGCCTGTTGATCCGCGCACGCCGGGCGTGCCGCCGCCGGAGCGGCCGGACATCCCCGTCGTCGCCGACTTCCTTCACAACGCCGCCGAGCAATTCGGCTTCGTGCCCGATCGGCCGGCCAATGATCTCGACTTCAAACGCGCTTACGCGCGCACTGCCCTCGCCGCCGGGCTCACCCGCGAACAGATTGTCGGCGTCTATGCCTTCGAAACCGGCGGCAACGGCGCTTACGACTCGCAGGCGGGGCTGGTGCCCTACCGGCCGGGCGCGCGCGCGATTTCACCGGCGATTGGTTACAACCAGCTGCTGAGCACAAATTCCGTATCGCTTCTCGCCGAGCATGGCGGCCGCCTCGCGGCCGCGCTACGCCAGAAAGCCAACACGCTCACCGGCAACGCAAAGGTTGTCATGGAGCGCAAGATTGAAGCGCTCAAGCGCATGATTGCGTTCAGCCGCACGGTGCCGGAGCGCTGGAGCGAACAGGACCGGCTGGCCAAGACGACAGCCGGCGGCTACGGCATTCACGCCGCTGTGCTCGACATCGACATTGGCCCGCTGTTGCAGGTGCAGAAGCTGATTAACTCCGTGCGCTTCGCGCGCACCAAGGGCTATACGGTCCCGCTCACCGCCGCCGAGCTGGAATTGATGAATTTGACCGGGGACAGCACCGGTCTGGACATGGTGACCATGCCGCAAGAGTTACGCACGCGCGTGCCGACCGCAAATTTCTTCCAGCAGCAAGGCTATGAGCGCAACCCGGTAGCGCGGCGCACCGGCGTGGTGACCAATCTCATCGCCGACATCGAAGCCAAGATGGGTCAAGGCGCGCAGGCACAAGGCTCGCGCGAGCTGGCGGCGGCGTTTTAATTTCGTGCGGCCGAAAGCGGTGAAAGCTAGCGCTGGTCGCTGGCAATTTCCTCGACCAGATCGACGACACGACGCCGCAGCTTCGAGTCCTTGATATTGGTGAAGGCCTTGGTCAAGGCCAGGCCGTCGGAACTCGAGAGGAAGTCGGAGACATAGTCGGCGACCGGAGCTTTCGAGGATCCATCTTCGTTTTGCTTGGCCCCCGACACGCCCTCAAAGAAGAACGCCACCGGCACTTTGAGGATTTGCGCGATGTGCTGGAGCCGGCTGGCGCCAATGCGGTTGGTTCCCTTCTCGTATTTCTGAACTTGCTGAAAGGTCAGGCCGAGTTTTTCGCCGAGTTTTTCCTGGCTCATCGCCAGCATGAGCCTGCGCATGCGAACGCGCGATCCGACATATTTGTCGGTGGGGTTCGGAGCCTTCTTTGCCATCATCTGGATTTACCGCAACGGTGAGTTGTTAAAAGGACTTTGGGTTCAGAAATGGCGAAACAAGGATAAGTTGCGCCGAACCAAAGTACATCGCAACGTGCGCGTGCTGTCATTAAAGCGGCGCCGCGTTTTTGTTAGATGGCATCTAACAAGGCAGCGCGCAGTAAACCTGTAATGATGCGGTACGCGGGTGTCGGCCCACGCCGCCCACGATTGTGTGCGATCGCCTGCGGCCGATGCGCCGCGCCTAACCGTTTGTCAGGAGATCAAGGCCTGCCGTGTGGCAGGCCGTTGCAGCTCAGGCCGGCGCACCGCCGGCGGAAAAGCGCAGCGCTGCGATGCGGTCGAGCTCGGTCTGCTCACGCGCATTCTCCTCGGCCTTTTCGCGCTGCTGGTCGCGCTCATCGAGCATCTCGACCTTCTTGAGTTCCTCGAAAGCCTCGCCCAGCGCCGCCTTGGCGTCCTCAAGCTGGACGCGCAGTTCGTCGGTGGAGTGCTTGAGGTTCTCGCGCCGCGTGGTCGCGGCCTTGGCGTAGGTCGGATAGGCGAAATGAGCGGGATCGTGGATGCCCGCGCGGTCCTGCTCGACCTTGATTTCGCGCTCGAGCTCGGCCGCGATACGATCGAACTCGGCGATCATCGCCTCGATCTGGGCGACCTTTCGCCGCTTCTCGTCGACCTGAAACTTCTTCAGACGAATGAGAGTTTCGCGTGACTTCATCGACTAGGTACTCCCCGAAGCCCCCGAATAGACGGCCGCGACTGGACGATGCCAACAAGGCCGCGCGCCGGTATTCCGGACCGATCCGCGGGACTGTGCCCCAATAACGTTAGTTTTGTGTTTCTTCGCCCCGCAAAATTTTCTCTAACCGCAGATACCCCTCTGCCATACTCGTTGCTTCTTCCTTACTTTGCGCCAGGAAGGCCTCCAGGGGCTTGTGCAGGGCAATCGCCTCGTCGACCTCGGGGCTCGACCCCGTCCGGTAGGCACCCAGGCGGATCAATTCCTCCATGTCCGAGTAGGTGGCCATGACCTGGCGCGCCCGGTTGATGGCCGGGAGATAAGCCGGGTCGGCGGCCCGCGGCATGGTGCGGGAAATGGACTTGAGGACATTGATGGCGGGGTAGCGGCCGCGTTCGGCGATGGCGCGCTCCATCACGATATGGCCGTCGAGGATGCCGCGGACCGCATCGGCCACCGGCTCGTTGTGGTCGTCGCCATCGACCAGCACGCTGAACATGCCGGTGATCGTGCCCTTCTCCGTCCCCGGACCCGCCCGCTCCAGCAGGCGCGGCAGTTCCACGAAGACCGTCGGCGTGTAGCCTTTGGCGGTCGGGGGCTCGCCGGCGGACAGGCCGATTTCGCGCTGGGCCATGGCGAAGCGCGTGACCGAGTCCATGAGAACCAGCACATCCTTGCCGAGATCGCGGAAGTACTCCGCGATGGCGAGCGTGAGATAGGCGGCCTGGCGGCGCATCAGCGCCGGCTCATCGGAGGTCGAGACAACCACCACCGAGCGCGCAAGGCCCGCAGCGCCAAGGTCATCCTGCAGGAACTCCTGCACCTCGCGGCCGCGTTCGCCGACGAGGCCGATCACCGAAATATCGGCCGACACGTTGCGCGCCAGCATGGACAACAGCACCGATTTGCCCACGCCGCTGCCCGAGAAAATGCCCATGCGCTGGCCGCGGCAAACGGTGAGGAAGGTGTTGAGGGCGCGCACGCCGAGGTCGAGCGGCTCGCCGACCCGCATCCGCGCATGCGCCGGCGGCGGCGAGTTGCGGTAGGGATAGGGCGCAGGGCCCGGCGGCAGCGGCCCCTGCCCGTCGATCGGTTCGGCGCGTGCATTCACGACGCGGCCCAGCCAGCGCTCGGACGGGCGGATGGCACCAGCCGCGCTGGAGACCACAGCCCGACAGCCGCGCCGCACACCATCGAGCGCCGCGAAGGGCATGGCGAGCGCATGGCCGCCGGAGAAGCCGACAACCTCGCAAGGGATCGACCGGCCCGCGCCGGTCTCGATGGTCAGCCGCGCGCCGACCGACATGGCATGGATCGGCCCGGCGACTTCCACCATCAGTCCGCGCACGGAGACGACGCGGCCGTAGATCTCGACCCCGTCGATGTCGACGATTTGCTCGGCAAGAGCTTTCACGGTTGCCCCTTCATCGTCTCGGCGGCTGGCCGTAATGGCAGGCCGCCACCTTCTCGCGACAGCGCCGCCATAAACCCGTCCTTAGGCTTACCGGTCCTTTGGCCCCGTTAACTCGGTGTTTACCCGCGTCGTTAATCATTGGGTCACTCGTCCACGGGACTCAGGCTTATGAATCGCCCAGCCAGGACGGAAGGGGCGAGTCTTCAGAGTCGGTTAGGCCCGACTCTTAAACTAGGGCATTAGACTGGACGTGGCCAAAAAACCACTCTCTGGCAACATCTTACGCCGATTCGGGCGCTTCTGCCTACGGCGCGCTTGCACGGGAGAATCAGGTTTTGTTAACCATGGCTCGATAGTGTCGATTCGGTTTGTCCCACCGCGTTTTTTTTCAAACTCGCCGCGATTTTGCGGCGTGACCCAAGGGCCCGGTTGCGGCGAGAAGGGGACTTAAATGCGCGTTCTACTCATTGAAGACGACAGCGCGACCGCACAATCCATCGAGCTGATGCTCAAATCCGAGAGCTTTAACGTCTATACGACGGATCTCGGCGAAGAGGGCGTCGACCTCGGCAAACTCTACGATTACGACATCATCCTGCTGGACCTGAACCTTCCCGACATGTCGGGCTTCGAGGTTCTGCGTTCCCTGCGGGTCTCAAAAGTTAAGACGCCGATCCTGATCCTTTCCGGCCTCGCCGGCATCGAGGACAAGGTCAAGGGCCTGGGCTTCGGCGCCGACGACTACATGACCAAGCCCTTCCACAAGGATGAACTGATCGCCCGCATCCACGCGATCGTTCGCCGCTCCAAGGGCCATGCGCAGTCGGTCATCAATACCGGCGATCTCGTCGTCAACCTCGACACCAAGACGGTCGAAGTCGGCGGCCAGCGTGTCCATCTCACGGGCAAGGAATACCAGATGCTCGAGCTGCTCTCCTTGCGTAAGGGGACGACGCTCACCAAGGAGATGTTCCTCAATCATCTCTATGGCGGCATGGACGAACCCGAGCTCAAGATCATCGACGTCTTCATCTGCAAGCTGCGCAAGAAGCTCGCCAACGCCTCCTCCGGAAAGAACTATATCGAGACGGTGTGGGGCCGCGGCTATGTGTTGCGCGAGCCGACAGAGGCCGACGAAAGAATTCCGGCGTAAGCCAGATTTTCCCCCGCGTGGCGTTGTGATTGAGCCTTCGGGCTCTCTCCCATCCAAACTCAAACCCCGCCAGAACGGCGGGGTTTTTTTATTCGGCTAGCTGTACCTACTGCTGCGGCCGCATCAACTGGGTGATCACGTCCTTCAGCGTGGTCAGATTGAACGGCTTGGTCATGAAAAAATTGGCGCCGGCCGCCATCGCGGCTTCCGCGTGCTGGGCCTCGGAGCTCGCCGACATGATGACCAGCGGGACGCTGCGGATTTTCGGATCGGCGCGGATTTCCCGCACGAGTTCCAGGCCGTTCATGCCCGGCATTTCACGGTCGGTGATGACAAACAGGAAGGATTTTTCGCGCAGCTTCTGCAGCGCGGTCGGTCCGTCATGAGCCGTTTCGATGTTGGTGAAGCCGCATTTACGCAGCATCCCATCCACGATGCGCGTCATCGTGTTGAGGTCGTCGACGACCAGCACCGGATCGACATAGTCGACCAATGGTAGGACTCCCCCTTCGGGCCATGCTTGCCAAAGGCAAGCCCCCACGTGCGCCCACAGGGCGCGCCAGCCCGACTTGGACAATTTACATGATTCGTCCGCGTGACGAGGCAAACCAGCATAAAAACAGGATTATTTTTACAGGCGGGGAATAGTTGCAACCGCGCCTTTTGCGGCCGCGAAGCGGATCACGTTATCGGTGCCAGCCTGGGAATTACGTCCATTGGGCACGTACAACCCTCGCTTGTCGGCGAGCGGCTTGAACGCATCCGTCAGGCCAATAACCGTCTCGGCGGCGCCGAGCACAAGAAAGCCATCGTCCGCCATCTGACGCGCGATGCGGTTGAGCACAGCGACCTTGTTGTCCTGGTCGAAGTAGATCAGCACGTTGCGGCAGAAGACGATGTCGAAGGTGCCGAGCGGCGAGAAATCATTGAGCAAATTGAGCGTGCGAAACTGCACCATGCTGCGCAATTCGGGCGCCAACTGCCAGGATTCGCCCTGCTGGCTGAAGAATTTCACCAGCAATTGCACCGGCAATCCGCGCTGCACCTCGAACTGGCTGTAGATGCCCGCCTTCGCCTTCTCCAGAACTTCGGACGCCAGATCCGTGGCGACAATCTCGAAACGAAAGCCCGCGGCAGCAGCGCCCATGCCCTTGATCAACATGGCCAGTGAATAGGGCTCCTGGCCCGTTGAGGCGGCGGTACACCAGATGCGGATGCGTTTCTCGCGTGCGCGCGCGGCAAGCAGAGCCGGCATCATGGTGTCGCGGAAATGGTCGAATGGCAGCTTGTCGCGGAAGAAGAAGGTTTCGTTGGTGGTCATGGCTTCGACCACTTCGGCGATGAGCGCGGCCGGCGATTTGCTCCGCAGCCGCTCGATCAGCTCGCCCAAAGTATTCATGCCATGGCGGCGCGCCACGGGCACCAGCCGGCTTTCGGCCAGGTATTGCTTCTCGGCCGCCAGCACCAGGCCGGAGCGCTCCCGCAACAGCCTGCGCAGATAGTCGAAGTCCTGCGGGGTCACGCACGCTCCCCGGTAAACAGGCGTGTGATCTTGCCGGCGATTTCGGACAGCGGCAGCACGGCGGAGCACAGGCCGGCATTGGTCACCTGCCCCGGCATGCCCCAGACCACGCTGGTCGCCTCGTCCTGCGCCATGACATGACCACCGGCTGCAACAATGGATTTGGCACCGGCGAGGCCGTCAGAGCCCATCCCGGTCAGCACGAGAGCGAGCACTTTGCTGCCCCAGACCTCGGCTGCCGAGGCAAACAGCGGATCGACCGCTGGTTTGCAGAAATTCACCAGCGGGCCATCCTCGATCGCAATCACGGCGGTGTTGTCGCGGCGCGCAACCGTCATATGCTTGCCGCCGGGCGCGAGATAGATGACGCCGGCGGTGATTTCTTCGCCATCGACCGCCTCGCGCACTGGACGCTTGGCGATGCGGGCGAGATGCTCGGCGAGCACGGCCGTGAACGTTGGCGGCATATGCTGGGTGATCAGCACAGGCACCCGCTGGAGCACGCTGTCGAGCTGGGCGACCAGCGCGTTGAGAGCCTGCGGGCCACCGGTCGATGATCCGATCAGCAGCACGCGCGGCGGCATCAAGGGCATCGGGCGCAGCGTCACCCGTGGCGGCGGGGCGGGCTCCTCCGCCGGCAACGGCGGAACAATGGATGGCGCGTGCTTTGACTCAGTGTGGCGGCGCGCGGATTCGGCGGTCGAGCGCAGGCGCTTTGCGCGCAGGCCGAGTTGGCGGATTTTTTCGATCAGGTCACGGCGGAAGGCCGTCGACGCGCTGACCTCGCGATTGCTTCCCGGTTTGGGAATGTAGTCGGCGGCGCCGAGCGACAGTGCCCGCAAGCTGATCTCGGCGTTCCGGCGCGTCAACGTCGACGCCATGATCACGACGAGGTCGTGCTTTTTCTCGAGCAACAGCGGCAGCGCCGCAATGCCGTCGAGCTCCGGCATATCGACATCCAGCACGACCACGTCGGGGTCGACGCGCTCGAGCTGGTCTACCGCCTCGCGGCCCGTGCGCAGCGTGGCGACAACTTCAAGATCGGGTTCGGATTCAACCCAACGGGCAAACAAGCCGCGCACGACGACGGCATCGTCGACGAGCATGACGCGTATTCGGCGGCTGACTGCTGCCGCACCGGACGACGGAGAAACCACGAGGTTCATTGGACTTTCTGGCTTTACTGACCGTTACCTTCTGGTTCGGCGCTGCAGCGATCAGATCAGCCCGACTTCCTGGAACTTGGCCTCGACGATTTCCTTGTCGAACGGCTTCATGATGTATTCGTTGGCACCGGCGTGCAGAGCACGCGCGATATGCGCAACGTCATTCTCGGTGGTGCAGAAGACCACTTTCGGGGCATCGCCCCCCGGCAGCCGGCGTAGCGAGCGCAGAAACTCGTAGCCGTCCATCTTCGGCATGTTCCAGTCGAGAAGGATTGCCTCCGGCAACTGCCGGCGACACGCCTCAAGCGCCTGCTCGCCGTCCTCGGCTTCCACGATCTGGAATTCGAGCCCTTCGAGAATGCGTCGCGCCACCTTGCGAATGACGCTGGAGTCATCAACAACCAAACAGGTTTTCATCGTACAGCCTCGTTGTGTTCGCGCCTAACTACGTATCCTTCACGCTTCAACCGCGTCATGCCGCGGCCGCCTTCACTGCAATGTCGAGCACGCGGTCGACATCGAGAACCATCAAAAGTTGTCCGTCGAGCCGGTGAATCCCGGTCGATACGCTCGCGAGCCGCGGATCGAGATTGGTCGGGTTTGGCTCGCACGCCGTAATGTCAAGTTTGAGGACCTCGCCGACATTGTCGATCAGCAGGCCGTATGATTCTCCGCGCGACTCCACGCCGACCGCCATTGCGGGGTTGCTTTCGTCGCGCTGACCGAGGCCGAGCCGGCATCGCATATCGACCAGCGTCACGATACGGCCGCGCAAATTGAGCACCCCGGCGATCTCCGCCGGTGCCAACGGCACGCGCGTCAATCGCTCGGGCGCAAAAACGTCCTGCACGCGCAGGATCGGCAGGCCAAACAACTGGCCACCAATCATCGCGGTGACATATTCGTGCAGGTTATGGTCGGCGGTTTCGCTCATGGTTTGCCTGTCATGCCGCCCGACCGACGTCGGTCTGTTCCTTGAGCGCCGCGATCAATCCCTGCCGGTCGAACTTGGCGACATAGTCGTGGAAGCCGACCCGGCGGCCGCGCTCGATCGCTTCGGCCGACACAACCGAGGACAGCGCAATCACCGGCAAATCTGCGGTGCGGGGATCGGCGCGTACAATTTCGGCGAACTGGAAGCCGTTCATCTCCGGCATTTCGATATCGGTGATCACGACATCGAACGCGCGGCCCTCCTTGAGCGTGGCCAACGCATCATGCGCCGAACTGACTGCGGTCACCATGTAGCCCGCGGCCTGCAACACCGGCGTGAGCATATTGAGGAAGAACGGCGAGTCGTCGACCAGCAATACGGCGCGCGCGCGGTGCTGCACCGCCTGCTCCTTGCGCCGGAACCAGTCCTCGAATGCGAGCGGCAGGAAGTGACCGACATCGATGATCTCGGTGGCCTGGCCGCGGATGATGGCCGAACCGAGCACGCCTGGATTGTCGCTCGCGACCTGGATATCGAGGTTGTCGTCAACAATGTCGACAATTTCATCGACCACGAGCGCCATCGAACGGCTGCCATCGGAAAAGACCAACAGAGACTGCGCGCCCTCGGCCTTCACCCGCACTTCGTCGCTCATGCTGATGAGCGGCATCAGATGACCGCGGTACTGCACCATATGACGTCCATTCGAGAGCTCGATCTTGTGCGCGTCGATTTCCTCGAGCCGCGTGATGAGTGACAGCGGCACGGCCTTGGGCTGGCTCGATCCGGCGCGGAACACCAGAAGTGAGGTGCTCGCCTCGTCGGAAACAGCCTCACGGCCGTCCGTTGGTTGCGCGGCGGCCAACTGCGAAGCAACGGTATTTCCGAAGGCCTGCGCAACGCCGTTTGGATCGATGATCATGATCACCGCTCCGTCGCCGAGAATCGTGTTGCCGGAAAACAATGCGATGTGGCGCAACTTGCTCGACATCGGCTTGACGACAATTTCCTCTGTGTGAAACACGCCGTCGACGACGATACCGAAAGTCTGGCTACCAACCTGCGTGACGACGATAAAGCCGCCGTTGATATCGCCGGCATCCTTTTCGAGGCCGAGCAAATGGGTCAGGCCCACCAACGGGAGGAGCTTGTCGCGCAAACGCAGAACCCTTGTATCCTTGATGCGCTCGATGCGGTGCTCGCTGCCGGTGCGGGCACGCACCAGCTCGATTACTGACAGCTGCGGAATGGCGAAGCGGTGACCGCCCGCCTCCACGATCAATGCCGCGACGATGGCGAGCGTCAGCGGAATTTTGATAGTGAAGCTCAGTCCCGCGCCGGCAACCGACTTCACGTCAATGGTGCCGCCGATCTGATCGATATTGTTGCGCACAACGTCCATTCCGACGCCGCGCCCGGAGACGTTGGTCACTTTCGTGGCAGTGGAAAACCCGGGCGCGAAGATGAACTTGTGAACCTGCGCTTCCGACAATTTTTCAGCTTCGGTTTCCGAAACCAGGCCCTGCGCAATGGCTTTGGCCTTGATGCGCGCCGTATCGAGCCCGCGGCCGTCATCGGAAATCTGGATGATGATGTGACCGCCCTCGTGATAGGCCGAAAGACGGATCCTGCCGCCTTCCGGCTTGCCGGCGGCGCGGCGCTGCTCGGGAGTCTCGAGGCCATGGTCCGCCGAATTGCGAACCATATGCGTGAGCGGATCCTTGATCAGATCGAGCACCTGGCGATCGAGTTCGGTCTCGGCGCCCTGCATCTCCAGCTCGATGTGCTTGCCGAGCTCGTTGGAAAGGTCGCGCACGACGCGCGGAAGTTTCTGCCACGCATTTCCGATGGGCTGCATGCGCGTTTTCATCACGCCTTCCTGCAGCTCGGCGGTAACATTCGAAAGACGCTGCAGCGGGGTCTTGAATTCCGATTCCTCGTGGCGGCGCACGATCTCGAGCAGTTGGTTACGCGTGAGTACCAGCTCGGACACCATCGTCATAAGCTGCTCGAGCGTATCGACAGTCACGCGAATGGATTGATTGGCGTTCTTTGTGCCGTCGTCATCCTTGGCGGGCGCGTCGGCCGGCGCTGGGGCAGGTTTGACGGGCTTTGCAGCCGGCGGATCGACCGGCGTTTCACGAAACGCGCGTTCGAGATCGTCGAGCGTGTCTTCATCCGGCCGCAGCGGCCGTTCAAGAGTTTGCGTGACGAGCGTCCCGATGGTGTGCTGCGGTTCCGTGCGCGGGGCCGGCGATCCGACCCATTCCACCATCTGCTCAAGTTCGGCGATCAGATCGGTGTCGCCGCCTTCCGGCTCGCGCTGCTCGCGCTCCAGCGATTCCAGAATCGTCTTGATGCGATCGATGGTGGCAAGAATGAGCGTGACAGCCTCGCTCGACGCCGGGGCACCGTCGCGAAACTTGCCCATAAGAGTTTCGGCGGCGTGCGCGAGGGCTTCCAGTCGCGGCAAGCCGAGGAAACCGCAGGTGCCTTTGATCGTGTGGACGAGCCGGAAAATATTGTCGAGGATCTTGGCGTTGTTCGGGTCCTGCTCAAAACGCACGAGCTCGACGTCGACCACGTCGAGACTTTCGTTCGTCTCGGTGACAAATTCTCTCAGCAGGTCGTCCATAAAAAACGCCTTCATCGACGGGCATCGGCCCGTCCAACGCATTCCGCCGGAAGCGCGGCCAGTGTGTCGTTTAAGCGTTTAATTTTGGTTGCGTATTACCGAGACGGCGCGCGCCGTTAACCGGTCATTAACCGCCGGAATTCTCGCCCACGCCCGGTTTACTGCGCGGTGACGACGACCGTTTCGCCGACCATTTCAATGGCCGCCTTGATGCCGCAAGCCTTGGCCAGGAGACCGGCGTAGTAGGGTTGGATGCGATGGGCATCGAGGCCTTCGGCGCCGCTCTCGCCGGTGAGCAAGGGTGGAACGTTGGGCGGAACTTTGGCGTTCGTGCCGGCGGCACTCACCTTGAAGCCCATCGTGTCGCCCGCCCCGATCGGATCAACAGTCAGGGTACCGCCACGCGGAATGGACTGGCCCGCGATCAGAAGCATATTGAGCAGCAATTTGACCCGGTTCTTGGCCAGCAGCGCCCGCGGAAGGCTCCAGGTCAGCTTCGTTTTTTCGTCCTCAAGAAAGCCGCGCGCGATGCTCTCGGCGTCGCCAAGGTCAATCTGGGCGCCGGCGGAACCGGCCGCACCGAACGCGATCCGGCAAAACTGCAATTTGGCCGAGGCGGTGCCGGCGCTCCTTTTTATCAGGTCGAGCGCAAACTCCTTGGTCGCCTCGTCTTTTTCTTCTTCCAGCACTTCCAGCCCGTTGACGATGGCGCCGACCGGGCTGATCAGATCGTGACAGACACGCGAGCACAGCAAGGCCGCGAGATCGAGGGCATCAATAGGCGATCCAGACATAGACTAGTCTCCGCTGGGCATGCAGGCTGCGCGGATCGGCGAATCAATGACAACGCCGACTTGGCCCGGGTGATACACCGCACCCGCACGACCGCCAAGGAGGACCGGCAGGTCGGCAAAAGGATATGGAATAAAAAGGACGCGGAATTTGATGCCGGGTTCCGAAATTCTGCCAGCCGACGCGGTCGGGTTGCTGGATGATTTGACCAGGATTATTGCGCATGCGTGCGCGGAAATTCGCACGGTTTCGCCGGTGACCGTGGTGCAGCGGATCAAGCCCGACCGGTCTCCGGTGACCGTCGCCGACGAGCTTTCCGAAGCGACAATTCTGCAGGGTCTGGCGCGGTTGCTGCCGGGCATACCCGTCATTGCCGAGGAATTGGCCAGCGATCAGCCAATCGCGGGTCTCGACAGCAGTTTCGTGATTGTCGATCCGCTCGACGGCACGCGCGAGTTTATTGCTGGCCGCGACGAATTCACCGTCAATCTTGCTATTGTCACCAGCGGCGTGCCGATTGCCGGCATTATCGCGGCGCCGGCACGCGGGCAGATCTGGCGCGGCGTTGTCGGTGAGCGAGCCGAACGGCTGCGGCTCTTGGCGGACGGCGCCGACGATGCGCGGGCGATTCACACGCGCCGCTGGCCGGACCAGGGTGCCGTCGCCGTTGTCAGCCGTTCGCACTTCGACAGCGCCACCGACGCGTTTCTTGCCACGCTCGGGCCGCTCACGCGTCACGCCGCCGGTTCGGCCATAAAATTTTGCCAGGTCGCAGAGGGCAGCGCGGACGTTTATCCGCGCCTCGCCACCACCTGCGAATGGGATGTCGCCGCAGGGCATGCGCTTGTCGCCGCGGCGGGCGGCAAAGTCATGAGCCCGCAAAGGTTGCCGTTGGCATACGGCCGCGCCAAAGAAATTTTTCGTGTGCCCGCATTCATCGCGTGGGGAGATGCGGCAAAGGCTGCTTCGATCACGGCCTGACGGCGAGTTGGTGATTTATTGTCCGATTGCGCGCGCCACGCCGGGCCATTTTCGTTCGGCCGTATCGATGATGCGGCCCGGATCGGCGAGAAAGGCTGCGCGCGCTTTCTCGCTATAGAAGAGATAGAGTCGTTGACCGACCACGACCCAGATTAGCGGATGTCCCTGGACGGAACGGTCGCTGCCGATGGCGACGGGGTCATAGCCACCAAAACGCGGCGCATAGACCTCGGGGTGCGCGGCAAAGGCCCCACGGTTGCCTTCATTGGTGAAGCGCCAGACGACCCCGTCGAGATTGAGTTCGAGTTCAGGGCGCCCAAATTCCGCCTTGCTCTCTGTAAAATAGGCGACCGGGTCGAACCCGCTGATGGCGAGACCCGTGTCCCGATTGACCGCCAGGTGATTGTCGTTCGCGGCCCTTATCTCCCGGGGTGCAAAAATACCGCAACCCAAGGCGACCCCAAGGAACACCCGGAGGCATATCCGAAGGAGTAGCCGGAGCGATATTGGCGGCTTCCGTTGCTGCCGTGGTGCAGTCATAGTTCTCAGCGACGTTAAAATGATTTGGGACGAGACGTCCGCGGCCACAATAGCGCGGCCGGCGTGAGCATCCGGTTAAACGGGGCCTGAGGCCTCACCACCCAATGGAGCATATGATGCGCGCGATCTTGCGCTTTGCGGCGTTGGCCCTTTGCCTCATCACCCTTGCTCCGGCCCCGGTGGCGGCCCAAAACCCGCCGCCACCGCCACCACCCCGAGCCCAGCAACAGCCCGGCACGTTCACACCCGGTGAGCTCGTGCGGGAAGGCCACCGCTTCTTCGGCAGCGTGTCACGCGGGCTGGCGCAGGTGGTGGAGACGGCCGTCAGCCGCTGGGGGCAGCCGAACGGCTATGTGCTCGGCCAGGAAGGCAGCGGCGCCTTCGTGGTCGGCCTGCGTTATGGCGACGGGAAGCTCTATACAAAGAACGCTGGCGACCGCCGCGTGTTCTGGGAAGGCCCCTCCGTCGGATTTGACACCGGCGGCGAAGGCGCACGTACAATGATGCTGGTTTACAATCTGCCGGCCACCGAAGCCATCTATCAACGCTTCGGGGGCATCGACGGCTCTGCCTATTTCATCGGCGGCTTTGGCATGACCGCGCTTGCGTCCGGGAACATTATCGTGGTGCCGATCCGTTCAGGGGTCGGATTGCGGCTGGGCGCCAATATCGGTTATCTCAAATTTACGCCGCGGGCGACGTGGAATCCGTTCTGATCGCCGCCAAATTTACGATCTTTCCGGCACAAACCCGCGGAAATGCCTTGGCCCGCGACGCCGCGCCTGCTTTAGGCTAGTCTGAAAGGCGAGCCAGGCGGGATCCGGCCGTGGGATCTGAATTCAATGTGGGTGAGTGAGTTGGAGGCGTATGTTTCATGATTGAACCGATCATGTATTTCGGGATCGGGTTTCTTGTTGCTGCTCTGATCGGACTTGTTGTCGTCCCTCTTGTCCATGGCCGCGCCGTACGGCTGACAATGCGCCGGCTTGAAGCCGCAACGCCGTTGTCGATGGCCGAAATCCAGGCTGACAAGGATCAACTGCGCGCCGAGTTCGCGATGTCGACACGGCGTCTGGAAATGAGCGTCGAACAACTCAAGACCAGGAGCACAAGCCAGCTTGCCGAGCTCGGCAAGAAGGGCGACGCCATCAATCGCCTGAAGGTTGAATTGGGCGAAAAGTCCGCCGCGATATTCGCGCTCGAAGCGCGTGACAAGTCGCTGCGCGACCAATTGCGCGCCACCGAAGAAGAATTCGCCGTCAAAACCAATATCATGCACGAGGCGCAGCGCGCGCTGTCCGACAAGCAGGCCGAACTGGGGAAGCTCACGGGCGAACTCGATGAACGGTCGACGCTTGCGGACTCCCAGAAAGTCGAAATCGTCGCGTTGCGGACGCAAGTCGACGCGCTCAAGGAACGGCTGGACGGCGCCGGCCACGAATTAAAGGCGGTCGAGGACCGGCGCGACGCCGAACGGGTCGAATTGAAGGCGGCCGCCCAGGAATTGCTGGAAGAACGCGGCCGGGTGCAAAATCTTGCACGCCGCGTTACCGAACTTGAGCAGCAGCTGGTGGCGCAGACCAAGGAAGCGGAAATCCTCGGACGCCGCGCCCAGGATCTCGAAAGCCGTCTTGGCGAGCAATCGCGGTTGCTCAACCAGAGCGAATTCGAGCTCAAGCAATTGCGTCAGGACATGGAAGCCGCCCGCAAAACCGAGAGTGACCTGCGCACCGCCATCATCGAGATCGAAGGCCGCTCGAATTCCGGCGCCCAGAAACTCAAGACCGAGAACGTTCAATTGCAGGCCGAAGTTGCGCACACGCGCGAGGAACGCGACCGTCTCGCCCGCGAACTCGGGTCCCTTAAACGCGAAACGGAAGAAACCTGGGCATCGGAGCGCGTGGAAAATTCTCTCTTGCGCGAGCGTATCAATGACGTCGCCGCGGAAGTCGCCCGCCTCGCCTCCGCGCTGGAAGGACCCAACTCGCCGATCGAAGCGTTGCTCGCCGCCGAAACGTCACACGACCGGGTCAGCGGCGCGACCGCGCCCGGCGCCGTCGCCATCGGGGAATTGCCGGCCGGCAATCTGGCCGACCGCATCCGCGCGCTGCAAACGCATGCCTCACGCCTGGGCCAAGGCGACGATCCGAAAACACGCAACTAGCGGGCCAGCGGCCGGCCTTCGCTTGACACCTCTCCGAGGCACTCATTATATCGCGCGTCCGCCAATGGCCGGGCGCTTAGCTCAGCGGGAGAGCGTTCCCTTCACACGGGAGAGGTCGTAGGTTCGATCCCTACAGCGCCCACCATTTTTCCGCGCCCGCCACCAGGTCAGCTTTATCCCCGAAAGCAGACATTAGCCGGTGCATCTGCCTAAGCAGCTGCGGACACGAGTGCCGCCGGTACAGGAACGCGCCAGCGATTGCCGTAACCAAATCGCGTTCGTACCGCTTCAGCCATCGCTGATCGGATTGCAGCGAGATTTTGCTGTGGCTGTTTGGCGAGTAGCATTGCTGCGCGCACGGTTCCCTTCTCGTAGATTTCAGACAGGCCTTCCGGCGTTTTAAGGTCCCAAGCACAATCGATGATCTCTAAATTAATATTATTGAACCCCGCTTCCAACAGAAGCTTCTCGGCTCGTTCCCGTTTTGCGAATTGGTGAAAATCCGGTCCTGGCGGCGCGGATACTTCAGCGCTGCCATGGGCCTTGATCGCGTCGTAAACGATCTCAAAGCAAGGAGAAATGTCGGGCCCGCACCACACCGTCATCGCAAAACGGCCACCAGGTCGAAGTACTCGTCGCACTTCGGATAGCGCACGCGGTTGATCGGGCACATGGCAAATGCCCAAATTTGAAACGACGACGTCAAATAGTGCATCGTCGAAAGGCAATTTCTGTGCGTCTCCTTCGATAAATATCGCACTCGGTGCCCGGCCACGCGCAAATGCCAGCATTGCGGGGGAGAAGTCGATGCCAGTGACCTTGCATCCGCGACGGATCAGCGCCTCTGACACATTGCCTTGACCACAACACAGATCGAGTGCGTTCAGCTTGGGTTTGGCACCGCTCGCATCAAGCAGACTTTCTATCGCCTGATCGGAGGCGGAAGCGAACAACTCAACATAGCCTGAGGCGCGCGTCGGATCAGCCCAACTACCGCGCTCCAACCTCCCAAACGCCGCGAAGTCACTCACTCTTGCCTCCCATTCAAGGCAGATTGAAAATATATCGCTTCTTAGGCTAGTTGGGCAGCCCAAACGTCCGCGTTACTCCCGAAATCGGAGGCGCCACCGCTTGACTAGACGGGTGCCGGCCCGAAGATGAGCCGATGCTGAGTCTGAAACCAGCTTCGGCCAAAGTGACGCCCTGCAAAATTTGCCAGCAGCCCTCTACGCTCTTCGGCGTCGTCGACTTCAACAGAAACTGCGTAATTCCCGGTGGGGTGAAGCTGCCGCTGACGGGCACGCCGGTCTATTATCGCCGCTGTGATGCGTGCGGCTTCCTGTTTACCGATGCATTCGATGACTGGAGCCAGGATGACTACAAATCCCACATTTATAATGCCGAATATCTTGCGGTCGATCCGGGCTACGTTCTGACACGGCCACGCGATAACGCCGGCGTCGTGCAGCAGGTATTCGGGATGCACAAGATGACATTGCGCGTGCTCGATTATGGCGGCGGCAATGATGTGCTGTGCTCTGAACTCCGGGCCGCGGGATTTCCGGTCGCTACGACCTATGACCCTTTCGTGCCTGAATATGCCAAGGCACCGGAAGGTAAGTTCAACCTTATCACCTGCTTCGAGACGCTCGAGCACATGCCCGATCCGCTGAAAGGTATTGGTGCAATCGTGGAGCACCTTGCGGATCCGGGGCTGGTTCTGTTTTCGACCATGCTGCAGCCACAGGACTTCGACAAAATTGGCTTGAGTTGGTGGTATGTCGGCCCGCGCAATGGCCACATTTCGATGTTCAGCCGCGATGCGCTCGCAAACGCATGGCGTTTGCACGGCTGTCAAACCAGATCGTTTAACGACAATGTGCACATCGCTTTCCGCACGTTGCCGGAATTCGCAGCGCAATGGTCCTCGGGAAGCCCGCCTTGAACGCAAGCAGGCAGGCTGTCCGCTTTGGGTCACTAGCGGACAGCTATTTGCGTGGAGCCGGCGGATCCCGCTTTAAATTCTTCGATGCCAGCTCATCGAGATAATCCTGCCAATAGGCCGCGTAGTTGCGGCCGAGTTCGCGCAGATAATCCCAGCCGAATATCCCAGTAGAATGCATATCGTCGAACACCAACCGCACTGCGTAATTCCCGACCGGCAGGACCTCGATGATTCCGACATCGCGCTTGCCCGGGACGGTTTTGCGTTCCTCCGCTGAATGACCCTGCACTTCGGCGCTGGGGCTTTTCACCCGCAGATATTCGGCCGGAAGCTCGAAGCGCTCACCGCCGTCGAACGTCACGCTCAGCGTCTTGCGATCCTTGTGCAGCCGAAGTTCGGTAGGCCATGCCTGCGCGTCCGACATCAATTCACGAACCGTACGCTGCCCGCGCTCTGAATGTCGTAACCACCAAGCTCGCGGGCGCGCGCCGCGAATTCGTCCGACTGCAAGAACTTGAGCAAAGCCTGCAGCGGTGGCTGAAAAAAGTCGCGCTGGCGCATCACCAGATCAAACGGCTCCCAAACGATGGGCACAAAATCAAGACCGGCGGCGTTGGCCACGCCGCGTGTCGCGATGCCGGTATCGGCACGCCCGGCGCGGATCGCCTGTGCGATGTCGGGGCCTGTTGGAGCAACAGGAGCGACGACCGCGAGCCGATCGAGCGAGGCCTTCGCGCGATCCAGCAAGGCCAGGAGCAATAATTGCGCGCCGGCGCCATTCGGCCGCGTCGCGATGCGCGCGCGCTTTGACATCACATCGTCAATCGAGCCGAGCTTTTGCGGATTGCCCGCCGGAACCAGGAAGCCCTGCTCGCGCCGGCAGAATGCGATCATCACCGCATCGTGCAGATCGCTGCGGCTTTTCAGGCTGGCGACATTGGCGTCCGCTTCCGCATCGTCGAGCGCGTGCAGATGGATGGCTGCGGCCACCGTCTCGCCGGCGGCGAAACGCGTAAAGCCGGCTTCACTGCCAACCGCCAGGGTTGCAAGCCCTGAACCGCTCTCGCGCAAGGCCCATTCGAGCAGCGGGTCATGGCTGCCGCTGATAATCGGCGCAGGCTCGGGCCGCGTCACGCCGGCCGGCCGCGTCACACTGGCGATTAGCCAATGATCGAGCTCGGCTTTGGGAAAGAGCCAGCGGCCGGTCACCTTTGTGCAAGGCACGGCGCCCTCGGCGACCATTTCGTAGATCTTGCGTTCCTTGAGGCGGAGATAGGCGGCAGCCTCGGCCGTGGTGAAAAGCTGCATGACGTCAACCTGCACTCACATGCATCTTTTTTGACAATGCCCAAAACCGATAAAATGACAAGAGAATAGGAGGTCGCAGCAACCGCTTGCGAGCGTCCCGCTCCCAAGCCGCCGTTATTGGCTCTTAAGCGTGCACTTCTTACCCGGGACGGGCGGCTCATAGTAACGCAGATACACAGCCGTCCAGTCGGACCGGATATTATACTGCGCTTGCGAAAGGGATATGGTCGGGTTCTTCGCGCAGACCAGCTTGTGCAGAAGCGTCTCGACGCAATCCTTGCGTACGGCGTTCCACGGCTGCGAGCCGTATGGCTGCGGCCAGAGATTCTTCACATCGTCGGCACCGCCAAGTTCACGCGAGACGAGGTGATCGATTTCGCAGCGCCGGCCGCTCGCATCGCGGATGCAGGCCGGATCTTTGTTTCCCGTCAGGCCATAGGCCGTGAACACCTGCTGCTTCATCGCCGCGGTGACGTGTCGCGCGTCTTTTCCCCACTTGGTCGTGCAGATTTTCTTGAGTGTGAGGTCCGTGCGCGCCACTCCCGGCGTCAGCATGTGGTTAGGCAGCAGCGGAAGAACCTGCGCAAACGCCGGGACAATACCCGCCAGTGCGAACGCAACGGCCAAAATAAAATGGCGCATGACTATCCCCCAATAGTCCCGTTTCGGTCAGCGCGTACCGCACTCGATCGAGCGCGGCGCGCCCAGCATTGTCATAGTAAACTGGCGCTATTTCCCTCCACATCCGCGCTAAGCGGTTGATGGCATTGGCGCTCCCTAGGGGACTCGAACCCCTGTTTTCGCCGTGAGAGGGCGACGTCCTGGGCCGCTAGACGAAGGGAGCAAAGGCGCGCGAGCCATCGAAATAGCCTCGATCCGTCCAGTCCGCAAGCTTGGTGCACGGATATTGCGGCCGGCGGCAGGACATTCCACGCTAGGCCGTTTTCAAAGGAGCTTCCGCATGCTCGACAAGATCGCCAGCCTGGTGAACGCCGATGCCAGGCTCGTCCACCGCGGCCGTTTCATCGATACCGCGTTCATGATCGTCGTCGATGACGACTACACCTTGCTGCGCGTGCAGGAAGGCAGGGTGACCAAGGTCACGCCGGGCCCGTTCATCACGCCGGACTACAGTTTCCGTCTGCGCGCCTCGCGCGATGTTTGGGAAAAATTCTGGCAGCCGCTGCCGCCGCGCGGCTTCACCGATGTGTTCGCGCTGGTGAAAACGAAATTGATGCAAATCGAGGGTGACCTGCACCCGTTCATGGCGAACCTGCTCTATTTCAAGGACGTGCTCGCCGCCCCGCGCAAAACCGTAGCCAGGCAGGCCGCCCGATGAGCACGCGCTTCGAACCCATAACCGGCCGCTACCTGCAACTCGACTTGCTCGGCAAGCCGCACCGGCTCTACGTCGAGGAGGCCGGCCAGGGCATTCCCCTGTTGTGTCTGCACACCGCCGGCGCCGACACGCGTCAGTACCGCGGCCTCATGAATGATGCACGCGTGACGGCAAACTATCGCGTGATTGCGTTCGACATGCCCTGGCACGGCAAGTCATCGCCGCCGGCCGGCTGGCAAGATGACGAGTATCAGCTCACCGCGCCCGATTATGTCGAGGCGATCCTCGATGTCGCCGGCGCACTCGAACTCGACAGGCCGGTCGTCATGGGCTGTTCGATCGGCGGCCGCATCGTGCTGCACCTCGCCTGTCAGCATCCGACACGCTTCCGCGCGCTGATCGGGCTGGAATCGGCGCCCTATGCCGAGGCCTATTACGATCTGTCCTGGCTCAACCGCCCCGATGTCCACGGCGGCATGGTCTGCGCAGGCGTCATCTCCGGCCTCGTATCGCCGACGGCGCCGGCGCACGAACGCTGGGAAACGCTGTGGCACTACATGCAGAGCGGCCCCGGCGTGTTCAAGGGCGACCTTCATTTCTACACGACCGCCGACGGCGACATCCGCGACAAGCTCGGGCAGATCGACATCAAGCGCTGCCCGCTGTTCCTGCTGACCGGCGAATATGACTATTCCTGCACGGTCGAAGCCATGCTCGCGGTCGCGGAACGCACCGGCGCGCCGGCCACGGTGATGCAAGGCCTCGGGCATTTCCCGATGAGCGAGGACCCGGAGAAGTTCATCGGCTACCTGTTGCCGGTGCTGGAGAAGATTAGGGCGCTTTGAGCTGCAACCGCCCCAGCGGCTGGAGCGTATCGGGATCGAAAGTCAGCAACTGGACCGCGCCGCCGACCTCGATGGTCACCACGATGTGGTCGCTTCCGATCGCGGTCGAGAGCACTTTGGCGCCCGGCGGCAGCGCATGAGTGACGTCCACGAACGATGGGGCGCTTTCCTTCACCTGCGAAAGGCGGTAGCCGATGACGGCCAGGATGACGCCGATGGCGACGAAGGTCGTCGTCATGATGATGATCATCAAGCGGCGGACTTTGCCGATCGCCGCGGCGGCTTCTGGATCGAGGGGTTTGTGATCGTCGGGCATCGGTTGAACCATGTCGGCCATTGAGACAGTGACAATCTCCGCCGAGGAAACCGGCGGTCGGCTCGACCGTGTGCTGGCCGTCCGTATCCCGGCGTTGTCGCGCTCGCGCTTAAAGGCACTGATCCTTGCCGGCCACGTCAAGGTCGGCGCGCGCACGATCCGCGATCCGGCCGCCAGCGTCAATTCCGGCGACACCATCACTGTCAACTTGCCGCCGCCCGAACCGGCGACGCCGCAGGGCGAAGCGATCCCGCTCAATATTGTCTACGAGGACGCCGCAATCATCGTCATCGACAAGCCGAGAGGCCTCGTTGTCCACCCGGCCGCCGGTCATGCCGCCGGCACGCTGGTCAACGCGCTGATTGCCCATTGCGGCGCGAGCCTGTCCGGCATTGGCGGGGTCAAGCGGCCCGGCATCGTGCACCGGCTCGACAAGGACACCACCGGGCTGATGATTGTCGCCAAGACCGACAAGGCCCATCACGCGCTCAGCAAGCAGTTCGCCGACAAGACCCATGGCCCGCTTGAACGGGGTTACCTCGCTTTGGTCTGGGGTGTACCCGGCCGCCCGAAGGGCACGATCGAGGCCCCGCTCGGCCGCCATCAGCACGCGCGCGACAGGCAGGCGGTGCGCCCGGACGGACGGGCCGCGATAACGCATTGGCAGTTGCTCGAGCAATTTGCCGGCCCGGACGGCAAGCCGGTCGCCAGCCTGCTGGCCTGCACTTTGGAGACCGGCCGCACCCACCAGATCCGCGTGCATCTCGCCCATATCGGGCACCCGATCCTGGGCGATGCGACCTATGGCACCGGCTTCAAGACCAAGATCAGCCGGCTTGGACCCAAAGCGGCTGCGGCCCTGGGGGATCTTGGCAGACAGGCTTTGCATGCCTATCTACTGGCCATTGAACACCCCGAAACCGGCGACGCCCTGGAGTTCCATTCGGAACTGCCGGGCGATTTGCGTCGTTTACGTGATGCCCTGCACATGGAAATCCCTTCGGAGAGCCGTGAAGCCGGGTCAAAACGACGCAAGTAAGAGCAGCGAAATCAACGACTTGACCGCGTGCAGGGACGCACGTTTCCGTCACGGTGACGTGACGGGCGGAATGCTTCCTTTCGCTCGCCCAAGCCGTTATGCTGCACCTGCGATCGAGGGACTTCGCGGTCGCAACATCAAATGCGCGCCGTCGGCTCGGGGAGCGGCGGCGACAACCGCCTGCCGATCATCCGGGGGCACAAGTAAGGAGGGCGCTATCATGGCCCGTACAGCCGCTTTGCCGGCACTCAAGGCCGAATCCGGTCTTTCACACTATCTCGACGAGATTCGGCGGTTCCCCATGCTGGAACCGCACGAAGAATACATGCTGGCGCGCAGCTGGCGTGAGCACGGCGATCGTGACGCCGCGCATAAACTCGTCACCAGTCATCTACGCTTGGTCGCCAAGCTCGCCATGGGCTATCGCGGCTACGGCTTGCCTATCTCCGAGGTCATCTCGGAAGGCAATGTCGGCCTGATGCAGGCGGTCAAGCGTTTCGAGCCCGAAAAAGGGTTTCGTCTCGCCACCTACGCGATGTGGTGGATCAAAGCCGCAATACAAGAGTACATCCTGCGCTCCTGGTCGCTCGTGAAGATGGGCACCACCGCCAACCAGAAGAAGCTGTTCTTCAACCTGCGCAAGGCGAAGAGCAAGATTTCCGCGCTCGAGGAAGGCGACCTGCGGCCTGACCAGGTTCAGATCATTGCCAAGCGTCTTGGCGTGACCGAACAGGACGTGGTCGACATGAATCGCCGCCTCGGCGGCGACTCATCGCTCAACGCGCCGATCCGCGACGATGGCGAGAGCGGCGAGTGGATGGATTGGCTTGTCGACGACGCGCCCAGCCAGGAACGCATCCTGGCCGATAGCGAAGAGAGCGACAATCGCCACAAGGCGCTGATCTCGGCGCTCGATGTGCTCAACGATCGCGAACGTCGCATCTTCGAAGCGCGACGGCTCGCTGATGACCCGATCACGCTCGAGGACCTCGCCGCGGAATTCGGCGTGTCGCGCGAGCGCGTTCGTCAGATTGAAGTGCGCGCGTTCGAGAAAGTGCAGAAGGCGGTGAAGACCCGCATCTCGGCACTCGAACAACCCGCAGAGCAGGACGCGATCACGGCGCACTGAGCGTCGCGTTCAGCTTCAAAAAAAATTATGGCCGGGCTCACGCCCGGCCATTTTCTTTGGAACGTGTCCCGGGCGGTTATTGCCCCCAGGCCCTGAAGGCCTCCTCGAAGGCGCGCGTGCCGGGAGTGCCCTTTTCCATCGCCAGGATCGCCCGCTTGCCGCTCGTGTAAACGACGGGGATGTCGAACCAGTCGCGTTCCTTGAGCAGTTGCACGTTGCGTTGCAGGTCGACATCGACAGCGGAAAGCCCGACCAGGAAATAACCGTTGGTCACCTTCACAGCGAGACCGGCGAGCGGAACGCCGCGCGCCTGTTCGTTCTGCTTCATCAGCACGCCGGGCACGTTGCCGATGGCACCTTCCGGGAAATCCGCCGGCAGCGTGAAAAGAATCTCGATGGTATGGCTCGCCGGCAATGCCTTGTCGGTATTGCGGCGGAGCGACCACGTCATCCGCAGTTTGCGCTCGGGTATCTCGATATCGGCGCGGACCGCGAGTTCGGGCGCGAGGCCCGGCCCCGGCGACACCGTCTCGGTGCGCCAGATCGCAGACCCGACATAGCGTTTTCCTTGCGGATCGTTCGGGTCTTCATCATAGAGCACGACTTTCTGCGCCACCGCCGCAGCCGGCGCATTGGCTGAATCCGGTGCAGCCTGGCCGGACTGCCCGATACGGTCGGCGATCTTCGGGCGGGCTGTCGGCTGGCTCGTGTCCTTGGGCTTCGTCGGCTCCGAACGGAAGCTCGCCACCATCGATGTGATCGCCTGACGCTGCCAGTATGCCGCGCCGGCGATCCCGGCCAGCACCAGCAGCAGCACAAGCAGCTTGATGATGCCCCGGTAAGATCGCTGCGGGCGCCGCGTGTATCCGTCTTCATCATCGTAAGCAGCGGGCGCCGGCGTTTGCGGCGCATAGCCGGCGGAACGAGGCGGCGGCTCCTCGATGGGCGGCGGTTCAGGGATCTGCGTCGGTTCTGGTGCGGGCTCAGGCTCGAAGTAATGCGGCTCCGGCTCTGCCGGCATTGACTCGTAAGTTGCGTGTGCGGCGCGTTTGGCTTCGGCGGTCGCTTGGCCAAGGCCCTCGACTTCGGCCACCGTCTCGCGGAAATCGCGCAGGCCACGATCGCGCAGCGAGGGCTCGGCCGCCTCGGCATCCTGAATTTCTGCCCGCGGCCGCTTGGCGGCTTCCGCCTCGACCTTGCGGATCGCTTCCTCAAGAGCCAATCGCTCGCGCGTGATATCGGTCTCGTCGAGCGCGGGCTGAACACCGCGCAACTGGCTGACCAGCGCGGCGCGCGCACGGTCATACAACGCGCGACGGTTTTCGCCCGTGTTCTTGTCGAGTCCGCTGACGGCTCGCGCGATTAGAGGATAATAGTCGGCCATTGCACGCTGTTTTGCTGGAGCATGATCCCCGTCCGAAACCGGATTCCCACGTTCGGGCTCATGCTTGACCCCGGTTCATGTCTTTTTTCGGCAATCATAGCTCAAATGGATTTTTCATCAGGATCGTGTCTTCGCGCTCCGGACTGGTCGACAGCAGGGCCACCGGGCAGCCAACCAGTTCTTCGATACGACGGACGTATTTTATCGCCTGCGCCGGCAACTGAGCCCAGGAGCGCGCCCGCGCGGTCGGCTCTTTCCAACCGTCGATGGTCTCGTAGACCGGCACCACCCGGGCCTGTGCCTGTTCTCCCGCTGGAAGATAATCGATCTCCCGGCCGTCCAGACGATAGCGCACGCAGACCTTGATTTCATCAAAGCCGTCGAGAATGTCGAGTTTCGTGAGCGCCAGCCCGTCGATACCGCAGGTCCGCACGGTCTGGCGCACCAGCACTGCATCAAACCAGCCGCAGCGGCGCGCCCGGCCGGTGACGACGCCAAATTCGCGTCCGCGCTCGCCCAGGGTTTTTCCGATGACATTATCCATCTGGTCGGTCGGGAACGGACCGAGGCCCACCCGCGTCGTGTAGGCCTTGCAGATGCCGAGCACGTAGTCGATCGCATTCGGCCCCAGTCCCGAGCCGGTCGCCGCCTGCGCCGCCACCGTATTCGACGAGGTGACATAGGGATATGTGCCGTGATCGATGTCGAGCAACGCCCCCTGCGCGCCCTCGAACAAAATGCGTTTGCCCTCGCGCCGCTTGGCATCGAGCAGCGACCAGACCGAATCCATGAACGGCAAGACCTTGGGCGCCACGGCGGCAAGGTGGTCATAGACCTCGTGCGGCTTGACCTCGGCCAGGCCATGCCCGCGGCGGAGCGCATTGTGATGCGCCAGCAGGCGCTCGATCTTTGTTCCCAACGACGGCAGGTCGGCCAGGTCCATGAACCGGATGGCGCGGCGGCCCACTTTATCTTCGTAAGCCGGGCCAATGCCCCGCTTCGTTGTTCCAATGCGGGTGGCCGCGTGCTCCTCCTCGCGAATGGCTTCGAGTTCGCGGTGGAGCGGCAGGATCAGGATCGCGTTCTCGGCAATGCGCAAGCTTTCGGGCGTCACCGCAATGCCCTGTTTCTTCAGCTGGGCGATCTCGTCAACGAGCGCCTGCGGGTCGACGACGACGCCGTTGCCGATGACCGACAGCTTGCCGCCGCGCACGACACCCGACGGCAACAGCGACAGCTTGTAGGTTTTGCCGTCGATGACGAGCGTATGGCCGGCATTGTGGCCGCCCTGGAACCGCACGACGATGTCGGCCTGCTCCGACAGCCAGTCGACGATCTTGCCTTTGCCTTCGTCGCCCCACTGGGATCCGACAACCACAACATTCGCCATCGGAATCCCTTCCCTCAGCCAGCGCCCGGACACTTTGAGCCGGGAGCCACCGGCCAGGTCCACCTTCGGATAAAGGATGCTCCCTTGGGAGGCAAGCCAAAGTCCACCGGCTTTTGCAGCCCGAAAGGACCGGCAAAGGACTGATCTTGCAGCCTAATTCAGAAATGCAGCGGCTTGGCCTGTTGCACCTGCGGCAGCGCGCGCACTTTGCTGAGCAGGGCCTCCGGCAATTCGCCGTCGATTTCAATCAAGGCGACTGCATTGCCACCGGGCGCGTCGCGGCCGACGTGGAAGGTTGCGATATTGATGCCGGCCTCGCCGAGCGTGGAGGAAAACGTTCCGATGAATCCTGGCTTGTCGAGATTGGTGATGTAGATCATCGAAGGCCCGAATTCGGCGTCCATCCGGATTCCCTTGATATTGACGATGCGCGGCCGCCCATCGGCAAACACGGTGCCGGACACGTGCCGGGCCTGCCGTTCGGTCGTCACGGTTATCGTGATCAGGCTTTCATAGTCCTCGGGCATTTCCCGCGTGACCTCTTCGACCACGATGCCGCGCTCTTTGGCCACCACCGGGGCCGAAACGACATTCACGTCGCCCAGCATCGGCCGCAGCAGACCGGCGATCGCCGCGGACGTGAGCGCCTTGGTGTTCATTTGCGCCACCGCACCTTCGTAGGCCAGCTGCACCTTGCTGATACCTGTTTCAGTCAGTTGACCGGCGAAGGAGCCAAGCTTTTCGGCCAGCGCGATGAAGGGCTTGAGCTTCGGCGCCTCTTCCGCGCTGATCGAGGGAAAGTTGATGGCATTGGTGATGGCGCCACGCAAAAGATAGTCCGACATCTGCTCGGCAATCTGCAGGGCGACATTTTCCTGCGCCTCCGACGTGGACGCACCGAGGTGCGGCGTGCACACGACATTCGGCAGGCTGAACAGCGGGTTTTCGGTGGCCGGTTCGGTGACGAACACGTCGAAGGCGGCACCGGCGACATGGCCGCTCTTGAGTGCGTCATAGAGCGCGGCCTCGTCCACCAGCCCGCCGCGCGCGCAATTGATGATGCGCACGCCCTTTTTCATCATCTTGATGGCAGCCGCATTGACAACGTTGCGGGTCTTGTCGGTGAGCGGCGTGTGCAAGGTAATGAAATCAGCACGCTTGAACAGTTCTTCGAGCTCGACTTTCTCGACACCGAGATCGTCAGCGCGCTGCTGCGACAGGAACGGATCAAAGGCGACGACCTTCATCTTCAGTCCGAGCGCGCGATCGGCCACGATCGAGCCGATATTGCCGCAGCCGATCACGCCGAGCGTCTTGCCGAAGATCTC
Source organism: uncultured Alphaproteobacteria bacterium (assembly GCA_963810125.1). Lineage (GTDB taxonomy): Bacteria > Pseudomonadota > Alphaproteobacteria > Rhizobiales > Xanthobacteraceae > Pseudolabrys. Next base: position 207,454 of record CAWEMK010000002.1, read on the forward strand.
CACGCCCATGAACTTGTTCTTTTCCCACTTGCCGGCGCGCGTCGAAGCGTCGGCTTCCGGGATTTGCCGCGCCAATGCCAGCATCAGCGAAACCGCGTGTTCCGCGGTCGTGATGGAATTGCCGAAGGGCGTATTCATGACGATGATGCCGCGCGCGGTCGCTGCCGGAATATCGACGTTGTCGACACCGATCCCTGCCCGCCCGATCACTTTCAGGCCTTTGGCCGCCTCGAGCATCTTGGCGGTCACTTTGGTGGCGGAGCGGATGGCGAGGCCGTCGTAGTTGCCGATGATCGCGGCAAGCCTGTCCTTGTCCTTGCCGAGCGCCGGCTGGAAATCCACCTCGATGCCGCGATCCTTGAAGATCTGCACGGCGGCGGCGGACAGTGCGTCGGATATGAGAACTTTGGGCATTTTGTTTCTTCCTTCACCCTCCCCTGGAGGGGGAGGGTCGGCCCGCAGGGCCGGGGTGGGGTGAAATTTCGAGCGGCAAACGATCCGGTGATGGTCCGGGTGATCGGGTCACCCCACCCCGCCGCCCCTTCGGGGCGTCGACCCTCCCCCTCCAGGGGAGGGTAAGAAATAGTCATGCGGCTTTCGGCAATGCGGCTTTCGCTTCGGCGAAAGCCCAGTCGAGCCACGGCGTGAGCGCTTCGATATCGCGCGTCTCGACGGTCGCCCCGCACCAGATGCGCAGGCCGGGCGGCGCGTCGCGGTAATACGCAATGTCGTAGGCAACACCTTCTTTTTCGAGCAGGCCGGCCAGCGTCTTGGCAAACGCCGCCTGGTCGTCGCCGGAAAGCCGCGTCACCGCCGGGTCAACAACTCTCAGGCAAACAGAAGTGTTGGAGCGCTCGCTTGCATTTTTCGCGAGATGATCGATCCACGCGGTGGCCGCAACCCAGTCCGACAACGCCTTGGTATTGGCATCCGAGCGCGCGACCGTGCCAGCAAGTCCGCCAACCGATTTTGCCCATTGCAGCGCGTCGAGATAATCCTCCACGCAGAGCATCGAGGGCGTATTGATCGTCTCGCCGGCAAAAATGCCTTCGTTGAGCTTGCCGCTTTTGGTCAGGCGGAAAATTTTCGGCAGTGGCCAGGCCGGCTTGTAGGTCTCGAGCCGTTCGACGGCACGCGGCGACAGGATGAGCATGCCGTGGGCGCCCTCCCCGCCAAGCGCCTTTTGCCATGAGAACGTCACGACATCGAGTTTCGGCCAGTCGAGTTTCTGCGCGAAGGCCGCGGACGTCGCATCGCAGATCGTGAGGCCCTTGCGGCCGGCGGCAATCCAGTCGCCGTTCGGGACACGAACGCCCGAGGTGGTGCCGTTCCAGGTGAAGACCACATCGGTCGAGAAATCGACTTTGCTCAGGTCGGGCAATTCGCCATACGGCGCCTTGATGACGCTGAAGTCTTTCAGCTTGAGCTGTTTTTCAACGTCGGTGACCCAGCCTTCGCCGAACGATTCCCAGGCCAGCATCGTCACCGGGCGGGGACCCAGCAGAGACCACAGCGCAATCTCAACCGCGCCGGTGTCGGAGGCCGGCACGATGCCGATGCGATAGTCGGCCGGCACTTCCAGGACTTCGCGGGTGAGATCGATGGCGCGCTTGAGCTTCGCCTTGCCGATCTTGGATCGGTGCGATCGTCCGAGAACTGCGTCGGTGAGGTTTTGCAGGCTCCAGCCGGGGCGCTTGGCGCAGGGGCCGGACGAAAAGTGCGGGGTTGCCGGCCGCACGCCGGGCTTCGTCGCCGTCATTGTGTCTATCCTTCCAGATAGGCGCCCTTCGTTGGGGAAGGGTGTCCCACTGGCGGAGATAGGCGACTTACCCGCCGCGGTCAACTGTCGTGGTCTGGAAAGTGCAGGTGCGTGCGCGGGCCGGCGCTTGAAATAGAGCGACGGTCGCTAAAATCGCATGCCGACGCCGAGGTTGGCGGTGTTGATATTATTGCGGGAGCCATTAACCGGCGAAAAGGCGACGTATTCCCATTCAACGCGCATGAACATCCCGGGCGTAATCGCCCAATCCACGCCGAGCCCCGCGGCAACGCCGCCAACGATCGCGTTATTTTTGCCGACGCTGGCCGTCTGGATAATATGAAATGGAACGCCGGGCGCACCCCCGGTTGGTGCACCCTGCATATCCACCGTTACGGTCGTAGCGTAGTTAAAACGGCCGGCTGCGGCACCGATCACGGCGTAAGGCAGAAAATTGCCAAATGCATAACCGGCGCGCCCACGCAATGTCGCGTAGTCGACCAGTTTCATCGTGGATCGCGCATCAATGGTGAGCTGGTTGAGAAATTGATCTGAGGTGACAAACTGTCTTGAGATGGTATCGGCCGCAGTCGTGTCGACGGAGGCGGCGTACTTGTAGTTCATATCGAATCCAACGACGAGGCGGTCCCATTGCATGTTGTACGCGAGAAAGGCGCCGTACACCTGACCGTTGGTCGTATCGGGCGCTACCGTCGTCCAGCTCGATGGTGCAAATTCAGTCTCTTGAATGGTGTTGCGCAGAATAAAGGCGACCTGCGAACCGGCGCTGTTGGCAAAATCGGTTCGCATGTTCGCGAGGCCGGCCTGAACGCCAAATTGCCAGCCATCCCAGCGCGCGAAGCCAGGGTCCACTGAACCACGCAGCGGCCAATCCGCTGCGCGCGCGCCGCCGAGCGATGCTGCCGCCAGGACGGAGCAAAATGCAGCAGTGACTCCGACTCGATGACCAAACCGACTCATGACGCCGCCCCGTTTGTTTCCACTATCATCCGCCTATCCCCTCGCCTCTAACCTCTGCTGCGCAGTGGCGGCGGCGGTGGAGGTTCGTAACCGCCGAAGTTAAAACGCACGCCGAATTTGACGTCCTGCGACGACAAATGATGGAATTCCATCGGGTTGTAGAAATTGTTGGCGCCGGTGAACGCGATGAGGTCGCCGCTTTGGGCATTGCCGAGGTCGATGTATCGATAGGCGAGCTCGAGCGTGACATTACGATAAAGCTGGTAGGCGAGACCGGCATGCAGCGCCCACGCGAAATTCCATTTGCTGGCGGTGCCGCCAAAGGCGTCGCTGCCTCCGCTGCCCACGCACGACGAACTGTTCACGCAGACCGAGACGTCGCCGAAGTTGCTGATCGTGTTGCGGCTGAAGCCGACACCGGCGCCGACGAATGGCGTGATGTTCCACCAGGTGCCGAGGTCAACATATCCGTTGAACATGAAGGTCCATTCGGACTTGCTGGCGGTATAACGGTCGTCCGCGAAGCCGCCGCCGGGAATGGCGCCAACGTCGAGACCATGGAAATTCGCCGCGCCCCGGTATTCACCGGTGAAATCGAACCGCAGCCAGTTGTTGACGGTGTAACCAATGCCGAGGCCGAACAGCGGCGCCGCGTCGAAGCCCTTGTCGATATTCTGTACCGAAATGAAATTGGCGTAGTTCACATTGAAGAGGCTGCGAACATTTTGATTGCTGAAGCCGATATCGCCGCGCAGATACCAGCCTGAAAAATCAACCGCCGGAGCCAGGACGGGCGCCGGCATGTCGGCCGCGTGCGCGCTGTTGATGACCGCAAACGAAGCAACCGCAGCCAGCGCTGACAGCTTGAGACGCCGAGTAAACATCGCAACCCCACAAACAGGTGCCCGTCCAAACGGGACGGCGACTGGGGCAACGATGGCAGGAAATCCTTAATCGGCACTTAACCTTAATTCTTAACCACGCCAATTAACGAAGCGATCAACGCAGTTCGCAAACCTGCGCGTACACGCGCAAAACCCGGCGCGCGAAAATCCGCAAATTAAGAATTTAGTTACCGGAGAAAGCCCGCAGCGGTATCAGGCAGCCACTTCGCTCAGCGCCTCAACCACGTCGTCGACAACTGATTCGACCAGGCTGCGGTCGTCGCCCTCACCCATCACGCGGATGACCGGCTCGGTGCCCGACGGCCGCACGATCAAACGGCCGCGACGGCCGAGTTTTTTCTCGGCGCTGGCGATGGCTGAGCGCACGGCTGCGCTCTCCATCGGCTTGCCGGTCTGGTAGCGGACATTCTTGAGAATCTGCGGCAGCGGCTCGAAGCGGTGGCAGAGTTCGGACACCGGCCTGTCGCCGCGCTTGACGACCGCGAGGATCTGCAACGCCGCGATAAAGCCATCTCCGGTCGTCGTATAATCCGACAGGATAATATGGCCCGACGGTTCGCCGCCGATGTTGTAGCCGTGCGCGCGCATTTGCTCGAGCACGTAGCGGTCGCCGACCGGCGTCCGCACCAGCTCGATACCCAACCCGCCGAGATAGCGCTCAAGGCCAAGGTTCGACATCACCGTCGACACCACGCCGGGACGTTGCAGCCTGCCGTCCTGTTTCCAGCTCTCCGCGATCACGGCGAGCAGCTGGTCGCCGTCCACGACATGGCCGCGCTCATCCACGATCATCACGCGGTCGGCGTCGCCATCCAGCGCGATGCCGATATCGGCGCGCATCTCGCGCACCTTGCGGGACAGCGCCGCCAGATCGGTGGAACCGCACTCTTTATTGATGTTAAATCCGTCCGGTTCTGCACCGATGGAAATCACGTCGGCGCCCAGTTCCCACAGTGTGCCAGGCGCCACTCTGTATGCCGCGCCGTTGGCGCAATCGATGACAATGCGCAGTCCTTCGAGCGACACGGCCTTGGGCAGCGTCAGCTTGGCGAATTCGATGTAGCGATCCTGCACGCCGTCGATGCGCTTGGCGCGGCCGAGGTCGGCGCTTTTGGCGAGCTGCTTGGAGAGATCGGAATCGATGAGCTCTTCGATCTTGGACTCAACGTCGTCACTGAGCTTGTAGCCGTCGGGTCCGAACAGCTTGATGCCGTTGTCGTCGTATGGATTGTGCGACGCCGAGATCATGACGCCAAGATCGGCGCGCATCGAGCGCGCCAGCATGCCGACCGCCGGCGTCGGAATTGGGCCGGTCAGCAGCACATCCATGCCGACCGAGGTAAAGCCTGCGACCAGTGCGTTCTCGATCATGTAGCCGGACAGGCGGGTGTCCTTGCCGATCAGGACGCGATGGCGGTGCTCACCGTTCCTGAAAATCAGCCCTGCGGCCTGGCCGACCTTGAGCGCCAGCTCCGGAGTAATGACCCGGTTGGCAAGGCCACGAATGCCGTCAGTCCCGAAATAACGCCGAACCATCAAACTACCCCTGACACCTACGCTACGGTGCGATGCACCTGACGAGCCTCCCGTTAACAGGTCAGGGCTGCCCAACAATCCCATATTAGTGCCAACGCCGCGGATTTACTTCAAAATTTGTGAGGAATCCTTACCGGGAGCGGTTAACCGTTTCGCCGGTAACGGCCCGCGTCAAAAGCGGCCATTTCACGCCCCACCGGCACTGTGCTACCCGAAATCTCGACCATCGAACCCCAGAAATGCACCAAGAACCGTCCTATGAAAAACGTCACCTGCATCGAGGACCTGCGCACGCTGGCCCGCCGCCGGGTTCCGCGCGCCTTTTTCGATTATGCCGACAGCGGCTCCTACAGCGAGGAAACGTTCCGGGCCAACCGCGCCGACCTCGAGCACATCAAGTTGCGCCAGCGTGTCCTGGTGGATGTGTCCAATCGCAGTCTCGCGACCACCATCCTCGGGCAGAAGGTCGCGGCGCCGTTTGCGCTCGCGCCGATCGGGCTCAGCGGCATGCAACACGGCAACGGCGAAATCCTCGCCGCGCAGGCCGCCAATGACGCAGGCATCCCTTACACGCTGTCGACGATGTCGATCTGCTCGATCGAGGATGTCGCCGAGGCAACGCGCCGGCCATTCTGGTTCCAGCTCTACGTCATCAAGGACCGGGGTTTTTCGAAGGACATCCTGGCGCGCGCGGCGCAAGCCAAATGCAGCGCGCTGGTGCTCACCGTCGATTTGCAGGTGCTCGGCCAGCGCCACAAGGACATCAAGAACGGCATGACGGTGCCGCCGGAAATCCGGCTCGCTAATATCATCGACATCGCGACCAAACCGAACTGGGCGCTCAGTATCCTGATGGGCAAACGGAAAACGTTCGGCAACCTTGCTGGTCACGTCAAGGGAATGGACAACGTCAATTCGCTCGCCACCTGGATTCAAGGCCAGTTCGATCCGGCGCTCTCCTGGAAAGATGTCGAGTGGATCAAGAAGATCTGGCCGGGCAAACTGATCATCAAGGGCATTCTCGATCCGGAGGATGCAAAGATGGCCGTCAAGCTCGGCGCCGACGCCATCGTGGTCTCGAACCATGGCGGGCGTCAGCTCGATGGCGCGCCGTCGTCGATCTCGGCGCTGCCGGCGGTCGCGCAGGCCGTCGGTTCCGACACCGAAGTGTTGTTCGATGGCGGCATCCGCACCGGCGCCGATCTCATGCGCGCACTCGCGCTCGGCGCGCGCGCTTGCTTGATCGGCCGTGCCTATGTCTACGGCCTCGGCGCCGGCGGCCAGGCCGGCGTGAGCAAGGCGATCGACATCCTCAAGAACGAGCTCAGCGTCACCATGGCGCTGACCGGCACCAACCGCATCGCGGACATCGGACCGCAGGTGATTGTTGGTGGCGCAACAAAAAAACCCGCGCGCAAAAAGAAAAGCTGAGCGGCGCCAGCCACACTTTACCCTCCCCTGGAGGGGGAGGGTCGGCGAACGCCGAAGGCGTGAGCCGGGGTGGGGTGAACCGTTATTCGAGACCGCTCACCCCACCCCGCCGCCTTCGCGAACTCCGTTCGCTTGGCGTCGACCCTCCCCCTCCAGGGGAGGGTAAGAAGTAAGAAGCGTGCCTCACCCCCACCGCAGCCGCGGCGCTCGGCGCAACCAGTCATCGGATTCGGGTGGCGCTCGTTGCCGCCTTACCGTCAGGTCCTCGGCATTGTAAAAAGCCGAGAACACCGGGAGTGGACGATGACCGCCAGGACCTACGGGATGGTGAGTCCCGAGCACAAGAAGGCGATGAGCGGGCTGGAGTTCGTAACAGGGCCTTGCCAGCGGAGCGTTGCCGCTCAACACCTTCGCACGGACCTTGGGCTATGACGTGGTGGAGGCCGAAAGCGGCCGCGTCGTCCTCACGCTCCACCCGACAGACGCTCATCTCAATCCATGGGGCACGGTGCACGGCGGCCTCGCGGCGACGCTTCTCGATAGCTGCATGGGCCTGGCCATCCATTCGACGCTCGAAAAAGGCATCGGCAGTACGACGCTCGAGTTCAAGATTTCGCTCGTCCGGCCCATCACGCTGGAGACCGGGCCAGATCAGGGCCGAGGGCAAAGTGCTCAACTGCGGTCGTCGTGTCGGCACGGCAGAAGGCCGCATCACCGACGCCAAGGGCCGATTGCTCGCGCACGGCACGACGACGTGCCTCATTATTTCGAGCTGACGTCGCGTTTCTGGCGAGACGGATAAGAAGCCGGCGGCTTGAAGAAGCTGGCAGCACGAAAGCGGCGGACTAATCTTCCTTCTTTACCCTCCCCTGGAGGGGGCAGGGTCGGCGAGCGACGACGTCGCGAGCCGGGGTGGGGTGAACCGTTATTCGAGACAGCTCACCCCACCCCGCCGCCTTCGCGAACTTCGTTCGCTTGGCGTCGACCCTCCCCCTCAAGGGGAGGGTAGACGCCCTCACCGCCACCCCAGCCCCGGCGCGACGTGCTTGAGGATCGATTCAATGACATGCACGTTGTAGCCGACGCCGAGCTGGTTCGGCACGGTGAGCAATATCGTGTCGGCTTCCGCGATCGCTTCGTCCTGCTTGAGCTGCTCGACAAGAACGTCCGGCTCCGCCGCATAGCTGCGGCCGAAGATGGCGCGGTCGGTGCCGCCGAGAAAACCGATCTGGTCCTTCTCGTCGCCACGCCCGAAATACATGCGGTCGCGGTCGTCGGTGAGCGCGAAGATGCTGCGGCTGATCGACATCCGCGGCGTGCGCTTGTGGCCCGCCTCTTTCCACGCCGCCTTGTACAGCCGGAGCTGCTCCGCCTGCTGCACATGAAAAGGCTTGCCGCTCTCGTCGATCTTGAGCGTCGAGCTTTGCAGGTTCATGCCGAGCTTGGCCGCCCATTCCGCCGTCGCATTGGTGCCGGCGCCCCACCAGATGCGCTCGCGCAGGCCTTCGGAGTGCGGCTCGACGCGCAAGAGGCCAGGCGGGTTCGGAAACATCGGGGACGGGTTGGGCTTGGCGAAGCCCTTGCCGAGCAGCACCTCGAGAAAGACCTCGGTGTGGCGCCGCGCCATGTCGGCATCGGTCATTCCCTCCGGCGGCACGTAACCGAAGTAGTGAAAGCCGTTGATCACCTGCTCGGGCGACCCACGCGAGATGCCGAGCTGCAGGCGGCCGCCGGCGATGAGGTCGGCAGCGCCCGCGTCCTCCGCCATGTACATCGGGTTCTCGTAGCGCATGTCGATGACCGCGGTGCCGATCTCGATCCGCTTGGTGCGCGCGCCGCAGGCCGCGAGCAGCGGAAACGGCGAGCCGAGCTGGCGCGCGAAATGATGGACGCGGAAATAGGCGCCGTCGGCGCCCAGTTCCTCGGCCGCGACGGCGAGCTCGATCGATTGCAGCAGCGCGTCGGACGCCGACCGCGTCTGCGACTGCGGCGACGGGGTCCAATGGCCGAAGGAGAGGAAGCCGATGTGTTTCATGGGGGTGCTGTTGAAGGGATGCGGACGGTCCGTGCTCTTCTAACCTGAAAACGTTCAGTTGGAACAGCCACCGACCGACACTGTGTCACGGCACGATCCGCTCCGCACGAAACTGCCGCATCAACCGCACGAACATCTCTTCGCTGTCGACCACGTCGTGGAAGCCGAAGCGGCGCGACTTGGTGACGTCCGACATCACATCCCAGTCGCAACCGAAGACGTAATCCGCAAAGGGCCAGGCCACCAGCTGATCCCAGGCGTAGGGCTTGAGCCTGTGCTTCTCCGTCATCGTGCGCCAGAGCGGCGCCTTGTCGGCCATGTCGGCCGTCAGGCTAATGGTGCGGACGTCGCCGGCCGGCATGTCGAAAGCGGCGGCGAGCTTCGGCCACAGATTTTTCCAGCGGAAATAATCGCCGTTGGTGATGTTGAACGCCTCAAGGCCGCAGCGCGGCTCGTTCGCCGCCCACAGCGCGGCTTTGGCGAAGTGCTCCGATGCGGTGACCTGGTAGATCGCGGCATAGGCGCCGGGCTTTCCCGGAAAATGCAGCGGCTGCCCAAGCTCCTTGCTGATCGCGGCGTAGACCGCGATGGCCGGCGCCAGACTCATCGGCGTGCCCGGCGCAAAGCCGCACAGTGTCTGCGGCCGCAGCTCCACCCAGTCCCAGCTGTTTGTCGCGCTGGAAGGCTGATGAGCCAGTCGATCTGGTCGAAATAATAATTGGCGCCCGCGTGACGCGGATCGCTCTCGCGCGCCGGCGTTTTGTAAGGCCCGAGATGCGAGCCGTAATATTTCGTGCCGGTGACCAGCACCACGCGGCGCAGCGCGGATGACGCCCGGTCGATCGCGGTGACGGCGTTGACCAGCATGTCGCGGTTCGGCGCGATGTTCGATGCATAGCCCGCGGCCGCGCCGGGCGCGGGCTGAAACGCCGCGTAGAAAATGTGCGTGGCGTCTTTCAAGTCCGGCGAGCTTTTGCGCCGTGTCCTCAGTGTCGAGCAGATCGACCGCGATGTGGCGGTAGCGCGGCGCGGCCTCGGCGCTCCGGCGCGACAGGCCGGTGACGGACCAGCCGCCGTGCGCGAGCAACCGCGCGACGATGTAGCGCCCGATCACGCCGAGCGCGCCGACGACGACGGCGTGTTTGTGGTCTGCCATGCGGGCCTTTAGATCAACCGCTCATTCCCGCGCAAGCGGAATAAAGTTTGTCACAACTGGGTCCCCGCTTTCGCGGGGACGAACGGGTAAGTGCCCCCGCTCCTACTTATGTCTGCGTTTTCTTGCGGAGTTCGGCGACCGTCGTCCCGCCGACATACCAGCCCTCGGCCGGGATATCTTCGAAAACGACCCAGATGTCGTCCTTCGGCAGCTGCAACACGTCGCTGATGGCGTCGTTGACGCGCTTCGCGATCTCGTCCTTCTGCTGCTGCGAACGATTTTCGATGAGGCGGATGCTCACGAACGGCATGGTTCCTCCCGTGTCGGCGGAGCCCGAGTATAGCGCAAGCCGGGAAGGCTGCATCGCCCTCGTCCTTCGAGACGCGCACTTCGTGCGCTCCTCAGGATGAGGGCGAATTTCACTCCTCCTTCAGCCCGTACGCCAGCTCGTTGCCCTTGGCGCCGTAATATTTGAACGGCAGGAATTTTCCGGTCATGCCGATCTGCACGCGGTCGCCCTTGGGGTCGGCCTTGCGCGTGATGTCCATGTCGAAGTCGATCGCCGACATGATGCCGTCACCGAATTCCTCCTCGATCAGCACCTTGACCGCCGGGCCGTTGACCAGGATCAGCTCGTAGAGCCGGTAGATCAGCGGATCGGTCGGCGGCATCGGCGTCGCGGTGCCGCGCATCGGCACTTCGTTGATCAGCGTCTGCTCGCTCTTCGAGAGGCCGAACAGCTTGGCGGCGGCGGCGGCCTGCGGCTTGGTCAGCTTGTGCTGGCCGAGAATGGCGCCGGTGATCAGGATCGGCGACATCCCGCCGATCTGCTCGCAGATATATTTCCAGGTCCAACCTTTCTCGCGCTTGATGTCGAGAAGTTTTTCGGTGAGATCGGCGCGGTTCATGATTGTCTCTCCTTTTACAATACGACTTTCATTCTTCGTCATGGCCGGGCTCGTCCCGGCCATCTCGCTTAGGTGGGCAGTGCCTTCCTGATCGGGATCGCCGGGACATCAGGGCGTTCACGCCCGTCTTTCAGACGGGCTATGCCCGGCGATGACGGTTGAGTGTGTCTCGACGCTATTGAAGCAAATTCTACGCCAGTCCTTTAGTTCTTTGCGCCCGCAATGGCCCATCTTGCCAAATTTGCCCGTGCATGCGACCCGATGGGCATGACCGCGGACGTCACCATCAAGGACGGCGGAAAGCTCACCCCGCATCCCTTGCGCGCGGCGATCCTCGGCGAAGTCCATGCGCGCCCGTTCACGCCGATCCAGACACCGCGCCGCGTCCTGCACTTTGCCTTCGATACCGCCGGCGATGCCGCCAAGCGCGACCGCGCGGCGCTGGCCGACCTGTGTGCCCGCCGCCAGCTCGAGCCGCTGAAGGCATCCGCCAAGCAGCACCGCGTCGTCTTCGGCGGAGCGGCGCTGCGCTGGGAACAGCATTCGGAGTTCACCACCTACACCTGGGAGCTGCCGTCGCCCGGCGTTGTCCCGTTCGTCCCCGATGCCGCGTCGCTGGCCGCACCCATGATGAGCCTGCCGCAGCCGGGCCCGCTGCTGGTGGCGCTCGATCTGCACCTGCTGGCGGAAAAGAAGAAAAAATTCGCAATCGAAAAGCTGTTCGATCGCGCCAGTCTCGCGGTGGCGGAAAACTCCGACGGCGAGGCGCTGTTTACCACCGACTTCCAGGCCGACCCGGCCGGCTTTGTGCGCATCCTCGTGCTCGACCGCGGCCTTGGCGACGAGCGCGCCGGCGCGGTGGTCCAGCGCGTCATCGAGCTGGAGACCTATCGCACGCTCGCCTTGCTCGGCCTGCCGGAAGCACAGCGGCTGATGCCGTCGATCAATCGCATCGAAAAGCGGCTGGCCGAAGTCACCGACGAAATGCGGCGTTCATCGAAGCTCGTCGACAATCATCGCCTGCTCGATGAATTGACCGAATTGGCCGGCGAACTGGAAGCCGGCGCCGCCGCCAGCCTGTTCCGTTTCGGCGCCAGCCGCGCCTACTATGAAATCGTGCAGCTGCGCCTGCAGACCATCGGGGAGCGCAAGGTCGAAGGTTTCCCGACCTGGTCGTCGTTCCTGGCGCGGCGCATGGCGCCCGCGATGCGCACCTGCGCGACCACTGAGACGCGACAGGAGAACCTTTCGGAAAAACTCGCGCGCGCGGCGAACCTGCTGCGCACCCGCGTCGACGTGGAGCTCGAGCAGCAGAACCGCGATTTGCTCAAGTCGATGAACGAGCGCACGCGCATGCAATTGCGCTTGCAGACGACGGTCGAAGGCCTGTCGGTTGCCGCCGTCAGCTATTACGTGGTCGGGCTGTTCGGCTACCTGGTGAAGGGCGCGCACGACGAAGGCGTCCCGGTCGATATCTCGCTTGCGACCGCATTGTTCGTGCCGGTCGCGGTCGCGGCGATCTGGTGGCTGGTGCGCCGGATCAGGCGCCGGCATATCGCGGGCGACAAGTGAGGCGCGATCGAACTTAATTTATGCGACCAGCGAGGTACGGCGATGAGCATCATGTATCACGACGGCAACCGGCAACTGCAGGACCGTTTCGACAGCCGCCGCATCTCCGATAAACTGGAAGAAAAGCTGACGCGCACGGCATTCACCGCCGACGACAAAGCCTTCATCGAGGGCGCGGCCTACTTCTTCCTCGCCACCGCGGACGCGCAGGGCCAGCCGGATTGCTCGTTCAAGGGCGGCATGCCGGGGTTTGTGCGCGTGACAGGCCCTTCCGAGCTGGCCTTTCCCGACTACGACGGCAACGGCATGTTCAAGAGCCTCGGCAATGTCGTGGTGAACCCGAATGTCGGCCTGCTGTTCATCGCGATGCACGGCAAACCGAAACGATTGCGGGTCAACGGCCGGGCGCGTGTGAGCGATGACGATCCACTCCTGGGCGCGACCGTCGGCGCGCAGCTGATCGTGCGGGTCGAGGCGCGCGCCATCTTCCCCAATTGTCCGCGCTACATCCCCGACATGCAGTTGACCGGCCCGTCGATCTACACGCCACAGCCAAAAAGCGATCCGCCGGAGCCGGGCTGGAAGGACTTCGACGACTTCAAGCCTCACATCCACCCGCGTCAGCCGACCTGGAAGGGCTAGCCATGCGCACCGAGCGGCTCGAATTTCCCAATGCCAAAGGCGAAAAGCTCTCGGCGCTGCTCGATCTGCCGCTGGGCAAGCCGGCAGCCTTTGCTCTGTTCGCGCACTGCTTCACCTGCGGCAAGGATAACCTCGCGGCCAAGCGCATTGCCGAGCGGCTGGCGATGTGCGGCATCGGCGTGCTGCGCTTCGATTTCACCGGGCTCGGCACCAGCGAAGGCAATTTTGCCGACACGCATTTTTCGTCGAACATCGATGACCTGGTCGCCGCCGCCGATTACTTGCGTAAAACACACGGCGCGCCTGCGATCCTGATCGGTCACAGCCTGGGCGGGGCGGCGGTGCTTGCGGCCGCGCATCGCATCGCGGAAGCGCGCGCGGTGGTCACCATTGCCGCGCCCTGCGATCCGGCGCACGTCACCGGCCTGTTCAAGGATCAGGTCGACAAGATCCGCGAACAGGGCGAGGTCGAGGTGTCGCTGGCCGGGCGCCCGTTCCGGATCAAGCGCGAATTCCTTGATGATATTTCCGAACAACGGATCACCGAGCGTGTGGCCAATCTGCGCAAGGCGCTTTTGATATTCCATTCGCCGACTGACGATACCGTGAGCATCGACAATGCGTCGCGGATATTCCTGGCCGCCAAGCATCCCAAGAGTTTCGTGTCGCTGGCCGGCGCCGATCATCTGCTGAGCAAGAAGAGCGATGCAATCTATGTGGCGAACGTGATCGCCGCCTGGGCCGAGCGCTATCTCGAGGCGCCGGCGGAGCGCAGCGACGCGCAAATCGAAGTTGGTACTGTGCTTGTGCGCGAAACCGGCGATGGAAAATTTCAGCAGGAGATTTTGAGCGGGCCGCATCGGTTTCTGGCCGACGAGCCCGTCAAGGCCGGCGGGCTCGACTCCGGTCCCGGTCCTTACGATCTCCTGCTCGCGGGGCTCGGCGCCTGCACGTCGATGACGCTGCGGCTTTATGCCGATGGCAAGAAGTTGCCGCTCAAGCGCGTGTCCGTGCGGCTGACCCACAACAAGATCCACGCCGAGGATTGTCTCAATTGCGAGACCAAGGAAGGCATGGTCGACCGGATCGATCGCAGCATCACGTTCGAAGGCACGCTCGATGCCGAACAACGCAAGCGGCTGCTGGAGATTGCCGACAAGTGCCCGGTGCACCGGACGCTGAAATCGGAAATCGATATCCGGACGTTCGAACGGCAAGGTTGAACGACTTGCCTGAAATCCGGCTCAAGCGGATGTGATCGCGTCCGGCTGCCGCCGGGGAAATTTAAGATGATGACGGGGTTTAAATTTAAGGGGGTGGTGAGGGTTCTGGCACATGATTTGTATGTGTAAGGGCTGCACGATTTGCATGTGGACGGATCGCCATGAACAAACACGCAGATCCCCGACTCGTCTGGCTGGCCAGCGTGCTGGCTGCGGCAGTGTTCATCGTCTACGTCACGCACATCTAGGCAGGTTTGGGGTTCATCGGTCCCGCGTCACCCCATTCCCTTGCGGCTTGACGTCCCCCCATCCTTCGATCACATTAGAACAAACCAAGAACATAAATACCACACGGCCCAGCTCGACTGGGCCGAATGAGTACGCATCTTCAAGGGCTTAGATTGGCTTCGTGATGATCGCACAGCTTCGCCAACGTCTGCAGGCCCTGCAAGGGGCGCCAAAGATCGAGAACGGCTCCGGCGTGCTGCCCTTTGGCATTGCCGCGATCGACACGATGCTTGGCGGCGGGCTCATGCGCGGAGCCCTGCATGAAATTGCGGCATCGGCGGAGGCCCATTCCGCTGCGGCCACCGGATTTGCTTTGGGACTGGCGGCGCTCTGCACCCCCTCACCCCGCTTGTTCTGGATCGCCGAGGAGATGACGCGCGTCGAGAGCGGCGTACCGCATGGCGCCGGCCTCGATGCCTTCGGCCTTGCCCCCGAACGGCTGGTGACGGTGAGCGTCACGCATCGCCGCGACCTGCTGTGGGGAATGGAAGAGGCCCTGCGCTGCCGCGCCGTCGGCGTCGTGATCGGCGAAATGCGCGCCGGCAAAATCGACGAGATCGCGGTGCGGCGGCTCTCGCTTGCCGCCGGAGAGAGCGGCGCGCTGGCGCTGCTGCTGCGCGCCGCGCCTCCGGGCGACAGCTCCACTGCCGCCACTCGCTGGATCGTCGGGTCGCCTCCTCCTTCGTCATTCCGGGGCGCGAGTGCAACGAGCGAACCCGGAATGACGAAGAAATAAGACCGCGCTTTGCCGCGCATCTTGTCCGCAACCGTCGCGGCCCGGTCGGGTCATGGATTCTCGAATGGAGTGACAACGATGAGCGTTTCGTCCTCGCAACGCATGCTCAGCCTGTGGCTGCGCCGGCTCTCGACCGACCGCATCGTCAGGTCGCGTGAAAAATCACCTGAACGATCTTCGCCGCTTGTCGTTACCGGCAAGCGCGGCAATGTCGAAGTCCTCACGGCTGTCGATGAGGCAGCCGAGCGGCTTGGTCTCAAGCCTGGCCTGACGCTGGCGCAAGCCCGCGCCATGCATCCCGGCATCGAGGCGGTTGCCGAAGATGCCGAATCCGATTCCGCTTTGCTCGAATCCATTGCCGACTGGTGCCTGCGTTACACGCCGCTGGTGGCCTGCGACGCGCCCGATGGTTTGCTGCTCGACATCAGCGGCTGCACGCATCTTTATGGCGGCGAGCGCGAGCTGGTCGCCGACCTGAGCAGCCGGCTGGAAAATTCCGGCTTCGCCTGGTCGCTGGCCATTGCCGGAACCATCGGCGCCGCCTGGGCCGCCGCGCGTTACGGCAAACCGGCAAACCAAGTTTCAAGCTTTGCCGGCGGCGAGGAACGCGCATTGCTCGCGCCATTACCGCTGTTGGCGCTACGGATTCCCTCGGTGACGGCCGCAAGCCTCGCGCGGGTCGGGTTGAAGCGTATTGCCGATATCCTTGATCTGCCGCGCGCGCCGCTGACCGCGCGGTTTGGATCCGAGATGCTGCGCCAGCTCGATCGTGCCCTGGGTCACGAGCACGAACCGCTGACGCCACGGTTGCCGGTCGCGCCCTATGTGGCCGAGCAGCGCTTTGCCGAACCGATCGCGCGCGAGGAAGACGTTCTGGCAGTGACCGGACGGCTGGCGCGGCGGCTGCAATTCGCGCTGGAGCGGCGCGGCGACGGCGCCCGCCGCGTCGAGCTCACATTATTCCGCACCGATGGCATGGTCCGCCGCATTGCCGCCGGCACCTCGCGGCCGCTGCGCGATCCGGACGAAATCCGCGGGCTGTTTGTCGAGCGCCTCGCCGCATTGGCCGATGCGCTCGATCCGGGCTTCGGCTTCGACATGGCGCGGCTGTCCGTCGTTGTTGCCGAGCCCTCCCCGCCCCAACAGATCGGCATTGGCGGCGGAGAAGATGAGGCCGAACTCTGCCGCCTGATCGACCGCCTGAGCGCGCGGCTGGGCGCGCGCCGCGTGCACCGGCTGGCCGCGCAGGACAGCCACATCCCGGAAGTGGCCGAAGCCGCACTCCCCGCGCAGGCCGTCAATGGCGATGCCGGCTGGACTGCGTTTCGCCGCTACCGGGAAGAGGCCGCACTTTCGCCGCGTCCGCTGCGGCTGCTGACGCGGCCGGAACCGATCGAGGCTGTCGCGGAGGTGCCGGATGGCCCGCCGTTGCGCTTTCGCTGGCGCCGCGCGCTGCATGAAGTGGTCGCCGCCGAAGGCCCCGAGCGCATCGAAGGCGCCTGGTGGAGCGAGCACGGCGGGCATTCTCCAGGAAATCTTGCGCGCGATTATTTCCGCGTCGAAGACAAAAGCGGGCTGCGCTTCTGGCTGTTCCGCGCCGGCCTCTATCGCGACCTTGTACCGGGCGACCCTGCCCCAACCTGGTTCCTGCACGGGACCTTTGCGTGAGGCCTGAGAATTGTAATGCGTTACCTCGAATTTGCCGTTGCCTCGAATTTCTCCTTCCTGCGCGGGGCCTCGCATCCGGAAGAGCTGATGGTGCAGGCCGCCAGTATCGGGCTTGCCGGCATCGGCCTGTGCGACCGCAATTCGGTCGCCGGCGTGGTGCGCGCCCATCTGGCCAGGCGCGAGCAAAATCTGCCGCTGCGTTATCACCCGGGCGCGCGGCTCGTCTTCGCCGATGGCACGCCCGACATCCTCGCTTATCCGCGCGACCGCGCCGGCTGGGGAAGGCTCACACGCCTGCTCACCGTGGGGAATCTTCGCGCCGAAAAAGGCGACTGCATTTTACATCTCGACGATCTGCTGGCGCATGCTTTCGGGCTTGAGCTGGTGGTGATGGCTTCTCTTTCTTCACCTCCCCCCTTGTGGGGGAGGTCGCCCGCCGAAGCTTTAGCGAAGGCGGGCGGGAGGGGGGTCATTATTGGAGACGCTCAAATAGCCACCACCCCCCTCCCCAACCCTCCCCCACAAGGGGGGAGGGAGAAGAGAGTGCGCGGCGATGATGAGCTAAAAAATTTGCTCTTGAAACTCCGCACCGCCGTCCCTCACCGCGTCCGTCTGGCCGCAACCATGCCTTATCGCGGACGCGATCGCGCAGGATTGGCGCACAGCAAGGAGCTTGCGCGCGCAGCGCGGGTGCCGCTGATCGCAGTCAACGACGTGCTCTTTCACCATCCCGACCGGCGGCCGCTCGCCGACGTGCTCACCTGTATCCGCGAGAAGACCACGATCGACCGCGCCGGACGCAAGCTCGCCGCCAATGCCGAGCGCTATCTGAAACCGCCGCAGGAAATGATGCGGCTGTTCCGCGACGCACCGGAGGCGATCGAGGAAACGATGGCGCTCAGCGACGCGCTCGACGTTTTCACTCGACGAGCTGCGCTACGAATATCCCGACGAATTGGTAGCCGGCTTCGACAACGCGCAGGATGCGCTCACCCACCTGACTTATGACGGCGCCGCCAAACGCTACCCGCATGGCATTCCGGACAAAGTGCGCGCCAATCTCGCGCACGAGCTCACATTGATCGCGCAGCTGCAATACGCGCCCTACTTCCTCACCGTCTACGACATCGTGCGCTTCGCGCGCTCGCAGGGCATCCTCTGCCAGGGCCGCGGCTCGGCCGCCAATTCCGCGGTCTGCTTCTGCCTCGGCGTGACCGAGGTCGATCCCGACCGCGCCGACCTGCTGTTCGAGCGTTTCATTTCTCCCGAGCGGCGCGAGCCGCCCGACATCGACGTCGATTTCGAGCACGAGCGGCGCGAAGAGGTCATTCAATATATCTACGGCAAATACGGGCGCGAGCGCGCCGGCATCGCCGCCACCGTGATTTCCTATCGCGGCCGTTCGGCCATCCGCGAGGTCGGCAAGGCCTTTGGCCTCTCCGAGGACACCATCGGTGCGCTGTCGTCCTCGATCTGGGGTGGTGGCGGCGGCGCGGTGTCGAAGGATGCCGTCACCCGCACCGGCCTCGACCCGCACAGCCGGCGCATGCGCCAGATCGCGGCGCTGGCGCACGAGATCAACGGCTTCCCGCGTCATCTGTCCCAGCATGTCGGCGGCTTCGTCATCACCCGCAGCCGGCTCGACGAAGTGATGCCGATCGGCAATGCGGCGATGGACGACCGCACTTACGTCGAGTGGGACAAGGACGATCTCGACGCGCTGGGCATCCTGAAAATCGACGTGCTCGGCCTCGGCATGCTGTCCTGCCTGCGCAAGGCGCTCGATCTGGTGGACCAGCATTACGGCGAACGGCACACCCTCGCCACCATCCCGGCCGAAGATCCCGCCGTTTACCGCATGCTGTGCCGCGCGGATTCGCTCGGCGTGTTCCAGGTGGAAAGCCGCGCGCAGATGACCATGCTGCCGCGGCTGAAGCCTGTGAACTTCTACGACCTGGTGATCGAGGTCGCGATCGTGCGACCGGGCCCGATCCAGGGCGACATGGTGCATCCTTATTTGCGCCGCCGGCGCGGACAGGAGGCCGTCACCTATCCATCGAAAGCGCTGGAAGCCGTGCTGTCGAAAACCCTCGGCGTGCCGCTGTTCCAGGAACAGGCGATGAAAATCGCCATCGTCGCTGCCGGCTTTACACCTTCGGAGGCCGACAGGCTGCGCCGCGCCATGGCGACCTTCAAGCGCGTCGGCACCATCGGCACCTTCCAGCGCAAGATGATCGACGGCATGCTGGCCAATGGCTACGAACGCGATTTTGCCGAGCGTTGCTTCCAGCAGATCGAGGGCTTCGGCGAATACGGCTTTCCGGAAAGCCATGCGGCGAGCTTCGCGCTGCTGGTCTATGCCTCGGCCTGGCTGAAATGCCGCTATCCGGACGCCTTCGCAGCGGCGCTCCTGAACGCACAACCGATGGGCTTCTACGCGCCGGCGCAGATCGTGCGCGATGCGCGCGAACACGGCGTCGAGGTGCGGCCGCCCGACATCAATCATTCGCAGTGGGATTCGACGCTCGAACCGGGCCCGCGCGCGGCCGAACGACTGCACGATCTGCACCGCGCGATGCGGGATGACGTGTACACCACCTGCGCGGTTCGCCTCGGCCTGCGCGAGATCAAGGGACTGAAAGAAGAGGATGCGCGGCTGGTCGTTGAAAGACGCAATATTGCCTACGACTCCGTGCGCGACGTCTGGCTGCGCACGGAGCTTTCCCCACGCGTGCTCGAACGCCTGGCCGATGCGGATGCTTTCGGCTCGCTTGGCCTCACCCGCCGCGAGGCGTTATGGGCCGCCAAAGCGCTTGGCCGGGTTGGCGACCGTGATGACGATCTGCCGCTGTTTGCTTCTTCACCTCCACCCGGGCCGCGCTGCGCGCGCCGGGCGCGAGCTCTTGTGGCGAGGGTCGACCGCCGATAGGCGGTCGGAGTGGGGGCCCTCGGCTACAACGGCGATCGCCCTGGCGCCAAGCCTCCCCCACAAGGGCGAGTGAGTACACCGAACACGTCGCGAGAGCCCGACGTTCGTCTTCCGCCCATGCCGATCGGCGAGGAGGTCATCAACGACTACCGGTTCCTGCATCTGTCGCTGCGCGCGCATCCGGCGCAATTCCTGCGCCCGGATCTCAACGCCCGCGGCATCAGGCAAAACGAGACGCTCCGCAGCGTGGTATCCGGCACACGCGTGCGCATTTCCGGCCTGGTCACCTGCCGGCAAAGGCCGGGTTCGGCCAATGGCGTCGTGTTCATGACCATCGAAGACGAAAGCGCGGTCGCCAATGTGATTGTCTGGCCGAAAGTCTTCGAGCGCTTTCGCCCGGTGGTCTTGAGCGCGCGCTACGTGGCGATAACCGGCCGCGTGCAGGAGGAATCGGGCGTCATCCACGTGGTCGCCGATCAGTTGGAGGATCTCACGCATTTCCTGGCGCGGCTGGCCGAGCATGGCGCCGATATCGACGGCAAAGATATCCAAGTTTTGGCGCGCTGCGACGAGGTGCGCCGGCCGATCGAAGACCAGCGCGAGGCGCGCACGCTCGGCGGCCGCCACAACAGGCTGGTCGCACTGATGCGCGAAATGCCGGAGCTTGCCGGCGATCTCGACGTCTCCGCGCGTGGTTCAGCGCATGCACCCACGCGTCACGCTATTGTGGCACCACCTCGCCGCGCCCGACATTGACGCGGTCGGTTTCCAGCGAGCCGTCCGGCTTCTTGACCGCACGCACGATCGCGATATGTGCGCCCGGTTTCAACTCGCTCTTGTCGGACACCACGTAAGCCTGAATGGCAGCATCGGGCGGAACAATGATTTTCTTTTCACCGTCCTGGTACTTCACCGTCAATACCTGACCATCGACACCAGCCACCGTCTGATCGACGGTACCGTTTGTCATCGTGCTGTTGGGTTGTGCATCCCACGGCCGATGGCCCTCGCTCAGCCCGCGCTGGGATTCCGCCAAAACCGTCACCTGCATGGCGCGCTGGCTCCCATCCGGCTGCGGCATCGCGCCGACACCGATATAGGAGCCTGGCTTGATGTCAGCGAGCGTTGCCTTGGCCACGCCGAAGACCGTGGCGTTCGCGGTGAGATTGACTTTCACCTCACCGAGCTTCGAAGATTTGACCGCCAGCACCTGGCCGTCAAAACTTTCGACCGTGCCGGCGACCCGCACGGGCTTATCTTTGGCCGAATCTTGCGCCGAAGCCGAAATGATACCAAACGCCAAACCGCACAAGATGCCGAACGCAATTCGCTGGATCATGGCTCATTCCCCGAAAACAACGGCGCCACCCTCGCGGGCAACGCCGTTTAAAAAGAAGCGTTCCGTCTCACATCGCCGGCGGGCCGGCACGACCGACATACAATGTCTTGGCGAGCACCGTACCGTCGGCCTGCTTGTCCCAGCCGAAGATGATGATCTGCGCACCCGGCTTGAGCTCTTCTTTCTTCCCGGGCGCAGCGGCGGCGATCACCGTCTGCGGCGTGATATTGATTTTCTTCTCGCCGTCTTTGTATTTCACCATCAGCGTCTGTCCGTCTTTGGACGCGACCATGTTCTCGACGTAGGCATTGGTCATGGTGCTGTTGGGGCGTGCATCCCACGGGCCGTGCCGGTCAGGCACAACACCGCGCTGGGCGGGAAGAAAAATATGAATTGAAAAAGCATCGATGCTGCCGTCCGGCTGCGGAATGCCGGCAATGCCGATGAAGCTGTCGGTCTTGATGTCGGCGAGCGACGCCTTCTCCAGCGCCGACACGCGCGCGTCGTCGGCCAGCTTCACATCGAGCATGGCGCCGTCGCGCGTCTTCAGCGACAGCATCGGGCCGTCAGCTTTCTCGATCTGCCCGCGAATGCGGCCTGGTTGCTGCGCGAGCGCCGCAGTCGCGAAAATCAGTGCAATGGCGGCGGCGCCAAGGGACCGCAACGTCATATTCGACTTATACATTATGAACTTCCTCCCGATCTGGTACAGGCAAAAAACCTGTCCCAGTCAGGCAGAAAACCCCAGTCCTGGCGACTTATTCCTTCGTCCGCAAACGTCACGTTTTCTTGAGTAAATCGGCTTCGATCAGCGCACGTAGTTCCGGCGTGACTTCAGGACGTATGCCGAACCAGAGCTCAAAGCCCCGCACGGCCTGATGCAGGAGCATGCCGAGACCATCTGCGGTGCGCAGGCCGCGTGCCCGCGCGGACGCCAGCAGGCCGGTCACCAGCGGCGCATAAACTAGGTCTGCAACGACAAGCGACGGTGGGCAGCGCAAATTGAACTCAAGCGGCGGCTGGCCCACCATTCCGAGCGTTGTTGTGTTCACCAGCAGCCCAGCACCACCGAGCAGGCCGGTCGTCTCTTCCCAACCGGCCACCTGCACGCGCGCGCCAAACTTTTTCCGTAACGCCTTGGCGCGCTCTTCGGTGCGATTGATCACATAGATGCGGCCGACCTCGCGCGCGAGCAGCGCGAATACCACCGCGCGCGCTCCGCCGCCGGCTCCCAACACCACCGCGGTTGACAGGCCGCGGTCCCAGCCCGGCGTCGCGGCATCGAGATTGGCGAGAAATCCTTCGACGTCGGTATTGGTCGAGCGCAGCCTGTCGTCATCGAACCAGAGCGCATTGGCCGCACCCACCGCGCGCGCGCGCTCGTCCGGCTCCGACAATTTGAGCACTGCCTCCTTGTGCGGCACCGTGACATTGGCACCGACATAGCCATTGGCGCGCATGCCCTTGATGAAATCGGCGAACGCCTCCGGCGGCACGGCCTCGCGCAGATATTCGGCGTCAAGCTTGTGCTGCTTGATCCAGTAATTGTGGATCAGCGGCGAACGCGAGTGCCCCGCCGGCCAGGCAATAACGCAAACCTTTTTGTGTCCGTCGCTCATTGTTCGTCTTTTACTGTGTTACGCAGCACGCCGATTTGAGGCACCGCAATCTCGATGATATCGCCGGATTTGAGCCAAACCGGCGCTTCATTGCGCTTGAGCTTGATCGGCGTCCCGGTCACGAGGATGTCGCCGGGCTTGAGAGTCTATGAAAGTGCTGACATAAGCAATCAGTTCCGCGAA
This sequence comes from uncultured Alphaproteobacteria bacterium, assembly GCA_963810125.1. GTDB lineage: Bacteria > Pseudomonadota > Alphaproteobacteria > Rhizobiales > Xanthobacteraceae > Pseudolabrys. The sequence goes on from CAWEMK010000002.1 coordinate 230,364, forward strand.
CGATTTGATCATGCTGGCGGTCGTGTCGTCCTGCGTCACTTCCCCGTTGACCTTAACGGTTAAATGCAAGGGCTTGCTCAGGTCGACTTCATCGGCGGTCGTGATCCACGGCCCGATACTCCCGGTCGCATCCCAGTTCTTGCCCTGCGTCACATTGAATTTGCCGTGGCGCAGCCAATCGCGGATCGTGCCTTCGTTGCACAAAGTCGCGCCAGCCACAAAATTAAGCGCTTCATCTTGAGGAATCCGTCGCCCGCCGCGACCGATCACAAGCGCAATTTCGCCTTCATAATCGAGCTGCTCTGACTCACGCGGCCGCACGATCGGCTGTCCATGCGCCACCAGCGATCCAGGCGTGCGAAAAAACATGCTCGGGTATTTTGGTACATCCTGATCGCCGTAGTCGGCCTGGCGGTTCGCGTAATTGATGCCGATACAAAGAATCTTCTCGGGATCCGCGATCGGCGGCATGAACTCGATTTCGGAGAGCGGAAAATCCGGACGTACGCCCTGGACCGTCGCGCGCGCTTCGTCGAGGCCATCGCGGCGAAGCAGTTCGAGCACGCTGGAGAATTTCGGCGCCAGCCGGGTTTTCAGATCGACAACACCCTCACCCACCACCGCGCCAAAACAGTCGCGCCCACGCACCTTGAAGCTTGCAAGTTTCATCAGAAATCCCGGATGGTCCACCCATACCGGCGGCATGGAATAGGCGGCGATTTAGCATTATGCTGTGGGCGGCGCCCGGTGCATGTATTCCGCGCATCGCGCGCCGTCAATGTTTGCGGTCGGCCTTAATGCCCGCCCAAAGCCCGCTCAAGTCGAGACTCCCATGAAATCCATCTTTATCGACTGCAACGACCAGCTGGCGCCGGTGTGGGACAAAGTTATTCGCCCTGACGATCCGGCCATCGAGATCAACCGCAAAGCCTTCATCCGCGATGAATTGCCACGCGTGCTCAACGGCTACGAGATCGCGCTCGACGACCATTCATATATGCCGACCGAACTGGTCGCTCAGTGCCCGCAACTCAAACACATTGTCTTCCTGGGCACCGGTGCCGCCAGCTACATGAATGTCGACGAGCTGAAATCGCGCGGCGTGAGCGTCCACACCATCAAGGGATACGGCGACACTGCCGTCGCCGAGCACACCATCGCCTTGATGTTCGCCGCCGCGCGCGATGTGGCGCGCATGGACCGGGAGGTGCGTGGCGGCATCTGGACGCCGCAGGAAGGCGTGCAACTGTTCGGCAAGACACTCGGCGTGATCGGGCTCGGGGGCATTGGCAACGAAGTCGCACGCATGGGCAAGGGCCTCGGCATGGACGTGATTGGCTGGAACCGGACACGCCGCGCCGGCGTGCCGTTGGTCGATATCGACACACTGCTGGCAAAATCAGACGTGGTGTCGCTTAATCTGGTCCTCAATGACGAGACCCGTGGGTTTCTGAGCAAGGATCGCATCGCGCGCATGAAACCAGGCGCGATCTTGGTCAACACCGCGCGCGGCGCATTGGTGGACGAAACGGCTCTGCTCGACGCGCTTAACAGCGGCCATATCCGCCACGCCGGTCTCGACGTGTTTCATGCCGAGCCGCTCAAGGCCGATCATCCGCTGACAAAAATGTCCAACGTCACACTGACATCGCATGCGGCCTTTCGCACGCTGGAAGCATCGATGACGCTATTGCGGCGCGCCATCGATATCGTGAAGGCGATCGTCCGTTAAAGGCCCGCAGGCCAGCCCCACACACACTCCGTTCGTCCCCGCGTAAGCGGGGGCGAACGGGTTGGTAGTCAATAATACCCCGGCGTGCCGCCGCGATGGCCGTGCCGTGAATTTGGCGCGCATGCGCACCGCAGAGAAACAACGCCAGGAGTGTCTGGCCTGCATTGACCTGCCGCCGATCCCGGTCACAATGAGACTAATAAAGACGGGGAGGACGCGTGAAACCGGCGCCATTCGCCTATAAAAAAACGCGCACGCTGAAGGAAGCGATTGCGCTGTTGGGCAAACACAAGGATGCGCGCCTGCTGGCGGGCGGGCAGAGCCTGATCGCTACGCTTAACATGCGGCTTTCCGCGCCGGACCTGCTGATCGATATCAATGGCATCAAAGGTCTCGACGGCATTACCAAGAAAGGCTCCTCGATCGAGATCGGTGCGCTGGCGCGGCATACGCAGGTCGAACGTTCCGAATTGATCGCCCGGCATGCGCCATTGATCGCGCTGGCCATGCCGCATATCGGCCACGCCGCCATCCGCAACCGCGGCACTTTCGGCGGCTCGATCGCCTTCGCCGACCCGGCGGCGGAATTGCCGGCCTGTCTGCTCGCGCTCGACGGCGAAATCGAAATCACCGGGCCGAAAGGAAAACGCAAGGTCAAGGCGGAGAATTTCTTCAAGGGCCTGTTTGAGACCGCGCTCGGGCCACGCGACGTGCTCACCGCCATCCGTCTGCCAGTCGCGACCAAGGATACACGCGTCGGCTTTGCCGAGCTCGCGCGCCGCCACGGCGACTACGCAATCGTCGGGCTTGCCGCCAGCGCGCGCGCCACCGGAAAAGGGCTGACAGATGTGCGACTGGCTTATTTCGGCGTCGGCAATACGCCCCAGCGCGTGAAAAAAGCCGAAGCCGCGCTGGCGAGCGGCGACATCGATGGCGCGGTCAAGGCGCTCGACCTTGACCCGAATGACGACGTCCAGGCCACCGCCAAGGTCAAGAAACACCTGGCCGGCGTTCTGCTTCGCCGTGTCGCCGCGCAATTGATGGGGGCGCGATCATGAGCCTCTCAATTGACCGGAGAGAGTCGATGAGCGACCTGACTTTCAATATCTCCCTCACGGTCAACGGCGAACGCGTGCAGGAACGCGTGGACCCGCGCAAGACCTTGGTCGATTTCCTGCGCGAGGATCTTTCGCTGACCGGCAGCCATGTCGGCTGCGAACACGGCGTGTGCGGCGCCTGCACCGTGCGGGTGGATGGCGAGATTGTCCGCGGCTGCCTGATGCTGGCCGTGCAGTGCGACGGTGCGGCCGTGGAAACCATCGAGGGCCTGTCCGATTCCGGCGAGGTCGCCGACCTGCAGGCCGCGTTCGAGCAGCGAAACGCGCTGCAATGCGGCTTCTGCACGCCCGGCATGATTGCCGCGGCGCAGGATTTGCTCAAACGCGCAAAAGCCAAAAAAAGCGTGCCGAGCCGCGAGGAAATCCGCGAGCACATCTCTGGCAACTACTGCCGTTGCACCGGCTATCACGCCATCGTCGATGCGGTCGAAGCGGTGGCGCAGAATAGGTCCGCAAAATCGTCATGATGACTTAGGCGCCGACAAAACGCTCCACGTCATCTTTGCAACCGCAACGTGACGAACAGAAACTCGTAGGCGCGTGGACGCTCGTATCTTGTTTTATGGAGGACACAGAAACCAAAGAGCGGAAAGAAGTCTGGGGCGAACACCCGAATGGCTGCCTCGTCCTTACGGCGGCAGGTCATTGGATAGTCGTTCAAACAGCGGAGGGGCGCAAAAACCCGCAGACGGACGAAAACCGCATTGCCGCATTTCGCTCGATGCTCGCCTATTCCGGTCGGTACCGCATCGAGGGCCGCAAGATCGTCATCAAGGTCGAGATTGCATGGGACGAAAGCTGGGTCGGCACTGAACAGGTCCGATATTTCAGCATGGAAGGCGGCCAGCTTCACATCGAAGCGGCACCGCAACGTTACGCCAATCTCGGCGACAAGGATATGCGCGCCGTCCTGGTTTGGAAAAGCGCGGGCGAGTTGAACGAACAATCATGAAAATCACCGAAGACGTCCCGTCCGCGCTGACCGCTCTCGACCGGCCGAACTCCTATATCGGCCGCTCGGTGCCGCGGCCGAATTTGCATCGGCTCACGCAAGGGCGCGGACAATATGTCAGCGACGTTTCGCTGCCGCGCATGACTCACGTTGCCTATGTGCGCTCGCCGCACGCGCACGCCCGCATCAAGTCCATCAAGGCCGACGCGGCGAAGAAATCGCCAGGCGTGATTGCGGTGGTCACTGGCGCCGAATTGGCGAAAGTAATGACGCCCTGGGTCGGTGTGCTGACGCATTTAAAGGGCTTGAAATCGGCGCCGCAGTCCCCGATCGCCGTCGACGTCGCCTGCTGGCAAGGCGAAGCCGTATGCGCGGTGGTCGCGCGCACCCGCGCCGAAGCCGAGGACGCCTGCGAGCTGGTCAATGTGAGCTACGAAGAGTTGCCGATCGTCGCCGATCCGGAAACCGCGCTCGATCGCAAGACACCGGTGATCCACGCGTCGCTTGGCGACAATCTGTGCTTCGAACGAAAGCTCGATGTCGGCGCGGTCGACAAGGCCTTCGCCGAATCCGACGCCGTCATTGAAACGACCTTCCGCTTCGGCCGCCACACCGGCGTCACCAACGAGCCGCGCTCGATCGTCGCCGACTGGAACGAAGGCGAAAAGCGCATGACGGTCTACCAGGGCACGCAGGCGCCGCACATGATGCAGGACCTGTTTGCCAAGCATCTCGGCATCGCCACCGACCAGGTGCGCGTGCTGACGAAAGATGTCGGCGGCTCCTTCGGCATCAAGGTGCATACTTATGCCGACGAAATGGCGACCGTCGCGCTATCCAAACTGCTCAAGCGCCCGGTCAAATTCGTGGCCGACCGGATCGAGAGTTTCGTCACCGACATTCATGCGCGCGACCACCGCATCAAGGCCAAGATCGGCGTCAACAAGGACGGCACCATTACCGCCTTCGAGATCGACGACTTGACGGGCATCGGCCCCTACTCGGTCTACCCTCGGACGTCAGGCATCGAAGCGAACCAGGTCGTGAACCTCACGGGCGGCCCCTATAAATGTCCCAACTACCGCGCGCAGGCGCGCGTGGTGTTCCAGAATAAAAACGTGATGTGCCAGTACCGCGCGGTCGGCCACCCGATCGCGGTGGCGGTAACGGAAGGGCTGGTCGAGCTCGCCGCCGCCAAAATCGGCATGGACCCGCTGGAGATCCGCCGGCGCAATCTCATCGCCGACGATGCCTACCCCACGCAATCGGCCTCCGGCCTCAAGTTCGAGCTGCTCTCGCATCACGAGGCGCTCGCGCATCTCGACGCGATGATGAATTATGCCGGCCTGCGCGCCGAGCAGAAAAAGCTGCGCGACAAGGGTATTTACCGCGGCATCGGCTTCGCGAGCTTCATCGAGGTCACCAATCCGTCGGCCGCCTTTTACGGCGTCGGCGGGGCCCGGATCACCTCGATGGATGGCGCAACCGTCAAGCTCGATTCACAAGGCGCGATCATCGTGGCGACCGGTGTGACCGAACAGGGCCAGGGCGCTGAAGCGGTGGTGGCGCAATGTGTCGCGTCGTCATTCGGCGTCTCCATGGACAAAGTGCGCGTCATCACTGGCGACACCGACAATACGCCTTATGGCGGCGGCACCTGGGCTTCGCGCGCGGCCGGTATTGGCGGCGAAGCGGCCTGGCAGGCGGGCAAGGCGCTACGAGCAAATGTGCTGGCGGTCGCGGGCGCGATGCTGCAGGCAAAGCCGGACGATCTCGATATCCGCAACGGGATTGTCGTTGATAAAGAGAAAGGCACGGAGCGCCTGCCGCTCGACGAGCTGGCGCGCGTCGCTTACTTCCGCCCCGACACGCTGCCGCCCGGCTTCCAGGCCGAACTGATGGCGACGCGTCATTATGTACCGCGCGCATGGCCCTTCGCTTTCACCAATGGCATTCAAGCGAGTTACCTCGAGGTCGATACCGACACCGGCTTCGTCAAGTTGCTGAATCACTGGTGCGTGGAGGACTGCGGCACCATCATCAATCCGCAGCTGGTCGACGAACAGATCCGCGGCGGCGTGGTGCAAGGCATCGGCGCCGCATTGTTCGAGCAATGCCTCTATGACGAGCGCGGACAAATGCTCAACGGCAACATGGCCGACTACCTGGTGCCGATGGCGGTGGAAATGCCCGACATCGAATGCGGGCATGTTGTTTCGCCGACCGCCGACAGCGAGCTCGGCGCCAAGGGCGCCGGCGAAGCCGGTACGGCCGGCGCGCCGGCCTGTGTGATGAACGCGATCAATGACGCGCTACGTCCGCTCGGCGCGCAGCCGCTCACCGACATGCCGTTCACGCCGGACAAGATTCTGCGGGCGCTGGGGAAAGTGTGACCCTACCCCTCCATCTTCGCTGTCATGGCCGGGCATAGCCGTCCAAAGGACGGCGTGCTTTCGCACGCCTATGTCCCGGCCATCTCGCTTAGGAGAGCACATTCTCACCTAAGCGAGATCACCGGGTCTCGCCGCTTCGCGGCGGCCCGGTGATGACAACATCAGAACTTGATCATGTCACTCTTGGTCAACGTGGTCTTGTTCGACACCTGCGGCGCAGTCATGAAGTCAATCGTGGTCGCGTATTCAGCGACCGCGTCAACGGCAGACATGCCGTCCACCGGAATGATGACATTCATTCCGCGGAATGCCGCCCCGCTCGCCGTGAAGAGCACCGCGCCGTTTGCCGACGTTCCGACCGCAATCACGGTCGTGATGCCCTTGTCCTTGAGGATCTTTTCCAGATCGGTGCGCAGGAATTTGTCGGGACCGGACAACACGTGCGGTTCATCCGCCTGCGGCGCTACGTCCTTGATGACGTCGGCCGGCGTGGTGTTTGCAATAATGGAATAAACGACGGCCACCTTGTGCGCACGTGCCTCGCCGAGCAGCTTTTTCATGGCCGGGATCGTGTCGAGGCAGCGCGGCCTCTTGCCACAGTTCTGATTCATGAAGTCGAGCATCAGCAGCGCAGTGGTCTTCGGATCGACCGTCACCGCCTTGAGCGCCGGGGCCGGCGCCTTCATCGTTGCCCACTCGTCCACGATATTGGCGGCTTGCGCCGGCAAGGCGAAAGTCGCCGCAACAGCAGCGGCTGCGATCAGATTGTATTTCATGAATATCCTCCCTGAATGACAGTTTCTTGCGTGCTTGTGGGCCGGGATCATGCGCAAGCGTTGCCTGCCCTGTCAAAGCACCGGTGACGCACCCCGCTTGATGAAACACCGGTGACCGGCGATTATTGCCGGGATAGCGGGCGGCACAATTCGACGCCGCGAAATAACGAAAAGTCCGGAAGGAACGTCATGAACATCAAGGTCGGCAAGCAAGCAATCGCCGAAGCCAGCAAAAAGCTCAGCAACTGGGGCCGTTGGGGCAAGGAAGACCAGATCGGCACCCTCAACCATGTCACGCCCGAGGACATCGTGAAGGCGGCGAGCCTGATCCGCTCCGGCAAGGTGTTTGCGCTTGGCATCCCGCTCGATCGCGAAGGCCCGCAGACCGGACTGTTCGGAGGCCGCTTCAACCCGATCCACCAGATGCTCGCGACCGGCACCGACGCCATCGCCGGCCGGCAGGACTGGAACAAGATCCGCTACGCCGACGACACGCTGATGCTGTGCGTGCAGGGTGCCACTCATTGGGATGCGCTCGGCCACATCTTCTATGAGGACAAAGGCTACAACGGCCATGAGGCCAAGATGGTCGACGCCCGCGGTCTCAACGTGCTCGGCATCGAGCATTCCAAGAACAAGATGGTCGGGCGTGGCGTGCTGCTCGATATCGCGCGCTACCGCGGCGTGAAATGGATGCAGGACGGCGAAAGCATTTCCAACGACGAACTCGACCAATGCGCAAAGCAGCAGAACGTGTCGATCGGACGCGGCGACTTCGTCATTGTGCGCACCGGCCAGATGGAACGCTGCCTCGCCGAAAAGGAATGGGGCGGCTATGCCGGCGGCGATGCACCGGGCGTCAAGTTCGAGAATTGCTACTGGTGTCAGGACAAGCAGATCGCGGCGATCTGCACCGACACCTGGGGCGTGGAAGTGCGACCGAACGAAACCACCGAGGCCAACCAGCCCTGGCACTGGGTCGTGATTCCGGCCATGGGCCTGTGCATGGGCGAGATTTTCTATCTCAAGGAGCTGGCCGAGGATTGCGATCAGGACGGCATCTACGAATTCTTCTTCTGCGGTCCTCCGCTGATCATCACCGGGGGAACGGGATCGCCGATCAATCCGCAGGCGATTAAGTGACGCCGCAGGCGTCATCACCGGGCCGGCGCGAAGCGCCGTGACCCGGTGATCTCGATGTTATAATGGGATGTGCCCGCCTGAGCGGGATGGCCGGGTCAAGCCCGGCCATGACCGCGGGGCAAGAGGTGCGACCGCGGATAACAAAAGGACTACATCATGGCTCGTTGGCTCAAGCGCGGAATGGACGCGGGCGCGATCAAGGCCGCCGACGCCAAGGTGCGCGAGACCGTCGAAGGCATCCTGGCGCAGGTCGACGAACGCAAGGATGTGGCGATCCGCGAATTGTCGGAGAAATTCGACAAATGGTCGCCGAAGGATTTCAAACTGTCGCCGGCCGAGGTCGAGCGCGCGATTGCGCAGGTTCCCAAGCGCGATCTCGAAGACATCAAGTTCGCGCAAGCCCAGGTCCGCAACTTCGCGCAGAAACAGCGCGAGACCATGCTTGACCTTGAAGTCGAGACACTGCCCGGCGTCGTGCTCGGCCACAAACACATCCCGGTCAATTCAATCGGCTGCTACGTGCCGGGCGGACGCTACCCGATGGTCGCCTCGGCGCATATGTCGATTGTCACCGCCAAGGTCGCCGGCGTGAAACGCATCATCGCCTGCGCACCGCCCTTCAAGGGCGGACCGCACCCGGCGATCGTCGCCGCCATGCATTTCGGCGGCGCGGATGACATTTATGTTCTCGGCGGCGTGCAGGCAGTCGCTGCCATGGCGCTCGGCACAGAAACGATCCAGCCCGTCGATATGATCGTCGGCCCTGGCAATGCCTATGTGGCCGAGGCCAAGCGCCAACTGTTCGGCCGCGTCGGGATCGATCTTCTGGCCGGCCCCACCGAAACGCTGATCATTGCCGACGACAGCGTCGACGGCGAAATCTGCGCCACCGACCTGCTCGGCCAGGCCGAACACGGCCCCACCTCTCCCGCCGTCATGATCACCAATTCGGAAAAGCTCGCGCGCGATACCATGGGAGAAGTCGAACGGTTGTTGAAAATCCTGCCCAGCGCCGATCTCGCCGGACAGGCCTGGAAAGATTACGGCGAGGTGATCGTCTGTGACAGCTTTGACGAAATGGTGAGCGAAGCCGACCGTGTCGCCTCCGAGCATGTGCAGGTCATGACGAAAGACCCGGATTATTTCCTCAACAACATGCGGAACTACGGCGCACTATTCCTCGGCTCGCGCACCAATGTCGCCTATGGCGACAAGGTCATCGGCACCAACCACACGCTGCCGACCAAGAAAAATGCACGCTTCACCGGCGGCTTGTGGGTCGGCAAATTCATCAAAACCTGCACCTATCAACGGGTGTTGTCCGACGCGGCCAGCGCCAAAATCGGCGAGGTCTGCTCGCGGCTCTGTATTCTCGAAGGATTCACCGGCCACGCCGAACAGGCCAATATCCGCGTGCGCCGCTACGGCGGCCGTAATGTGCCCTACGCCCAGGCGGCGGAATAAATGGTCGATCTCCCCAAGACACCATCGTTCCGCCTCGACGGCAAACGCGCGCTGGTGACCGGCGGCGGGCGCGGCATCGGTCTCGCGGCCGCCGCGGCGCTGGCCGACGCCGGGGCGCACGTCACGCTTGCGGCACGCACGACCGGCGAGATCGAGGAGGCAGCCAGCGCGATCCGCGCTCGCGGCCAAAAAGCCGACACGCTGACGCTCGACGTCACTGACGACGCGGCGGTCGACACGGCTCTCAAGGGCAAGGTCTTCGACATCCTGGTCAACAGCGCCGGCGGCAACCAGCCCGGCCCGTTCGTCGACACCAAGCGCGAAGTCTACGACTGGCTGTTCGATCTCGACACGCGCGCGACGTATTTCGTGACGCAAGCGGTGGTGCGCGAACTTACCGCGGCCAAGAAAACGGGTTCGATCATCAACGTGTCGTCGCAGATGGGTCACGTCGGCTGGGCCGGGCGCACGATCTATTGCTCGGCCAAACACGCGGTCGAAGGCTTCACCAAGGCGCTGGCCGTGGAACTGGCGCCGATTGGCATCCGCGTCAATTCGCTGGCGCCGACTTTCATCGAAACGCCGATGACGGCGCCATCGTTCAAAAATCCCGCGTTCAAGAAAGCAGTGCTCGACAAAATCAAGCTCGGCCGGCTGGGCCAGGTCGAAGACCTGATGGGCGCCATCGTGTTTCTGGCCAGTGACGCTTCGGCGCTGATGACCGGGAGCTCGCTCGTCATCGACGGCGGCTGGACCGCGGAATAGGAGAACCCGATGCGCGCAGTCGCATTTGCTGCCTTACTGCTCTGCTGCCTGCCAGCCCATGCCGCCGACAAGGACAGAATTGTCGGCACGTGGAAGCTGGTCTCCGTCATGTACGAAGATGCGCAGACGAAAGAGAAAACACCGGTGCTGGGTGAACACCCGCGCGGCTACCAGATCGCAACGCCGGAAGGACGCTGGCTCGCGCTGGTGACCGCCGACGGCCGGCCAGTGCCGAAGACCGACGAAGACCGCGCCAAGGCGCTGCGCAGCATGATCGCCTATAGCGGACGCTATCGCGTCGAAGGCGACAAGGTGATCACGAAGGTCGAGGTCGCATGGAACGAGGCCTGGGTCGGCGGCGAACAGGTCCGCTTCCTGCGCTTTGAAGGCGATGATGTATTGCACATCGAAAGCCCGCCAATGCCGCACCCCAACGTGAACGACAAAGTCGTTCGTGTCATCGTGACGTGGGCGCGGGATAAGTCGTAGGCAATCTATCACCGGTGCAGTTGTTGCCGTGGCATCGCAAGCGGCACCCGTGCTAGACCAACCGCTCTCGCAGCCGCTATTGAAGGACGTTCCATGGCCAACGAAGAACAGAACGAACAGCACATGTTCCACGCTGTATCGGGATTTCGCACGTCCGTCCCTCCGGACCGGCCGGACCTTTTGTTGCTTGAACTCAGGACATTGGACGCGGACATCATCCGTTTATCGATGACCAAAGAGTCGGCGCTGATGTTCAGCGAAGAAGTGAGGAAAGCCGCGGCCGGATCAGCCGGTTTGGGACTTCACTCTTGATGTCGGCAGCCTGAAAGCACCTCTTTCACTATCTATTTCGCGTTAGCTCGCCGTTCACGGATAGGTCGTTAAGATCGCTCGTTCCTGGCGGTCTCATGACTGACGTTCCGGTGAAATATGTCATTCCGATCATGGTGCTCGCATCGGTGCCACTTGGCATCGCCGCGTATCACCTCGTGCCGGCGTCGGACACGGTCAACGCCGAGCCACCAAAATCGGTGGAAATCACGCTGCCCGATAGCGACATCAGGAATGCCTGTAAGTCGGCTTACTCGGAGTTACTCGTTTTAGGGAACAGCGTGCAAACGAGCGATTGCGTCGACCACAAATTTATAGACCGCAATACCGGCATGGTCGCATTCGACGTCATGGGCCCCGATGGGCCAAAAAGAATGCAATTCGCCGTACGTCGCCGCCCCGACGGAAATAATTGGGACCTGTTCGATCCAAAGACAGGCAAGCTCTGGTCCGAGACGCTTGGAAATTGACCCAAGCCTCGCCACGTTTTTCGCGCCGCGATCCTATTTGGGGCAAGGCCAGGCAGCGACCAGAGCGTTCACCGCGGTCTGGTGAAAATTGTTGGGCCGCTGCTCCGGATGATTTTTCAGATAAGCCGTGATCGAAAGGACCATCTGGGCAACTGCGCCTTTGCTGTCCGCCACGATATCGGACGGCGGACACACGGCAAATTCGGGCTTGAACAAGGGCGCGAGCTTCATAATTGCCGTCACGGCCCCAAAGCATACCGATGCTTGCCGGAGTTGCTTTGCGGCATCTTCTGAATCAGTCGCCGGACGCTTGCCCTGAACGATATCGGCGGCCGCCAGGCAACTTGGATAAAACGCGGTCCCGCTTGTCGGGTCGCTTTGCGCGTGCGCTGGCGTTCCGATGAGGATTGCGGCGAGCACGCCGATCCAGAGTTTCATCCCTCGCCTCCTGCGTGGGCCGCCCGATATCCGCTTTGGACCATCAGCGGATATTGTCGCATGGCCAAGCGCTGTCTGCCTTAACCCCAAAACCAGGCGATGTCCCACATCGGTGAGTTTTATACGCGCAATTTACGTTGCGGCCGGCGCAACCGGGCTACAAGCGATTCCGGGGCGCAAGCGGGACAGGCTGAAAACATGTTTTCCATCATTTGCGGCGTGGCCTTGATCATCGTGACCGGCGCCGTCTTCTGGTATTTGCTGCCGCGCAAGGGCCAGGTGCATCCAATCGTCAACAGTTTGGACGGCGGCTCGATGATTACGATCGTGATCATGACCGTCTTCACCTTCGGCGTGGTCATATTGACCGCAGGACTTATCGGCTAGTCGCAATCCTTTCAAAAGCACTATTGACCTGCCCGCATTTGAGCTGCGGTGCATTTACTGTGGAACAGCAACTCCTATTCCGGGCCTGCCAGAAAAACGCGCGCCTGCGGGCTTCCCGCAAGAGCGGGAGAGTTGGCGGGCATCGACCAGACGCGCGCCTCAAGAAATTTCCGGAATGCCCGGGCCTGCGCGACGCTCGGGAAGTCGAGCTGGAGAACCACGTAGCGGGCGTCGTCAACCGGCTGGTAGATGCGGTGCGCCGTAACGCCTGCTTCGGTTCGCTGCCCGGCGAAACGGTCGAATGCTGCCTTCCATGTTGGGAAATCAGTGACCCCGTGTTCGATGTGCAGCGTTGCCACCTTAACTCTCCTGCGATGCGGTCCGCGGCATCAATACCGCAAGAACGATTGCCACGATGAGGAGCGCAGGCACATCTGCAATCAAATGGCCGCGTTCTCCGGCATCGGTGAACGACTGATAGCCCATGATCGCGCCGTGAACCACGCTTGACCAGATCGTGAACCAGATGAGGCTTCTGTTCGCAGAAGGGTTTCGCGACGCGATGAGCAAGAATACGCCGAGCGTCGCATACACACCGATAATCATCAGGAGATAGTGCGAATGCCCATGGCCCCAGGTCCAGCCCGACGGCCACACAATGCCCAGCGTATAGATGCCGAATATGAATGTCAGGCCAACGGCGATCAGTGCGATACGGAGAAAAAGCAGGCGGTTTGCGTCAGACATAATTGAATCTCCTGTGCAAAATTCGGGTCAAATTATTCATCCGACTGGATGTCAAAAGGCAGCCAGAAAGACTTTGCCCGGAGCTTGATTTACCCTTGAGATGCGCTTGATTATTTCCTGAGATGGGTTCGCATCCGGGCAAAACGATCCCAGTCAGGTAACGGGGGCATTCATGCGGATCGGGAGGGATATCCGACCTTGGGCTTGTGGCGCATTCATCGGCATCGCCACCTTTTTCTGCATCAGCGCCGCGGCGGCCGACGACGGTGAGCAATGTGTCAGAGGGTCCGGCAGCGCGGCAATCGATGCCTGCACGCGTGCCCTTAACTCGGATCGATTTGATCAACACAATCGGGCAATCATCTACAGCAATCGCGCCAACCAGCGGGAGCGCGCGGGCGATTACGAAAAAGCCATCGCGGATCATAACGAGGCGATCCGGATCGATCCGGCTTACGCCGCCGGTTTCATGCATCGCGGCAATGCTTACGCCCGCCACGGCGATTTCGATCGGGCGATTGCCGATCACTCGGAAGCTGTCCGGCTCGCCCCCAAGGACGCCGATTCATTTTATAACCGAGGCTACACCTACAGCCACAAGGGCGACCACGAGCGAGCGGTTGCGGATTACACAACAGGAATCGAACTGGACGCCGGCAAATCACGCCTTTGGGGTCAACGCTGCTGGTCGCGCTTCGTTGTCGGCAAACAATTGCAGGAGGCGCTTGATGACTGCAACAAAGCCAGCAGTCTGAGCCCGACCATTCCACAAATTCTCGGCTACCGCGGATTCGTCTATTTGAAGCTCGGGCAATTCGACAAGGCGCTGGCCGACTATGATGCGGCGTTCTCGATGACGAAACTTCCAGACCATGCCGATTGGCTCTATGGCCGTGGCGTGACCAAGTTGAGGAAAGGCGACACCGCCGGCGGCAACGCCGACATAGCGAGAGCCAAGACCATCCAGGCCGACATCGCAGATGAATACGCGAAGTACGGAATAAAATAAAAGAGGCCGCCTGCTGAGGCGGCCTCACTTATGATCGTCCAAATTTTCGATCGTCTATATATTTCCGGGCGACCAGCTTAAATCAGTAGCACGGCCAACACGGGGCAGCGCCACCATAGTAGCCGCCGCGATAGCGCGGCTGCACATAGATTGGCGCGGGTGCATAAGCATACGGGCCCGGGCCGTAGTACCCACCTGAGCCGTAGTAATAGCCGTTGTTGGCAGCGGCCGATCCGATGATGGCGCCAGCGGCAAGCCCGCCGATGACACCGGCAGCCGCGGCCCCACCATATCCATAGCCGCCGTATCCGTAGCCTCGGCCATAATAGCGGCCGCCATACCCACGACCATAATACCGCACATCGGTGACCATGTTCGGCATCGATGAGTTAACTGTTGCGCTGTTTGCCAACACCGGGAAAGCGTTCGATGGAGCTGCAAAAGAAACTGCAAGCACGCACGAAGCGCCGACACCGAATATATATTTACGAATTGAATTTTTCATGTTTTGGCCTTTCTAACTCTTTGTATTTTTTATTGTTGGATTTGACGCAGCTGATGCGTTTATGCAGATTAGACAATTGCTGCTCCGGCGCATTGACGCAGATCAATATCACTCGTCGGCTCAGATCCGTCCCAGCAACATCAGTACAACAACGATGATGAGAATCGTTCCGATCAAACCAACGCCGCCGTGGCCGTAACCATAGCCGTAGCCACCGAAGCGGCCGCTGAAGCCACCGAATAAGAAAATAACAAGAATGATGATCAGGATGAGACCGAGCGACATGATTTTAATTCCCTTGGAAGAATCAAACTAAAAATATTTCGTGCCGGTTGAGTTGCTCTGGCAGATACACTCAGCGCCATGCGCACCGACGATAGCCGCTGTCATTGATCCAGCAGTGACGGTGGTGCGAGTGCCGAACGACATCGGGACCGCCTACGACACCGCCGATAACGCCTCCGACAACTGCGCCAGGAGGACCGGCAATGACAGCGCCGGTGCCCGCGCCGATCGCAACGCCTTCCAGCGTTCCGGCCTGCGCCATGACCGGCATCGCCGTCAGCATCAATGCGAACAATCCCATCTTGAGCGTCGAATGCATGAAAAAGCCCCTTGGTTGACCTCAATTGCCGTCACGAAAAATTACGGATGTCGCTCGGACAGCACGGCGATTGATGAGGCATGTCGTTGAATCTAAGTAGTCAACGCCCGTATTCGATAATTGTTCCCGAGCTGGAACAAATATTTAAGCCGATAAATACTTACACTCCGACTGTAATTAAGGCCGTTGGTATTTCGTTTTACTTGTCGACTATTTGAACCTTCAACCTATCCACACGTTACCGGTCCATGCGCATACGGGACCTTCAGATGAACAACGGTTTCAGGCCAATCATCAAGATCGCGGTCGCGGCCGCAATTGCGGGCGTTGTGGTTTTCCTCACGACCCTTGCGCCGCAAGCAAACGCTCCCGCGGATATGCGCGTATTTCCCCAGGCCACCAGCAAGGGAGATCGCCTGCCGCTCGCGGTGAAGGGCGCGGCATGCTCGAAACACGGATGGCCTGATTTTGAGCAGCGCTGCCAGTTCGACTTCAGAAAGCCTGCCAGCGAAGAGCAGCAAGTACGCATCATCGCCCTTCGCTAGCCGGGACGGCGCGCACGCGCGTAAGCCAGTCCACCTCTTCCTTCGCGACTGCCATCACCAATAAAAAAGAAGCCCGAGAAATGCCCGGGCTTCCAGAGACACTTAGATTAGATCCGATCAGCTCATGAGAGCTGGCTGAATGCCTTGGTGGCGCCGGTCTTGATGGGCTCCACGGTCGCCATCGTGACCTTCTGCGCCAGCGTTGCGAGTTCCTTGGCTTGTTCGGTCAGAGTTTCGAATTGCTCGCGTGAATGATTGGTCGACAATTCGAAAAATTCAGACGGCGATTTCACGCCCGACATTTTCTGGGCAAATTCAAAGGCCGCTTCGGTATTGCTGTTGGCAAATTCCATGACTTTGGCCTGGTAGTCCTGCGCACCCTGGACGGCGGTCGAAAAACTGCTCTTCATCAGGGCCGTGGCGTCTGCCGTGGCGGCCTGCATCTTCTCGAAACCTTGCTTGGCTTGCGCGGCCCCGTTTTCAGCCGTCGCACGAAATGCCTGCGCGGCATTCTGACCGGGAACGCCGGTGGGCTTTGACGATGTGTTTTTAGTGTGGGTCTCAGTCATGGCATTCATCCTTAGGGCGTGTTCCGTTCTGGAGTTCCGGAAGCGACACCCTGGGCGCTGGTCGGATCATCATGGAACGCATATACGGCGAGGAACTTTTCAAACGCCGATGCGATCGTGTGAATCAAACATGGTTACCGCAGGGCCTTAGCGCAATGCGATTTGCTCATGCGGATACAATTCGTGATCGAAGCAACGATGACGCATGTCACAATTGGATCGGTTCCGAAATCGCTCCAGCTGGAACGAAAGACTTCGTCATCGCCTGCGGTGGAATGGCCTTAAATGTCGCGTGCGTCATGGACACGGCAGTTCCGTGGAGATCGCTTTTAACGTCGACAGTCGCATCAAGCTGTCTCGCCAAGGCCTGGATCAGGCTGGTGCCGAGACCGGCCTTACCTTGGCTCGCCTTCACATCCGGCTTGCCGATACCGTTGTCGGAAATCGTCAGCTTCCAGTCCTTTTCAGCGACTTTGTAGGAAACCACGATCGCCGCATCCGGCTTCGGATTGGGAAATGCGTGCTTCAATGCGTTCATGACCAGCTCGGTCACAATCAGCCCCAGGCTGACGGCCTCGCGCGCTATGGCGGTGCCGGCATCGGCCTCGACCTTCAGCGAGATCGGCCGGCTGTCGCCGATCATCGATTGTGCCAGTGTCTCGCAAAGCTTCGACAGATAACTGGCGATTTCAATCGGTTCGTTCCGGCTGGCGATATGCAGATGCTGTTGAACGGCACTCACTGACAGAACGCGCTGATGCGCGTCCTCCAGTTGCAATCGCGCCTCTTCCGATTGGACCGTGCGCGCCTTGATCAGGAGAATACTGGCGATGATCTGCAGGCTATTGGCGACGCGGTGCTGCATTTCCTCCAGCAACATGTCCTTTTCCCGCAGGAGCTCCGCCACCTGCCGCTCAATGGCGCGCCGGTCGGTAACGTCCTCGAATGCTAAAAGTACTGTGGAGTGGGGTCCGTTCTCGTAGAAGACCTCGCGCGCATTCAGCAGCATAGTGCGCCGCCCGATCACCGGAAACTCCCGGTCGACTTCATAGCCCTCAACAGCCGACCTGTTCCTGGTGATCGTCTCGAGAAGATCGCGAAGCTCCGGGATATTCCATTGACCGCCGTCAATCTCGTAAATCAGACACCCCTGAACATCGCCACTCACGAGCCCAAAAGTCTGAAGGAAGGAGCGGCCGGCGGCAATGACGCGCAGATCCTGATCGAGAACTACGAGTGGATCGCGCACGGTATCGACGATGGCCTGCGCGAGCGTAAGTCCGGCCTGGACATCGACGAATGGCGTGGACTTCGAGGGCAACAAAGTAAACATGTGAACCTTCTGCCCCGCTTTCGAGCTGAGGGCCAGGCAGCGCTAATTTTCCTAAAAAGTGGCGTAATCGCCATCGACGCTTTCATTGAGCGTCCGATACCAGACATAGTGCGCCTTTGTTCGCGAATAGTCGAGCAAGTTGCCATCACGATAAAGCGTGTTCGCATCACGATTAATCGTGCCCCGCCCTCGCTATTTCCCTTCGCAATAGCCACATATGTTTTCCCTGATTTGCGTCACCCAGGGCCCTCGAAAAGCAGGCTCTGTATGTTCAATTTGTTCAATCCAGCCAATCTCGTGAGAAAATTCACGAGAACAATGGCCAGCAGCGAATTGAGCTTCCAGGCTCGCGCGATCGCGCGATGGGATAACGAGGGAGGCGCGCCCAAAGCCTCCGAACGGCACATCATTCCGCAAGGCGAAACGCACCAGCATCGCGCGCAGATGAGCGATGGCGAGCCGGACATATTTCCCATGCACGAAGCGTCGTCCGGATCAAAATCCCGGGAACTTAGGGCGCGCGACGATCTTTACCATCAGTCACTCTGGAAGGGACTAAATTGAAAATCGCGCAGATAGCACCCTTGATGGAAAGCGTCCCTCCCCGGCTCTACGGCGGCACCGAGCGGATCGTCTCCTATCTAACCGAAGAGCTGGTGGGTCTTGGTCACGACGTAACCTTGTTCGCGAGCGGCGATTCGATCACCGCCGCCAACCTCATTCCCTGCGTGCCCCAGGCGCTCCGGCTCGACGCCAGCGTCCGTGATACAATTCCCTATTATATGTTGATGCTCGATCGCGTCCGCCAACAGGCCGACGACTTCGACATCCTGCATTTCCATATCGATCAATTCCATTTTCCGCTGTTCCGCCCGATCTCGGGCCGCACCGTCACCACGCTGCACGGCCGTCAGGATCTGACCGATCTGCTTCCGCTCTATCTGGGCTTCAGCGACATGCCGTTGGTGTCGATCTCGAATGCCCAGCGGCGACCGATACCAAAAGCAAACTTCGCGGGAACCGTGCACCACGGCATCCCGGCGCACCTGCACCGCGCCACACCGCAAGGGCGCGGCGGCTACCTCGCCTTTCTCGGCCGCATCTCGCCCGAGAAACGTCCCGACCGCGCCATTGCCATTGCGCGAGCCGCGGGGATTCCGCTCAAGATCGCCGCCAAGGTTGACCGCGCCGATGCGGTCTATTTCAAGAACGAGATCGAACCGCTGCTCGCTGGCGGCGGCGTTGAATTTATCGGCGAGATCAACGACCACCAGAAATCAGAATTCCTGGGCAACGCACGGGCGCTGTTGTTTCCAATCGACTGGCCCGAGCCGTTCGGGCTCTCCATGATCGAGGCGATGGCCTGCGGTACGCCGGTGCTGGCCTTTCGCTGCGGCTCGGTGCCCGAGATCGTGGAGGATGGCATCACCGGCGCCATCGTCGACACCATGGAAGAGGCGATCGCCGCCCTGCCGGGCGTTATTGCGCTCGATCGAAAAAAAGTGCGTCAGCGTTTCGAGCAACGTTTTTCCGCCACACGAATGGCAAAAGACTATGTTGGTATTTACCGGGCGTTGCTGGCGCCGTCCCCCGTGCGTGAGCCGCTAGAAGTCGGGATTGCGCCGACCGGCAAGGATCTGAAGATTTTGAGGCCGCTCGTTGCTTAGCCACAGCTCGATCGCAAGGCCGATCGAGGACGTTCCCGAAATACCTTTCTACATTCCGGGGACCGGATCCTCCACGCGGCCCCGCCGCACGCTCAAGCAGGGCGATTGCTTCGCCGTGTTCGACAGCCATGCGGATATCGGAGCGGCGCCAGGCGGGCCCGACGGCATTTTCTTCTGCGACACCCGCTATCTCTCCCACCTGGAAATGCTGCTGAGCGGCAAGCAGCCTTTGCTGCTTGGTTCTGCCGTGCGCGACGACAATTCCTTCCTCACTGTCGACCTGACGAACCCCGACCTCTATCTCAATCAGAAGCTGGTGCAGCCGAAGGACATGCTGCACGTCGTCCGCACGATTTTTCTGCTGAACGGCACTGTCTACCAGCGCCTGCGTTTACAGAACCACGGTGACCATCCTTTCGACGTCGAGCTTTCTTTCGCCTTCGCCAGCGATTTCGCCGATTTATTCGAGGTGCGCGGACTGCACCGCAAGCGCCGCGGTATCGCGAGTGCGGACGTCGGCAAAGCCAGGGTTGCGCTGAACTACGAGGGCCTCGACGGCAAACGGCGGCGCACGGCGATTCTGTTCGATCCGGCACCAGCCCATTTGTCCGAGCGCCTCGCGGGCTACGCCTTTGTTCTGCAGCCCAACGAGTCCCGCTCGATATTTGTCACCGTCAGTTGCGAGCCTGACGCCGCAGAGCGCATCGCTGTTCCATTTCGCAAGGGGCTGCGTGCGGCGTTTCAGCAGCGCCAGGCCGCGAGCCGCGGCATGGCCACCATCACCAGCTCAAATCATATCTTCAACGAGATGATATGCCGCTCGATGGCCGACCTTGCGATGCTGACGACCGACACGCCGCAAGGTCCCTACCCTTATGCCGGCATTCCCTGGTACTCGACCACGTTCGGCCGCGACGGCATCATCACGGCACTGCAAATGTTGTGGTGCGATTCCCGGATCGCCAAGGGGGTCCTGCGGCGGCTCGCCGCCTTTCAGGCCACCACATTCGACCCGCTTGTCGACGCCGAACCCGGAAAAGTCCCGCATGAGATGCGTGGCGGCGAAATGGCGGCGCTGGGCGAGATTCCCTTCGGCCTCTATTACGGCAGTGTCGATGCAACACCGCTGTTCGTGATGCTGGCTGGACTCTACGCCGAGCATACCGGCGACACGGAAACGTTGCGCGAGTTATGGCCCAATATCGAGGCGGCGCTGGGCTGGATCGATGGACTGGGCGACCCCGACCGCGACGGCTTCGTCGAATATCGTCGCGCCGACGAAAAGGGTCTTATCAATCAAGGCTGGAAGGACTCGCACGACGCGATCTTCCATGCCGATGGCACACTCGCACAGGGCCCGATCGCGCTCTGCGAGGTGCAAGGCTACGTCTATGCGGCCAAGCTTCTGGCTGCGCGCGGCGCACACCGGCTCGGCAAGCACGCACGCGGTGACGCTCTTGAGGCGCAGGCCAGGAAACTTGCCGGGCAATTTGAGGCGGCATTCTGGTGCGAGGATATCGGCACCTATGCGCTCGCACTTGATGGACAGAAGCGGCAATGCCGCGTGCGAACGTCGAACGCCGGACAGGTGCTGTTCAGCGGGATCGCCGCGCCGGAGCACGCGGAGGCGGTGGCGCGCGACCTGATGCGGCCGTCGTTTTTCTCGGGGTGGGGAATCCGCACGGTGGCTCGCGAGGAGCGCCGTTACAATCCGATGTCATATCATAATGGCTCGGTCTGGCCGCACGATAATTCACTCATCGCGGCCGGCTTCGCGCGCTACGGACACAAGAGCGCGGTGGATCGCGTGTTCAAGGGCCTGTTCGAAGCAGCAAGTTATATGGACCTGCGGCGCCTGCCTGAACTCTATTGCGGCTTCCAGCGTGGACGTGAACGCGGGCCAACGCTCTATCCGGTCGCTTGTTCACCGCAGGCATGGGCCGCGGGCACACCGCTCCTGCTGCTTCAGGCTTCGCTCGGTCTCGAATTCAATCCGGACCGCCATGAAATCCTGTTGCACAAGCCACAGCTGCCGTCATTCCTCGACGAGGTGACGTTGCGCAATTTGCGTCTGGGCCGATCAACCGTAGACGTAAGGCTGCGCCGGCATGGCGCTGACGTATCGCTCCAGGTCCTGCGCAACGAAGGGCAAATCAAAGTAGCCGCGGTTTATTCGTGAACGCGGCGTCGGTGTGCGTGCGACAACTTGTGTCAATAAGACACACGAGCGCGGCGGCGCAGGCTCAACTGGCCTTTGCGTGCAAAAGATAGTTCGCGCAGAGGGAACCAATCAGTGGCGCGGGAGCTTGATGTTGTGTCCAGCCCCAGATGGTTGGAAATCCCAACCTTTGGAGCGACACATGCAATCCAGGCTTTTGGTACCGACCCTGCTTCTCGCCTTCCTCGCGCTGCCAATGACGGCACAGGCGCAAGGCACCGTGCGCGGAATGGAACGCGGCGCGGCGCAAGGTGAGCACGACGCGGGCCCGGTCGGCGCCGTCGTCGGCGGAGCGGTCGGCGCGGTCGCCGGCACTGTCGGCGGCATCCTTGGCGTAGATGATCGTCCGACGCTTCCGCGAATATGTCGTTCACGAACGCGTGCCGTCATATCGCTACAGCGACGAATTCGTCGTCGGCGCGACGCTGCCGGAAAGCGGCGTCACATATTACGACGTTCCGGCGGACTATCACGTGACTGGCTATCGCTACACCTATGTGAACGACCATGCCGTGCTGGTTGATCCCCGCACGCGGCGCATCGTTCAGATCATCGACTAACACGCAACATTGAAGGGATAGACCATGATGAAATCCATGACTCTTGCGGCCGTTGCTGCCTTGACGTTGGCAGTCACGGTGTCGTCACAGCCTGCATACGCGGGCGGCAATGGCGGCGCAGTTGCCGCTGGCGTCGTCGGCGGTCTGGCTGTGGGCGCGATCATCGGCTCGCAGGCCAACCGCGGCTATTACGGCGGCCCGGGTTACTATGAGTTCGGGCTATCAACCGGTTTACGGTGGATGCCACACCGAGCGGCAACAGTTCGAAGATGCATACGGCCGCATCCACGTCCGGCGCGTTCGCGTTTGCGATTGATCGCCTGAGAGCCACGTTAGAAAGAATCAGGTGAGAACTCGATGTCGGGTTCTCGTCCAACTTCAACCCCCGCCTGCGAAGGCGGGGGTTTTTCGTTTTGGTTCGCGCGCCTGTTCACGACCCCTCGCCCACTGCGCTCTAGCACCTGAGCGTTTCGGATGCCTCTCCCGACGCAGGCGCGGTGACAAACGTACCGCATGTCTTGCAATGAAATACATTCATCCGTTGCGCCCCCGATTCCAGAGCGCTGTGCCAATCCATGACCTTCTGGCATTTAGGGCAATCGGGGTCAGAGATTGTCGGTGATCGATTCATGCCTTCCACCTCGCTGATCACCCGCGAGTGTACATGAGCAACTCTAGACAGACTCTTCACATTCGAATTCAGGATGCGCCTTTCGAGCCCGGATCATCCATTTTCAAGCCAGCGACCAGCTCTTCTTCCGGTGCGGGCCGCACTTCGCCGCCTGCTCTCCCAGCAGCCTCCATAGCCACAGTCGCTGCGCAGGATCACTCCGTGCGGTAAGATAGTCCGGAGTTGACCCAAAAGCGGACACTGTTCCCGGCGTGTCGAAAGGCGCCTACGTAGAATGCCCGGCAACCGATCGATGAATCCACGAGGTCGTTCGCACGCTTCTTTAATCACGCGACGATAGGGTGTCGCCAAGTAAATCACCAACTAGGAGTGCGACATTCGATGTCAAAAGTTTCTGCATTTCTCAAGGACGAGTCGGGCGCGACTGCGATTGAATACGGCCTGATTGCCGCTGGTATTTCGGTTGTGATCATCGCCGCCGTCAATGCAATCGGCTCCAGCCTCAATGCCAAGTTCACTTACATTTCGAACCAGCTCAAGTAACAGGCACCACGTGGCTGGAACGGGTTGAAGCCGCCGGTAACGGCGGCTTTTTCCGTATGGGCTTGCAGTGATTTCACATCAATATTGACCCATCAATATTGGCCCCTGGGCTCAAGCCCGAACACATGCTGTCCGTACATGGCCGAAACCGAATCCCAATTCAGGCTAATATGTGCGCTTGCGGCGTGGATGTCGCGCCAGAAACGCTGCACCGGGTGCTGCAGGCCGAGCGCGGCGCCGCCGGCGGCGACAAAGACCGCATCAACCGCCTGAACCAGAAGCTTGGTGGCA
Source organism: uncultured Alphaproteobacteria bacterium (assembly GCA_963810125.1). Classification (GTDB taxonomy): domain Bacteria; phylum Pseudomonadota; class Alphaproteobacteria; order Rhizobiales; family Xanthobacteraceae; genus Pseudolabrys. Next base: position 254,043 of record CAWEMK010000002.1, read on the forward strand.
AACGAGTGCGTGAGGCGATTGCGCATCCGCAGCTCGACACCCGCCGGCTTGCCCGCAGTGACCGTCGCGAGCGTGTCGCTGATGTCGCGATGGATCATGAGCTGCGCTGCATCAATTGACGCGGTCGCTTCGGCGACACGCATCTGGATGGTGGCGAACTCACTCATCTTGTTGTTTCCACCGGCGACCGCGCCACGCGTTGTACGGCCGCTCGCCTGCTCCTTGAACGCCTCGAGCGCGCCGCGGGCCATGCCCAATGCCGGGGCAACAAGACAGTGCGGCACGACGGCCAACATGGGCTGGCGATAGAGCGGATTGCTATTGGTTTTGGTGCCTGGCCCGTTTCCGGTCAACATCTCCGCGAAGGTGACCGTGCGATAGACCGGAACGAACTGATCTTCGACGACGATGGTCTTGCTGCCGGTGCCGGCCAATCCCATCGTGAACCAGTCGTCGTGGATCGTGAATTGCGATCGCGGAACGAGGAAGAACCCCGGTCGCGGGCCGCCTTCGAGCGGCAGCATCCCGCCAAGGATTCCCCAGGTTGCATTGTCACAACCGCTGGCAAAGCTGAAACGGCCGCTGAGCCGGTAGCCACCTTTTTCCGGAACGGCTTTGCCGGTCGGCGCGTACGACACGGCAGCGATTGCGTCGCGATCCTGGCTCCAGAACTCTTGCTGCGCCTCTTCCGGATAACAGGCAATCAGCCAGGGATGCACGGCGCCGAGGCTGTAGACCCAACCGGTCGAGCCGTCGCCACTCGCAACAGCCGCAACGAGCTCGACGAACGCGTCATACCCGTACTCGAAGCCGTCAAACCGCGCCGGCTGCATGACACGGAACAGCCCCGCGTCACGTATTTTGGCAATCAGGTCAGCGGACACCTGCCGGCTTTGCTCGGTTTCGAGCGCGTGTTCGCGCGCCAACGTACCGATCGCACGGGCGCGCTCCAGCAACTCGTCCACGCCGGGCTTCCTGAAACCCTTTACGCGCGCGGATTGAATTGTATCGACCACGCCAAGGCTCCCATCATCGCCAGCCCGGAAGGCCAGCAACAATCGTCAACGATGCCTACAACTTCATCATTTCTTCCGGCGGCATCGGACCCCACAGGTTCGCGGCGGAGGGATCCTTCGCCCAGACTTTCGGACGCTGGGGATTGTCGCGGTGCCATGGCCTGGGTTCGAAATAACCCAGGGCCTCGTCCTTCATCTGGTCCAGCTCGGCAAACAGCTCGGTGATGAGGCCGGCCGGACTTTGATGATAGGCGAACAGGTTGTGGCCGATGCCGTGGCGTCCCGGACCCCAAAGCATCTTGTAGCCATTGATGCTCAGGTAATCGCAGGCGGTCTGCAGGTGCCCCCAGTCGCGCAGCTCGAATGCGGTATGGAAATGACGGTTCGAGCCCGTGCTGATCAAATTGATGGTGTGATGGTCAACACCGCATCGCAGGAACGAGAAGAAATCGCCCATCCAGTCGGACACGCGGAAACCCAGCACATCACAATAGAATTTGGTCACGGCCTTCGCGTCCTCGCAGTGGAACGCGACGTGCCCGAGCTTGTGCGGGACAACGCCCTTGCTCTGGAATTTCTGGTGCTGGAAATCGGCCCGTTTGAACACTTCCATGACGGTGCCCTTCGGATCTTCGAAAGTCACCATGTCCGCGATCGTCGGCTCTGGATCCTTCTTGCGCGCGGTCTTGATATTCAACGCCGCGGTCTGCTTTTCAAAAGCGTTGAGGTCGTCATCCGGCCCGATCTGAAATCCGATCCGGATACATTTGGCCTGAGCCCCCTTTTTCAGGACGACCGAGTGATGGTCGATGGTGCTTGAAAGGTAGGCGGCATCCTTCTCCTTGGCCGACAGCGTGAGGCCAAGGATATCCGTGTAGTACTCAAGTTGCCGGTCGAGATCGGGGACCTCATAGGTCGCATGAGCGATTTTGCGCACACCAATCATTGCATCACCTCGTGTTAATGCCGGAGCTCTTGGCTTTTGCGTCGGGTTCGAAAATCTCGATGATGGAGGCGACATCGCGCTCGCCGATCTGCGGCAGCGCGCGGTGGAAAATGTCGATCAGACAGTCGACCAATGGCGCGTCCACGCCCACCTCGTCGGCCAATTCCTTGCCGCGTTCGAGATAGTGTGCAAGCCCCTGGGCCGAGCCCTGCTGCGGCATGAACTTGCGCTGCACCATCCAGGGCGCACGAATTCCGAATTGCGTCGAGCCGCCGCTGCCGTTGGCGATCGCCTTGATCATCAGGTCGACGTCGACGCCGGCGCGCAGCCCGATCGCCATCGCCTGCGCGGTGCCGGCGATGTGCAAGCCGACCATGATATTGTTGATGACCTTGACGGTGGTCGAGGAACCGAACGGGCCGAGAAAAATCGAGATCTCGGCGAACGTCTTTACGACCGGCGCCAGGCGCTCACAGGCTTGCGCGTCGCCGCTGAGATAAATGACCCCTTTGCGGGCCTCGACCATGCCGGGCGTGCCGCCGACCTCGCCATCGAGAAATATGGCGCCCTTCTTGGCCAAAGGCGCAATGTAGTTTTTCTTGACCGCTAAAGCATGCGAGCCGAACTCGACCACGATCTGGCCCGGCTTCGCCGCACTGGCAATCCCGTGCGGCCCGTTCACAACCTCATCGAGCGCTTCGTCTGAAGGCAGACACGTGAAGACGATGTCGGCGTTCTCCGTTGCATCGGCAGACGATTTCGCAGCAATGCCTCCGGCTTTCTCGAATTCCGCCAGGGAACCGCGCCGATAGCCGAGCACACGGTGCCCGGCCTTGATGAGGTGCCGGCAGATCGGAAAGCCAATCTTGCCGACGCCTATAAATCCGATCGTTTCCATCGCATCCTCTCGCGTTGCCGCGCCGGCTTCCTCAGGAATCATCCTGGATCATGCGGTTGACCAAAGTGCCGCAGCCGTCGATCTCGATTTTGACTTCGTCGCCGACCTTGAGAAATTCGCCACGTGGCATGCCGACGCCGGCGGGCGTTCCCGTCGCGATCACGTCGCCGGGCTGCAACGTGAAATGGCGCGACAGGTAAGCGATCTGCTCTGCGATATTGTGCACCAGCCGCGCCGTATTGGAGTTTTGCTTGAGAACGCCATTGACCCAGAGCTTGATGGCCATGTCATTTGGATCGGGGATATAGGCGGCGGGCGTGAACCACGGCCCCATCGGCGCGGCGTCCTCGAAGCATTTCTGGCCGACCCAGTCCATGCCGAAGGGAGATCCTTCGCGCTTCATCAGGTCACGGGCAGAGAGATCGTTGACGATCAGGTAGCCGGCAATTGCATCCAGCGCCCGTTCTTCGGAGATGTTGCGGGTGGGTCGGGCGATGACGACGCCCAGCTCCGCCTCCCAGTCCACCTGGCGTGAGAACGACGGCAGCCTTGCCGGCGTGCCGGTGCCGATAATCGCGCCAGCAGTGTTTTTCATGAAGAAGTACGGATCCTTGGCCTTGGTCATCGCCGGCGCCTTGCCGGTCACGCGCTTTGCGATCTCCGCCATCTCCTCGAGATGGTCCCAGTAGTTCGCGCCGGCGCAGTACAGCGCGCCCGGATATAAAATGGGCGCCAGCAATGATATGTCGGAGAATGCGGCGCCGCCCTTCGGGTCCACCGTCTTTATGGCGGCCTCGAGCAGCGGGTGTGCCGTGTCCCATTCCCGCAGCAGGCCGAGAACGGAGCCTGCATCCTTCAGCCCGCGAAGCGGCGATGCAGCGGGATAGACACGCTCGCCAACCTTGACCCCGGCTTGCGGATCGCCGGACGCCGATCGAAAGCTGATCAGCCGATAGCCGCTCTCAGCCATTGGAGGCCTTCCGGAGCGCGACGCGATCACGCGATGCGCCGCCAGTGAAACGCCGGCATCTCAAATGAATGTTGAGAAGAGAACGGTCGCGCGCCGGGCGCGGCGCGTCAGCCGTTGCTGACGAATTCAATTTTTCCTCCCACACCGTCTTTTTTGCGCGGACGTTTTGTGTAATGTACGTTACCGTATACATGCTCATTTGCAAGACCAAGATTTGAGCGGCGCAACAACGATGGATGACCGCGCGCCAGGTGCTTTGCCCTTCACGTCGTCAAGCGGACCCTGAATGTCGGACATACTCATCGGCGGAAACAAAGGTGTCCCGCGGCGCACCATACGCAAGGTCGCAAAAAGATCGCAGCCGCGTCGTGGCGGCCGGCTAACCGAAGAACGCCAGCGCGAGATCGTCGCGCTCGTTGCACCATTGTTTCTTGAGCGCGGCTACGAGCAGGTCACCATTGACGATATCGTCGAACGCATCGGCGGATCCAAGCGCACCCTTTACGAGCGTTTCGGAGGAAAAGCCGGCCTCTTCGAGATCGTGATCACCGAATATTGCGCCAGCGTCCAACGGGATATGTTCGCGGCGGTCGACAAGAATGCCAGCCTCGAAAAGCAGCTGACGGCGATCGGCACGCATTTTCTCAACATGATTTTGCATCGCCGGATCCTCGAGCAGCATCGGTTGATGGTCTCGATGGGCCGCAGCTTTCCGTCGGTCGCCAGGCTCTTTTACCAGCTTGGCCCGATATCGGCTTACAGCCTGGTCGCCGGCTGGATTGAACGTCAGCAAAAAGCCGGGAAGCTTGGCCCCGGCGACCCCACAATACTGGCTGAACTTTTTCTCGACATGCTGACCGGCAAGCACCAGCTGGCGCTGCTGACATCGTCGCATGAAGCGACTTCCCCGGAAGGGATCGCACGCACCATCAAGGCCGCGGCGAAACTGTTTCTCAATGGCGCACGGCGCCCTGGATAGACACTGCGGAGCGCGAGTTTGCCGCCCTACGGCACGCGCCAAAAACAAGACGGGGCAAGGAAACGTGGGAGGCAAAACATGCGCGCGACACTTCGTTTGCGTGTGACAATCTGGACGCTGGCTTGGATTCTTTTAGCTTCAGCACCGCTGGCGTTTTTACGCGAGGCCGTGGCGGCCGATCCGGTCAAGGTCGGCTTCAGCATGGGATTGACCGGCGCAAATGCCCCGAATGGCAAACAGTTGCTGATCGCGCTCGAAATCTGGCGCGATGACGTCAATGCGAAAGGCGGGTTGCAGGGCCGGCCGGTCGAATTGGTCTACTACGACGATCAGACCAACCCCTCGAACGAAAATAATATTTATACGAAGCTGCTCGACGTCGATAAAGTCGACCTGATCCTCGGGCCCTATGGCACCAACCAGATCAGCGCGGCACTGCCAATTCTCGCGCCACGGAACCTGACCACGATCGGCATTCTCGGCACCGCTGCAAATAGCGAAGTGCATTACAAAAACTACTTCTCCATGATCCCGCTGGGACCCGATCCGAAACGCGAGTTCTCGCGGGGATTCTTTGAACTGGCGGCCGCGCAAAACCCCAAACCAAAGACAATTGCTATCGTCGGCGCCGATGCCGAGTTTGGAAAAAATGCAACAGAAGGCGCACGCGACAATGCCAAGGCTGCTGGCCTGACGATCGTTTACGATCAGCGCTATCCGCCTGCGAGCACCGATATGACGCCGGTCGTCCGCGCCATCAAGGCGACGAACCCGGACATCGTGTTCGTGGGCGCCTACCCGCCTGACTCTGTTGGTTTCGTGCGCGCTGCAAGCGAGGCCGGTCTGACGCCCAAGATGATGGGTGGCACGATGATTGGTCTTCTGGCTACGCCACTCAAGATTCAGATGGGGCCGCTCATGAACGGCTACCTGAACAATGCCGAGGTCTTTGTGCCAATTCCGACATTTAATTTCCCGGGCGTACGGGCGCTGTTGGACAAATATCGCGAGCGGGCGAAGGGGCAAGGCGTCGATCCGTTCGGATATAATTTCGCTCCGTACGGCTATGCGGCGGGCCAGGTCCTGGCTGCTGCGGTCGAAGGCACCAAAAGCTTCAACCATGCCAAGATCGCTGAGTACATCCGCACCCACGCGTTTGAAACCGTGGCCGGCCAGATCAGGTTCGGCAAGGATGGCGAATGGGCCAAGCCGCGCATGGTTGTGACGCAATGGCAGAACGTCACCGGCAATGATCTGGGTCAGGTCACCGATCTCAAGAAGTGGGTCGTCGTCTGGCCCCCTGAACACAAGACCGGAAACATGATTTATCCGTTCGAATCCGCGAGAAAATAAAATACGGCTTGCCGGCTCCAGTCGTCCTGGAGCCGGCAAGTTTGCATTGAAGGATTTTAGCGGCTGGCCCGCGCGGCCTGGTAATAACTGGGGTCGTCGTATTTCCGAGGGTCGCTCAGACTTTTTACCGGGCGGCCGTACTCGCTGCGCAATGCCAATACGGTTTCAATCCCTTTGATATCCAAAGCCGCCTTGCGGTCGAACCCGGCCGTGGGATCCAGCAGAACGTCGTAAGTTGACGCGGCCAATTGCGGAGACATTCCCGGCACCTTGGCCGCAAGCAGCTCGCACGCGGCCTGTTTGCTGCCGCTCGCATAGAGCCAATCCAGCGCATCGAGATAGCCGCGGATAAATGCGGTCAACGTGCCTGCATTGTCCTTTGCCCAGCTTCGCCGCGCCGCGCCTGATATGCCCTGATAGTGCGGCAATACTTCCGATGCACTCTGCAGGACGTGAAGACCTGATTGCTTCCCGATCAGATCGAATGGCGTGACCAGAAGCGTGCCCGCATGTTTTCCAGCCTTGAGCGCTTCGAAGCGCTGCAAGGCGCCTCCGGCCCGTTCGAACGAAACGTCACTCTCGCTCAAACCGTTTTGCGCGAGCATCTTCCGCAGGACGAAGGCAAAACCGGTGGTCAGCGCATCAACCGACAGTGTCTTACCCTTGAGGTCGGCGTAGGACGCAATGTCGGGCTGGACCACCAGCCGCAAGAATGCGGTGTCACCCCCCATGAATGCGAAAAGATCCGGCGTCACATCGATTTTTGCTTCGCCCTGCCCCTCTTGATAGGCCACGATGTTGTCAAAGCCGGTGAGCGCAATCTCCCAGCGTCCGGTGATCATTCCGGTGAGTTGCTCAACGGAATTGACGGTGTAGTGCGGCTCGACGTCGAGGCCATACGATTTAAAAAACTGGCGTTCGATGCCGGTCCACAGCGGCAAATTGAACCCGCCCGGAAAAACAATGACTTTGACTGTGCCGGCCATCATCACGCCGGCGATCGCAGGTATTTGTCGAACCAGTCCAGCGTGCGCTGCCAGGCGAGTTTGGCCGCGGCTTCGTCGTAGCGGGGAGTCGTATCGTTGTGGAAGCCGTGATTGGCTCCTTTATAGATATGTCCCTCATGCGTGACGTGCGCGGCCGTCAGTGCGGCATCGTAGTCTGGCCATCCTGACGTAATGCGTGTGTCCAGTTCGCCGTACTGCGCAAGGACGGGTGCTTTGATCTTGGCCGCATCGGCAGCGCTTGGCTGGCTTCCATAGAATGGAACAGCAGCGGCAAGGTCGGAGCCCATCCGCACGGCCAGTATGTTGGCAACGCCGCCACCGAAACAAAAGCCGACGGCGCCGAGCTTGCCACTGCAATCCGGACGCGATTTCAGCCACGTTGCAGCGGCGACGAAATCTTCCCGCATTTTGGCGGCATCGATCTTTCTGAACAGCTCCAGACCTTTTTCGTCATCTCCGGGATAGCCGCCGGCCGACGTCAGCCCGTCGGGGGCAAACGCAATAAACTTCGCCACCGCCAGCCGCCGCGCCACGTCTTTTATGTACGGGTTGAGGCCACGGTTCTCGTGCACAACCAGCACCGCGGGCAGTTTTCCCGCAGCGCCCGCCGGGCGGACCAGGTAGCCGCTGATGCTGCCGTTGCCTTGCGGCGACGGCACGGTCGCAGATTCAGCCTGGATCCGGCTGTCGTTTTCCTGGACTTGTGTCGCCCACGCATAATTCGGCCGGAGCATCTCGAACAGCGCGCCCGCCGTTATCCCGCCGACGGCAAATTTTTGCGCACCGTCGAGAAACTGGCGGCGATCAATGCCGCCATGCACGTACCGGTCAAACAGGTTCAAGAGTTCCTGGGGGAAGTCCGAGGCCTTCTTTCGATCCATCGCAATATCCCTGGCTACAGCGGCGTTGCTGCAAGAGCATCACAGAGAGACCCGGCGCCGCAAGCCCCGCGGCCGACATTCGCGTGCCCAAAAAAATGAGGCTGCCCGAGGCAGCCTCACAAGTTGTGGGGAGGACTTGATCGATTAATGCTGGGAACCGGCGCCCAGATCCTTGCCGAAGATTTCCGCGTGCAACATCTTGCCGTTCGGCATTTTCTTGTCGGCGCCGATATAGTACTTGCCGCCGCTGACGTAGATCATTGTGCCGTCCTTGACCGGCGTGAATTCCTTCATCGCCATGGCATGGGTGGCTTCGTTTGCGGTGGTGCTGACCATCTTTCCGTTCATGAACAGATAGACATTGCGCTCTTTGAGCAAGGCCTGCTCTTCCGCCAACGCGGGCGAAACGACGGCAAAGGCGAGAGCGGAAGCGGCAAGAATTTTCGTGAAGCGGGTCATTGGGGCGTCTCCTTGGAAGCACTGTTTGGCGCGATCGAATGTCGCGGCGTCATCGGTGATGACGCGCGGACCCTAAGAGCCGCCGTGATTGCCGGCTAATACCGAGATGCTATGCATTCGATAGCGCGCAGCTATTGGCTTGCGTGCTATCTATTTGCCTTGATCATCGACGTTTAGATGCAAGCGCGAGGCTGCCTTGAGCGACCCGGAGAAATTGCCCAAAACTACGGCGGAGGCATTTGCGCTCGCGTCGGGCATGAATGCGAGCCTCAGGGAAAGACTGGCGACCTATCGCGAACACAGCGCACGCTTGCGGCCTGAAATCGCGGTGATCTATCAGAAACTGGTCGACCACCTTGAGGCGCTTGTTTCCGGCGCCGTGGGGCCTGCGGTCGGCGATCAGATGCCGGATTTTCTATTGCCGGACCAACATGGTCAGTTGGTTTCCCTTGAACATCAGCTGCTGTCGGGGCCCATCGTTCTCAGCATGAACCGCGGGCACTGGTGCCCTTATTGCCGGCTCGATCTTCGCGCGCTGGCGCAGATCGAGCCCGATATCCGTCGTCTCGGCGCTCAGGTCGTGTCGATCATGCCGGAGACGGCGCAGTACACGAAGCGAGCAATCGTCGAAAACGATTTTCCGTTTCCAATACTGACCGACATCGATCTCGGTTATGCGCTTTCACTCGGCCTGGTATTCTGGGTCGGGACCGACGTAAAGAAGCTTTATGGCGAGCTCGGGCTCGACCTCGCTGTCTTTCAAGGCAATCGCAGCTATTTTCTGCCGATTGCCGCAAAGTTCGTCGTTGGCCGCGACGGCAAAGTCAAAGCGCGGGAGATCAACATCAATTTTCGCGAGCGGATGGAGCCGTCGGATATCATCGCGGTGCTTGAACGGCTTTAAAACAAGGCCCGGCGTTACCGTTTCTTAGCCTTCGCGGCAAATGGCAATGCCGTCGACCAGTCAGCTGCGCGCAAGAGCTTCATCAAGCCGGTTGCCGCGACCGATCGTTCGCGTCCGGCCACGGCATATAGCGACACCGGCCGGCGCAAATCGAGCCCATCAACCGAAACACCGCGGAGATTGTTGCCGCTTCGCGCCGTTTCCGGCATCAGGGCCGCGCCGAGATTGGCCTCGAGCAGCGACAGCAAGTCCTGGTCCGACAAAACATGGTCGCCGGTATTCTGTTCGACCCCTGCCGTCCGCAACAAGGCATCGAACTCGCTGGCCTGTTCGTTATACGGGCGCGAAATCAGCCTTATCTTGGCGAGTTCGTTCAGGGCAATGCGGTTGCGCATGGCCAGGGGATGCGTCTTGTTGACGACGAGTTCGTGCCCTTCCTCGAACAACACCCAGGAATCAAGCCGGTCCCATGTCTCTGCCAGTGGACCGGCAATGGCGAGATCGCAGGTTCCCGCTTTCAGCCGCTCGGCGATCTCGGGCCGGTTCCACGAAAGAACTGCAACTCGAGTCCGGGAAAAATCTTGACCAGCTCGGTCAACGCCGGCACCAGCAAAGCGAGGTTGACGGTGTGTGACAGCGCCAGACGCAGCGGCGCGGTAATGCCCTTCTTGTATGACGAGGCGAGGCTTTTGGCCGCGATGGCGCTGTCATAACTTTGCGTGAGCAAAGGCAGCATCATGCCGCCGAGATCGGTCAGGTGCGTGAGCGCGCGTTCACGTCGGAAAAGCGCTCCGCCGAGCTCATCCTCGAGTGTCTTGATGGCCCGGCTCAGCGACGGCTGTGCGACGTTACAGTCCTTGGCGGCCTGGGTGAAATTGAGCGTTTTCGCTACAGCAATGAAGTAGCGAATCTGGTGCATTTCCATTGAAAAACCTTGGCGCCGGACGTTCGCCGGGGATTTTGCACAGCCTCGGCAGCAGCGCAATTGTCGCCGGCACGCCCGCCGAAATTCCCCGCTCACGATAGCGGCTGACTATGGAAAGGAAAGCCAACAGGTATTGGCGTTTTGGCCGCGCCGGGCGCTTTCATGGGACGTTGAAGCCACAACGGTGCAGCCATGTCGCAATTGACGCTAGCCTCGGTCACCCCCGCTCTCGACACCATGCCTGCACGGCAATGGGCGCATGACATTCGAAACGCGCTCGCCGTCACCGGGCTTCATCTGGAAACGCTGGAACGGCTCTCCGGCTCGGCCGGCCGCAAGGCCGCCAGCGCGGCCCAGGCCGTGATGAAGCGGGCATCCGATTTGTGCAACGCTTCGCTCGCGCAAACTGGCCGATCCGGCCAGGGCAGCCGGCGACGCGGGTTTGATCTCATGCTGACGATCAAGGAAATCGCCACCATTCTCGAGCCGACAATTCCGCAGGGATTCGAAATCCGCGTCCCACCGCAAGCGATGTGCATGGTTCTGGGCGATCCCACCGACATCTACCGGATCCTGTTCAATCTCATTCAGAACGCGGTCGCGGTTGCCCGCAACGGTGCACGGATGACATTTGTCGCCATCGATATCGCATATCAGGCTCCGATGGTGTCCGTGCGGATCGCCGATGATGGTCCCGGCCTGCCGAAGGCGATCAAATCGCGGCTGTTCCGGCAGACCGCGTCCACCACGGGTGGTAGTGGTTTGGGAATAGCAATCGCGCGCGAATTAGCCGAACGCAATGGCGCAACGCTGCGGCTCACAGATGGTCCGGGTGGAACGAGCTATGTGCTCGCGCTCGCAGGCTTACGCGCGGTCGCAGGCGCACCAATGCGGACGACCTCGCGCGCGTGAGGCGGTTATGTCATTCTGTTGTTCAAACGCGCGACATGAGAGACGAAATGAACCAAAAAATTGGCGGTCCAATCGGATTGGCGGGTCCTTCGCGACATCGACAAAGCGCGATTGAGCGAAGCCCGTCTGCAAGCCCACACTGCAGCTCAATGGCTCGCGCGCGCCGCACGCGCCTATAGTCCACCGCAGCCGGACGACGGCCATACGAGTCTGATTTGGGATCGCGCGATCGACGGGCTTAAGACGCAACCGTTGGAAAATGGCACGCGGTTGAGCTTGCAGCTCAGCAATCTCACGCTTGCATTGAGCGACGGCAACGGGCCGGCAGGTGTCCAATCTATTTTTCTCAGTGGCCGCACCGACCCGGAAGTGCGCACGTGGCTTGGTGACCATCTTGGCAAGCGAGGCATCGATGCAGGCGGCCTGGACACGTCGTCGCCTTATCAGATTCCGGCCCATGCCATTGCCAAAGGTGCTCCATACGACGCTATCAGGTCGGCTGACGCCTTGGCCGAACTTGCCGCATGGTTTTCCAATGCGGAAATCCTGCTGAGCCAAAATTCAACGTCAATTGACTGAGCGAAAGTTGGCCACCTCACCGGTGTGCTGCTGGCCGCACCATTTTGATCTCGCGACTTTGACAACTCTCCCGAAGCACACCGCCGATGCGACCGGATATGTCGGCATCGGGCTGTCGCCGGGCGATGAATACTATGCCGAGCCGTATTTCTACGTTTCGGTATATCCAAAGCCCGATCCTGCAATGCTGCCAACCTTGCCGATGTTTGGTCACTGGCACACCCATGAATTCATGGCGGCCGTTGTGCCTGCCCACAAGATTGTCGCGGCAAGGAATCAGGAGTTCAGAAACGAGCGACTTCCTGCACTGCGCGGTTGATACCGCGCTCAAGATATTAATGTGATCGCAGACCGGCCGACATTCCCCGCAATTCGGTGATTTTCTTGCGTATTGAGTTGGGAACGTAGTGCCAACTGCGGCCAACCCCGGCCCTCCTTCAGGCTGCTATGTGATTGGTTAAACATTACGCAAACCTCCGTAATTGAAAGAAACGCCCGGCTGGTGAGGCTGTGCGGGCATGGACCGAAGGTCGTCCGCGCCAGAGTTACCAAAGCCGTGCCCCGTTTGCTCTGTCGCAATGCAAGCGACCAAGGAGGGCCGTCACATCGTTCATCGATGTGAGCGTTGCGGCACGATCATTAAAATCGTGCCGTCAACGCGTCCAACCAAAGGGAACTAAAGCATCGAAAGGGAGATCGCCCATGACAATGCCAAGTGGATCAAGTGGATCCCAAAAGGGAAGCCTGTTTCACAGCGCCGTAGGACAGATATTACTGATGGGAGCGGCGACCGTCGTAATTTTGCTGATCGCCTGGAAATACGTCTTTTAGTAGATCGGTCGTCTCGTGATTTCGGCTGACTTTTGTCCGCTTTGGGTCATGAGCGGACATCAGCCAAGTATTACCTGGCTCTGCGAGCATCGTGACGTGCGCTTTGGACCATCCGCGGACATTGCGCAGGTCTAGGACTTTACGACGCGCAAAATGAGAAACATGGTCACGACGGCGATAGCAACGATGCCGACTTTATGCGGTTCAGCGCAAAAGCTTGGCATGCTCTCGCAGGTCTGATCCGCCCATGCATAACCGCGATTTTGGTATGTCGCGGCGGCGTAAAACCATCCCGTGAATGCGAGCGTAAGAAAAACGACGAATGGCATGGAGAATGCCCCGGCTTTCTGATTCGTTGCGCCAAGTAAGTAGTCGGGCAAGATCGGAAAGCAATAAAATTCGTATGTATTCCGCCGATCCGGCTGGGACGGAACTTTGTGGCGCCAGTCGCGCACCGAAGCGGCGGGCTTAGTATCATCGGTCATGTGAAGACAGGCCGACAAGCCTGCGCGATGTCCGCTTTACCGGTACAAAATGAGAAGCAATTGAGCGATGCCAGCAATTGCAATACAGCCCCATCCGAATAGATACCAAGGGGCTTTTTTGTAAAAAAATGCCGACGCAGTCCAAATAAGCAAAGCAAGCACGACAAAGACTACTGTTGCGGACTGCAGGTAAGTCGAAATCATGAGTTTCCAACTCAAGGCGCAAAGACGCGCCGCGGACGCCCGCGCGCTGATCGTCCCCTAACGCATTATAGGAACTGGTCTGCTTTGGGTCACGAGCGGACACAGAGAAAAGCCCGCGCAAGCTGACGCTATCCGGCCAGCGCCGGCGTTGCTATGGTCTGCTGCAAATTGGGGAGACCGCGTGTCTGGCCTGCGGATCTACGGCATCGCGCGCACCCGCGCATTCCGAGCCCTTTGGATGGCAAACGAGCTCGGGCTCGACTACGAGCACATGCCGATCGAAATCGGCACCAGCGGCGCCCGTTCGCCGGAATTTCTCGCCATCAATCCGAACGGGCGCCTGCCCTTTATCGTGGACAACGGCTTTGTGCTGTTCGAGTCGCTTGCGATCACGCTCTACCTCGCCAAGAAGCACTCCAATGGCAAACTCTATCCAGGCACGCTGGAAGGCGAAGCGGCCGCGTGGCAATGGAGCCTTTGGGCGGTCACCGAGGTCGATCGCGGCGTCAACATCTGGTCGCTACATGCCGTGCGCCTGCCACCTGCTGAGCGCGATGCCGCCAGGCGCGACGAGGCCCTGAAGGTTCTCGCGGCGCCATTCAAGGTGCTCGACGCGGCAGTGACCCAGCAGCAATATCTGCTTGGCGCCGACTTCACCGTGGCCGATCTCAACGTCGCTGCCGTCATTAGCCGTGCGATCGACATGGACCTTTCGGCTGTGCCTCATCTTGAATCATGGCTCAGGCGCTGCCTCGAGCGGCCGGCCGCCCGAAGTGCGTTGGCGCTCAAGGCCAAAGCAGACGATGAAACACCGGCGGACGTGACCCGGCACATCGCCAAAATCAATCGCCTTTGAGAGCCAGGGAAGGCGCGCATTATTTTATACACGCTCGCATTTGCCTGGATTTGTGTCGTAGGCGTCGGAATAAAGAAGTGCGGCTGGCCGGGACTCCTGATGCTGGCCAGCGTGAAATGGGGTTTGTTCCCGTTCTTTATGATCGGCTTTCTTTATTGGGCCTGCCTGTTCCGGGGCGATTGCCTTTAAAAAATGACCCGCGCCTAAAAAGAAAGGCCGCCTTTCGGCGGCCTCTCGTGGCAATTGAATCACACGCTCGCCGTTTTACGGCTAGCGACGATGACGGCGATGGTGACGGACCGGCTTCACGGGACGCAACTCCAGTCCCGTGACCGTGGCGATGACATTCAACCCGACCCCACCTTCTAGGCTGATCGGCTGAAGCGCGAAGGAGTTGTTGAGCCCGCCAACGAGGCCATTGGCCGCTCCGCCGACACCAATCGCCGCTCCACCAGAAGCGCCGACATATCCGCCAGCCAGTGCACCAGGGCCGACGTGCGTCGTGGCCGCGAAGACAGCCCAACCCATGGCCATATCGCTGGAGAAGCCAATTTGGGCTCCGAACCGCTGCACCGTGCCCTGATAGTATTGGGCCGGAGCGCCGCTTGATGGCGTGAAGACGCAGTCGAAAGTGCGCGATGAAAAGACGATATAGCCTGTCGAGCCCGGGCTTCGGCAACTCAGCATGCCCACTTCAGCGTCTGCGTGTGCAGGCGCCACCGTCCAGGCAAGGCCAAAAAAGGCGGCGGCAAACACGGAACAAGCAGCAAATTTGATCGACATCACTATTCCTTTCCATCAGCACATTGACGACTGGTATTGAAGCAGACCCAAAGCAGGCACCGTCATCGGGAGCAAATCACTTTTCCGATGGTGAGTACCTGCTACGCCAGCTTCGGCAGATCTGCGAAATACTCCGGGTGCTCTTTCTCGACCTGCTGCATGAACTCCGGCCGGAACAGGCTCGGCACATCGAGGCGCGGCGCGCCCTTCAACGTGTTCATCAGCACTTCGTCCTCGGCGTTTTCAAAGGCGCGCAACACATTCGGCGACATGCGCGGATCGAAGTGGATGTGCTTGATCGATTTCTTGCCAATCGCCACGTCGGTACCCGGCACCCATTTGGCGAAGATCTCGACCGCCTCGTCGGGATTCTTGCGCGTGAAGTACGACGACTGCGCGAGACCGGCGGCAATGCTCTTGATCACCGCGGGCTTCGACTGGACTGTTGGCCCATGCGCCACCGCGACCATCACATAGGACATGTGCTGGCCGCCGCGGATCACTTCAAATGTATCCGGCACCTGGGTGAGCGCCTGCGTCACGAAGGGCTCCCAGGTCACGATGGCATCGACCTTGCCTTCCTTCAGCGCGGGCGCGAGGCCGAACTGAGACCAGATGTTCTCGATGGTGACGTCGTCGTATTTCACGCCGGCGCGGCGCAGCACCATCTTGAAATATTCGTCGGAAGTCTGGCCCTTGGCGAGGCCGACCTTTTTGCCGACAAGATCGCCGATCTTGCCGACGTTGATGCCCGTGCCCTTTTTGGTGACGATGGCGAGCGGCGTGTCGCAACGATCGTTGGTGGCATCGTTCATGATCAGGCCGATGACCTGGAACGGATTGCCGGCATGCACCGCCTTTAGATACGTAGTCGTGCTCATATCGCCGACCTGCGCTTCGCCATTGTGCAGGGCATTGACCATGTCGGTCCCGGTATCCACGACCCTGAAGCTGGCGTCGACACCGTGGGCCTTGAAGAAGCCCTTCTCCGCGCCAATAAACATCGGCAGGTGGCCGAAATTGTTAGCGATCACCACATCGAGTTTGGGCAAGTCCGCCATGGTAGTTCTCCCACATTTTGCTGTCACCACCGGGCTTGTCACCCGCAAGTCGTGTTTACACGACTTGCGGCGCCTAGTGTTTCGGAAGTCGGGCAAGCCCGACTTCCGTGGTCTCGCTTAGGATAGCAACGCCGTGCCACACTAATCGGGATGGCCGGGACAAGCCCGGCCATGACGGTTACCTATTCAGCACCTGCGGATTGACGCAATTCGGCGGCGTGCGGCCGTCGATCAGCGCCTGGATATTGTCGACAACAATATTCGCCATCTTGTCACGGATTTCCATCACCGCGCTGCCCAGATGGGGTGTCAGCACCACGTTTTTCATGGTGCGCAGCGCCGGCGGCAATTTTGGCTCGTGCTCGAACACGTCGAGCCCGGCGCCCGCGATCAGCTTTTTCTTCAGCGCGCGCATCAGGGCCTTTTCATCGATGATCGCGCCGCGCGCGGTATTGATAATGAAGGCCGTCGGCTTCATCAGCGCAAACTGCTTGTCGGAGATCATGTGCCGGGTCTCGGCATTGAGTGGCGGATGCAACGACACGAAATCGGATTCGGTCAGCAGGCGGTCGAGCGTGACATGCTCCATGCCGATCTCTTGTTCGGCTTCCAGCTTGCGCCGCGGTCCCCAATAGAGAATTTTCATTCCGAACCCGCGCGCGCGGCGCGCGGTGGCCTGGCCGATCCGGCCGGCACCGACGAGGCCGATGGTCTTGCCATGCACAAACGCGCCGGCGAGATGGTTGGACTGTGAGCCGGGAAATTTCCCGGCTCGGACCATTTTCTCGCCTTCCATCATGCGGCGCGCGACCGCCAGCATGAGACCGAAATGGATGTCTGCGGTCGCTTCTGCGACGATCGGCGGCACCACGGTGACGGGGACGCCGCGTTTGGTCGCTTCCGCCACGTCGATATTGTCGGGCGTGATCGACATCGAGCACACCGCGCGCAATTTCGGATTGGCGGCCAGCACCGCGCGATCGATTTTGTCATGCAGCAGCGAGAACAGAATGTCGCATTTCTTCACCGCCGCGATCAGCTTTGGCTTGGCGATGATCTTGCTTGAGTCGGTGTTGATCTTGACGGTCGCGATTGCGCGCAGGCGCTCCAGCGCGCTCGGTGCGATCGGCTGACTGACGAAGACGCGCGGTTTGCCCATCAACGCTGCCACCGCACGATACCGGCCACGCCATCGACGGCGCATTGCACGCCGTCGGGGATCTTGCGGGTGGCGTCGAGCACGCCCAGCACCATCGGAATGCCGCGCTCGCGCGCGAGCGAAGCCAGGTGCGACGTGGAGCCGCCAAGCTCGGCGACGACGCCCGAGACCCGTTGCAGGATGTGGCTGAGCGCCGGCCCCGCGACTTTCGTGATCAGGATGTCGCCGGGCGCCACGCGCGATAATTCACATTCGCAATTCACCACCACTGCCCGCCCCGATCCCCAGCCAATGCCGGCGGGGTGGCCGTTGAGCCCCGGGTGCCGCAGCCAGATTTCGTCCGGCACAATCGCCGGCTCCATATGCAGCGGCCGCGATTGCAGGAGCTTGAAGCCGCTTGCATCCATCGCCCATTCGATTTCAACCGGCCCGCCGGCGAGCTGCTCGCATTTGCGCAACAGACGACCAAGCGTCACCGCCTGCCCGGCGGTCAGGCAAGGCTCGCTCACCATGTCCTTTGGTACCAGTTCCGGCGCGGAGACGCCGTGCGCGCAGGTATCGCGATGCGCCTTGCGGCCCGCGTCGTTGCTACGCAGGAAGCCGGATTTGCTCAGCACGATGCGGTCGGGGACCACCTCACCCTGCGCAATCGCAGAGCCGAGACCCCAGGTGGCCGAGATCAGCATGTGACCCTCGGCCGTTTCGCTCAGACCGCCACCGGAGGCGCTCGCCGGAACAAGCGGCTGGATGAGTACGCCCATCGCGGTATCGGCCGGCGAAAGCCCATGATTGTCCATGTAGCGGCGCGCATGCGACGTCCACAGCGCCGCCCAACAGGCGCGCACGGCGGTGAGAAATTCGGTTTCGTCGCACAGGCCGAGGAAGCTTTCGAACTGCCCGGCGAAGTTGGTGCCCTTGCGATCCTCGATCAGCGCCGAGGAACGCACCACGCCGAGCGGTGTCGTCTCGCGCTGCTTGCGCCAGGCTGCAAGCAACGGCTCGAGAATTTCCGGCGCGATCGGTTTTTCGTAGAGCGCGAGCCTGACCTCGATCGAGATGCGGCGCGTGGTCGGCACATCGCCTTCATTGTATTGGCGCAGCAAGTCCTCGATGCCGAGGTGACGCAACTGCTGGCGATAAGCGTCCGCCGTGAGCGCGAAGCCGCCGGGCGTCGGCAGGCCGGCTTGCGTCAGGCCGGCAAGATTTGCCGCTTTCGGGCCGACCCGTTCGGGATCGGCGGCAAAAGGATCGTCCAGTTGTAGAATGAAAGCGGTCATTGATCCCCTCGGATCGCCTTGCGCTTCTTGACTGTCATGGCCGGGCTTGTCCCGGCCATCTCGCTGAGGAGAGCACAGTCTGTGGCTTGAGATCCCCGGGTCTCGCGTCCCGCTCGCCCGGGGATGATTTCGGCCAAGTGGCCGAAATCATTTCACATGATCCCCATAGCCCGGCAGCGGATCCACGACTGTGATCTGCTTCACAGGGAAGTTCGAGACGATCTCGATCTCGTTCTTCTTCACGATCAGCATTTCCTCGATGCGAACGCCGTAGCGGAAACGCTTGCCGTGCTGGGTTTCGAGGGCGAAGGTCATGCCCTCCTGGATGTCGATCGGATGGTCAAGCGACCAGATGCGCGAGATCACCGGCGGGTCGTATTGCGCAAGACCCAGACCATGACCCCACAGATTGGCGGCGGCCTGATCCTCGTCCTCGTAACCCCATGTCTCCATGGCGGATGGCCACTTCATGGCGATGTCGCGCGTGGTGGCGCCGACCTTCACCGCGCCGATTGAATCGTAGAGCCACTCGAGCGCGGTCGCGTATGTATCCTTCTGCTCTTTCGAAGGCTCCTTGCCGACGCAGTAGGTCCGGTAATAGCAGGACTTGTAGCCGTTCCACGTCAGCGCGGCCAAATCCATGAACACGATATCGCCGGGCTGGATGATGCGGTCGGAGAAGTTGCGCCAGTTCGGCCAGGTATTCGGGCCGGACGAGACGATGACGTCCTCGACGTCTTCCATGCCAGGGATGTTGTAGAGATATTGCATCAGGTGCGCGGTCACCTGATTCTCGGTGATGCCGGGGCGCAGGAACTTCATACACTCCCAATGCGTGGCGTCGCCGATCGCGCCGACGATGCGGAAGCATTCCTGCTCGTCGGGGCTCTTCACGGCGCGCGCTTCCATCATCGGGGTCATGCCGTCGACCCAGTTGATGTTGTTCTCCTTGAAGACGTTGATCATGTTGATGTCGATGAAGTCGACGCCGAGCTTCTGGCCCGCGACGCCGTTGTCCTTCATCGCCTGCAACACCGCCTTGACGAATTTGTTGACCTGCTGCGTGGAGGCAGGACCCGCCGCGCCTTTGATCCACGCGAAGGAGTGACGCACGTTCTCTTTCGGAATCCACGGGCTGTGGCGCTCGATCTGGAAACCGATGTCGCCTTGCTCGAACAGGACCGGACGGCCGTCGCCGCACAGCATCGCGTAGCGCAGGCCCGGCTTGAGCCGGTTCCAGCCCGGCGTCAGCGTGCCGGTGATGTAGCGCACGTTCTCGTCGTACATGCAGAGAACTGCACCGAGACCGTGCTTCTTCATCATCGTGCGCGCACGCTCGATGCGGTATTCGCGCAGCCGGTCCCAGTTGACCCGCTGCTGCCAATCCATGCCGGCAATGCCGAAATTCGCTCCCATAACGGTCCCTCCCGACCGGCGCCTGCACGCGCCCGTTGCTGATTTACGGAAACTCTATGCCTGTTGGCAGCGAAAGCAGAAATAATATATTCTGCGCTGGAGCATTAGATTTTCTAATGTTGGGCGTTTTGGGGGGTTCATGGCCAATATCCCGCTGCGGCAAATCCGCGCCGTTATTGCCGTCTGCGAAGAAGGGTCATTTACCCGCGCGGCGCAGCGCGAAAACGCCACACAATCAGGCATTTCCCAGCACGTGGCGGCGGTCGAGCGCACGCTCAAGGTCAAGCTTTTTGAACGGACCACCGGCGGGGTGACGCCGACGCCCGCGGGCCTGCGCTACTACAAGCGCTGCGTGGAAGCGGTCGGAACACTCGAGCACGCTGCCGAGGAGGCACGCTCGCTCGCCGGCGAAGTGACCGGCGAACTGCGCATCGGCCTGATGCCGACATTTACCCGCGCCGTGCTCGCGCCGGTGCTGGACGATTTCGTGCCGCGATGCCCGGAAGTGCGCCTGCACATCGTCGAAGGCTACAGCGGCATGCTCACCGAGATGGTGCTGGACGACAAACTCGATTTCGCGGTGGTGCCAGCCTACGAAGGCACCGTCGGCCTGCGGTCGCGACTGCTGGTGCGCGACCGCGAAATGCTGATCTCCGGTCCGCGCCGCGGGCTTATGCCGCTGTCACCGATCCGGCTCGCCGACTGCACGCCGCTGAAATTCGTGCTGCCCGGGCCGGACAATACGCGGCGGCGCAATCTCGAAACATACTTCCAGACGCATGGGGTCGAAGTCGCGGCGCTGCTGGAGATGGACGCGATGATCGCCACGCTCGAATTCGTCGCGCGGTCGGACTACGTGACCATTTTGCCGAGCGTGATCTCGGTCAACGACATCGGCCGAAACGAATTGATGGTCAATCCGATTGTGAGCCCTGAGCTGCACGCGGAATTCGTGGTGATTCAGCCGACGCGGCGCACGCTATCGACACAAGCCCGTATGTTCCTGCAGCGCTTCGAAGCCGAAGTCGCACATATTCATGACGTTTGGGATGAAGCGATCGCTGGACCTGCAATGCGCAAAGCGTCGGCCTGATTATTTCGGCACGCGACCCTTTGCGGCGTGAGCACGTGCACTGTAGGTGATGCGGCCTGCGGAATCCGGCGGCAAATTCGCACGCACGCGCGACTTGAGTAATTCGACGTCACTCGGAGACAACGCTGCGACGATCGGCGCGACGGTCGATCCCAATTGGCTGATCGCCCAGAACTCGTCGAAATCCCGGAAACTCCGCTGCACGACAATTTCCCGGGTCTCGACGGCTTCTAGTCCGCCATCCGTCCACAAAGCCCGCAGTGCGTTCATACGTGACGCTTCCGCACTAGGCGGCCGCAGAAGTCTTCAAGCCCATCGTACGCATTTCGAGCCTGAAGCGGCTCCAGAGGAAATCCGCCGCCCAGCACGTCCCAGGCATAGGCGGCAACGGTTCCGCCCGGACGAACCACGCGCACCATCTCGGCCACACCTTTGGCCGGTTCCGGAACGAAGAAGATCACCAGCGCCATGAAGGCCGCGTCAAACGTACGGTCGGCAAACGGAAGCGCCATGGCGTCGCCTTGGCGAAATTCCGCAACTTTGGCTTTGTGCCGCTCCCTTGCAAAAGCAAGTTGCCCGGCCGACGGATCGACGCCCTGAACTTCAACGGGCGCGCAGCGTTCAATGAGCAACTCTGTAAATGCGCCGTTGCCGCAACCGACGTCAACGCATCGCAAACCCTGGGGAAGCGCAAGCCAATCCAAAAACACCTCGCCGGCAAGACGGCTCCAGGTGCCCATCATCCGCTCATAGGCGGCGCCGTCATCAAACCGGATTTGCGGGTCAGCCATAGACGATCACACTTCCATCCAGGCGCCGTTGGCGTCGACTGATTTGAACACCGCTTCCAGCGCCGAGGCCGTTTGCAGGATGCCGGCGGGCGGAATCGGGAATGTGCCCTGCCCCATCGCAGCCTTGGCGAAATAATCGAGATTGCGGCCAAGATGATTGTCGGCCGGACGATCGATCACTTCCGGTTCTTTCCCGGCGCGATGAACGATGGCGCGCGTTTCACTTACGCTTTCGGCCCAGCAGTTCTCGCCGAAAATCGCAATACGCCAGGCAAAGGGAGTCTTCATGGTGGTGACCAGCGTGCCGGTGGCGCCGTTCTCGAACTCGATGAGCGCCGACGTCGTGTCACCGGTCGGCAGCTTGAGCGCGCGCGCCTTCGACAGCGCGCTGACGCGTTTCATCGGTCCGACCATATCGCGGAAGCAATCGAGCACGTGGATGCCCATGCCGGTCATCCCGCCGGCGCGGCTTTCTTCCGCCCGCATGCGCCAGCTGTCAGCCGGGTAACTCACCAGCCAATCGTGACTGTAGTTGCCTTCGGCGTGCATGATTGTGCCGAAAACACCGGCCTCCTTCAGCTCGGCCAAAACGCGCATCGAGGGCATCAACCGGAAATGGTGACCGACGGCGATCACGATGCCGGCACGCTTGCAGGCATCGAGCGCGGCCTGCGCATCGGCTTTGCTGAGCGCAAACGGCTTTTCGCAATACAAATGCTTGCCCGCAGCAGCGATCGCTTCCACCTGCGCACGATGCTTGGTGTGCGGTGTCGCGAGCACGACGGCCTGGATCGATGTGTCGGCCAGCACGTCCTCGAACGACGTGCCGATGGCGATGTTCCGCTCGGCGGCAAAATCGCGCACGGTGTCGGGCTCAAGCGTGATCCCGCGCACGAAACGAAGTGGCGCGCCGAAGTCGTGCGCCGCCTTCACCAGCGTTTTGCCCCACCAGCCGAGGCCGACGATTGCAGTGTTCAACATTGTATCCATGCTCTCACATTGTCATGGCCGGGCTCGTCCCGGCCATCTCGCTTAGGAAGGCACTGCGTCCCTTATCGGGATGCCCGGCACAAGGCCGGGCATGACAAGGTGGTGTTACGCCGCCGGGGCGCCCGGCTGCTTGAGCGGATGGGCGCGCGCGAAAGCATCGTTCTTGGCGCAGGTCGCGGCGATACGCGCAACGGTCGGATAAGGCGCCAGATCGATCTTGAAGAAATTCGCGCCGGCAACCTGGCTGGCAAGGCAAATGTCGGCAATGGTGAGCTGTTCACCCTGGCAATATGTGCCGGTATCCTTTTCGGTCGCGAGATGCTGCTCCAGCGCGGTCAATGCCGCGTTGTGCCAGTGCTGGGCCCATTTCATCACGCCCGCTTCATCGACCTTGAATTCGTGAGCAAGATATTCGCGCACGCGCGGCACGATCAACGGATGCGAGTCGGCCGCCACGATCTGCGCCAGCCCGCGCACGCGGGCGCGTGCTCTCGGCTCGCTCGGCAACAGCGGCGGCTTCGGATGCGTCTCGTCGAGATATTCGATGATCGCCAGCAACTCGAAGAGCGCCGGGCCATCACCGTCGACCAGCGCCGGGATCGCCATCATCGGATTGACCGCGCGGAATTTGGCGTCGCGCTGGTCGCCTTTCATGAGGTTGACCTCAACGATCTCAGGCGTGAGCCCCTTGAGATTGAGTGCTATGCGCACCCGGTAGGTCGCCAGCGAACGCCAGAACGAAAATAGTTTCATCGTCGTCTCCTTACCGTTGCTGTCATGCCCGGGCTTGTCCCGGGCATCCCGCTTAGGGGCGCACGGCGGTGCCCGACTAAGCGAGATGGCCGGAACAAGTCCGGCCATGACAAAAATTGCTACTTCTTCGCCCCGCCCGGATCGGCCTTCAGCCCCGCCGCTTCGATGCCGGCGACCGCGATGATCTCGTCATTGTCGGCGGTGTCACCGGAAATGCCGAGCGCGCCGATGATCGTGCCGCCGGCATCGCGGATCAGCACGCCGCCCGGATTGGGCACCAGCCGTCCGCCGCTCGCGGCCGCAATGGCGGTGAGAAAATTCGGGTTCTGCGCGGCACGCTCCATCATGGTGCGCGAACCCCAACCCATGCCGAGCGCGCCATAGGCTTTGCCGACGGCGATCTCGAAACGGATAATTCCCGAGCCATCTTCGCGCTTGGCGCAAACGACATGACCGCCGATGTCGAGCACGACCAGGGTCTGCGGCATTTGCTTAAGTTCCCGCGCCTTCTTCAGCGCGACGTCAACAATGCTGGATGCTTGCGCAAGCGTTACGGACATTTATGAACTCCCCATTTTTCTTTGCGCATAATCTTTTCCGAAAACCGGTTCCCACTTTTCGGGATCATGCGCCCTACTTTTTCCGACCGGCCCAATAGACCGACATGCGTGAGCCATCGCCGCCGCCGAAACCGTGCTTCGTCGCATCCTCGAAGCCGGACAGCGCCGCCTTTGTGACGAGCATTTCGGCACCATTGGATTCGCCGGTTTCGACCATTGTGCGCAGATCCTTCACGCCGTTCGCGATGCTGAACGTGGTCGGACCGGGGTCGCGGCCTTCGAACATGGTGACAATCATGTCGGCGCGGTTTTTCAACGCCGGATTGGCGCCATTGGTGTCGACGAAGAGATCAAGCAGGCGCTTGGGCTCCCAGCCGACGTTGCGCGCGATCGCAAAGGCTTCGCCATAGGCTTGCCATGCCACCATCAGCGGCAAATTGATTGCGAGCTTCATCGACGCGCCGGTGCCGACCGGTCCGCAATGTTCGAGCCGCCGGCAGAGTTGATTGAGGATCGGCTTGGCGCGCTCGGCATCCGGCAGCTCCGCACCCATCAGGCCGAGCAGCTTGCCCTGACGCGCCGGTGCAGTTGAACCACCGACCGGACATTCCACCATGGCCGCGCCCTTGGCGCGCACCTTGGGCGCGAGCGCCAGCGGCACCTTCGGCGGCACAGTGCTCATTTCAATAAGCAGCTTGCCTTTCACATCGCCGGATAAAAGACCGTTCGGCCCGTTGTAGACCGCATCGATCGCGGCAGCGTCGGTGAGCATGGTGATCGTGGCTTCGACCGCGCTGGCAAGCTCGGCGGGGGTCGACGCCACCTTGGCGCCGGCGTCCGTCAGTGCCTTGGTTTTTCCGGGTGTTCGGTTCCAGACTGTCACTTCATGGCCGACTTCCATAAGCCGCGCCGCAACTGCCGCACCCATGACGCCGAGACCTGCAATACCAATCCGCATACGTCCTCCCTGAAATGCTTTTGCGGCCGACGATAGGCGATCGGGACAACTCTTGAAAGCCGCCTTGCCCGCGTGGGCCCACTCGACAGTCCAGCACTCAACGCATAAGACGGGGCGGGACAAGAGTGATGCAATTCCGCTTCAGGGAGAGGTGAATGGCTGTGAGACGAAGCAAGGGCACGGTCGGTGTGATCGGCCTCGGCATCATGGGCGGCGCGTTCGCCAAGAACCTGGCAGCCGCCGGTTGGCACGTGGTCGGTTTCGACACGAACCCCGCGCGGCGACGCGAAGCCAAGCGCGCCGGCGTCGAGGTCGTGAACAACGCCGCCGAGGTTGCAGCTGCCGCGCCGACCATCCTTACCAGCCTGCCTAAGCCGCAAGCGCTCGCCGACACCGTTCGTAAAATCGCTGCCGCCAAGCTCAAGCGCAAAGTGCTGGTGGAAATGAGCACCTTTGCAATTTCAGATAAGGAAAAGTCCGCCAAGATCCTGCAAAAAGCCGGACATGTGATGATCGATTGTCCGGTCAGCGGCACCGGCGCGCAGGCGAAGAACCGCGACCTGGTGTTCTATGCCAGCGGCGACAAGAAAGTCATTGCGCGGCTGGGCAAGATCCTGACCTCCTTCGGCCGGCACGTCTTTAATGTCGGGCCATTCGGCAATGGTAGCCGGATGAAATATGTCGCCAACCTTCTGGTCGCAATCAACAACGTCGCCTCGGCCGAAGCCATGGTGCTCGGAATGAAGGCCGGTCTCGATCCGCGCATGATCGTCGATCTCATCACCGCAGGCGCCGGCAATTCGCGCGTGTTCGAATTGCGCGCGCCGATGATGGCGAAGGGCCGCTACGACGACGTCACCATGAAGATCTCGGTGTGGGACAAGGACATGCAGGTGATCGGCGACTACGCGCGCAAGATCCGCGTGCCGACGCCAATCTTCAACGCCACCAAGGGCGTCTACATCAAGGCGATGAAAACCGGGTATGGCGCCAAGGATACCGCCGCTGTCTGTGCCGTGCTGGAAAAAATGGCGAAGGTGAAGCGGCGCCGGCGCTAGCTGTTGCCCGTCCGCGAAGCCACATCTTCCGCTCATTCCCGCGAAAGCGGGAATCCAGAGCGACAATATCCGCGTTAGCAATAATTGCCCTGGGTCCCCGCTTTCGCGGGGACGAGCGGTAAATTGGTTGCGCCTTCTTCACTCTTGCGTCGCGCTTCTATAGCCTCCCCGCGGAACACAGTATGCGGGAGAGCGTGATGGCATCATTGCAACAGCGGACGGAGATCCGCGACGGCATGCGGATCGATTGGGACGTGCCAATCACCATGGACGACGGTCTCGTGCTGCGCGCCGACGTCTTTCGCCCGGTGAAAGACGGACAATATCCCGTCATCCTCAGTTACGGGCCCTACGCCAAGAGCCTCGCCTTCCAGGACGGTTACCCGAGCGCGTGGCAGCGCATGACGGAAAAGCATCCCGACGTCACCGCCGGATCCAGCAACCTCTACCAGAGCTGGGAAGTCGTCGATCCGGAAAAATGGGTGCCGCACGATTACGTCTGCGTGCGCGTCAACTCCCGCGGCGCCGGATGCTCGCCTGGCTTCATCGATCATTTCTCGCCGCGCGAAACCAAGGATTTCTACAACAGCATCGAATGGGCGGGCGTGCAGCCTTGGTCGAACGGCAAAGTCGGCCTCAACGGAATTTCCTACTACGGCATCAACCAGTGGCACGTCGCCTCAATGCAGCCGCCGCACCTCGCCGCGATCTGCATCTGGGAAGGCGCCGCCGACTGGTACCGCGACATGACGCATCATGGCGGCATTCTCTCGACGTTCTGGGAGAACTGGTACGACATGCAGGTCAAGACCGTGCAATACGGCGCCGGCGAAAAAGGCAAGCGCAGCCGCGTGCACGGCGACCTCGTGTGCGGACCGGAAACGTTGTCGGAGGCCGAACTCGCCAGGAATCGCGCCGACTTCGGTGCCGAGATTGCCGCGCATCCGATCGACGACGACTACCACAGAGCGCGTTCGCCGCAATGGGACAAGGTCGTCACGCCGCTGTTCTCGGCCGCCAATTGGGGCGGACAGGGCCTGCACCCGCGCGGGAACTTCGAAGGCTTCGGACGCGCCGCCTCCAAGCATAAATGGCTGGAGGCGCACGGGATCGAACACTGGACGCACTTCTATACCGACTACGGCCGCGAGCAGCAGCTGCGCTTCTTCGACCATTTCCTGCACGGAAAGAAAGCGGACTGGGCCAAGCAGCCGAAAGTGCTGTTGCAGGTGCGGCACATCGATAAATTCGTGCCGCGCGCCGAGAACGAATGGCCGCTCAAGCGCACGCGCTGGACCAAGTTCTATCTCGATCCCGCCGCGATGACGCTGACGACCAAGAAACCGTCCGGCGTGGCGCAACTCAAGTTCGCGTCGATGGGCGATGGCCTCACGTTCCTCACGCCGCCGCTCGCGCAGGAAACCGAAATCACCGGACCGTCGGCGCTCAAACTGTTCGCATCATCATCGACAGCCGATGCCGACTTCTTCATCGTGTTGCGGGTCTTCACCGGAGATCTCAAGGAGATCGTATTCCAGGGCGCGATCGATCCGCATACGCCGATTGCGCAAGGCTGGCTGCGCGCATCGCACCGCAAGCTCGACAAGAAGTTGTCGAAGCCCTACCGCCCCTATCACACCCACGACCAGAAGCAGCCGCTCAAGAAAAACGAGACGGTGGAACTCGACATCGAAATCTGGCCGAGCTCAATCGTCGTGCCGGCCGGCTATCGCGTGGGCTTGTCGATCCGCGGCAAAGATTATGAATATGGCGGGGCCAGCGGCGGCAAGCTGTCCAACTTCAAGAATGAGCTGAAGGGCTGCGGCCCATTCCTGCACGACGACCCGCGCGATCGCCCACCCGCCATTTTTAACGGCACGACCAGCCTGCATTTTGGACGCGGCAAGGCCCCTTATCTGCTGTTGCCGATCATTCCGCCGAAAAAGCGAGCAGGCAAACGCTAGTCGCGCAGAGACTGCGGATGTCAGCCAGCGCAACCTTACAAATGACCGGCTGCGGCCATTTGGGGTGTTCTTTCCCATCAAACCTAAGGTAAGGTTCGCGCAACCTTCGATGTAACAGAAGGACCAGGGGGGAAATGGGTACGCAATTCTGGGTGGTCCAGGCGTTCAACGGCGTGTCGTATGGCGCGCTGTTGTTTCTTGTGGGCAGTGGGCTGTCGCTGATTTTCGGCGTCATGCGCATCGTCAACCTGTCGCATGGCTCTTATTTTCTCCTGGGTGGCTATGTCGCGCTGTCGGTCATTCATGTGACCGGATCATGGGCATTGTCGCTGCCGGTCGCCGCGCTGACAATCGCCGCCCTCGGCATTGTAATGGAACGTTTGTTCTTAACGTCGGGAGGCGCCCTCGCGCGCGTACGCGACGCATTGATCGCCTTCGGGATCGCGCTCGTGTTTCGGCTGATGGTCGGCAGAATAATGCCGCAGATAATCCCCGGATCTCTCGGCAGCATTATTCAGTTAGCGTTGGTCGCAGCGATCATTGCCGTTCCAGTCTACTTCCTGCTGAGGCGAATTTCGGCAATTCCGATCGAAAGCGATGTGCTGCGCCAGGTGCTGCTCACTGTCGGCTTTGCGTTCCTGTTCCAGCAGGCCGCGCTCGACATCTGGGGCGGCAACAACATGGACATCAATCCGCCGGCCGCGCTGACGCAAAGTATCGTCGTGGGCGGCATCTATCTGCCGCTCTATCGCGTGTTCATGATCGGCATGGCGCTCGCCTTCGGCATCCTGCTGTGGCTGGTGATGGAAAAAACCCGCATGGGCGCGGCCGTACGCGCGACCGTCGACGATGCACAGATGGCGCGCGGCGTCGGCATCGATACCAACCGCATTTCGATGTTCATCTTCGCGCTCGGCGCCTTTCTTGCCGCGCTCGGCGGCGTCATCGGCGGGGCGTTCCTCGGCATCTATCCGGGCCTCGATTTCGAGATGCTGCCGCTCGCCTTTGCGGTGGTGATCATCGGCGGCATGGGAATCACTCGGCGGCGCGGCGATCGGCGCGCTCGCAGTCGGCCTCGCCGATAATTTCGGCAAGGCTCTTTTCCCGGAAGTTTCCTATTTCACTCTTTACGCGCCGATGGTGCTGATCCTCGCGATCAAGCCGACCGGCCTGTTCGGACGGGACTGAGCGCGACCGATGGCAAGCCAGAAACTCAAGATCCTGATTGTCGTCATCTGCCTGGCTGCGCTGGCATTCATCGTTCCTCACTCAGGCTCATTCGTCGTCCTGCTGGCAACGCGCGCGATGGCGTTCGCGATCCTGGCGATGAGCGTCGACCTGCTGCTCGGGTACACCGGCTTGTCGTCGATGGGACAAGCGGCCTATTTCGGCGTCGGCGCCTATCTCACCGCGGTGCTCGCGACCAAGGTCCACTTCGGTCTTGGCTGGGATTTCTGGATCGTCGTGCTGCTCGGCATGCTGCTCGGCGCGGCGCTCGCGGCGGTGTTCGGACTGTTCGCCATCCGCGCCGGCGGCGTCTACTTCCTGATGATCACGCTCGCGCTCGGCCAGTGCGTCTGGGGGCTCGCCTATCGCTGGAATTCGCTCACCGGCGGCGACAACGGCATCAACCTCAACGGCCGGCCGAATTTCGGCCTCGATCTCGGCAATGAAGTGACCTTCTTCTATCTCGTATTTGCGTTCTTCGCGGTATCGATGGCGCTGATGTATGTGCTGGTGCGCTCGCCTTTCGGGCAGAGCCTTGCCGGCATTCGCGAGCGCGAATTGCGCATGCAGATCCTCGGCTACAACACGTGGCTGCACAAATATATCGCCTTCGTTATCGCGGGCGCTTTTGGCGGATTGGCCGGCGTGCTGTGGGCCCACACCAACGGTCACGTCAGCCCGGAGACGGTCGTGCTCACCACCTCGGTCGACTCGCTGCTGATGGTCGTGCTGGGCGGCTCGGGCACGCTGGTGGGCGCGGCGATCGGTACGGCGATCGTGTTCGGCTTGCGCGAATATCTCTCAGACGCTGGTGCCGTGGTGGCAGTACGTGCTCGGCGGCGTTTACGTTCTCACGATCCTGTATTTGCCCATGGGCCTGATGGGGATTCTCTCCCGCTTCGGGCAGCGGCTCAAATCACCAGACAAGGACGAAGAGCTCAAGAAACTCGCGACCAAGCCTTCCTGAGCGGTAACGGGAAGGCCAGGACAACAAAGACAACAAGGGAGGAACATCGAATGACAAACAGGCTGCAAAAACTATTGCTGGGCAGTTGTCTGGCCCTCGGTCTCGGGGCAAACGCCCCGGCCGGCGCCGAAGAGCTGCGCATCGGCTACATCGCGCCGGTGACCGGCATCTTTGCCCAGGTCGGCAAGGACATGGTGGACGGCTTCCAGCTTTACCTGGATGAACACGGCGGCAAGCTCGGCGGCATGGACGTGAAGTTCATCGTCGAGGACGACCAGGGCAAGCCCGATGCCGGCGTGACCAAGGCGAAAAAGCTGATCCTGCAGGACAAGGTGCATATGTTCATCGGCGGCCTGCTCGCCTCCAGCGGCTACGCGCTGGCGCCGATCTCGACCAGCGAGAAGACACTCTATATCTCTTCGGTCTCCTCGGCCGATGACCTCACGCAGCGGCAGCTCAGCAAGTATCCGTATTTCATGCGGACGAGCTGGACCTCGTCCCTGCCGCATCATCCGCTCGGCCAGTGGGCCTGCGATAACGGCTTCAAGAAGGTGATCGTGATCGCGGCCGACTATGCCTTCGGCTACGAAACGGCCGGCGGCTTCCAGTCCGCGTTCGAAGCCTGCGGCGGCAAGGTCATCCAGAAGATCTGGCCACCGCTCGGCACCAAGGATTTCGGACCCTACATCCCGACCTTCAAGGCGGATGCCGACGGCATCTTCACCACGATGGTCGGCCCGATGGCGTTGCAGTTTCCCAAGCAACTGCGCTCGGCCGGCATCAAAGCGAAGATCCTCGGTAGCGGCGTGAGCTATGACGAGTTCGTATTGCCGTTCATGGGTGATGAGGTGATCGGCGACGTCTCAGCGCTGCATTACAGCGCCGCGATCGACACGCCGGCGAACCAAACCTTCGTGAAGGCCTATCGCGCCAAGTTCGGCAAGGTTCCGGGCTATTACTCCGAGAACAACTACACCACCGCCATGTGGCTCGATAAGGCGCTCACGAAGACCGGCGGCAAATATCCGGGGCCGGAGGAGTTCATCAAGGTCATGGCGAGCATCAAGCTCGATGCGCCGCGCGGGCCGGTCGAACTCGACGACATGCGTAACCCGATCGAGAACGTCTACATCAAGCAGGTCGAGAAGAAGAGGATGTTCGGTTACGACAAGGACGAGCTCTGGAACACCGTGATCAAGACCTACCCGAAGGTCAGCCAGTTCTGGACCGAGGGTAAGGAGAAGTTCCTGGCGCATCCGGTCTATGACCGCGATTACCCGCCCTGCAAGAACTGCGAGTAAACAATGAGCGCCGGAGCCCAGCAATGGGCTCCGGCATTTCACTGAATCCCGAGGATGTACGCGTGAGCACCGACACCCAAATAAACGGCGGTCAGGTCCCTGCACTTGAACTCAAGGGACTCTGCAAGAGCTTCGGCGGCTTGCAGGCCACGCGCGAAGTCACGCTGCGCATCATGCCGGGCGATCGCCAGGCTATCATCGGACCGAACGGCGCCGGCAAGACCACGCTGTTCAATCTCATTACCGGCATCTATCCGGTGACGTCCGGACAAGTGCTGCTCTTTGGTCAGGATGTCACCGGGTGGCCGAGCCACCGGCGTACGGCGCTCGGCATGGCGCGCACGTTTCAGGTCACCAGCCTGTTTCCGAAACTCACTGTTCTTGACAATGTTTTGCTTGCGATCAAAGGGCTGCGGCCGTCGAAATTCGTGATGTGGCGATTTTTATCCTCGTACAAAGATGTTTACGACAAGGCCCATCATCTGCTCGAACAGGCGAACTTCCTCGACCGCAAGGACACCGAGGTCCGCAACCTGTCGCACGGCGAACAGCGGCAACTCGAGATCGTGCTCGGCCTCGCCAGCGATCCGAAGATCCTTCTTCTTGATGAACCGGCCGCCGGCCTGTCGTCGGGCGAATCCACCGAAATGGCCGAGTTCCTGATGAAGCTCGATCCGAAACTCGCAATTCTTCTGATCGAACACGACATGGATGTGGTGTTCGACGTCGCCTCGAAGATTTCCGTTCTGCATTTCGGCGAGATCCTGGAGTCCGGCACGCCGGAGCAAATCCATTCGAGCGCCCGGGTCCAGGAAATCTATCTGGGGACGGACTAGCGCCATGGCCATTCTCGAAGTTCAGGACATTCATACCTACTACGGCGACGCCTACGTCCTGCAGGGCCTGTCGCTGCAGCTCGAGCAAGGCCAGATCCTTGGCTTGCTCGGCCGCAACGGAGTCGGCAAGTCGACACTGGTCAATTCGATCGTCGGCTTCAACCCGCCGCGCCGCGGCAAGGTCGTGTTCAAGGGCGGTGACATTACACATCAGGCCTCGTTCGAAACCGTGCGCGGCGGCATGGGGCTGGTGCCGCAAGGCCGCCGGGTGTTTCCGACGCTCGGCGTGGAAGAGAACCTGTTGGTGGCCGAGCGCAGCCCGGACCGGCACGGCTGGAATTTGCAGCGCGTCTACAAGTTGTTTCCGCGCCTGCAGGAGCGCCGCAACCAGCGCGCCAAGACATTGTCCGGCGGTGAACAGCAGATGCTGGCCATCGGTCGGGCGCTGATGACGAACCCCGACTGCCTGATCATGGACGAGCCATCCGAGGGCCTGGCGCCGATCATCATCCAGGGTCTCTGGGAGGCGATCGGCACGCTCAAAAAAGAGGGCCTGTCCATTCTGCTGATCGAGCAGAACGCGCATCTCGCGCTCAAACTCGTCGATTATGTGCACGTCATGAGCAAGGGTCAGGTGGTCTATTCCGCCAAGCCCGAGGAATTGCGTGCAAATGACGAGATCAAATCCAGCTATCTCGGCATTTAATTACCGAATAGCTCAAGCCGCGGTTGTGCGATCGCCTTGCCCATTGTCGCAGGTGGGCGCGCCGGGTCGCCACACCCGACCGGGCTTTACATCATGGAACGGCATGGCCGATGATAGGGGCAATTGGTCCGCCGGTGGGGCATGGCGGTCCGCAATGTCAGTCAATTTGTGTCACTAAACTTGGCGGCCCGCACAAAATGCGACCAAGGCCCGTCAAAAAATGAGCCCCGCAAGGGCGTAGAGGGAGGAACGGAATGTCTCGCAAGGTCAACCGTCGTAAATTTATGGCCGGTACGGCCGCTGGCGCAGTAGCAGCGACTTTCAAATTCCCGGCACCGGCGATCGCGCAAGCGGCGCCGTTCAAGCTCGGCCTGCTTACCATCAAAACCGGACCGCTCGCGCAAGGCGGCATCCAGATGGAGCAAGGTGTCATTACCTATCTGAAGGAAAAGGATTACACCCTCGGTGGCCGCAAGGTGGATTTCGTCTCCGCCGATACCGGCGGCAGCCCGGCCGGCGCCAAGACAAAGGCCCAGGAACTGGTCGAGCGTGACAAGGTCGATACCATCGTCGGACCGCTCGCCGCCTTCGAACTGCTGGCCATCACCGACTACATCGCACAGGCAAAGACGCCGCTCCTGAGCCTCGCAGCCGCCGAGGATCTGACCCAGCGCCGGCCGAACCCGTATTTCCTACGCGCATCGGCTTGCTCTTCGCAGGCGATGCATCCGATGGCGGACTATGCCGCGAAGGAAATGAAGCTCAAGCGGATGATCACCATCACTGAGGACTTTGCCTTCGGCTACGAGCAGATGGGCGGCTTCCAGCAGACCTTCGAAGACAATGGCGGCAGAATCCTCAAGAAGCTGTGGCCGCCGCTCGCCACGCCGGATTATACCCCCTATCTCGCGCAGATCGCGGATTGCGATGGTGTCTGCCAGGGCTTCGCCGGCGGAAATCCGTTGAAGTTCATGAAGCAATACGCCAGCGCCGGCCTCAAGTTCCCCGTCGTTACGGGCCAGACCGGCGGCGATGACGCACTGTTGCGCAGCTATGGCGACGAAGCGATCGGGCTCATCAGTTCGTGCCCGTACACCCTCGACGCCCAGACCGAGGCGAACAAACGCTTCGTTGCAGGCATGCAGAAAAACTTCAACCTTGATCCCGGCTTCTACGCGGCCGGCCTCTACATCAACTGCATGGTCATTGATGAAGCGCTGAAGAAATCCGGCGGAAAGAGCGACGACAAGGCTGAATTCATGAAAGCCCTGCGGTCGGTTTCGCTCGCCGATACGCCGCGTGGGCCGGTCAAATTCGATCACCTCGGCAACGCGATTGGTAACATGTACATCCGCAAATGCGAGAAGGTCGGTGGCAAGCTCGTGAACACAACGATCAAGACTTACACGAACGTCAGCCAGTTCTGGACCTACGACGAGAAGAAGTTTCTCGAACAGCCGGTCTATTCGCGCGACTTCCCGCCAGTCAAATCCTGATACAAGACATGACGCGGGCGCCGCACAGGCGCCCGCGATTTTTTGACACGGCGAGCGCGGGACGACGGCGACCATGAATTTTTGGCTGGTGCTGGCGGTCAACAGCATCACTTTCGGTGGGCTGCTGTTCCTGCTGTCGGCGGGCTTTTCCCTCATCTTCGGGCTGATGCGCATCCCGAACCTGACGCACGGCTCCCTCTTTATGGTGGGCGCCTATGTCGGCGTCACCTTCGTTCTTGGCGTCCACGGATTTCAGTTGAATTTCTGGCTGGCGGCCGTGCTGGCGACGCTGACGGTGGCGGCGCTCGGGGCGCTGGCCGAACGGTTATTACTGCGCCGCATGCCCGGCGACCAGCTGGCGCAGGTGCTGGTGACACTCGGGCTGTCGTTCATGGCCGCCGATCTCTGCCTGATGATCTGGGGCGGTGACCCCATCTCGGTCCCGACGCCACCTGAACTTGAAGGCTTTGTGCGCTTCGGCGTGCTGGTGTTTCCAGCCTATCGTGTCGCGATCATCGTGATCGCGATGATATTCGCGGTCGGGCTTTGGCTCCTGCTCGATCGCACGCGCCTCGGCGCCATGATACGCGCAGGCGTCGATGATCCTGACATGGCGCGCGTGGTCGGCATCCGCGTATCGCAGCTGTTCACCATTGTGTTCGCGCTCGGAGCCGGGCTTGCGGCCTTTGCCGGAATCATCGGCGGACCGATCCTCTCTGTCTATCCCGGGCTCGACCAGGACATGCTGCCGCTGGCGCTGGTGGTGGTGATCCTCGGGGGCACCGGCAGCCTGCTCGGATCGTTCGTCGGCAGCATCATCGTCGGCTTTATCTACAATTTCGGCCAGGCACTTCTGCCCGAGCTTGCCTATTTTGTCCTGTTTCTGCCGATGTTGCTGGTCCTGCTGTTCCGGCCGCAGGGCTTGTTCGGAAGGCACGTACCATGACTACGCGCGTGCTCGCCCTCGGCATAGCGTTCGTGGCACTTGTCGCACTGCCCTACTGGGTGTCCGGCATCTATTACATCAACGTTTCCAGCCAGATTCTCTTCTACGCGATCTTTGCGCTCGGGCTGAACGTGCTGGTCGGCTACGCCGGGCTGGTTTCGCTTGGCCATGCCGGCCTGTTTGGCGTGACCGCGTATGCCACCGGCTACATGTTGCAACTCGGATTCGGCCACCCCGCGGCGATCCTCATCGCGTTGTTGATCAGCGTTGTTTCGATGGCGGTCTTTGCGGCGCTGTCGCTGCGATCGACCGGGATCGGATTCATCATGATCACCCTGGCCTTGGGCGAGATCCTCTGGGGCCTCGCCTATCGCTGGATCAGCCTCACCGGCGGCGACAACGGCCTGAGCCTGAAAACACGACCGGAGCCGTTCGGCTATTCACTGTCCGACGTCCACACATTCTACTACGCGACACTCATCACGTTTCTGCTGTCACTCGTCGCAATGGCGGTGTTCGTACGTTCGCCGTTTGGTGCCGCCTTGATGGGGACACGCGATCAACCGCGCCGCATGAATGCCCTCGGCTATCACGTCTGGGCTATTCGCTTTTACGCGTGCCTGTTTTCTGGCCTGCTGACGTCGGTGTCAGCCATCCTCTTTGTCTACTACACGCAGTTCATCAGCCCGCAGACGCTCGCCCTCACCTCCTCCGCCGAAGTGCTGCTGATGGTGATATCCGGTGGCGCCGGAACGCTGCTCGGGCCGATCGTTGGCGCGACCCTGGTGGTGGTGGTGAAAACCGTGGTGAGCGGATTCATCGAGCGCTGGAATTTCCTGCTCGGCGCCATCTTTGTCGCCATTGTCATTCTAATGCCGGAAGGTCTGGTTCCCGGTACGGCACGGCTGTGGCGGCTAGCCTGGCGCAAGCGCGGCACCAGCGCCGTGTCCGGTGGCGCGGAGGTCAAGCCATGAGTGCATTGACGATCTCCGCACTGACTAAATCCTTCGGTGGCCTGCATGTAACCCGGGGCGTCGATCTCAATGTCGAGCCGGGCGAGCGGCGATTGATCATCGGGCCTAATGGCGCCGGCAAGACCACGCTATTCAATCTGATTACCGGGGAAATCACGCCGGATTCCGGCTCGATTCATCTGTTCGGACAAGACATCACGAAAGTACCAAGCCGCCACCGCCCTCACCTCGGCATGGCCCGTACCTATCAGATCATCACGCTGTTTGCGCGCGATACGATCCTGCACAACGTCACGCTGGCCTTGCTGGGCCTGTCGCCGTCGCGCTGGAACCCGCTGATCGACCTCAAGCGACAGGGCCATTTCGTCGAACACGCACAGGCCGCGCTGGAACGGGTCGGACTTGGCCATATTGCAAATCGCCCCTTGGGCCAGACCTCCTACGGCGAACGCCGCCGTGTCGAGATTGCAATGGCATTGATCCAAAGTCCGAAAGTGCTGTTGCTCGACGAGCCGTTCGCCGGACTGTCGATCGACGAGCGCCGCGACGTGCAAAAATTACTCCTGGCCATCCCGCGCGATGTCACGATCGTGATGATCGAACACAACATGGACGTTGCACTGGAATTCGCCGAGCGCATCACGCTGCTGCATTTCGGTGAGGTGATTGTCGAAGGCAATCGCAGCGAAGTCGTCGCCGATCCCCGCACGCGGGAGGTCTATCTTGGCCACTAGCGCGCTCAGCCTCAGCCATATCGACGCTTTCTACGGCGACAGCCACGTCCTTGGCGACGTGTCATTCGAGCTTGGCGAAGCGCGCATGCTTGGCCTGCTCGGACGTAATGGTGCCGGCAAATCGACCTGCATGAATGTCACTATGGGCCTGCTGCCGCCGCGGCATGGCGAAGTGACGGTCTTCGGCGAGCAAGTGAGCGGCCTGTCGCCGGAAATGATTGCGGCGCGCGGCGTGGCGCTGGTGCCGCAGGGCCGGCGCATCTTCAAGAGCCTGACCGTGCGCGAAAACCTGGTGGTCGCCGCTCGCAAGCCTGATCCCGGCAGCAAGCACGCACCCTGGACCACCGACACCGTGTTCGGGATGTTTCCGCGCCTGTCCGAGCGCAGCAGCCAGATCGCTGCGCATCTGTCCGGCGGCGAGCAACAGATGCTGGCCATTGGCCGCGCCCTGATGGGCAATCCGCGCGTCCTGCTGATGGACGAACCCTCTGAGGGACTGGCGCCGCAAATTGTCGCCGAGGTGATGGCCACGATCCGCAAGCTGAAGGAAAGCGGCCTATCGATCGTACTGGTCGAGCAGAATCCGAAGCTGGTGTTCGACGTCGCCGACGACATTGTCATCCTCAATACGGGGCGCGTGGCGGTGGTCTCTACTCCCGCCAAGCTCGAAAAAGACGGCGTCGATTTGCGCCAGCACCTCGGGGTGTTCTAGGAAGCTTCCACACATGAAGCGGTAATGCGCGGCAAAGGTTTACACTCGGGCCGGCCGAAGGCCGGACCCGGGTGCCACGCCACAACAGAGGCAATACGAAATGGCTGAGATCTGGAACAAATATGCGAACACCGCTGCACGCAAGCACGGCAAGCCCGGGCGCGACGCGCGACCGAAAAGTCTCACCGTCGATATGCACGCGCATGTCGCGGTGCCGCGCGTCGCCGAAATCGTGACGCCGCACCTCAAGCAATCGACCGATCCGCTGGTTGCAGACTCGACGCCCGAGACGCAGGCCCTGATGGCAAAGCAGGCGTCCGACATCCGCACGCGCATCAGCACAACGGACGAACGCTTTGCCGTGATGGACGAGATGGGCGTCGACACGCAGCTCATCTGCCCAGCGCCACCGCAAATCTATTACTACCTGCCGGTCGACGTCGGCGTGCAGGCTGCTCGCGTCCTCAACGACGGCATTGCCGAATATATCGGCAAGCATAGCGACCGCCTGGTTGGGCTCGGCGGGGTGCCGATGCAGGACGGCAATGAGGCGGCGAAAGAGCTTGAGCGTTGCATGAAGCAGCTCAAGTTCAAGGGCGTCGAGATTCTCACCAACGTCAACGGCAAGGAGCTATCCGATCCCGCTTTCGCGCCGTTCTGGAAGAAAGCCGAGGAGCTCGACGCACTGGTGCTGATCCACCCGACCGGGTTCACCCAGCCGCAGCGTTTTGCGCGGTTTTACTTCAACAACGTCATCGGCAATCCGCTCGACACCACGGTGGCGCTGCACTACCTGCTCTTCGACGGCGTCTTCGAACGGCATCCGAAGCTTCGCGTTCTGGCCGTGCACGGCGGCGGCTTCCTTGGTGCCTATTCCGGCCGCATCGATCATGCCTGGGGCGCCCGCTCGGATGCGCACGGCAATTTGCCGCAACCGCCGACGACCTATCTGCGGCGGAACGTCTATCTCGACACGGTCGTTTTTACGCCGCATCAGCTCGAGGCGCTGGTGAACACTTTCGGCGCCGACCGCATCGTCATGGGCACCGACTATCCGTTCGACATGCTGGAATATGACCCGATCGGCCATATCAATTCTGTCGACAGTTTCGACGACAGCACCCGCGCCGCGTTGGCCGGCGGCAACGCCAAGAAGCTGCTGGGGATGTGAGCGCTAAATCTTTGGCAGGCTCGGTAAAGGCCTTTTTATGCTAATATTCACTCTGCCGCATTCTACAGGCGTGAAAATAAAACGGCGGAGGTCGTAGTGACCGGGATTCAGACCCACATTCCGAGGGAAGTACATTTTGATTTTCTGGGAATGACCATCCCGGTTCATTGGGATTATCACGCCATCCTGATGGTCGCGGTCTGGTTCGTGCTAGTTCCGATCTGCATTATCACCATCCGTTTCGGTAAACCGAAGCCGACGCTGACCGGCCTGCACCGCAAAGTCAGCATCAAGAATATCGAGTGGTGGTGGTTCAGCGTCCACAAATACGGGCTGATATTTTCGATCAGTCTGGCGCTCGCAGGAGCCATTGTCGCCGTGACGGTCAGCCGCGGCTTTAGCGGGTCGTTGCATTCGATGTTCGGCCTGACGACCGTCGCGCTCGGATGTTTGCAGATCATGGGCGGCTGGCTCAGAGGCAAGCACGGCGGGAAAAATTATTACTCCGCCGATCCGAGCGATCCGAAGACCTGGTTCGGCGACCATTACAACATGACAACGCGCCGACGTACGTTCGAGGCCTATCACAAAACGGCGGGCTATTTCGTCTATTTCTTTGCCGCCGGCGCGGTTGCCAGCGGCCTGATGCAATATCCCATACCGGGCCTGGCGGAGTTCATCGTCGCCATGGTGCTCATCGCGTTCGCTGTATCCATTGTGCTGGAATACAAGGGGTACCGTTATGACGGCTACCGCGCCGCGCACGGCTACACGATGGACGCGCCTTTCAACAAAGAACGCGAATTTCTGTAACCCGGTAAATTGCAGCTCACGCGTACAGGAAATCCAGCACCGCTGTCTCGGCGATCACCGCCGCATCGTCGCTGTGCCGTCCGGCGCGTGCCTGCTCTTCCTGGGTGCGGCTAGCCTGCAAATAAGCACCGAGGTGCCGCGCGCGCTCGATGATGCGGTGATTTTCCGGAAGCCGCGCCGCTTCGAAACGCTTGAGCGCGCTCTCGACATCAGGCTCGTGTTGCAATGCCTCGGCCAGCGCCGCCGCGTCATCCGCCGCCTTGGAAACGCCTGCGGCAACGTGCGGGCGGGCAACGAAAGCTGCATCGCCCGCAACCGCCACCCGGCCGAAAGCCATGCGTGGCGATTCCAGATCGTAGATCGGCTGCAGGATCGGTTCCTCGATCAGGCGCACGACCTGGCGAAACTGCGGCGCGACCAGCCGCTCGGCATCGGCGCGCATTTCCGCAATCGCCTCGTGGCGGATCAGCGGCGGTGGAATTGAAATCGCGTGCGTCACGCCACGCTCGTCGGTCAGCAACCATTTCAGCTTGGTCGCCTCGTCGGCCGGCCGGTACCAGACGACGTTGTAACGGCGGTGGCCCGGCCGCAGATCGTTGTCGGGACCTGCCACGGGGTACCCGAGGAACTGCTCGCCCGGTGGCAAACCGAACGTCATGTATTCGAACAGTTCGTGATGAACATCCGGTGGGAAATCGAATTCCGCGATCAGCGCGCGCCAGGCCGAATAGCCGGCATAGCCCGGTGTGACATCCGGCAGGCATTGCTGGCGAACCGTGGAGCGGATGCCATCAGCGCCCACCAACAGATCGGCTTCGACGGTTTCGCCATCGGAAAAATGCGCCCGCACAATATCTGCGTCCTGGGTAAATTTGGCGAGGCCACGCCCGCGGTGATAGTGCTCGGGCGGAAAGCCATCGCGCAGCAGGCGATAGACGCGTTCCCACGCGGTCAGCACCTGCGGGCATTCAATCTGCTGTGTCAGGCGGCCCTGCGCGTCGAGAATCTTGCGGGTTGTAATGTTGACGCCCAGCGCGTCAGTGGCGAGACCAAGTCCGCGCAACCGCGCGATTAATTCAGCCTGCGCCACGATCCCGGCACCACGGCCCGATAATTCGCTGTCGACCCTTTCGTAAATATCTACCGCCCACCCGGCCCGCCGTAGCAAAAGGCCGCTCAGCAGGCCGCTCATCGACCCGCCGATGACGATTGCGCGCCGCATTTCCGACCCGGCCAATGGATGTTTCCCCAATCTTTCCGTTCCCGGAAATATGTTATATATGACGGCAAATAGCAGTGGAGGAATTTCCCGTGGCTCTGACCATGGCCGACAAGGCTGACGTAAAAAAACACAAGGACCCGTGGCCTGCCGATATCGCCGCCGAATTTGCGCGCGAAGCGAATAATCCCAACCCGTGCGTCGGGACGACGCTGCTGTCGGAGGATGCCCGCACACGCGTATGGATCATCCGTCTCGCCCCCGGCGAGCGCATCGGCTTCCACCGGCACGTGCTCGATTATTTCTGGACCTCGATTTCGGGTGGCCGCGGCCGTCAGCACATGCAGGACGGCACCACTCTCGAATGCACCTATGAGCCCGGCGAGACCCGCCACGAGAGCTACGGGAAGGACGAGTTCAAGGTGCACGACCTGCAAAATCTCAGCGACCGCGAAATGGTGTTCATGACGGTCGAGTTCAAGGACAGCGCCAACAAGCCGATGACGCTGCCCGCCGGCGTCAGGCCGCAATCTGCTGCCGCATAAATAACCGATCATCGAAGCGCCCGCCGACGGCCAGCAGCCCACGGCGGGCGTTTCATTTTGTCGCGCAAAACAGGCTTCGGCCCATCGATTGACGGACTAGCCAAGCCTGCGGCCTTCCTGCAAACTGCAGCGCAATGGCCGGAACTCGTCAACGGGCATCGGACCAAGAAGAAACGGGACTCAAGAGGGGAAACTAGACCGGCACATTGGGCGCATGCGCCGGTTGAGAGCGGCATGGATATTTCCTGGGATTTGTTACTGAACGCGATCGCAGCCGGGTTATTGCTCGGCGCATTTTACGCTGCCGTCACCGCCGGCGTTTCGATTTCGTTCGGCATGCTCGACATCGTCAACATCGCGCATCCTGCCTTCGTCATTCTTGGCTCGTATCTCGCTTATTTCATCAATATCAATTTCGGCGTCGACCCGATCATCGTCAGCATACTGATGCTGCCGTTCTTCTACGCACTCGGCGTATCGGTCTATCAGGTCTACTACCTCTCCTTCGAAAAACGCGGGCAGGAATCACTGCGTGGCCTTGCTTTCTTCTTTGGCCTGCTGTTCGTCACTGAAGTGTCGCTGATCCTGGTGTTCGGCGTCGACTATCGTTACGTCGAAGCCGCCTATATCGGGCCCAGCATTCATATCGGAATTGTCGATTTGCCGCTGCGTATGCTGGTGCCGTGCCTGGTCGCGCTGGCGTTGTTCAGCGCGATCCAGCTCATTATCACCCGCACCTTCACCGGCCGCGCCATCATGGCGGTGTCGCAGGATCAATTGGCGCTGCAACTGATGGCGGTCGATCCGATCCGCATCAAACGCATCGCCTTCGGCCTTTCGATCGCAACTGCCGCGGTCGCCGGCGCCCTGCTGATCATCATTCAGCCGGTCGAGCCGTCGGTCGGGCGCGAATATATCGGCCGCGTCTTCGCCATCTGCGTGCTCGGCGGACTTGGCAGCATGCCCGGCACGCTGATCGCCGCTTTGCTGCTCGGCGTGGTCGAGAGCCTGACCGCGACTTTCTACGGCCCGTCCTGGGCGCCGGCCGTATCGTTCGGCTTTCTCCTGTTCACGCTCGCCTTCCGGCCGGCGGGATTGTTGGGACGGTGACATCAGTGAACACGGCAAAATTCTCATTGTTATTGGTCGTCATCGGCGCCGCGGTCATGGCCTTCGCGCATTGGGTCCACGTCGATTATCTGTTTTTCGCCAGCTACACGATCCTGCAATTCATCGTGCTGGCGACCGCCTGGAATATCCTCGGCGGCTATTGCGGCTATGTGAATTTCGGCTCGGCCGCCTTTTTCGCCATGGGCGCCTATTCATCAGTCGCGCTCCACAAGTTCGATCCGCAAACTTTTGAAATTTGTTTTACCGACTCCGCCTGCATGCCGTTTCATTTTCTCGATTGGGCCTTCCCGCTGCCGATTCCCGTTCTCATCATCATCGGCGGCATCGTGTCCGGCATCGCCGGCTTCGGCATGGGCTATCTGACGCTGCGGCTGCGCGGCTCGTTCTTCGCCATCGCCACGCTGGCGCTCGCGGTGGTGCTGCAGACTTTGGTGGTCAACTGGGACTTCGTCGGCGGCTCGCGCGGCGCCTATATCATTCGTCCGGAAAGCGTCGAATTCGCCGGCATCACCATCAACTACATCGAATATCTGTTTGCGCTGATGCTGGTGTTGGCCGTGATTGCGCTGGTGACCGCGCGCACGATCGAGCGCTCGCAACTCGGCTTCGGCTTCGCCACCATTCGCGACGACGAATTGGCCGCGGAGGCCTGCGGCGTGCCGACGCTACGTCTCAAGCTGATCGCCACCACGCTGTCGGGCGCCTTCATGGGCATGGCCGGCGCACCGTTCCCTTATTACATCGGCTATCTGCAGCCGGCCTCGGCCTTCGGCCTTGAATACGCGGTCAATTCGATCGCCATGCCGATGATCGGCGGCACCACCAGCTGGATCGGACCGCTGGTCGGCGCCGTCCTGCTCGGCTCGGCGCAGCAATACGCCACCGTGACCATCTCGTCGGCGGTCAACTTGCTGATCGTCGGCCTGATGCTGGTCGGCTTCGTCATCATCGCGCCCAACGGCCTGGTCGGGCTGGTGCAGGAACGCTTGCGCGCATGGAGGAAACCATGAGCGCGCTGCTGCACGTCGACAATATCAGCAAGCGGTTCGGCGGCTTTGTCGCGCTCGACGGCATCGATCTCGAGGTGCAGCCGGGCGAGCGGCTCGGGCTGATCGGCCCGAACGGCTCGGGCAAGAGCACGCTGGTCAATTGCATCTGCGGCACCCTGCAGAACGAGACCGGCAGCGTGCATTTCGACGGGCACGTTATCGACGGTCTTGCCGCGCATCAGCGCACTCACCGCGGCGTCGCGCGCAGCTTCCAGTTGCCGCGCCCGTTCCACAGCATGACGCTGGCCGACAACCTGCGTATTCCGCTGCTCTACACCGTGCGCGCGCGGGAAGGCATGCTGCACGCGCACAGCGATCTCGAAGGGCGCTGCCACGAGCTGCTCGACATGGTCGGGCTGGCGAAAAAAGCCAAGCAGATGCCGCGCGATCTGACGCAAGTCGAGATGCGCAAGCTCGAACTGGCGCGCGCCGTGGCGGCGGAGCCGAAACTGCTGATCGCCGACGAATC
Source organism: uncultured Alphaproteobacteria bacterium (assembly GCA_963810125.1). GTDB lineage: Bacteria > Pseudomonadota > Alphaproteobacteria > Rhizobiales > Xanthobacteraceae > Pseudolabrys. The sequence goes on from CAWEMK010000002.1 coordinate 298,407, forward strand.
GATGGCCGGCCTGTCGCATTCCGAGATCGAGGACATCCTGACGCTGCTGGTGCGGCTCAACGAGCGCGGCATCACCATCATCCTGATCGAGCACATCATGAGCGCGGTGATGAGCTTCTCGCAGCGCCTGGCGGTGCTGGTGTCCGGCAAGAAGATCGCCGACGGCAAGCCGGAAGACGTCGTGCGCGATCCCGAAGTGGTGAGGGCATATCTTGGCCAGTAGCAGCCTCACCATCGAAAACGTGCACGCCGCCTATGGCGCGGTGCGCGTGATCCATGACGTCTCGATCAACGTCAAGGCCGGCGAGACGGTGGCGCTTGCTCGGCACCAACGGCAACGGCAAAAGCACGCTGATGAAATGCATCATGGGCATCGTGCGGCCCGCCGAAGGCCGCATCATCGCCGAAATCGACGGCGACAAGCACGACCTGGTCGGCATGCCGACCGAAGCAGATCGTCGATCTCGGCATCGCGCTGGTGCCGGAAGGCCGCCGGCTGTTTCCGAAACTTGACGGTCGAAGAAAACCTGCTGCTCGGCGCGTTCCGGCCCAAGGCGCGCGCGCAGATCAAGAGCAATCTCGATTTCTGCTTCGAGGCCTTTCCGCGGCTGGCCGAGCGGCGGCAGCAGCTTGCCGGCAGCATGAGCGGCGGCGAGCAGCAGATGCTGGCGCTGGCGCGCGCGCTGATGCTGGCGCCGCGCATTCTGCTGGTGGACGAGCCCTCGGTCGGCCTCGCGCCGCTGCTGGTCGCGCGCACCATCGACGCCATCAAGCAGCTCAAGGAGCACTATCAGCTCACGGTGCTGATGGCGGAGCAGAACTTCACGCAGGCCATCCGCATCGCCGACCGCGGCTACGTCATCGTGCACGGCAAGATCGCCTTCGAAGGCCGCTCGGCCGACGAGCTCAACAACAACGACCTGATCCGCCAGTTTTATCTGGGGATGTAAGCTTTCGTACTTCGCGGCGAAACGAAAAACGGCGCGGGATTTCTCCCGCGCCGTTTTCTATTCACCGTGACGTGCTGACGTCGCTCACTTCGCCTTTTCGTACGGATAGATCACCTTGCCGGTCGCCAGTTCCGACGGCGTCAGCACGGTCTGGTAGCGACATGCCCTTCCAGTGTCTCGAGGCCGGCGCCTTCCTTGATGTCGTGATACTGCACCTGCATCATGCCGGACTTGGTCCATTCGCCGCCGGGGCCGTAGCTCCAGTCGCCCATGATGGTCTTGGGGGGGTCTTGCGCAGCTAGTCGGCGATCTTGTCGTCGTCGACGCTCTTGGTCGCCGGCGATCGCTTCGCCCAGCATGTTGACGTAGGCGTAACCCCAGCCGCCGAGATAGTAGCCGAGCGGATCGACGCCTTCGGCGCCGGCAGCCTGCGCCTGGTACTTCTTGAAGAAGTCGGCGGCCGGCGCCATCATCTTTTCGGTCGGCACCCAGGTCTCGTAGTTGACGATGCCGTTGAGCTTGGGCCCGAGCTTGTTCTTGAACACGGTGGCCTGCAGGCCGACCATCGCGCCGCCGATCATCTTCGGCTTGTAGTTCGCTTCCTTAATCGCCTGGACCATGTTGACCGAACTGAGCGGATAGGAGCACACGATCACGAGGTCGGCGTTCGAGGCCTGCAGCGCGCGCACGATCGGCGAAAGATCGGGCGAGTTAAACGGGAAGCTCTTGTCGTAGACGATCTTGACGCCGAAGGTCTTGGCGTTCTCACGCGCGCCTTCGCAGGCATTTTGCGAGAATTCCGCATCCTCGAACGTCAACGCGACCGTCGTCGGCTTCGGATTCTGCTGCATCGCGACCTGGAAGAAGCCTTCGGTGAACGACGGCTTGGTCTTCGGTCCGGTCGGCAGCACCGAGAAATATTTCGGATATTTGAACTCGTCGTTCACGTCGAGCGCGAACAGGCTGATGAACGTCTTCTTCTTCTGGCATGACGACGGGCATCGCCGGCGCGACCATGTTGGTGGCATAGCCGCCAACCACCAGGTCGACTTTGTCGACGTCGAGCAGCTTGGTGTAGATGCCCGGCACCGTCGACGGATTGGACTGGTCGTCGTAGTAGACCAGCTTGACCGGACGCCCGAGCAGGCCGCCCTTGGCGTTGGTCTCTTCTTCCCAGATCTTCATGCCGAGCAGCGCCTGCTTGCCGTTGCGGTCCGAGCGGACCGGTCTGCGCCATGCTGAAGCCGATCTTGATCGGCTCCTTGTTCTGCGCAGTGGCGGTCGCGACGAACATCGCGCAGGCCGCCAGGGCGACAACCGTCCCCGCGATGCCGGCCAAGGTCCGGGATTTGAGTTTATGCAGCATACTGTCTCCTCCCGATGAATTTCATTTTTCTTGTGATGGCCAATAATGACAGCGCGCGGCGCAATGGTCCACCCGCCAATGGGCTTATAAATCAGCGCCGAGACCGGGATTTTCGCACCGCAAAAACGCGCGGCGCGGCCACCGGGCCGCGCCGTCTATCCGACCCAACCGTGGGCAAAGCAGTGGGACGGGCCTATTGCCTGGCCTTTTCGTATGGGTAGATCACGTTGCCCGACTTGTATTCGGCCGGCGTAATGATGGCCAAGGTGTCGGGGGTCTTGAACTGATCGACGCCATTGCCCTTGATGCCGCGAAATTGCGCCTGGAATACGCGCGACTTCGCCCATTCGCCACCTTTGCCGAACGAGACGTCGCCGACGATAGTCTTGAACGTCGTCTTGCGCAGATAATCGGCGAGCTTGGCGTCATCGAGGCTCTTGGTGGCGGTGATCGCCTTGCCCAGCACATCGAGGTAGGCGTAGCTGAACGGCGCCATATAGAAGCCGAGCGGATCGACGCCGGCCTTGGCGGCGCGTTCTTGATACTTCTTCATGAACGCTTCGGTGCCGTCGAACATCAGCGATTTCGCCGGCAGCCAGAAGTCGTAGTTCATGTAGCCGTTGAGGGCGGGCCCGAGCTTGGTCTTGAACACGGTCGATTGCAGGCCGACCATGGCGCCGCCGATCATCTTCGGATTGAGCTTGGCCTCGTTCGCCGCCAGCACCATGCCGACCGAGTCGAGCGGATAGGAGCAGATCACCACCAGATCCGGATTGGTCGCCTGAATCGCACGCACGATCGGCGAGAAGTCGGTGGTCGATGGCGGATAGCTCTTGTCGTAGACGATCTTGAGGCCGGCCTTCTTGGCGTTTTCACGCGCGCCGTCGGAGGCATTCTTGGAAAATTCCGCGTCGGCTGCCACGATCGCGACTGTCGTCGGCTTCGGGTTCTGCGCCATCGCGGTGTCGAAGAAACCCTTGGTGAAGGAGGTCTTCGGCTCCGGACCCGACGGGATCATCGCGAAGTAGCGGTCGTACTTGAACTCGGTATTCACGCCGAGACCGTACAGGCCAAGAAACAATTTCTTGCGCTGAAGCACGACCGGCATCGCCGGGGCCAGCATGTTGGTGCCATAGCCGCCGACGATGAGGTCGACTTTGTCGACGTCGAGCAGCTTGGTGTAGATGCCGGGCACCGTCGACGGATTGCTCTGGTCGTCGTAGTGAACAAGCTGCACGGGCCGACCGAGCATGCCGCCTTTGGCGTTCGTCTCCTCGACCCAGATGTCCATCGCGAGCAGCGCGGACTTGCCGTTCGGGCCGAGCGGCCCGGTCTCGGCGATGCCGAAACCGATCTTGATCGGCTGCTTGTCTTGCGCCTTGTCTTGCGCCGTGGCCGGCACCGCCAGTGTCGCGGCGAGCACGGCAGCCAGGCCGGCAAATACCCCGCATTTCAGGTAACGCATCATAATTCCCCTCCCAAATTATTGTGGTTTTGCGAGATTTTTAGCCCAACCGGCCTGCCCACGCCAGTGGCGCGCCCACCCAGGGTGGGACCGTCAGACGCCTTCAACCATGATGGTCTCGACCTCGCCCGCGCCGCTGCGCCGGAAGGCGGCGGCCTTGTCGTATTCCGGCGATGTGAAACAGGCGACGCCCTGCTCCAGAGTCGGGAATTCGATCACGATGAAACGGTGAAATTTGTCGGGGCCTTCCATGATCTGAAAACGGCCGCCACGGGCCAGCACCTTGCCGCCGAACTTGGCAATGATGCCCGGCACAAGGTCCGTGTACTTCTTGTACTCGACCGGATCGTTGATCTTGGAACGCGCAACCCAATAAGCAGGCATATTCTCTCCCTCGCGACCGTCAGGCCCGGACTTAGACCTTGTGCCGGACATCCACGTCTTTAAAGCTTGAGACTATCAAAGTCGATAGACAGCCGCGAGCGCGTCCGGCCACGACAAAAATCAGAAGAGGCCGCCATGCCGCGCGAAGTGATCGACATATCAGTGCCACTCGAAAACGACGTCGCAGCCGATCCTCCCGGCTATGGCCCGAAGATCGAGTATCTCGATCACGAGGCGACCGCGCCCGACATCCTCAAGTTCTTTCCCGGATTGAAAAAAGAGGATTTGCCGGACGGAGAAGGCTGGGGTTTCGAATGGGTTCGCTTGTCGACACATTGCACGACACATCTCGACGCGCCCTACCACTTCGCCTCGACGATGGACGGCGGCAAGCGCGCGATGACCATCGACGAGGTGCCACTGGACTGGTGTTTCCGGCCGGGCGTGAAACTCGATTTCCGTCATTTCGCGGATGGCTACGTGGTAACCGCCAAAGACGTCGAGGCCGAACTCAAACGGATCGGCCACACGCTGTCCCCACTCGAGATTGTCGTGGTGAATACCAGCGCCGGTGCTGCCTATGGTCGTCCCGACTATGTCGCCAAGGGCTGCGGCATGGGACGCGAGGCAACGCTCTATCTGCTGGAACGTGGTGTGCGCGTGACCGGCACCGATGGCTGGAGCTGGGACGCACCCTTCATCTACACAATGAAGAAATATGCCGAAACGCGTGACGCATCGCTGATCTGGGAGGGCCATCGTGCGGGCCGCGATATCGGCTACTGCCACATCGAAAAGCTGCACAATCTCGAGGCTCTTCCGGCCAAGGGCTTCACGGTGAGCTGTTTTCCGGTGAAAGTGCGGGGCGGCTCGGCCGGCTGGACGCGCGCCGTGGCAATCATTGATGCTTGATTGCCCACCACGCCGGGCGATAGCATCCCTCCCAACAACAAGGCCGGGCCAAACCCCGGCCAAATAAGCATTTCCAGGGAGGATCACGTGGATAGACGCAGTTTCGTCGCTGGCAGCGCGGCGGCCGCAGCCGCTTTCGGCATTCGTCCGGCTTTCGCCGAGGACGCTTATCCATCCCACGCCATCACGTTCATCAATCCGTTTCCTCCGGGCGGCGCCGCTGACGTCGTCGGCCGTCCCCTCGCCGCACTCCTTGAACCCATCCTCAAGCAGCCTTGCATCATCGAGACCAAGGCCGGCGCGGCCGGCGCATTGGGCGGACAGGTTGCCGCCAACGCCAAGCCCGACGGCTACACGATGCTCATCCACATCGTGTCGATCTCAGGCTTTGCCGAAGTCGACAAGTTGTTCGACCGCCAGCCCAAGTTCACGCGCGCCGACTTCATCCCGATCGCGCGGCTGACATCGGGCCCGATGGTTCTGCTGGTCAACGATCAGCAGCCCTACAAGAACGTGAAAGAGCTTGTTGCCGATGCCAAAGCCAATCCCGACAAGCTGACCTTCAGCTCGTCCGGTCTCTACGGGGCATTGCATCTGCCGACCGCACTGTTCATGCAGGCCGCCGGCATCAAGATGAAACATCTGCCGACCAACGGCGGCGGCCCGGCCTTGACCGCGATCCTCGGCAACAATTCGCAAGTGCTGGTGTCGGCGATCGCAGCGGCCAGCGGGCAGATCAAGGCCGGCAAGGTGCGCGCGCTTGCGTGCTTCGGCCCGCAACGCGCGGCCTCGCTGCCGGATGTACCGACGCTGAAGGAGCAAGGCTACAACGTCGAGTTTTCGCTCTGGGTCGGTGTATTTGCGCCGAAGAATACGCCGGCACCAATCGTCAAGACACTGGGCGACGCCATCAAGCAAGCGGCGCACAGCGATCAATTCAAGACGGCCATCACCAATATCGGAGACGAGGTCGCCTATCTCGACTCTGGCGGCGTTCGCGAAGTTCTGGGACGAAGACGCCAAGCGCGTTGAAGCGGCCGTGCACGCCATCGGCCGCGTGCAGGGCTGACGCGGCACGATCTTCGCCACACGAAATTCTGGAGGGATTAAATGGATCGCCGTAGCTTCATCATCGGCACGACTGCACTTGCAGCCGCCGGACCGGCTTTCGCGCAGGAACCCTTCCCTTCGCACGCAATCACGATCATCAACGCGTTCCCGCCCGGAGGAATCAACGACATCGTGACGCGCCCACTGGCGGCGATGATGGAGCCGATCCTCAAGCAACCGGTGGTCGTCGAGATGAAGGCCGGCGCCGCCGGACAAGTCGGCGCGCAAGTCGTGGCCACCGCCAAGCCGGACGGGTACACGCTGCTGTCGCACAACACCGGCATTTCCGGCTATGCGGAAGTCGACAAGCTGTTCGGTCGCCCGGTGAAAACATCGCGGTCCGATTTCATTCCGCTGGCGCGCATCGTCGCCGATCCGGTCGTGCTGCTGGTCAATGATCAGCAGCCCTACAAGACCGCGAAGGAATTCATCGCCGACGTCAAAAAACGTCCCGACACTCTGGTGTTCAGCTCAGGCGGCCTTTATGGCGCGACGCATTTGCCGCTTGCGCTGCTCGACAAGGCCGCCGGCGGCTTGAAGCTGCGGCATTTGCCGACAAACGGCGGCGGACCGGCCATCACCGCTATCCTGGGCAACAATGCCCAGTGCACGACGCAATCGGTCTCCGCGACGCTGCCGCACATCAAGGCCGGCAAGCTGCGGCCGCTCGCCGTGTTCAGCGCGACCCGCTCCAAGCAATTGCCCGACGTCCCGACGCTCAAGGAGCTTGGCTTCGACACCGAATACTATCTCTGGGTCGGCATTTTTGCACCGAAGGCAACGCCGGCACCGGTGGTGTTGACCTTGCGGGACGCAATCAAGAAGGCCGCGCACTCCGATCAGTTCACGACCTCGCTGAAGAATGCGGGCCAGGAACTCGCTTATCTCGACGGCCCTGATTTTCAGAAGTTCTGGGACATCGACGGCAAGCGGACCGATGAAGCAGTGCTCACGATCGGCCGCGTCCAGGGCTGATCGGCTACACGTTCAATACAATGCCGGATTAACCGGCACCAGTGAGGGAGGGGAAAGACAATGGATCGTCGCAGTTTCGTCGTCGGCACTGCCGCGTCGGCCGCCACGCTGGCCACCGGCCGGGCAAACGCGCAAGACGCTTATCCTTCGCACACTATCACTGTCGTCAGCCCGTTTCCGCCCGGCGGCGTCAGCGACACCATTACGCGCCCGCTCGATGCGGCACTTGAAGCCGTCTTCAAGCAGCCGGTGGTGCTGGAAAACAAGGCAGGCGCGGCGGGCGCCGTGGGCGCGCAATTTGTCGCGACCGCCAAGCCCGACGGCTACACGCTGCTCACTCACATCGTGTCGATTTCCGGTTTCGCTGCGGTCGATAAATTGTTCGGCCGCCAGCCGAAATTCACCAATGCCGATTTCATCCCGATTGCGCGCATCGTCGCCGATCCGATCGTGCTGATCGCCAACAAGGATCTGCCGGACAAGACGTTGAAGGATCTCGTCGCCGACGCCAAGGCCAATCCGGACAAGGTGATCTACAGCTCATCCGGCCTGTACGGCGCGTCCCACATTCCAACCGTACTATTTGCCAAAGCCGCCGGCGACCTGAAGATGCGGCATCTGCCGACCAACGGCGGCGGTCCCGCCGTCACCGCCGTGCTCGGCGGCAACGTCAACTTCTTCATGTCGCCAACATCAATTGCGTTGCCGCATATCCGCGCCGGCAAGGTCAACGCGCTCGCGGTGTCGAGCGCCAAGCGCACAAATCGCTGCCCGACGTGCCGACCTTCAAGGAGCAGGGATACGATCTCGAATATTATTTCTGGGTTGGCATTTTCGCTCCGAAGGGCACCCCGACGCCGATCATCACGACGCTGCGCGACGGGCTCAACAAGGCCGCGCACAGCAAGCAATTCCTGGACACGCTCGACAATCTCGGCCAGGAACTGGCGTATATGGATCAGCCCGAATTCACGACGTTCTGGGCCTCCGACGCCAAGCGCCAGGAAGACGCGATCAACGCGATCGGCCGCGTGCAGGGATGACACCCGCTATCACCGGGGCCCCGCTTTGCGGGGCTCCAGACTTTTGCCAGACACCAAGTTCTCGACAGCAATGAGCCCTTCAATGATTTTGCGCGCGGACCACGTCGCAGGCGGTTTCTTTGTCGGCTTCGGGCTGCTGGTGATCGCCCTGAGTGGCGACCTGCCGACGGGCAACCTGTCGCTGCCTGGCTCCGGATTCTTGCCCAAGATCATCGCGGTCCTGACCATTTTCTTCGGTCTGGTGCTGATACTGCGCGCAAAAGAGAGCAGGGTTTTCGCCACGCTGACGTGGACTGACGCCAAACATGCTGGTCTCGTTGTGGCTCTCACAGCGGTAGCGATCGCCGCGTTCGAGTGGCTCGGCTTCCTCACCACCAACGTGCTGTTGATCTTCGCCTTGCTCGTCATCATCGAGCGCCGCCGGCTGCTGCCCGCTACCGTCTACAGCCTGGGCGTGGTCGTGACCACCTATGTCCTGTTCGTCTACGTGCTCAAAACACCGATCAACACCGGCCCATTCGGGTTCTAGGCAAAATTCGTGGAACAAACCTTTCACAGTCTTTATCTCGGCTTTTCCGTCGCGCTGCTGCCGGCCAACGCGTGGTACGCGTTTCTCGGTTGCCTGGTCGGCACGCTGGTCGGCGTACTGCCCGGCATCGGCCCGCTCGCCGGAATTTCAATTCTGCTGCCGGTGACGTTCGGCCTGAACGCCACGCAGGCCATCATTATGCTGGCCGGCATCTATTACGGCTCGCAATACGGCGGCTCGACAACTTCGATCCTGATGCGCATCCCGGGCGAAGCATCCTCGGTGATGACCTGCATCGACGGCTATGCCATGGCGAAGAAAGGCCGCGCCGGCGCCGCGCTCTGCATCGCGGCGGTGGGCTCCTGGATTGGCGGCACATTCGGCGTGCTTGTGCTCACGCTGGTGGCGCCACCGCTGGCGACGATCGCGATCCGCTTCGGGCCACCCGAATACACAGCCTTGCTCGTGCTCGGCCTCATTTTCCTCGCCTACATGTCATCATCCTCGCTGATCAGGACCCTGCTGATGGCCTGCCTCGGCCTGCTGCTTGGCATGATCGGCATCGACAACATGACCGGCCACTTCCGCTACAGCTTCGACCTCGCCGAACTGGGCGACGGCATCGGCATCGTACCCGTGGCGGTCGGTCTTTTCGGCCTTGGTGAGATCCTGTCGACACCGAGTGCTGACGCGGTCAAAGACATCATTACGCCGAAGCTGCGCGACCTGTTGCCGACACGCAAGGAATGGGGCGAAGCTTCAATGCCCATTGCCCGGGGCACCCTGCTCGGCTTCATCATCGGCATCATTCCGGGCTCGGCGCACATCATTTCCAGCTTCCTGTCCTACGCGCTGGAAAAACGCGTCTCCAAGCACCCCGAAGAATTCGGCAAGGGCGCGGTCGCCGGTGTCGCCGGTCCGGAAACGGCCAACAACGCCGCGTCAACCGGCGCTTTCGTGCCGCTGCTGGCGCTCGGCATCCCGACCAGCCCGATCACCGCGGTGTTGATCGGCGCCCTGATGATTCACGGTGTGTCGGTCGGTCCGACGCTGGTCAACGATCATCCGGATGTGTTCTGGGGCTTCGTTGCATCGATGTATGTCGGCAACGTCATGTTGCTGTTGCTGAACTTGCCACTGGTCAGTGTCTTCGTGACCGTGCTGCGGATCCCCTACGCCTACCTATATCCGCTGATCATCATGTTCTGCATCATCGGCGTCTACGAAACGAACAACTCGATCGTCGACGTCTGGATCATGCTCATCATGGGCGTACTCGGCTACGCACTGCGCAAGTTCGACTTTGACCCGGCGCCGCTGGTGCTCGGCCTGGTGATCTCGCCGATCCTGGAGCAGAGCCTGCGCCAGTCGCTGATCATGTCAAACGGCAACTACTTTATCTTCTTCAGCCGCCCGATTTCGGCCGGCTTGATGGCGGTCAGCATCGGGCTGCTCGCGCTTTCCGCCTACGCATTCATGCTCAAGCGCGCCGACTGGCGCGCCAAGCTGGCGGAGGCGGAAGCCGGCGAAGTGGAGCCATAGCGTCAGGCTCTTTTGACCTGTTTGCGCATGATCTTACCCGAAAACCGGTTCCCATCCCCGATCACGTCGAGGACAAGCTTTTCGGGATCATGCGCCCTTTCTTGCGTGCAAGGCCATCGCGATCAGCGCGGTGCCGCCGAAGATCATGTTGATGCCGACCAGCAACCCAATGGCCCAGGCCGCAGTGCTCGGCAGGCCGGCAAGAATCATGACAGCCAGCGCCAGATCGACGAGGCCGCTCATCAGCATCCAGCCCCATTGACCGGACAGCTCGCGCTTGTGATCGAGCGCGAACATGATCGATACGGCGCCCTCGATCAGGAAGAACGCGATCAACACGAGCGTGAGCGAGAATGCACCGGTCAGCGGCGAGCCCAGCAGCATCGCGCCAACGACAATGCCGAGCACTGCCGACAGCAGCGACCACCAGAAACCGGGCGCGTGGCGCATCCAGAAACTTGTGACCAGCCCGACGATACCGCTCACCAGAAACAGCCAGCCAAAAAGGATCGTCACCGCCAGCGTCGCGATCGGTGGCAGGACGACGGCGGTTGCGCCCAATACGAGCAGCACGACGCCTTCGACCAAAAAGAGCACCCAATGCTCATGGAAAGCGGCCGCTGCCGCGCGCTGAATGTTTTGAATGCCGGATTGTTGGGTGGACATGAAAACCTCCAGGGGTTGCTCCCGCCGCAACGCATCATACGCTCGCGCGCGATGCCGGGATAGCGAGGTGCAGCCTCACGCCCAGAGGCGTTCGCTGTCCATCCCTTTGTAAAGCCCGGCGACATAGTCGCCATAGCCATTGAAAATGAGCGTTGGCCGGCGCTCGCCGGTGCCGATCACCTCTTCGCTCGCCTGGCTCCAGCGCGGGTGCGGCACCGCCGGATTGACGTTGGCCCAGAAGCCGTATTCGGAAGCCTGCAAGGCCTCCCACATGCCCTTCGGACGCGTATCGGTAAAGCTGAAGCGCACGATCGATTTGATCGACTTGAAGCCGTATTTCCACGGCACGGCCAATCGCAAGGGCGCGCCATGCTGCTTGGCCATCGGATGGCCATAGGCGCCGGTCGCGAGAAAGGCGAGTTCGTTGGTCGCCTCCGCCATCGTAAGCCCTTCGATATAGGGCCACGGGTACCAGGTCTGCCGCAGTCCGGGCGCGACCTTGGGGTCATTGAACGTTTCCATCCGCACAAATTTGGCCGAACCGAGTGGCTTCGCAAAATCGACAAGCCTGGCGAAGGGGAAGCCGGTCCACGCAATCGCCATGCTCCACGCTTCGACGCAGCGGTGGCGATAGGTTCGTTCCTCGATCGTCATTTTGCGGGTCAACTCGTCGATGCCGATCTCCATCGGCTTTTCGACCAGCCCGTCGATCCGCACCATCCACGGACGGATCGGCAGCGCTTGCGCCTGCGCGGCCACCGATTTCGAAGAATTGAATTCGTAGAAATTGTTGTAGTTGCCATTGACCTTTTCATCGGTGATCGGCCGGTCGAGCGCGTATTTTTCGCTGCGTTTGGCGGGATAAAGATCGGCGGTCGGGTCCGCCAGCTTGTCGAGATCGGATACGCGCTGGGCATGCGCCGCGTAAGGCGCCATTGCGAGCGCGCTGGCGCCGCCGGCGAGCAGGCTCCGGCGGCTGAAGGCCAGATGCTCGGGCGTGGCGAGACGGTCGGGAATCTCCCAGCCGCGGCGGCGAATAACGTTCATGGCGCAGATCCCCCGGAATCGCCATGGAGAGTTACGGAACGCAGCCTTCACTGGCAAGTCACGGTTCTGCGAGAGGAGCCCGGCAGCCGCTAGATCGTGGCGAGACGCCCGTTGACCGCGTGCGCGGCAGCGCGGCCCGTCATGCGCGCACGCAGATGGCCGATAAGCTTGGCCTGCGGCATCGGCTTTGCGAACAGATAGCCCTGCCCGACCTCGCAACCGATGGATTGCAGCTTGTGGCTCTCATGCATCGTTTCGACGCCCTCCGCGACGGTCCGCAGACCAAAGCGGCGGCCGAGCTCGACAATCGTTTCGCACAGGCCTGCATTGAAATGGTCAACATTGCAGTTGGCGACGTAGCTGCGATCGATCTTGAGCTCGCTGAACGGCAATTGCTTTAACCGCACAAGTGAAGAATAGCCGGCGCCGAAATCATCCACCGACAGATCGCATTTGAGTTCACGCAACGCCTCGGCAACGTCTTTGGCGAGATCGAGATCGTCGATGATCTGATCCTCGGTGACTTCCAATGTCAGCCCCGGCCAGTTAGCGGCGCGCGGACGCATCTCGCGCAACATGCGCGGGATTGGAAGGTCGACCAGCGCGGATACCGGCACGTTGACGGCGAGTTTGATCGGCACGCCGTAATGCGCGAAATTTTCCCAGTCGCGGAGTGCCGTCAGGATGACACGCTCGGTGAGCGCATGCATGTCCTCGACGCTGGCATCGGGCAGGAAGAAGATCGGCGGGACAATACCGCGGGTCGGATGGCGCGCCCGCACCAGCGCCTCGGCGCCGACAAGATGCATGGTGCGCAGTTCGATCTTCGGCTGGTACCAGAGCTCGAACCAATTACGCCGCAGCACTTCGCCGAGCGGAATCGACGCTTTCGGGTCGGCATAAGGAGCCGGTGCCGATGAAAACAGACTGCGCAATCCTGCCAGCATCCCGCAACATTCCGTGCCGCGCGCCCATGCGCGCATGAGGTCGATTTTGCGGGGAAGCGACGGCTGCACCGTTAACAGTCGCGAACTGCCGCTGAAGCTGCTTTGTAACTGCTTACCAAAATGCCGAAAATTGTCGCGTCCGCGCTTGCTCATGCGCGAACAGCACCGATTTCACACGCAGAACGTTATTCCGCCGCCCGCCGCGCCGCGATGATCTGGTCCGCGGTGCGTCCGGTCAGCTCGGCCATGTGGTCGAACTTGAAGACGAACGAACCGACGCCTGCGGTCGCCGAACGCACCTCGATAATCAGGTCGCCGATTTCCGACTCGGGCATCTGGGCGCGCACGGTGTCCCAGCCATCCCAGCCTTCGCGCGTATCAAACCCCAAGATCTGTCCGCGCCGGCCCGACAGGATGGCATTCATCTTCGCGGTGGCCTCGGTCGGACACACAATCTCGACCAGGTGGATCGGCTCCAGCAGCACCGGCTGGCACTGCGGCAGGCCCTCGACGATGCCGATGCGCCCAGCCGTGCGGAAAGCCTGATCGGAGGAATCCACCGTGTGGTAGGAGCCGTCGATCAGCGCAACCGACAAATCGACCACGGGAAAACCAAGCGGTCCGTGCTTGAGCGCGTCGACCACACCCTCTTCCACCGCGGGGATGTAGTTGCGCGGCACAACGCCGCCGGTGATGCGGTCCTCGAACTTGAAGCCGGAGCCGCGCGGCAGCGGCTTGATCTCCAGCACGGTGTCGCCGAACTGGCCGTGGCCGCCGGATTGCTTCTTGTGCCGGCCGCGCTGCGTAATCGGCTTGCGGATGGTCTCGCGGTAGCCGACCGACGGCGGCCGCGTCGACACCGGCACCACGAAGCGTTCGGCGAGGTGCTCGGCCGCAACGCGCAGGTGCATTTCACCCTGGCCCCAGATCACCACCTCGTGGCTTTCGGCATTGTGCACGACCGTCAGCGAGGGATCCTCTTCCGTCAGCTTGGTGAAGGCCGGGCCGAGCTTGACGTCGTCCTTGCGCTCTTTGGCCTGCACCGCGATGGCGAGCACCGGCGCACAAGATTTTACTTGCGTGAGCGCGGCGTGAGGCTGCTTTCCGGATGACAGCGTGTCGCCGGTCTTGGCGCTGTCGAGCTTGCCGAAGGCGATCGTCTCGCCGCTCGTCGCCTGTCCGCGCTTCTCGAAGTGTTGCCCCATGAGCTTGAACACGCCGGACACGCGCCCGGCATCGCCCGCCGAGGTCGCAAGCGTCGTGCCATCGCCGGCCTGGCCGGCGAGCAGACGGGCAATCGACATCTTCCCGCCGTGCATGGTGTGGAATGTCTTGAGTACCAGCGCGACCGCGTCGCTGCCGCCTTTGACACCGAGCCGGCTCGCCGTTTCATCGGCGCCGGGGGCTTCGTGCCGTAGCGCCTTGAGAAGCCGCAACACGCCATTGCTGCGGGTGGCAGCGCCGAGAAGCACGGGGCAGACGATACGGTCGCGCAATTCCTTGGCGAGATCGTCGAACACCTTGTCGCGCGGCGGCTGGATGTCCTCGAGCAATTGCTCCATCAGCTCGTCGTCGTGATCGGCGAGCGTCTCCAGCATCGTGAAGCGCGCTTCTTTTTCGCGATTGAGATCGTCGCCCTTCAGGTCAACGATCTCCGACGGCGCGTGTTCCTTGTAGACAAAGGCGCGCTCGAGCGCGAGATCGACGAAACCGGAGATAATGTCGCCGTTCCAGATCGGAATTTGCCGCAGCAGCAAAGGCACGCGCGACGCCGGCTGCAGCAGCTTGATGGTCTCGCGCACGCGCTTGTCGACCTTGTCGATCTTGTTGAGAAACAGGAAGTGCGGAATGTTCTGGTCTTCCAGCTCTCGCAGGATCAGCTGGAGTTGCGGCACCTTCTTTTCGTCCGCTTCGCAAACGACCACCGCGGCATCGACCGCCGGCAGCACGCTGCGCATGTCCTGGATGAATTCGATCGAGCCGGGGCAATCAATGAAGGTGTAGCTGTCGCCCATGAAATTGGCGGTGGCGAAGGTGGCCTCCACGCTCATCTTGTGATGGCGGGCCTCCTTGCTGGCATCGCCGACGGTGGTACCCGCATCCACCGTGCCCTGGCGCTGGATCGCGCCGGTGCGGGCCAAAATTGCTTCCAGTAATGTGGTCTTGCCGCTTTGGAAGGGGCCCACCAGCGCGATGCACCGTGGACCCGAGTTCCTTGTGCCATTGGGACCAGTGCCGTTTTGTCCCATAAACGCCTCCCTTGCCGGCCGGGAGGTCGGACCTGGTTTCCCGGCCCTGTCGCATTATCGTCTCAGGAGAGGCGGGTGGTTGCAAGTGCGGATATTCGTCGTTCCGCGCGGCAAAGTTGTTACTTGACGAAGCTCGGATCGAGCACGTCGCGCGCATTGACGTTTTTGTCGACCAGCCCGCGCCCTTTGTACCAGGCAACCTGCCGCTCGATATCGGCCGGATCGAGCTGCGCCTGCGGTTCGATGAAACCCGCGCTCGCCTCGACCGTCGCCGCGCCGCCGTCGCCGCGGTCCGGATAGACATAGCGCGCGATCTTTGTGGCAGCTTCGTGCGATTTGAGATCGGACGTACGCTTGGAATGAACATCCTTGCGCAGAAGCGCGGCGGCGTAATCGGCGACGCCACGGCGGTAGGCCTTCACGAATTTTTCGACCACCGCGCGCCTTGTCACGATCATTTTTGTTGAAACGAACAGCGCGCCGAATTGCAGGTCATCGAGCTCTGAGTACCAGCCGACAAGCTTGGCGCGGTTGGCTGATAGAAGTTCGCGCACATAGGCTGCCGGCATGACGGCAGCGTCGACTTCGTTGGTGCCGACCGCACGCGCGAGCGCGTCAAGCGACGGCATTGGCTTCACGGTGACACTTTTTATGTCGAATTTTTTGATGCTCGCGATCTGATCGAGCTGATAGAGGGACGTCAGGCTTCTGCTGTCGACAGCAACCGTCTTGTTGGCGAGGTCTTCGAACTTCTGCAGGCCCTTGGCAAAACCGACATTGGAGGCGACGATCTCGGTTCCCTCATAAAAACGTTTCTCGCGCGTTTGCGCCGCGATCGCCTTGATCACGCCTTTGCCGGCGAAATTGAATGCAGCCGGCGTGAAACCCGCGAGGGCGAAATCGGTGGTGCCTGCGGCAAGCAATTCCACGGCGGCCTGGTCGGAATCATACGCGGTCATTCCGAGCTCGATGCCTTCGGCCCGGAAATAGCCTTCGGCGGCGGCGAGAAACAGCGCGCCGTTGTCCGTCAGCCGCTGCGTGCCGATCGCGACGCGATCCTGCGCGCTGGCTGGGAGACCAAGCGTAGTAATGAGTATGCAGGCCGCAACCTTGAGGCGAATCATGCCTGCAGATTAGCGAAGACGCCGATAAGAGATAGTGAATCCCGTGCCGCTGCGTTAATGCGTCACTTCAAATTGCCGCAGAAACGCTGGATACGGCGGCAGGCCTCTTCCAGGTCTTCGGTCTTGGTCGCATAGGAAATGCGAAACGCCGGCCCCAGCCCGAAAGCGGTGCCCTGCACGACGGCGACGCCCTCGGCTTCCAGCAACTCGGTGACGAAATCCTCGTCAGTCGCAAGCTTCTTGCCGCTCGGCGTCGTTCTGCCCATGGTCCCGGCGCACGACGGATAGACATAGAACGCGCCCTCCGGCGTCGGGCATTTGATGCCGTTCGCCTGGTTGAGCATCGACACCACAAGGTCGCGGCGCTCCTTGAAGATCTTGTTGTGCTTGGCAATGAAATCCTGCGGCCCGTTAAGCGCTTCCACCGCCGCCCATTGCGACACCGCCGCCGGGTTCGACGTCGACTGCGACTGGACCATCGCCATGGCCTTGATCAACGGCTCGGGCCCGCCGGCATAGCCGATCCGCCAGCCGGTCATGCAATAAGCCTTCGAACAGCCGTTGATGGTGAGCGTGCGCGGATACAGCGACGGCTCGACCTGCGCCGGCGTGGTGAACACGAAGTCGTCGTAGACCAAGTGCTCATACATGTCGTCGGTCATCACGTGCACGTGCGGATGCTTCACCAGCACGTCGGTGAGCGCCTTCAATTCGGCGCGCGTATAAGCGGCGCCGGTCGGGTTCGAGGGCGAGTTCAGCAAGACCCATTTCGTCTTCGGCGTGATCGCGCCCGCGAGCTGTTGCGCGGTCATCTTGAAGCCGCTCGCCATCGTGGTCACGACCTCGACCGGCTCGCCGCCCGCGAGCAGCACCATGTCGGGATAGCTCACCCAGTACGGCGCCGGGATGATCACCTCGTCGCCGGGATTGAGCGTCGAGATAAACGCATTGTACAGCACCTGCTTGCCGCCGGTGCCGACAGTGATCTGGCTTGCCTTGTACTCGAGGCCGTTCTCGCGCTTGAACTTCTTGACGATCGCGTCCTTGAGTTCGGCAATGCCGTCCACGTTGGTGTACTTGGACGCCTTGCCGCTCTCGATCGCCTTGATCGCCGCCTGTTTGATGTTGTCGGGCGTGTCGAAATCCGGCTCGCCGGCGCCCAGCCCGATGACGTTGCGGCCGGCCAGTTTGAGCGCGCGCGCCTTGTCCGTGACGGCGATGGTCGCCGACGGTTTGATGCGCTTGAGCTGGTCCGCAAGAAAGGCCATCGAAACACTCCGGTTTATGCCGCAGTTTGTGCGGTGCCCCTGTCGTAATGCCCGCTCCCGAGTCCATCAAGTGGCGATTTGGTGAAGATAATCGATGGGTCCAATCGTCTGCCGCGATCAATCCGGGACCCGCGAGAAACCCCCGTCCGGCGTGCATTCCCGGGCTTGAATCGAGGCGATTAACCGGCGGGCAACCGCACCATGGTTAGTTGCCGGCAACACCTGGGCGCGAAACGCCTGGGCGCGCAGGACAACATCCATGATCGGGCATGCGGCGGGCTTACGCCGGCTGGACGGCATCATCTGGGCGATCATCATCGCCCTGGCCGTCATTATGCTGCTGGCCCCGCTGGCGTCGAACTTCCAGCTCATCGGCCGCTCGTTCGCAATGGCGGGAGGCGCCACCGCGCTCTCGCTTGCCGGCTACTGGCTCTACCAGACGCGGCGGCCGGATCCGCGGCTCGCCAGCGCGCTCGGTGGAACCGCGCAGATCGTCGCCTTCGCCGCCGTCGGCGCACCGTTCTCTTACATCGCCGCAAGCCTCGACCTGCCGTTGCGCGATAGCTGGTTCGATGCCGCCGACCGCGCGCTCGGGCTCGACTGGACGTCATTGCTCAACTGGATGGATGCGCATGCCAGCCTGCATCCGTTGTTCAGCATCATCTATCTCAGCCTGTTGCCGCAGACCGTCATTGTCGTGCTGGCGCTCGCGTTGGCGGGACGGCTCGCCTGGATGCGGGTCTTCGTGCTCGCCTTCATGATCTCCGCCATCGTCACCATCGTGATCGCGGCGCTCGTTCCCGCACAGGGTGTGTGGGGCTTCTACAAACTCTCGCCCGCCGCCTATCCCGACATTGTGCCGGCGACGCAGGAATACCATTTGCCGATTTTCCTCGGATTGCGCGATGGATCGTTCCGGCAATTGATGGCGATGGGCTCGCAAGGCATCGTGACATTCCCCAGCCTGCACGCCGCACTCGCTCTCATCATCACGGTGGGCATGTGGCCAATTCCGGTGCTCCGCTGGATCGGGCTGGCGATCAACACGCTGATGCTGGTGTCCATTCCGATCGATGGCGGTCACTACTTCATCGACGTACCGGCGGGGCTCGCCATCGCCGTGCTTGCGATTATGGCCGCCCGACGCATTGCAGCGTATGCCCATCAGCCACGCACACAGGGCGCGGCAAGCCAAATCCGCCTCGTTCCCGGCAACTAGGCGTCCGGCCTTTCTGACGGTAGACTGCTTCCAAAAGGCCCCGCAGATGGGCCTGACTTTTCCGGGAGCACGCCATGAAACTTTCCGCCGAGCAACTCAGGGCTTTCGACGAACAGGGCTATGTCTTCTTCCCCAATTGCTTCTCGGAAGAAGAGATCGCGCTTTTACGCTCGGAGGCGGAAAACATCCTCAAGCTCGATCGCCAGGAAGTGTGGCGCGAGAAATCCGGCGCACCCCGCACCGCCTTTGCCGCGCACAAGTTCAACAAAGTATTCGAGGTCATGTCGCGCCATCCGCGATTGGTCGAACCGCTGATGCAGCTGTTCGGCGAGAGCGTTTACGTGCATCAGTTCAAGCTCAACGCCAAGGCGGCCTTCGAAGGCGACGTATGGCAGTGGCACCAGGATTACGGCACCTGGGCGCGTGACGACGGCATGCCCGAACCGCGCGCGATGAATATCGCAATATTTCTGGACGAAGTGCTGCCGATCAACGGCGCGCTGATGATCATTCCGAAGAGTCACAAACAGGGCGTGCTTGCCGCCGGACATGACAAAACGACGACGTCCTATCCTTTGTGGACATTGGACAAGGAAACGGTGACGCGGCTCGCGCAGGATGCCGCCGGCCCGGACGGCGTCGGCATCGTGGCGCCGACCGGCAAGCCGGGGTCGGTGTTAATGTTCCACGGCAATCTTGTGCACGCCTCGCCGCCGAACATTACGCCCTACCCGCGCAAGATCGTTTACCTGACGCTCTGCGCCTGTTCCAACCACATTACCAAGTTCACGCGGCCGGAATGGATCGCGCACCGCGATTTCACGCCGATCGAACCGGTCGATGACGATGCGCTGATCGAATACGCCCGGGCGCACCGGGTGGCGGCGGAATAGAATTCTTCTTTTATAGGCTGCTGGAGAGGATGCATTTGTTCGCTGCACTGCAGCGAATGCAATTTAATTTTTTCGTTACTTCGCGTTGTTTTACGGCCTTGTTATTGCCGGACTTTGTCCGTCCTATCCGCCCAAGTTATTAGACCTTGCGCTTCGGGGGTCGCGCATGGTTCCGAACAGTGTTCGGCGTATTCGGAAGCGATCATTCGCACACGGATGTCTGAGCGATCCTGACTCTTATTCGGACCTGGAACGAGATGTACACGCTCTATTCGATGCAGCGATCCGGCAACAGCTACAAGGTCCGCCTTGCGCTGGCCCGGCTCGGCATTCCCTACAAGCTTGTCGAGGTCGACATCCTTAAAGGTGAAAGCCGCACGCCGGAATTTCTCGGCAAGAATCCCAACGGCCAGGTGCCGTTGCTGGAAGTCGCGCCTGGCCGCCATCTCGCGGAATCGAATGCGATCCTCTGGTATGTCGCCGGCGGCACAATGCTCGCGCCGGAGGACCGCATCGGACGCGCGGAAGCGCTGCAATGGATGTTCTTCGAGCAGCACAGTTTGGAACCGAATATCGGCGCCGCCTATTTCTGGCTGGCTTTGATCAAAGGCGGGCGCGACCTGCAGAGCCACGCACTCGAGGACTGGATGGAAAACGGCTATCGCGCGCTCGGCGTGATGGAGACGCACCTCGCCCGCTATCCCTTTTTCGTCGACAACCATTTCACGATCGCCGACATCGCGCTCTACGCCTATACCCACGTCGCCGACCAATGCGACTTCGACCTCGGCCGCTATCCGGCGATTCGCGCCTGGCTCGAACGAGTCGGCGACGAGCCCGGCTACATCCCGATGAGCTGGCAGCCGGAACTGGCCCCCGCCCAGTAGCGTTGGAATTCCTCGGCTTTTTTGGCCGCTGCCACGAAAACGCCCACCTTCATGACCGGCTCCGCCCCAATCGGGTCGAACCGTTGCCGGGTTCAGGCGTTAGTCCAGTACCATTATCAAAGCAGCCTGTTCCAGGTTCGCCATCATGTTTATGCGAAGGCACATTCAGTCAGCCGGTTTCATGCCCCCCGCCGAGCGCGTTCTTGGCCGCGAGCGGCGTAATGCGGCCATTGCCGAACTGGTGACCACCATTGCGCTCGCACTTTGCACGCTCCTCGCCGTGACCGTGGTTTCGGTCGGCATCGCGCATGCCGACGTGGTCGATAACGTCATCGATAACGAAAGCGGCCTGTTCGCCATCGCGCTTTTGCTGGGCCTGCTGTTTATCGGCATGGGCGGGCTGACCATCCTGTCGCTGCCGCATCCGCACCGGCACAAAAACACCCACAGCTGACACCACCCCTATCGGAACTTCCGGCAATGTCGCACAGTTGAGGCGGCATTGATGGAGATCGCATGCGACCAATCCTGGCGCTGACCGCCGTACTGGCTGCCGGCGTGGCGGGGGCCGCCGAGCCGACATTTCCCAGTTCCGCCGGCAACATCACGGTTGAGACCATTGCCGGCGGCCTGGCGCATCCCTGGTCGCTCGCCTTTTTGCCGGATGGCCGCATGCTGGTGACCGAGCGGCCCGGCCGGTTGCGGATCGTCACCCGCAACGGCCAATTGTCATCATCGCTCGGCGGCGTCCCGGCAGTTTTCGCGCAATCCCAGGCCGGCCTGATGGATGTCGTGCTGGCGCGCGACTTCGAGCGCAGCCGCACGGTCTTTGTCTGCTATGCGGAGCCCGCCGATGGCGGCGGGCGCATCGCTGTCTTGCGCGCGCAGCTGCTCGATGGCGAAACACCACGGCTCGATTCACCGACGACAATATTCCGGCAAAAAGGCCCGGTCTCGCGCGGCCTCAATATCGGCTGCCGCATGGTGCACGCGCCGGACGGCAATCTGTTCGTCACCCTCGGCGATCATTTTGGCCCGAGTGCGCTGGCGCAGAATCTCGACAACCATATCGGCAAGATTGTCCGCATCACGCCCGACGGCGCGGCGCCGCCCGACAATCCCTTCGTTGGACAGCAAAATGCGCTGCCGGAGATCTGGGCCTATGGCCTGCGCAATGCCGAGGGGCTCGCCTTCAATCCAGCCGACGGGAAGCTATGGGAGCAGGAACATGGCCCCATGGGTGGCGACGAGATCAACATCATCGAGAAAGGCAAAAACTACGGATGGCCGCTGGTCAGCTATGGCCGCAACTACGATGGCACGCCGGTCGGCAAGGGCAAGGCCACGATGGACGGTGTCGCCGGCCCGCTCTGGCATTGGACACCGTCGATCGCGCCATCCGGCATGGCGTTCTACACCGGCGACCTTTACCCGGGCTGGAAAGGCAGCCTGTTCAACGGCGCACTCAAGTTCGAATTAATCTCGCGACTGGAGCTCAAGGGCGACAAGGCCGTCAAGGAAGAGCGCATGCTGCAGGACCTGCACGAGCGCATCCGCGACGTGCGGCAGGGACCCGACGGCGCGCTCTATCTGCTCACCGATAACGCGTCGGGCCGCATCCTGCGTCTTGCGCCGGCCAAGTGACGGCGGAAGTCTGTCGGCTCAACTCACCATTTGTGAAACACGAAGAAGGCGCCGGCCGCGATCAATGCAAAGCCGAAACCCTGGCTCAACGTGATCGGCTCGCGCAAATAGAAGAACGAGAAAACGGCGAACACCGCGAAGGTGATCACCTCCTGCATCGTCTTGAGCTGGGCCGTGGTGTACACGGCGCTGCCGAAGCGATTGGCCGGCACCGCCATGCAGTATTCGATGAACGCGAGCCCCCAGCTGATGAAGATGACCGTAATCAGCGGCACTTCCTTGTAGCGCAGGTGCCAGTACCAGGCGGTGGTCATGAATACGTTGGACCCGATCAGCAAAAGAATGGGCGTGAGAAAAGGCGACAAAATCGGCATTGGGCGGGATTCTCCGGGCGGGCGCGATCGGGTGCGGTTTAGCGGCCTGGCGGCGCAGGCGTCCACAGGCAAAACGGAGATGTCACCGTGGCGTCATGGCCGCGCGCTAATAACACCGTGCGCCTGTCTTTGTTGCGTCCGGCGCATAGCCCCCTTCTGCGGTCCCGTCGGCTGCCCCAGCGTTCCGGGACCGCAAATTTTTTGCCATCAACAACCTGTGCTAGGTTTCCCGCGTGGCCCAGGGCTGCGGCCGTGCACGGCTCAGCGCTCGCACCGAACCGGGAGCGATATGATGCGCACCAGTCATCTGACATCTCTATTCGCAGCTCTGCTGATCGCCGGCGCGACGACGGCGCTGGCGCAAAACCAGCCGCGCGGGCAGCAACCGCCGCCGCCACCCAAGGCCGGACCCTACAAGCCGGTGACGGTGACGCCGCCGCAGCCGATCGCCGACCCCAGCTTCGAGGCCTTCCGCAAACAGATGGGCGAAGTGGCGCAGCGCAAGGATCGTGCCGGGCTGGCCAAGCTAATCGTCGGCCAGGGTTTCTTCTGGCTGCGCGAGCAAGGCGACCGTGCCGACAAGAAGAAAGCCGGCATCGACAATCTCGCGGCGGCGCTCGGCCTCAACAACAAAGACGGCGCCGGCTGGGACATGCTGGCGAGCTTTGCCGACGATCCGACCGGCGCGGCCTCACCCGAACAGAAGGGCGCGACTTGCGCGCCCGCCGACCCAAATTTCGATCGCAAGGCCTTCGAAGCATTGCTGCAGAGCACGCAGACCGATCTGGGTGACTGGGGCTATCCGGTCTCCGCCGACCTCGAGGTTCGCGCCGCACCGCAAGCCAACGCGCCGGTCGTCGAGAAACTCGGGAGCGCTTTCGTGCGCATCGTGGCGGAGAACGGACCAAACGCTCCGACGTTCCTGCGCGTGGTCACGCCTTCGGGCAAGACCGGATTCGTGTCGGTGGATTCAGTCGCGCCGATCGGCAACGACCAGATCTGCTACGTCAAGGATGCCAGCGGCTGGAAAATCGGCGGCTATATCGGCGGCGGCGACGCGCCGTAGCAGTTGGCCGGACGCCTCGCCGGCAATCAGGATCTGTTGGACACGAGCGTCGCGCTTGCCCACGCCGTAGCCGGCTTTGATGGTCGGCTCTCGGCGATGTGCGCCCAGGCGGGCCGCTCGAACAGGAAGGCGCCAAAGCCGGCACGCTTGATGATGAGGTAGAGCACCACCGGGCTTACCGTCGCGACGACGAGAACGGTCAGGCTGAGCGGGCCGGTCTGCGTCAAAATCCCGCTCCACATTGCGGCTGCGCGGAAGACCGACATCGGGATCGTGAAGGCGACATAGACAACGAGGGAATGCTCGCCGAGCCAGCGCAGCCAGTTCATGGACGACAGCTTTGACAGCAGCGCGCCGCCAACACACAGCGCCAGCGCGCCGACAATTGCCAGCAGCAGATGCAAGGGCGGGAGCGCGGCAAGGCCCATCTTGGTTTCGGTGGGCAGGAGAACATAGCCAGGCGAAAACACGAGCAAGCCGTTGACGATCGCCCAGATCAGTAGGCTGGCAACGGAAACCTCGACGTGGCGCGCGGCCCAGTCGACGAATCGAAAGATCGCCGAAGCAGCGGCATAGCCGACATAGAAAAACACGAAGTAGCCGGCGAACTGCGTCACCACGTAGCTGGCAACGTCGATGTGCGCCATCTGCAGGCCGGCGGCGATCGGAAGAACCACCCAGTGCGGCACGCGCAACTGCCAGAGCAATTTGACGGCGATGCTGAAGATGCCGAGCATGTAGATGAACCACAGGACGCCGTAGGGCTCGACCACGGCGAGCGAGAGCGCCTGGAGCATGTCGACGGGCGCGCGCGCGAACAGGCCGACCTTCAGCACGATCATGATGAAGGCCCAAAGCGCATAGAAATAGAAATAATGCAGGACGCGCCGGTCGGCGTAACGTTGCCACGGCCGCGCAATCACCTGCGAGAGAAACAGGCCAGAGATCAGGAAAAATTCCGGCATGCGGAACGGCGTCGCAAAGCCGATGAGATAATGCAGGACGCCGACCTGTCCGGTGTATTCGCCGGTGTTGTAGGCCGCATACATGGCGACGACCAAAATGATCGACAGACCCTTGGCCGTATCCACCCAACTCATCCGCATCGAAGTGCTCATAACGCTACTCGAGACCACACCACGTGTTGAAACTGCGCTGGACACCGCAGTTATGTAGCCTCTTTGCGATAGTTAATGTTGGTTTGCCGGTGCGCGGCGGCGGTTTTTCAGGTGTCGCGGTAAACGCGTTAAGCAAAGAGCGCGCGTAAACTTTTGACGCGGAACATTCGGATTTCGATCGACACAAAGATGAATCTTTTGGCGAAGCGCGCGCGAAGCGAAACGCGACCGTCGTGCCGCAGAGCGAATGTGTGAATTAACCGGAAGTGCGCCGTCGATGCGCGGGAACTCGCGTAATTTACTATGTCGGGCCTTTGCCGTTGTAATGCGGCCCTTTCACAATACGATCGCTGTGGCCCGGTGGCGGAGTGGCGACGCAGAAGCCATGCAAGGTTTTCCAGCCTGGTTCGATTCCAGGCCGGGCCTCCAATTTTCCGATTTTCCGAAGTAGTCTTTGGCTGTCTCTAGCTGTCTTCGGCCGTCGCCATTTGTTTGCAACTAATGAGCCGATGTCTGCTTTACCCCTAAAAGCGGACATTGAGCGGTCGCATGAGAATGTCCGCTAAGTGCCAAAAGCGGACATTAGCCGGTCCAGCCCAAATCTCAGTACCGGAGGTAGGCACGGTCGCGCTCAGCAGCGAGAGCCAATTCGCCGCCCCTTATTTGGCTATTCCGCCGTCCGCTTTTTCCTTGCCGTCGCTAGGGTGGCGTCTTTGAGAAGAGTGAAAATCAAATTTCATGCTGAGCATCGTGCCTAACTGTTCAACGGTGTACGGCTTCGGCAGGTACGCAGAATTTTCCACAAAAAGGGCGATCATGCCGTCGGTGACGCCCTGACCCGAAGTGTAGAGCACCTTCAAGCCAGGACGCATCTCCACTGCTTTGACAGCGAGCGACAATCCGGCTTCCGCATCGCCCTGTAAATTTAAGTCGATGAAAAGCAGGTCGATTGGCTCTGAACTGCCGACCAGAGCGAGTGCCTGCTCAGAAGATCCTGCGGAAAGGGTCGTGTGGCCATCTGTTTGCAAATATGATTCTGCGAGGACCCGTACTTGCTCCTCGTCCTCGACCAAAAGAATAACCGGCAAGACATTGCCCCTTTTAATGCAAATTGACTTCGGCTGTTTGCTTCCTTTTCCTGCGCCAGCCCAGTAGTCCCAACGCGCCAAGTCCACTCGCGAAGAGAGGGAGTGCTGCTGGGAGTGGCGTGTTATCAGGAGGAGTTATTTCTGCAACGCCTATTGGGAGGTCGTTGAAGGGCGCGGAAAACGGAACGGTAGTTATCACGTTATTTATCGAATAAACCGTTGCTCCGAAGGGTCCACCGTGACTGGTACCTAACAACTGCCAGAAGTCTCCGTTTACGAACGCGACATCGCCACCGGTCGGCTCGAAATCGAGGACACTGGTGCTAGCCAGCAGTGGACTTCCGAAGAACGATGGGGCCGTACCTATAGAAATGCCTGTGGCGCCACCGGCATGAAGTGCTAAATTCCACCCCGTAATATCCGACGGCAACAAAACTCCGGTATGGCCGTTCGTGGTGATCGTGCCGGTTGCGCTGTTCGTTCCGTCGCTAAAATTGACGTCATAAGTGAGTGCGTGACTTGGCGCCGCGACGCCGCACCAGATAGCTGCCAGCAGACCGGCCAGCCAGCGTACAAATTTTGATTTCATGATACTTACCCCCAAGCCCAACGCCACGACGCAATAATGGGCCGCCCCCCAAATCGGGTCAAACTGTCATAAACCAAGCAATGAAATTCAGGGGTTAGCGGCTTGAAAATTTCCGCTTTGCGTCAGAAGCAGACATGTGCAGCGCACAAGCCGATGTCCGCTAAGTGCCAATAGCGACCAACCAGCGCAGCAAACAGTTCTATGAAGGGAGTTCGGTGACTTCTATAATGGCAGGCTGTGCGAGCACGAATGAGCGATTAGGAGGAAACCCATGCGCCGCTTAATGACCGCCGTGCTGTTGGGGGCCGCTATCGCCGCTGCGTTCGGCTCTTTTGAGGCTGTAGCGTCCAATGTGAAAGGGTCAGGCGGTTCCGGGCCCACGCGGACATCCGCGCCCGCGCAGATAAAAGGGTCAGGCGGTTCCGGGCCCACGCGGAA
Source organism: uncultured Alphaproteobacteria bacterium (assembly GCA_963810125.1). Taxonomy (GTDB): domain Bacteria; phylum Pseudomonadota; class Alphaproteobacteria; order Rhizobiales; family Xanthobacteraceae; genus Pseudolabrys. Next base: position 325,300 of record CAWEMK010000002.1, read on the forward strand.
TCCGCGCCGCGCAGACATCCGCGCCCGCGCAGACATCCGCGCCCGCGCAGATATCCGCGCCCGCGCAGAGATCGAACTCAACCGCAGTGAAGTCCGGCTTCGCACCACTGCAGCAGAGGCTGGGTGAGCCCCGAGCGACCGGGTCGAGATATGGTAACGAGGGGAGTGGCACGCCGCAGGGGAACACACGACACCGTAAATAGTGAACCGCAACTTCTTTTCGCCCGACCACTGGCAGCGTGGTCTGGGAGCGGGTGTGTGTCACAACTCCACACGATGTGGGCCGATGTCCGCTTTGGGTCATTAGCGGACATCCGCACCGCAAAAAGCCATGTCCGCTTTACCCCTAAAAGCGGACATTGATCGCTCACAGCGAATTGTCTGCTAAGCAGCTTTTATTAGTACCCGGGCAAAAGCTATTTGGCTGTGGGTGCAATAGGAACCATAGGAGGCAGGCCCGACTGGGCGACGCGCCCGTAAGAGCTGCCTGCGAATATGGCCGTTTGTCCCGCAGCAAAGTTTATAATCTTATCAACCGGGGCAAGATCAGGGCCTACAAGTTAGATTGTAGGACGCTTGTCGATCTCGACAGTATCGATGAAATGTTTGCGGCTCTGCCGCGCGTCGATCTTGGTCGGCCTGACGATGGAACTAAAGGAAGGACAGGGGAAGACAGACCAAGACAGAGCGAGACAAAATAGCACGGGTGAATACATGGTCTTTTTGATGGTCTTTTTTTTTGACGATTCAAAAAGTATTTTAGACACAGACACTTATTGAACAGTTCGATTCAAGGCCGGGCCTCCAATTTTCCAAAATGATGGCGATACATCTCCGGCGCGCATGAAAGACGCGGTCAGCCGTAGCGCAACTTCATGGCAAGGATCGGCGCCATCAATGTGAGCGTCACGGCGTTGGAGCCGATCAACGGCCAGTCGCCGATCGCCAGCCCGTAGATCAACCACAGCACCACGCCCGCCGTGAACGCACCGGTCGCCGGCAGCGACAGCGCGCGCGTTTCCTTTTCACGAATGACTTTGAGGGCCTGCGGCAGCCAGCACAATGTGGTGAGTATTGCGCCGGTCCCGCCAATGACGTCGATAAGAGGGATGGTTGGCATAAGATCGGGTTACGTCTGATTCGACTCTGGAATATGACAGTCGCAAGCCGGCCCAACCCAAGGCATATGCCATGCAACCGCAGGCACCCTCCCAACCACGAAAACTTGCCTGTGCCCGTTGCGGCACGACATTTGAGTGCGGATTAAACGGCGATTGCTGGTGCGCGGCCGAGCCCTACGCCCTGCCGATGCCGGCCTCCCCGACCGAGGACTGCCTCTGTCCCGCCTGCCTGCGCAAAACTGCTGAAGCACCGGCCGCCGAAGCACTGGCCGGAAAGCCCGGTCCTCGTCTATAGAAAAGGCCGCCGCAGTCCGCGGCCGCTCCAAGTGGGACCATAGGTGAGACCATTCTCATGATCGACTTTTATGCACTGACCAGCCCGAACGTGCAGAAGATCTTCCTCATGCTCGAGGAATGCGGGCTGCCCTACAACATCAAGGCGGTGGACGTGTGGGCGGGTGACCAGTTCACGCCGGAATTCGCCAAGATCAATCCGCTGCTCAAGGTGCCGGCGATCGTCGACAGCGAAGGTCCCGGCGGTAAGCCCTACACGGTGATCGAGTTCGGGCGCGATCCTTATTTATCTCGCCGAGAAAACCGGGAAGTTCATTCCGCATGAGCCGGTGGCCCGCTATGACACGCTGCAATGGCTGATCGTGCAGGTCGCCAATGTCGGGCCGATGAGTGGCCAGCACGTGCATTTCAGCAAATTCGCCGGTCCCGGCCACGATTACAGCGCCACGCGCTACCGCACGCAGGTGATCAAGCTGTTCGACCTCTACGAGCAGCGGCTGTCGGCACATCCTTATGTGGCCGGAAATGACTACACCATCGCGGATATCGCGGCGTGGCCGTGGCTGCGCAATTTCGAACTGCTTGCAATCGACCCGGCAAAATATCCAATCATTAAGAAATGGGTGGACAAGATTGGCGCCCGCGATGCCGCCAAGCGCACGCTTGCCCAGCTGGGTACGCTTAAGTCGGTTCGCGACAAGGCCAGCGATGACCAGAAGGACCGCTTTTTCGGGCGGGGCAAATACGCCCGGGCGTGAGGCCACGAAACGGCATCGTGCCATGCTATCGACACGATGCGGCTCTAGTTCCGCGTTGAATTTTACAGCCACGAACGGCTTGCGCGCGGCGCCATTGCGTCGCGCGCGGCCGCATTGAGACATCGATGTTTCGCATCTTTGAGAAATCTTTGGCGCCAACCGCCATTCCAGGAAGCGCCGAGCCGCCGCCAGGCCTCGTTGCCTTCTATTGGTATTTCGCCCGCCAGGCGAAAGGGCCGTTCGCCGCGCTGTTCGCCGCCGGCTTCGCGGTGGCGCTGATCGACGTGATGATCCCGGTCTTCATCGGGAAAGTCGTCACGCTCGTCAGCAACAGCAAGCCGGAAGAGCTGCTGGCCTCCTCGTGGCCGGTGCTGCTGGCCATGGCCCTGGTTCTGCTTCTGCTTCGGCCGGCGGCCTACACCATCCAGCAGCTGGTGATGAACCAGGCCATTGCCGCCAACGTCGCCAACCGGATCCGCTGGCAGAACCACTGGCACGTCGCGCGCCAGTCATGGGCCTTCTTCCAGAACGACTTCGCGGGCCGCATCGCCACGCGCGTGATGCAGACGGGACCGGCGATCCGCGAGAGTCTCGTCTCGCTGCTCACCGCCGTCTGGTTCATCCTGATCTACGGCACGTCGTCGCTGATCCTGCTCGCCACGGCGGACCGCTGGCTGGCGGTCCCGGTCCTGCTCTGGTTCGGCGGCTACCTCGCCATGCTGCGCATCTTCGTGCCGCGCATGCGCGACAAGTCGAAGGTGATGTCGGAAGCGCGCTCGCTGCTGACCGGGCGTATCGTCGACACCTACACCAACATCGTGACAGTGAAGCTGTTCGCGCGCGCCAAGGACGAAGACGCCTATGTGCGCGAGGCTGTCGACCACCACACAGACCGTTTCCATGAATCACTGCGCCTCAACACGCTGTTCGGGTTTACGCTGGCGGTCCTCAACGCCTGGCTGATCGCCGGCACCGGCGCCTTCGCGATCATGCTGTGGCGCTACGGTCATGTCGGCGTCGGCACGGTTGCCATGGCTTTGCCGATGACGATGCAGATCGTTAGCGCGTCCGGCTGGGTGGCCTGGCAGGTCACCAGCATTTTCGAAAATATCGGCGTGGTGCAGGAAGGGATGATGACGATCGCGCAACCGCACACGCTCACCGACCGCGCCGATGCCCGCACGCTCGATGTTGCGCGCGGTGAAATCCGCTTCGAGGACATCCGTTTCGGCTATGGCCGCGAAAGCGGGTTGATCGACGGCCTCACGCTCGATGTGCAACCGGGCGAGAAAATCGGCCTGGTCGGCCGCTCCGGAGCCGGCAAGTCGACGTTGGTCAATCTACTGCTGCGTTTCTTCGACCTGGAAGGCGGACGCATCCTGATCGACGGCCAGGACATTTCCGCGGTGTCGCAGGAGAGCCTGCGCTCGCAGATTTCGATGGTAACGCAGGATACATCCCTGCTGCACCGTTCGATCCGCGACAACATCCGCTACGGCCGCCCGGGCGCCAGCGAAGCCGATATCATTGCGGCCGCCGAGATGGCGCATGCCGACGAATTCATCGCCGAACTCGAAGATTGGCGGGGCCGCCGCGGCTACGACGCCCATGTCGGCGAACGCGGCGTGAAATTGTCCGGTGGGCAGCGCCAGCGCATCGCTATCGCCCGCGTGATCCTGAAGAATGCGCCGATCCTCGTGCTGGACGAAGCGACCTCCGCGCTCGACAGCGAAGTCGAGGCCGCAATCCAGTCGAGCCTCGGCACGCTGATGCAGGGCCGCACAGTGATCGCCATCGCACACCGGTTGTCGACCATCGCGCAGATGGACCGGCTGGTGGTGCTCGATCGTGGCCGGATCGTCGAGCAGGGCTCGCATGATGAGCTGCTGCGGCACAACGGCCACTATGCTTCGCTCTGGCGGCGCCAGTCCGGCGGCTTCATCGACGTCTCCGATCAGCAGGCGGCGGAGTAGAGTCGTCAGGAGGCGCTTAACTGCCTTCCCCGTTCTTTCGCTCGCTGAAAAAGCGATGGGCGTGAGCCCGCTCTTTTCACGGCCGGACGTGCGGACCATAATGGCCTCCCGCCTCTGCCCTCAAACGGACAAACCGCATGATCCTCGAAATCGCGCAGATCGACGTGAAGCCCGGAATGGAAGCCGAATTTGAAACCGGCGTGAAAAAAGCCGCGCCGATTTTCAAGCGCGCCAAAGGCTGCAAGTTCATGACGCTGCAGCGCTCGCACGAAATGCCGCAGCGCTATCGGCTGTTCGTGCAGTGGGAAACGCTGGAAAACCACACCAAAGATTTCCGCGAGTCATCGGACTTCCAGGAGTGGCGCAAGCTCGTCGGACATTGCTTCTCGTCACCGCCGAATGTCGAGCATGTGACTGAAGTGATGCGCGGATTCTGATTGGTGCGCACCACGCTTTCTCCCGTTCGTTCCCGCGTAAGCGGGAACCCAGGGGCCAAACATTCAATGCTCTCATTTTTTGCCTGGCTCCCCGCTTTCGCGGGGACGAACGGCTGAGGAGATTTGGAATGCCCAACCGCATCCTCACGACGCATACCGGCAGCCTGCCGCGCACGGCCAAAGTGGTTGAATTGCTGCTCGCCGAGGAGCAAAAGCCCGGCGCGCGGCGCGCCGAATTGCAGGCGGCGGTGCGCGAGGCCGTCACACACGTCGTGAAAAAGCAGGTCGAATGCGGCATCGACATCATCAATGACGGCGAACAGGGCCGTACGGATTACACCGTGCATGTGCTCAAGCGGCTGACCGGCTACGAAGGTGAGAGCGCGCCGCCGATGGGCACCGGTGAGCCGGAATTCCCCGAGCTTGCTGAAATCCTCAAGCATTTCGCGTCGCCGTTCCAGCACCGCCCGGCCTGCAATGGTCCGGTCGACTGGAAGGACTGGCCCGCCGCGCAGGCCGATATCGACATTGCGAAGGTGGCGATCCAGGGCGCCAAGGCGGAAGACGTTTTCATGACCTCGCCATCGCCCGGGCAGATCGCGCGCTACCTGAAGAACAACTACTACAAGAGCGCCGAGGACTACATTTTCGCGCTCGCCGATGTCATGCGGAAAGAATACCAGGCGATCGTCGCGGCCGGATTCATCCTGCAACTCGATTGTCCCGATCTCGCAATGCTGCGCCACATGGTCTATCTCGACTTGCCGCTCGCCGACTACCGCAAGATCATCGCGACCAATGTCTCAGCGCTCAATCACGCGGTGCGCGATCTGCCGCCCGAACGCATGCGCATGCATGTGTGCTGGGGCTCGACCATGGCGCCGCATCATACGGACGTCGAGTTCAAAGACATTGTCGATATCGTGCTGTCGGGGCGCCCGCACGCGGTGTCATTTCCCGCCGCCAATGCGCGGCACGAGCACGAGTGGAAACTCTGGCGTGATGTGAAGCTGCCGGCTGGCAAGAAAATCATCCCGGGCGTGATCGATTCCACCTCCAACATCGTCGAGCATCCGGAGGTGGTCGCCGACCGCATCCTGAATTTCGCTTCGGTGGTCGGGCGCGAGAACGTCATTGCCGGCGTTGACTGCGGTTTTGGCACCTTTGCCGGACGCGTACAGGTCGACACCAAGATCGTGTGGCTCAAGCTGCAATCGCTGGCCGAAGGCGCGCGCCGCGCCTCGAAGCAGTTGTGGACGAAGGCGGCATGAATTCTTTCCGTTCGTCCCCGCGAAAGCGGGGACCCAGATCTGGATTCCCGCTTACGCGGGAATGAACGGAGTTTGGCATTACCTTCCAAATAAAGTTTGGGGCGTCTCCACCAGGATGCGCCTGCGCATCGCCTCGTCCGGCGTCCACGCATCGAACAAATCGAGCAAATGCCCATCATCCGGCATGATCTCGCGCGGAATGGACGGATGCGGCCAGTCGGTGCCCCACAGCAGCCGCTCCGGATTGGCGCGCAGCAGCGCGTCGTGGAAAGGCCGAGCCTCAGGGTAATCCGGAAATTGCGTCGATAGCCGGTAGGGCGCCGACACTTTCACGTGCACGCTCCCCTCGCCCACCAGCCGCAGCAGCGCCTGAAAGTTTGGATCGCTGACGCCGCGCTCAGCCGGAATGTGCAGCATGTGGTCGACGATCACCGGCATCTCGCGTGAAATACCGTGCAGTGTCCCGGCCAGTTCCGCCATAAGCCGCCAGTCGCAGAAGATCTGCATCACCCAGCCAAGGTCGCGCATTACCGGGCGGAAGACCTCGAACACGTCGAGCCCGACGCCACGCACATAACCGGGTCTGCCGGCGTCCGAGAACAGATGAAAGCGCAGCCCCCGCATCCCGACTTTGTGCCAGTCGCGCAATGTCTCCGGTGCGATACGCGTATCGGTAATGGCAACGCCGCGCAGCCGCTGCGGATAGCGCGCCAGCGCGTCGAGCAGCACGCGGTTGTCGTAGCCATGTGCATTGCCCTGCACCAGCAGGCCATGCGCAAGGCCAAGATGATCGAGCAGCGCGATGTAGCGTTCGACCGGCGCATCCGGCGGCGTGTAGCCGCGGCCAGGCGTATAGGGGAATTTGTCGGCAGGGCCGAAGATATGCGCGTGCGCATCCCAGGCGCCGGGCGGCGGCGGCACGCGCGGCTTGCGCGGATGCGCCACCGGGCCGGCAATGCGCGGCGGGTCTGTCACGTCAGCCGAGCCGGATATTCGCGTCCTTCACCACTTTGCTCCACAGCGTCATCTGGTCCTGCACGAAACTGCGGAATTCTTCCGGCGTAGTGATGCGTGTATCGATGTTGAGCTGGCCGAAACGCTCCTGCACAAACGCGGAGCGCAATGTGTCGTTGATACCGGCATTGAGCTTCTGCACGATCGGCGCCGGCGTGCCATGCGGCACGAAGACCCCGTTCCACTCGTAGGCTTCGAAGCCGGGCAAGGTCTCCGACACCGGCGGGATGTCCGGCAGGCTGTTGAGGCGGCCTTTGCCGGTATGCGCGATTGCCCTCACCTTGCCACCCTTGATCAGCCCGACCGCCGCCGAGCCGTTGGCGAAGAAGAATTTCACCTGACCCGCCATCACGTCGTTGAGCGCAAGGCCGCCGCCGCGGTAGGGCACGTGGCTGATCTTGATGCCGGTGACATGCCGGAACATCTCGAGCGAGAGATGCTGCAACGTGCCATTGCCGGACGAGGCCATGTCGATGCCATCGGGCGCGGCCTTGGCGAAGGCGATGACGTCGGCCACCGTCTTCACCGGCACCGACGGCGTCACCACCAGGATATTTGGCACCAGCGACACCAGCGCCACCGGGTCGAAGTCCTTGTTGTAGTCGAACGACAAATTTGGATAGAGCGCGGAGTTGACCGAAAACGCCGTGGCGTCGTGCAAGACCGTGTAGCCATCGGGCTCCGCCTTGGCGACCACCGCTTCGCCGATGGTGCCGCCGGCGCCGCCGCGATTTTCCACCACGAATTGCTGGCCGAGTGCTTCGCCGAGCTTGCCGAACACAATGCGTCCCGTGGTGTCGGCGCCGCCGGCCGGTGGGTAAGGTATCATCACCCGCACCGGCTTGCTCGGCCAGGTGGCCTGTGCGCGTGCCGGGCCGGCGAATGGCACCGCGGCGAGCGCCCCCAGCATTGTCCGCCGCGTGAGTTTGGTGCCGGCCATCATATTCTCCCAAAATCAGAGCTTATTTCAGCAGTCCCACGAACCGCGGCAGCCACAGCGTGAGCTCCGGGATCATCGTGATCGCGATCAGCGACATGAGCAGCGGTATGAGCCAGGGCAGAATGGCCATGGTCGTGCGCTCAATCGACAATTTGGCAATTCTCGACAGCACGAACAGCACCATGCCGAGCGGCGGGTGCAGCAGCCCGATCATCAGATTAAGCGTCATCATCACACCGAAATGCACCGGGTCGATGCCGACTTTCACAATCACCGGCATCAGTACCGGCACCAGAATGCTGATCGACGCAATCGGCTCGAGGAAGCAGCCTATCACCAGCAGGAGCACATTGATGAGCAACAGGATGACATAGCGGTTGTTGGTATACGCCAGCAGTGCCTCGGTGGTGTATTCGGTGACGCGCGTCGTCGTCAGCACCCAGCCGAACAGCGAGGCGGCGGCAACGATCAACAGCACGCCGGCCGTCGTCTCGATGGTGTCCATCGAGACCTTGTAGAACTGCTTCGGCGTCAGCGTGCGATAGAGAAATATCCCGAGAACCATGGCCCAGGCGCAGGCCGCAATCGCCGCTTCGGTCGGCGTGAACCAGCCGAACGTCATGCCGCCGACAATGATCGCCGGCGTCAGCAGCGCCGGAAACGCCGCGATGAATGTGACGCCGAGCGTCCGCCAGGCGAAGGCCTGGTCGCGGCCCATGCCGTAGCGCCGCGCGCAGTAATAGACATAGGCCATCATGAAGGCCGTCATGACGAAGCCGGGAATGACGCCGCCGAGAAACAGCGCGCCGATCGAGACGTTGCCCATCATGCCGTAGATCACGAACGGCAAAGACGGCGGGATGATCGGCCCGAGCGTGGAAGACGCCGCGGTGACGCCGACCGAGAACTCGGTGTCGTAGCCGTGATCCTGCATCGCCTTGATCTCGATGGTGCCGAGACCCGCGGCGTCGGCGATCGCGGTCCCCGACATGCCGGCGAAGATCACCGAGCCGATGATGTTGACGTGCGCGAGCCCGCCCCGCGTCCAGCCCGCCAGCGCAACGGCAAAATCATAGATGCGATTGGTGATGCCGGCGGAATTCATCAGGTTGCCGGCCAGGATGAAGAACGGCACCGCCAGCAGCGGAAATGAATCAATGCCGCCTGCCATCCGATGCAAGATCACGAAGTCCGGCAACTGGGCGAAGAAATGCGTGTAGAGAAAAGAAGAGCCAGCCAGCGCGATGAACACCGGAACACCGGCGAGCAGCACCACAATAAAGATGAAAGCCATGACGATCATGCGCTAGTCCGCCGCGATCTGGTCGGTCACATCATGTGGCCGGCGCCACCCGAGCCGCGCATTGCGCCACACGTTTTGCAGCTGGCGCAAAAACATCCCGAAACAGCCGAGCGCCACGCCGGCATAGACGTAGCTCATCGGCAGATCGAACACGGTCATGCGCTGCACGCCCATGCGCTCGATGATCGTCCACGACAGAAAAGCCAGCAGGCCGATGAACGCCAGTTTGACGAAATCGACAAAAGCCAGAAGCGTGGCGCGCAGCGGCCCCGGCTTCATTACGTTCGAGAGCAATTCGACGGCGATATGGGTGTTGCGCCGCGTGACCATGATGCCGCCGATGAACACCACCCACATCAGGCCATAGCGGGCGATTTCCTCGGTCCAGGCCAGGCTGTCGTTGAGCACGTAGCGCGTGAAGAACTGCAGAAAGACGATGAAGGCCAACGACCAGAACAGCACGAAGGCCAGCCAATCCTCCGGGTGATGCTCGATGATCACCTCGGCGTCCTCGGCCTCGATCAGGCGCTTCTCGCCCTTCAGGATCTTCTCTTTGCTCATCGACCCCCCGCGCCCAGACTGATCCCGCCACGCCGCGCTGATGCGCGGCGTGATGAGATTGCCTACCGTTCCGTTATTTCAACGCCTGCAGCGCGTCGTATTCGGCTTTGCTCCAGCCGGCGCCGGCGGAAGCATCATTGTGCAACGGGATCGCGGCCTGACGGAACGCCTCACGGTCGACCACGACCACCGTTTTGCCCATCCCGCGTAGTTGATCGGCGATCTTCTGTTCGGACGTGCGGATCTCCTCAGATGCCTTGGACGCGGCCTGCGCCAGCACGTCCTCGAACACTTTCTTGTCGTCATCCGAGAGCTTTGCCCAGACGTGGCCGCCGACGATCGTCACCAGCGATTCCACGATGTGACCTGTCAGTATGATGTGCGACTGCACTTCGTAGAATTTTTTCGCCATGATGGTCGGCAGCGGGTTTTCCTGACCGTCCACGGTGCCTTGCTGCAAGGCCAGATAGACTTCGGCGAAGGCGATCGGCGTGGCATTGGCGCCGACGGATTTTGCCAGCATCAAATACAGCGGCGCCGGCGGCACGCGCAGCTTCATGCCCTTCATATCCTCGGGCTTCTTGATTTCCTTGTTGGCGGTGACCATGCGCTCGCCGTAATAGGTGAGCGCCACGATCTTGTGCTTGGTTTTGTCTTCGTAGCCCTTGGCGATATCGCGGAACAATTTGCTGTCGCGATAGGCCTTCCAGTGATTGAAGTCGCGCAGCATGAACGGCGCGCCCGAGATCGAGAGCGGCTTGTGGATCGAGCCGGCGAAAGAAGTGCCGGTATAGATGATGTCGACCGTGCCGAGCCCGAGACCTTCGTTGATCTGGTTTTCATTGCCGAGCTGCGAGGCTGGAAATACGCCGATCTCATAGCGGCCATTGGTGCGTTTCTTGATTTCCTCGGCCGCCCACAGCGCCTGGGTGTGATAGGGCTCCGAGACTTCGTAGACGTGGGCCCATTTGAGCTTGGTCTGGGCCCCGGCGGGGCCGGCCATAACAAACAGCGCGGCAACAAGAGCGAGACCGTGCGCCAAATGGCGCGGCCAATTCGGCATGTTAACCTCCCCGGTGTGGCGTTTATTTTTTAGGGTCGCCTGTTGGTGAGGATGTTACTATGCGGTCGGCGTCCCGCAACAGCCCTTATTGCCCACTTGTAAGCCACTTGCCCACGCGCTGCCGTCAAACCAGTCAGGCGTTTCATGACCACACCACGAACCATCCGGCTTTCACCCGAAGACAATGTCGTTGTCGCCGTTGACCAGATTGCGTCCGGCGCCACTGCCGCAGGCGTGACCGCCCGCGAGCGGGTTCCACGCGGGCACAAGATGGCGGTGACAGCCATTCGCGAAGGCGAACCGGTCACGAAATACGGGCAAACGATCGGCTTTGCTTCAAAGGCCATTTCGCCCGGCGATTGGGTGCATGAGCAAAACGTGGGCTTGCACGACTTTGCCCGCGACTACCGGTTTTCCGAAGGAGCAAAGAACGACGAGATCCTGCCGCCGGAGCAACGCGCGACGTTTGAAGGTTATCTGCGGCCCAACGGAAAAACCGGCACGCGCAACTACATCGGCATTCTCACATCGGTGAATTGCTCGGCATCGGTCGCAAAATTCATCGCCGAAGAGGTCAATCGATCCGGCATTCTTGACGACTATCCGGAAATCGACGGCGCCGTCGCCTTTGTTCATGGCAGCGGCTGCGGCATGGCGGCCTATGGCGAAGGCTGGGACCTGTTGCGGCGGACGCAATGGGGCTACGCCACCCATCCCAATCTCGGCGCCGCCTTGATGGTCGGGCTCGGTTGCGAGGTGTTCCAGATCGATCGCATGAAAGATGAATACGGAATGGTCGAAGGCGATCATTTCCAGACCATGACGATCCAGGCGACCGGCGGAACGCGAAAAACGATCGAGCAAGGTCTCGAGCGTATCAAGGCCATGCTGCCGGTGGCCGCGCGCGCGAAGCGCGAAACCCGGCCCGCTTCGGAGATCGTGCTGGCGCTGCAATGCGGCGGCTCGGACGGCTATTCCGGGATCACGGCCAACCCGTCGCTGGGCGCCGCCGTCGACACGCTGGTCAAACACGGCGGCACCGCAGTGCTGGCGGAAACGCCGGAAATCTACGGCGCCGAGCATCTGCTGACGCGGCGCGCGGTCAATCGCGCGGTCGGCGAAAAGCTGGTCGAGCGCATTCGCTGGTGGGAGGACTACACAAAACGCAATGGCGGCGAAATGAACAACAATCCGGCGCCGGGCAACAAGGCGGGCGGGCTCACCACCATCCTGGAAAAATCACTGGGCGCCGCGGCCAAAGGCGGCAGCACCACATTGCGGGCCGTTTACGAATATGCCGAGCCGGTGAAGGAAAAAGGCTTCGTGTTCATGGACACGCCCGGCTTCGATCCGGTCGGCGCCACGGGCCAGGTTGCCGGCGGCAGTAACGTGATGTGCTTCACCACCGGCCGCGGATCCGCTTTCGGCTGCAAGCCCGCGCCGTCGATCAAGCTTGCCACCAATACCGACATGTATCGGCGCATGACCGAGGACATGGACATCAATTGCGGTGATGTCCTCGACGGCACGTCGATCGAGACAAAGGGCCAGGAGATCTTCCAAAAGGTCCTGCAGGTCGCCTCGGGCGCCCACACCAAATCCGAAGATCTCGGCTATGGCGATCTCGAATTCGTGCCATGGCAAATCGGCGCGGTGATGTAGGCGCACGCGCCCGGAACAGGTTAGACGTTACGTATACCGATGCGTTGGTGTCGCAGCGAGAAACCGGCAAAATCAGCTGCGTCCATCTTCCCTGTTACGACCGGTTGCCACCGGACGCGTGCCGACGACAACGCCCGATACACGTTCTGGTTCACCGCTCAAAACCTGTTGGAGCACGGGCCTCAATCGGGGGTCCGTATCGGGAGAGAAAGAACGGAGATTCGCTCCGGCCTTCGCCACCGACTATTTGGAGAGCGCTCAGTTGGGCATACTCGTAGCGCAGTCATGTCGCTGTTCGAATTAGCGTAAGTTTTGGTCCCGCATCAGTTGAAAGCGAATATTCGGATCGGGATCCGTGCCGCGGTACTGGCCGGCCCACCCGTAAATCGGCGCCAGGCTTTGGATAGTCGCCACACCAGGGGCCGGCGTCTTCTTCTTGGTGACATTTTTAGCCTGTGCCGGCGCAGCGATCAGGGCTGCAAAAGCGACCGCCACCGAAAGAACTTTTATTTGACCTGCAATCATGTAGCACCTCCGCGATCAGCCCCTCATAAATAACACCGGCCGACCCGCATTAATTTCATTGTGCCGAAGGTTTCTCACGCAGGTCCCGCAGCGCCAAAGTCGAAGCGTGATCGCGCACGACGGCGATGCGCACGCCGGGGCGATCAACATCGACTGCGCTGCGGATCGAGGAGTGAGCCGGCACCAGATAGGTATAGTCCACTTGTAACAACGGCGGCGAGAAGCCGCCGACCTGTGCGACCCGGGATGGATCGAACCCCAAAGACGCAATGTCACACGCGCCGCCGTTGAGGCAATCGACGGTCTGGGAGGGAGTGGGTCGTTCGATTACCACGACCTCGACCCCGATGCGCGCTCCGAGGGCGCGGATGATCTCTAGCAAGACCCCGCAGAGTTCACCCGTTACCGAATCTCTGACGTATTGCGGGGGGAACAGCCCGACCCGGATCTTGCCGGCCCTAACGAGGTCGGCGATCCGAGGGTCGCAAGCGTCATCCGACATCTGAGCACAACAAGACTGACTGTGGTGTCAAGCGGGGAACGGCTTTCATCTACTCCGCCTTGATGTTGGCGGCCTTGATAATCGGCCACCATTTCGCAATCTCGGCTGCTTGGAGCGCGGCCAGCGCCTCCGGGGTCTGCTGCTCGCGCGGAGGAATCTCCTGCCCAATCTCGGTGAGCCGCTGGCGGACCCCTGGGTCGCCGAGCGCGCTGACGACCGCGGCATTGAGTTGTGCGATGATGGTGTTCGGAGTGCCCTTGGGGGCCCACAGGGCAGACCAAACTGAGACATAAACCCCCGGCACGCCCGCCTCGTCCACGGTCGGAATATCGGGCGCGGTTTTCAGGCGCGTTTTGGCGGTCACCGCATAGGCCCTGATCTTGCCGCTGCGTACTTGCGGCATGGCGACGGTCGGCTGGAGAATGCTGAGATTGACCTGCCCGCCGAGCAAATCCTGCATTGCCAGAGCAGCGCCGCGGTACGGCACGAAACGAAATTGGGCGCCGGTGAGTTGCTGAATTAGAATTCCCGCAATGTGCTGCGGGCTACCGGATCCCGACGTAGCAAGCGTCGCTCGGTCCGGATTGGCCTTGAGCCATGCGACCAACTCGCGCAGATTCGTCGCCGGCACCGCATTGGTCGAGACAATTACCTGTGGGGCCGTGGCAACAAGTGAAATCGGCGCAAAATCCTTGACTGACGTCGTAGGGCAGCGCATAAACGGCGCCGTTGACCACGTGCGTGGTCCAAATGCCGAAGCTGAGCGTGTACCCGTCCGGTGACGCGCGTGCGACCCGGCCGACGCCAATGCTTCCGGTCGCGCCGCCGCCCACGTTCTCGATGATGACTGGCTGACCCAGCGACATCTTCATGCGCTCGGTGAGGATGCGGGCGATCGCGTCGAACGCTCCGCCGGCGGGGTACGGTACGACGAGCGTAATTGGTCGAGACGGATAGACCTGCGCCGCGGCTGGACTGACGATTGCGGTGGCGGCAGCGAACGCGAGTGCAATTGGCCACTTCATCTTGATAGGCTCCGATTTTACGCGTTCCTAGAAGAGCGGCACGCGACCTTCGAGGACTGTCGTGTGAACGTAGGCCGGCTCCCTTCCAGGTAGAATTGTGTATTTCATACTACCGCTATAAAGAATGCTTATGCCCCCGACCCCCCCGGAAACTCGCATAAGCCGACGCCTACGTTTCCACGACCTCCAGGTTTTCTTCGCGGTCGTGCAATGCGGCAGCATGGCCAAGGCGGCCGCCGAGCTCGGCGTCACGCAACCCGCCGTTTCGGAAGTCATCGCCGGCTTAGAGGATGCGTTCGGCATCCGTCTTTTTGACCGGAGCCCGCAGGGAGCTGAGCCTACGATCTATGGTCGTGCGCTGCTCAAGCGCGGGATCGCTGCATTTGACGAACTCAAGCAGGGGATCCGCGACATCGAGTTTCTATCCGACCCGAGCAAGGGGGAGGTACGAATTGGATGTTCCGATGCGCTTACGGGTACGGTTCTTGCCCCGGTCGTTCAGGAATTATGCCGCGACTACCCTGATATTGCGATCACTATCGAGCCCATGACGTCATCCACACTGGAACTGCCAGAACTGCATTCGCGAAAAATGGATTTCGTTCTATCGCGGCTGTCGAAACCTCACGCGGATGATCCGTTCGGTGACGCGCTGAACGTGGAAATCTTGTTCGACGACGAGGTGGTCATTGCGGCGGGAGCAAACAGCCGTTGGGCACGACGTCGCAAAATCGACTTTAAAGACCTGCTCGATGCGTCCTGGGTCGGTACGTCGCGGCAGGCGCTGACGACGACTTCTGGTGGCACGCGCGTTCCAGGCGAACAATCTGCCGGTGCCCAAATTGCGTGTGATGACCTATTCGGTTCAACTGCGAGCGCACCTGCTCGCGACCGGTGACTTCCTGACAGCGCTGCCCAGGTCGATGCTGCGCCTCAATCCCGAATTTCGCAGCCTCAAACCGCTTCCGATCAAATTACCTGATCCAGGTTTTCCCGTGGCAATCGTCACGCTCAAAGATCGGACGCTGACGCCCGCCGTGGAACTCTTCCTCGACGCGCTGCGGAGACATATCAAATCCTCAGCGTGACGCACGAGGACATCGTGCGGGCAGTCCGCTTTGGGTCATTGGCGGACATTTCGCTGTGCAATACTTCGGTTCGCTATCACCAATTCAGATCGCTCCGACGACGCATAGCCAGAGGAACGCGAGCGACGCCATGGTCAGTTGCATATCGGCAATGACAATCCGCCGGCCATGTTGTTTGTAAAATCGCCGGATCCCGCCGTATCGCGGCGAAAGCGGCGTGAGCCCCGCCAGTGCGAAGCCCAGGCCGTTGACGCAGAAAATGACAAGCGTGAGGTACAGCGCGGAGGATGGGGAACGAGCGTCGGGAACGAGTACAACGATGGCGGCGTATCCTAGCGCAAGAATTGTTCCCACGACCGCGGAAAGATATGTTTCCGATAGCCGCATGAGACCCAGGCCATCGGTGCACATTGCGATGAGCACGGACCCGAAAAGCAGAGATGCGGGCAAAAGGAAGTAGAGCACATTGGCGAGGCGTCCAAATCCATTGGCTTCGAGCAGCGGCAACAGCGCAAACCAGGACAGAAAGACCGTGCGATATTCGATCGTCGAAGCAAGGCTGAAATGGACCCGCGGCACCAGCTCGCCGCTCGTCTCGTCGTGCGGAATGTAGGAAATCAGGAACGCGTTGCCGACCCACCAGAGGTAGGCCACCAGGAACATCACGATGACGGTGTCGAGCGAACTCGCCGCGGTGCCGGGCCGGTCATGCGCGAGGGTCACGACAAGCACCACCCCGGTGAAAGCGAAGCCGGCGAGGCCGCCCATGATCCCGACATGCATATTCGCCGTCGCGTAGAGTTGCCATGGATAGGTTTTGCTTCGCGCCAGACCGTGACGGCCCACGACAAGCACCACCACCAGGCCGATCGTGGCCGCAAACGTGAAACCCAGGACCGCCCACATCTTGGTAACTCCTCGCAGAGAATCACTGCAGGGATTTCCAGTCTACCTGCTTACACCGGTAGCGGGCTTCCCAAGGCCGCAAGGGCGGAAAGACCTCGAAGAGCCACGCGGAACGATCGGCCTATATCTGCGAATTTATCGAGACCGCCAAGGCGTCGGGCCTCATCCAACAGGCAATCGATCGCAGCGGTCGGGCCGGCCACCAGGTGCCTCGGCCGGCGAAGTCTGAATAGGCCGAGCCCTCTGGAAATAGCGACATTGATTTTTCATGGAAATAGGCATCCAATTTCCCGGCAATTTGGTCCTTGCGATTTATTCCCTTTGGTATTGCCCGCAATATCGGGCGTAAGGCGAATAAAATGAAAAAAATTGCGTCGCTATTGGCGGCGGCGGTTTTAACGCTGACCGCAACGATGTCCGTGCATGCAGCTCAGGGCCCTGTGCCTGTGACTGCCGTTCCCGCTTCATCAGCGACAGCCGGACCATGGGTTGTCGGCGGCATAGGCGTCGGAGTCATCAGCGTGATGGTGCGCGCGGGCATTGTTGGCAAGCGCGAAAACAGGGAACTGACTTCGGACGAAGCAACAGGCGCCTTCCTGCTCCCGTTTTTCTGGATTGTTTATCCCGGTAATTTTTTGGGGCAACCCAAACACACGCGAAGGGATGGTTCGATCGAAGTGGGAAATTTTAATTATAAGGAGAGGCAATTCCGACCGTTTCACGATGCCGACATTGGTCAGGGCACCTCGGTCAGCGGACAGGTCCTGGTGGCGCCCCGTTCAAATAAACCTCCAAAACCCGGCACCCCCGCTTTGGGTGGTAGCGGAGGAACGCAGAAGAATTAATGATGGAGCAAGCCGCATCCACAAACGCAATTGTTTGCGGGCGGGAAATGTCACAGAATGCAACATGACTCGCGCATTGACTCGTTCCTGGCGCCCCTCAGCGATATCGCTCGCGGCCCTGTTGTCCGTGCTCCCCGGCAATGTCCGCGCCGAGCCGCCGGCGAGCCCTGTTAAAACAGACGCGGCGGTCTGCGCCCGCGCGGATTTTCGCGTCGTGCTGGATGTCGGCCACACCGCGAAGTCGCCCGGCGCCAAAAGCGCGCGCGGCGTCGACGAATTTGATTTCAATTTGCGGCTTGCGCGGCAGATCGATCAGGCGCTCCGCGATGCCGGTTTTGCCAAGACCGTTCTCATGGTGACCGACGGCCGGGCGAACCCGAGCCTTTATGCGCGCGTCTCTCGCGCCAACGCGCTCGCGGCAAACCTGCTGCTGTCGATCCACCACGACGCCGTGCCCGACAGTTTCGTGGAAAAGTGGGAATACAACGGCAAGCGGCAAGGTTTCAGCGACCGGTTCAAGGGCCATTCGATTTTCGTCTCCGATGACAATCCCGATCTCAAGGACAGCCTGCTGTTCGCCAGCACGCTGGGGCAGCAGATGAAGGCGCGCGGCTTGCAATACACACCGCACTATACCGAGAAGTTCATGGGCCGGTGGCAGCACAAGCTCCTGGACGCCGATGCCGGCGTCTACCGCTACGACACGCTGTTCGTGCTGAAGCAAACGCAAATGCCCGCTGTCCTGCTGGAAGCGGGCTCGATCGTGAACCGCGACGAGGAACTGACGCTGGCCTCCCCCGAGCGACAACAACTCATCACCGCGGCGGTCGTGGATGCCGTCGACAGCTACTGCGCGGCGCAACCGCGCAAGCCCGCGCTGCAAATCGCACAACGCGCGAAGGCGCCGCACGTGCTCTCGGCGCATTCGCATCAGCGTGCGCGCAAGCGTGCCGGCGACGCCGCACCATCAACGGTCGTCTCGCGGGCAAACTTCGATATTCATTAGCGCGGCAATAGTCGTGGCTAAGGTTGCGATATCAGTGTTGTGACATTCAAGAGCGCTAATCAAAACTAAGCTTCGATAGGCGTGTCGGAGGCCTTTCCCCACTCGGTCCAAGAGCCGTAGTAAACCCGTACATCTTGATATCCGAGAAGGTGCCGCAACGCGTACCAGATCTGGCTGGCCCGATTTCCGATTGTACAATAAGTGACAATTTCGGTTTCCGGAGTGATGCCGCGGTCGCGCATGACCTGCAGCATCTCGTCCGTGCTCCTGAACGTCCCGTCGTCAGTGCGCAACAACTCGACCGGGATGTGAACCGCACCCGGGATATGTCCAGACCGGCCGGCCCCTTCCGTTGCTCCGGATGGCCAAAAGCGCTCGCCGTCGTATTCGGCTTTGGATCTGGTGTCGATGATCACCCGGTTGGGCTGCCTGATCATCGCCAGCACGTCCTCCCTCGACGAGGAAAAAATATCCCGGGTTGCGAGCCTGTATTGTGACCTCGCAGGTGTCGGAACATCAGTGGACCAGTTTCGTCCTGTCGTGAGCCACTGTTCGCGGGGCCCGTCCATCAGGCGAACCATGTCGTGCCCATGCGATTTCAGCAGCCAGTAGCCGAGATGAGCGCCGTATCCGTAGACCACGACGGTCATTTCGGATGTCACGCCGGATTTGCGCAGGAGATTTTGCAATTCGTCGGCGTCGACCGGCAGGTAGTCGGAGTGGCGGAGGTCGGTGTAGGCATTCCAGAATATCGCCCCCGGAATATGGCCGGCGTTGTACGCTTTTGCGCTCACGTCAATTTCAATGAGCCTCACAGAAGGATTGTTGGTGCGCGACCCAATCCAGTCAGCGTCGACCCGCGCATCGGGAAGATTTTTGGTAGCGTTCATCCTTCCGCCTCCGCGATGTAAAGCGCATTTCCGCCAGGATGTATTTGCGATGAAAGAATGCCCGATGCTTCGACTAAAAGGGCCATTTTGAACTGGCCCGTATGGGCCATATTCCCGCCCTTATGGCGCAACCAGTTGCAGAACCGTTGCATAGAGCGCCTCGTTCATTTGCTCGGCTTTCCGACCAAGCATTTCGCTGCCAAGCAGACGTAATAGCCGGGTGACGCTTTCCGGCGACCTTTCCTCGCCGCAGGACTCGCCCCATATTCGGGGTCTGATGGCCAAATCCCCTCCGAAAAAGCCGAAAGATCCGGCCAAACCGACGCGCGCCAAAGCCGCACGGCCGGATGACAAGGCGACTCCCGACGCGCTCGCCAACCTGCTGAACCCCGGCATTGGCCGCGGCACCGCGGGCCTGGGTTCCGGCACCGGGCTCCAGCAGCCGCCGGACAATTCCTGGGACCGCCGCCGCGACTTCTCGGAGGCGCACAAGGCGCGCAAGTCCACACCCAAGGAATTCAACGAGGCGCCACAACGCGACTATTCGGCATCGCCCATTACGGGGCTCGACCCAGTGCTGGCGCAGGAACTAGGCCTCGGTGACGACGACGATGCTTCTTCACCCTCCCCTGCAGGGGGAGGGTCGCGCGCCGAAGGCGCGCGGGATGGGGTGAGCGGCGCCGAAAAAGATTCACCCCCTCCCGCCGGCCGGAGCCTGTCATCGGGCCGCGCTTCGCGCGGACCCGTTGGGCCGGCGACCTCCCCCCTCCAGGGGCAGGTGAAGAAAGACGGAAAATATCGCCTGCCGCGCGCCGACCTGCCGACAGGCCCCGGCGGGCTGGCGTCGATGGGCGTCGCCGCGACCGCGGAGTCACTTGAGAGGTTGCTGCGCGAGGGCCGCCCTGAGCTCAGTCAGCAAGTCTGGACACCGCACCGCCCGCCGCGGCCGGAAAAATCCGAAGGCGGCAAGAAATTCGTCATCGCATCCGACTTCGAGCCGAAGGGCGACCAGCCGGAGGCGATCAAGGAACTGGTCGAGGGCGTCAGGCGCAGCGACCGCACGCAGGTGCTGCTCGGCGTCACCGGCTCGGGCAAGACCTTTACGATGGCGAAGGTGATCGAGGCAACGCAGCGCCCTGCCCTCATCCTCGCGCCGAACAAGACGCTTGCCGCGCAGCTCTATGGCGAGTTCAAGTCGTTCTTCCCCGACAACGCGGTGGAATATTTCGTCAGCTACTACGACTACTACCAGCCGGAAGCCTACGTCCCGCGCACCGACACCTACATCGAGAAGGAATCCTCGATCAACGAGCAGATCGACCGCATGCGCCATTCGGCCACGCGCGCCCTGCTCGAACGCGACGACGTCATCATCGTCGCGTCCGTGTCCTGCATCTACGGCATCGGTTCGGTGGAAACCTATTCGGCGATGACCTTCACGCTGAAACAAAGCGGCAAGATCGACCAGCGGCAATTGCTCGCCGACCTGGTGGCGCTGCAATACAAGCGCACGCAAGGCGATTTCTTCCGCGGCTCGTTCCGCGTTCGCGGCGACACCGTCGATATTTTCCCGGCGCACTATGAAGATCGTGCCTGGCGCGTCCACTCTGTTCGGCGACGAAATCGAGAAGATCGAGGAAATGGACCCGCTCACCGGCGCCAAGACCGATGAGCTGGAGTTCGTGAAGATCTATGCGAATTCACATTACGTAACGCCGCGCCCGACGCTGATCCAGGCGATGGCGGGTATCAAGCAGGAATTGCGCGGGCGCCTCGACCAGCTCAACGCCGCCGGCCGCTTGCTGGAAGCGCAGCGGCTCGAGCAGCGCACGACCTTCGATCTCGAAATGATGGAAGCGACCGGCAGCTGCGCCGGCATCGAGAACTATTCGCGCTACCTCACCGGCCGCAAGCCGGGCGAGCCGCCGCCGACGCTGTTCGAATATGTGCCGGATAATGCGCTGGTTTTCGCCGATGAAAGCCATGTCACGATCCCGCAGCTTGGCGGCATGTTCCGCGGCGACTTCCGCCGCAAGGCGACATTGGCCGAATACGGCTTCCGCCTGCCCTCCTGCATGGACAACCGCCCACTGCGCTTCGAGGAATGGGACGCCATGCGCCCGCAGACGGTGGCGGTCTCAGCCACGCCCAGCCATTGGGAAATGAATGAGGCGCGCGGGGTTTTCGTCGAACAAGTCATCCGACCGACCGGACTGATCGACCCGCCCGTGGAGGTGCGCCCCGCGCGCACGCAGGTCGACGATCTCGTCGGCGAGGTGCGGCAGATGGCGGCGAAAGGCTTCCGCGCGCTGGTCACTGTGCTGACCAAGCGCATGGCGGAGGATCTCACGGAATACCTGCACGAACAGGGCATTCGCGTGCGCTACATGCACTCCGACATCGACACGCTGGAGCGCATCGAGATCATCCGCGACCTGCGGCTTGGTGCTTTCGACGCACTGGTCGGCATCAATCTGCTGCGCGAGGGCCTCGATATTCCTGAATGCGCGCTGGTTGCCATTCTCGATGCGGATAAAGAAGGCTTCCTGCGGAGTGAGACCTCATTGATTCAAACCATCGGCCGCGCCGCGCGCAACATTGACGGCAAGGTGATCCTTTATGCAGACAGCATGACCGGCTCGATGCAACGCGCGATCGACGAAACCAACCGGCGGCGCGAGAAACAGGTGGAATACAACACCGCCAACGACATCACGCCGGAAAGCGTGCGCAAGGGCATCTCCGATATTCTCAACAGCGTGTACGAGCGCGACCACGTTCTGATCGCGACCGGCGCGGCCGGCGCCGGCGAATTCGCCGACGCGGCGACGATCGGGCACAATCTCGAAGCGGTGATCGCCGACCTCGAGACGCGCATGCGCGAAGCCGCCGCCGATCTCGACTTCGAGGAAGCCGCGCGAATGCGCGACGAGATCAAGCGCCTGCGCGCCACCGAAATGGCGGTGCTGGACAATCCGACCGCGCGCGATGTGATGGTGGCGCAGACGAAGGGGCTGCGCTCGCGCCCGCACAAGCCCGCGCTGGATGAAATGGGCATCGGGTTGTCACACGAGGTGAAGCCCGCCCGGGCGGAGGGCGGGCGTAGCAAGCTCGGCCGGCCGGGGATGCGCGGCGGGTTCAGGTCTCGCAAGCACTAGACGGCGGCACCAGCCCGGCTATTTCGCGTCGGAAACCCAGCAGAGCGGATTGCGCGAGATGCATTTGCCGCGCGCGTCATCGCGGTCCTTGCCGGTTTCGGCGCAGGTGCGGTGCATATTGATCGGACAGTTCACATCGAACTTGTAACCGGCAATGTTGCGCCAGGCGCGCTTGACCTTCTGCGTCAACGTTTCGTTTTTCGCCGGTTTGTCCTGCACCAGGACAAGCGGCGCGCCGCCGTCGGCACGTGAAAAGCCCGCCGGCGTAAATGGACCCGCGACGGCCTGACCGGCCACCGTAATCAGGAAAACGCCTGTCGCCAATACGATAAGATGACGCATCGCCCCTTCTCCTCAGCTGACATTGGACCCAGCGGGCAATCTAACGGGCGGACCGGGGACAAGTTCCGGATCCGACACAGCGTGTGTTAGCTGGCATTGCAGCCGTCGTCGAGCGGGCGGTTATTTCTCCTGGGTCGTCGCCTCGTTGCCGTTCTTCTTGTCGCCGGAATCGCCGGCGGGCTCATTCTGCGGCGCGGTGCCTGTCGTCGGCTCGGGCGCCTGGCCGGTCAACTCGCGGCCGCGCGTTTTCGCCCAGTCGGCGGGCGCTTCGGCCTTGCCGGTCGTCGGCACCTTGAGCGGAATGACGGCGATGATCGTTTTCTTCATGGGGTCAAGCACCAGCACGTCTTTCGAAAGCTTGGCGTAGCCATATTGCTTGAGCGAGGGCTCGCGCTGGATCAGCGGCTCCGGCATGGCATCCACAGTCATTGTGGCGGGCAGCGCGTCCCCAACCTTGGGTTCGAACTTGTCGGGCGCCTTCTGCTCGGTGTTCTCGGTTTCGAGCGCATTCTGGATGGCGGTGCGCTGCTGATCGTTGAGCTGCAGCTGCGGACGCTGGGCATCGACCGTGATGACGTTCGGATCCAGCGTTTTGTCCTGCGCCAGCGCGGGCATCGACAGCAACACCAACGCGGCGGCCGCGCTGTACATCAAGGTTTTCATGACCGTTCTCCGGGTTCCCGGACATGGGAACGGCAGTGTTCCCTCCATAAGGCGGGCGGAGGTGAATCCGTCGCCCTGCGAAAATGGATCAGTGCGACAATCAATGCTGTGCGATTGACCCATAGGCATTCGCCGGGACAGTTGCGAGCGGCTTGCTGGTCGGGCGGTTTGAAACCGAATACGCCACGAACTATGATGCGGCCGCAGCGCCGCCGCTTGCGCCATCACCCGATAGGCGCGCACAATGGTGAGCCGTGGGGGCCCGATGATGCTGGACAAAACGCTACGCAGCCGGCTTTACAATCTCTACACCGCCTATGCCGAGGGGCGGATCAACGACGCGCTCATATCGTTCGACGACGACGTCACGATGACCAGCCACGCGCCGGTCGACGTGTTTCCCTATCTCGGGCGCCAGCAAGGTAAGATGGCCATCGGCGCAACGATGCGCGCGGCGCATGCCGATTTCGAATATCTCAGTTACACGCCGGTCTTCATGGTGACGGAAAAGGAAACCGCCGCCGCCATCGTGCTGGCGCGGTTACGCCAACGTACAACCAATCGCATCATCCAGTTGTTCGTCGCCGACTTCTTCCGGCTCGAAAACGGCCGCATTGTCGAATTGCGTGAGTTTATGGATTCGTTCGATGCCGTCCAGCAGGTGCTGGGGCGCGAAATCGCACTGTCAAAAAAACCGTAGCAGCCGGCCGGACACGGCGAATTAATATCGATGCCGATGGCGGCGGGCGGAATATGCGTAAGCGGACGGGCGGTCGTCGAAGGGATAGTGATAGACGTAACCGTCCCAAGCGTAGAGACAGTAATAACCCGCATAAGCGCAGCGATCGCGCCAGTTCGAGTAATACCACGCCGACCTGACGTGCCTGCGCACGCCGGGCCCGAGGTCCGCCGCATCCGACGAAACGCAGGTGCCGGCGAAAGCGGCCGCCGCAACAGCCGCCGCAAAAATCAGTCGTCCAGAAATATGCATCGTGAATGGCCCACGCATGATTTAGAGCATGCAGTGTCGCCACAAAGGACCGCCGGATGGCAAATCAAAACGGACGGATTGGTTAAGCAACGGCGATTGAGTTTGCTTAATGATTTTCGTCGTTCAGCACTTTCAGATGGATTCGCCATCACCTTCCAGCACGGCATATTGCACCGTGTCGGACACGCGCTTCCAACCGGAGCCATTGAAGCCCGCCACGATGTTGATGCGCACGATCTGCACGAGCCTGTCCTGCATGGCCATCGTATCCACGGTCGTGTCACGAATATACGCGACAGCCGCGACACCGCAGGCACGTTGATCGCGCGCTATCGTATTGACGGCGTGTATCGCCTGTTCAGGCGCAGCGCCCTTTTTTCTGAAGCCGACGAATTGCTCCGCCTGCTGCGGCGTGTTGCAGATGATACCAACGCCGACAGCGGCATCGCCTTTTTCCGGCGGCTGTGCTGGACCGTCCGCCCGCGCAGGGCCGCAGAAAAGCAATGCGACCGCTGCGGCCGCCCAAAAAATCCGCATTCCCGTCTCCTGAATATGGCCCCACCTTGTCCCGCAGGTTCAACGCCGCCTGCCGGCTGCGGTTCGCCGATGCGCACGGGATTGTGAAAGTTGTTCCACACAGGCGTTGCACAGGCAGGGTCATATCGTGCAAATAGCCAAGTCGCTTCGACCCTTGCCGCTTCGCCGGTCCGGGCCCGCGCGGCCACAGATCCGACAACCCAGTCTGGAACGCCTTGTATGAACGCTTCGATTCTCAAGACCCGTGCTCTGGTTACCACCGCGCGTTTCGTGGTGCTTGCTGCCGCCACGCTGGCTCTCGCCGCATGCGAAACCGACGGAACCGGCCCATCGGCAGCCGACGCGCCGAAGGCCGAAGTGGCGTCTGCCAAGCCGGACGCGGCCGGGCCCAAAACCGAGTCTTCGAAGACCGAAGCATCCAAACCGGAAGCGAAGCCGCTGGCGGCCAAACCCGCAGAGCCGGTCGCCGACAGCGAGCCGATGACCCATTCGCGTGCGGCCCGGGAGTGCTGGATGAAGACGGAAAAGGCCAACGCGCATGCCGATCTCGACAAGCGCGCGGACCTCGTCAACAAATGCATCGACGAGAAAATGAAGGCGGCCGGCGCTCCGGCGCCCAAAACCTGACGCTTTATCCGCGAACCTTACCCTCCCCATTATCACCACTTGCGCTGGCGCGCGCGCCGGTTAGCATCCGGCGATTCTAGAGCTTCAGGAGGACGTCATGGCTAAAGGTCAGATGCGGGTCC
Organism: uncultured Alphaproteobacteria bacterium; assembly: GCA_963810125.1. Taxonomy (GTDB): domain Bacteria; phylum Pseudomonadota; class Alphaproteobacteria; order Rhizobiales; family Xanthobacteraceae; genus Pseudolabrys. Next base: position 350,924 of record CAWEMK010000002.1, read on the forward strand.
CCAAGGAAAAGAAGAAACCCAAGGCCGACAAGGACAAGCCCAAGCAGCTGTCAGCCTACAAGCTGTCGCAGATGCAGGGCTCGTCCGGCAGCCCTTACAGCAACCCGCCCGGCAAGAAGCCCTGACGCTCAGCGCTCGCCGGTTCCTTTTTTCGAATCTTCCGGGAGTTCCTGTACCTGCTTGGCCATTTCCAGGCAGGTCAGCAGTTCGACATAGCTTGGCGCCCTGTCGAGCGAAGCAAAGCTTCCGCATTGGGCGCGCTGCGTCACGCTGTAATGCGTCCACTCCTGCTCAAGCTTGGTGCGTGCGTCATTCTCGTCGCGCTGGCAGGACGAAGCATCGCGTCCAGGCAGCGTGCCAGCGGCCGCGGCCGGCCGGCATGTACGCTCGACATTGAATTTCGGTACAGCGTCGGCCGCCATAACGACATATGACGCCAGGATGATCGGCAAAAGTGCGGGCATGGCCGTTGCTCCGGTTGCCCCGCCTCCCCCTCATTGAACTCAGAATACCGCGAAATGTTCGATTTCAGCCGGTAAACGGGTAGCACGCACATGAACCTTTTCCCTCCCAAGGCAGACCAATGGTGGATCACAGGGGGATCATGTCGTGCTGAAACGCTTCGTCCTGGCTTTTTTCGCATTTGTAGGGCTGGTCATTCCGGCCGCATTCGTCCTGGCGCTGCTGGCGGCGCCGGCCGCGCGTCCGGAACCGATACAACCAGGCTGCGACCGTACCCTCGCCAATGCGACCGCCGGTCTCGCGACACTGCAGGCGCGGCTCAAAGGGCTCGGCGCCGGCAATGGGCCCGAAATATGCAATGTCACGCGGCTTTATTTCCTCGAACTGGTCAAGGCGCGCGCTGTCGTCGCCCTGTGCAAGAACGGGCCCGAGCGCGACCGCGATCTGGGCCGATTTGACGCCGATGTCGAGCACACCAACGAGGCCATTGCCGCGCGCTGCAGCTGACATCATTTGGTGCAAGATTTAGTCCATCGCGCTCCATGGCGCTCCACAGCTTTGCCTAAGTTCCATGCCATAGAGCAACCAATGCTTAACCGGTTCGCGCTGAGATCGCGCGTCGACAAATACAACCGGAACGCATCATCTCGGGGGAGATTTTCGGGAATGCGAGCAAGCGCACCCTGCGCATTGTGGATGATCGGCATGCTTATGCTCGCCGCGTCGCCGGCGTTTGCGCAAGATGCGCCGCAAACCGCAGAAACCACCGGCGCTGAACTCGGCACCGAAGCGCCTCTCACTCCGGAAGAAAGCGCATTGCTCGGCAACGCGCTGGTTTTCGATCCGGCCGCGCTCGCAACGCCGCCCAAGAAGCCGTTGCGTTTGCCCGGCACGTCCGACAGAAGTTACGAGATCAAACGCACCGAGAAACCGGATGGCTCCACCACCGTGGTGGTGAAGCAACCGCTGTCGGCCGGATGGGACAATTCGGTCGGCGCCGATCTCGCGCCTTCGAACACGGGTGCAAGCGCCGCCTACGACCGTCCGTTGCCGACGACGCGCGACGGGTTCGGCGCCGGCGCTGCCTGGGCTTCGGTCGGCGTGCCGAACATCGGCAGCGTGGATGCGCGCGTTGACCCCTCCAATGAGCAGGGCAAGCTGGGCGGCACGCTCAAGCACTCGATTCCGTTCGGCGGACGGTTTGCGGTGACCGTGCAGGACACCTATTCGGTGACCCAAACGATGGCCCAGCCAACAGGGCCGACCGATCTGCCGCTGATGGCGCTACCGGCCAATCCCGCTCCGCTGACCCCGCAGGTCTTCGGCAATGAAAAGGCGGTTAAGTTCAACATCCTCCCAACCGGGACGACCCTGGGGGCCGGCGTGACAACCGCCAGCAATGATCCCGTGACCCACAACACCCTGAGCGCCGAACAAAAGCTTTATGGACCGCTGCAGGTAACAACTGCCGTCACCGACTTCGGCCAGACCACCAGCAACAAGAGCATTACCGCCGGCTTCAAGCTCCATTGGTAGCCGCCGGCCGCGCGCCGCGGTGTAAAAGGCGGTGCATAACTGGGTACCCGGCCGCGCCCGGATGTAAAGTTCCATCAACCCGCCCCGTCCCTGCCCCACGGCCGCCCAAGTCGCATGCGGCAATCAGTCCGCGAGTGGGAGCTTATGCGCAAATCCCTTTGCGCTTTGGAGGAGTTGGACATGACGGCCATCAGACCAGATCGGCTTGGTGCGGACAGGATTCCGGAAAAGACCGGTCCGGAGGCGTTTGCTCCGAATCGAAAATCACCGGAGAGGCTGAGCGAAGTCGACCAGGCGGCGGCGACGGCGTTCGAGGGAGAGATTCGTGAATTCGTGCGGCGTGACGTCGCATTTTTACGGCGCCATCAACGCAACAACGAAACTGAGCAGGCGCCCGAACCGATCGTCGATAATCTGAATGTGCTGATCCGCCGCGTGTCGGGCGCGTCGATGGAAGAAATCGACCGCGTCATCCTCGAGCTTCAGGGTGTGCGCGAAATGCTGCGCAGCGAAGGCGAACGCGTCGGCCGCGAAATCGCCGGCTATGCGAGCTTGAGCCACGCGGCAATGACGGCAATGAAAGTGATCGGCGACAGCCTGACGCAATGGAAAAACGCGCCGAGCAATTCGGGCGACCGTCCGGCGGTCTGACGTCATCCACACAAAATGCCATCGCCGGACAAACCGGCGATGGTTTTATTGCTACGACGTGATTTGTCCGACGACGGTCCGGGTTGCCGGTTCGACCAACAGAACCTTGTCCTTCGCCTTAACGAAATACAGCCGCGAAACCCCGTCGATGCTGCGCACGCTTTCGGGCAACGGATGCATGCCGTTGAGCGCCTGGTCCGGCGACAGTTCACTCGCCGGTTTGAGAGCATCAGCATCCGTAACCGGCTGCGCTTTGTCGGCCATCACTGCATCATAAATTTGCTTGCGTTGCTGATCGCTGAGCGGCAGCGGAATGGCCATCGTCGGCACGTGATCAAGCGTGTCGTTTCGCTTGGAAAACTTTGCGGGAATGGTCTGGCCGAACGAGCCTATCGGTCCGGATGGCGGCGGCTCGGCAGAAGCATTGCCGTCGGGCGAGGGTTGCGATCCTGCGTTTGCATCGCGGCCGCCGGTGCCTGTCGTGGCGACTGATGCGTCACCGGTCGACGGCTGTTTGGAGATCGGCGCCATCAAGGCCGCGCGCGCTTCTTCCGGCGTGGGGACATTGGTGAAGTCGCCCGATTGCGACGATGGTTGTGTTGCCCCGCCGGCGTTGATCTGTCCGGTATTGGGGACGAGGCCAGGATTGGTCGCATCCTCGGCGTGGGCTGACACGCACATGGGCGGAAGAGCGAGGACTGCCGCGACGGCAGTCCCGAGAGCGAGCAAATACCTCTTTTTCATAGGTGGCCTCCTTCGGCTGTGCGGGAACAACAACCGAGAGGCAGCAGAGGTTGCATGACGTGAGTGGTCTAATGCCACAGTGCCAACGTTGCGGCCCGCGGGTGGCCGAAACAGCCAAGCAGATGCGCAAACGCTGCCCGCAACGGCGGACAGTGACTTAGATGCGGGGCAGATTGCTTAGCTGGCGGCGGCGACTTTGGCCTTGGCGGCGGCCTTGCGCGGCAACGGATAGTCGGCGCTGTCATAAAGCTGCCGGATGCCGTTGCCGTCGAAACGCTTCTCTTCCACTTCGAGGTAGGCGCCTAACAGCAATTCCGGCGGCAATTCCTCAATAGCGAAACGGATAGCTTCCGCAGCCGTCGGAAAGCGCTTGTAGCCGATAGGCCGGCGCGACTTGCGGCTGCGGCTGGGAAATAATTCAGAAGGCGCGCGGTAGTTGATCATCGACATAATCAGAAGCTCCTCGAGCACTAATATGGCCCTTGGGAGCGAGAAAATCCAGCACCTACCTGCACGCGCATAACAGCCCGGCAGCCTCAAGGTAAACGCGTGGTAGCAAAAAGTATGACCCGGTGCGCAATACACCGGGTCATTGTCAGTCGGTTGGGCAGCGTTATTCGGCCAATTCTTCGACGACTTCGCTCGTAGCCGGGTCAATCAGGACGATGCGGTCGTTTACCACCATGTATTTATACGACCTGATCGCGGGCACCTCGACTGCGACGTCTTGCGGCACTGCGTAGAGTTGGACGTTTTCCGGCACGCGGGTGCCGACTCGGTATTCCACGGTCGGCCGTGCCGGGCTCACGCGTTCACGCACGATGGTGCGATAGATCGTGCGCCGCTGCAGCGGGGTCAATTGCAGCGGTTCAGTGGTCACTACGGTCCGCGATTCCACGGGCTCGCGGGTGATGACCGTGGTTTGCGCGCTTGCGGCTCCCGCGCTTGCAAGCAGCGCGGCCGCGATCGCGGCATGGCGAAAATATGTCATAAGTTCCTCCTCCTGATTTTAGTCCAGAACAGAAAACGCGAGGCCGCGCGCAACGGTTCCTCCTCGAGCGGCGATATGAAGTTTCACGAATTCAGTCATTGTGTGTGCGGCGGCTCGCTCATTAACTTCATTTTCGCCTGCAGCACTTCGATGCGCTGTTCTGCTACCGCTTTAGTCAAATTCGGTTTGAAGGCCTCAGGCTCGTAGGCATCGAATGCGAGTCTGCGGAGCAGCGCCGCTTGCTCGGTGCTCATCGGGGCGACGAATTTTGATGCGTTTGACATGCCATCATAATGATGCGCGACCAATCTGGTTCCGCGCTCATCCTGGCGCTACCGCGCATTGCTCATATTTGCTGCAGGAGAAGTACCGCGGGCAAAATGGTCCAGATTTTAGGTGCGACCGCTGACGGTTACGACGTCTGCGCCGCCAACACTGGCCGCAATACGAGCGTGACCGGAAGCGTCACCAGCACAAGCGCGGCAACAACGATCAGTGCTGTCGGGACGCCGACGGCGTCGCCGAGCAGGCCATAGATTGCGGGCGATATCGCGCCCGCGCCAATTGTGCCCGTATAGAAGATACTGAACGCACGCCGGCGCCGTGCAGGTTCAACAAGGTCAGGAACTGAACCGTACAGCACCGACGACGTCCCGTTCAGCGCAACGCCAACGACCGGCAATAAAACGAGTGCAGCCTCGAGCGGCAGGGGGAGCAGCGCCACGATGCCAAGCGCGGTCACAGTCTCTGTCAGCCACACCGTGGCAACGACGCCAATGCGGGCGCCGATGAAAGCACAAACCAGCTTTCCGGCGGCGCCGCCGGCAAACACCAAAGTGAGCGCGAGGCCGACGGTCTGCAAACTGGCGCCTTTTGCGGTGAGCATGAAAGGCAGAAATGTCAGAAACGCCATGCGCGTGGCGCTGTCGATCACGCCAATCGAGAGCAGCAAAGGAAAACCGTAAGCGCGGGCAACGCCGTGTCGATGCGCCTTACCGTCACTCTTGCGCGGAGCGGCTGAGCCACGATCCGCGAAACGCGGTATCGCAATGAATATTGCGACCGCCGCGGCCGCACCAAAGCTGCCAAGCAGCATTAGGGCCTGACGCCACGGCAGCACCACGAACAACAGGGCTGCCGCCGCCGGTAAAGTCATCTTCCCGATATCGCCGGCAAAATTATACGTGCCTAGTGCTTTCAGCGACCGCGACCCTGCAAAGGCATGGGCGATGAGCGATGATCCCAGCGGATGCTGCGTGCTGGCGCCGAGACCACCGATGAACAGAGCTGCCACCAGAGTGATCACGCCGGTACTCAAGCCCGCGAAAACGTAACCGAGGCCCGCAAGCGCGGTGCCGAGCGCGAGCACTGTTGCTGTCCCGAACCGCTCCGCCAGGAACCCTGCTGGAATCTGGAAGCCAGCCAGCGTGCCGGAAAACACCGTCTTCATCAGCCCGAGCGCGGCAAAGCCGAGCCCGAATTCGGCTTGCCAGATTGGCAACATCACGTAGACCAGATCGGTATAGCCGTCGTGCAGCGCGTGCGCGCCGCAGGCCACGCCCAGCGCCCGACTCTCTTCTTTTTTTGTGCCGATAGCGGCTGCGGTCATGGCGTCACCGGACGACGTTCGACAAACGTGGTGCTGATGAACGATATCACGGGCTCGCCATGCTGGTTGATCCCGGTGGAGCGAATGCTGACGAGGCCAACGCCAGGACGGCTTTCCGAGACCCTCGCCGCGATGATTTCACTCGTATACTCGATTGTGTCATCGACATAGACCGGCTTCATCCATTTCAATTCGCGGAAGCCGAGCGCTGGTCCCATGGCGGCAACCGGCTCGCCGCGGGCGCGCGCTGCTTCCATCAGGCGACGGCGAGAATCGACCATCAGGCGCATCCAAGCCACTGCGGTGTGCCAGCCGGACGCGCAAAGACCGCCGAAATGCGAACGTTCCGCCGCACTCTCGTCCAAATGGAAGGGTTGTGGATCAAATCGTGCGGCAAAGGCCTTGATTTCGTCCGCCTTGAAGGTGTGGCTGCCGACTGGAATGCGCTCGCCCAACGCGATGTCCTCGAAATATTTCACGTGCGCGCGACCTCTTCGCGCCGCGCAATCATCAGCGGGCTCGTGAGTGTGGTCAGCACCATGTCGTGCTCGTCAAGCATTTCAAACAGGCATTTCACGAAGCCGAAATCCGGACGGCTTTTGGGGGCGCGCGTTTCTAGCACGGTCGCACGCACGCGCACCTGTGTATTCGGACGCAGGGGCTTGAGCCAGCGCACTTCGTCGACGCCGGGCGCGCCCATGGAATGGGTTTGATTGACGAAGCCGTCTGCAATGACGCGCATCAACAGGCAGCAGCTGTGCCAGCCCGATGCACCAAGTCCGCCGAGCATCGTTGCGCCAGCCGCCACCTCATCAAGATGCATTGGTTGCGGGTCGAATTCGGCGGCAAAGGCAACAATTTCCTCGCGCGTTACCAGGCGCGGGCCCAAAATAGCGACCTCGCCCGGTTGGAAATCTTCCCAGTAACGCTTTGCTTTCATGCTGGTCGCATCATCCGCGAAAGCGGCTGTGCGCTCAATACTTGTGAAGGACGGCGAGGTATGCGGGTTCCGCAGACTTCAGCGCGCCACGCGAATTTGCCGGTTCAACGGCTCAGGTCGCGAACCTGAAATGCATCACGTCCCCATCGGCAACCACGTAGTCCTTGCCTTCGAGCCGCATCTTGCCGGCTTCTTTTGCGCCGGTCTCGCCGCTGTTCGCGATGAAGTCGACATAGCCGATGGTTTCTGAACGGATAAAGCCGCGCTCAAAGTCCGAATGAATTACGCCCGCCGCCTGCGGCGCCTTGGTGCCTTGGGTAATCGTCCAGGCGCGCGCTTCCTTCGGGCCGACAGTGAAATACGTCACCAGATGCAGCAGCTCATATCCGGCGCGCACCAGACGATCGAGTCCGGTTTCCTTGAGGCCAACCGCCTCGAGATAGTCCGCGCGTTCTTCGGGCGGCAACGTCGCGATTTCGGATTCGATCTTGGCCGAAATCACGACCGCAACCGCACTCTCGGCTTTGGCCCGCTCTTCGACCTTGCGGGAGAAGGCGTTGCCCATTGCAGCAGAGGCTTCTTCGACGTTGCACGCGTAAAGCACCGGCGCCGAGGTCAATAGACCGAGCGAGTGGAACAGCTTTTCTTCTTCGGGCTTGCGCTCGACCATGCGTGCGGGCTTGCCTTCGCGCAGCAAGACAAGAGAACGCTTGACCAGATCGAGCATTTCCTTGGCTTGCTTGGCGTCTTCGCCGGTGCCTTTGGCCTTTTTTTCGAGATTGTCGACGCGCTTTTCCAGACTGTCGAGATCGGCCAGCATCAGCTCGGTTTCGATGATTTCGATGTCCGCAATCGGGTCGATCTTGCCTTCCACGTGAGTGACGTCGCTGTCCTCGAAACAACGCACCACATGCACGATCGCGTCCACCTCGCGGATCGTGGCCAGAAACTGATTGCCGAGGCCTTCCCCTTTGGAAGCACCGCGCACCAGGCCTGCAATATCGACGAATGTGATCCGTGTCGGAATGATCTGTTCCGACTTTCCCAGCACAGCAAGTTTGTCCAGGCGCGGATCGGGCACGGCGATCTCCCCGACATTCGGCTCGATCGTGCAAAAAGGATAGTTGGCCGCCTGTGCAGCCGCCGTCTGCGTCAGCGCGTTGAAAAGCGTCGACTTGCCGACATTCGGCAAGCCAACGATGCCGCATTTGAATCCCATGGCTGTGTTGTCTCGTTACCTACATCGCTATTCGGAGCCAGGCGGCTCGTCTTCTTCGCCGAACCCTTTGGCGGCCATGGCGAGATGGACCTTGTTTTGAAACGTCGAATCCTTGCCTTCAATCAACAGTGCAGCGTTTTCAGCGACGATCTCGCACAGTGCTTCCACCCAGGGCCATTCGTCCTTGGCGAAATCCTGCAACACATACTGTTCCATCAGGCTCTTGTCGCCAGGATGGCCGATGCCGAACCGTACGCGGCGGTAGTCATTCCCGATATGATCGGAGATCGAGCGCAAGCCGTTGTGGCCAGCATTGCCGCCGCCAAGCTTCAGCCGGACTTTGCAGGGGGGCAGCTCAACCTCGTCATGAAACACGACGATATTGGCAGGCTCCAGCTTGTAGAAATTCGCAGCCTCCGCCACCGCCCGTCCTGACTCGTTCATGAAGGTGCCGGGCAAAAGCAACAGCACACGCTCGCCAGCAATATTGCCTTCGACGGCAACGCCTTGAAACCGTCGCCGCCACGGGGAGATATCGAAGCGGCGCGCGATCGCCTGGACCGCCATGAAACCGATATTGTGGCGGTTGCCGATATAGCGCGAGCCGGGATTGCCGAGACCGACGAAAAGCAGCATGGCGTCAACGGCGCTGTCTTGGAGTTTGCGCATGATCTTTTCCGAAAGCCGCTAGGCGATTTTCGGAATCATGCGCTTTGCCGATTTCGCAAACACTGGCGAGGAGGCTTACGCGCCTCCTCACTTCTTGTCGGACTTTGCCGGCGCGGCGGCGGCAGCCGGTGCGGCACCGCCCGCAGCGGGAGCAGCGCCGGGCGTGGCACCTGGTGCAGCACCCGGTGCAGCACCTTCCGCGGGAGCAGCAGCAGCGGCAGCAGCGGCAGCAGCGGCAGCGGCGGCGGCTTCGGCGGCAGCCTTCATTTCTTCCGCGTAGCCGGATGGCGGCACGACGGTGACCAGCGTCATGTCCGGACGCCCGATCACGCGAACATTGGGCGGCAGCGTTACGTCGGTGAGATGCTTCGAGTGATTGATGTCGAGGCTGGAAATATCGACATCGATTGATTCCGGAATCGATTCCGCCGGGCACATCACGTCCACGGTATGGGTGACGATGTTGACCGCACCACCGCGTTTGACGCCGGGCGACTGGTCGGCATTGAGCACATGCACCGCGACTTTCACGCGGATCGTGGCGCCTTCGGCCACGCGAAGGAAATCCACGTGCATCGGCAGGTCCTTGATCGCGTCGAGCTGGAAGTCGCGCGGGATCACCCGGTGCCTGGTGCCGTCCACATCGAGATTGTAAAGCGTGGTGAGGAAGCGCCCGGCATAGATGCGCTGGCGCAATTCGTCATGGTCGAGCGTGACCATCAGCGGGGGTTTGTTCTCTCCGTAGATCACGCCCGGCACTCGGCCGGATCGACGTGCAGCCCGGGCGGCCCCCTTGCCGCCTTTCGGACGTGCCGTCGCTTTCAATTCCTGGACGGTCGCCATCTTGAATTCCTCATCTAAACCAATGGAAAAGGCGGCATTTTCGGCCGCCTGCGTGCGCGGCATGCCTCCAGGGGTGCCGGGGGCCGCGAACGGGGCGGGTTATAGCGGCGGGGGCCGGAAAGGGCAAGAAAGCACTCCGCGGTGTTTCCGGAGCGCCGTGCAGCTAGACCACGAATTAGTCTGGAGCCGGCCTAGCGCTTTTCTTGCTCGGTTTTTCGCCTATTGCCTCAAGCGCCGCAATGCGCGCCTTCAGCGCCTCGTTTTCTTCGCGGGCAAGTCGGGCCATCTCTTTGACCGCTTCGAATTCTTCACGCTGGACCACATCAAGGTCGCGCAGGATGCGTTCAGCCTGGCTACGAAAAAGGGTGTCAAATTCGCGCCGCACGCCCTGTGCTACGCCGGCAGCGTCGTTCATCAAACGCGCCATCTCATCGAAAATACGATTGCTGGTCTGGGTCATGGTTTGTCTCCGCCGCCGTCAACAGTCCTCATATCTAAACTCGTCTCAAAACCGGTTCCCGCAATTCTGGACCGTACGTTAACAATGGCGGTGGGGTCATCCCGCCGCAAGGCCCGGCATGCTACCACACTCCGGCGCGGTGCTGCGCGAATCGGACACGACAATGCCTGTGCTCGTCATCCCCTACCCGGCTTTTGATCCGGTGCTGGTGCACCTCGGGCCGTTCGCGATCCGCTGGTACGCCCTCGCGTATATCTTCGGCATCCTGATCGGCTGGGGTTACGCCCGCTTTCTTGTTCAATCGAAAAATCTATGGGGCGGAAAAGCGCCTATGACCGTCACGGACTTCGATGATTTCGTATTGTGGGTGACGGTTGGCATTATCCTCGGCGGCCGCACGGGGTATGTGCTGTTTTACAATCTGCCGCATTTTGCTTCACACCCGGCGGAAATCTTACAGCTATGGAATGGCGGCATGTCATTTCATGGCGGCTTCACCGGTTGCGTTGTCGCGGTCGTGCTGTTCGCCTACAAGCGTGGCATTCCGTTTTTATCGCTCGGCGACATCACATGCGCGGTTGGTCCGGTTGGTCTATTCCTCGGCCGCATTGCGAATTTCATCAATGGTGAGCTTTGGGGCCGACCAGCCGACGTGCCCTGGGCAATGATATTTCCGGGCGGCGGACCGCTGCCGCGACACCCGAGCCAACTTTACGAGGCAGCGCTGGAAGGACTGTTGCTGCTGGTGGTGCTCGCACTATTGATGCGCGCCGGCGCTCTCAAGCGGCCTGGTCTGATCATTGGCAGCTTTGCCGTCTGCTATTCTGCGGCACGCACATTTTGTGAATTCTTTCGCGAGCCGGACGTTCAACTCGGTTTTCTGTGGGGCGGTGCCACGATGGGACAATTACTGTCGGTGCCACTGTTTCTCGCTGGCGTCGGATTCATTGTCTACGCACTGAAACATCGGCCGCTCCGGAGCCACTAGTGGACGGGCGTTCGCCGCTGGAGAGCGAAATTCGGCGCCGCATTGCAGTTGCGGGACCGATGCCAGTTGCCGAGTACATGGCACTGTGCCTGTTCGATCACGGTCACGGCTACTACACCACGCGCGACCCGTTCGGCGCACGCGGCGATTTCATCACCGCGCCGGAAGTCAGCCAGATGTTCGGCGAACTGATCGGCCTCTGGATGTCGGCAGTCTGGAAGCAAATGGGTGCGCCCGAGAACGTGCGGCTGATCGAACTTGGACCCGGCCGCGGCACCTTGATGAAGGATGCGCTGCGCGCGATTCAAATCGTGCCGAATTTCCGCGCGGCAATTGTCGTCCATTTCGTCGAAGCAAGCCCGCTCCTACAAGCACAGCAGGAAGCGGCGCTGGAAGGCGCCGGCGTGCCGATATTCTGGCATAAGGCGCTTTCCGAGGTGCCCAAAGGCCCCGCGATTTTAGTTGCCAATGAATTTTTCGACGCGCTGCCAGTCAATCAGGCGATCAAGACGGATCGCGGCTGGCATGAACGTCGGATCGAAATTGATGATTCTGATCAACTTGCCTTCACCGTGGCACCGGAACCAATCCCGTTTTTCCAGTCATTGCTTCCACCAGGAGTGCGCGCGGCGCGCGCGGGCGCAATCTTCGAATGGCGAAGCGACAATGAGGCGGTGGAGATGGGCCGGCGCATCGCCGACGGGCGAGGTGCCGCGCTCGTGGTCGACTATGGCCATATCGAAAGCGGCCTTGGCGAGACCTTCCAGGCCGTCGGCCAACACGCCTTCGCCGACCCGCTGACAAACCCCGGCAATCTCGACCTCACCGCTCATGTAGATTTTCAGGCGTTGATACGGGCGGTCGAGGCCATGGGGGTTGCGAGTTTTGGGGCCCTTGACCAATCGCAATTTCTGCGGCGGCTTGGGATCGAACAGCGCGCCGCCTCTCTTAAGACCAAGGCCGCGAATTCTGCTGATATTGACCAGGCGCTCGCGCGCCTGATCGGCCATGATCGCACCGCAATGGGCGAATTGTTTAAGGTTGTTGCCTTCGCGCATCCATCCATCGGAGCGCCGCCCGGTTTCGAAGCCGGATGAGCTAGCCGCGAGCCTTCGCGCACATTATCTATTGACCGACCGAGGTCATTTAACGTCTCCACGGTGACCGATGCTGCAGGCCTCTTCACTCGCTACCACTCCACGTGTACGGCATGCGTTTTTCACGCGGTCCGGCGGCGTATCTCAGGGCTTCTATGCTTCACTGAACGGCGGTGTCGGTTCCAGCGACGCTCCCGAGAAGGTGGCCGAAAACCGTGCCCGCATGGCGGCCGCACTCGGCGTCAGCGCCGAGCGCTTGCTCACGCCCTATCAGATTCATTCGCCTGACGTCGTTGTCGCAGATGAGCCGTGGACACACGACAACCGCCCACGCGCCGATGCCGTCGTCACGCGCATGCCTCGTCTTGCGATCGGGGTCTCGACGGCAGACTGCGGACCTTTACTTTTCGCCGACAGCGAGGCTGGCGTGATCGGCGCTGCGCATGCCGGGTGGCGCGGCGCGCTCACCGGCGTGATCGAAGCAACCATAGCGGCCATGGAGCGCCTCGGCGCCGACCGCAGCAATATTGCTGCCGCACTTGGTCCCACAATCCGGCAGCAGAATTACGAAGTCGGACCCGAATTCGTTGAACGTTTCCTTGCTGCCGATCGGTCCAATTCGCGCTACTTCAGACCATCGGACCGCGCCGGCCATGCCATGTTCGATCTGACCGGCTACATTGCCGAGCGCGTTCAGCGCGCCGGCATCGAGCAGTTCGAGGACCTTGGCTTGTGCACTTATGCGGAGCCGGATCGATTCTTCAGCTATCGACGCACAACGCGCAGCGGTGAACCCGATTATGGTCGGCACATAAACGCCATTGCGCTTGTCGATTGAGGCGCCGTCGCAATTCCCACGCCGCTTCGCTCGGCTGGACTCACGGCCCTCCTTGCCGTTAACCTTCGGGCTGGCCGAAGGAACTTGAAGACCAAAAACAAGGCCGCAGGGGTGTCTATGGAGTGGCGTGGGCGCTGTCGAGCGACAGACGCGGCGTACTTTGTCAAAAGCTCAGGTAGCCTGTTGGCGGCGATCTGTGCGTTGGCGCTCGCTGGTTGCAACCCGGACAATCAAGCCGTGTCCGCGGCACAGCCCCGCGGCGCGACCGTTGCATTTGAATCCGTCGACGGGCTGCCGCCCGGACAATTCCGGAAACTCGTGCAAGATCTTAATAATGAAGCGCAATCGCGCCATCTTGCGGTGACGTCGCGCGAACAGACTTCTGCTTACAGGGTGCGCGGCTATCTCGCTATCAAACTGACGAAACATCAAACCACAATCACATGGGTGTGGGACGTCTTCGATCAGGATGAACAGCGCACCTTGCGCATCAGTGGCGAGGAAACGGCGAAGGGCCGGCATCGCGACGCGTGGGCTGCAGCCGACGATGCCATGCTGGGCCGGATCGCCCGCGCAAGCATGGAACAGCTCGCCGCCTTTCTGACGTCGCCTGAGGTCGCGCCCGGCACGGCGCCCTCTCCGACCGAGCCTCAGGTGGCTATGACCAATCCGGGCGAATCATCGCCCGAGGCAGCCGGGATATTCCGCATTTCCCATGCACAGGCCGACCCGGATTCAACGGGCGTAGCCGATGCCGCTTCCGACGGCCAACAGGACGGCCCGGTGCCACTTCCAAGCCGCCGCCCGGGCACGACGACGTCGGCTCGGGACACCCTGACAATGGCGGCCAGAAGCCACTAAGGGGCGATTCATCGTGTTGGTGAAAGCTTCGACAAAGATTTGCACCCGTATTGCCGGCCATAGCCTGCCTTGTTATGACCACGCCGCCGTGGCGCGAGGGCGAGGATTTCTGGATGGCGGGCAAGAATGGAGCGATCAAGCTCGTTGCCGGCAACTCTAATCCTGCGCTGGCCCAGCAGATCGCCGAGTACCTCAAAACCTCGCTGACCAAAGCCGTGGTGCGGCGCTTTGCCGACATGGAAGTGTTCGTCGAAATTCAGGAAAACGTGCGCGGAGCGGACTGTTTCGTCATTCAGTCCACATCGTTTCCCGCCAACGACCATTTAATGGAATTGCTGATCATCATGGATGCGTTGCGCCGCTCGTCCGCGCGCCGCATCACCGCAGTGATCCCCTATTACGGTTATGCACGGCAGGATCGTAAACCGGGCCCGCGTACGCCAATCTCTGCGAAGTTGGTCGCAAATCTGATTACACGCGCTGGCGCTGACCGGGTCATGACGCTTGACCTCCATGCCGGGCAGATCCAGGGCTTCTTCGATATTCCGACCGACAATCTTTATGCCTCGCCAGTGATGGTGCGCGACATCAAGGAGCACTTCCAGCTCGACAATGTCATGGTCGTATCCCCCGACGTCGGCGGTGTGGTCCGCGCGCGCGGATTGGCCAAACGTATCAATGCGCCACTTGCCATTATCGACAAGCGGCGCGAACGCGCGGGTGAATCGGAAGTGATGAACGTGATCGGCGACGTCGCCGGCTATACTTGCGTGCTGGTGGACGACATCATCGACTCTGGCGGCACGCTGGTGAATGCCGCTGATGCCTTGCTCGAAAACAAGGCCAAGGCGGTTTACGCCTACATTAGCCACGGTGTGCTCTCGGGCGGCGCGGTCACCCGCATCGCCAAGTCGCGGTTGAAGGAGCTGGTGATCACCGACTCGATCCAGCCGACCAAGGAAGTGCTCGGCGCCGGCAATATCCGCATCCTGCCGATCGCGTCGTTGATTGGCGAGGCGATCGGGCGCACCGCCACTGAAGAGTCGGTGTCGAGCCTGTTCGACTGACTCCCCGTTTAAAGTTATCCACTACTGATTCAACTTGCCGCAGCATTGGCTGTGGAGAGTTGAATCGGCGCCGTTGCCTATGCCAGGCAAATCACGGCTCATTAGCCCTTGACGATGCCTTTGGCGGAAGGAATCGGGCGGGATATAGTCGAATCGCTTTGTGATTCGGTCGCTCCGTCAAGGCATCCCGTAACCCCTGCGTCGACTTGCGGTCGTGGCCCAACGTGGGTCTACCCCGCGCGCGTGCGGTGGCGTGCGTTTCCCTCGCTCCAATCGGCAAAGCGGAGACGACATGTCCCTGGCCAGCTACACGGAAGAATCTCGAATCAATCCACTCGATGTCGTGGAACGCCTGGCGACCGGCAATGACTGGTCGTTTGAACGCGCCAGCGATGACGAGATCACCATATTGGTCACGGGGCGCTGGACCGATTACCAGCTTTCCTACACCTGGATGGGCGACATAGAGGCGCTCCACCTGGCCTGCGCCTTCGACTTGAGGGTGCCCGAGCGTCGACGCGCTGAGGTCCAGGCACTGATTTCCCTGATCAATGAACGGCTATGGGTCGGCCATTTCGACCACTGGGTGAACGAAGGCATCGTGATGTTCCGCCACGCTTTGGTACTGGCGGGCGGCACCGAGGCCTCCGGCAAGCAATGCGAAGCGCTACTTGGCACCGCGCTTGATGCCTGCGAACGCTATTTCTCCTCTTTCCAATTCGTGGTTTGGGCCGGTAAAGGCGCGCGCGAGGCACTTGACGCCGCCATGTTCGAAACTTCGGGCGAGGCATAAGGCCACAATTGGCGATATGATGTCGCCATGAAGCGACCCAAGAAACGACCCAAGAAACGCTCCAAGAAACGCTTCTTGGCGAGCGATAAATCACTCCGCAAATTTCCCGGCCGCCTGGTCTTGCTGGGCGCCGGAAAGATGGGTTCGGCCATGCTCCAGGGCTGGCTGGCGCGCGGCCTCAAACCGACGCAGATCATCGTGATCGAACCCCACCCGGGCAAGATGGTGAAGGCCCTCACGCGACGAGGCATCAAGCTCAATCCGAAAGGCAAAGCGGCCACCGCCACCGCGGTCGTAATCGCGGTGAAGCCGCAAAGCGCGCCCGAAGCAGTGCCACCGCTCGCGCCCTATGTCGGAAAAACCACGCTGGTGTTGTCGATCATGGCCGGCCGCACGATTGATTTCCTCGAGCGATCATTGCCGGGATCCGCGATCGTGCGCGCAATGCCAAATACACCGGCGGCGATCGGCCGCGGCATCAGCGTCGCGATCGGGAATGCCAAAGTTTCGGCGAGCCAACGCAAACTCGCCGGTGAATTGCTTGCGGCCATTGGAAAAGTTGAGTGGGCGCGCGATGAATTATTGATGGACGCGGTGACCGCGCTATCCGGATCCGGGCCGGCTTACGTATTTCTGCTGGCCGAAGCCATGGCAAACGCCGGCATCGCTGCCGGACTGCCGCCCGCGCTTGCGACACGGCTCGCCCAGGAAACCGTCGCCGGCTCAGGCGAACTCCTGCATCGATCGGCTGTGGGCGCTGAGATTTTGCGGCAGAACGTAACGTCGCCCGGCGGCACGACCGCCGCTGCCCTTGACGTTCTGATGGGACCAGGCGGCTTTAACGAGTTGCTGACCCGGGCGATTGCGGCCGCCACCCGGCGTTCGCGCGAACTCGCGGGCTAACGCGCTAATCCACAACGCCCGCTTTCTAAGCTCAAAGCATAGGGTTCCCTGCCCTAGAACAACCGCCATTGCGGGCCTACATTAAGGGGCAATCGTTTTCCCAAAGGAGGCTCTCATGGCGCGCAAGGCTAAACGTCAACGCAAAGCTCAGGCCGCCTCCTCACCGCGCGGGACCACCGACCGCGACAAGACGATCGATGCTCTGATGGCACTGCTCGCGGAGCACTCCTTCGAGCAAATCGGCCTCGCCGAGGTCGCCGGCCAGGCCGGACTTAAACTTTCGCAGCTGCGCGGGGAATTCGGCTCGACGCTTGCCATTCTCGCGGCCCATATCAAGGACGTTGACCGGGCCGTGCTGGCGGGTGTCGATGACGACATGGCCGAGGAGCCGGCCCGCGAGCGCCTGTTCGACGTTTTGATGCGGCGCCTGGAAGCCCTCGCCCCTTACAAAGAGGCGGTTCGCTCCATCATGCGCTCGGCGCGGCGCAATCCAGGCCTTGCCTTCGCACTCAACGCCATGGCCGTACGCTCGCAACATTGGATGCTGGAAGCCGCCGGCATCGGTGCGTCGGGCCCGCGCGGCGCGTTGCGCGCGCAAGGGGCGGCCCTGATGTTTGCGCGCGTGCTTTCGGTTTGGGTTGATGACGAAGAGGAAAGTCACGACCGCACGATGGCGGCACTCGACCGCGGCCTCGCCAGTGCCGAACGTTGGGCTGGATTCGTCGACGATCTCTGCGCGCTTCCAAAATGCGTGTTGCGCGGACCGCGCCGGCGCCGCCGCATGCGCGACGAAGAGGCAGAGGCGGCCTAAGTTTTCTCCGTTCGTTCCCGCGTAAGCGGGAACCTAGATCCACGAATGAATACTTTTAAAATTCTGGGTCCCCGCTTGCGCGGGGACGAACGGTTTGATTATCACACCGGCACGCGCACCGTCGCGCGCAATCCTGCAAGCGGACTATCGCCGAGCGTGATGTCGCCGCCATGCGAACGCGCAATGTCGCGCGCGATAGCGAGCCCCAATCCCGTTCCGCCCTCATCCTGGTTACGGGCATCATCAAGCCGCAGGAATGGCTTGAACACTTCCTCGCGTAAGGCCACGGGAATCCCCGGTCCGTCGTCGTCAATGGTAACGGTCAAGTAACGGTGATCGCGATGGCCGGTAATGGCGATAGACGGCGCATGCCGTGCCGCGTTTGACACGAGATTGGCCAGACATCGCTTGAACGCAGCCGGCCGCACAGTGACAATTGGTGGACCGTGAAAGACGACCGTTGCCTTGTGGCCTTGACGTTCTGCGTCAGACCGCAATTCTTCCAGAAAGGCGGCCATGTCGGTCGGCGCAGCGATTTCACCGCTGTCACCGCGCGCGAACGCCAGATAAGCCTCCAGCATTCGCGCCATCTCATCGACGTCCTTTTTCATCGCGTCGACCTCTGGCGTCCCCTCGATCAATGCGAGCTCGAGCTTGAATCGCGTGAGGATCGTGCGGAGATCGTGCGAAACGCCCGCGAGCATGGCGGTACGCTGCTCCATCGCACGTTCAATGCGGGTCTTCATTTCGATAAAGGCGGCCGCCGCACGGCGTACCTCGCGTGCGCCACGCGGCCGGAAGTTGGGGACTTCGCGGCCTTTGCCGAAGCTTTCAGCTGCATCAGCCAAGCGAAGAATCGGTTTGATCTGATTACGCAGAAAAATAATCGCAACAATCAGCAATACGGTCGAGGTACCAACCATCCAGAGCAAGAAGATTTCCGAATTCGAGGCATAGGCTGCACTTCGGCGCGCGAATACGCGCATGACCGTATTGTCGAGCTGCACACGGATCTCAAGCAAAGCCGACTTACCGACGGTATCGATCCAGTAGGGGCGCCCGATTTGCTTGCGTAACTCTTCCGAAAGAGCCTGATCCAGCAGCGAAAAGAATGGCTTGGGACCGGGGGGCGGCATATCGGTCAACGGTAGAAAATCGACCACGAGGCCAAGGCGCTCTTGCGCAATTCGGCGGATCAAAGCCCGATCGGCGTCCTGCGGATAGCCGCGATAAATATCGATCAGCGCAGCAATATCCTGCACCACACTTGCTGACAGGCGCTGCGTCACGACATTCCAATGCCGCTCCATGAAGACGAATGCGACAACGGATTGGAGGATCACCATCGGAGCTATAATGATGAGCAAGGCTCGCGCGTAGAGGCCCTTCGGCATCACGCTATTGAGCCAGCGGGCAATTCTCCGCCAACCATCGGCAACCTGCCACAATGCACTGTGAATTCGACGCACTGGCGGCAATGCATCATACCACGCCCATGCTTCGCGGAGCCGTGTGAGCGCGGTACGAACGCCATTGCCGATGTCGAGACTGGTCATGATGCGGTCACCAGCCGATAGCCGATGCCACGCACCGTTTGCACGAACAAAGGATTGGCGGGATTGCGCTCGATCTTCCGGCGCAAGCGGTTGACCTGTACATCGACCGCCCGTTCACTCACGGTGCCGCCATTGCCGGCGAGCGACATGCGGGGAACGGTTTCTCCCGGCGTACCGGCAAGAATGCGCAGCATCTCGCGTTCGCGGTCCGTCAACCGGACAACCTCGTCACCTTTGCGCAATTCGCCGCGCGCCAGATGATAAACGAACGGCCCGAAGCGCACCGATTCAACAGGTGGCGGCAGTGGCGCCGGCTGTGCGCGCTTCAGAATATTCGCGATGCGTAGCGATAGCTCGCGTGGTTCGAACGGCTTTGACAAATAATCGTCCGCGCCCATTTCCAGTCCCCTGATGCGGCTCTCGGCGGCATCGCGCGCGGTCAGCATCAGAATCGGAATATTGGAATCGCCGCGGATCGATTTGGCAAAATCGAAACCGGATTCGCCGGGCATCATGACGTCGAGGATAAGCAGATCGAAACTCAGACCCTTGAGCTTGGCGCGCGCATCCATAGCCGTCTCCGCCGTCGTCACGCGATAGCCCTCGCCGGCTAAGAAACGAGAAAGCAAATCGCGGATACGGCGATCGTCGTCGACCACAAGGAGATGTGGCGCGTCATCGGGAAGCGTGGCGGGCAGCATCATTGCCGAGGCTCTCCTCCCGTCAAAATCAGCCTCGCGTCGTAGACGCACGATCAGCGCGCGCGATCAGGCGCAGCACGTCTTCACGATTGTCTGTATCGATCATCGACGTTAGAAATCGCCGCGCAGCTTCGTGCGCATTCGGGCCAAGTTCGCCAAAAGCGCGGTTGATTCTCTGGGTCTGCAAATTGGCGAGCTTGAGTGCCAGGGTCTCGCCTTTCGAGGTCACGAACAGCAGCCGCTGGCGACGGTCTTGCGCGCCCTCCTTTTGCAGGACGTAACCCTCGTCGACCAATTGCTTGAGAACGCGGCCGAGCGACTGCTTGGTGATGTTCAGGATCTCAAGCAGATCTGCGACCTTCATCCCGGGATTGCGATTGACGAAATGGAGCACCCGATGATGCGCGCGGCCAAAGCTCAGTTTGAGCAGCACCTCGTCCGGATCGCCGACGAAATCGCGATAGGCAAAAAACAACAGCTCGATGATGTCCCAGACCGGGTCCGCGGACGCTACAGGCGTCGGACCGGCCGGTGCGCGATCGGCCACACTCGCGCCGGCCGCGGCGACCTTATTCACATTTATGTCAGCCATGTTGACATATTTTGTTTTTATGTTACAAAAACCACGCGATAGACGAAATGATCGTACCAAAGCATCGTATCTGAGGATGCAAACTCTAGTTGTCGATGTCGTCCTTGCCGGTCAGTCAAGTCATACCGGGTGTTACCGGCTGACGCAAAGTGTTGGAATAGGCGCGAAAAATGCGCCATCACAGCGACGAGATGCCCCCTCGCGTGAGGTGAAGGAGTAAGACCAATGGCTGCCCAATCCTATGACCGGCTCGAAGGGGTCATTTGGTACGACGGGAAGCTCGTGCCCTGGAATGAAGCCAACCTCCATGTGCTCAGCCACGGCCTGCACTACGCGAGTTGCGTGTTCGAGGGCGAACGCGCCTACGGCGGCAAAGTATTCAAGAGCACCGAGCACGCCGAACGCCTCAAGCGCTCCGCTAATATCCTTGATTTCGAAATCCCCTATTCCGTCGCGGAAATCGTCGCCGCTAAGAAACTTGTGGTCGACAAAAACGGCAGGAAGGAAGCCTACGTCCGTCCGGTAGCCTGGCGCGGCTCCGAAATGATGGGCGTCTCGGCGCAGAACAACACCATCCATCTGGCCATCGCCAGCTGGGAATGGCCGAGCTATTTCGATCCCGAACAGCGGCTCAAAGGCATCCGGCTCGACCTTGCCGACTATCGCCGGCCCGATCCGAAGACCGCGCCTTGCCTTGCCAAGGCCGCCGGCCTCTACATGATCTGCACCATCTCCAAGCACCGGGCCGAGCGCAAAGGCTATGCCGACGCCATGATGCTGGACTGGGAAGGCCGCGTTGCGGAATGCACCGGCGCGAACATCTTCTTCGTCAAGGACGGCAAGGTCCACACGCCAATCGCCGATTGCTTTCTTGACGGCATCACCCGGCAGACAGTGATCGGCCTCGCGCGCAAACGCGGCATGGAAGTCATCGAGCGTCGCATCCTGCCGGATGAGCTCACCAGCTTCTCCGAGTGCTTCATCACCGGATCGGCCGCGGAAGTCACGGCAGTCGCAGAGATCGCCCAGTGGAATTTCAATCCCGGCGGCATCACCAAGACGCTGATGGATGACTATACTAACGAAGTGAAGCCCAAGGCTGCGGCGGCCTAAGATTTATTCAGGGGCTCAGGGACAAATCGAACGTCATTTCTTGTCCGGCGAAACTAGTCCCTGACGACCACCAACCGGTCGGCTCCCGACTCCGCACCCCATACTTCACCCGGTCGGCCAAGAAGCTGTCGCACTGAAGCGCCACGTTTGTCGCTCGGAAAACTCTCAAACGTCTCGGTTACCGGATCGAAACGCAAAATAGCGTTGGCCAGAAAATCGGTAACCCAGACTTTGTCCTTGTTGTCGACGTAGACGGCGTAACAGCCACCTTTGCTTTTCGGCAGGCTCCAGACTTTCCACGCCTTATTCATCGGATCATAGCGGCCGAGTTCTCCGGTGTTCCAGAGGCTCACCCACAATAGTCCTTTGGAATCCGACCAAATGCGGCGCGGGCCGACCCCGGACTTTGGCGGCTGCACCATCAGCGCATCCCCACTGACGGTATCAATTTTTACAATGTGATCGCCGGCCAGGGACGCGTACCAAACTTCTCCATTCGGCGTCGTCGTGATGCCATAGGGCCCAAATCCCTTTGGCGCCTTCCAGGCTTCAACCTTGCCGCTCGCAGGGTCCACCCGGCCATACACACCGTTCTGTCCGGTAAACCAAAGGATGCCCTTGCGGTCGAAAGTCGCCGTATTGAGGTTTGCGTCGGGAAACTCCTTCGGCAGCGGGAAAAGTTTCACGGCCTTGGTTGCGGGCTCGAAACGCGCAATTGCATTTTGTCCACCGTCGGTGATCCACGCCGCGCGGTCGGGCCCTACAATCACTCCATGTGGAGCGGACCCCTTCCCGAGCGAAATCTGTATCGCTTGGCCGGTTTTCGGATTGAGAATCCCCAGCGCGCCTTGCGATTGGGCCGTGTACCAGATACTGCCATCCGGTGCTGGCGCAACATCGTGCGGATGCGCTCCGCGCGGCACTTCAAAATAAGACACATCAGCGGCGGGGGCTGGCCCGACGCAGAGCGCGATGACAGCGACCACTACGATCGCGATCGGAACCATGGTCCTCTCCAGCCGGCGCCCCACGCGCATTCATTCCGCCGTTTCAGTTTGGCGGCGCTGCACAGCCCAGCGTTCGGCAGCGGCGTCATCAGTCGCTTTGGCATCAACCCACGTTGTCCCGTTCGCTTTCTCAACTTGCTTCCAGAACGGTGCGCGGGTCTTCAAATAATCCATCAGAAAATCAGCAGCCGCGAACGCCGCATCACGATGGGACGACGCTGTTGCCACCAACACAATATCTTCTCCCGGCAGAATGCGGCCATATCGATGAATAATCGTGGCACCTAACAAAGGCCAGCGTTCGGCGGCCTCAGCCGCGTGACGCTCAATTTCGGATTCCGCCATCCCCGGATAGTATTCGAGCGTGAGCGCTGCGATCGGCTCGCCGTCCTCGGTCCCGCGACAAACGCCCGTAAATGTGACGAGCGCTCCAACATCTGTGCGGCCGCGCGCAAGCATCGCTGCCTCGGCGGCGGCGTCAAACGGCTCGCGCTGCAAGCGTACAGTCACTTTCATTTTCTCAATCTAGCGCGCCAGCGCGGGTGAGGCTATCCGCCTGTCATTGGCGGAAAAAACGCGATTTCACTGGCACCTTTGATCGCAGCTTCCGGGCGCACGTGCTGCCGGTCGATGGCGGCCCGAATGACATTTAAGTTTTTGAAGGCATGGGCATATTCTTCGCCGCGCGAGGCAAGCCAAGCCATCAATTCGCCGACCGTCGCGACGTTTGACGGAATCTCGATCACTTCCTCGGGCTTGCCAATCCGTTCGCGCACCCAGGCGAAATAGCGCAAAGTCAGCGTCATTCATCAATCATATATTGCAGGCCGGCGCGCATGTAGTCCCAACCTGTATAGAGCGTGAGGAGCGCCGACAACCACAGCAGAACGATACCGGTCTGCGTCACCGCCGGGATAATTCGGTCGCCAGCGGGTCCCGCGATCAGGAAGCCGACCGCAACCATCTGCCCGACTGTCTTCCACTTTGCGAGCCGCGTCACCGGAACGCCAACTCGCAATTCGGCGAGATATTCCCGCAGGCCCGATACCAGAATTTCACGGCAGAGAATGACGACAGCAGCGAGCAAGGTCCAACCGCGGATCGTATCTTCCGCGGCCAACATCAGGAGGCAGGACGCCACTAATAATTTGTCCGCAATCGGATCCAGCATACGGCCAAGCGACGATTGTTGGCCCCAGGTGCGGGCTAGATAGCCATCGAGGATGTCCGTCACGCCGGCCGAGATAAATATCGCCAGTGCCGCCCAGCGCAACCACAGGGGACCGGCGAAAATGCTTTGCCAATACATCAACCCGACGACGACCGGCACGGCGGCGATGCGCGCGTAGGTGAGCAGGTTTGGCAGCGCAAGCGGCCGCGCTGGTAGGGAACGGGAACTGACGGCGTTCATGCCCGAAAGGAACACCCGCGCCGCCGCAAGGTCAACCGTCGATAGCGGGCGAATCCCCGCTGACTACAATATGTTTATTGAATTGGCGGCTTGGGCAGGCGGGCTTTGCCCGGCTCCATCACGAAAGTCTGATCGAGCGAGTACCATTCGCCCTTCACGTCGCTCGCCGGCGCCGGACCGTTGTGGCGGACATAGTTGCCGATCAGCGCCTTTGTGACGCCGAACTGCACGTCGGTCTCCAGTCTGTCGTCGTCATTAACGTAGATCTGGGAGATCAGCGTCTTGAAGCCCTCTTTGAAGATCAGAAAATGCAGATGGGCGGGGCGGTAGTGGTGCCGTTTACCGGCTCGAACCAGGTCTCCGACAGGACCGTCAATCGGAATCGGATACCCGGCCGGTTTCACACTGCGGAAGCCGAACTTGCCCTCGGCATCGGTCGTGAATTGGCCGCGCAGGTTCATCGGCGCCTGTTTGGGATCTTGTTGTTCGTAGAATCCTTCCGGCGAGGAATGCCAGACGTCGACTTTTGCGCCGGCAATCGGCTTTCCACCCTGATCCTTAAGCCAACAATTGACAAACAGCACCGGACCCGGCGTCGGCGAGCGCACTATCGAGCCGCCGTTTTCCGTGTGCGGCGAATTCAAGCGCCAGAACGGGCCGAGAAGATTTGCCGTGGTTTCGGTCTGGCCCTTGTTGCCATTGTTGAGCAGACAGATGAGCGAAGAGAACCCAAGTGAGCCCGACATCAGGACCACTTCGTTGTGATTGTCGTTGGTGAGCTGGCCGAGTCTGGCCAGAATTTCCGTTCCCTTGTGAAATTCTTCCTCGGTCAGGTGCACTTCACGCGCAAAAGCGTGCAGGTGTTTGATAAGCGAGGCGACAATCTCGCGCAGGCGCGGGTCTTCGATGTTTTTGTAGGCGTCGATAACGACCGGGGTGACGTCTTCTTGTTTAGCGATGATCATGTCTTTCCTCACGGCTAACGGCCGGCTTGTTCGTGGAAGAACTCATATATCTTTCTCGCGGTCTCCGCATTAATTCCGGGCACCTGCGCAAGATCAGGCAAGCTTGCCCGCTCGATGGCTTTCACAGTGCCAAAATGGCGGAGCAACGCCCGCTTGCGGGTGGGCCCGATCCCCGGAATTTCCTGCAGACCGGCCTCACGGATGTCTTTTTTTCGGCGCGCGCGATGCGAGCCGATGGCAAAGCGGTGCGCTTCGTCCCGTAGCCGCTCGATGAAATAAAGCAAGGGATCGCGCGGCGGCAGCTTGAATGGCTCGCGTCCCGGCATGAAGAACGTCTCTCGGCCGGCGTCCCTGTCCGGCCCCTTCGCAATTGCGACCAGCGGCACGTTCGTAACGCCAAGAGCGCTAAGCGTTTCTTGCGCCGCCTTGAGCTGACCCTGCCCGCCATCGATCAAAACCAGATCCGGCCATGGCTGATCTTCGTCGTCGCCTTTGAAGACAAGCGACAGCACGCCATCAATCATCGTGCGCGGATTTTCCTCGAGCAGCCGTTTAAAACGGCGTTGCAGCACTTCTCGCATCATCCCATAGTCGTCACCCGGCGAGAGGTCGGCTGAGCGAATATTGAATTTTCGGTACTGGTTTTTACGAAAGCCTTCCGGTCCCGCGACGATCATGGCGCCAACGGCGTTTGTCCCGCTGATGTGGCTGTTGTCAAAGACTTCGATGCGGCGGGGTGTGCTTGGCAATGCAAAGGTCTCGGTGAGCTCGCCCAGTAGTTTTTGCTGTGACGACGTCTCCGCAAGCTTCCTCGCGAGCGCTTCACGCGCATTTGCCATCGCGTGCTGGACTAACTCCTTGCGCTCGCCACGTTTCGGCGCGCTGACTTCAATTTTGTGTCCAGACTTGGTGCTGAGCGCTTCCGAGAGAAGTGCGCGCTCCTCAAATTCGTGCGAAACGAGAATGAGTCGCGGTGGCGGCTTGTCGTCGTAAAATTGCGCCAGAAATGCGCTCAGAACTTCATCTGACCCGATCGCACGGTCGGCTTTCGGAAAATAAGCGCGATTGCCCCAGTTTTGTCCCGTGCGGAAGAAAAATACCTCGACACAGGAATAACCGCCGGCCTGATGCACGGCAAAGACGTCGGCCTCCTCGATGCTCCGCGGATTGATGCCTTGGTGCGACTGAATTGCGGAGAGCGCCGACAGACGATCGCGATAAATCGCGGCACGTTCGAAATCGAGATCGTTGGACGCTTTGTCCATTTCGCGCGCCAATTCCTTTTGCACTGATTGGCTGCGGCCGGAGAGGAATTCATTCGCTTCCCGAACCAATTCGCTATAGCCGGCAAAATCGATCTCGCGTGTGCAGGGCGCGGAACAACGCTTGATTTGATAGAGCAGACATGGCCGCGTCCGTGCCTCGAAATATGAATCCGAGCAGGAGCGCACCAGAAAGGCGCGCTCCAGCGCATTGATGGTGCGATTGACCGCACCGGCAGACGCAAACGGCCCGTAATAGTGGCCCGGCTTGGTGCGCGCTCCACGATGTTTCAGGATCTGGGGCGCCCAATGGTCGGTGGTGATCAAGATGTAAGGAAACGACTTATCGTCGCGCAGGAGCACATTGAAGCGCGGCCGCAGGCGCTTGATCAGATTGGCTTCAAGCAAAAGCGCTTCAGTCTCTGTCTTCGTGGTGACGAACTCGAGAGTCGCGGTTGCAGCGATCATCCGGGAAATGCGACTGTCGTGCCCCGTTGGCCGCGCATAGGCCGTCACCCGTTTTTTGATGTTCTTGGCTTTGCCGACGTAAAGCACGTCGCCCTGCACATCGATCATGCGATAGACGCCGGGCGCGGACGGCGCCAATTTTACAAAGCGTGTAATGGCCGCGCGGCCACCCGCAAGAGTCCCCGTGGGAGCGTTTCCAAGCTCCACATCCGGCAACGACGACTCCTCGTCCTCTTCGCGCAGGACGCTGGCCGGGTCGATGTCTTTGTTGGTGCCATTCATGGAAATAAGATAGTGCACTCGTTGCGCTTGCGCGCATGCGCGAGCGCCCTACTCCACCACTTCGGTATCCGCAGTACGCCAGGACAAATGCTGGCCACCATCAACTGGAATAGTCACTCCGGTGACGCTTTTTGCCTGCGCGAGATACAGAACGGCCGTCGCGATGTCCTCCGGCTGCGGGCCGCGTTGAAGTGGCAGGCTTTCGGCTTGTTGGGCGAACTGCACGTTGGTTTGCCGCGGGCTCGGAAGTGTTGGACCCGGCGCCACGGCATTCACCCGAAGTTTTGGCGCCAGCGCCTGTGCGAGAGTTATGGTGGCCGTATGCAATGCGCTTTTGCTCAGCGTGTACGAGAAGAAGCGCGGTGTTGGTTTCAGGACGCGCTGGTCAGTGATATTCACGATGGATGCGTCAACACCAACGGCCGCTTGCGCCGCGAAGGCTTGCGAAAGAAAAAGTGGCGCCGCGAGATTGATGGCGACGGCGCGCTGGAAGCGTGCGGGTGACAGAGTTTCTATGTCGTCTGGTTCGAACTCGCCAGCGTTATTGACCAAAAGTGTGAGCTGGCCAAATGCGGCAGCCGAGGGAATAAGGCCGCGCACTGCATCCGGTTCAGCGAGATCGGCAAGCACCACACTTGCGCGTCCCCCGGCCCCGGTGATTGCCTGTGCAAGCCGCTCCGCATCCTCGCGCGAATTGTTTGCATGCAGGACCACGGCGTAACCTGCACGCGCAAGCGCGAGTGCGATTGTCGCCCCGATCCGACGGCCCGCGCCGGTAATCAGGGCGGCGCGCGGCGCATGCTTTATTCCCTCGTCCGCCATCGCTGAATAATTCCGTGCCCGACTGACGTTTTCGCGTTCCGCATTGTCCCGCGCGGGCTGCACAACGCCAAACTGCCACAATAAATGCCGATTGGGCCCACATGGTAAATAGAGTCGAAACAAAACATCTAAAAATAAGGGTTCTTTAGGGATAACGGCTGCCAACCGTTAGCAGTTCATAACCGTTTAACTTAAAAGGCCCGATAAATCCTCCATGAAAATGTCGAGCTTTCGCCGACACCCGGGCGCGCGCCAGTCATCATTTGCGCATCGATGTCGCACAGAGAGCGGGAGTTGAGTGGAGGGTAAGATGAAAAAGATGATCCTGGCGATGTCGGTGGCAGTGACCGCCGCAAGTACTGCCGCCGCCGCCGACCTTCCGCGCGGCCCAGCGCCCTATTATGCACCGCCGCCCAGTGTCTACAACTGGACTGGCGCCTATGTCGGTCTCAACCTCGGCTACGAATGGGGCAAGGTCACCAATAGCGGCATCGATCCAAGCGGCGTCGCAGGCGGCGGGCAGATCGGTTACAATTGGCAGTCCGGTCAATTTGTGTTCGGCGCGGAAGCCGACATCCAGGCCAGCGCGGCGGACGACACTTTCGCGCCATACAAGTTTTCAAATCCGTGGTTCGGAACGCTGCGCGGTCGCGCCGGCTTTGCAATCAACAACATTCTTCTTTACGGAACCTTCGGGCTCGCTTACGGCGACCTCAAGGCAGAATTCGGCGGCCTCGACGAAAGCAAGACGCTGGTCGGGTGGACTGGCGGTCTGGGCATGGAAGTTGGCTTCGCACCCAATTGGTCGGCGAAGGTCGAGTACCTCTATATGGATCTCGGCAGCCGTGCTTACACACTCACCGGCACCGACAATGGCCTGCAAGCAAGCTATCTGCGGCTCGGCGTGAACTACCATTTCTGAGGTACAGAAATTTACTCTGCAAAGAACCCGGACCTTATCGTCCGGGTTTTTTGTTTTCGATCTTCAGCGCAGCATTCAACGTGCAAGTTCCACTGTGGAGACAACGGGAGAATTTCCACCGAATGGAATGGTGCTAAATATTTTTTCACCACGGCTAACCGCCGGCGTGACAGATCGTGGCAACAGCGTGTCATTTCGTTGTCGGTGATGCGACGATGCAACTGACAACTTGTTTTGGACTGTGACTTCCATGCACTAGACGCGAAAGCATTTCCGAATAGGTTGCCGGCTCCAATGAACTGGTGGGTGGGTAGTGTGACGGAGGTTTTTGAAATGAAGCGTTTGATTTCGGCGGGCGTTGTTGCGCTCGCCACTGTAACGATGATGGGAGCAGCCAGCGCGGCCGACATCGCGCGGCGTCAGGCGATGCCTACCAAGGCACCAGCCTATTACGCTCCTTACAACTGGACCGGCTTCTACATCGGTATCAATGGTGGCGGCGCCTGGGGCAATTCCGATTGGGATGCGGCAACTGGCAGCAGTGGTCGTGACACGTCGGGCGGCCTCGTCGGTGGCACCATTGGCTACAACTACCAAGTTGGCCAAGCCGTGTTCGGTATTGAAGGCGATATCGACTGGACCAGGATCCGTGGCAGTTCGTCCGCCGTGCCATGCACGACGAGTTGTGAAACGAGCAATTCGTGGCTCGGCACTGTCCGTGGCCGTATCGGTTACGCGTTCGACCGCTTCATGCCCTACATCACGGGCGGCGTTGCGTTCGGCGACGTCAAGGCGAATCCAGCGGGTTTCCCTGGCAGCAGCGACACGAACGTCGGGTGGACGCTTGGCGGCGGCCTGGAAGCGGCAATTGCTGGTCCATGGACGGCAAAGGTCGAATACCTGTACGTCGACCTTGGCGATGTGAACTGTCCAGCGGGTAGCTGCGCGGTCGCAACCAACGTCGACTTTCGCGCCAACATCGTACGTGCCGGTCTGAACTATCGTTTCTGATCGAAGTGAATAGCGAAAGAAGAGCCCCGGGCCTCGGTCCGGGGCTTTTTTCATTGTGGAACCCCCGCGTCCGCCAAAGGCCGACGATGTGGCGCAGGGAACCACTGACACGGACGCGGTGGCTCAGTTCTTGGTACAGACGCAAAATTTAATACGAACATTGTCCGCGCCGGTTTGAACTACCGCTTCTGATTGTCCGGTGAACGCGACGAAAAAGCCCCGGAGCACGCTCCGGGGCTTTTTTGGATTTAATTTGCGGCGCACACTTCGTTGGCACTCGCGCGAAAGCCAACACCCTCCGTCGACACAAGCAGATGAAGAGCCACGGCTGATCGAGCTGAAACCTGCAAATCAACGCGTACGCATACGCGATGGATTTCGATCAGCCGGTCACGACCAGGTTCACGGCCTTTGGGCCTTTACCCTTCTTATCCGGCTCCACGTCGAAACTGATCCGCTGGCCTTCGTTCAGTCCCTTCAGTCCAGCCTGCTCGACCGCAGTGATGTGAACAAACACATCACGCCCGCCGTCGTCCGGTTTAATGAATCCGTAGCCCCGTTCGCCGTTGAAGAATTTCACGACACCAGTTTGTGCCATCGGGAAAACTCCTCTCCCCCACTGCTCCGCCGCCGGCCCCACGCACGGCGGCTCGGCTGGACATTCACAATCGGGGAAAGCGTCGGCCCAAGACGGCCTCAGTCAACTCCGCCGGCCCCCACAGGAGGCGGAACGTCACTGCCAATAGGGAACTACACACCAACTGCGCGCCTGTGGAAAGGGGCCACAAGATCAATGGATCGCGGCGGGATCCCTGGCACCAAGCCAATCGAGCCGGAAACCGCCCTTCCCTTGGCGCCTCAAAATACCGGCAAGAGCAGGCAGTATGGCCGAAAGCTCGCTTTCCAGTGTCCAAGGCGGGTTCACCAGGATCATCCCGGCGCCATTCAGCCGCGTCGGATCACTGAGAGGTGCCACCAGGATCTCTGCCCGCAAGACCTTCGCCAAGGCAAGCCGGCGCAGCCGTTTGGCGAGGGCATCGGGTTCGCGGCGGCCTTTGATCGGGTACCAAAGGGCATAGATGCCGGTCGGCCATTTGCGATGTGCTTCCGCCAGTCCAACCGAAAGCCGCACGAAATCGTTGTCGGCCTCGAACGGCGGATCGACCAGCACAAGGCCGCGCCGTTCTTTCGGCGGCACGTAGGCATTCAGAGCCACCCAGCCATCGAGCGTCAGCGTCTTGATGCGGTTGTCGCCCTGCAAATTGCGGCTCAACGCCGCGCCCGTTGTCGGTTCGAGCTCGCAGGCGGTCAATCGGTCCTGCGGGCGCAACCATGCGCGCGCCAGCGCGGGAGAACCCGGATAGATCCGAAGCCGGCCGCGTTCGTTGAGAGCGCCGACGACTTCGAGATAAGGGGACAGCAATTCCGCAACGGCCGGCGGAAGCTGAGCGGCCATAAGCTTTTCAATGCCGTCGTGCCATTCGCCGCTGCGATTTGCTTCAGAGCTTGCAAGGTCGAAGAGGCCGGCACCGGCATGGGTATCAATGACCCGGAATGCTGCAGGCTTCGCACGCAGATAGTGCAGGATACGGCAAAGCACGGCGTGCTTGAACACGTCGGCAAAATTGCCGGCATGGAATTCGTGATGATAATTCAAAATTGACCTTGCCGCTCCGCGCGAAGCTCCATAATCGGCCAGCTTGATTGCGAATACCAGACGCGGGTTAGCTGGCGTGCGCGCTTTACGTCGCCCTATCCACCACGCACCGCCGGAATTGCGATTTTGCCGAGCCGGCAAGTGCGGCGCGCGATTTCCGCGCAGTCGTGAAATGAAAAATCCTTGCCAAGACACACACGCACTTCCGTCAGCCTCTTGCTGTCGCAGGCAATGGCCATCGCCGTGCGTGAAAGACCAGGATTGGCTTTGAGGAAGGCCTCAGTGACCTCGCCGGGTGACACACTGACTGGCCTGCCGAGTTCGAGATAGTCCGGCGGGATTTTCACCGCCGCCCGGGCCTTCCGCACGGTGTCAAAATAAGCACGTGGCGAAAGGCCGGAACAGGTCCCGTGCTGATCCCATTCATGAAAGATCAGGCGCGGGCTCGGCATCAGGTCGAGCATACTGCCGACAACAGCGTGATCGAGGCGCGGTGCCGGCACCCGGCAATAAGACGGGAACCCGCGTTCGTATTGTGGCCAGAGCCCATGCACAACGAAGGCAAATGGGCGACCACCACATTGCTGGTCCGGCGCTCGATCGGGTGCCCTGGCCTGTGCGGCTTCGCAATAAGACGGCGACCAAGACAGAGCCAGCACGTAAAAATCGAATTGGCCTGGTTCGCCCTGGCGACGGTCCTGAGCAAGAGCCACGATGGCAAAAATGAAAGTGAAGCTGAACGCGACCGCAGCAATGTGCGCCAACTCGCGCATGCGATGTCTACTCATGAGCGTCCTCGGCACTGACTGAGAACAAACCGGAAATTGATGTTTCGCAACGGTTCCCTAGTACGGGTACCGCAAAAATGAGAACATTTCAAGAACAATTTAGAACAAATAGTGATATATTCGATGGGCGTGCTTAAGGCCGCGCCATCTTACAGGCAGGATTATAGGCCCAGTTGCGGTCGAGCCCGACCACGCACCATTCCACACCCCAGGTAATCCCGATAATGCCGGTGTCCTCGCCGATCGAGTAATGCACGGTGTGCCGACGACCGTCGCTGACCATGGCAACGGCGGTACAAAACCGGCGCGGAATGGTCTGGGATGCCCAGGGGCGAAAGGCAATCTCTCGCACCGCATCGAACCCGACGATTTGCAGGTCGGAATTCCAGAAACGACCTTCTTTCTCGGAAAAGCGCGAGGAGATCGTACCGAGGGCGGCTTCGCACGGCGGCAAAACGCCGTCGTAGCGCGGCCCGGTCAGGTAGAGGCCCTTTTCCAGCAATCCCGCCGCATTGGCTGGCGTCAACGCGCCAGCGAAAAGCAAAGAAGCGATCAAAAGCGAGCGAAGACCACGAAACCCAGCCATCATAAGTAAGCTCCCCGAGCTGTTCGCAATTGTAGCATAACTTCTGCGCGCTGTGCCTGGGTAGATTCACAGGTTTGCGCACCCGGGCAATGGGCGTGCTACCGCAGCTCGCTCACCCCCTAGACCCAATCCCCCAAGACAGCCTGGACCAATGCAAGCGCCGCGATTGCCGCAGTGTCCGCGCGCAAAATACGAGGTCCCAAGGCAATCCGCACCACCATTGGCCGCCTCAGGAGCGCCGCCCGCTCCTCCTCGGCAAACCCGCCCTCAGGGCCGATCAGGACCGCAAGCGGCTGGTGCGGATGCCGACGCGTGGCGAGGAGAGCCGCCACGGGGTCCCTCACCTCGGCGTGCCTCATCGCAAAAGACCAGCAAGCGATCGGCTTCTGCCCCGACCTGCTCGAGCGTCACCGGTTCGGCAACCTCAGGCACTCGAAGAATACCGCATTGCTCGGCCGCCTCGATCGCATTGGCGCGCATGCGATCAAGATTGACGCGCGCCACTTGCGTGTGACGGGTCATAACGGGTTGCAACCGTGAGGCGCCCATTTCCACCGCCTTTTGCACGAGATAGTCGAGCCGCGCATGCTTGAGCGGTGCGAACAGGAAATGCAGATCGCCGGCGCGCGTTTGCGCGCGCTGCTGCACCCCAACAATCAAAGTTACCGAACGCTTGCCGCTTCCGGCCAAGTTCGCCTGCCACTCACCATCGGCGCCGTTGAACAACAGCACCGCGTCTCCCTGCCCAAGCCGAAGCACATTGAGCAGATAGTTTGCCTGGTCCCGATCGAGCGTCACCTCGCCGCCTTGGGTTAGTGGCGCGTCCACATAAAGACGGGTCGTGCGAAAATCGTAGCGCGGCATGGGATTAACCGTTTTAAGGGACGGCAAGGGCACCGGTTTACGCGGTCTGGCGGGCCTTCGCGAGACTTATCGGTCGGACTCCCCCTTGCCGCCTTCCCGACGCATTCAGGTTGTTATAAGCCACCCGGAAGCTCCAGGCTGGTATAGTAAGGCAGGGAGCAGCAGAGGGTTCTGATTTATGAGTTTGCGCCGGGCACTCTTCGCCGCGTGCATGACTGCGCTGTATGCCGGAACGGCGAACGCCCAGTTCCAGCCACCTGCAGCCAAGCAGCAGGAACCGCCTTGCGTTCAGGAGTTCTTCAAGCTGCGAGACGAGGCTGAAAAAAAAGGGCTCGCCATTAAAGCCGCGAACGAACGCAAAGCCTCGCCGAAGGAGGCTTGCCAATTGTTTGGAGCGTTCATCACCGCCCAGACAAAGATGCTCAAATACGCCAGTGACAATACGGTTTGGTGCGGCATCCCGCCGCAAGTCATCGAGAATCTCAAGCAGAGCGTCACCAAAATTTCCGAAGTGCGCACGAGAGTCTGCCAGGCTGCCGCGGCGCCACAGCAGACAGGGCCTAGCCTGAGCGATGCGCTCAGCAATCCAGTTCCCAATTCCAACAACATCAAGACCGGTCGCGGCACCTTTGACACCCTGACCGGCAGTCCACTCGGGAAATGAGCGAGACGACCGGACGCGTCGCCGATGCGACCGGCAATTGGGTCGATAGCCTGGCGCCTGCGTATAGTCGCCCCTATTTGCGGTTGGCGCGTCTCGACCGGCCGATCGGATCGTGGCTGCTGCTAATGCCGTGCTGGTGGTCCGTTGGGCTGGCCGGCATGAATCAAAACCACTTCCCGAGCGTATGGCACATTGTGTTGTTCTTCATCGGCGCCTTTGCGATGCGCGGGGCCGGTTGTACCTGGAACGATCTTGTTGACCGCGATCTCGATGAAAAGGTGGAACGCACGCGTTCACGGCCAATCCCGTCAAAACAGGTCACTGTTGCGCAGGCCACTTTATTCATGCTCGCGCAAGCGCTGGTTGGGCTGCTGGTTCTGATTCAGTTCAACCGTTTTACTGTCATCACAGGCTTGGCATCGCTTCTGGTGATCGTCATCTATCCCTTCATGAAGCGCATCACATATTGGCCGCAGATTTTTCTTGGCCTCGCATTTTCGTGGGGTGCGCTCATGGGCTGGCCCGCCGCATTCGGACGACTCGATTGGGCACCGCTCATACTCTATGCGGGATCGATCTGCTGGGTAATCGGCTACGACACCATCTACGCGCATCAAGATCGCGAGGACGATCTGTTGGTCGGGATCAAGTCGACCGCGTTGCTGTTCGGTGAGCAAACGCCCACGATGCTGGCGGGATTTTATGTGGCGGCAGTCGTTTTGATATCAGCTGCAGGCTTGATGGCGGGCGGTGGATTAATTTTCACGCTCGGCCTGATTGCCTTCGCCGCTCATCTGGCATGGCAAGTGACGCGACTTGATATTGATGATCCCGCGCATTGCCTGGTTTTGTTCAAATCAAACCGGGACGCCGGACTGATCCTGTTCGGCGCGATGCTGCTCGACGCGGCGTTCTGAGATTTCTAAAAAATGGCGGCTTCGGGCGATGCGCGCGCGGCGCATCGCCCTGCTGATTCAGATGCCGCGATTAATATAGTCGTAGTAACGCTCGATGTTCATCGGCAGGAAAGCGTCGTAGCCGCCCCACTTCTCGTACTTCGGTAATTTGATTTCCTTCTCGGCATCCGCATAGCTCTTGCCCTCGCCGATGGCTTTTTTCACCGCGGCTGACAGGTCTTGCAGATAAGCGAGCTGGTTGCGCGCATCATCCTTTGTGCCGATCTGACGGCCGCCGGGTCCGGGATGGCCTGCAATCAGCCTCTCCCAATCCATCGCAATTACTTTCTTCAACCCGTCCTCAATATCCGGGATGTAAGTGTCCGCCATTTCGCGAAACGGAATGCTCTGCAACGGAATGAAATCGGCGGTAAAGATGATCTTTTCCTTCGGCAGCCGCATCACAAGCGTGCTGTCGGAATGATTCCTGCCGACGTAAAGCAGTTCAAGCGTCGTGCCACCGAGCTGGATGATCTTTTTCGTGTCAACGACCTGGTCGGGCACGACAACATCAGCCGGTTTCAGCTCTTCGATTCGCGCCTTGGCATTTTTATGCGCGATGAATGTCGCGCCGAGATCCTTGAATGGCTTGCCGCCGGCGATGTGGTCGTAGTGGCTGTGGCTGTAGATCACATATTTGATTGGCGCCTGGGTGATTTTCCGAATTTCCTCGATATAGGCCTTCGCCGCCGGGCGTCGCAGGCTGATCGGGTCAGTGGCGATGACGCCAGCCTTGGTAACGACGAACATCGCTTGATGGTTTTCGTAACGGAAAATGTAGACGTTGTCGGTCCCATCAACCTTGGTCGTCGCGAAGACGGGTCGCTGCGCGGTTTGCGCAAACACCGGGGTTGTCGCAAAGACCGCAAGCAATGCGGCTGCAATGCCCGAAAAAACGATCCGAGACATCCTGATTCCTCCCAAATTGTTGTGTTGCCGCCATCCGTACAGCGGTCGGTGGGTCTGTACCCCGCAATAGAACCACGCGCGGGGCACTTTATTCCCTGGGAATGCTAGTGCAGGTTTATTCGGTCCTGCATCGGGATATTGCCACGATGGGCAGACTGCCGAGATGCGACGGCTGGCGCATCATTTTCGCTGGGCGCGCTCATCAGTGCAGGAGCTGGACCAGCAATTGACCCGGTCACCAATGCATCTCCGTATTCAAAGTCGATATCGCCGTCCTCCCCGGGTACCGCAACCGGTGGCTTGCTGTGCATGATGGCAGGCCTAGCCGCCGATCCGGTATAGGCAGGACCGCGCTGCCGGGCATATACAGCGCGCGCTTTTGCCGCCGCTACGTCGCCGGAAATTGCTTCCGGCCGGCATGGGCGGTCACCGCTTGAGCGGCGCATTAAATCGACGTGGATGTGGTTGTAATGCGCAGCGTTGTAGCCGGGCGCCAGCACGGTGGTGAAGTTGTCGCAGGCGGCGAGATGCACATCGTGCAGGAAGCCCTGCTCTTCGGGCGCGCCGTGCCACCCTTCCTGAACAGTAATCCGTCGTCCGTCGGCGAGCGTGAACGCCGCGATGTCTATCGCATTTCCGAAAGCATGTTCGGAAATGCCGGAGCCGCCGGCCCCGACCATTCCGCGGCATGAATAAGCAGAGATCTGCTTGATCTCGACAACTTGCGCACCAAACCATCGCATCGCTGCCGGTTGCACGCCTTCGCTCACCCAGTGATCAAGCGCAGACACGAGCGGGCAGGCGAGCGTAGCCGCCGGCGTCAGTGTTGCCGGACCGGCAGAGGCCATCATTTGCGGCGTGCGGGAAGGTCCAAGAGCAGGTCCAGGCGCTGGCGCCGCGCGTGGTTGCGGCGGTTGATAGGTCGGCGCGCCGTACGCGCGCTGGGTTGGATAGGTCGCGGGCGTACGCCCGCGCGGAAGCACAGCGTCGTCAGGAATATCGTCGGGCAACGGTGCCGCGCTGGGTGTCACACCGGGCTCGCTACCCGGCGGGCTGAGCGACATCGGTTGGTCCGGAGTTGCAAAGCGCGACTGCGGAGCGGGCGCCGGTCCGGGCACCCACCGCATGTTCGGGGTCTGCGCCGATTGTACCGGCGCTGATCCAACGGGCGCCGGCGGCGCATAACGTGGCTCGTTGATCGGCCAGTGCGGCATCTGCGCCGAATTCGCAGGAATGGATCCGGGCGGTCGCAAATCATCCGAATAACTGATAGCCGCGCTACCCTCGCCCAATGCCGCGACCTTGAGTGGAAAATCGGCGCCGCACATGCCGGGGCCCTCGATGGGCTCGATCTGCACGACGCCTGCGCCGACCTTGACCGCACCAGACTTCATGCACGCGACTTCTGCTTGATGTCGCCACGGCGCGCGCTCGCCAGACATAAAGCTGCGCCCGCAACCTGCGAGCGCCAGCAGAACGCCAGCACCGGCGAAATACAAACCCACGCCACCCTTCATGCCCCCGAAAATGCGAGCAGTTTCTTTAACGAGGCTTCAACGATCGCCAACGCCGATTCCGTTAAGGATAAGGATTCCTTGCCAAAATCAGGCCCGGCCTTGAACGGGCCGCCTGTTTCGGTTCTGATCCCGCGGGGCGCGGATGATTTGCAGAACAGGGTCGTATCGAGGTCCGGTTTTCGCAACCGGACTCGTGCGTTTAAGGGGAAGCAATGGAAGGCAAAGCCAGATTCATATTTCCAGTCATGATCAGCGCGCTCATCGTTTTCGTGGTGAGCGGGGTTGTCACCTTTACCAATATCGGCTTGCGCGCGGATTTTGTGCCGCGGTGGCTCAAAGCCTTCATCACTGGCTGGCCGGTGGCCGCCATTCTCGCGTTTATTGCGGTTCCACATATTCGCCGCGCGACCGAAGCGATCGTGCGGCTGATCGAAGGCTAAGTATCGCTACTGCGCGGGCTTGATACCGAGCGTATCGCCGATTTTTGCCACAGTCGCACGCTGATCATCCAGCGCTGCAGCAAATTCGGCAGGCGTGCCCGGATTGACGACTTGCCCGGTGGCGCTGAGCTTCGCGTCGATCTCCGGATCGCTCACGACCTCACGGATATCGGCGGCGATACGATCGCGAACGACTGTTGGAAAATCGCGTGGTCCGAGCAGGCCGACCAGACCGTCGAACTCCAGGGATTTATAACCGGCTTCCGCAGCGGTCGGGATGTCGTTCAAGGTCTTCGCGTGTTGACGATTGGTCAAGGCGATGACCTTGACCTTACCGGCCTGCACGCGCGGACGCATGATTGCGTAAGCGCCGACAAACGCGTGAATGCGCCCCTCCGCGAGATCGTTGATGGCCTGCACCGCGTCTTTGTAGGGAACCTTGGCCATATCGAGTTTTTCGGTTTTCAGCCAAGCCGCGAACAGGAGATCGTTGGCGCCAGTGACGGACGCGTAGTTCAACTTGTCGGGATCCGCTTTGATCCTGGCGGCGAGTTCCTTCACCGTGGAAACTTTGAGATCGGCCGGCACGCCGAGTGCGATCAGCGTGTTGGTCACTCGCGCGATTGGCACAAGATCTTTCGGATCGTAAGGAAGCTTTTCGTGCAGCAGCGAATGGGCGGTGAAGGTTGACGCCGGCGCAAATAAAAGGACGTGATCGTCATGCGCATTGAGAACAGCGGTGATGGCAAGAAAGGCATCGCCACCCGGACGGTTCTCAACCACGACCGGCTGGCCCCATTTCGCCGCGAGCTTGTCGGCCAGCAGCCGGGCCGTGATGTCGACGCCTGAACCGGCCCCCAGCGGAATAATGAAACGAACCGGGCGCTGCGGCCAGGATTGTCCCGAAGGTTGTGCGTGCGCGAGCGGCGCTACCGCGAGCATGACCGCAATGCCAATAACCAAGCTAACCAAGAATCGACGCTGCATGACGCCTCCCAGCACTTGAAATTTCAGTTCCGCGAGCGCCGGGATCACGTCACAGCCGAAAGATTTGCGCAATCAAAAATCCGACTGATCTTCGGCGACCAATCATCCCTCACGTACACATGCGGATTCGCAAATGCGAAACCGATCAGATTCGACGCCGCCAACCGGTGGTATTTGCCGCAAATTTGCCATGAAACATGCCGCAATCGACAGGTTTTGCACCGCCAAATTTTCCAGCCCAAAAAATTTTTGCGCCGTGCGATCAATCGGTTGTCGCTGCCGCTTGCGGTATGCGCAGTTTCAAGGGAGCCATGCGGGACCCACCTTAAGCGCCTACGACTTTTGTGTTAGGCTCCACAAAGTCAACAAGGGAGGCACCTGCCGTGGACCTTACCTTGAAGCTCAACGTACTGGCAGTATGCGCCGTATTTGCTTTCGTCGGCGCGATTTTGCTGGGTGCATTCTGAGTTCAAGAGGCCAACGACGACGCCAAACCAACAATTGCCGGTGTAAAACCGGCCAAAGGTTCAGACACCGGAGAAAAACGCCTCTCCGGTGTCTTTCATTTTAAGCCGCCACAATACTGGGCGATGCATGGACATCGTAGTTGAGGATCGGCGCCAGCCAACGCTCACACTCGCCGACAGTCCACCCCTTGCGCTTCGCGTAATCCTCGACCTGATCGCGTTCGATTTTTCCGACACCGAAATATGCGCTTTGCGGGTGGCCGAAATATAGGCCACACACCGCGGCGCCTGGCCACATGGCGAAACTTTCCGTGAGCTTCATGCCAATACGCTCGGCGTCGAGCAGGCGGAACAGCGTGCCTTTTTCGGTGTGGTCGGGTTGCGCCGGGTAACCTGGCGCCGGCCGGATGCCGCGGTATTTTTCCGTAATGAGGTCTTCCGCGCTTAGGTCTTTCTTCCGGCTACGTAACCCCAGAATTCCCTACGCACGCGACTATGCAGCCGCTCGGCATAAGCCTCGGCCAAACGATCGGCCAGCGCCTTTACCAGGATTGCTGAGTAGTCGTCATTGGCGCGCTTGAAGCGCTCGGCAATGACATCTTCTCCGATGCCCGCGGTAACCGCGAAGGCGCCGATATAATCCTTTACGCCGCTGTCGCGTGGCGCGACGAAATCCGATAGCGCGATATTGTTGCGGCCTTCACGCTTGGACAATTGTTGACGTAGTGCATGCAGCGTCGCAACCGCCGTTCCGCGCCCTTCATCGCCATACAGAACAATATCGTCGCCCTGTGCTTGTGCGGGCCAGAAGCCAAATACGGCATTGGCCTTGAACCAATGCTCTGCGACGATCTTGTCG
The DNA here is from genome assembly GCA_963810125.1 of uncultured Alphaproteobacteria bacterium. Taxonomy (GTDB): domain Bacteria; phylum Pseudomonadota; class Alphaproteobacteria; order Rhizobiales; family Xanthobacteraceae; genus Pseudolabrys. The sequence continues at coordinate 391,212 of CAWEMK010000002.1, forward strand.
AGCATTGCGCGCGCATCCTCGTAAAGCGGACGCGCCGCAGCTCCATATTTAGCGTCATCGAGTATCGCCGGAAACCTGCCGGAAAGCTCCCAGGTCTGAAAGAACGGCGTCCAGTCGATGTAGTCGATCAGTTCCGCGATCGGGTAATCGTTCAGGACCTTCGTCCCGATGAACTTTGGTTTCGGCGGCTGATAGGACCCGGACCAGTCGAGCTTGAGCGCATTCGCGCGCGCGACCGACAACGGCAGCCGTGCCTTGTCTTCTTGCGCACGCGCGTGCGCGCTGGCAATACGGGCGTATTCTCCGCGCAATTCGGCAACGTAGCCGGAACGCGCATCGACCGACATCAGCGACTGCGCCACGCCCACCGCGCGGCTGGCGTCGTTGACGTAGACCGCCTGCCCGCGCCGGTAATTCGGGTGGATCTTCACCGCCGTATGGACACGGCTGGTGGTGGCGCCTCCGATCATCAGCGGCAGGTCGAAGCCTTGCCGTTCCATCTCGGCTGCCACGTGGCACATCTCGTCGAGTGATGGCGTGATCAGGCCGGACAGACCGATGATGTCGGCGTTTTCCGCCCGCGCCGTCTCCAGGATCTTTGCCGCCGGCACCATCACGCCGAGATCGAGCACCTCGTAGTTATTGCACTGAAGCACGACGCCGACGATGTTCTTGCCGATGTCGTGCACGTCACCCTTGACTGTCGCCATGACGATCTTGCCGTTCGACGAGCGCTCGGCCGCACCGCCTGCGAGCCGGCGCTCTTCTTTTTCCTTCTCCATGAAGGGCATCAGATAGGCCACCGCCTGCTTCATCACGCGGGCCGATTTCACCACCTGCGGCAGGAACATTTTTCCGGAGCCGAACAGGTCACCGACGATATTCATGCCGTCCATCAGCGGGCCTTCGATCACATCGAGCGGACGCGTCGCGCGCTGGCGCGCTTCCTCCACGTCGGCCTCGACGAATTCGGTGAGGCCATGCACCAGTGCATGGGCCAGCCGCTTCTCAACGGGCTGGTCGCGCCAGACGAGATCGGCCTCTTTGGCTCCCTGGCCGGCACCGTGGAATTTCTTGGCCAGATCGAGCAGCCGCTCGGCAGCGTCGGGCCGACGGTTGAGCACCACGTCCTCGCAGGCCTCGCGCAATTCCGGATCGAGATCGTCATAGACCGCCATCTGCCCGGCATTGACGATGCCCATGTCCATGCCCGCCTTGATGGCATGGAAGAGGAACACGGAATGCATCGCCTGCCGCACCTGCTCGTTACCGCGAAATGAAAACGACAGGTTCGAAACGCCTCCCGACACATGCGCGTACGGGAGGTTTTTCCGAATCCAGCGCGTGGCCTCGATGAAGTCCACGCCATAGCCGTTGTGCTCTTCCATGCCGGTCGCAATGGCAAAGATATTTGGGTCGAAAATAACGTCTTCCGGCGGGAAGCCGACCTGGTTCACCAGAATGTCGTAGGCGCGCTTGCAGATAGTCGTCTTGCGATCAAGCGTGTCGGCCTGCCCCTTCTCGTCGAAGGCCATCACGACCACGGCGGCGCCATAGCGGCGCACGGTGCGCGCGTGCTCGATGAAAGCCGCCTCGCCTTCCTTCATCGAGATGGAATTCACCACGGGCTTGCCTTGCAAGCATTTCAGGCCGGCCTCGATCACTGAAAATTTCGATGAATCGACCATCACCGGCACGCGCGCGATGTCCGGCTCGGCCGCGATCAGGTTGAGAAAGGTCGTCATCGCCTGCTCGGAATCGAGCAGCCCCTCGTCCATGTTCACGTCGATCACCAGCGCGCCGTTCTCAACCTGCTCGCGCGCGATGGACAACGCCGCTGCATAGTCGCCGGCGGTGACCAGCTTGCGGAATTTGGCCGAGCCGGTGACATTGGTGCGTTCGCCGACATTGACGAACGGAATTTCCGGCGTGAGCGCGAAGGCCTCGAGCCCCGACAGGCGCAGTTGCGGCACTATTTCCGGAATGGCGCGCGGGCGCTTCCCCGCAACCGCCTTGGCGATGGCGGCAATATGCTCGGGCGTCGTGCCGCAGCAGCCGCCGACCACGTTGACGAGACCGGCTTCGGCGAACTCGCCGAGCAGTTCGGCCATGAATTCAGGGCTTTCGTCGTAGTACCCGAATTCATTGGGAAGGCCGGCATTTGGATAGGCGCAGACGAAAGTGTCGGCCAGCCGCCCGAGTTCGGCAATATGCGCGCGCATCTCCTGGGCACCCAGCGCGCAGTTGAGACCGATAGTCACCGGGCTGGCATGCTTGACCGAATTCCAGAACCCGCCCGGCGTCTGCCCGGACAATAGACGGCCCGAGCGATCCGTGATGGTGCCGGAGATCATCACCGGCACGTCGACCCCGCGCTCTTCGCAAATTTCGGCAATGGCGTAGATCGCCGCCTTGGCGTTGAGCGTGTCGAAGATGGTTTCGATCAGCAACAAGTCAGCGCCGCCGTCGATCAATCCACGCACCTGCTCGCCATAGGCTTCGCGCAACTGGTCGAAGGTGATGGCCCGGAAGCCGGGATTGCTGACATCGGGCGAAATTGATGCGGTCCGGTTGGTCGGACCGAGCGCACCGGCGACGAAGCGGCGCTTGCCGTCTTCTTTTTCTGCGAGGACGGCCGCCTCGCGCGCCAGTTTGCTACCCGCGTGATTGAGCTCGTAGGCGATGTCCTCCATGCCGTAGTCGGCCTGTGCAATCTTGGTGGAGGAGAATGTGTTGGTGGAAACGATGTCGGCGCCGGCACGGAAATAAGCCAGGTGGATTTCGCGCACAGCGTCAGGACGGCTGAGATTGAGCAAATCGTTGTTGCCGCGCACCTCGCGGTTCCACGCATCGAAACGTGCGCCGCGGTAGCCTTCCTCATCGAGCTTGAGCCCCTGGATCATCGTGCCCATGGCGCCGTCGAGCACCAGGATGCGTTCCTTCAGCAGTTCAAGGAATGCAGATCGGGCACTGATGGTGGGTGCACTCACGGTGGGCTCCGGATCAGGTCACGGTTTCCACCGCGGGCCTTACGCCCAGCAGATGGCAAATCGCGTAAACAAGGTCCGCGCGATTCATCGTGTAGAAATGGAAATGGGTGACGCCGCGGTCGACCAGGTCAATCACCTGCTCGGCGGCGACCGCTGCGGCGATCAGCTTGCGCGTGGCCGGATCGTTATCGAGGCCGTGGAAGCGCTCGGCCAGCCAACCCGGCACGGTGGCGCCGGCGCGGGCGGCGAAATTCTTCGCCGCCTTGAAGTTCTGCACCGGCAGGATGCCCGGCACGATCGGGATATTGATGCCCCGCGCACGCACGCGGTCGAGATAGCGGAAGTAAAGGTCGTTCTCGAAGAAGAACTGCGTCATCGCGCGCTCGGCGCCGGCATCGACCTTGGCCTTGAGCATATCGATATCGGCGTCGACGGTCGGCGAGTCCGGATGCTTTTCCGGATAGGCTGAGACCGAGACCTCGATGTCAGGGCAGTTGCGCTTGATGCCGCCGACCAGATCGGCGGCATTCTTGTAGCCGCCCGGATGCGGCGCGTATTGCGTGCCCGGGCCACTGATGGAATCGCCGCGCAGCGCCACGATGTGGCGCACGCCGACATTGTGATAGTTACGCACGATGGCGTCGATTTCCTCGCGCGCCGCGCCGACGCAGGTCAGATGCGCCGCCGGCGTCAGCGGTGTCTCCGCCAGGATGCGCTTGACCGTGGCGTGGGTGCGTTCGCGCGTCGAGCCGCCGGCGCCATAGGTGACCGAGACGAAGTTCGGCGCCAGCGGCGCCAGACGCTCGATCGATTCCCAGAGGATCTTCTCCATCTCCTCGGTCTGCGGTGGAAAGAACTCGAACGACACGTCGATGCGGCGGGTCTCACTGAGCGCGAACCGGCTGGGACGGACATTCATCACGCCACCTCCCGCCGCAACGGGCTGGCCATCAGCGCGCGCGTATCTCGCGCCAGCCACAACGAGACCGCAATCTTGCCGTCGGAGCCAGGTTCGGGTGCAAGCGACTTATGCAGCACCGGCTCGAGGCCCGAGGCGGTCATCCACTGCGTCACTGCCTCGGGTGCAAAACCGAGCCGTCGGTGAGCGAATTGCTCGCGCAAGAATTCCTGCTCGTGCGGTGCGAAATCAACCACCAGGAGCCGGCCGCCCGGACGCAATACGCGCGCCGCTTCGCGGATTGCACGGGCACCGTCATCAAGGAAGTGCAGAACCTGGTGAAGGATGACGACGTCGAAGGAATCATCCGCCAACGGCAAATCGTAAATGTCGCCCTGCCGTACGCTGCAATTCCTCAAGCTCGCGCGTTCAAGCCGATCGCGCGCCAGCAACAGCATATCAAGAGAGAGGTCGAGACCGAGCCCGCGCTCGATGTCAGGTCCGAACATCTCGAGCATGCGTCCGGTGCCGGTGCCGAGATCGAGCAGCGAGCGAAACGGTTTGTCGGCGAGCGCTGCGCGAATTGCACTCCTCCACCGCTTCGTCGGTGACGTGCAGCTTGCGGATGCGATCCCATTCGGCCGCATGCGCGCGGAAATAGGCTTGCGCGGCGGCGGCGCGCGCCTGCCGTACGGAAGCGAGCCGATCGCGGTCACGCGCAATGGTCTGATCGGCCGGGTTGAGGCGCTCGATTAGTGCGCGCGCGACTTCGGCGCCTCCGCCATGCTCGGCTAGCCGGAAGAAGGCCCAGGTGCCCTCGCGGAAACGCTCGACGAGCCCCGCCTCGGCCAGCAGCTTGAGATGGCGGGAGATGCGCGGCTGCGACTGGCGCAGGATGTCGGTGAGGTCGGAGACAGTCAGCTCGGCTTCGGCCAGGAGGGCCAACACTCGCAGGCGCGTCTCCTCGCCCGCCGCCTTGAGCGCCGAATTGAGGGCATCAAAACCAAGCTTGCCGGTGCTGTTCATTGGACCCTAGAGATAGACCGCTTATGGGCCGTTTCCCACTATATAAAGATATCTTTATACGTTGAAACGGTCCTCGGCAAGCCCAGAGACTGAGCTTTTCGTGGGCTGGTTAGCGATCGGTGTGCGTCAAAGCGGTCTATGTTCTGGGCCTGTATTGCTACTGTTCGCGGCTGAAAGCGCGCGTTAGTCGCGCTAAAGAACGACCATGGGCGCCAACAAAGATTTCGGCATCCGCGACGGTGAAAAGGCGGTCGACCTCCCCGGTCAACCGGATGCGGGCCTGTATTTCATTGGCCGTATCCACACGCCCTGGAAGGAGCGCAAGGACTGCCCAAAGAACGCCCGGGAGTCGGAGGCGGTCTGTACCGTCGATGTCGATCCGCGCTGGCGCGACGGCCTCAAGGACGTCGAGACCTGCAGCCATCTCATACTGCTTTACTGGATGGACAAATCCCCACGCGATCTGGTGCTTCAGGTGCCAGGCCATTACGGCGTCCAACACGGCACCTTCGCGTTGCGTTCCCCCGCCCGGCCCAACCCGGTCGCCGTGAGCGTGGTCAAGCTTTTGCGGATTGAAGGCGGGCAGCTATCGGTGGTCGGGCTCGACTGCCTGGATGGCACGCCGCTCATCGACATCAAGCCTTATTTTGCATCGACCGATAGCGTGCCGGATGCCGTGGTGGGCTGGCACAAGCAAAAAGACTAGATCGCGGAATTATAAACCTGCAGCGGGTCCCGGATAATTGAACGACAGCGGTTCAGCGCTTGTCACACGGCAGCGCAATCGCAACGCATGATACCCGTCCATTGAGTGTGGGTTCGTCGTAGTGCTCACATTCGATTTTGCGTTCTTTGGCGGATTCCCAGTTGGCAAACTGGCTCCCGTAGAGTCCCTGCGCCAGTTGTCCCCATTTGCTGATGGAAAACTTGAGTGCGTCACTCGCTTTTTCTTCAGCCGAACCAGGATCACTGCGCCTGCCCTCGGCACGCAGTTCAGGCTTGCAACTGGATTGCGCTGCGTCCGCGAACGCAACCTGTAGCGAAGGACCAGACATCAACCCGATGACCGCGGTCACGAGGACGAGCGAAAGATGCCTAGCGCTCATGCTGGCCTCCACTACGGCAATAACGGGACGCCACCAAAGACCGAACTCGCGATCCAGATAAGCGAGGATACGATGATCAGCAGACTAAGCCAGTCTGTGAAGGTCGCCTTGAACTTGTCGCCGATCGAAACAGTCGGGTCAGCCAGCGTACGGGAGATTTTGAGCCATCGTGGCTGCCATTGGATTGAATTCGACGATGCGCCGGTGAGACTTGGAAGAAACAGAACGAGCCAGCAGATCCCGGTCACGATCAGCACCGAGCTTAGGGACTGTCCGAGTCCGTCAAAGCCCATCGCGCGCGCCAAATAGAATGTGCCCTTGGCGGTGGGCAATACATACATGGTCGCCTGGATAGCACCGCCGACAAGCTGCGTCGGCGCGAAGCCTTGCGGTAGTTTGTCGACGAGTAGCATGGCGATCTCCTTCCCGGCGCGCGAGCGCCGGTCGTTACGGTGGCGCTATTCACTGCCTGTTAGTCATCGCCAGGTGCCCGCAGGTTCAAAGGCGCCGTGCGGCTGCTCTCGCCGGGCCGCCAACACAATTTTCGCCAATTCGTTCCTGTCTTTTAAGGGTTTTTACTCATTGAGCTTGAGGGAACCTTTGAACCTCTCGGCTATTGGCTCGACATAAGGACGGGGAGGAGCTGACGAGGGTGCCATGTCCAAGTTTTTGTCCAAGTTTTTGTCCTCATCTGCCAATTTTGCAGCCCTGATCGGCGCTGCCGTGTTGTCGTGCAGTGCCGCGAACGCCGAGCCGCTGTTTGCCTTCCTCACCGCTCCTACCCAGATGCAGGCCGCACCGCAGACATTCGAAGCAACTCCGGTCGAAGAAAGCGAAGACACCCAGACCGTTCAGCCGTCTCCGCGCTTGCAGCGGCAAATCGTCGACTACGGCTCCAGAGAGGCAGCCGGTACGGTCATCATCGATACCCCGCAGACTTTCCTCTATTACGTGCTCGGCAACGGCAAGGCGATCCGTTACGGCATCGGCGTCGGCCGCCAAGGCTTCACCTGGTCCGGAATCAAATCAGTCGAACGCAAGACCGAATGGCCGGATTGGTACCCACCTGCTGAAATGATCGCGCGCCAGCCGTACCTGCCACGCATGGTCGCGGGTGGCCCCGGCAATCCGCTCGGCGCGCGCGCCATGTATATCGGCGGCACCGAATATCGCATCCATGGCACAAACGATCCGACGTCAATCGGCAAGCACGTGTCGAGCGGTTGCATCCGCCTGACCAATGAAGACGTCAAGGATCTTTACAGCCGCGTGCAGATTGGCGCGAAGGTGATCGTGCTGCCACAAACGTCCGTGGCGCAAAGAAAGCCTCCGGAGCCGCAGCGCGTCTCCATCACTCAGTCATATGCACCACAGCCACAGAGCCCCGCACAGAAGGCCTGGAGCAGGATCAGCCCCTCCGGCCTCTACTAATTTCTCGCGAACCTCCCCCGAACTTGCCCGGCCTCGCGCCGGGCAATTTTTTTGATGCCTCGTATGAATAAATGTCGGTTGGTGCGTCCGGTCCATACCGCTATATGTCGACCGGTTCATCCGGGGTTCGATCATGCGTATTGCAGCGATGGCGGCGGGGGCGGTTGGCGGGTACTTCGGCGCGCGCATGGCGGCGGCAGGCCATGATGTTTACTTCATTGCCCGCGGCGCCCACCGTGACGCCATTGCGCGGCACGGCCTCAAGATCGAGAGCCTGCACGGCGATTTGCATCTGCCCAAGCCCAACGTCACCGATGATCCGGCGAAAGTCGGTCCGGTCGACATCGTGCTGTTCGCGGTCAAACTTTGGGACACAGAAATGGCGGCAGCATCCGCACGCCCCCTTCTTGGCCCCGATAGCCGACTGATCACATTTCAGAATGGCGTCGACAGCGTTGATCGCATTTCTGCCGTATTGGGCGCTGATCGCGTCGTTGGCGGCGCTGCCTACATCGCGACCACTATCGCCGCCCCCGGCGTCATCAAGCACACCAGCAACTTTGCGATGATGCGGTTTGGCCGCGCCGACAAAAAATCTGACGACAAACTCACGGAGTTTGTGGATGCAGGCAAAGCTGCCAAGCTCGACATTGCACTATCCGACGACATTAGCCGGGAGCTCTGGCAGAAATTCATATTTCTCACCGCAATGGCAGGTTCAACTGCCAGTCTGCGATCTCCGATTGGTCCCATCGTCGCGGATCCCGAGCTACGCGGCTTCTTCCGCGCTCTGATGGATGAGGCCTTTGCGGTTGGTAAGGCCAAAGGCGTCGCCCTGGATCCGGCTTACCTCGACGAGCGCATGAATTTTCTGGTCAACAAAGTTGAGCCTGGAATGAAGGCGTCGATGGCGCACGATCTCGAACGCGGCAACCGGCTTGAGCTTGATTGGCTTGCCGGCAAAGTGCGGGCCCTCGGACGCGAATTCGGCATCCCGACGCCGGCGAGCGACACGGTGTACACCGTGCTCAAGCTGCACAGGATGGGCAAAACCCAGCAATAGGACTTGCGAGCCTCCTCCTGGACTTCGGGCCTTGCATTCGCCCGGAAAGACGCGCGATCATCGGTCCGCGATTGGGGGCCGCCATGCGGCATACATTTATCGTTATCGTCAGACTTGGCACTTTGCATGCCCTGGCTTGCTCCGCCCGCGCTGGCGACAAGCATGAAGTCGACTGCACCGGAACGGATGCTGTCGCGTACAGATTCCAAGAAAATGCGCGCGTGCGACGAGCGCGCGATGCGGGAAAATGTCCCCATGGAGCAGCGCGCCGCCTTCGTGAAGAAGTGCATGAAGGAAATGAAGTAGGATTGGTTCTTCAACCGATCACAATCCGGTTTCGACCGGCATCTTTCGCTGCATAGAGCGCGCGATCGGCAGCGACAATGATTTCCTGTGCCGATTCATTCAAGCCGGTTGCGATGACCGCTCCGAAGCTGGCCGAAATATTTCTACTTTTACTGCCTAAGTCAAAGGGCGTGGCGGCGACTGCCTGGCGCATGCGTTCAGCTGCTTTGGCCAGCGTGTCATGCGTGAGAGGCCCGGCCGCGACGATGAGAAACTCTTCGCCACCATACCGACCCAGCTGGTCGCTCTGGCGGATTACTTTCGTCAGGCGGCGCGTAATTTCTTTCAAAGCGGCATCACCGGCGACATGACCGAAGGTATCGTTGATCGTTTTGAAATTGTCGATGTCGGCCATGATGATGCCGACCGGCTTTCGTGTCTGGGCCGCACCCACCAGGGCGCGTTCGGCGGCCCGCATGATGGCTCCGTGGTTCAGCGCGCCGGTCAGAGCATCACGGCTTGCGATCTCTGAAAGCTTCCTGCCTTCCTCGATCAGTTGCCGATTTCTTTCGATGATATGCAGGTAGGTCCGGCTGTTGTCGATCACAGCCGATACCTGATTTGCGATTTGGCGGAATATCGCCTGGTGCGCCTCGCGATACGCATTTCTGCGCCGGCTTGTGAAAAATAAAAATCCGATCGGCCGGTGCTCAACAATCAGAAGGCAGGCCAGACTCGAACGCCCGCCTTCCAGCACGATCCTGCGCGTTGCGTCCGATTGCGGCTTGGCGCGCAGGTAACTTTCGAGATCGTTTATGATGCGCGGGTGACCGGTTTTCAGGACTTGCTCAAGGCTGCTACCTGCTAGCGGCTTGGAATATCCCGCTGAAATTTGGATTGGACCGAGTTCCGATCGCACCCAATAGGCGGTCAGGCAAGTCCCGTCGCCGGAAAGGAATGCGCAGCCGATGCGATTGTACGGGATGAGGCCGCTAAAGCTATCAAAAATCCGGTTCAGGATGTCATCGACCAACACGCCTTGCTCGACCGTCTCAACCAGGTCGAACAACTGAAAAAGCTCGCTCTCTCGCCGGCTCAGGGTATCCGCAAGACGTTGCAGCTCGCGGCCAAGCCGAGACAAAGGACCGAACTCGACCGGTAGGGAGCTTTGGAACGGACCCCTCATGTCGCAAGCGTGATACCCAGGCAGCGTAGGCATCTACCCGATCCGTTTTCTTGTCGATATGTGCAGCCGCTTTTATCACGGTCACCGTCTCAATCTGCGACCAAGATCACAAACGATGAAACCGATTGTTTAATTATTTGCCGGGAACAAGGGTTGCCTTTGCGCCGGTGGCACAGATAGCAGTTCATTGGCCGGTATCATTGTCCGGCAACGCGCGTCGCCGATGATCGCAGAACGAATTCCGGAGCGCGGCATTGCCACCTTGCTGCGCGGCAGAAGAAGCCCCGGCGCACGGCCGGGGCTTCCCTGCGCGCAACGGCTGGAAAGGGGCAACCGAACCAGCCGTCCCGGCACGTCGTTGCCAGCGGCTCAGTCACCACCGGCGCTATTCAAAAATGACCCAGTGCAAAAGCCCGTAGCTGAACATCAGCAGGATGCCGGCGATGATGATCGACGCGACGATTTTCGCGGCATAGTCGCCCTCTATGATGCTTTGTTCGTTTTTATCAGCGGTCACGACAATCTCCCTAAAAAATGGCCGCACATACGCAGCGCGGCCATTTAAATACGCCAGTAGTTGCTTCGTGACCACTCAGTCCAGAGGGGAAGAGAGTGGTGCTTTATTCGACAGTTTTCAGCCGGGCGGCGCTTTCGTCAGGATCATTGATTCAGATTAACGAACCGGAATAGCCTACCTCCCATGGGCCTTTCATCCTCCGGCAGTGTCCTGGATCAGCACCCGTTCGTCGCCAGGCTTTTGCAGCATGTCGATCTCGACGCGGCCGACCTGAAAAGGCTCGACGAGATCATCGATGGCGAACTGACCATCCGGCGGCGGCGCGATCTCATCGTCGACGGCTACGAGTATCGCAAGCTTTGCTTCGTGAAGGACGGGCACGCTGTGCGTTACAAGCTGCTACGCAACGGCAAGCGGCAAATTTTGAACGTGGTCCTGCCCGGCGACATCGTGGGAATGCCGGGAAGCTTCTACGAGCGCGCGGTCTACTCGGTGAGCGCCGTCACCGATCTCACGATGAATGTCTGCTCACTCGATGCCTACGTTCAGCTCTGTTACCAACGGCCGCAATTCGGTCTCGCCCTGAGCTGGATCGCCGTGCAGGAAGCAACGACTTACGCCGAGCACATCATCGACGTCGGTCGCCGTACGCCAATCGAACGCCTGTCGCATTTTCTCCTCGAATTGCATGCGCGGCTACGCGCGGTGCGGCGCGCCGGACTGACAAGTTTCGCCTTGCCGTTTTCGCAGGAAGTGATGGCCGACGTGCTTGGACTGAGCGTTCCGCATTTAAACCGAATGATGCAGCAACTGCGGTCTGAAAAATTGATTGCAGACAGCGAGCGGCAGATCGAATTCATCGACATAGGCGCAATCCAGGCGCTCGCGCACTATCAGCCGCAGGAACTGGCGCCGATTCCGCTGCCCAAGACTGCTTAGTCTTCGTCAGACGAAACGCGGGATCGGCCCGCGCTGTGGCGTCGTGCGGTCGCCAAGATCGACGAATGTTTCGTCGAGATAGCACCATCCCCAGCCTTCCGGCGGATCATAACCCTCGATAATGGGATGGCCGGTGGCGCGGAAATGCTTCGTCGCGTGTTTGTTCGGGGATGAATTGCAGCAGCCGACATGGCCGCACGTCCGGCATAGCCGCAAATGCACCCAGGGCGACCCTGTTTTCAGGCATTCCTCGCAACCGAGCGCGCTCGGTGTCACATCGCGGATACCCGTTCCGTGCGTGCATTTCTGGGTCATGGCTATCTCCGATGATGGCCTGCCGCTGTCGGGGGTAGGAACGCGGCAATGACGGCGGCCCCCGCGGCAGCAAATACGGCGGACACAACAAGTCCCGCGCGATATCCGGAAGAATATGATGCAACACCGGCGGACAGCGCAACGCCGGCCAATTGCGCGACCCGACTGACTGCATTGTTGACGCCCGACGCAAGCGCTTCGTCGGTCGGTGCGACCGCCGACATCACCGACGCGGTCAGCGGAGTTATCAGCACCGCGAAGGCAATGCCGAGCAGCGCCATTGGCGCCAGCACTCCCGCCTCGAGCGATGCGTTTGACGTAAGCGCCAGCAGCAAGAACGCGACCGAAGCCGCGAGGGGCCCCACGATCAGCATCGTACGCGCGCCGAGTTTGTCCGCCAGCGCGCCGAACGGTTGCGAGAGCAAGCCAACGCCGAGCGTGAACGGCAAGAATACCAAGCCTGCGCCGGTCGGCGTGAGGCCACGCCGGTCGATGAGATCGAATGACACCAGGAAAAACATGGCCGACAGGCCCGTATAGATGAACAAAGTCGCTGCATTGAGGCTTACGAACGCGCGATTGCCCATCAAGCGCGGCGGCGTCATGGGATGGTCGCTGGTGCGTTCCCAGATTGCGTACCCGGCCAGTCCTGCAAGGCCCAACACGGCGATCACGGCAATCATAACCCCGCTAACAACTCCGGCCTTCCCCGGCCCGATCTGGCTCAGCGCCCAGGCCAATGCGCCAAGTGCGGCCGCAAGAATGACGGCACCGGCCACATCGAACCGCCGCGGTTCATGCTGGTCGGCAGGCGCGTAGATCATCAGCAGTGCGATTGTAGCCAGCGCCAGCGGCGGATTGATCGCAAAAACCCATTGCCAACCGAAATGTTCGGTCAACCAGCCTCCCAGCACCGGGCCGCCAGCGGTGGTGAGCGCGGATGCTGCCGCCCACACACCGATCGCGCGATTGCGCTCTTCCTTCGGATAAATTGCGCCGATCAGCGCCAGGCTCGACGGCGTGACGATCGCGGCGGCAATGCCCTGCATAACACGACAACCAATCAGCCACTCCACCGACGGCGCGACCACGCAGCCAGCCGACGCAAGTCCAAAGCCAAGGCAACCGACACTTAGCATGCGCGCCTTACCGTAGTGATCCGCGAGCGCGCCACCGATCAGCGTCAGCGCGGCCAGCGCCAGCACGTAGCCGTTGAGGACCCATTGAACCGAGGCGAGGTCCGCGCCAAAAAACGCGCGCAATTTTGGCAGCGCGACGGTAAGCGCGGAGCCATCGATGAAGGCCATGGACGAAGCGAGCACGCAGGCGGCGAGTACCATGCGGCGGCGCTGCGGCGCGATCTCGCGCCCGAGCGCGCGCGGGCACGGCTGGGCGTCGATGACGCCGCGGTCGCATGGCTCGATAAAGGGTTGTGCCATGGCGAAATATCGGTAGCACGCACCCACGAGCACGGAGCAACGCAGCCGGCAGTTGTCAGCAAACCGGCGGGATGGAATACTCAGTGCAGCTCGCACATCCAGCACGAACAAGAACGCGAGATCGAGGGGGATTGTTCATGTCACGTCGACTTCGGCAGGTTGTCGTAGCGCTCGCCGTTTCAGCGCTAGCACTGACCGGACGCGCTACCGCCGACACTTTTCCGTCCAACAAGATCACCCTCGTTGTCGCATTTGCCGCGGGTGGTGTCGCCGACACACTGGCGCGCATGGTCGGCCAAGGCCTGAGCGAGCGCCTCCATCAACCGGTCGTGGTCGAGAACCGCGGCGGTGCCGGCGGCAACATCGCGGGTGGCGTCGTCGCGCACGCCACGGCCGACGGCTACACGCTGCTCGTCACCACCACGGCGATCGCGATCAACGAGACGCTGCGCGAGACCAAGACCTTCGCGGCGGGCGACTTCAAGACTGTGGCCATCGTTGCCTCAAGTCCCGAGGCACTGGTGACGAGTTCGAGCAACCCGGCCAACAACCTCGCCGATTTCGTCAAGGCGGCGAAAGGCAAGACTATCAATTTCGGCTCTGCCGGCGTCGGCAGCGGCTCGCACATTGAAGCCGAATATTTCTTCAAGAAGATTGCCGGAATCGAAGCCACGCATGTGCCCTTCCAGGGCGGCGCGCCAGCGATCAACGCAACGCTCGGCAACCAGATTGACCTGCTTGCAACAACACTGGGCGGCGGCGCGGCCGCGCAGGTGGCCGCCGGGAAACTCAAGGGCCTCGGCATCGCGGCCGACAAACGGGCGTCGGTCACGCCGAACGTACCGACGTATGCGGAAGCCGGTTTCCCCGGATTTTTCGCGGCGTCATGGGTTGGATTTTTTGCACCGGCCAAGACCGACCCGCAGATCATCGCGACGCTCAATACGGCCATCAACGACACCATCAAGAATCCCGATGTGCAACAAAAACTCGCCACCATCGGCTTCGATCCGATCCAGGGCTCGCCGGCGCAGGCCGAGACGATGTTCAAGGCCGAAGTGACCAAATGGGGCGAAATGGTCAAGGCGCTGAATTTGACGATCAAGTGACGTACCTGCGTAGGCCGCGACAGTCACCCGCGCTGGCGCAAGCGGGCGCCGCCGCCTAAGATTCCCTCTCCGGCGAATCGAGCGGAACGTCCAGATGAGCGGCCTCGACACTTTCATCTACTACGCGACGGCGCCGATCCGCGCCTTCGGCCGCTCGCGTTATGTCCGCTGGGGTGTCGCAGCCTTTTGCGTCGTTGCCATATTCTTCAGCCTGACGCTCTGGGCGCTCAACCGCATTGTCCCAACCGACAGCGGGCTGCCGGAAGCACTTGCCATTCTGCAACCGCCAAAACCTTTGCAGGCGATAACACGCGCCTCGCACGTCATCGCGCCGGTCGCGGTTGCGCTTACGGCCATAGGCCAGTCGCTCGATGCCACCGCTCCGCGTGAATTCGCCGGCAAGAACGACAACCCGGTCACGCAGCTGCTCGGTCAGGCCCAGATCGGTTTGACAGTGTCGCGCGGAACCATGTCTGCCTCCGGACAGGCCGGCACGCTCACCGTCACGACGCCACTCAATGGCAGCATTCGCATCACCGGACAGGTGGGAAATACCGCCGGCAAGGCGGTGGGCGGGATCGGCGGCGCGATCGGTAACCTGCTCGGCAGCGGCGAAGTCGGCAAGCAAATCGAGAATCTCGCCGTCAAAACGCTCGACCAACGCAGCGATTTCCGCGGCAATGTGGTGGTGACGTCGCGCCCACAGATCACGTCGTCATGGCGGATCGAGCCCAACCTCACCGGCCGGCTCGATTTCGGCGATACCGGTACGAACATTGCCGGCCTCAAGGTCAACCTTGGCGGCGAGATCAAGTCGGTGCTCGATCCGATGGTCAATAACCAGATCGCAGCGCTGCAATCGCGGCTGCGCAACGATCCAGTGATCGAGCGCACCGCACGCGAGCAGTGGACCAAGATGTGTCGCTCGATCCCGCTCGGCGGCGAAAAAACCGGGCTGCCGGCGCTCTGGCTGGAAATGCGTCCGGTGCGTGCGGCTGCGGCGCAGCCGCAGGTCGATGCCCGCAATGTCACGATCACTATCGGGGTGCAGGCGGAAACCCGAATCCTGCCGGCCGAAACCAAGCCGAATTGTCCGTTTCCCGCGCAGCTCGAATTGGTGCCGCCGATGCAGGAGGGCGAGCTGGCGGTGGGCGTGCCGATCGACATGCCCTTCACGGAGCTCAACAAGCTGCTTGAGCCGCAACTCAAGGGCCGGCATTTCCCCGATGATGGCAGCGGACCGGTCGATGTCGAGATCCTGCGCGCAAGCCTTGCGGCCGCGGGCGACCGTTTGCTGATCTCGCTGCGCGTGAAAGCACGCGAGAAGAAAAGCTGGTTCGGCTTTGGCACCGAAGCCACCGTGCAGATCTGGGGCAAGCCGCTACTCGATCCGCAGAACCAGCTCCTGCGCCTGACGGATATGTCGCTCGCCGTCGAATCGGAAGCCGCCTTCGGCCTGCTCGGCGCGGCCGCACGCGCAGCCATGCCCCACTTGCAAAAGGCGCTTGCCGACAAGGCTGTCATCGATCTCAAGCCGTTTGCCAAGGATGCCAAGGCCAAGATCGGCGCCGCGCTCAGCGAATTCGAGCAGGTCGGCAACGGCGTGCGTGTCGACGCCGCCGTGCTGGACCTGCGCCTCACCGGCATCGAATTCGACGCAACCACCTTGCGCGTGATCGCGGAAGCCACCGGCACGGTGAAGATTGAAGTGACGCAGCTGCCGAAGACGTGAAGGCGGCTCCTCCGCTGTCATTGCCGGGGGCGATGCTTTCCGGCTGTCCTCCCGCGAAAGCGGGGACCCATACACCATGTCTTTTCCGCATGTTGGGGACGGTGGTTATGGATCCCGGCTAGCGCTCGCTTTGCGGGGATGACGAGGAGGTGACATTGACACCCCTGCCCCCGTGCCTACATTAAACGTTGTTCCGAGGGGTGCCCCCGTTGGGGGCTGAGAAAAACCCTTTGAACCTGATCCGGGTCATGCCGGCGAAGGGACAGGACATTTCGATGCAATCGTCGCTGAACATCGCGAGGCTGGTGGGCCCAATCCTGTCGGCGATCGGCATCGGCATGCTGGCTAACCAGGCGACCTATCGCGAAATGGCGACGCAGTTCCTCGCTGGCTTGCCCTTTATCTACTTCTCCGGGGTCCTGATGCTGCTGGCGGGCCTCGCGATCCTCAATGTGCACAAAGACTGGACACCCGACTGGCGCAGCACCGTTACTGCCATCGGCTGGGTCCTTACCTGCGTCGGCACGTTCCGTGTCATCGCGCCGCAGTTCGCCAATTTCGTCGCGAACTCGATCATCGCGAATGCCGGCTTTTTTTCTGGCCTCGGCATCTTCCTCGTCGCCGTCGGCGGCTTTGTGACTTTCAAAGGGTATGTGGCGTGAGCGTGGACATCCAAATGGGGGACTGGACCATGGAACGATCGCATTTTCTGGCCAAATTGATTGGCCCTGTATTCATTGCCGGCGGCGCCGGCATGATCTTCAACAGCGTTGTCTACCGCACGATGTTCGAACGCGCGCTGCACGATCATATGCTCATTTACCTGTCGGGCGTGATCGCGCTCCCAGTCGGGCTGGCGATCGTTGCCACGCACAATGACTGGAAGTGGCACTGGCCGCTGATCATCACGGTGATCGGCTGGCTCGCGATCATCGGCGGTGTCCTGCGCACGGTCGCGCCGCAGGTTGTCGAACAGATCGGCCTGTCGGTGCTGTCTTATCCGAATTTTTTCGTCGTCGACGGCGGGGTCGCCGTTCTGCTCGGCGTGCTGCTGAGCTACTTCGGCTATCTCGACCCGCCACAAATGTTCCCGGAGCGCGCGCGTGCGCGCAGCCGGCCGCGTCTACGGAGGAGAAGGTAAAATGAACATCCACGATCCCAACGTCACCCTCCCGAAAGTCACGACGGGTTCATTGCCCGCCTCGCGCAAGGTTTACTCGAAGCCCGACGCAGCGCCCGAGCTGCGAGTGCCGATCCGCGAGATTTCGCTCGACGCGTCGTCGGGCGAGCCGCCGCTCCCGGTCTACGACACCACGGGGCCCTACACGGATCCGGATGTCGAGATCGATGTCGAGAAAGGCCTCAAGCGCACGCGTATCGAGTGGGTGAAAGAGCGCGGCGGGGTCGAGGAATATGAAGGCCGCGCCGATCCAGCCGGTCGATAACGGCAATGTCACCGGCAAGCATCTGGCGCGCAATTTCCCCAATACGCCGAAGCCCTGGCGGGCGGTTTCACCCTCCCCCTTGTGGGGAGGGTCGGCGAGCGAAGCGAGCCGGGGTGGGGGTAGCGCGACTTCTACTTCAACCCCCACCCCTGGCCCCTCCCCACAAGGGGGAGGGGAAAAGACACCGCACCCTCTCACCCAATACGAATGGGCGCGCGCCGGCATCATCACCAAGGAAATGATCTACGTCGCCGAGCGCGAAAACCTCGGCCGCAAGAAGCAGCTCGAGCGCGCCGAAGCGGCGTTGGCCGATGGCGAACAGTTCGGCGGCGCGGTGCCGGCTTTCATCACACCCGAATTCGTGCGCAGCGAAATCGCGCGCGGGCGCGCCATCATCCCGTCCAACATCAACCACGCCGAACTCGAGCCGATGATCATCGGCCGCAACTTCCTGGTGAAGATCAACGCCAATATCGGCAACTCGGCCGTCACCTCCTCGGTCGAGGAAGAGGTCGAGAAGATGGTGTGGGCGATCCGCTGGGGCGCCGACACGGTGATGGACCTCTCCACCGGCCGCAACATCCACAACACGCGCGAATGGATCTTGCGCAATTCGCCGGTGCCGATCGGCACTGTGCCGATCTACCAGGCGCTGGAGAAAGTCGACGGCGATCCCGTCAAGCTCGACTGGGAATGCTACAAGGACACGCTGATCGAGCAGTGCGAACAGGGCGTCGACTATTTCACCATCCACGCCGGCGTGCGGCTGGCTTACGTGCCGCTCACCGCCGACCGCGTCACCGGCATCGTCTCGCGCGGCGGCTCGATCATGGCGAAGTGGTGCCTGTCGCGGCACAAGGAGAGCTTCCTCTACGAGCGCTTCGACGAAATCTGCGACATCATGCGCAAATACGACGTGTCGTTCTCGCTCGGCGATGGATTGCGTCCCGGCTCGATCGCCGACGCCAATGACCGCGCACAGTTCGCTGAGCTGGAGACTTTGGGCGAACTGACGCAAATCGCCTGGAAAAAGGGCTGCCAGGTCATGATCGAAGGCCCCGGCCACGTGCCGATGCATAAGATCAAGATCAACATGGACAAGCAGCTCAAGGAGTGCGGCGAGGCGCCGTTCTACACGCTCGGGCCGCTCACCACCGACATCGCGCCGGGCTACGACCACATCACGTCCGGCATCGGCGCCGCCATGATCGGCTGGTTCGGCTGCGCCATGCTTTGCTACGTGACGCCGAAGGAGCATCTCGGCCTGCCCGACCGCGACGACGTCAAGGAGGGCGTCATCACCTACAAGATCGCGGCGCACGCGGCCGACCTCGCCAAGGGCCACCCGGCGGCGCAATTGCGCGACGACGCATTGAGCCGCGCGCGCTTCGACTTCCGCTGGCAGGACCAGTTCAACCTCGGGCTCGATCCCGACACCGCGCGCGAATATCACGACGAGACGCTTCCGAAGGAAGCGCATAAGGTCGCGCATTTCTGCTCGATGTGCGGGCCAAAATTCTGCTCGATGAAGATCACGCAGGATGTGCGCGATTACGCGGCGACGTTGAACGATAAAGAACAAGGCATGGCGGCGATGAGCGAGAAATTCAAATCGCTCGGCGAGCAGGTCTATGTCGATGCAGAGAAGGTGAAGGAGAGCAACAAGGCGTTCTAGAGTTTGATTCGAGTGATTGAATTGGTTTATTTTCGCCCGTCCGCGCTTTCCGCCTTCGCGCTCCGCGCTTCGGCGGACTTAAACCCGCCGAAGCTCGCGAAGCGAGCGTAGGCTGGGTCGCGGGAATGAGCGGAAAATGCTTCAACGCCGTTGGATCAAATTTCGGTCCTGCAGGAGAACATCACATGGCCAACGAGAGCACCCTGTCACGCCCGGAGTTGGACGACCGCATCGCGATCCTGCGCGACAACCTGCGTCAGTTGACCGAACAGGCGGCGGCGCTATCAGGTGCAGCGGACGAAGCCCGCCTCGCCGACCGCATCGCCGCGCAGGAGGCCGAACTGGACAAGCTCACCAGACAGCGCGACGCACTGGGGAAGAAGAAGTGAGCGGACGCCATGACCGACACAACAGAACTCCAGCATTGGCAGGATCGCTACTCCACGCCGGGCTACAGGTTCGGCAAGGAGCCCAACGAATTTCTCGCCCGCTGCCGTCCGCTTTTGCCGCCGACCGGAAAGGCTCTGGCCGTCGCCGATGGCGAGGGTCGCAATGGTGTCTGGCTTGCGCGGCAAGGCCTCGAGGTTCTGTCGATCGACTTCTCCCCTGCTGCCCTGGCCAAGGCGCGCGCGCTCGCTGACGAACATCATGTCGCGATCACGTTCGTTGAGGCCGATGTTCACGCCTGGTCCTATCCGGAAGAGGCGTTCGACGTGGTGATCGATATTTTCAGCCAGTTCAGCACGCCGGCCGATCGCGCGCGGAAATGGGCGGGCATGCGCCGCGCGCTGAAGCGCGGCGGATTGCTGATCGTCGAAGGCTACACGCCCAAACAGCTCGATTATGGGACCGGCGGCCCGAAACAGGTCGAACATCTCTATACCCGCGACATGCTGCAACGCGCCTTCGGCGATCTCGCCGATGTCAACATTGTCGAGGAAGAGCGCGAATTGCAGGAAGGCCCCGGACATTCCGGCATGTCGGCTTTCATTGGACTGACAGCACGGAAGCCGTAACAAGCCATCGCACGTTCAAGCGGCCGCTGCCCTCACACCTCCACCTTTCTCCGCGCCCTCGCCCCTTCCTTGATCGTCCTTTCCGCCTTGTTGAGACGTCTCGATGGCAAAGCCAGCGGCAGCCTTGTAGCCGGCCATGAATTCCGCGCGCTCCTTCGGCGGAATCACGTCGTCGATGTTGTCGAAGGTGCCGCCGCAACGCTCGTCGACGAGATTCAGCAGCCCGAACGGCCCGGCGCCGCGGTTGCGCAGCACGAGCTGCGAGACCGGGCCGCATAATTTGGCGTCATAGGCAGCGAGCGCCGCCGGCGTGACGCCGTTCGCAACCATTGCCGCGCCGAGCGTGCGCGCATCGATAATCGCCTGGCTGCCGCCGTTCGAGCCGGTCGGATACATCGGGTGCGCGGCGTCGCCGAGCAGCGCCACCGGCCCGTCCTGCCAGGTCGGCACCGGGTCGCGGTCGATCATCGGATTCTCGAACACGGTGTCGGCGCCGCGAATAAGCGCCGGCACATCGAGCCAGTCCCACACCCAGCCGTCAAAATGGTGCACGAAGTCCGTGACCGGCACCTGGCGGAACCAGCCGCTTTGCTTCCAGCCCTCGCTGTTGTCCATGGTGACCTCGGCGATCCAGTTGATGATCGAGAGGCCTGTCTTCGAGTCGGGCTGCGAGATCGGATAGAACACCATGCGCTGACGGTGCGTGCCGAGCCCAACGAACGAGGCGCCGGTGCGGATCGGCTTGCCCCAGGTCGTGCCGCGCCACATCACCGCGCCGCCCCAGTGAATCGGTGGCTGGTTGGGGTGCATCTGCGCGCGAATGGCGGAGTGGATGCCGTCGGCGCCGATCAGCAGCGCGCCCTGCACTTCGGCGGTGGCGCCGTCACGTTCGACGAAGGCGGTGACGCCCCCGCCGGCGTCCTTGCGATAGCCGGAGACGCGGCTTGCAAGCTGCACCGCTTCCTTGCCGATCCGCTCCACCAACTTGTCGTAGAGCAGCATGTGAAACTGGCCGCGGTGCACCGCATATTGCGGCCAGTTGTAGCCGGCGAGCTTGCCGCGCGGCTCGGAATAGATGTCGTTGCCGTTCAAGCCCACCAGCGCCCATTCCTTGGCCGGCAGGCCGACGCGGTCGAGATCGGCTTCGGTGATGCCGAGATCGTAGAGCTCGCGCACGGCATTGGGCTGCATATTGATGCCGACGCCGAGCGGGCGCATCTCGCGCACCGCCTCGTAGACAATGCAGGGCACGCCGATCTGGTGGAGCGTGAGGGCCATCGCCAGGCCGCCAATGCCGCCGCCGGCGATGATGACACGATCACGCATACAAGAGGTCCCCCGGTTGCCTTGCATTATCCGTGCCCGGTGGGCGGAGGCAAGCTTGCGGCCATGAACATTCTGCCGGCCTCGCGCGACTAACGGCCGACCGGCGGCTCAGGGCCGGAGACAAGCTTGAACCGACGTAGATGGCCGGGACAAGCCGGCATGACGCATAATATATTCCGGGCATTGCGTGGGTAGTGGGAGCTCTGAAATGAAATCGTTCTATGCAACCGCATGCTCGGCCTGATGGCACATTTTCGTGACGCCGCTCGCCGCCGACACGCCGCCGCGCAGGCACCCTCGCCAAACGCCAAACTCAATGCTTACGTCGGCTGCATCAACCGGCTTTCGGCGCGCAGCTACGATTCACGCGCGCGCTATTTCAGCTGGGCCGCCAAGGAAGGCCCGAGCGGCCGCGAACGCATCATCTACGGCACCTACACCATCTACGACACGTCCGACTGCCGGAAGAACGTCGAGAAAGCGAACACGCTGGAGCCGCACGACGCCGAACTTGAAGCCGCTGCATCGGCCTACGCCGAGGCCGTGAGCAAGCTCGAGCCGCTGCTCAAGGAAGCCGACGACTATTACTCCCAGCAGGATTACAAGGACGACAAGATGGCGAAGGGCAAGGCCCTGCACCCTCGTCTCGTCGCCGCCTGGAATGCATTCGAGAGTGCCGACCAGAAACTGCGCAGCGGCGTCGATGCCATCAACGACAGACGCGCGCTGGAGAAGCTGGCCGAGATCGAGAAAAGCGAAGGCAAGCAGGCGCGCTACCACGTCGAGGCCCTGATGATACAGGCCAAGCGTGTGTTGCGCGCGGAAGGAGCGGATAAACCCGACGTCGCCGCGATCACGCAGGCGCTCAACGATTACGAAAGCATGGTCAAAGGCGCCGAACAGTTTACCGGCTCCGGCAACGACGCCAAGATCGGCTCGTTTTTCATCGGCAACGCCAAGTCTTTTCTGGTCACGGCGAAGGCCTTGATGCGCCGCATCCGCGATCATGTGCCGTACAGCGCGGGCGACAAAATGATGCTCGGCAATCAGGGCGCCGGCTGGATGGTCGAGGGCTCGCCGCCACGGCTGCTGCGCGACTACAATCAGCTGGTCGACGCCTATAATCGCGGCGCCCGGATCTAGGGCGCAGTGTGGCGGCGGGAGAACCAGATGATTCAGTTGCACGCTCGAGGATTAGCGGCTGTCCTTCTCGCGGCGGTATGTCTGGCCGGGCTCACCACCGCCCAAGCCGAAACCTACCCATCGCGGCCGATCAAGCTTCTGGTCGGCGCGTCGGCGGGCGGCACCACCGACACGATGGCGCGCGCGATCGCGCAGCCGCTTTCGGCATCGCTCGGACAGCCGGTGCTGGTCGAAAACCGCCCCGGCGCCGGCGGCAATCTCGCGGCCGACACCGTCGCGAAGGCGGCGCCGGACGGCTACACGCTGCTGGTCAGTTTCACCAGCCACACCATCAACGCAACGCTCTATCCGAAGCTGCCGTTCGACCCGGTCACCGATTTCACCCCGATCAGCAAGATCGCGACCGTGCCGAGCCTGCTGGTCGGCAATCCGAAACTTCCGGCGCAAAATCTCAACGAGCTGATCGCGCTCGCCAGGGCCAAGCCGGATAAATTGAGCATGGCGATCGGCGGCATCGGCTCGTCGCTGCATCTGGCCGGCGACCAGTTCAAGATGATGGCGGATCTGCGCATTCTCAACGTGCCTTACAAGGGCACGGCGCCGGCGCTTACCGATGTGCTCGGCGGCCAGGTCGACATGATGTTTATCAGCCTCGTCACCGGCACGGCGCAGGTGAAGGCCGGCAAGTTGCGCGCCTATGGCGTGACCAGCGCGCAGCGGCAACCGTCATTTCCCGATCTGCCGGCGATCGGCGAGATCGTGAAAGGTTTTGAATCGACGGCCTGGTTCGGCGTGTTCGGCCCGGCGAAATTGCCGCCGGACATCACAGCCAAGCTCAACGGCGCGATTGTCGCCGCGCTCAACGATCCGAAGATGCGCGAGCAGCTCGAGAAGGAAGGCGCAACGCCCGCCGCCGGCAGCGCCGCCGACTTCGCGGCCTTCGTGCGCGACGACGTCAAGCACTGGGCGCCTATTGTCAAACAGTCGGGCGCAAGGCCAGACTGAGCGCACAGCGTCATGCCCGGCTTTATGCCGGGCATCCCGTTCAGGGAGGCACTGTGCCATCCTAAGCGGGATGGCCGGGACATAGGCGAGCGGAGCGACGCCGTTCTTCGAACGGCTATGCCCGGCCATGACGAGATAGTCGGGAGGATTCATGAACAAATCTTCGCTCACCGCCGCCGCAATATTGGGAGTGCTCATGCTGTCACCCGTCAACGCCGCCGAACTCAAAGTGCTGGCCGGCGGCTCGATGACCGCGAGCCTGAAAGAGCTGGGGCCGCGTTTCGAAAAGGCCACCGGCCATAAGCTCGACATCACGTTCGCGGCGACGCCGGAGCTGATCAAGATGGCAACGTCCGATCCGTTCGACCTCGGCGTGGTGCCCATCGACGTCATGAAGAATGACGCCGCCAAGGCCAAGTTCGCGGGCGCACCGGCCAATATCGCGCGCGTCGGCTATGGCGTTGCGGTGAAGGCGGGCGCGCCAAAGCCGGATGTGAGCACGCCCGATGCGCTGAAGGCGACGCTGCTCAAGGCGCAATCGATTGCCGTGTTTCCGGGGAGCGCGGCCGGCGCTTTCGTGCAGAAGACATTCGAGCGGCTCGGCATTGCCGAGCAGATCAAGGACAGACTGAAAGTCCAGGCCGCGCCCGGCGCGATCCCGCAGGCCGTCGCCAATGGCGACGCCGAGCTTGGCGTGTTTCTCACCAACGTGCTGATCGCCCCCGGCGTCGAGCTCGCGGGCCCCTTCCCCGGCGATTTGCAGCAGGACCTCGTGTTCGTCGGCGCCGTCGCCACCGACAGCAAGGACGCGGCTGCCGCCAAGGCATTTCTCGATTATCTCAAGACACCGGAAGCGGTGAGCGTGTTCAAGGCGAAGGGCGTGACGGCGGCGGTGAGTTGCTGCGCGTCTCGAACAGCACAAGTCGGATACAGCCCATGCCCAATCTTCTGCAAAACCACATCGCCGCTGTGACCGGCGCAGGCTCCGGCATCGGCCGCGCGATCGCACTGGGCTATGCGCGCGAGGGTGCGAGCGTCGCTGTGCTCGACATCAATGCCGAGGGAGCGGCGGAGACCGTCGCGGAGATCAAAGGCGAAGGCCACAAGGCGATAGGTCTTACGCTCGACGTCACGGACGCCAAAGCCTGCCGCGCTATCGCAGCGGAGGTTGCAGCCAAACTTGGGGCCATCTCGATCCTGGTCAACAATGCCGGCATCACCCGCCGCAACGCCTTCACCGCCGATGCCGACCTAGTGGCCAAGGACTGGCAGGACATCATGGCGATTAATCTCAATGGCGCGTTCAACGTGACGCAGGCATTTCTCGAACAGTTGCGCAAGGCCAAGGGGCGGATTGTCAACCTCGCCTCGATCCAGTCCTTCGTGCACATCCGCACGCCGAGTTCGGCCGCCTACACCGCTTCCAAGCACGGCGTGCTCGGCTTCACAAAAGCGCTCGCAGCCGAGCTCGGCAAGGACGGCGTGCGCGTCAACGCCATCGGTCCCGGCTTTATCGAGACGCCGCTCAACGCGAACACCCGCGCCAACCATCCGGAGTACGTGAAGGTCTTCATGGATCACACGCCGCTCGGCCGCGCCGGCAAGCCGGAAGACATCGTCGGCCCGGCAATCTTCCTCGCCTCCGACCTGTCGGCCTACGTCACCGGCACCATCGTCATGGCGGATGGCGGTTACCGGACAGTTTGAGCAAGCGGAGCAACACATGCCAAAACGCGTATCGGTCATCGGCGCAGGCACCATCGGCGCGAGCTGGGCGGCGTGCTTTCTGGCGCGCGGCTTCGAGGTCTCGGCCTACGACCCCTCGCCCAACGGCGAAGCCTTCGCGCGCCGCTTCATCGACAATGCCTGGCCGACGCTGGAAAAACTGGGCACCGTGCAGCCCGGCGCCGACCGCGCGCGCTTCACGTTTTTCAATAATCCGGCGGATGCCGCCAAGGGCGCGGACTTCGTGCAGGAAAGCGGGCCGGAGCGCGAGGACACCAAGATCGATCTGTTCGCCGTGCTCGACGCGGCGGCGCCTCCGGAGACGGTGATTGCCACCAGCTCATCGGGCCTGCTGGTCAGCCGCGTGAGCACGAAGTGCAAGCACCCCGAGCGCTGCGTGATCGGCCATCCGTTCAATCCGCCGCATCTCATTCCGCTGGTCGAGGTGGTGGGCGGCCCGAAGACTTCCGCCGAGGCGATCGTCAAGGCGATGGACTTCTATCTGACGGCCGGCAAGAAGCCGATCCACATCAAGAAGGAAGTGGCGGGCCATGTGGCCAACCGGTTGCAAGCCGCGCTCTGGCGCGAGGTTATTCACCTCGTGGCCGAAGGCGTGGTGTCGGTTTCGGATGCCGATGCCGCGATTGCCTATGGCCCCGGCCTGCGCTGGGCGCTGATGGGGCCGTCGTTGATATTTCATCTGGCCGGCGGCGAAGGCGGCATGCCGCATTTCATGTCGCATATCGGCCCGGCGATGCAGAGCTGGATGGACGACCTCGGGAACACGCGGCTGACGCCGCAGGTTCAGAAACAGATCATCGACGGCGTCGCCGAGGAAGCGGGCTCACGCACGCATCGCCGACCTGCAACGCTGGCGCGACAGGAAGCTGATCGACATTTTGAAGGCGGCGGGAGAGCCTTGAGAACCCATATTCCGCTCATTCCCGCGACCCAGCCTACGCTCGTTCGCGAGCTTCGGCGGGTTAAGTCCGCCGAAGCGCGGAGCGCGAAGGCGGAAAGCGGGAATCCAGACAAGCTAATCTTGAGAACTGGATCCCCGCTTTCGCGGGGATGAGCGGAGAAAAAGGAAGTGCGCGCACACTTCCTCGCTCATCCCCGCGCATTACACGCGGGAATGAGCGGAAGGAATTGGACCTACTTCAGCCCGAGCGCCAGGCCGCTGAGGTCGGCGCTGACGATCAGGCCGGCCTGCCCGCCAGTGAGCGAAAGCACCGCGCCGTTCTGGTTGGTCAGCACGACTGCCTGCGCGCCGCGAATGACGGCGGCGCCGATGCCGGCCTGGCCATAGACGCCCGCGATATCAGACGGCCGGCGGATATTGCTGACGGTGCCGTGGAAGCGCGTTTCCGATGCGCCGAAGGTGAAGCCGTAGCTCAGGCCACCGACCGACAGCGGATAGTTGCGGCCCTGGAAACGCAGCACGCCGCTGCCGGCCGAGCCGCCGATCACGAAGCCCGCCTTGAAAATCCGGATGCTGACGGTGCCGCTATCGGCATAGGCGGCGGACGTCAGGCCAACGCTGCCCAAAACGGCGATCGCCGCGATCAGTGCTGCACGGCATCCCGACAAAAATCGCATCATAGTTCTCCCTTACGGTTCTGTTGCATGCTGCGTTACGCGTACTTTATTTCCCCGCCACCTTCCGCAACGCATCGTTGATGCGGTCCTGCCAGCCGGGGCCGTCTTCCTGAAAAAAGTCGAGCACGTCGCGGTCAATGCGCAGCGACACCATCTCCTTCGCGCCGGGCAGCGACGGCGGTTTCGCCGCCGGCTGTTCGACCGGTTTTGTGGTGGCCGCCTTGAAGGCTTTCTCGGCCTCGCTGCGGCTGTCGCGGATGGGACCCCGTGCCATGACTATTCCTTATCATACCCTGTCAGCAATCGTCATGCCCGGGCATAGCCGTCCGAAGGACCGCGTGCTTTCGCACGCCTATGACCCGGGCATCCGCAAATTTTTCGACCTCAACACGCCGAGCGTGGGCTAGCGCGAACGCAAAACGCGCATATCTCTTTCAAAGGCGGCCTGCCCTCCTCCGGAATCAGCTATGCACCGTCATCTCACCCTCGCGTTGTTCATCGTGCTCGTGCTCGGCGGCGGAACGCTGATCGGATTCATGACCTTGCCGGGCGCCTGGTACGCCGGGCTCGCCAAGCCGCCGTTCAACCCGCCGAGCTGGATCTTCGCGCCGGTCTGGACGCTGCTTTACATCATGGTCGCGGTCGCCGGCTGGCGCACCTGGCAGAGCGATCCGCGCAGCGCCGGCATGACGGTGTGGTTCATCCAGCTTGCACTCAATTTCATCTGGTCGCCGGTGTTTTTCGGCGCGCACATGATCGGCGCCGCGCTGATCATCGTCGCGATGCTGCTGGTCGCAATCCTCGCCTTCATTGTGATACGTTGGCAGCGCGACCGCACCGCGGCCCTGCTGTTTACGCCTTACGCGGTTTGGGTGGCCTTCGCCACGCTGCTCAACGGGTCGCTCTGGAGTCTCAACCAGGCCGGCGCCTAAGTGATCTTGCACGCGCTATAGAATTTCACCGTCACGCCGTGGCTCTTGTGGGTCAGCGTGGTGTACGTCTTCAGCGAATAAAACTCGAAGTCCTTGTTGCGATAGCTGTCCGCATCGGGCGCATCGGGATCGGCGGTGAGCGTTTGCGGCGGCTCGCCGGCAATCTGCAAGATGACGGGCTCCGTCTTGCTCCAGCGTCCGGCACTATCGAGTGACGCGGTGACGGCGAAATTTCCGTTCTTGCAGGTGTAACTGAATGTTTTCGAACTCGGCGGCGGAGGCGGCGCAAGTCGTCCCTGCCAGCATCAGCATCGAAACGGCAAGCACACGTGTCATCCCGTCACCCGGCTTGTTCGCCACAGTGTAACGCGGATGTCACCCGCGGCCTAGGTGATTGCGTGCCGAGCCAAGATTCACGCGAGCTATCAAGCTATCCATATCTCTCCGCTCATCCCCGCGAAAGCGGGGACCCAGGGCCGCAATGTATGGCATTTTTTGTTTATATTCTTGCGAGCAGGCGGAATGGCACACTCTACGTTGGTACTGACCGATGATCTCACCAGACGCGTCTGGTAGCATCGCAATGATCTCATTCCCGGATTTACCAAACGTTATGGCGTGAAGACGCTCGTTTGGTACGAGCCGCACGAGTCACGAGCAGTCGGCATTCATGCGAGAGCATCGGCTCAAAAAATGGAATAGAGCGTGGAAACTTGCGTTGATCGAGCAGAAGATAATCCGGGTTGGCAAGATCTTTGGCAGAGGTCGCGACGTTCTAATGACAGGAAGAAAGACTGGGTTCCCGCTTTCGCGGCAATGAGCGGCGTAGAGTTATTACGCGCGCCCCTCTTCCATAGCTCGCCCTCGCCGGCTTCACGGGCCCGCCATTTCGGACCGGTTGCGCAGGGATACGATACGGTGTGACGCAGCAATGCGCGACATGATACTCGTCCCGCATCAATGCAGACGGCCGACCACGGACGAAAACGGCAGCGCGAGAACTTCATCACCGAGATCGTCGCTGACGTGCATAGTCCAGTTGCGCCAATCTTCGAGCCCGGGCGCTGCAACGAGCGAACGCATGACCATGGCGGCCCTTTCGCGTGCACCGGTCAGCCCATCGACTTCGGCTCCGCAGCAGTCCACCAGCAGCTGTTCATCGTGCGAGCAGTGGAAATAAACCTGGCGCATGGCGGCCTCCTTTAAAAGCCATGGGATCAGTAAGCCAATGAGCGGCCATCAGAAATTCAGATTTTGTCCCTAAGGAGAGTCACGGAGAAAACCATACCGCTCTACCAGTTGGCCAGTTTGCAGCGGTAACCCTCAACGCTTGAACAGGCCCATGATCTCCGCTTTTGCCAGCGTATTGAAATGCAGGTTGAAGCCGACGACCGCCGCCGATGTGTCGGCTTTTACATCGAGTTTGTCGGATTTCACCGCGAACACCGTGAACAGATAACGGTGCGGATGGTCGCCTTCGGGCGGACAAGGCCCGCCATAACCGGGCGCGCCGAAATCCGTGCGCGTCTGCAATGCACCCGCCGGCAATTTTCCACCGGCGCTGCCGGCACCGGCAGCGAGTCTCCGTCACATCGGCGGGAATGTTCACCACCAGCCAGTGCCAGAAGCCGGAGCCGGTCGGCGCGTCAGGATCATAACAGGTGATGGCGAAACTTTTCGTGCCCGCGGGCGCGCCCGACCACTTGAGATGCGGCGACGTGTTGCCGCCGGCACAACCGAAGCCGAAATCAGCCGACAGGATAAAGTCCTTCGGCAGATAATCCCCGTCCTTGAAGCTGTTGCTTGTGACTGCGAACGCCATGTACGGTCTCCTTCGAGTCTTCAAACGCACAAAGCGTAGTGCGGTTCGGATAATTCGCAATGGACTTCATCTCGGCCAATCCCTTCGATCTCGCCCTCTATATCTGCCTGTTCCTGGCCGTCGTGATGGGCTTCATGACCGGCCTGCTGCGCAGCCTGGCGACGATTTTCGGCTATATCGGCGCGATGGGCGTCGCGGTCGCAGCCGCGCCGCGCGTGACCCCGTTCTTCAGCAGCACGTTCAAGGCACCCGCGATACAGAACTGGCTGGTGCTGGTGGCGATCTTTATCGTGGCCGGCATCGTGCTCAGCGCGCTGCTACGCCTTGGCGTCAGCGAAATGATTGGCCCCAATATCAGCGTTCCCGATCGCGTCGCCGGCGCGATGCTGGGCGCGCTGCGCGTTGCGCTGCTCGCGGTGCTGCTGGTGATCATCTTCGACCGTATCCTTCCGCCGGGGCGCGAGCCTGGTTTCCTGAAGGGATCGCAGTGGCGGCCGATCCTGTCATCGGCAGGGCAGCACGGCTTGAGCACGCTGCCGCCGGAAGTCGAACAATACATCGACCGGCTCAAGCGCCAGCGCGGAATTTAGCGAGCCTCAAGGCATCGTAGCGGGTGACGAGAACGGCTTGGTGGCGTCCACAACAAACATGACCAGGGCGTTCAGATCGGTGGTGCCACTACTTGAGACCTCCATCGGCATGCCAGGACCATGACCGGCCATGGATTGCCCTGCATCGGCATGGCTTGAGCCGTGCGGGGTCTTCTGACTGAGTTGTCCGGTCAGCACATAGAATGTTTCGGAACCCGGATGCGTATGCACCGGCGTCTTAACGCCCGGCGATCCACCCGTGTTGTTGATGCGCAGCAAATACTCGGGCGCCTCAATCGGGGGCACCGGCCCGATCTCGGCCACCTTGCTGCCACCGGGAGCCGTTGAGCCGCCTTGCGGACCAAGCGTGAAGAGCCAAACCTTGCCAGCCACTTCGGCGGCAAGCGCGGTCGGGCCCGCTGCCGCCTGCGCTTGCGCAAGTGTCGGAAAATTGTCGATCCGCCAGAACAACGGCCCTGGCGGAAGTTGCTGTATTTTCTTCTCGGCGACCGGCTTGATTTCAAATTTCTGTGCGAAGGCGCTCGACGGCGAAAGCAGCAACCCCGTCATTGCCACGACTGCACATTTGATCAGTACCGAAAATAATCTGCGAGCTATTCTGGCCATTGTCCGTGCTCCGCACGCTGACACCGCTAATTGACGCCCTCGTCAATCCTAGCGCACGGAGATCTTACCGGCGAGCGAATATGACATCGGATTGATGTCCGCTCATGACCCGAAGCGGACAGTCAACATCCGTAACCTCATTGCCGTTGGTGGTCGGGAGCCTGACCGTTAGCAGCCTTGTTTGCGGTGCGTTCAAGCATGCGGTCGGCAATGGCGATCTTGCAGGCATTTGAAAGCTGTGCGCGGTGCTCCCTCATGCAGTCACGTAGACGGCCTCCGCCTGGCTGAACAGACCCGCAAAGCGCTTTCATGTCTTCGGCGCACGCCCCTTTGAGAAGACCGGGCGCGGCCATAGC
This sequence comes from uncultured Alphaproteobacteria bacterium, assembly GCA_963810125.1. GTDB lineage: Bacteria > Pseudomonadota > Alphaproteobacteria > Rhizobiales > Xanthobacteraceae > Pseudolabrys. The sequence goes on from CAWEMK010000002.1 coordinate 422,509, forward strand.
GAGATTGGGGAGAAGCAGAATGACGGCAACCGAAAAAACGTGCCTAATGATCATGGTCGTACCTCCAGAGGGCTTTGATATCACTCTGACGTTCGCCGCTTGAACAACGGTTTGCCGAATATCTAAAACTGCACCTAAAAGAAGACGTCTCGCACCGGCCGCCTCGCGTTTTCCTTGCTAATGTACCAACGCGGAATTTAAAGAGCCCACATGCAAAATCCGGCCCCAGTCACCATTACGCTCAGGCTTCGCGCTCGTTTCGCACTGGCCGGCATGATCATGCTGGGCCTCTGGGCCGTGAGCCTGATGCCGCTGTGGCAGGATGGCGGCGGCTCCAACCTCATTATCGCAGCCGTCACGACCTTCACTTTATGTCCACTCGGCATCGTCGCGCTGGTGGGCGGTCTCACTGGCAGCGAAACCGGCGTACGACGGGCGCAGCTTGCGCTTTTTACGGCTGGCGCCTTGCTGATGCTGGCCGTGGTCGTGGAATTACTGCGGCGAGTAATCTTTGGCGGCGGAAATTAGCGCCGCCGCGCCGCCGTTCATAAACAAATCCCTAATCCAGACGGTTGAATTGCGCAGAAAATTTCGAGCGCCTTAACTACCAGGATCCAAACCTGGCAATCGTCAGAATCAATCAATGCATCGGTGCGAAGCTTCCTCCATCCCGACATTCGTACAATTGTCCTGCAGCGGGACCGCGACAGTCAGTCGGAGTGGGTTGGCTCGATGTCTGTTATCCCTTTCATCAGCGCCGCAAAAATCGCCGGCCTGTCGACGACAACCTTCAGCAGCCTGAAAACCAGCAGCATTGCGGCCTTGGCCACGACCCAGGTGGCAGTCCTGACTGCGGCTCAAGTCAACGCGCTGACCTCGACCGATCTGCAATACCTGGTGGTGACGCAGGTCCAGGCGCTCTCCTCGACGACCATGAGCGGCCTGATCGAGGCGCAGATCCAGGCTTTTACAGACTCGCAAATCAGCGAGCTGACCTCGACGCAAGTCAGCGCGCTCAACGCCACCGAAATCGGTGCATTGTCGTCGACCGAACTGCAGAACCTGTCGACCACGCAGGCCAGCGCGCTGACCGCCACCCAGGTCGGCACGCTGAGCTCAACGGTGCTCAACAACCTGACAAACACGCAGGTGGCGGCGCTCAACACAACGCAGGTGCAGGGCCTGACCGCAAGCCAGATCAACGCTCTGTCGACCGACCACCTGAATGTGCTTGACGTTACCATGCTCGATAGTGATCAGGCGGCCGGCCTGAGCACGACAACGATCGGCAATCTGACCGCCACGCAGGTGGCGGCGCTGCCGGCCGCCGAAATCGCAGCGCTCGACGCCAGCCAGATTGCTCAGCTGACCACGACCGAACTGCAGAACCTGTCGACCACGCAGGCCGGTGCGCTGACCGCGGCGCAGATCAGTACGCTCAGCACGACCGTGCTCAACAACTTGACCACCACGCAGATGGCGGCGCTGACCACCACGCAGGTGCACGGCCTTTACTGGACGCAAATCAACAACCTGTCGGTCGGCAATCTCAACGCTTTGGACGCCGCGAAGTTGCTGCCGGTCCAAATCGTCGGGCTCAGCACCACCACCCTCACGAACCTGACGTCGACGCAAGTCGGCGCGCTGACCCCCGCAGAAATGGGCGCGTTGACGGTGGCCGGAGTCAACAGCCTGACGACGGACGAAATTGCGGCGCTCACGACGGCGCAGGCCGGCGGCTTTACAAACGATCAGATCGCCGGCATGACGACGACCAATTTCAGCGCATTGTCCAGCACAAGCGGAATCCCCGGACTGAGCGCAGACGCGATTGCCGGGCTCACGACCGAAGAAATCGATAGTTTGAGCACGACACAAGGACACGCATTTCTGGCGTCTCAGATCGCGGTCATGTCGCTCGATGTCGCGGCCGAGTTAGCGGCCCTGATTGCCTAAGCGGCAGGGACTAGCGGCGGGGCGGAGCATTTATAAATTTATCGCACACTCATTGCGGCGCGCGACCTTCAGCGCACCCCGAATTCGTATCGAACTCCGCCGCTAAAACCTTGCGCCAGCAACGGCGCCGAATTGAACTGGAATTGCGGGCGTTGCGGGCCTGAGCCGGTACCCGGAGGAACCAGGTTTGGGTTGATCGTTGTGTCGATTGAATTTCCGGCGCGTTGAACACCCGTCCAATAAAGCAGATCGTAGCCGCCGATCACCTGCCAACCCGGTGCAAACTGATAACCGGCCTTGAGAGTGAGTTCCGGCACCACGGCAAACCGGGTCTCGGAGAAATTGCCGCTATTGCTCGACAGCGCCAGCAACCCGCCCGGCAAAGTCGTGACCACGCCACCCGTGTTGATCGCCGTCGCACCGTTAATCTCCGCGTTGTTGAAGTTGGCGCCCAGAGCAACCTTGGCCCGCCATTCCAGCATCCACGGTCCCTGCGTAAACTCGCCGATCAACCCGAGATCGACCCCGTGAAAATTGCTGCTCGTCTTGAACGAGTCGTTGACGCCTAAAACCGTGCCGGCAGGAATTGGACCGTTGATGACGGTCACCGTCGACGAGGTGGAAATGCCGAGGTCGTCGGACGAATGCAAATATCGATAGCCGATCAGCGCGCTCAAACGTTCGGCGCCCCATGATCCTATTTGCTGACGATAGAGGGCATTGGCGCCAAACAAGCGGGACGTCTCGCTGATGTTCACGGACCCGGCAACCAGGCCAGGAAAGGCGACCACAGAGGCTGACTGTTGATTGGCGAGGGCGTCAAAAAAGGGCCGGGCCAGAATTGGGCTGCCCCCGGAAGCGGCGTTGAATCCGGTCGACACCTGCTCCAGGCCAAAGGCGCCGCCTTCAAGGCCGCGGCTCTTTTGAGGGTCGAACCAATAGCCAATCTGGGCGCGCAGGCCTGAGCGCCAACGATCGTTGACGGTGGAATCTCCGAACAGCACCGATGTGCCGGGAATTCCAAGCACACCGGCTTGGGGCAAAAGTGTACCCGGCGGGCTCGACGTTACCAGCGGCGGGAGCTTGTCGCCCTTCACGGACCAGGCAAGGTAATCGACTTCCGCCCAGAACTGGCCCGCCGCCGGCGCAGGCGCTTTCGTTGCCAGTGGCACGTCCGCGGCCACCGCCGAATGGCTGGTGCCGGCCAGACCGAGAATTATCGAGGCAAAGGCCGCTGTTTTGGCCGCAATCGAGCGACGTGAAATAAATGACGTAACCAACACAACGACCCCCGTCAGCGCAAACGCCCCGCGCCAACCCTAGAGGGCCGTGAATGATCCGGCAATTGAGATTGCGACTATACAGCGGTGGCAATCACGGCGTCGCCTGTGCGGCGGGGCGGAGCAAGCAGCTCCGCCCCTAATTTTCTTCCAGCTTAATCCTTGTCGATATGAACCGACGTACCGGTCGTGGTGTCGTCGCTGCAGACCTTCGTGGTCTTGATGCGGTCCTGCGCCTTCTCGCGTGTCTCGAATGCAAGCGGGCCGATCTGCGTGATGGTGGTCTGCTCTGTCGGCCTGGTCGTCGTCACGGTGCAGTGACGATCGGGTCCGCGCACAACATAATATTCGTCGGCCATAGCCGGCGCGGCGAATGTCAGAACAACTGCCGTCGCCAATAACACTTTCGCTTTCATGGATGCCTCTCCTTGTGATGACTCCGAAAACGCAATGAATGACGGCAATGCGCCCGACCGCGGAAATCGGAACCCCGCGAGCGATAAAACCCTGCCGCCTGTCATCAGCGAATCCATTTGGATAATTCGCAGGACCGCGAAAACGTTCCAAACCGCGTCATTCAAAGCGGTCATGCGGCTCCGCAGGCCGCTTGTAGCCTCGGGCGCTCCGGCGTAAAATTACCGGGTGGCACATGTTGGACATGGGGGGCGATCCATGACCTTGCGTGCACTTCGGAATTTCGGCTTTGCACTGAGCGTTGTAGCAGCCGTGACCGCAAGCCCGCCGCCGGCGCGGGCGGTGCCGCTGCAAATTGATCTCACGATAAATTTTGAGCCCCCGGGCTCCCCGGATATTACGGACCTGACCGGCACGGCGCAATTTTGGTGGTTGATACCGAACTTCGACCAGCCGTTTAAATTGGGCAACGCAATCAATATCGGGGCGCTGTCGTCGTCGCCCGGGAAGAATTCCTTTTCCACTTCGTTCATTCCGACTGACCCCTGTTTCGGACAGAATTCGTGTCAGCTTGGTTTCAGCTTCGGGGGAACGGCAGGTGGATTTCCGGCCTTTGCGTTTATGCTTGGTCCGAACGAGCAGCCGCCCGGCCCGCCGGATTCACCGCTGGCATTGAAATTTTTTGAACCGCCCGGCCCGGTGAATGAGCCGCCCGGCCCGCCAGAGATTTTTGGCGGACAAATTTTTGCCAATGACGCCTGGGTAGAGGTCGGCGATTGGCAGGTTACGGTCGAGGCTGCCACCCCGTTGCCGGGAGCACTTGCCATGTTCTCGGGCGGACTTGGCGTGATCGGCCTGCTCGGCTGGCGCCGGAAGCGGAAGGCTGCGGCGGCCGCTTGATCCAAAACACATAAACTGATTTTGGAGAGAGACCGCCGCAAGGCGGTCTTTCGTTTTGACGATCTAGTGCCGCCTGCCCGGATTCAGCTGACGACCAACCTGGAATGCTCGCTCTGGCCTTCGGTGAGGCCGCGCGCCTTCATCCAGTCATAGGTGCGGCCGAATAGCGTCGAGTCGTAGTAGTCGACGTGCTTGTAACGCACAAAGGCCTGGAGCAGTTCGTTCGGCTTCAATGCGCCTTTGGTGTGTGCGGCCACGTGGTGGGCGTATTTGTAGAAATCGGCGTTGATGAGATCGACCGCCGCGTTCTCGGCATCGTAATAGGCCTTGCGCTGCTCGGCACTGAGATCCGCCGCGATCACTTCACCGCCGCGGTAGAACGCTGCCGCAATGATATGCGCGCCATCCTTGAGTCCGAGGCTGATGAACGGCTCCATCACCGTGACAACACGAAAGGTTCCGTTCTTGAGTCCTTCGTAGCGCTTCTGCGGCAGGCCGCCACGCGCGATGTTGACGTGCTCGGCGCCGACGGCGCTTTCAAGCATCTGCAGCGTCGTGTAATGCGACCCGGTCAATTCCTGGACCACGACCGGGATGTCGGCGAGGTCGCGCGGCACCTGCAGCGTTTCGTCGAACGTGATGATCGCCTGCGCCGCCACCGAAGCGCGCAGCGCCGCGATATTGCCGCCACGCTTGCCTTTCTCAAGCCGGTCGATGCTGGCCCATTCGCAGACATTGTAGCTGTCGGCCGAGCCGCAATCGAACATCTGCTCCTTCATCCGCGCCATCACCGGAAATTCCACGCTGTCTTTTTCGCGGTCGGCGTAGGTCCCGGTAAAGCGGACATTGAGCCCGGCTTTATCGAATAATTTTTCCTCGATGCCGACGATCACCGGCAGATCGAAAACCGGGTTGTTCGGAGCAATGCGGACAAGAGGTTTTTCCTGAGGCATCGGAATGGTGTCCTTCATGTCGTTAAGGTCACGGCCGCGAATAAGAAGAATAACAACTCACCGGCCGGACCGGAAGGCCCAACCCTGCACCATCAGTGCGCTGAAATTCCCGCCGCTTTGGCAAGTTCCGCATTGATCGTGAGCTCTTCCTTGACGAACTTGTCGAATTCACCGGCATTCATCGCCATGGGCTGCACGCCGAGAGCAGCGAGCCGCTCGCGCACGGCTGGCAGCTGCAGCGCCTTCTGGATTTCAGCGTTCAACCGGTTGACGACCTCGGGCGGCGTCTTGGCAGGCGCAAACACGCCAATCCAGAAGCGGTAGGCCGAATTCGGATACCCGGATTCGAGTGTGGTCGGAACGTCCGGAAGCGTGGCCGAACGGATCGGGCTGCTGACCGCCAGTGGCAAAACCTTGCCGTCCTTGATGAACGCCAGGGCCGCAAGAACCGGCGAGTAGTAGACGTCGACGCGACCGGTCATTACCTCGAGCAGCGCCTCGGGTGCGCCTTTGAAGGGGATCGCCTGCGCCTCGAATCCGGCGCTCAGGCGAAAGCGCTCCATGGCCATGTGGATCGGGCTGCCGACGCCGATCGATCCGAATGTGATCGCCCGCTTCTTTCCTTCGGCGACCAGCTCTTGCACGGTTTTGATGTTCTTGGATGGCGCGATGACCAGGACATTGGGCAGATTTCCGAGCGGTGCGACCGCGGTAAAATCCTTGATCGGGTCATACTGGAGGTTAGCGACCGTGGAAGGCGCAATGATATGGGCGGAGGAGTGGGCAAGCAGCGTGTAACCATCGGGATCGGCCCCGGCCACCGCGCGCGCGGCGATCGTGCCGCTTGCGCCCGGCCTGTTTTCGACAACGATCGGCTGTCCGAGTTGCGCCGACACCTGCTCGAAAACAATTCTTGGAATGATGTCGGCCGCACTGCCCGGGCTCAACGGGATGATCGCGCGGATGGGGCGGCTTGGCCACTCATCGGCGCGGCTGGCTGTGGCGCAAGCAAGCGCGGCGCATGCGATGGCAAAGACCAAAGTCACCCGGTTGCGCATGTCGGTCCCCTGAAAATAGGCTACATCCCGAAACCAATTCACCATACGCTAGGAATGAAGGCCGATCTACATTCCATGTTTCGGCGAAACGCGTGAGCAACTGGCATGAAAAGCGATGGCAACCCGGTTCTCATTGCGGGCGGCGGACCGGTCGGGTTGCTGTGCGCCTGGCTGCTCGGGCGGCGCGGCTTGCGCGTGCAGCTGTTCGACAATAACGCCGAGCCGCAAGCCGATCCGCGGGCCGCAACCACCCATCCGGCGACGCTTGAATTGCTCGCCGAAGACGGACTGGCGTCCGACATGGCGCGCGTCGGGCTGGTTGCGCCCATCTTCCAGTTCTGGGATCGGCCCAGTGGCGATCTGGTGGCGCAATTCGACCACGCCTTGCTCAAGGACGACACGCGCTACCCTTATGTCGTCCAATGCGAACAGTTCAAGACCGCGAAACTCATTCTCGATCGCTTGCGAAAATTGCCGAACGTCGAAGTGCTGTTCGGCCACGAAATCGTCGACGTCGCCTCCTCTGACAGATCGGTTGCGGTCGACGTGCGCGGCCCGGGCGGCGTCAAATCCCATACCGGCAGCTATCTCATCGGCGCCGATGGCGGCCGCAGCATCGTTCGCAAGCAGTGCGGGATTACGTTCGACGGCTTTACCTGGCCAGAGCAATTCATCGTGCTCACGACGCCGTATGATTTCGAGGCCGAGCGCGGCTATTCCTACCGCAGCTATTTCGCCGACCCGGGCGCCTGGTGCAATTGTTTCAAGGTATCCGCCGACGGTCCGCCTGGCCTCTGGCGCACGGTGTTTCCGGTCGGTTCCGAGCAATCCGAAAGCGACATCATGAGCGATGCCGGCGTACAGGCGCGCATCCAGTCGTTTTTTCCGTCACCGCGACCCTACGAGATCGTGCATCGCAATCTCTACGTAACGCACCAGCGCGTGGCGGAGACATTCCGCAAAGGACGCGTGCTGCTGGCCGGCGATGCCGCGCACGTCAACAACCCGATCGGCGGCATGGGCCTCAACGGCGGCATCCAGGACGCTGCCAACCTGGCGGACAAGCTCGCGCGGGTCATGCTCGAGGGCGCGCCCGGCGAGCTGCTGGATCTCTATAGCCAACAACGCCGCACCATTGCGGTTGAGTTCGTGCAGGAGCAATCGATCGCCAATAAAAAGCGGCTGGAAGCGCGTGATCCGGAAGCACGCCGGCGCAATCTCGGCGAACTGCGCGAAATCGCGGCCGATCCGGCGCGCGCCCGGCAATTCCTGCTGCGCACATCGATGCTCGCGAGTCAGAAGCGCGCCGCGGCGATGACGCTCGCACCAGCATGAGCCGCTAAAATGAAGCTCGCCGTGCCCGACATGATCTCGAATTCCTATTTCCCGGCCGAGGCCGCTATCGAGCTCGGCTTCTTTCGCGAGGAAGGGCTCGACATCACGCTGGAGATGATCTTTCCGGTCGACAAGGCCTATATGGCGCTGCGCGACGGCGCGGTCGATTTCGTGGGCGGCTCGGCCCATTCCGCACTCGCTGCGTTTCCGCAATGGGATGGCGTCAAGCTGATCTGCGCGCAGGCGCAGGGCATGTACTGGTTCCTGGTCATGCATAAAGATTTTGCCGCCCGGCGCGGTGATATCGGCGCGGTCAAGGGCAAGAGCATCGGCGCAGCGCCCTGGGTGGACATGGGTCTGCGCCGCCTGTTGATCGCGGCCGGGATAGATCTGGCGCGCGACGGCGTGACGATCGCGCCGGTGCCGGGCGCGTCCGGCGCCGGCGTCAATTTCGGGCTCACCGCGGCAAAGGCTCTTGAAGAACGAAAGATCGATGGCTTCTGGGCGAACGGCATGGGCGCGGAAGTTGCGGTCCGCCGCGGCATTGGCAACGTCGTGCTCGACGTCCGGCGCGGCGACGGCCCGAAAGGCTGCTTCGACTACACGATGGCATCGATCGCGACCACCGACCGCCTGATTGAAAAATCGCCCGAGATGGCGGCGGCCGCGGTGCGCGCCATGGTCAAGACGCAAAACGCGCTGAAGAAGAATGTCGCGCGCGCGGCCGAGGTCGGCCGCAAGCTGTTTCCACCCGAGCAAGCCGAATTGATCGTCGAGCTAATCCGCCACGATCTGCCGTATTACGACGCCGCGATCCCGGAATCTTTTGTGGCCGGCATGAATCAATTTGCCCGCGAACTCGGGCTCCTCACCGGGAATGTGCCTTACGAAAAAGTCGTCGCGACGCAGTTTCGACAGCTGTGGAAGGCTTGAGGAAGTGGCGTAAGCCCCGATTTATTGGCACTGACGCCGGCCAGAAACCGCCCTGCCACATTGAACCTTTCGGCCCTCCGCCACGACCAATCCGTAACGACCGGCGCGCCATGCGCTGGCGCCGGAAAGGCGGCGACCATGTCGTCTCGACATCCGTTGGGCCGGACGGCCAAAGGTTTTGCGCTCATCCTCGGCGCCGCCCGCGCGGCCGCCGCGCAGCCGTCCGACGGTCAATCGGTCGTGCAGAAAGCCGAGCGCGACGAACTCGTCCATCTCGCGCTTAACGATTCCATCATGGCCGCCGCGATCCAAAGCGCGCGCGATTCCCTTCCGGGTTTCCTGGCTTTGGCGAAGCGCCCGGCACCCGAGATGAAAGGCTTCGCGGTCAAGATTGCCCTTCTCGGCGACGGTGGACCGGAGTTTTTCTGGATTCACCCGTTTGCGCATGTCGGCGCACGGTTTATCGGCCAAATCGGCAACATGCCGCGCACGGTCGAGGGCCTGAAGATGGGCGATACAATCACCTTCACGCGGCGCGACATCGTCGACTGGATGTACATGGATGCCGGCATGATGCGGGGCAACTATTCCGTGCGCGCCATTCTGCGGACCGCCTTGCCGCAGGACCGCGCGGCCTTCAGGCGGCGGTTCGGGCTGGATTTCGATTTCTGATGCCCGCCGGCATTGAATTTCCGCTGGCAGCACGCAAAAACAGCGGTGGTAACCTTTGGCCCCCTTCCCGCCCAAATACCTCCTCACCATGTGACTGGCGCAACCGGCCCGGAAGGCGATACGTTATCGGGGCACCTTTTGAGTTCGCGGGGATCACCCATGGCGGAAGTCACCTACGAGATTGTCGAGCACGACGGCGGCTGGGCCTACAAAGTCGACGGCGTATTTTCAGAGCCGTTTCCGACCCATGAGGACGCACTCGCGGCCGCGCAGGCTGCCGCCGAAGAACAAACGGTTCCCGGTCACACGGAAACCATCGAATACGAGGATGAGAAAGGCCGCTGGCATACCGAGACCGCACGCGGTTCCGACCGACCACAAACTCACATCAAAGATAAGCTCTAGGCACGACTCATTCGGGGGATGGAAATGTTCTGGCTGCGGATTTTCGCGCTCGCGCTACTGGTGGCACCCTTCACGGGTGTTTCCGCGCAAGGCCTGTTGCCTTCGTTTGAGCCCACCATGAAGGACGTCGACCCGGGCGTCGACCACACGGGGCGCGATGCCGACCTGCCGTCAGAGCTGCGCCGTCAATCGGTCTACTACCGCACCGAACAGCCGCCGGGCACCATCATCGTCAACACCCACGATCGTTACCTCTATTTGATCATGGGCAACGGCGTTGCGATGCGTTACGGCATCGGGGTTGGCCGCGATGGCTTCCAGTGGGGCGGCATTCAGAAGATCACGCTCAAGCGCGAATGGCCGGACTGGGTGCCGCCGCCGGAAATGATCGAGCGCCAACCGTACCTGCCGCGCTGGATGGCCGGCGGACCCGGCAATCCACTCGGCGCGCGCGCGATGAATCTCGGCGCCACGGTCTATCGCATTCACGGCACCAACGCGCCGGAGACCATTGGACAAGCAGTCTCATCGGGTTGCTTCCGCCTGGTCAATGATGACGTGACGGATCTTTATTCGCGCGTGCCGGTCGGTACGAAGGTCATGGTGCAGCATCAATAACGCAGCGCAACTGCACGCCTGCGCTTACTGCTGCCAAAGGCCGAACGACGCCCATTTGGCCTCGGGAATTTCTTCGCCGATCGTGTAATTGAACGCGACGATCTTCAAATGGTCGGGCGTCGCCGTGCAACGATAGGCCAGCGCATACCATTTCTTCTTGCTGCGGAAGGCGCCGCCGGTCACCTGAAGCGTGTCGCCTTTTGCGAGCGATTCCGCCATTGCATTCGCGACAGCGCGGTCGGGGCGGAACTCCTTTTTTTCGCTGCGGATCCGCGTCATCGCAGTGAAATCGCAGAGTTGCTCCAACCGTTCGGCCGGTGCCAGCATTTCAAGGCTGCGTTCGAAACGAGCGTCGTCCGCTAAAGCTGTCGTCACGATGGCCGTGGTCACAAGGATTGTCGTGACAACTGCCAGTCCGCACGCACGCATACCAATTGCTCCGCTCACTGCTGACGCCCGGCGCGCATTAAAGGCGAGGGCCTATGGCCAAGGCAACCCCGCCGCGCGCCATTGTCCCCGGACAAACGAGGGCGAGACGGAAAGGTTGCAACTCCCGGGCGATTTCCACGCCCGGTTCCGCCCTCACATCGCTCTTTTGTAGATATTGGTTGCGCGGCCGCGCCCGCCCGCCACATTCGGATTCGTGTTGATGAATTCATCGGCGGTCAGTTTGTCGATGGTGCGCTCCTGCGCCTCGCCGGCGAAATTCGGATACGTGCTCGATACGATGTGGAAGGTCACCGTCTTCTTTTCTTCGTTCACGCTATAGGTGCCGAACAGCGAAATTGTGCGCCGCATGATCGTGGCGTATTCTTCCGGGGTGCCTGTCAAACGATTGTTGCTGGCAAGTTTCGGCACATCGCTCGCGACATGGATCTGCGCGAACTGGCCGCCGGCGGTGAAGATCAGAATGCCGGTCGGCGTCTCACCAAAAGGAAAAGATTTCTTGCCGTCCGGCGCCACCACTTCGGCGACGACGAAATTCCAGCTCCCCACGATCTGCTCGCGCAAGCTTTTCTGCTGTGCGCCAGCCGGTGCAGCCGCGAACACAAGTGCCAGCATGGCTGCAATTCGAATGACCTTCATGGTTTCCCCTTTTGGTGCGGTAAAAGCAGCGTCAGGTGTATTTCGGGTCGCGGTCGAGCAACTCGATGGAAATCCCCTGTGGTCCGCGCAGGAAACATATCTTGATGCCGGGCCGCGGCGAGTGCGGTTCCTTGGTGAACTCCACGCCTTTCTTCTTGAGATCGGCGGCGACGACATCGATGCCGGAGACCGCGAGACCGAAATGATCGAGCCCCTGATAGGGGGTGGCCGGCGCCGGATTGACGCCGTCGCCCGGGGTGACCGGGGCCGTGAAGATCATCGCGCCGCCGAGCTTGATATCGATGCGCGGCTTGCCCTGTTGCGTTGAGCGGATCACTTCGGCCCCGAACATCCGCTCGAACCATTGGGCGGTCGCTTCCGGATCGGGCGTGCGCAGATGGATGTGATCCCAGGCAAAGGTCGGCATTGGCATTCTCCAGTGGCGGTTCAGCAAAACTAGGACACGGCAGCGGGGTCCCGTGCAACAGGCTTGGACGAAATGAGCGGCGAAACTCCCGGTTGATGCAAATCAATGCTGCAGCCGCCCCGTGTCTTAATCTAGGGCGTAGTGGGTGGAGAGGCAAAAAAAGGAGGATGAGATGTGGTGGGATTATTGGCCGATGCCGTTCACCTTCGGGCCGTGGTTCATGATTTTCATGGCGCTGCTTTGCATGGGCATGATGGTGTTCATGATGCGCGGCCACGGTCACAGTCGTGACAGTGACGCGCTCGACATCCTGAACGAGCGCTACGCGCGCGGCGAGATCAATGCGGTGGAGTACGAAGAGCGGCGGCGCGTGCTGCGGGCGTGAAACGATGAACAACCCGCAAACCGGTGCGACGATCTACACGTGCCCAATGCACCCTACGGTGCGGCAGCCGACGCCCGGCGACTGCCCGAAATGCGGCATGGCGCTGCTGCCGGAAGGCACGCGCTTTGCCATTGTCCGGCACATGCTGTCGAGCCCCATGCATATTGCAGTCATGGCCGTCGTCATGGTGGCGATCATGGCAGGGGTGATGATGATGATGCGTTAATCCAAAGCAGCTTTGCAGATAAATGCAGCATGCGGGCGCCGCTCACACCGGCCGATATGGACGCCATGATCCGGCGCGAAATCGCGCTCAACCTCAAGATTGCGAAGGAAGCCGGACTGAAGTTCAACTGAACGACGAGCGATAGGCCAAAGCGCTGACGACAGTATTGTGACAAACTGCTCGTAACAGTCAGTCAGTTGCCCACAGGCGCTGACCGGATACGCGTATTTCGCTCCAAGCGGCGTTGCAATTTTGCTAAATGAGTCGGCTACGGGCGGGTGGGTATGCCGAGCAAGACCATTCATGCGGCAGGCGGCATCGTCGTGCGCAATGGCGCGCGTCCGCTCATCGCCGTTGTGCAACGCGCCAAGGACGAATACTGGGTGCTGCCGCGCGGCAAGCTCAAGATGAATGAAAGCGCGCTCGCAGGCGCGCGCCGCGAGGTCGTCGAAGAAACCGGCCATCGGGTCCGTGTGCGCGAATTCCTCGGCGCCATCACCTATCGCGCGCGCGGCCGGCCAAAGGTCGTGCAGTTCTGGCTTATGCGGGCGGCAGCGAACCCGAGCCGCGACGTGATGAAAGACATCATGGCGGTCGAATGGCTACCGCTACGAGCAGCCGTGCGCAGACTGAGCTACCCGCTGGAAAAGTTGTTTCTCCGCAATGTCGGCCGCCAGGCGCTGCGCCACAGCAAACGACGACGCAAGACGCGCGGCGGGGCCGCGAAATCGAAATCACGGCGCGGCGCGGCAAAAGGGCGTGGCAGCAAGTCTCGGTTGCGCCGCGCTACCACATCACGCATCCGCGTGGCCAAATTGGCCGGACATCCGGCGGTGCGCAGGCGCGAGGCGACGATCCTGCAACGCGTCTTCGGGCGCCTGTCGTAGTAAGCGCCAGGCTTTCGCCAGAATTGGCGTGTTGCCGCGGTCTTGCCGCAAGTCTTGCTAAAATTTAATGCGCCGAATGACGCCTCAAGACGGGGTATTCATCTGCTGTTCACGCGAAAAGCAGGAACCTCACCTCCACGATTATTGTTGTTGCTGAGCACACGAACGCAGGAAACGAAAAAGCCGATCGTTGAATGCTTACGATCTCAGCGAACCAGAGGAAGGTGCGCCATGTTCAACAAGACCAAAACCCTGACTGCTCTCGCGGCCGCCGCGACCCTTGGACTCGCGGCCATCGCAACGCCGCAACCTGCCGAGGCCCGTGGCGGCGCGATTGCCGCCGGGATCATCGGGGGTCTCGCAGCCGGAGCCATCATCGGCTCGGCCGTCCACGGACCGTACTACGGTTACGGCCCCGGTTATTACGGCCCTGCCCCTGTCTATTACGGCGGCGGCTGCTACTGGACCCGCCAGCGAGTCTGGGATGGCTGGGGCTGGCGCTTCACGCGCGTGCGAGTCTGCGACTAAAGCTGCGACTAAGACCTAGCCAAATAATGTAAGCCGCGTAATAAAGTGAGAAAAAAGGCCCGGATTCGGCAACGTGTCCGGGCCTTTTCGGAAAAGAGGGGCGGGCCGGCGCTCAACAAATTTCCGACATATTGGAACCGTCTCTTCTCGGCACGGGGACAGGTTTGGCTTAAACTTCACCGCTAGTGGTCGGGCCTTGTCCGACCTCGATCTGGAGGAAATACCCCATGAAGAAGACCGTTTTCGCGCTCGCGACGGCCGCCACACTGGCGGTCGGTACCATGAGTGCGCCGACCACCGCTGATGCGCGTTGTTATGGTTGTGGCGTCGGTGCCGGTATCGCTGCGGGCGTCATTGGCGGCGCAATCATTGGCGGCGCGATCGCCAACAGCGGACCCCGCTACTACGGCCCGGAGCCGGGGTATGTGGTCTATGAAGGCTATGGCGCCCCCTACCCAGCCGGCTGCCCCGGCGGTTATTGGGCTCGCCGGCCGCTGCGTGACGGCTACGGCAACTTCGTCGGCTGGAGCAAGCCGCGCTTCATCTGCCCTTAAAGATCGCGTAACGACTTTGGGTGGATGATCGCGCCGAATCCAATCGGCTCGAGAGGACGCCCATGAACAAGACCTTTGTTGCGCTCGCCGCGGCCGTCACACTGGCCGCGGCGTTGCCGTCTTCAGCACAAGCGAATTGCAACGGCTGCGGCGTTGCCGCCGGCGTGGTCGGCGGGCTGGCCGCCGGCGCCATCATCGGCTCGGCGATTGCGAACAGCGGACCGAGATATGTCGAGCCGGCACCGGTCTACGCGGCGCCGCCACCCGCCTACGCCGAGCCGCCGGGCTATGGCGATGGCCCGGTCTGCCATACCGAACGCCAGCAGGTGTGGGACGGCTACGCCTACCGGATGCGCCGCGTCCAGGTCTGCGATTAGATTCGAACTGGCTGCGCGCAAAACCGATTTCTTCGTCATGGCCGGGCATAGCCGTTCGAAGAACGGCGTCGCTTCGCGCGCCTTTGTCCCGGCCATCTCGCTTAGGGACGCGTTATGCCAGCCTAAGCGGGATCACATCGGAAGTCGGGCTCGCCCGACTTCCGCAAATTCAATAAGCGTCGCAAGTCGGGTACACCCGACTTGCGGTGACAAGCCCGGCGATGACAAAAACTACCGCCGCATGTGTTCAAGCACGGCGGCGGTTGGCCAGCAGTCGACCTTCAACCCGCTCTTCTTTTGATACGCGCCGAGCGCGGCGCGCGTCAGCATGCCCGCCTTGCCGTCGATCTTGTCCTTGTAGAGCCCGAGCGCCGTCAGCCGTTTCTGCATCGTCTCGACTTCGGTGGTCTTGAGTTGCGCGTTCTTGCTCCACGGCGTCTCGAACGGCCTGCCGCCGGCAATGCGGTCACTCAGGTGGCCGACGAACAGCACATAGAGATCCGAGAAATTGTAATCCTTGAGCACGAAATAATTCTTCGGCGCGAGGAACGACGGACCATAGCTGCCCTCCGGCTGCAGCAATGAGGCCGGGAGCGCGAGCTCGACAGGCCGAAAGCTTGCGGCCAAATGAGGGAACGAACCCGCGCTTGAGCCATTCGCCGACCGGCATCGTCACGTCGGGAACGCCAATGCTGCAATCGGCTCCGGCCGGGGCGCGCACCTCGATCGCCCAGGGCTCGCCGCGCCGCCAGCCTTTGCCGGCAAGCTGTTTGGCCGCCGAGGCCAGCGCGTCCGGCACCGAATGCCAGATGTCGGCGCGCCCATCGCCGTCGAAGTCGACTGCATATTTGTAAAACTCCGAGGGCAGGAACTGCGTCAATCCCAGCGCCCCGCCCCAGGACGAACGCATGTCGGCGCGCGGCACGCCGTCCTGCAGCATCTTCAGCGCGTGCACGAATTCGTTCTGGAAAAACTCCTTGCGCTTGCCGGTATAACCCTGTGTTGCCAGCGTGCGGATCGCGTCGAGCGGCAACTGGTATCCGCCATAGTCGGTCTCGCGCGCCCAGATCGCGAGCACCACGTTGCCGGGCACGCCAATGTCCCGCTCGATGCGCGCGAGCGTGTCGCGATATTGCACGGCGAGCTGTTTGCCGCGCGTGGCCAGCCGATCGAATGTGGCCTCGCGCAGATATTGCCCCGGCGTCTGCACGAATTCCGGCTGCTGCGGCTGTTGTTCGGGCCGGCCCGGAATGGCGAGATCGGGGAGCGACAGATCGGGTTCCAGCCCGCGCGTCGCGGTATCGAAAGTGGCGCGCGACACGCCGAGCGCCTGGGCCGCGGGCCATTGCGTTTGCAGCCATTGGTGAAATGCGACGTCGGCGGCATGCGCGGAAAATGTCAGAAGCAACAGGCACGCTACAGCGATGGTGACGCGATGGATCATGCCAGCACGCTCGTCCCGCTCTGTTCCACCGGCAGCGGACCGAAGGCGGGCGGCGGGATCCGGCGCTTTGATGCCGCTTCATAGGCCGAGGCGACATGCAGCAGGACATCTTCCTTGCCCGGCTCGGCGCGGAACACCAGCGAAAACGGCAGGCCCGGCTCAGCAAGCCTGGTCGGCTCATTGGAGGGAATGTGCAGGTAGCGCGTGCCGTCGGGGCTGAGCTGGTAAATCGGGTCGTAGGCCGTTGTTACAAAACCCGCCGGGATCAGCACTTCGGTCAGGCCGGCATTCGGGCCGCTCAGCAACTCCAGCGTCAGATTATTTCGCAGGCCCTGCCCGGCACCGCCAATCTTGCCCGGCGGCCACGGCGTGTGCAGCCGCACCAGCACGTCGAGATGATTTTCCAGCATCACCATCATGTCGGCGCGGCGCAGCAGCTCGCGCAGCATGATGCGCTCGTTGACGCTTTGCCGTTCGCCGGGCGGGTTGCGCATGTCGGTGACATCATCCCAATTCAGGAAACTTGCCCGCTGGTCGTCGCCCCAGAATTTCGAGCGGGCATTGAGCGCGGTAAAATCGACCAGGGTTTCGGTGAATCCCTTCGCCTTCCAGTCGGCGGCGCGGCGCGACAGATACTGGTTGATATGGAAGCGGAAGGCCATTTGCGGCGCCTGATGCTGCACCGTGCCGAGATCGAGGTTCGACGGCGGCGCGATGCGGCCTTCCGAAAGCTCCAGCATGTAGTCGATCGGCTTCATCGGGCCACTGCCGAAAATTTTTCCTGGCTCGAACTCGGTCGGCACGATGGCGGCCGCGAATTCCTTGAAGACCGGCTGCCCGTCCGGCGTCAGGCGGTAAAGAATGTCTGGCATGAACACCGGCACCAGCCGCGCCAGCGCGGTCCGGTGATCGACTTTCATCTGCTCGACATCGGCATCTTTTTTCCACAGTGGATCGGACAACTCGACCAAAGTCGCGCCGAGCTTGCCGCCGAGCACTGTCTTGATCTCCGCGGCCGCCGCGGTGACGATCGGCACTTCCGTCATCAAGCCAGGACGCGCGACCATCAACTCGCGGATGACGCCAATGCGTATGCCTTTCAACGAACCTGCGGCGCCGGCCGTCTGCGCGTGGCTGGCATATTGCGTGACCAAAACGGACGAACGCGGCACCGCGGTGAACGGATCGCGCGGGTCGTAGTAGCCTTCGACCGGGTCCTTCAACGCATCGAGCACCTTCGCACAATCACCGATAGTGCGCGCCAGGATGCCGGAGCGGTCGACATAAATATCCGCGCCAATGGCTCCGCCATCGAAACCGAGCAAGGCCTTGTGCGGCAGGATCAGCGCCACCGCGTTGTGGTTCGCCGGACCGCGGCAGGAGGCGCGCGTTTCTTCGCCCAGGCTGCACATCACCATGTTGGTTGAGACCGAGACGCCAGAACCGGAACTTGAGCCCAGCGAAGCGGCGCGCGTGGTGTCGTAGGGGTTCGACGGGTTGCCGCCCCAGGTGCTGCGCTGATAGCCGAGCGTCGACGGCAACACTTTTTCGGGCTTGTGGCGTCCGCCCGGATCATCCGGCCGGCCGTTGTATTCGGTGTTCGCGGCCTTGGCGAAAATGATTGCGCCCTTGTTGCGGAGTTGCTCGACCAGCAGGTGGTCGCGCGCGGGAAAATCGATGTCGTAGCGCGCATCGCCGCCGCCGGTCGAACGCATGTCCTTGGTGTCGAACGGATCCTTGAACGAGAACACCACACCGTACATCGGCATTTTTTCGAGATCGGGATTGCGGCCGTATTGGGCGTCGAGCTCGGCCGCGCGCTCGAGCGCATCGGGCAAATGACGAAAATATTCGCAGACCGGCGGCGCGCCTTTCGGCAGCGGGCCGAGCGACGGGTGCCGGTCGAAATCACCGCGGCAGGTGACTGAACGTTCGCCGCGAATGTTGAGGGTCGCTAGCGCATTCACCTGACCGGCGTCCGGCTTGCCGACGGTCATGCCGAACTGCTGCACGACATCCGGATCGGAGGCGGTCGTCTCCATGCGGCCGAATTCGAGCGGCGGACCTTTGTATTTGTCGAGATCGGGCAGCAGCGCCGACGCTTTCACGGTTTCGGCGGGAAAATGCAGCGGCGCCCCGCCGCGCACCGCGCCTTTGGTGTCAGCAACCGCCTCGCCGTCTTTAGTGACCAGCAAATTGGAGGTGCCATTGAATGCGCGCACCCGCGTGAGGTAATGGCGCACGATGCCGACGCAGGTGGTCTCGCCGGCCCTGATCGCCGCATGCAGTTCATCGATCGTCGTTTCTTCGAGACGAAACGGCTTTTCCGGAGTGCGGAGCGGCTTGTTCATGGCGTATCCCTGCGGCAATACCGGCAGAGAATAAAGGCTCAGCCGCCCACGAGCCACCCCGCAGCCTTGGGCTAATACCGCCTAGCGCGCAAACTTCTTATAC
This sequence comes from uncultured Alphaproteobacteria bacterium, assembly GCA_963810125.1. Classification (GTDB taxonomy): domain Bacteria; phylum Pseudomonadota; class Alphaproteobacteria; order Rhizobiales; family Xanthobacteraceae; genus Pseudolabrys. The sequence goes on from CAWEMK010000002.1 coordinate 441,401, forward strand.
TTCAACCGATGCGGAATGATTGAGTCCTGCCCCAGCCGCCGCATCTTGTCGGCTTCGTAATCCTGGAAGTTGCCCTCGAACCATTCCAGGTGGCTGTCACCCTCGAACGAGAGGATATGCGTGGCGATGCGGTCGAGGAACCAGCGATCGTGGCTGATGATAACTGCGCAGCCGGCAAAATCCTCCAGCGCCTCTTCCAGCGCCCGCAACGTATCGACATCGAGGTCGTTGGTCGGCTCGTCGAGCAGCAACAGATTGGCACCGGAGCGCAGCATCTTGGCGAGATGCACGCGGTTGCGCTCGCCGCCCGAAAGCGTGCCGACTTTCTTTTGCTGGTCGGCGCCCTTGAAATTGAACGAGGCGCAATAAGCGCGCGAATTCATTTCCTTCTTGCCGAGCAAAATGATGTCGTTGCCTTCGGAGATTTCCTCCCACACGGTCTTCTTGCCGTCGAGACTGTCGCGCGACTGGTCGACATAACCGAGATGGACGGACTCGCCGATCTTGATGGTGCCTTTGTCCGGTTTTTCCTGGCCCGTGATCATGCGGAACAGCGTGGTTTTGCCGGCGCCGTTCGGACCGATCACGCCGACAATACCGCCGGGCGGCAATTTGAAGGTGAGGTCGTCGATCAACAGATTGTCGCCAAAGCCCTTGGTCAGGTGGTCAAAATCGACAACGTTTTGGCCCAGCCGTTCGGCCACCGGAATCGTGATCTGCGCCACCGTGTTCTGCTTGGCATTGGCGATCTTGAGCAAGTCCTCATAGCGCTGGTAGCGCGCTTTCGATTTGGCCTGCCGCGCCTTCGGCGAGGATAAAATCCACTCGCTCTCGCGCTGCAACGTCCGTTGGCGCGCTTCATCCTCGCGGCTTTCCTGCTCGAGACGCTTCTGCTTCTGATGCAGCCACGAAGTGTAGTTGCCCTCGTACGGGATGCCGCGGCCGTGGTCGAGTTCGAGAATCCAGCTGGTGACGTTGTCGAGGAAGTAGCGGTCGTGGGTGACGATCAGGATGGCGCCCGGATAATTGCGCAGATGGCCTTCCAGCCAGTTGACGCTCTCAGCGTCGAGATGGTTGGTCGGTTCGTCGAGCAGCAGCAGATCGGGCTGGTCGAGCAGCAGCTTGCACAGCGCAACGCGACGCTTCTCGCCGCCGGAGAGCTTGGTTACCTCGGCGTCGTCGGGCGGACAGCGCAGCGCGTCCATCGCCAGATCGACCTGGCTGTCGAGGTCCCAAAGATTCTTCGAGTCGATCTGGTCCTGGAGCTTGGCCATCTCGTCGGCGGTCTCGTCCGAATAGTTGGACGCGATCTCGTTGTAACGGTCGAGCAGCGCCTTCTTGGCGGCGACGCCCTCCATCACGTTTTCGCGCACGGTTTTCTTGGGATCGAGCTGCGGCTCCTGCTCGAGGTAGCCGACACGCGCGCCTTCGGCGACCCAGCCCTCGCCGGTGAAATCCGTGTCGATGCCGGCCATGATGCGCAGCAGTGTGGATTTGCCGGACCCGTTGACGCCGAGCACGCCGATCTTGGCGTCCGGATAGAAGGACAGATGGATGTCATCCAGCACCTTCTTGGACGGCGGAAAGGTCTTGGTCAGACCCTGCATATGATAGATGAATTGACGACCGTTCATTGACCTCTGAAACCCCTGCTCCGCGCCGAATCCGCCCGCGCGCGCCACACCCACGCGCAATCGATCAAGAAAACCGCCGCACGCTTTGTCGGGAAATGCGTGGCTGATGTAACGGCGGGGACCGTAAAGAGCAAGCGCACCACCCCCATGTCTGGGTCTGCGATTGCAGTAAACCTCTGGAAAGGCTGATCGGAGAAATGCCGTCAGTATACCTTTCGGGTACCTGTTTTTAACCGCTTCAGCGCCATCATCACACGCCATGAACCTGGGCGCCGGACGGGGCGACCAAGGGATATGCGGGCCGACCCGGCCCGCCTGGTCGGTGTGGGAGTTGCGTGATGGGTCGAGCCATATTGGCTATTTCGGGTTCCGCTTTTGCCTTGCTACCCCGCCCGTTCACGGTGATCGGCAACGTCTTCGCCGGTCTGTGGCGTGAACTGACCCGCGACGTGATCCGCCCCTACCGCCCCGAATTGCACTACATGCGCGGCCCCGGCCCAGCCTGGCGCGCCAAATACGGCAACTTGCACGGCCAGCCGCCGGTCTGACACCCCCCTATCTTTTCGGTTTGCCCGCCCTAAATTGACGCCGCCCGGAATGGCCCGGGTCGGTTTAGGAGTGCGTGCGCATGGTTCGGGCGGCAATTCTCGACGACTATCAGAACGTGGCGATGCAGTTCGCCGACTGGTCGACGATCAGCAAGGACGTCGAGATCAAGGTCTTCAACAAGCCGTTTGCGAGCCAAGACGAGGCCATCAAGGCCCTCCAGGGCTTCGCGATCGTGGTCGGGATGCGCGAGCGCACCCCCTTCCCGCGCAAGGTGGTCGAGGCGCTACCCGACCTGAAACTTCTGATCACTACCGGCGCCCGCAACAATTCGTTCGACGTCAAAGCCTGCGCCGAGCGCGGCGTCACCGTCTGCGGCACCGGCGCCACCGGCAGTCCGACCACCGGCATCGCCTTCGGCCTGATGCTGGAACTCACCCGTCGCATTGGCTTTGAAAACGCCCGGCTCAAGGCCGGCGAGTCCTGGCAGGTGACGATCGGCCGCGACCTTGAAGGGCAGACGCTCGGCATTCTCGGACTTGGCAAACTCGGCCAACGTTCGGCGACGGTCGGCAAGGCCTTCGGCATGAAGACCATCGCCTGGAGCCAGAACCTGACGGCGGAGAAGGCGCAAGCCGGAGGCGCCGAACTGGTTTCCAAGGAGGATCTGTTTCGCAACGCCGATTTCATCACCATCCACGTCGTGCTGAGCGACCGCTCGCGCGGCCTGGTCGGCGCGAAAGAGCTCGGCCTGATGAAGAAGAGCGCCTATCTGATCAACACCTCACGCGGGCCGATCGTCGACGAAAAAGCGCTGATCGCGGCGCTGCAGAACAAAACAATTGCCGGCGCGGGCCTCGATGTGTTCGACGTCGAACCGCTGCCGCTCGATCACCCGTTCCGCAAGATGGACAATGCCGTCATTACGCCGCACCTCGGTTACGTTGCCGAGCAGAATTACCGGAAATATTTTCCCGATGTTGTCGAAGACATCCGTGCGTTTCTCGACGGCAAGCCGGTGCGGGTGATCGACGCGAAATGACGCCGCAGGCGTCATGGCCGGGCATAGCCGTTCGAAGAACGGCTTCGCTCCGCTCGCCTTTGTCCCGGCCATCTCGCTTGGGATTGTACGGCCTTGCCCAACTAAGCGAGATGCGCGGGACGAGCCCGCGCATAACAATCTAGAGTCCCAACAACTTCGCCGCGTTGTTGTATGCGATATCCGCGCGCAAGCCTTCGTCGAGCGGCACGGTGTCGAGGAATTCGCAGCCGGGCCAGTCGAACGGAAAATCGGCCGAGAACATCACGCGATCGCGGCCCAGTGCATCGACCGAGCAAAGTACCGGCGGCAGATCGTACATGCCCGAGGTCGTCACCCAGACGTTCTCTTTGAGATATTGCGACGGCGGCTTCGGCAGATTCCAGCCATAGGGCGCCGAGCGGCTATCGAAGCGCCAGAGCTGGAACGGCAGTGTTTCGCCGAGATGGCCGAGCACGAGCTTGGCCTTCGGATAACGGTGAAAGACGCCGCCGCAGATGATGCGCAGCGCGTGCGAGCCGGTTTCCACGCCCCAGCCCCACATCGGCCGCGCCAGCACATTGTAACCGGCGAGCGCGGGCAACGGCGCCACCGGATCGGCAGGATGCAGATAAATCACCGTACCGAGCGCGGCAGCGCGCTCCCAGAACGGATCGTAGGAGCGGTCGTCGAGATATTTTCCGTTGGTGTGGCCATTAATCATGGCGCCACAGAATTTGAGCTCGCGCACGCAGCGCTCGAGCTCATCGGCAGCGGCTTTCGCATCCTGCATGGCCAGATGTGCAAAGCCGGAATAACGGTCCGGACGCTTCTGCACTTCCTTGGCGAGGAATTCGTTGGAAGCGCGCGCGTTGCGGATAGCGGTCGCGGTGTCGGGCTCGACCTGCACGCCAGGGCCGGCGATGGCCAGCACGGCCTTGGCGATGCCGGTCTTGTCCATCATCGCCAGCCGCTGTTCGCCGAAATCAGTCAGGCTTGCGTAGAGTTGGGCCGTCTTGGCCGGCGCGACGTCGACCATGGTCGGACGCCAGTAAGGCTCGGTGGCGGGATCCAGAAAGTGCTCTTCCAGTGCGATTTTCTTGACCATTGCGTTTCCCCAAAACCAGCCGCGGCCCTTAGCCGCCGTTCAATTTTTCTCTTTCAGCTGTATCGGATTTTGGGCTAACGTGTCCCACGATGCAAGGCGGCAAAAGACCGCCGGTTCCGGGTGGGTGGAGTGCGTGATGAATCGTCTCGTCACCAATGACAAGAGCCAGGTGCAGGTGATCGCGCGTGCGGCCACCATTCTGCGCGCGCTCGAGGACGAGAATGCGGGGCTAAGCCTCGGCCAAATTGCCCAACGTGTGAACCTGGCGCGCTCAACCGTTCAGCGCATCGTCGCCGCCCTCGAGACCGAGAAGCTCGTGATTGCGGCAACGCCGAACGGACGCGTGCGGCTTGGGCCGACAATTTTGCGGCTAGCTGCGTCAGTGCGTAGCGACTTCATTTCGCAGGCGCGGCCGTTTCTGGAACGGCTTTCAGAAGAACTTCATGAAACCGTCGACCTCTCGACCGTCAAGAAAGACCATCTGGTCTTTATCGATCAGGTCATAGGGTCGCAGCGCCTGCGCGCGGTGTCGGCAGTCGGCGATACGTTTCCGCTGTATTGCACCGCCAACGGCAAGGCCTACCTGGCGCAGCTGGCTGATTCCGCAGTGGAAGCGCTGATCGGGCGGACTTACGAGCCGCGCACGCCGAAGACCCTCACACGCCTGGATGCACTGCTCGCCGAACTCAAGCCGGCGCGCCGGCACGGTGTTGCGTACGATCGTGAAGAACACACTCTTGGCGTCTGTGCCGTCGGCGTCGCCCTCCATGATCCGCTCGGCAACGCTGTCGCTATTTCCGTGCCGGTGCCCAGCCAACGCTTCGCCAACCGGCAGGCACTGATTGCGGAGCGCCTGGTCGCCACCAAGAATGCACTGGAGAACCATATGAATTCCGCCGCCGCCTAGCGGTGGCGAGCGAAACGAAAACCACAAACGAACAAACGTAAAGGGAGGATGCCGTGGCCAAACGAATTCGCGGCGTGATGTTTGAAGAAAATCTCAAGAACAGCATGGGGCTGGAGTTCTATAACCTGTCTCATCGTTTCGGCTATCAATCCCCGAACTGGCCCTATTTCGAGGATGTGAAGATCGAGCGCATTCACTACATGGCGAAGTCGGGCGTGCTGTCGCAGCGCATCACCACGTCGATGCACAACACCACGCATATCGACGCGCCGGCGCACGTCATCCAGGGAACGCCCTTCATCGACGAAGTGCCGCTGCCGCATTTCTTCGGCTCCGGCATCGTAGTTTCGATTCCGAAGAACAAGTGGGAGCCGATCACCGGCGACGATCTCGAAAAAGCTTGCGGAAAAATCGTGCGGCCGCGCGACGTGGTGATCATCAACACCGGCTGGCACAAGTTTTACGAGGACAGCGAAGACTATTTCTGCCGCGCGCCCGGTTTCGTGCCGTCAGCGGGAGAATGGTTCGTCAAGAAAAAGGTAAAGGTGGTCGGCCACGACACACAGGCCAATGATCACCCACTCGCGACCGCGATCGGCCCGCAGCGCAATGGCCCTTTGCACCCGCATCTGGCCGAGGAATATCGCGAGTGGTCGGGCGGGCGTGACTGGAAGGATGATTTCCCGGAATGGGAACCGGTGCACCGTATTTTGTTCAAGAACGGAATCATGGGGATCGAGAACGTCGGCGGCGACATCGACAAGGTCACCGGAAAACGCGTCACTTTCGCTTATTTCCCTTGGAATTGGGACCGCGGCGATGGCTGCATCGTGCGCCTGGTCGCCATCCTCGACCCCAAACAGAAATTCCGTATCGAGAAGGGGAGCAGATTCTGATGCACGTAAAACGTTTCGCGGACGCCAAACCCTACGAGGCGCCCAATCACCGTAACTACAGCTCGCTGCGCCTGTTTGGCGCGGAGGCTGGCGGCACCAAGGGCCTTGTGTTCGGCTATTCACACTTCCTGCCGGGGGGCGGCGCAGGTCCCGACGCCTCGCCGCCGGAGAAAGTCTATTTCGTGCTGCGCGGCGAATTGACTGTGATCGTCAACGGCAAGGAGACGGTCCTCAAGGCCAACGACTCTTGCGTGATCGAGCCGAATGAAACACGCGAGATCATCAATCGCGGCAATGAGGTGTGCTCCATCGTGGTCGCGGTGGCGATGCCGCCAAAGTGACGGGCCTCTTGGCCCGTCATCACCGGGCTTGACCCGGTGATCTCGATCAGAAGAGCAATGCCTTCCTAAGCGAGATGGCCGGGACAAGCCCGGCCATGACAGAGAGGAAAGTTTTGAGGAGCGTCCGATGTCCGAAGCCTTCCTGAAAAATCCACTTGGCCTGTTTGATATCAGGGGCAAGACGGCCGTTATCACGGGCGCGTCGGGTGCCTTTGGCGCACTGGCCGCAAAGACATTTGCCGGCGCCGGCGCCAATGTCGTACTGGCCGCGAACAAGCTCGATGAGTTGAAGAAAGTTGCTGCTGAATGCGAGAAGCTCGGCGGCAAGACCGAGATCGTCGCACTGCGGCCGAGCTCGGAAGATAACTGCGATAAAATTATCAAGGCCGCGGTCGACAAATTTGGCCGCGTCGACATCCTGGTGGTCGCCTCCGGCCTCAATAAAGTATCGAAGATCGTCGACCAGAAAGTGGAGGACTTCCTCGACGTGATGGACGCTAACGTCAATCAGTCGTGGTTGATGGCGCGCGCGGCCGGCAAGCAAATGCTCAAGCAAGGTAGCGGCGGCAAAGTGATCCTTACATCGTCTGCACGCGGACTGCTCGGCCACCCGGCCGGCTACAGCGCCTATTGCGCGTCAAAATCTGCGGTCGACGGCATCACAAAAGCTTTGGGCTGCGAATGGGGTGAGACCGGCATCACAGTGAATGCGCTGGGCCCGACTGTTTTCCGCTCACCGCTGACCGCCTGGATGTACGAGGATACGGAGCGCGCGCAGACAGTCCGCAAGGGATTCCTCGCCCGCGTGCCGAAGGGGCGCCTGGGTGAGCCGGAAGACCTGGCGGGACCGCTCCTGTTTCTCGCGTCGAAGGCGTCGGACTTCTACACGGGTCACATTCTGTACGCTGACGGTGGCTATACGGCGGGCTGACAATGGCGAAAGCGCGTATTGCGGTGATCGGCGCCGGCCTGATGGGCCACGGCATCGCCCAGGTGTTCGCGCTCGCCGGCCATGACGTGACGATTTACGACTCGGTACAAGGCAATCTCGACACCGCCAAGGCGCGCATCCTCACCAACCTGAAAGATCTCGGCGATGACCAGAGCGCGGTAGAACGCGTCCGGCCAGAAGCCGACCTCGCCAAGGCCGTGCGTGATGCCGACTACGTCGTCGAAGCTGTCCTGGAGGACCTGCCACTCAAGCAAAAATTGTTCGGCGAGATCGAAAAGCACGTAAGGTCTGATGCCATCCTCGCCAGCAATACGTCAGTCATTCCAATCACCTCGATCATGCAGGGACTGCAGAAGCGCGAACGCGCGCTCGGCACCCATTGGTGGAATCCGCCATATCTCGTCCCGCTAGTCGAAGTGATCGAGACGCAATGGACCACACCACAGGCGATCGACTTCACCATGAAGCTGCACGCCGCCGCAGGCAAAAAGCCCGCGCATGTGAAGAAGGATGTGCCTGGCTTCATCGGCAACCGGTTGCAACATGCGCTATGGCGCGAGGCGGTCGCGCTGGTCGAGCAAGGCATTTGCGACGCTGAGACCGTGGACAATGTGATCAAGGCCGCGTTCGGCCGCAGGCTCGCGGTGCTCGGCCCGCTGGAAAACGCCGACATGGTTGGCACCGATTTGACACTGGCAATTCACAAGACAGTGTTGCCGGACATCGACAGCCGGCCTCGCCCTTCGCCCTATCTCGAAAAACTGGTGCAAGACGGAAAGCTTGGCTTCAAATCGGGAGAAGGCTTCCGCAAATGGAGCCCGGAACAGCAAGCGGCCTTACGCTCGAAAGTATTGCAGCATCTCAAAAAAGCGCGCGCCCAGGACACCTGACCGGCGCCACAAGGGAGGAGATCATGACCGACCGTTCGACAATCTCGCGCCGCACGCTCGTCAAATCCGGGCTCGGCGCAATTGCAGCTCCCGCCGTTCTCCGTGCGCTGCCGGCGGAAGCGCAGTCACAGGTCATCAAGATTGGTCATGTTAGCCCGAAGACCGGCCCCCTCGCCGGCTTCGGTGAAGCCGATACCTTTATCCTCGAACAGGTGCGCGGCATCCTGAGCCAGGGTCTTTCCAACGGCGGCAAGACCTACAAGGTCGAGATCATCTCGAAGGACAGTCAGTCGAGCGGCAGCCGCGCGGCAGAGGTCGCGTCCGAACTGATCCTTGGCGACAAGGTCAACCTGATCGTCGGCTCAGCCACGCCTGACACGACCAATCCGGTGTCCGATCAGGCCGAGGTCAACGAGGTACCCTGCATCACCACCAACTGCCCGTGGCAGCCTTACTTTTTCGGCCGCAAAGGCGACCCGAAGAAGGGCTTCACCTGGACCTATCATTTCTTCTGGGGGCTTGAGGACGTGATCGGCTCGTTCCTGGCGCTATGGGACACGCTGCCGACCAACAAAGTCGTCGGCGGACTGTTCCCCAATGACGCCGACGGCAATGCCTGGGGCGACCCCAAGCTCGGCCTGCCGCCAGCGTTGGCCGCTGCCGGCTACAAGCTGCTCGACCCCGGCCGCTATCAGCTGATGAACAACGACTTCACGTCGCAGATTTCCGCATTCAAGGCAGCGGGCGCCGAGATTGTCACCGGCAACATGATCCCGCCCGACTTCGCAACTTTCTGGTCGCAGGCGGCACAGCAGGGCTTCAAGCCGAAGATTGTCACCATCGGCAAGGCGTTGCTGTTTCCGTCCGTGATCGATTCACTGGGCGAACGCGGCAACGGCCTGACCAGCGAGATCTGGTGGACACCCAATCATCCGTTCAAATCAGGTCTCACCGGCCAAAGCTGCCAGCAACTTACCGACGCCTATACCAAGGCGACCAACAGGCCCTGGACGCAGCCGATCGGCTTCCAGCACGCATTGTTTGAAGTGGCGATCGACGTCCTCAAGCGCGCCAAGAACCCGAGCGATCCAAAGTCGATCCTGGAGTCGATTGTGGCGACCAACTACGAGTCCATTGTCGGCAAGATCCAGTGGACGGGGCAACCGGTGAAAAATGTCACCAAGACAGCGCTCGTCGCCGGGCAGTGGCAGCGCAAGAACGGCAAGTTCGATCTGGTCATCGCCGAAAACAAGACTGCGCCAAACATCCCGGTCGGAGGGAAGCTGCAGCCGATCACCTGACGCCATTCCATGGCTCCGATCCTCGCGCTGGAGAATATCTCGAAACGCTTCGGCGCGGTCGTCGTCGCCGACGGCATCGACCTCGCGCTGAGCGAAGGCGAAGCGCTGGGTATCATCGGGCCCAACGGCGCCGGCAAGACCAGTCTGTTCGGAATTGCCACCGGTACGCTTGCCCCAGACGGGGGGCGCGTATTGCTTGCCGGAGAAGACGTCACGCGCGTGGCGCCGGAACACCGTTGCCGCATGGGCATCGGCCGGTCATTCCAGATTCCGCAGCCGTTTTCCGGCATGACCGTATTCGAGAACGTGGTGGTCGCCGCGGCCTTCGGTACCGGCGAGCGCGAACGCGCTGTCTACGAACGTTGCGGCGATCTGCTTGCACGCTGCGGACTGGCCGAAAAAGCCAATAAACGGGCCGGGGGTCTGACTCTGCTCGATCGCAAGCGGCTTGAGCTCGCGCGCGCGCTGGCGACCAAGCCGCGCGTGCTGCTGCTCGACGAAGTCGCAGGCGGACTGACCGAGCATGAATGTGGCGCGCTCGTCACACTCATCAAAGACGTACGCGCCAGTGGCGTTTCGATCATCTGGATTGAACACGTGGTCCACGCCCTGCTCGCCAGCATAGACCGCCTGCTGGTGTTGCACGGCGGCAAATTCATAGCTCACGGCGATCCACATACAGTGATCCGCAGCCCGCAGGTGGCCGAGATTTATATGGGGATCGAGGCCGATGCCTGACCCCTTGCTCGAGGTGCGCGGCATCGACGCCTTCTACGGCGATTTCCAGGCCTTGTTCGGCGTGTCCCTGCGCGTCGAGGTCGGCCAGGTTATCGCCGTCATCGGGGCCAATGGTGCTGGCAAAAGCACACTTCTCAAAAGCATCGTCGGGATGATGCATGCTCGCCACGGCGAAATCTTGCTCGATGGTGCGGCGATCACGCGCGCCGCGGCCTTTGAGGCGGTCAAGCGAGGGATCGCACTGGTACCGGAGGGCCGTCGCCTTTTCCCTTCTCTCACTGTCGAAGAAAACCTGCTGATCGGCGGCCAGTCGAAACGACCTGGACCATGGACGCTCGCTCGCATCTACGACCTGTTCCCCGTGCTGGCCGAACGCCGTCACCTCTCCGCCACCGCCCTTTCCGGCGGCCAGCAGCAAATGGCGGCGATCAGCCGCGCGTTGATGTCGAACCCACGATTACTGCTCTGTGACGAGATCAGCCTTGGTCTCGCGCCCATTGTCGTGCGTGATATCTATTCGCGGCTGCCAGCGATTATCGGCGAAGGCTTGTCTCTGATCATCGTCGAGCAGGACATCGTGCAGGCGCTCAAAGCCGCAAGCCACGTCTATTGTCTGCAGGAAGGCCGCGTCGCGCTGCAGGACGCGGCACATGCGCTTACGCGCGAGCGTATTTCGGCCGCTTATTTTGGAGTGTGACGTCGATGCAGTGGCTCAATGTCATCCTGCAAGGCGTGCTCATCGGCGGGCTTTACGCCATGTTCGCGGCCGGTCTGTCGCTCATTTTCGGCGTGATGCGCCTGGTAAATATCGCGCATGGCGATCTGATCGTGCTCGCTGCGTATGTATCGTTGCTGGTGACGCAAGCACTCGGCGTCGACCCCCTCACCTCCCTGCTGCTGGTCGTGCCGATTATGGCGCTCATCGGCTATGCGCTGCAGCGAGGGCTGCTCAACCGAACGCTTGGCGATGATCTCTTGCCCCCGCTGCTCGTAACCTTTGGTTTGTCCATCATCATTCAGAACGGCCTTTTAGAGTTGTTCACCGCCGACAGCCGCAAACTCCAAGCCGGCGCGTTGGAGGTCCAGACTGTCCAACTGGTGCAAGGAGTTCGGGTCGGCCTTCTGCCGTTCATACAATTCATTGTCGCGGTGATCGTCGTTTGGAGCTTGCAGGTTTTGTTTTACCGCACCGCGCTAGGCCGCGCGTTCCGCGCGACATCAGATGATCAGGCGGTGGCGCAGCTCATGGGACTCGATACGCGCCACGTTTTCGCCATGGCCATGGCACTCTCGCTGGCCATAGTTGCCATTGCCGGGGTGTTCCTGGCGGTGCGGGCCAATTTCGATCCTGCCATTGGGCCAGCGCGGCTGATCTTCGGCTTCGAAGCCGTAATCATCGGCGGATTGGGCAGCATGTGGGGAACGCTGGCCGGCGGAATTATTCTAGGCGTTTCACAAGCAATCGGCGCACAGATCGATCCGGGCTGGCAGCTGCTCGCCGGGCATATCGTGTTCCTGTTGATCCTCGCATTGCGTCCGCAGGGTCTGTTTCCAAAGGTGTCGGGATGAACCGCGTCGAGCACGCCACGCGATCGAGCCATATTGGCGTCGCACTGCTGACCGTGACGTTCATTGTCTTGGCCGCCGCACCTATTTGGAGTGACCGGCAAACGCTGCGGCTGCTTGCCGAGATGTTCACCTTCGTCGCTTTGGCAAGCTTATGGAATCTGCTCGCCGGATACGCCGGCCTGGTTTCAGTCGGGCAGCAAGCTTTCGTTGGTCTCGGCGGCTATCTGCTGTTCGCATTGGTTATCATGCTGGACATGCACCCGATTGCAGCCATTCTAATTACTGGACCGATTGCTGCGATTGTCGCCATCCCCGTTGCAGCACTGATTTTCCGCCTGCGCGGCGCCTATTTCGCAATCGGAACCTGGGTGGTGGCGGAGGTATTCCGTTTGCTTGCCTCGCAAATCTCCGTGCTGGGTGGCGGCTCCGGCATCAGCCTGCCCGCCGCCGCCGTGATCGCCATGGCGCCGAGCCGCCAGTTTCGCGAATTCGAAATTTACTGGCTGGCGCTCGGTCTCACCGCATTCGTGCTGGCCGCCATCTTTGCCCTGCTGCGTTCACGCCACGGCCTCGCGCTCACCGCCATCCGCGACAACGAACTGGCGGCCCAGAGCAACGGCGTTGATGTCACGCGCGTTAAGCTCATTGTCTATGTCCTGACCGCGTTCGGGACCGCGATGATCGGGGCGCTGATCTTCCTGCAGAAGCTGCGAATCTCGCCTGACACGGCCTTCAGCGTCAATGACTGGACCGCCTTCGTGATTTTCATCACCGTGATCGGCGGCATTGGCCGGGTTGAAGGCCCCATCATCGGCACCATCGTCTTCTTCATCTTGCGCCAGACGCTGGCTGACCTCGGCAGCATCTACTTGTTGATGATGGGCGCGGTGGCCATAGTGGTCATGTTGTGGGCGCCGAAAGGCTTGTGGGGATTGATCGCGGAGCGCTTCGGTTGGCAGGCTTTGCCGTTGCAGCGGCGGCTGGTTCTTAAAGAAGAAACGGGAGGAAAACCGTGAGTCCGATTATCGATATCTATTGCCACATCTTTCCGCAGCGTTTCTTCGACGAGATGCTGAAGGTCACGCCGTTGACCGGCAACATCGGCACCCGCCTGCGCAGCATCACCAAACTATTCGATCTCGACGCGCGCTTCCGCGATATGGACGCGATCGGCGACTATCGGCAGGTGATCTCGCTGCCGAATCCGGCCATCGAGGATATTGCCAAGGCGGATGTCGGAATAAACCTGGCGCGCATCGCCAACGACGACATGGCCGAGCTGTGTCGGAAATATCCGGACCGCTTCCCGGCCTTTGCGGCCGCACTTTGCCTGACCGACGTCAACGGCTCGGTGGCGGAAGCGCGGCGGGCAGTGAGAGATCTCGGCGCCAAGGGTGTACTGATCTACACCAACGTCGCCGGCCGACCGCTCGACGAGCCGGAATTCGAACCGATTTTCGCCTGTATGGCCGAGCTCGGCGCGCCGATCTGGCTGCATCCGGTTGGCACCGCATCGCTGCCGGATTATCCCGCCGAGAAGAAATCTCGCTTCGAGATGTGGTGGTGCTTCCACTGGCCGTACGAGACGTCCGTGGCGATGCTGCGCATGGTGTTTTCGGGTCTATTCGACCGCTATCCGAGCCTCCGCATCATCACGCACCATCTCGGCGGCATGATTCCCTATTACGACGGCCGCGTAGGCAACGGGCTAAAGGTGCTCGGCGCGCGGACCACTGACGAGGATTACTCCAACATCCTGCCATCGCTGAAGCGGCCGCACATGGACTATCTGCACGACTTCTTCGCCGACACCGCCATGTTCGGCGGTGGCTCGCATGCGATCCGTTGCGGGCTGGAGTTCTTCGGCGCCGATAAGGTCGTGTTCGCTACCGACGCGCCGCTCGGTCCGATCGCGCCAACGATCAAGTCGATACAGGCGCTCAACCTCGCGCCCGCCGATGAGCACAAGCTCTTTTGCGGAAATGCCGAAAAGCTTCTGAAAATGAAATTCTAGTCGGCGTCAGCGATCCACCGTTGGTTTTTTTCTCTTCGTTTCGCCCGAACCAACGCCATGGACGGGCGTCCAGCTTGGCGGATCGCTCGCCGGAAAGCTTTCGTCGGAATTGACCACGACGTTATCTTCGTCGTGCTCGATCCGCTCACGCTCTTTTTCGATATAGCCTTTTGGCTTTTCCATCGGGAACTCCAAATTGCCGACCGGCCGCTCTTTCAGCGCCGGCCTTGGCCGCGAGATTAACGGCTGGACGGAAAATCCGTTCCTTTACCGCGAAATTCGCGGCATTTTGGCCTGGAATTGGGCGCGCGATCGGTCACAAATCCTGCTTGATCCAGGCGGTTTGCACGTCCTCGCACCAGTTGCCGACGTTCCACTCGCCCCAGGCGCCAAGGCCTCCAAGCTCGTCGGGCCCGTAATAGACGGGTACATGAACAACAGAAAGACCGTTATGCGCGTAAGCCTTCTTGAGAGCCGCGCGCAACTCATCGACGCTATCACCGCCACTCACGGCAAGAACGCCGGAAACGGCCGATGCCAGGCGCACATAGTCGACGGGGACCCGGTCATTGGTCCGGAATTCCTCCTGGTACTGGGCAAGTTGCAGGCCAGTGATTGCCGCCATGCGGCGATTGTCGAAAATCACGATCATGCCACGCACGCCGTGCTCAACTGCATCGATCAGAATTTGCGGGTTCATCATGAAAGAGCCATCGCCACAAAACGCAATGCCGTAGCGAGGCTTGTCGGCAAGCGCTGAGCCAAGCAGCGCGCTGGCGGCAAAACCCATATAGGATGCGCCAGCCTCGGTGAACGTGTCGCCTGTACGATCGTCTTCGACGATCTGGAAACCATTGGCCTGCACGTCGCCGGCGTCAAAAAATTTAGCCGCGCCCACTTGCTTGGCAAAATCAGCGACAACCTTAATAGCGGCCGGCTGAGGCAGCACCGGTTTCTGCCACACCTCATCGTGCAGCGGCGCGCACACAAAGCGTTTGCGCTTATAAGTAGCCCATTCGGCTTTCTTGGCGGCACAGGTTTCGAGCCAGTCTTTCTTGCTCTTTGACGCGCCTGCCGCTTCCAGCTTTGCCGCCAGCCGGGCAGCCACGGCGCCGATGTCGCCCGGCAAGCCGGTCGTATTGTTGTAGTGCGTGAGATCGGCGAAATCGCCATTGATGTTGATCACGGCACGCGCGCTTTTGTAGCCGATGCCGGAGCAATCGGCTTGGCAGACCGCGCGCGATCCAATCACGATGACCAGTTCTGCCTCAGCCATTGCGTAATTGCCGCTGATTGATCCTTTCGAACCGCCGACATGCATATTCTGCGCATGCGCATCGGGCAGCACGCCGGTCGAGCCGGGCGAGAGCACCACCGCCGCGCCCGCGGCTTCTGCCAGCCGCCGCAATGCAGCATCGTGGCCGCGGGTTCCGCCACCTGCCTTGATCGCAACCTTGCTCGCTTTTGCGATCATCGCGGCCGCTTGTTCGATGGCCTTTTCGTCGGCGGGCGCGAGCTTCGGCAGCTCAGGCCTGTCCGGCAGCGCGGCGAGATTGATGGTCAATTTCGCCGGCTGGGTGTTGAGTGGCAGCAACAGATAAAATGGCCCGGCTCGATAGGGATGGTTCACGCATAGCGCACCACGGCGCAATGCGTCGCGGATCCCTTCCGGGGTATGCAGCACGTAGGACTGCCCCATGATCGCCGTCATGCGGCCGAACAGGCCCTGCTCTTCCTTCGGCACCTGCTGCATGTTGTAGCCTTCGCCGAAAGTCGTCTCGTCACCATAGATGTGATAGACGCCGACGCCGTTTGACGCGGCCGCCAGCGAACCGGCAAAGGCCTGCATCGCGCCCGGACCGATCGACGTCACCACCGCGGAGACTTCGCCGTATTGCCAACGCAGCGCAGTGGCGGCGTGCGCCATCTCCACCTCATTGCGGCAATTGATGGTGCGGGTTACCCCCTCCTCATCGTAGATACGCAGCACATTGCCGAGATCGGTCGACCCGTGGCCGAAGATGGCGAAGTACTTGCGCACGCCCTGCTTGAGCAGACCGAGCACCAGCGCTTCCGACAGCGAGCATTCGATCAGTTTCGGTAGCCCCTTGGCCAACGCCTGTCCGATACCACCGGCCTTGGCGACGGCGCGGGCGCGATCGCGCACTGCGCTTTCGTTGTCGCTCCGCTTGAGCATCAGTTGGTCTTCTCCGCCGCTGCTTTCAGGATCGGATTCCAGCGTGCGATATCAGTCTTGAGCTGGCTGGCAAGATGCGCCGGACCACGATCCACCTTGGCCGGCACCGTGCCGCCGAGTTCGAGGAGGCGCTTGGCCACGGCCGGATCATCGAGCGTTTTGTTGAGCGCGTCGTTGAGCTTGTCGACGATGGGTTGCGGCGTGTCTTTCGGAGCGAAGATCGCGCTCCAGATATTGATCTGGTAGTCGTTTGCGCCGACGTCCTTGGCTGAGGGAACGTCAGGAACGGCCGGAGAGCGGTTATTTCCGGATACGACATAGGCTTTGACAGTGCCGCCCTTGATCGCACCTTGCACGCTGACGACCTGCTCGCAGAAGAAATCGACGTGACCGCCGACAACGTCGTTGAGCGCCGGACCTGTGCCACGATAGGCAACCAGATTGGGCTTCAATGCCAGTTCGGATGTGAACAGGAGGCACGCCATGTGCGAGGACGAGCCGACGCCGCCATGCGCCTGTTTCACGCTGTCGCCGTTTTTCTTCAGGTAGGCCACGAACTCCTTGAAATCCTTGGCCGGGAAATCCTTGCGCGCTACGACCACCGCCGGTGCGTTTGAGGTCAGGCCGATCGGAGCGAAGTCCTTGGTCGAATCGTATTTCAAATTGGCGTAAAGCGCCGGCGCCGATACGTGCGAGCCCATGCTGGCAGCGAGCAGCGTATAGCCATCGTGTTCGGCAGCAGCTGCACGCGCGGTACCAATGGTGCCGCCGGCACCGCCGACATTTTCGATGACAATATTCTGGCCGAGCGCCTTGCTCATGCCGTCAGCCATAATACGCGCAACCACATCGCTCGGGCCGCCCGCCGGATAAGGCACGATCATGGTGATCGGATGCGTGGGATAACTCTGCGCCTGCGCGATTGCGGTCAACGCAGCCAGTGCGACCAAGGCCGAGACCATTCTCTTCATGACATCCTCCCAGTTCGATTTGCCGCCCATTTGTGTGCGCGAATTGCTTATTCGGCGGCTTGTACCGCTCTCTCGGCTTCTTGCCTTCTCTTGTCCCGGATCGCCATCAGCACCTTTTCCGGCGTTGCCGGCAGCGCCGTAATACGCACGCCGACCGCATCGTAGATCGCATTCATGATGGCCGGAATGGTCGGCACCATGGCCGGCTCGCCGACGCCTTTGACGCCAAGCGGGCCGATCGGATCGGGATCCTCAATGATGATTGAATTGACGCGCGGCACGTCGAGCGACGTCGGCAAAATGTATTTTGCGAAGCCCGAAGTGCTCGTGTGACCGCGATCCAGTTTGTAGTCTTCCATCAGCGCCTGGCCGAGCGCCTGAACGACGCCACCTTCGATCTGGCCTTCGACGCCTTGCGGGTTGACGGCGCGACCGACATCGTGCGCGGCCCAGATGCCGAGAACCTGCACCTCACCGGTGACCGTATCGACCTCGACTTCGGCGACCTGCGCTCCGAAAACATAGGCCTGCCAGGGCCGGCCGGACCCGTCGACCGGATCGAGCCCGGTCGTATCAGTGCCGAAACTCGCGGAACCGACCGGCACCACGCCACGGCTCTTCGATGTGTGCACCGCCTCGCCCATGGTTATCCGGTGATTTGTATTCTCGGCCCAGATTTCGCCGTTTCCGGTGCGAATGACGTCGGCATCAACGTCCCAGACCTCTGCCATGACCTCGACCAATAGCTTGCGCGCCTCGCGCGAGGCGAGCGCAACGGCGTTTCCGATCATATAAGTCTGGCGGCTGGCGCCGGCGTGCGACGCCTCCGGTGCGCGCGCGGTGTCATTGTCGCCGATGACGACGTGCTCCGGCTTCACACCCATCTCGTGAGCGGCGATTTGCGCCAGCACCGTGAGAATGCCTTCGCCGATTTCAGTAACGCCCGTAACGATCTTGGCACTGCCGCCGTCGTCGATTTCGGCCCACGCGGCAGCGCGATCGATGACCGCGGTACGGGCGATTCCGTACCAACAGGCGGCCATGCCTCGTCCGCGTTTTCTCGCCATTACTCGGCCGCCTCTTGCTTCTCGCCTTGCGCGAAGCGCGCCCCGAGGGCGCAGGGCGGACGGATGTCAGCACGATTAAGGTCACCGCGCGTGCCGCCGCGCGAATTCGGTGCCCCGACCTCCCAGCCGGACGCCTTTTCAAGCGCATCAAGCGCTCGCGTAAGACTGACCGAACCGAGCTTTGCCTTGGTATGCGTGACCGCGCCATCGCGCATGGCATTGATGCGGCGGATATGGAACGGGTCCAGACCAAGCCGCTCAGCGCAAATGTCGAGATGGGATTCGGTCGCGAACGCGGTCTGCAACGCGCCAAAGGAGCGAAACGCGCCGGACGGCGTGTTGTTGGTGTAGATGCCGTAGGTATCGACGCGGACGTTCGGAATAACGTAAGGGCCGGCCGCCAGGATCGCCGCCTTGCGCATGACGCCCTCGGTCGAGAGACCGTAGGCGCCGCCGTCGCATATCATCTTCATCGCCAGTGCGCGGATATGGCCGTCTTTCATGAGCCCCATGCGCAGCTGCGTGCGCGAGGGGTGGCGCTTGGCGGTCGAAATGATCGATTCTTCGCGCGTGAACACCAATCGCACCGGCCGCTGCGTCTTCATCGCCAGCAGCGCCAGCATGCCCTGGTAGATCATGTCTTCCTTGCCGCCGAAGCCGCCACCGACCGGGCTCATGATGAAGCGCACCTTGGAAATCGGCTTGGCGATGATGCGCGCCAGCATGTGGCGGTGATGGGTGACGTTCTGGTCGGGTGAAACGATTGTCACCACCCCGTCGTGATCGACATAAGCGAGCCCGGCCTCAGGTTCGAGGTAGGCATGCTCGATGGCCTGGGTGGAATAGGTCTCTTCAACAACGAGATCGGACTCGGCAAATCCTCTTTCGACATCGCCGACGCGGATCGGAATGTGTTTGGTGATGTTGTCGGGGGCGTAATCGTGCAGTGCCGGCGCACCGGGGCGCATGGCATCATCGGGATCGAAAACCGCCGGCAGAGCGTCATAGACAACCTTGATCGCGGCGACCGCACGCGCAGCAACAAGCGGATCTTCCGCCGCTACAGCTGCAACAGCCTCACCCACATAACGCACCTTGCCGCGCGCCATGATCGGCTGGTCGTTGACGAAGACACCGAAGCCGTCCACGCCCGGAACGTCGGCACAGGTGATGACGCCTTCGACCCCCTCCATCGCTTCCGCAGCCGAGGTGTCGACCGCAATAATGCGCGCATGGGCGTGCGGCGAACGCAACACCTGCACGTGCAGCATGCCGGGCATGGTCATATCGGCGGCATATCGCAGGCGGCCCGACACCTTGCTTGGCGCATCGATGCGGCGGACGGCCTTGCCGATGACCGCATCCTCGGTTTCCGTCTCCATTAACGCAGTTGCCGGCAGACGGCCGTTGTGGACGTCGCGCGCCAGTTCAACCGCGTCGAAAATCTTCTGATAGCCCGTACATCGGCAGATATTTCCACCGAGCCGCTCCTTGATTTCCTCCCGATCGGCAAATGGATTGGTGCGCAGCGCCGCCGTCGCCGCCATCACCATGCCGGGGATGCAATATCCGCATTGGCTGGCACCGGCCTTGTGGAAAGCCTTCTGCAGCACGCTTAATTCGCCCGTCGTGGCCAGCGCTTCGACCGTCTCAATGGTCGCGCCTTGCGCCTTGGCGACCGGCAGCAAACAAGACTTCATCAGCACGCCATCAACGAACACCGAACAGGTGCCGCATTCGCCGGCGCCGCAGCCTTCTTTGTTCCCGGTCAAATTGAGATCGTCACGGATGAAGTCGAGCAGCCGCTGCTGCGGCTTAGCGTTACGTGCGACTTTGCGGCCGTTGATCGTGGCGGTGAACTGAAGATCAGGCATAAGCCGCCTCCAGTTCAGGCGCGAGCGTCTGCAAATCTGCCCCTGCGCGATGAGCCGCGTTGATCAAACCCCGCAGCACAAATCCGCGCACGACTTCGCGCCGATACTCTTGGCGCGTACGAGAGGCGACCAGCGACACCGGCATATCAGCCGCTTGCTCCAGGCGCTCCGCGTTGAGGGGTCCATCGCGAAGGAATTTTTCGACGTCGCCGAGACGCAGTGGCTTTGGGCCGATGCCGGCAATCGCCAGGCGCACGTCCTCGATTGTTCGGCCCTGCGGGTCGAGCTTGAGCAGCGCTGCCAGGCACACCAGGGAAATCACCAGGGAACGACGGTGGCCGACCTTTTCGAAGCTGCCGCCATATCCGGGAAGAGCATTGCATTCGATCGCGATCAACAGCTCGCCGTCCTGGAGTGCTGTCTGATTTGGTCCGGTCACAAATTGCTCGAGCCGCACACGTCGATACGTAATTTTTCCGCCGACATTCTTAGCCAGTTCGAGTTCAGCCTCATGCGCGATCAGGCAGGGCGTGGCGTCGGCCGCCGGTGAGGCATTGACGATGTTGCCCCCGATGGTCGCCTGCGCACGAATTTGGTCGTCGGCAAACCACACCGCGCATCGCGGCATGGCTGGTAAGGCCCGGACGAGCGCGGGATCGTCGAGGAAGCGCTGGATTGGCGTGGCGGCGCCAAGCCGTACCCGCGCGTCACTCACGGATATTTCACGCAGCTCCGGGATTTTCGCGACGTCGATTAACGCCGGGATATGCACATTCCCGGCGCGACCCTCGCGTGCCCAGGGAAGCGTGTCGGTCGCACCGGCAACAATGCGAAAGTGCCCGCGATGCGCCTCCATCGCGGCAAAGGCCTCGCGAAGCGAGCCCGGCGTGATGTAATCGTCGCAGGTCAGCATCGCGTTCCCCGGAATCCCTTCCCTCGCCGTCGGAAGGAATTAAGCGTCACTCCGCCGCTACTTTGTGCGCAGTGTCCATCTTCGCTTTCACCACCACCTTGATGGCGTCCTCGACCCGATCCTTGGCGTAACGGATTGCCGTCGGCAGATCGTCAAGTGGGAAAGTGTGAGTATGAATCTTGGTGGCATCGAAGCGCTTCTGCTTCATGAAAGCCTCAGCGCGGTGCGTCGCGCTCTTTCCTTCGCCGCGGATGCCGTAAACATAAATATTGTTGCGCACGATATGCGCGACATCGACTGGCACCTCCTCATGTGCAAACGCCGCGAGGCAAACGCGCCCGCCGCGATTGACCATGCGCACCGCATCGTTAACCGCGCTCGTGGCCGCCGAGCATTCGACCACGTAGTCGACACCCTTGCCGCCATTGAGCTTTTTCACTTCCGCCACAACGTCGGGCGTCTTACGGATGTTGATCACCGCATCGGCACCGAGTTGCTTGCCTATTTCCAGGCGGTTGTCGCGCGTGCCCGTGAGGATCACCGGCTGGGCACCAAGCGCCTTTGCGACCGCCACCGCCATCAGACCAATCGGGCCTGGGCCGGTAACGCAAACGCTCTCACCAGCGACAAGACCGCCGAGTTCCGTCAACGCATACATCGCCGTGCCGGCCGTGACGACGAGAGTGCCCTCTTCATCGGTCATCTCGTCCGGGATCGCTACAAGCGTGTTGACGTGGTTGACCTGGTATTCGCAGAAACCGCCGTCGGTGGTGAACCCATTGGCGCGGTGGCCCTTGTCTACATCGCCGTAATTGAGCCCATAGTTGTGGCACGACGTGTACATGCCCTCGCGGCAACGTTTGCACTGTCCGCAACCGGCGTGAATCTCGACCGCCACCCGCGTGCCGATCTTGTATTCATCCACGCCCGGACCAAGCGCCACGACCGTGCCCATATATTCGTGGCCCGGAGTAAAGCCCTTGTTGAACGGCAAGCCGCCCTGAATCGAGGCCGGCGGACCGTGATAGATAATCTCGAGGTCGGTGGCGCAGATCGCGACTGCATCGATGCGGACCAATACTTCCGCCTTTTTCGGCACCGGCACCGGCTTGTTGGTGATGCTGAGTTCGCCCGGATCACCAAGCACCCAGGCACGCTGCGCGTCCGGGATTGGAAATTCATTGTGGTTTGTTTTCACGCCCTGCGGTGCGTACATCAGATCCTCCAAAAAAAGTTTCTTGTCCGGTGCGCAAATTCAGCTTGCGACCGCTTGACTAGACCCGGCTTGCGCGGTCGGCTCGCCGAATTCGGCAGACAGTCCGCGTGTCGCAGTTGTTATCTCGTCACGCATGAGCGCCACGTGCTCTTCGCTCGCACGCATCGCCGGCGTCGATGCGCTGATTGCACCGATGACGGTTCCGGCCTGGTCGCGGATGGCCGCGCCCACGCAGATCACGCCAGGGAGAAACTCCTCGCGATCGATCGCGTAACCATTGCGGCGCACGATGCGTAGCGACTCGAGAAGCGCGGGAAACTCGGTGACGGTTTTCTCGGTATAGCGTT
Source organism: uncultured Alphaproteobacteria bacterium (assembly GCA_963810125.1). GTDB lineage: Bacteria > Pseudomonadota > Alphaproteobacteria > Rhizobiales > Xanthobacteraceae > Pseudolabrys. The sequence continues at coordinate 463,900 of CAWEMK010000002.1, forward strand.
TCATACCGCCGGATACGATGCGGCGGATTTCGTCTTCCGGCAGCCAGGCGAGGATCGCCTTACCGACAGACGTGGCGTGCGGCGCTTCGAGCTTGCCAATTCGACCTGTGTCGACGCGGACGGCGTGACGTGCTTCGCGCACCGCCAACGTCACCACATTATCCCCCTGCAGGGCAGCGAGGTGCACGGTTTCGCCGGTCGCCTGGTTTATCGCTTCCAGATAAGGCTGCGCGCGGCGCGGCAAATCGACCTGCAGGCATGCATGCCCGAGATAAATGATGCGAGCGCCGAGCGCATAGAGTCGACGTCCCGGAACCTTGGCGGCAAAGCCGCGCTGGATCAGCGTTGCGAGCAGATGGTGGCAGGTGGAGATGTTGAGATTGGTGCGGTTGGCGAGCTCGGTCAGTGTGGCTTCGCCCCCTGCCTCGGCGATTGTTTCCAGCAGAAACAATGCACGGTCGACGGATTGAATATTGTGCCGGTCGCCGCCGCGTGGGCTTGGAGGCCGGGTCTTGGTGCCGGGTCCCGGCAGAATGGTCGCATTCATCGGTTTGTTTCTCCCTGCCTGCAGGGAAAATCAGGCGATGGGATCGAAGTCAAGGAGTTTTCAGATTAAGGAACGCAATTTTCACGATGTAAAACAAATTTGGCCCTTAAAATGGGCCCAACTGCAGCTATCGGGGCCTAAACCGGTCAAGCGGCTTCGCCGCGGAACTCAGGCACCGCGTCGCGCAATACGGTGTAAATCGCGGCCCGTTCTCCACGGGCCACGCCCTGCTCCAGTGTCGCAACCCAACCCCGGATCGCTTCGAGCGACGGTCGCACCGGTTTAGCTGCAACGATTCCTGGAATGCCGATATCGGCGGTTTCTTCCTCGCGTGCGAACAGGATTTCATGCAGCCGCTCGCCAGGCCGAATTCCGGTGAATGCAATCTTGATATCCCTGCCAGGCTCCAGCCCGCTGAGCCGAATGATCCGCTCGGCAAGATCAACAATTTTTACCGGCTGGCCCATGTTGAGAACGTAGACCGAGATATCGCCATTCACCCGATCCAACGCATGGCTTGCTGCGGTAATGACCAGATCGCACGCCTCGCGGATCGTCATGAAGTAACGGACCATATCCGGATGCGTGACGGTAACCGGACCGCCGGCTTCGATCTGCGCCTTGAATTTCGGAACGACCGAGCCATTGGAGGCGAGCACGTTGCCGAACCGTACGGAAATCAGCCGCATCGTTTGCCGGCCGCCGCTGCCATGACTCGACAATTCATCATCGAGCGCCTGACAGTACATTTCCGCCAACCGTTTTGTGGCGCCCAAAACGGACACCGGCTCGATCGCCTTGTCGGTGGAGATCATAACCATCGCGCTTGCACCGGCCGCCGCGGCCGCATCGGCAACGTTTATCGATCCGAATACGTTTGTCTTGATGCCTTCGTCCCAGTCCTTCTCCAGCAACGGCACATGCTTGAGCGCCGCGGCGTGAAAGACGATGTCAGGCTCGAACTGCGAAATCAAACTCACAATCCGCTGCCGATCGCGAACATCAGCTATCCGGCCGGAAATATCCGCCTCACCGTGCGTACTCTTAAGGGACTCCAGGACCGCATGCAGCGCGGGTTCGGAGTGCTCGATCACCAGCAGTCGAGAAGCACCAAATGTGACGATACGGTCGCAGATTTCCGAGCCAATCGAGCCGCCGCCGCCAGTGACGACAATTGCTTTCCCGCTCACGAATTCTTCAAGGCGCCGGTAGTCGATTCTAACACTAGGCCTCAGCAGAAGATCTTCAACTGCAACCGGAGCCAATTGCACTGCCGTTCCGCCCGCCTCCAGCGACGGCATCTGACTCATGGTCAGACCCAACCGGCGCGCCCGCATCAAGATTGCTTCTGGCCGCGCCTCCGGAGCGAGCGCTGACGGCGCAAGCACAAGTCGCGTAACGCGATTTCCACGGGTTTCCAGATCCGAAACGATACGTTCCAGATCGTCGATGTCTCCCAGTACAGGGATGCCACGGATCGACTGCCCGCGATCGGCTGCCGATGGCGAGAGTATCCCCACCGGCCAGATCTTTTTCACTGCGCCACTTTCAATCGAACGCAGCAATACTTCGGCGTCGGCAGCCCGACCGAGAACCAGTGCCGCCGCGGCGTCCGCTATTTTTACGCGCTGAAGGGTTCGCGCATAGTGAAAGTACCGATAGACGATACGCAGGCCACCCAGAAAAAACATCTGCAGAAGCCAGTACAGCAGGATGGTGATCTTGCCGAAGAAGAATGTTCCGTAAATATTTGGCGCCAGCAGAACGTAGTCGACAGCAAGCAGCGAAATCGCAAGAGCAGTCGAAGCACGAAACAAATTGTAGAGATCCGGGACTGATGTGAAACGCCACTTGTTACGGTGCAAGCCGATGATGAAATAAACAAGCGCCGCGTAAGCCAGGAAGAATGGGAGAAATTTTTCGAGCCCGCGCAACCGCTCATCCAGAGCGGCGCCTTCGAAACGCATGAAAAATGTGAGAATGATCGCCGCCGCGGTGGCAATAAGATCGTGCAAGATAATCAGGATCTGACGCGGCGTCAGTTTCAGCGACGATATCATTTCCAGGCCGCGCCATTTTTCTGATTGCATTGCGCGAGCGCCACGAGAGAGGTCTTTCTCTCATTGCGGACGGACACCGTGATCGTGACGCGCGGACCCATATTCAGTACACGACGTTCGCGTTCTTGAGAAAGCCCCAGACATCCACCACCGGTTTGCCCTTGAGGTCGACATTCGCATAAGCGGAGTGCGGCGTGCACAAAATCAGGATGTCACTGCGCGCAATCACCTGCTCGAGCGGGAGGATAGTGGGATCCGTGGCCACGAATGGGTCAGTCGTCAGTACCTCCCGCGCGCACATTTCCATGGCGTGCTTAAGTTTGTAGCTCAGCGAGGCGCGCGTATCGTCAATTTCGGCCTTGAAGGCCATACCCAGAAGCCCGACGGTCATTGAGGAAAGGTCGTGAGCGCGACGCAAGTCGTCAACCAGTTGCAGCACAAGACCTTCGTTCACCTGCATGGCCGCATGACCCAGTCCGAATTGATTGCGGGCATAAGCGGCCAGTTGCATCGTGTCTTTGAACAAACATGGGCCGGCGGAGAAGCCCGGGCCGGGAAAACTCCGGGCGCGCGGATAATTCTGCTTCATCGCGCGCATGATAGCCTGAAAATCGGCACCGGCCGATTTGGCGATCATGTAGAACTGATTGCTGGCAGCAAACTCGATGTAGCGATAGGCATTGTTAAAAAGCTTTGCGAATTCGGCTTCGATTGGCTTGACGATGACGACTTCGGGGGCGATGCGGCGAAACAGCTCGGTTGCTTCCCGTTCAGCGTCCGGGGAAGTGGCGCTGATGATCTGTGGCATTTCCCGCAATTCCTTGACGCCGTACCCCTGCACAACGCGCTCAGGACAAAACGCAACACGATTTTTGCGGCCGATCCGTTTCAGATAGTCATGCAGCCAGTCCGTCGTTCCAGGGTAGACAGTCGAGCGCAGCACCAGCAATTGATCATCTGCAATATGCGGCAACAGGGCGTCGATACACCGCTGAACCTCTGACTGAACGGGATTGAGAAACTCATCCACCGGCGTGCCGATGGTGATGACGACCGGACCGGCATGCCCGATGGCACTGGGCGACGACGTGAACAACAGTCTGTTGTCGGCCAGGGCTCGTGCAAGCAGCGGCGGCGCACCATGCTCGATGAACGGCAGCTTGCCGGATTTCAGTGTTTCAAGCGCGGTCTCATTGAGATCGTTGACATTGACGGTCAATCCCGCCTCGGCGAATGCGAGCACCAGCGGAATGCCGACATGACCGGCTCCGCCAACAACGGTGAGATCGGCGGCCTTTGCGCCGGTCGGGCCCGACGGCCCCGTCTTGGTCGATGTGATATTCACCGGATCCCCTTGTCGCCGGAATGCACAATTATAGTAGCAAATCGCCGTCCCAACCTCCGTTTGCACGCTAAACGGGTTAATTGGGCCTTTTTTCAAATGCTTAGCTAGCAAATTCCGGAGGTCGGGCAACAGTCAAATTTGGCTGCGCACTCACGATCGTTGGAGCACTATGGTCTCTGCCGCAGATCCACGGCAAAACGCAGCGAAACGAGTTTTCCCGATCAGGCGCCTTTGTCGGCAGCCAAAACCTCCCGCACACCGGTCTCGCTTAACAACTTTTCAAAATAGGCAATCGTTCGGATCAGCCCCTCTTTAAGCGGAGTGCGGGGTGACCAGGACAAAAATTCTTGCGCACGCGAGATGTCAGGACGCCTCTGCCTGGGGTCGTTCTCGGGCAACGGGCGATGGACGACGCGCGAACGCGCGCCGGTCATGTCAATAACAGTGCTGGCCAACTCAAGCATCGAGAATTCTGTTGGATTACCAATATTGATAGGACCGGTGACCTCATCTTTTGTCGCCATCAAGCGCATAAGACCATCGATAAGATCGTCCACATAACAAAACGAGCGCGTCTGCGTACCGTCGCCGTATACCGTGAGATCACGGCCCAGCAAGGCTTGTACAATGAAATTCGATACCACACGTCCGTCATTGGGGTGCATGCGCGGGCCATAAGTATTGAAGATGCGTGCGACCTTGATGCGCAGATTGTGTTGTCGCCAATAATCGAAAAACAACGTCTCCGCGCAGCGCTTACCTTCATCATAACAAGATCGTGGTCCAACTGGGTTGACGTGACCCCAATAATCCTCCGGCTGGGGATGGACATTCGGATCGCCGTAGACCTCTGACGTCGAAGCCTGAAGAACCTTCGCCTTCACTCGTTTTGCCAGGCCGAGCACATTAATGGCGCCATGCACGCTGGTCTTGGTCGTTTGCACCGGATCGCGCCGATAATGAATTGGCGAGGCCGGGCAAGCGAGGTTATAGATTTCATCTACCTCAACGTAGAGCGGAAATGTCACGTCATGACGTGTCAATTCGAAATGCTTATGGTCGATAAGGTGTTCGATATTTCTTCGGGCGCCGGTGAAAAAATTATCGACGCAAAGGACGTCTCCACCTTGTGCCAGAAGCCGCTCGCAAAGGTGCGAGCCGAGAAAACCTGCGCCGCCGGTCACCAGAATTCGTTGTTGCAGATGCATCAGGCACCCATTGATTCTACGTATCTTTTATCACGTCTACGAAAGATATGATGATGTCGGTACAAATTCATCATTTATCTCCGTTTCAGACGCCTTTTCATTTATTGCCATGCGTGCGAAATCTGTAATTGCTCGGTCCCATTCGGGGAATTCAGCCAGACGCACGCCCGTTCGATGCCACGGCGGGGCCACTTGCACCAGCAAATTCGGCATGCGAAGCCCGTTGAACCAATGACCGACCAAAAAAGCCGTGGCCTCGAAAATCCCGAGAGCGCTGACGTTCGCCGGCCGGCGGCATTTCTCGATCGCGACGGTGTTCTCAACGTCGATCACGGCTATACCCACCGGCCCGAGCAGCTTGAATGGGTCGATGGAGCACCGGAAGCCGTGCGATTGCTGAACGAGGCCGGATATTTTGTATTTGTTGTCACCAACCAATCGGGCATTGCGCGCGGCTACTACGATGAAGATGCGGTAAAGTCCTTCCACGCGCATATGCAGAAGAGCCTTGCATCACATGCCGCACATGTTGATGCATTCTATTATTGTCCGCACCATCCCGAAGGAACAATCAAGTCCCTGGCAGTGCGCTGCCGATGCCGCAAGCCCGGTCCCGGTATGCTGGAACAAGCCGCGAGGGAATGGCCAATCGATCTCAGCACCAGTTTCCTGATCGGTGACAAGGACGAGGATATGGCCGCCGCCAACGCATTCAAAATTCGCGGGATCAAATTTGATTTTCACGTGGACTCTCTTACCGACCTGGTGCGCCGAGAGGTTGCTGCCCGACTCGACCGGAAAGAGCGGCGCCCTTTATGAATAGTTCGACTGCCGACACTTCGCAGACACGTTTTCTGACGTCGCTGCTGTTACTGTGGCTTGTGGGGATTGCCCTGCGGCTGACCATATTGGCGGTTCCGCCTGTCATCCCAATTATCCACGACGAATTGAATCTGAGCGCGACCCAAATCGGCATACTGACCGGACTGCCGTCGATGTTGTTCGCTTTTGCGGCCGTGCCCGGCTCGCTTTTGATTGCACGGCTTGGCACGCGCGCCGCGTTGGTTGTCGGTCTTGGCCTCACCGCTATCGGTGGCGCATTGCGCGGCGCACTGCCGGACGTAAATTGGCTTTACGCGATGACCATTGCCATGGGTGCGGGTGTGGCGATCATGCAGGTCAGCATGCCGCCGGCCGTGCGTGCCTGGCTGCCGCACCGCATTGGATTTGCGACGGCGGTTTACACCAATGGACTGCTCATCGGAGAAATTCTGCCGGTCGCATTAATGCTCACACTGGTCCTGCCTCTCGCCGGCGGGTATTGGCAGTGGGGCTTTGTGATCTGGAGCGTGCCAGTCGCCGTCATCGCCGCGCTCGTAATGGCGCTTGCCCCAAAGCAAGCCCTTGCAAACGGAACAGCCACACGGCGGCTTTGGTGGCCAAATTGGCGCAATAGCTTGATTTGGCGACTCGGCATCATGCTGGGCACAGTGAATGCCACCTATTTTGCAACCAATGCCTTCCTACCCGACTATTTGCGCAGCAATGGACAAGGCGAATGGATCAGTGCCGCGTTGTCTGGATTGAATATCGGACAATTGCCGGCCTCGTTCCTGTTGCTTGCCTTTGCGAGCCGGCTCGAAGGGAAAGCGTGGCCTTACGTCGTCTGCGGTTTGCTTCAAGTTATAGCAGCGGTGGCCATCGTATTTGGTTCCGGCTCCTGGATCGTCGCGGCAGCCACATTGCAAGGTTTCGCTGCCGCGGCAATTTTGATCCTGGTGCTGGCGCTGCCACCGTTGTTGAGCCCACCCGACGACGTCCATCGCGTGACAGCCGCAATGTTCACCATCAGCTATAGTTGCGCAGTCATAGTGCCCATTGTCAGCGGTATGGCATGGGATGTGAGCGGCATCGCCAGCTCCGCCTTCATACCGATTGGGTTGTGCGGATTACTGCTGGTCATCCTTGCGCCGGCAATCAATCATGTCCCTCGCATGAAGGAATAGTGCAATGCGCCAAATTCCAGTCGGAGCAAAAGGGACGTACTCGCTTATGGTGACGCCGGCACACCTTGCCAATCAGTTCAAGGATGCCGCACTGCCGCGTGTGTTTGCCACGCCTATGATGGTGACTGCGATGGAAAACGCCGCGCTCAACGCCGTCCGTGACTATCTCGACCCTGGCGAAAGCGCGGTCGGCACGCTGGTCAATATACGCCACATTGCGGCGACCCCGGCGGGGCACCGGATTTCGGCCGAGGCCGAGGTTACCAAAGTCGACGGTCGCCGTATTGAGTTCAAAGTGAGCGCGCGTGATGAAATCGAACCAATCGGCCACGGAACGCATGAGCGCATGATCGTCGACCTAAACCGCCTCGATCAAAGGCTGAAGGCAAAAGCCCGCCCGTAACTCGTAGCCCCTCAACGGACGCTACCTGGTGACTACAATTTTTGCGTCTTTGACGACTTTGCCCCACTTGATCGTCTCTGACCTAATAAACGCTGCAAACTGTTCGGGTGTGCCGAGGATGGGCTCCAACCCCTGCGCAGCGAGATACTCTTTAGCAAAGGCCTTATCGGAAAGGACCTTTGTCACATCCTGATTGATCTTTTTGATGATGTCCGGCGGCGTACCGGCCGGGGCCACCAGGCCAAACCAGGACTTTGCTTCAAACCCCGGCGCACCGGATTCTGAAATGGTCGGCACTTCCGGAAACTCGCTGCTGCGATGATTGCTCCCGACGCCGATCATGCGCAGCTTGCCCGCCTTAACATTGCCCTGCACGATGCTGAGCGCGGCAAACATGAACCCGATGTGCCCCCCGATGACGTCGGTCATCGCCGGCCCCGCGCCATTGTACGGAATGTGGTTGAAACGCACGCCTGTCATGGCCTGGAGCATCTCCATATTAAGATGCCCCGTGGAACCAATGCCGAATGACCCGTAAGTTAGTTCACCCGGCTTGGATTTTGCGAGCACCACGAGGTCTTTGACCGTATTTACAGGGAGTGACGGATTGGCAACCAGTGCCTGAGTTGCCGAAACCAGCGCGGTGATTGGCGCAAAATCCTTGAGCGGATCGTAGGGGATTTTTTCATGAAGATGCGGGACCGTGACCAAGGTTAGCTCTGCAGTTAGCAAAAGCGTATAACCATCCGCCGGCGCCTTCGCGACTTGTTCAGCGCCAATCATGGTGCTTGCGCCAGGCCGGTTATCCACGACCACCTGCTGGCCCCACGAATCCGCAAGACGCTGTGACAAAGTTCGCGCGAAGGCATCGACTGCGCCGCCCGCGGGATAAGGAACGACAATATGGACCGGTTTTGTCGGATACTGCGCCCATGCAGATTGGTGGACAAACAATCCAGCAATCGTAAGAAGGGCTCCCAGTCCACAACGCCACATGACTTTCTCCGTTACCGAAAATAACCCGCTCTTTGAGAGATCATGTTTCAATTTGGTTTCAATCCGCGCACGATTTCACGCCGCTTTAGCCACCAGGACAGACCGCGCGGAAGGATGTCGAGATAGTTCTCAATTCCCAGTTCTTTTGCGGCATGAAGGGGCCAGTGCGGATCAAAGAGAAGCTCTCTTGCGAGCGCGATCAAATCCGCCTGTCCGGCATCAAGAATTCTGCTCGGCATGCCGCGCCTCGGTGATTAGTCCTACTGCGACAGATTTGACGCCGGCTTCCCTTCGCACACGCTCTGCGTAGGGAACGTGGTAACCAGGCACACGCGGCACGATTTCAGTATTGATCGGTCCGCCTATTCCCCCGGACGAACAGGTTATGACGTCAACGCCGCGATACGATAGCTCGCGCGCAAGCACGATCGTGTCGTCCATCGACCAGCGCCCTTCAGGCCCATCCGTCGCCGAGCAACGGAAAAACAGCGGCCGGTCTTGTGGCCATACCGCTCGCACTGCCTCGGTAATTTCGAGGGCAAAACGCATACGCCCTTTCAAATCGCCTCCGTAGGCATCGTTACGCTGGTTTGCGAGGGGGCTAAGAAACTGGTGAATCAAATATCCGTGGGCACCGTGGATCTCGCAAATATCGAATCCTGCATCGACGCTACGAAGGGCGGCCTCACGCCACACCCCAATCATTTCCTGGATATCACCCGCGGACATTGCGATTGGTATCGACGAACCGGCGCGAGAAGCCGGAATGGCGCTCGACGACACGCCGACCCAGGGCTTCAACCCGCGTGCCCCATCGCTTTCATCAAGCGGCTTGAAATCGTGCCAAGGCGCATCGCTGGATGCGCGCCGCCCCGCATGCCCCAATTGAATGGCCGGAATTGCACCCTGGCTGCGAATGAAATCGGTAATTCTCCGATAGGCTGGAACATGATCATCAGAATATATCCCAGCGCATTCGTATGTTTTGCGTCCACGATCCTCCACCGCAGTTTCTTCCGTGAACACGATGCCCGCGCCGCCGATAGCGTATTTTCCGAGTGTAACCAGGTGCCAATCGGTAGGCCCTCCGTCTTTCGATTCGTATTGGCACATCGGAGAAACAACAATGCGATTGCGCGCATAAATCCCACGCAAGGGGATTGGCTGAAGGAGAAGCGGAAGGCGTACACCTGCATCATGCACGGCGACCATCTCCAAAACTCGATAGCGATTTCATCAATGAAGCACATTCAAGGTCAGACACGCGCCCGCACCTTTGTTCGGAGCCGTTGTATAAATGATTTTACAGCCGGAGCACTTTCGCTCTTTCGGTAAACCACCGCGATCTCGGCTTCTTGCAAAGCGCCGGTAATTTTTCGGCATACAACACCGGGAATTGCGACGTTCTGCATGGGAGCCGAGATTATTCCAAGCCCGACACCCGCTGCGACGAGAGTCAGGAGGGAAAAAATATCCGACGTCCTTTCGGCAATCTGAAGCGATTGACCAGGTTTCGATATGGCACCCAAGTTTCCCCAAAAACCTACATCCATTTCAAGAGGACCGGACACAAATCGTTCCTTCGCAAGGATGGCTGGCGTAATTTGCTTTCGCTTGGCCAACGGATGCCTCTCCGGAATTGCGACGTAGTAAGAGTGGCGGTCAACGACAAACCCCGTAAGTTCAGTCGGATACCGCTGCGGCGCCCTGATGAAGCCAATATCGAGATCCCCCTCAACTATCGCCTTCATTTGCGGGAAGGTTTCCATGCGGCTTATCTGCAGTGAAACACCTGGATTTCCTTTTTGGAACGCCTCAATGAGTTCCGGCAGCAAGCCAATGCAACTTGCCGACAATATATAGCCCAACGCTATTGAACCGATATCGCCGCGCGCCGCTCGTTTTCCGACAAGCTCGGCATTCTCGGCTTGTCTCAGTGTTGCACGGGCCTCTTCAAGAAATCGCTTGCCGGTCTGCGTAAGCGACACAGCGCTTTTCTTCTTACGTGACAGAAGCTGCGCGCCAAGCATTGTCTCCAGCGCCTGAATCTGATGGCTGAGCGTTGGCGTCGAAATATTGAGGTGCTCAGCTGCGCGCGAGAAATGCAGCTTTTCCGCAACCGCTACAAAATACCGAAGATGCCGCAATTCCATAATGACAATTATGAGTCATAGACGGCAAAAACGCCACCGCATAAAGGTGATTATGGAATCCCCCGCCACTTTTGCTGTGGCAGCTGGCTCAGGCTGCCTCGAGCCGCCGTCCATAATAGAGCGTCACGACGTGCTTGGCTTCTGCGAAAAATAGCCAGCGCTCGGTCAGAACCCCTGCAAAAGCGCTCACCGCGGCGACAAACATACAAACGGCGGCAGGGAAGCCTTGGACCACGAGAGCTGCCAACGTCAGGAGGAATGGCAGCGCAAAGGCCAACGCAACCGCGATCATCCGCAGCTTGCGCGCATGCTTGCGCGCGATACGGAAACCCATTTCCTTAAGTAGGTAGTTTTCCGAAGTATGCGGAGCTTCTAGCAGGCGCACTGTGCCAAGCGCGCCAAGTCCTGTTGCACTTTCCGGCGTGCTGACAACCTGCACGTGATCAATATCCCACCAATAACCAAGCTTGCAGATGAATGCGATGACAATGGTCGCCAGTGACAACGTCAAAACGCCAGGCAGGTCGTCGCCCGAAAGGTTGACAAGCATCGCGAGGAGGAGCGATCCCGTCATTGCCGCGAGGGCCAGATAGTTCGCAACGACCCAACGGTTGTGCCAGTTCGGCACCGGCTTGAGCGATCGATAAATATAAGCCGTACAAATGACGGTAGCCGCGGCGCAGACGGCGCTGACGACGCCGCTCGCGACGAATATTCCGTCGCCGGAGTTGCGCAGCCAACCAAAACCGAAGATCAGCGCAGGGAAAAACGTGAAAATGGAAGCGACTCCTTCCCGCGACAACCAGGAGCTTCGCCATTGTGACAGCGCGCGCCACGCGCGCTCGGGACGGCCAAGATGCAACATCGAAGACAACAGCCCTGCCCCGATCGCGCCAAACGCCAGCAGCATCGCAACGACGGCGAAAGCTAGGTCATGCGGTAGCAAGCCGAGCGCGCCATAGATACCGAGCATAGCCAGCAAGCCGTAGCCGGCGCCCGATGCGGTCGTGAAAAAAATAATGGAGAACGAGGGGTGCACGGCGCTCAGTCCGACAACAAGCGGTCAATCCAGCCAAGGAATCCACCCGCTTCAGGCATCGGCGCCAAATTGGCATCGGCGCCGATTGCTGATGCCTCAGTGCGGCGCGGCCGCGGCGGCAGATATTTGTTCGTCGGCTTGTAGCTCATCTCCGGCATCAGATCGTAGCCGCCGCGTTCGAGCACCAGCTTGGAAACGGCCGAATTCGGGTCGCCCAGATCGCCGAATGAACGTGCCGACGTCGGACAGGTCGAAACGCAGGCCGGCACGCGTTCCACGACATCGAGGTTCTCATTATATATTCGATCAATGCAAAGCGTGCATTTCTTCATCACGCCCGCGTCATAATCGTATTCGCGCGCGCCGTAGGGACAGGCCCACGAGCACAACTTGCAGCCGATACAGATGTCCTCGTTGACTAGCACGATGCCATCTTCGGCACGTTTGTAGCTTGCGCCGGTCGGGCACACGGTTACGCAAGCTGGCTGCTCGCAATGCAAGCATGACCGCGGGAAATGGACCGTTCGGCTGTCCGCGTTATTTTGTGCCTCGAATGTGTGAATGCGGTTGAACCAAACGCCGAGCGGATCGGCACCGTATGGGTCAAGATCAGTCATCGGCGCGGCAACGCCACCGCTATTCCATTCCTTGCAATTCACCGCGCACGCGTGACAACCGACACAGATGTCGAGGTCGATGACAAGGCCTAGCTTCTTGCTGCTCGTTTGCTGGGGAAGCGTTGTCATTTGGATTTCGCTTTCCCTCGGAATTTTTCGCCATAACGAAGGATCTCCGGGCGTTCGAAAAGTTTTGGCGCGTCAAGCGTACCAAATACCGGCTCGCTGGAATCGCGTTTTTCGGCAACTTTTTCGATACGAACCCGCAAATCGTACCAGGCAGCCTGTCCGGTCACCGGATCTGAATTGGAGTAGCGGTATCCGTCGGGGCGCGGTGGCAACAGATCGCGAATAAGATGGTTGAGTAAAAATCCGCGCTTGCTCTCGCTCGTATCGGGGGCAAGATTTCGCGTACCCGATCGCTTTCCGATCGCGTTCCACGTCCAAACTGTATTCGGATTGACGCCATCCATGAGTTTTGCCGGCACAACAATTGCGCTGTGGGCACTCGTCAACTTTACCCAGTCTCCGTCACCGATACCAAGCTTCGTCGCCGTTTCGCGATTGATGTGCAGGAAATTCTCGCCATGGATCTGACGCAGCCAGGCGTTTTGCGAACCCCAGCTGTGATACATAGCCATCGGCCGTTGCGTGATGGCATGAAACTCGAAGTCACCGCCGGTGTCCGCCTCCTCGAAAGGGGTGTACCAGATAGGCAACGGATCGAAATAAGTATCGACGCGCTGACGATGTTGCTCCGGTACCGGAGTTTTGCTGTGACCGCGCGCGGCAAGGCGGAATTTCTGCAGCGTCTCGCTGTAAAGCTGGATGAAGATCGGCTCTGGCTTGTCGAGGAACCCCATCTCCACCGCCCATTTCAGATATGCGCTATTCCACGGTTTGAAGAAGTGCGCTTCGTGCGGCATCTCGGCCCGCCAGAAACACTGGTTATCGATATACCGATCTAGTTGGCGCGGGTTGGGCGCACCGACCGCACTGGCCTCGCCATTGCCGCCACGCCAGCCTGCGAGCATACCGACGCCAGGCGTACGCTCGTGATTGACCATAAAGTCGGGAAATAAACCCGGATACCGCGGCTTTCCGTCTTTGACGAAGCATGGAAGTCCGAGCCGCGCGCCAAGGTCGATGAGGACGTCCTGGAAGGCACGCACGTCGCGATCGGGCTTGACCACGGGTTGGCGAATGGCGTCGGCGGCACCTTCAGCGTTGCTGATGGGGCGATCGAGTAGCGAAATACAATCGTATCGTTCGAGGTAGGTTGTGTCCGGTAACACCAGGTCGGAATAGGCAACCATCTCCGAGTAATAGGCGTCTGAATAGATGATGCGGGGAATTTTGTACTCCCCGGTCGCCGGATCGATATCGCTGAGCATGCGCATGGTCTCCGCTGTATTCATCGCGGAATTCCAGCTCATGTTCGCCATGTACATAAAAAGCGTGTCGATCGGGTACGGATCGCCGCGGTGCGCATTGGCAATCACTGTATGGAACATGCCGTGCACGGCGAGCGGGGCTTCCCAGGAGAATGCCTTGTCGATGCGTAGTGCGTTGCCGTTCTCGTCAACCAGCAAATCTTCTGGCCCCTGCGGAAATCCAAGTGGTGGGCCACTCAGCGACGCATTCGGAGCTGCATGCCCTGCAGATTTAACCGCGGGCGGCACGGACTTCGGATAAGGCGGCTCATATCTATAGGCGCCCGGTGTATCGATTGCGCCGAGCAGCGCCTGCAGCACGTGCAGTGCACGACATGTGTGGAAACCGTTTGAATGCGCGGAGATGCCCCGCATGGCGTGAATGCTGATCGGTCTTCCAATCATCTTGGAATGACGGCGCCCGGCCCAATCCGTCCAGGGCCTGTCAATGATCACCGGCTCATTGAACGCAATATGTGCAAGCTCGGCGGCGATGCGTCTGATGGTGGCAACTGGAACCCCTGTCTGTTCCGCCACGCTCTCCGGCGCATATTTCTGCTCGAGATAACGCGCCGCTAGCAAAGTGAATGACGGCACGACGCGCTTTCCGTCGGCAAGCGTGTATTCGCCGCTCAGCGCCGGACTGACATCTCCGTCGAGCGCGCCGACGATTGACTTGCGCTTGCGATCGTAAACGAGTGGCGCGCCGTCATCGTTGCGCGCGAACAGCCCGTCCTGGGCTCCGCCTTTGTCTTGGACCACCAACCAGCCCGAATTCGTGTAACGCGCAAGATAATCTGCATCGACTTTGCCTGCGCGCAAAAGTTCATGAATGATTGCCAGTATGAACAGTCCATCGGTACCGGGGCGGATACCGATCCATTCGTCTGCGATTGCGGAATACCCGGTGCGGATCGGATTGACCGAGACGACCTTGGCGCCGCGCTTTTTCAGCTTGCCCAATCCGATTTTGATCGGATTGGAATCATGATCTTCCGCGACGCCGAACAGCATAAAGTATTTAGTGTTGTCCCAATCGGCCTCGCCGAATTCCCAGAACGAGCCGCCGATGGTGTAGAGGCCACCCGCCGCCATGTTGACCGAGCAGAAGCCGCCATGTGCGGCATAGTTGGCAGTTCCGAACTGGGTTGCCCACCAGCTGGTCAAAGCCTGTGATTGATCGCGCCCGGTAAAAAAGGCGAGTTTCTTGGGATCGGTCTTGCGAATTTTGCCGAGCCACTGCGTCGCGGTTACGAGCGCCTCTTCCCACTCGATCTCACGGAATTCGCCGCTGCCCCGCGGGCCGGTGCGCATTAACGGCTTGCGCAGCCGCGCCGGCGAGTAGTGCTGCATGATGCCGGCCGCGCCCTTTGCGCACAGCACGCCGCGGTTCACCGGATGATTGCGGTTACCTTCGATATAACGAATCGCGCCGTCGCGCAGACTCACTTTGATGCCGCAGCGGCACGCGCACATATAACATGTGGTGTATTTTGTTTCGTCGGCCACAGGGGTGTTTTTTGCCACCGGTGGGTCGTCATAGGGTGTGCGCATATCGCTCATGGCCTGCGACGGTGAGGCATTGTGAGAACTCTATTTTTTTCCGACCGTCGAGGCAAAATCCAACCTTCCACGGATCGGCGAACTTCTCAATATATCCGTCGTGGAAGAGCGTGAGATCAACTGTGTGGCCACCGACCAGTTGATCTCCTTTCTCGCGGAATGAGATTGCGTGCCACTTCCATGCGCCGCGGAAAGCGCAATCGCCAGAATCATTCGCGAGCCGAGCGTGCCTAAACGCCATAACCGCGCTTCACCGAATTGTTCTCAAGCCTACATTTGCGAGGATATAGAGCCCGGTAACCACCAGAGCGACCGACACGATTTGACGCAGCTTTTCGCGCGGAAGGCTGTGTGCCAGTTTTGCGCCATACCAGGAACCGACGGTCAGCGATGCCGCCAATGTTCCCGCCAGGTTGAGATCGAATTCGCCGTAAAGAATGTTGCCAATCGTTGCTGCGATCGCCACCGGCAACTGGATCGCCTGGCTCAGCCCGATGGCCATAATTGCCGGCAGTTTCAACGCGATGAGGACCGGCACCAATACCAGCGGTCCTCCGGTGCCGCTCAACGACGACAGAAATCCCGTCCCGGCACCCACACCCACCAAAGTTGCGGTAGCTACATTGTGCGTCTCATGGGAGGCGTGCCGAGTCCACAATGCATTGATGCCGGACAGGAACGTCAACAGCCCCAACATAATCTCGAGAACGCGCGCATTGACGGCACTGACTGCCCAGGCACCGGCAATTGCAGTCGGAGTTGCACCCGCACAGAGCCACGCCACCATGCCCCAATGAATAGATTTGTTGCGTGCAAATACGAAGCTCGCAACCAGGCTGGGAAGAACATAAGCAAGCATCGCCGCAGGAATTCCGATCTTAATCGGAACTCCATCCAAAAAAACCAGCGCCGGCACCAGAATCACTCCGCCGATGCCGATGCATCCGATCATCAATCCCGATACAAGCCCAAGCGCCGCAATCCCTGCCACTTCCATCGACTTGCTCGTCGCTTACAAGCGCCAACTAAACGAAACGGGCTCGGCAATCCCGAGCCCGTTGGTTTTCAGGCGTATTGTGCCCCGACCCTAATTCGACTGCGGTTTGCAATCCTTCGCATAAGAATCGGCGTCGTTGGCAAGCACTTTCTCGACGATCGATGTCTGATATTTTCCATCGGCGCGCTTGACGACCTTCGTCAAGTAGAAATCCTCGATCGGATAACCGTTGACGTTGAATTTGAATGGCCCGCGCAGCGAGGTGAAGTCTGCCTTCATGAGCGCGGCGCTGAGCGCCTTGCTATCCGACACATTTCCCTTGACCGCACGCACCGCGCTATCGATCAACATGGCGGCGTCGTAGGCCTGCATCGCATAAGAAGCCGGGATCGCATTATAGGCAGCCTCGTACGCCGTGACGAATTTCTTGTTCTGCGGACTGTCCGAGGTTGGCGCCCAAGTCAGCGCGCCGAAAATCCCATCGGCAGCTTCACCAAGAGCTGGAAGCGTCGCCTCGTCGGCAGTGAAGGCTGAAATAATCGGTAGTTTTCCCTTCAAGCCTGCCTGATTGATCTGCTTGATAAGCGCGATTCCGAGCCCGCCCGGCATGAAAGTAAACAGCGCATCGGGCTTCGCGGCGCCGATCTTGCTCATGTCCGAGGCGAAATCGAGATTGTTCAAAGGGACCAGCGACTCTTCGACGATTGTGCCCTTATAAGTACTCTTGAAGCCGGCCAGCGCATCTTTGCCGGCTTGATAATTCGGCACCATGGCGTAGACGCGCTTATAACCTTTGTCGTTCGCAACTTTGCCCAGCGCCGCGTAAATTTGATCGTTTTGGTATGAGGTTACGAAGAAACGCGGATTGCACATAGCGCCGGCGAAAGATGACGTGCCGGCATTGGTGCTGATCAGGATTTTTCCTGAGTCCATGACCGGTTTGTGAATTGCTTGCAGCATATTGGAAAAGATCGGGCCGACGACGATGTCGACTCTGTCGTGCTCGAGCAGCTCTTGAACTTTCTGAATGGCGACGTCAGGCTTCAGGGTATCGTCGACGACAAATAGCTCGACGTCTTTGCCGCCCATTTTTCCCCCGAGGTCCTTGACCGCGAGTTCGAAGGCATTCTTCGATTGCTGGCCGAGGACGCTCGGAGGTCCCGACAAGGTATAAATAAGTCCGATACGGATCTTATCCTGAGCGGTGGCGGTGCTGACTGCGAATGCAAGCGTCGCTGTGGCCGCAAGCAGCGTGGATACTCGGTACATTTTTCCCCCCTGAGAAAGAGCGCCGTGGGTCGAATGACCCATTAAAGCACAGGCCCGCATCAAAGGGTCAAGCGCCGATATTGTGGGCAGCCGTGCCCGAGTTCACAACTTTGACTCGCTCATGTATGTTGCCGCGAGTTCGGTCTTATTGCGTTATTGAAGGGGGAGTCGCGTGAGTGAGCAGGTCAAATTTGTCTTGGATGAGACCCACATTCCGAAGACTTGGTACAACCTAGTCGCCGACCTGCCGAAGCCGCCCCCTCCCGTCCTGCATCCCGGAACCAAACAGCCGGTCGGCCCCGCCGATCTCGAGCCGCTGTTTCCGATGGAATTGATCATGCAGGAGGTGTCGGCCGAGCGATACATCGACATTCCCGAACCGGTGCGCGACGTCTATCGGATGTGGCGGCCCTCGCCCCTGATCCGCGCGCGCCGCCTGGAACAGAAGCTCGGTACTCCTGCCAAAATCTACTTCAAGTACGAAGGCGTCTCGCCGGCCGGTTCGCACAAGCCCAACACCGCGGTCGCCCAAGCCTGGTACAACCAGCAGGCCGGCATCAAGCGGCTGAGCACGGAAACCGGGGCGGGACAATGGGGCTCGTCACTTGCGTTTGCCGGTGCGCTCTTCGGCATCGAAGTCACTGTCTTCCAGGTCCGCGTGTCCTTCGATCAGAAGCCATATCGACGGGCGCTGATGGAGACCTATGGAGCGCGTTGCATTGCTTCGCCGTCGAACGAGACTGAGTCAGGACGCGCAATCCTGAAGCAAAATCCCGACAGCCCGGGATCCCTTGGCATTGCGATCTCCGAGGCAGTGGAAGTCGCGGCCAAGGATCCGGCGGTCAAATACTCGTTGGGCTCGGTGCTCAATCACGTCCTGCTGCACCAGACCGTCATCGGCCAGGAAACCATCGAGCAGCTCGCCATGGCAGGCGATGACCCCGATGTCATTATAGGCTGCGCCGGCGGTGGCTCGAATTTCGCGGGCCTTGCATTCCCCTTCCTTGGCTTGCAGTTGCGCGGCGGCCGCAAGCGGCGGGTGATTGCAGTCGAGCCGGCGGCCTGTCCGTCGCTCACGCGCGGCAAATACGCCTATGATTTCGGTGACACCGCGCATCTGACGCCGCTGGTCAAGATGCATACGCTTGGCTCGACCTTCATCCCTCCGGGTTTCCATGCGGGGGGCTTGCGTTACCACGGCATGTCGCCATTGGTGTCGCATGCAAAGGAATTGGGACTGATCGAAGCTCGGGCCTATCATCAAAAGGTCTGCTTCGAAGCCGGAGTCGAATTCGCCCGCTGTGAAGGCATCGTGCCGGCGCCGGAGGCCACCCATGCGGTGCGCTGCGCCATCGACGAGGCCTTGCGCTGCAAGGAAGAGGACAAGAAGGAGACGATCGTCTTCAACCTTTCCGGCCACGGCCATTTCGACATGCAGGCCTACATCAATTTCTTCGAAGGCAAACTCGTCGATCAGAATTACGACGAGAAAGAGTTGGCAATGGCGCTCGCCGGCTTGCCGAGCGTTGCGGCGTAGTGCGCAGGGGGAAGACCATGATCGAGCCCTATAACGCTGTCGGCCTGATCCCGAGCTTCTGGGGCATCCGCCGCCGCGAGGAGATCAAGCACAACATCGAACATCTCAAGGGCCTGACGAAGGCGGCCTTCTGGCTCTCGAATCTCGACATTCCGGTGCGCCTGCTGGCAATCCCGGAAGGTGCGCTGATGGGATTCAATGATGAGGTTCTCGACGTTGACCACGCCGACTACGCCAACACGTGCTGCATCGACATTCCCGGCCCGGAGACTGACGAGGTCGGTAAGCTGGCGCGGCAATGGAACGTCTACATTATGGCGCAGGCCAAGGCGCGTCATCCCGACTGGAAAAACCGTTTCTTCAACGTCGGCTTTATCGTTGATCCCGACGGCAAGATCATTCTGAAGCACTACAAAATCTCGGCGCTGCTGCCGGTCGAGCGCTCAGTCTCTCCGCACGACATCTATGACTGGTGGATTGCGAAATATGGCCGCAATCTGCAGGCGTTCTGGCCGGTGGTCGACACCAAAATCGGGCGCCTCGGCATCATGATGGCAATGGAAGGTAATTACCCGGAGAACGGCCGCGGTCTTGCGATGAACGGCGCCGAAGTCGTGTACCGCGCCTCGATGCCGGCCCCATTCACCGAAAACGACATATTTGAGATATCCAATCGCGCCCGCGCGCTTGAAAACAACATGTACATCGTGGCGCCAAACATTGGCAGCTATCACCTGGATGCCGACCACCCCGTCGGTATCGACGCCGGCGGCGGCCAGTCGATGATTGTCGACTACCGCGGCCAACTTGTTGGCAAACAGCGCGATACCAACGGATCTACCTTCGTAGCGGGCGTGATTAACATCGAAGCGCTGCGTCATCACCGCGAGTCGGCACAGGTGACGAATTGGATGAAGGATGTGCGCAGTGAGCTTGCGCAGATTATCTATGAAAAGCCGATTTACCCGAAGAACCGCTATCTAAAGAAACTTCCGCCCAAGCACGCCGCCTACAAGCGCGACGTTATCGATAAGCAAGTCGCGCTGATGCAGAAACGAAAGATCTGGAAGAGGTCCTCTTTTTAAAGCGCGGACATTTTCAGGCTGCTCTCGAGTGATCGCTTTCGCCGACTGCAAAAACAAAGGCGACGTGGTGGCGCACGCAGTCCTGTGCGAACGCGTCTCCACTAATAAATTCCCTGCTAACAGGGAAATAAACAGGGAATTTCGGCAGATGCGCCCGCATCGCTCTGTTTTGAGCACCTACACGCGAGCAAATTCAATGACTTTCAGTCAAATTCCCTGCACAAAAGAACAGGGAATTTTTTGAATTTTACAAGGAAATGCTCGGCAGGATCAGCGAATTGCCGCTGCACACTGCGCACTGGAGCCGCCATTAGCTGCGGTAATTATTAAATCGTTAGTGCGACAGCGGTGTGCGCTTGCAAGTTTACCGTGAATCGTCACATATGGTTGCAACCTGGCGCGAGAGATTTGCGATCGAGGGATTCGTTCGTAAATCACGTAACGTCTAAGTGAGGGCGGGACGCCCGATGGGACCAAGATCCGGCATAAGCCGGGCCTTGGAAATTCATCGCGGAGTCTCGCCGTTTTTATGAGGCAACTCCGCAACCTAACGGAGTTGCTATGCACAATCTTCAGATTGAGCAAACGCCTATTCATGCGCTGCAAGTCGCATGAGCGCATTGCGCACACCCACTCAAAACGACAAATCCGCCAAATCGCCGAATTCAATTCGCCGGTTTGGCTTTTGTAATCCGATCCTAATCGACGACAACCTGACATCCTGGCCGGCCACGGCCGCGTCAAAGCCGCCGAGTTGCTCGGCCTCACGTGCGTCCCAACCGTTCGGCTCTCGCATCTCAGCGATGCCGAAAAACGAGCCTACATCATCGCCGACAATCGGCTGGCCGAGAAAGCGGGCTGGGATCGCAGCCTGCTGGTCTTGGAATTGCAGGGCCTGATCGATATCGGATTTGATGTCGCGCTCACCGGCTTCGAAATGCCCGAAATCGATCTGCTTCTCGATGAGGCGCTCGAGGCGGGAGGTTTGTCGCCAGCCGCGGATGATCAATTACCGGCGAGCCGCAATGGCCCGCCCATCAGCCAGCCCGGTGACCTCTGGGTTCTCGGCGCCCATCGCCTTTTTTGCGGCGATGCCCGCGCTCTGGCCTCTACGATCGCCTTCTCGGCCATACAAAAGGCGGATTTGATATTCACTGATCCGCCTTACAATGTTCGCATCGACGGCCATGTATCTGGGCTCGGGCGGGTCCGCCACGGTGAATTCGCCATGGCCTCCGGCGAAATGACCGAAGACGCAATTCACAGGCTTTTTGACTGACTCACTTGGGTTAGCGGCCAAAGTCGTCACGCGACGGCGCCCTGCATTATGTCTGCATGGACTGGCGGCATTTGTTCGAACTCATGTCGGCGGGAAGCGAAATCTATGACTGGCCTCCTCAACCTTTGCGTCTGGAACAAGGACAATGGCGGCATGGGATCGTTTTACCGGTCCAAGCACGAACTCGTCACGGTGTTCAAGGTCGGTAACGCTCCGCACATCAACAATGTCGAACTTGGCCGGCATGGTCGCAACCGCACCAATGTCTGGGATTATGCCGGCGTAAATACGTTTCGGAGATGGACGCCTCGACGAGCTCGCGATGCACCCGACGGTAAAGCCGGTTGCGCTCGTCGCCGATGTCATTAGGGATGCTTCGTGCCGCTCCGATCTGGTGCTCGATCCTTTTGCCGGAAGCGGGACCACCGTTATCGCGGCCGAAAAAACCGGTCGACGGGCCTGCGTGCTGGAGATCGATCCGCACTACGTCGATGTGATTATTCAACGCTGGCAACTGTACACCGGCAGGCCTGCCCTTTTGGATACGACAGCAACGACCTTCGATGACATCGCTGAACGGCGTTTAGCCGACGCCAAGATCGAGCCGCCGGCGGTGGAGGCAACCATGCCGAGCTCGGGGGCTCAAATATGAACGGATCAGACGACGAATCGGATGCAGAAAATACGGATCGCAATAAGGGCGGCGCGGTCGGCTATGGCCGGCCGCCTGCCGACAAGCGGTTTAAGCCGGGACAATCTGGCAATCCCAGAGGGCGGCCGCAGGGTCGAGAGAATATCGCGACAACGATCCATCGCATCCTGCATGAGAAAATAAGGATACGCGAGGGCACCCGCGTTCGAACGGCTTCAAAAATAGCAGCTGCCATTGAAGTGACGGTCAATAAAGCATTGAGCGGGGATCAGCGCGCGTTGTGGAAACTTATTGAGCTGGCCGCAAAATATAACATTTTTGATTCGTCGCCCGAAGAGCGTTTTCATGCTGAGGTAGAGAGCGCGGATGAATATCTTAGACGGGAACTCGATAGGCTGGCCGAACGGTCGCGGAAAAGTAACATTCAATCCGACGAAACAGACACGGACCTTTAACAAGCAATACGAATATAGTGTCGTCCCCGACTTTTTGATTGCTGGGTCGGGTGCCGCATAGGGGCCTTGCGACAGCATCGGCCTGACCGTGACGCCACCACCACTATCCGCTTTACCCCTCAAAGCGGACATTTGCAGTGCAATAGGCGATGTCCGCTTTGTGCCTAAAGCGGACATTGCAGCTGCTGCAATCCGCTCATCTAACGCTGGCGTTTTTATATTGCCGTACAATCCGGACGTCGCGATGATCGCAGGCTCGGGCGGTAATACTGACCTGGGCGTGACCATAATCTGAATTACACCAGCGCCCGCCTTCGAAGAGACTATGAGTAGCCGCGATCTGACCCAAGGTTATGCGAATGGGCAGCTTGCCGCGCGGATCAACTACGCCGCGTCGAAGCTGACACACGTCTAAGGCCTTTCCGCATGGGTGCTCGCTCGAGCTCGAACAACGGCCATGCCGAATACCACCCATAAACAACACACGCGCACCGTAGTTATTTTCTAAATCGTCAATATAGGCTTGGAAACGTGCAACATACGCAATTCCAACACGCGCACGCGCGTTTGTCTTTCGAGATATCACGACACCGGCCGGATTGCCGTTGGCGTCGAGCGCGTGCGATTGACGCTGAGGCGTAGTTGTCTGTTTAACTTCAGACCGGCTCGTACGATTGTTCGGTGTCGATATGACCGTACTGAGATCGATACAGTGGGCGCCATCACAGGTGGCCAGTAGCGAATTGTTGTGACGATATCTTTGCCCAGCGTCTCCTACCAACATGAAGAAAACACAAAGCGCGGCTGACGCGACAGCGTACCTCATGCTCTCCTCCCTAGTGAGGCAGTCGCTGTGAGGCAGTCTTTTTAGAATCTCTGATGAGCGCCCGTGCCGACCCGCGGTATTCTATAGCGCCTACGATGTCTGTGTATTTTTTGTAAATCCATCGGCCGTCGTCCCGACGACGCAGAACCGTTCCCCACAACAGACGACCTGTAATTGAGCGTCTTGGAATGATCACCGCCCATAGATGCCAGACCTCGTCAAAAGGAGGTCGTTGCTTCGGGGCTAGCATCCGAAGAACGTCGTGCTTGCTTGCGAGAATACGCAGCATTGCGGATCAACCGTTCCGCCGGCACGATAAACGCCTCTAAAACCCCTTCAACAGGATTTAAAATTTACCATGAGGAAGCAACCTTAATGGCGCAGTGGCATATATCCGCTTTGGGTCATTAGCGGACATAGCGGTGTGTCCGGCGCATGTCCGCTTTACCCCCGAAAGCGAACATGCGCGCTGCGGTGTTGACGACCTATTTCAATGGGACGACTGCGGTAACGTCGATTTCGATTAGCATGCCCGGCCACGCGAGTTGGCTAATGGTGAGCAGCGTGTGAGCGGGCATCGGTGTCGTCCCAAATGTGTCTTGCCGGCATTTCCCGAAATCGGCCTGATATCGAACGTCAGTCATATAAGTGACCATCTTCGCAATATCGCCAAGTGTGGCGCCGTTCTTTTCAAGCGCACGCTTGATCTTGTCGAAAGCATACTTGCACTGCGCGGTGAAATCGCCCTTGTGGAGAATATCGCCGCCCTTCCCATTCTCATCCTCAGACCCAACGCCGGCGAGAAAGATCATCTTACCAGGGCCCGTCACGGTCACCGCTTCCGAGAAGCGTCCTTTGGTCCATTCGCTATAGTTGTAGTTCTTCTTTTCGAATGTCTGAGCCGACGCTATCATCGGCATCATGGCAACCGACACGACCGCAAGGGCAGCAAAGGCCAACGAATTCCGCATAACGCTAACTCCTTAATTGAACGATTGAGAGCTGAGCAGTAGCTATCCCGATGTTTCCAGGCGAACTCGGACTGGATTGATAATTATAGTGCCTGTCCGGCCAAATGTCCGCTTCGGGTCATTGGAGGACATTTTCCGACGCGGACGCAATGTGGGCGTTACCCCTAACAGCGGACTCATGCACTGCAACATGACCGACGCAATCTGAACTCTCTACGCCCGCTTCACACCGGAGCCCTGCAGTCGCAGCGATGCAGTTGACCCAATATTGGATTTCAAGAACACTCGTCGGCCGCACAAGTAGTGCCCTTGTTTTTGTTGGGAGGATATAATGCGTTCCATCACCGCCGTGTTGCTCACCATTATGGTCTCCGCCAGTGCACAAGCGGGCGAATATATGGAGAAGACGCCGTTTCAATTGTCCCGCGCATTTTCGCCCGGCGTCATCACATCCGGAGGAAATACGGTTTGGGTCGCCGGCCAGACCGCGACGCAAGACAGTCAAGGCAACAACATCGCCAATAATTTCGAAGCCCAGGTCAAACAAGTGTTTTCACAGGTCGACGGTGTCTTGAAACGCGCCGGCGGCAGTCTCGACAACGTCGTAACCATGACGGTTTTCATCAAGGAATCGCGGTATGGCGATAAGTTCGTCGAAATGCGCAAGGACTTTTTTAAGAATGGAAACTATCCGGGTAGTGCACTAATCACGGTGACGAACTTCGCGAGGCCCGGCATTGAGGTCGAGATTCAAGCTGTCGGCGTGATCGGTGATGCTTGCTCGACCGAAAATCCTTGTTCGGCCGAAGGAAAAGCCAAAAAAGTACAGAATAAATAAATCGGTGCCTCGAGCCAAAATCCACTGATTGTCCGCTTTGCCGGTAAAAGCGGACATGGACCGGCAGCGGCAGATGTCCGCTAAGTGCCAATAGCGGACATTGTCGCAAATCGCTCCGAAAGCAGAAGCCCCAGCCTTGCGGCCGGGGCTTCGCGTGAGGTCGCATTGAAAGGGGCAAACCAAACAACGCGCCCGGCACATCTTCTGTCTAATGCGGCCGATAGGCGGCACGACGCGGCTGCAGTCTCTCTTCTTTCGACAAGATCCGCAACGCCGACGCGGTGACGATACACCATCTCCCAACCCTTCGTGCTGGCATTTGTGTTTGCGGTACCTCACCTCATCTAAGGCGAAACGAATAGGCGTCCCTTCATATTGGGATGAAACTTGCAGAAATAATCGACCGCGCCCGGTTTTTTCAGCACGACGCTCCCGGACTGACGGGGCGCAATGTTGACGGCCCAGTCGTTATTCGTCGCGGTCGCGGTGTGCACCAGCGCATCCTTGTTCACCCACTCAACCGTGTCACCGACTTTCGCTTTTACCTCGGCGGGCGCGAACACCAGTTTGTCGATCGTCACTTGAATCGTTTCCGCCTGCGCCGGGACGATCGATAGCCCCGCTATCATCAGAGCAATGGCAATCCGTCCCGGCGTCATGCGGCAATCCTCGGTTACTTCACGTCCGCTGCGACATGTTCGGCATGCTGCTGGTGGCCCTGGAAGATCTTCAGGCCGGTTTGCAGCAGGCTCTTGAGTTCGCCGTTGCTGGCGGACGGGATCAGCGTGGTCTCGAGCGCGCCATTGACGGTCTTGTGATAGGCGACCTCATTGGCGACATAGGCCTTGTCGAAAGCCGCGCCATTGAGCTTGGACAGCTCGTCGCGCTTGGCCGCCGCCTGCTTGGTCAGCGCACGGCTGGTGTCGTTGTCTTCCGGCGTGACCTTGAGTTTCTTGACGAGCGCGAGTGCCTGCTTGTTGACCTCGGCATGGTCGCGTTCCATCTCCTGCGCAAACTCGCGCACTTCCTTGTTCTTGGATTTCGCCAGCGCCTGCTTGGCCGCATCAATGTCGAGCTGGCCTGCGGTATA
The DNA here is from genome assembly GCA_963810125.1 of uncultured Alphaproteobacteria bacterium. Classification (GTDB taxonomy): domain Bacteria; phylum Pseudomonadota; class Alphaproteobacteria; order Rhizobiales; family Xanthobacteraceae; genus Pseudolabrys. Next base: position 490,269 of record CAWEMK010000002.1, read on the forward strand.
GGCGATGTGCGCAATTTGCGGATCGGACGGCTTTGCAGCGCCTTGGGCAAAGGCGGGCGCGGACAGCAGGCAAAGCGTGGCGATACCTGCGGATAATCTGACAAACATGGGAACCTCCGTTTCGCGCGGCTCTTCGGCCGCGCCGTGCATCGATGAAAGGTTGGATGCACGAGCGCTCAGGAGGTTCCCGGACAATCAGCTGGCGCAGAGACGGCGCACCATGATCTCGGTCATGCGTTCGCAGCGCCGGCCGCCGAACGGAAAACTGCTGGTGAGCGCGGGACCCAATTGCTTGTCGAGTTCCGCGCGCAACAGCAGGCGCGCGCGGTGCAACCGCGTCTTCACGGTTTCCTGCTGCAGGCCGAAAAGATCGGCCGTTTCGTCCACGCTCATGCCTTCGACGATGCGCGCAACGAACACCGCGCGAAAGGCATCGGGAAGCGCGTCGATCGCCTGTTCCAGCACAGCCCGCACTTCGCTTTGTGCCATGGTCTTCTCCGGATCACTGGCTGCTGCCGAGACGGGAAAATGAATGATCTCGGCCTGGTTGCGGTTTTCGCCATAAGTTTCCCAATCCACCGTCGGCCGACGGCGGCGCAATCGACCAAGCGCCTCGTTCATGGCGATGCGGGTAATCCAGGTGCCGAAAGCAGCATCACCGCGAAACATGTCGAGGCCGGTGAAGGCGCGGACATAGGTTTCCTGCACGACATCTTCGGCTTCCGCGTCATCGCGCAGGATGCTGCGCGCGATGCGAAAGAGGCGGCGGTTGTACCGCTTGGTGATGGCGCGAACGGCGGCCTCATCGCGCGCGCGCGCCAGATCGACCAGATTCTCATCGGCCAGCGTATCCGCGTGGGCCTGCTGGGCCTGGGATAACGGCATAGGCGTTATTCTCCGGTTCGATGCGTTAGATGCGGCAGCAGAAAAAAGGTTCCTACAAATGTTGTCGCAACGCCTGCCTCGTCATTAAGCCCTTTATATCGGTACACAAAACATTCTTACGGGTCCGCATCCCGTTAGCCCCATTCGCCGAGTCCACTTAGACGCCGAGATGTCGCTGTAGAACCTCCGGTCGCGCCCTAATCTCCTGCGCCGGACCTTCATACACGACATGGCCGTTGTTGATGATGTAGACGCGTTGCGCCAGGGCGAGCGTAGCGGCGAGATTTTGCTCAACCAGCACGATGGTCTGACCGGCAACGGCAAGATCACGGCATGCCTTCATCAGGTCGCGCACGATCACCGGTGCTAGGCCCTCAAACGGCTCGTCTAATAAAATGATTTTTGGGTCGCGCACCAACGCACGTGCGATTGCCAGCATTTGTTGCTCGCCACCCGACAGATCGGTGCCGCGGCTGCCGCGGCGTTCCTTGAGGCGCGGAAACATGTCGTAGATGCGCTGCAGCGGCCAGCGTTTCGCCGCGGTCAACCCAGCAAGAACGAGGTTTTCCTCGACGTCGAGGCTGCCGAAAATGCGGCGGTCCTCGTGCACCAGCTGCATGCCAGCCTGCGCGATGGTATGGCTCTTCTTGCCGGCAATTTCTGCCCCATCCAGCATTACCGAACCCGCGCGCGGCGTTACGACGCCCATTAAGCTCTTCAAGGTCGTGCTCTTGCCCGCGCCATTGCGGCCGAGCAGCGCCACCACCTCGTTGCGCTCCACGCGCAGCGAGACGTCGAAGAGGATATGGGAATCCCCGTAGTAGCTGTTCAGCCCCTTGACCTCGAGCAGACTCATTCGGCCGCCAACACGCCGTGCACGCCGCCAAGATAGGCTTCCTGCACTTTTGCGTTGCCCTTGATCTGGTCCGGCGTGCCTTCGACCAGCACCCGGCCCTCTTGCAGAACCGTGACCCGCTCGACCAGTTCGAACAGCGAATCCATATCGTGATCGATGATGATCATGGTGCGGCCCTGGCCGATCGATTTCAGCAGCGCCACCGTTTCGATGCGCTCGCGCGGGCTCATGCCAGCAAGCGGCTCATCGAGCAGAAGGAGACTGGGTGACGTCGCCAGCGCGAGGCCGATTTCCAGCCGCCGTTTTTCGCCATAGGCAAGCGCCGACACCGGCGCGTCCGCGCGCCCGACGAGGTCAACGAGTTGCAGTGTATGCTCGACCTGATCGGTCAGACCCGGAATACGGTCGGGCCGCTTGAACAAATCGAGCCTGAACTTACCGCGCAATTTGGCGAGCGCGGCGATCGTAAGGTTTTCGCGCACGGTCAGCCGATTGAATAACTGGTTGATCTGGTAGCTTTTGGTCAGCCCGAGCTGACACACGTCGGTCACGCTCATGTTGGTGATGTCTCGGCCCTCAAATACGATCGAGCCGGAAGTCGGAGGGATTTCGCACGTCAGCATCTTAAAGAACGTGGTCTTACCGGCACCATTCGGCCCAATGATGCCGCGCACTTCGCCGTGATTGACGGTGAAGTCGATGTCGCTGTTGGCGACGAGGCCGCCGTAACGCTTGGTCAGACCACTGGCCTGCAAGATCGCACCAGTTTTGCGGTAGATGTCGCGGTGACGCGCCGGCATGGCAGCGACGGCCGGCTCGCGCGCGAGGTTGGCTTCCGCGGTTTTCTGCTGTTCCTCGGCGGTGAGGCCAGGAATTGGCGCGCCGACCGGCCGCTCGGCCTTTTTCGTGCCTCGGTCCGCGACATAATTATAAAGATCCTCGATGCCGCCGATCAGACCGCGGTGCAGGAAACAGATGAGCAGCACGAACACGAGCCCGAGGACCAGCTTCCAGGACGCACCAAGGTTGAGCGTCGTTTGCAGGAAATCGTGGAGATAGAGCCAGACGGTGGCACCGATCAACGGTCCGAACAATGTGCCGGCGCCGCCAATCGCGGTCAGCATGACGAGTTGACCGGACGTATCGAACATAAATGCGTCCGGCGGCATGAAGCCCTGCATCAACCCGAGCAGCCCGCCGGCAAACCCGGCATAAGCCGCGGCAATGACAAAGGCAGTCAGCTTGTAGCTGTGAATGGCGTGCCCGACCGCAGCGGCGCGCAGCGGATTATCGCGGATCGCGCGCAGCACGGCCCCAACCGGGGAGCGCACGATGCGCACCGCGATCACGGTTCCGACGAAATACCAGAACGCGAGGAATACATAGAGCATCCAGTCGGTGTTGAAGCGGATCGTTGTAAAGCCGAGATAAAGCGACGGCGACGGGACACCGGGAAGGCCGTTCTCGCCGCCCGTATAGGCCGAGAGTGGATTGAACTCGACGAAGTAAAACACCTCCGCGATCGCCACCGTGATCATGGCGAAATAGATGCCCGTGCGCCTCAGCGCGATCAATCCGACCAGATAGCCGATGACGGCCGAAACGATCGTGCCCGCGAGCAGCGACGGCATCACGTAGGGGAAATTCACAACCGTCAGCAGATAGGCCGCGACCATGCCGCCGGTGCCGAAGAACGCGGACTGGCCGAACGAGAGCAGCCCGGTGAAGCCGAACAGAATGTCGAAGCCGAGCCCGAATACGCCCCAGACCAGGATGCGGTTGATCGTGGTCGGCGTGAATCCGAGATAGGGCAAGATGAACGGCGCGGCGATCAGCGCGGCGGCGGTCAGGGCCTCGACGAGGAAGGGACGTTGCCTGAGCATCAGAGAGCCGTACTCATTCGCGGCCGGCCGCGCCGAGCAGGCCGTACGGCCGGAGCACCAGTACGAGCGTCATCGCCACGAAAAGCATGATGTAGGCATAGCCGGGATTGAACATCGAGGTGATGCTGATGATCTCGCCGGCGATGAGGCCGCCGATGATAGCGCCGGGGAACGAGCCAACGCCGCCGATCACCACAACAACGAACGTCTGCACCAGGATCGCCTCGCCGACGTCGGGCGCGATCGACACCACCGGCGCGTTGACGATGCCAGCGAAGCCCGCGGCCATGGCGCCGATGCCGAACACCAGCATGAACACCTTGTAGACGTCGATGCCAAGCGAATCGACCATGATGGAATCCTCGATCCCGGCGCGCACGATCATGCCGATGCGCGTGCGATAGAGCACGATGTAGAGCGCGAGCAGCGCGACCGCGACGATGCCGAGCAGCGCGAGGCGGTACGTCGGATAGAACATGAAGCCGAGGGGCGTGATGCCGACGAGCAGCGGCGGCGGCGGCACCGCGTTCGACAGGCTGCCAAAGAAGAAACGCACCGCCTCGACGAAGACAATGCCCAACCCGAAGGTGACCAGCAGCTGGTCCTCATGCGGACGGGCATAGAAGTGACGAATGATGATCCGTTCCATCAGGATGCCGACAACCGCGACGAACAAGGAGCCGACGATGACCGCGACGATGAAAGATCCGGTGTAGGTGTAGCCCACCCATCCCGCGTAACCGCCGAGCATGAACATCGCGCCGTGCGCGAGGTTCAGGACGCCGAGCGTGCCGTAGATGATGGTCAGGCCCGACGATATCAGCGCGAGCAAGGCGCCGAGCACCAGCCCATTGAAACATTGCGAGATGAAATTGGCCCAGTTGATCATGATTCAAGTCTGTACGAGTTCGCACCGCCCACTCCGCTCGTCCCCGCGCAAGCGGGGACCCAGGGGCAGTTTGTTCAGCCGAATGTGTGGCCCTGGATTCCCGCGTGCACGGGAATGAGCGGATGAGAGCTTAGAGCGCGGTCAGGTATAGTCGCCCAGGTTGCAGCCGAACGCGTCCGGCTTCTGCATCAACGGTGCACCCGGCACCACCTCGAGGACTTCCCAGTAGTCCTCCTTGTTCTTCATCGCCTTGGGCGCCTTGCCCTTGACGATGATCACCGGGCGGACGAGCTGGTGGTCTTCCTTGCGGAAATAGACCTCGCCGACGGTCGAGTCGAACTTCTCGCCCTTCTCGTACTGCTTGATGACCTCCGGCGGATAGAACGAGCCGGCCTGCGACACCATGCGCGCCCAGATGGCGAACGACATGTAGGCGTTGTTAGCGCCCCACTCCGGCTTGTAGCCGTGCTTCTTCTCGAACGCCTCGACGAACATCTTGGCCAGCGGATACTTGTCTTCCAGCGTCCACCAGAAGTCAGTGGCCGCGTAGACGTTTTCCATCAACTCCGGACCCGCTTCCTTGGCGAGGAACGGGATCTGATACGGGATCACCATCTGCATCTTCGGCGTCACGCCGAACTGCTTGCACTGCTGCACCGACAGCACCGCGTCGCGGCCCCAGTTGACGTTGATGATGACGTCGGCGCCGGAATTGGCGATGTTGGTGATGTATTGGCTGAAGTCCTGCGTGCCGAGCGGCGAGACCTGGTTAGTGACCTGCGTCCAGCCGCCGTTCTTGGTCAGGTATTCGTTCACCGACTTCGTCACGGTGTGGCCGTAGGTGTAGTCGGGCGTCATGAACGCCGCCTTTTTGTTCTTGCCGTAGGCCTTGACCAGCACCGGGCCGATCGCGTTCGCCGCGGTCTCGCCATAGAAGTTCTGGCGGAAGCCGTAGCGCACGCAGTCCTTGCCGGTGGTGTCGTTCGAACCCGAGATGCCGGTCACGTAAAGCACGTGTTCGCGCTGCGCGAACTTGTTGAGCGCGACTGCGACCGCCGAGGAGGTCGAGCCGGTCATCAGGACGATCTTGTTCTGGTTGATGAAGGTCTGGATCTCCTGCACCGCCTGGTTCGGCTTGGCGGCCGAGTCGGCGGACAGCAGATTTACTTTCTTGCCGAGCAGGCCCTTGGTGACCTTAGGTGCGATCTTCTTGAGCAGCGGATCGCCGCCATTGATGTGCTCGACCGCAAGCTGCCAGCCCTTAAGTTCATCCTCGCCCTGCACTGCGTAGGTGCCAGTGCGCGGCACTGCGGCCGCGACATTGACGGTGTCACCACTGGAGCCTTCCGGCCAAGTGCCGAGCGGCGGGAAATCACCGACCGCATAAGCGGGCGTGCTGAATGCGGATGGCAGCAGCGCGCTGCCAGCAAGGCCGGCACCGGCCTGTAACAGGGTCCGGCGCGATACCGTCCCCGGATTTTTATGGCGTGACATTATCATTTCCTCCGTTTGATCGAAATTTTAATTGTCTCGATCTTTTTGTGCGAATTTGCATCTCGTCATGCGGCTGATTCATCGACACCCGAAAAGTACGATTGGGTGTCGAAATATTTTCCGAGAAAGCATTGCCGCGCGTGATCGGCTTTTTCGTCAATGCCACTTTCGTCGATGCACGATGCGCGTCACTTTTGAAGTCGGGAGTTTCGCCGCGTTGCTGCTCGCGACACCTAACTTGATAATTTTTTTAAATCGAAGCATTACATCGACAAATCAACATGGGGGGCGCCGTCTGATACGTGGCAAACAGCCTTTATCTTGACACCTTTACGCTTGGTGTTCCGTCAGACTAGGATTGCCATAGTGAGCTTCAGCAATCGCAACATGAGAAATCACAATGCTTGAAAAACTGGAATTCATGATTGCGCTGGCGCGCGAACAACATTTCGGCCGCGCCGCCGAAAGTTGCGGTGTTGCCCAGCCAACATTGTCACTTGGCATCCAGAGTCTCGAGCAAATGCTCAACACGTCGCTGGTGAAGCGCGCGTCGCGCTTTCAGGGTTTTACGCCCGAGGGTGAACGCGTGCTGATGTGGGCGCACCGGCTGGTTGGCGATGCCCGCGCCATGCGACAGGACCTCCTCGGATTGAAGGACGGCTCGGAAGTTCATTTGCGGATTGCCGCGATCCCATCCGCGATGGCGCTGGTGGCCCGGATCACGGTCCCGCTGCAGGCCCGCTATCCAAACGTCCGTTTTACCGTACTTGGCCGCACATCCAGCGTCCTTCTGGACATGCTGCGCCAGCGCGAAATTGAAGCTGGCGTCACTTATTTGAGCAACGAGCCGATCGGCGACGTGAGCGCCATCCCGATTTACCGCGAGGAATATCTGTTGCTCACGACGGCCAGTGGGCCGCTCGGCGACGCTGATCGCGTCACGTGGTCGCAGGCGGGCGAGGCGCCGCTCTGCCTCCTTGCCCGCGATATGCAAAGCCGGCGTATCGTCGACAGCATTCTTCGCCGCATCGGCGTCGAGTTAACGCCACTGATGGAAACAAACTCCTTGAGCGCACTGATCGCACATGTTCATGCCGGCCGCTGGGCCAGCATCGTTCCGAATTCAGCGCTCGAAACCGTCGAATTGAGCGATACTTTGCGGGCAATTCCCATTGTCGAGCCGGAAGTTTCACACACCATCGGTCTCGTTGTGTCTGACCGCTACCCGATCCAGCCGGCCGTTGCCTCATTGATCGAGGAAGCTCGCGCACGCGCGCCGCGCGGATTGTTGCCGGCGGCCTAACTCCCCTATCCGCCTGCCCACTATTGCCGAGCCACGATTGCGGTTCGCAATAGATTGATTGCGTTCGCCTGCTTGATGCAAAGGCGCGCTCATTTTCTCTTGGCTGGGCGCAAGCGCCGACGGCGCACAAGAAAACAAGAGTCCAAGGGGAGGAAGCGAATAATGGCAATACTGTCATTCCTCGACCGCGAAAAAACGGTCGCGAAGCCGGGCTATAGCCGATGGATGGTGCCGCCGGCGGCACTTTGCGTGCATCTGTGCATCGGACAGGCGTACGCGTTCAGCGTGTTCAATCTGCCGATGACGAAACTTCTCGGCATCACGCAGTCGGCGCCGGACGATTGGAAACTGACCGAGCTGGGCTGGATATTTTCCATCGCCATTTTCTTTCTCGGCGTCTCGTCGGCGGTGTTCGGCCGCTGGGTCGAGGAAGGCGGGCCGCGCCGCGCAATGTTCACCGCGGCCTTGTGCTGGGCCGGCGGATTCTTCATCTCGGCCTTCGGCGTCTCCATCCACAATTTATGGCTCGTCTATCTCGGCTATGGCGTGCTCGGCGGCATCGCGCTCGGAATCGGCTACATCTCGCCAGTGTCAACCTTGATCAAATGGTTTCCTGATCGTCCGGGCATGGCGACGGGAATGGCCATCATGGGCTTCGGCGGCGGAGCGTTCATCGCATCGCCGCTCTCGGTCTGGCTGATGAGCATCTTCAGGACGCAACATCATGTCGGTGTTGCTCCGACCTTCATCGTGCTGGGTGCGATCTATTTCTTCTTCATGATGGTCGGCGCGATCATCGTTCGCGTGCCAGCGCCGAGCTGGAAGCCGGAAGGCTACACGCCGCCGGTACAAACCAGGAAGCTGATCAGCAACAGCGACGTGTTCGTCTATGACGCGTTGAAGACACCGCAATTCTGGCTGATCTGGTGGGTGCTTTGCCTGAACGTGACCGCCGGTATCGGCGTGCTTGGCCAGGCCTCCGCGATGAGCCAAGAAATGTTCCCCGGCCGCATCACGCCGGTGACGGCGGCAGGCTTCGTCGGCCTGATGAGTCTGTTCAACATGGGTGGCCGCTTCTTCTGGGCATCCACGTCGGACTATATCGGCCGGCGCAATACCTACTTCGTGTTCATGGTGCTCGGCTTCATGCTCTATTGCCTGGTGCCTTACACCGGTTCGGTCGGCAGTGTGACCGGCTTCGTATGCGCGTTCCTGATCATCATCAGCATGTACGGCGGCGGTTTCTCCACCGTGCCGGCCTATCTCAAGGACATGTACGGCACGCGTTACGTTGGCGCAATTCATGGTCTGCTGCTGACGGCATGGTCGATGGCGGGAATCTTCGGCCCGGTGCTCGTGAACTACATCCGCGAGTACAACGTCACCCACGGCGTGCCGAAGGCGCAGGCCTACAACACGACGATGTACATCATGGCGGGGTTGCTGGTGGTTGGGTTCATCTGCAACTTCCTCGTCAAGGCGGTCGACGCCCGCTTCCACATGAAGAAAAGCGAAGCCGACTTGCGCGGCGCAGCCGGCGCTCGGGCGTAAAAGGGAGGATCAAACATGACAACTGCAAAGCAAGGCACCACTCCGCTTCAGCTCCTGCTGGCATGGGGCTTCGTCGGCATACCGCTCATTCTTGGCGTGCTGCAGACACTGGTGAATTCGATGAAACTTTTCCAGTAGCCTCGCAGATACTGGAAAACACTGCGGCGGCTCGAAAGGGCCGCCGCTTCTTTTTGGAACGCGCACGGGGACTAATTTTCATGGCGTCCCGCCCTATTTGCGCAGGCTTTAGGGGTACATTTGTGGGTATCGAAAACTCGCTCAATTGCTCACGAGTTAGATCAATGACTTTGCTTCGTTATTGGTAAGAGGCTATCTCCGCCATACATCGGGGCTCGTCGCATCGCCAGATTAGTGCGACCTTTCGTGCGAGGCGTCCGGCAGGTTTGATGCTTCCATAAAAAGAAAGGTCGCGAAACCGGCGGACGCTGTACGTCGGGGGCCCAACGCGCCGCCTTAGCTGCGCGCTCGTGCTCCGGGCGCCCGAAACAAACTGGAAAATACCGAGCGGATCCATTTGTTGCCGGGCTCCCGGTGAAAGCGATTATGCCAGTATTGATAGATTTCGATCTTGGGCAGTTTGATTGGCGGCCGAACTATTTCCAGATTGAGATCTTGTGCAAGCACCGTAGCGATTGACACCGGCAGCGTAGCAATTGCGTTGGTGTGCTTGGCAATGACTGCCGCGGCAATGAAGATCGGCACCCGGCAGATGATATTTTGCGGCGGGATTGCCTCCTCCACTGCCCGTTCGGCGAGCTTGTGTGCGTGGCCGGTTCCAAGCGTCGATACAAGAACATGGTTTTCGGCAGCAAACTCCCGCAGCGACGGCTTGTTCGACACGCGGGGGTGACCGCGATTGACAACGCTGACATATTCCTCGACCCAGAGAAATTGCCGACGAATGCCTTTCATGAGGGACGGAAACGAGCCCATTGCAAAATCGATGGTGCCAGTTTCGAGCCACGATTCGAGATGCTCGCCATCGAGCTGGACCACGCGCAGGCGCACATTGGGCGCCTCGACCATGACGCGATTGAGGAGTGGCGGTAACAGCTTGATAACGCCGGCATCGACCACACAGAACTGAAACGTACGCGTGGAGACGCGCGGATCGAAAACCATATGTTCGCCGCGCAGCGCGCGCATCTGGTCGAGCACGTCACCGACCGGTCGAGCGAGCGCCAACGCTTTCGGTGTCGGCTCCATGCGGTGCGATACCCGCACAAACAACGGATCGTCGAAATAGCGGCGTAGACGGGCGAGGGTTTTGCTGAGCGCCGGCTGGGTAACGTCAAGCACCTTGGCGGCGCGAGTCAGGCTGCGTTCGCGCAGCAACACGTCCAGCACCCGCAAATGCTGAAGGCTCAGGTCCGCCGCATAACTATTTGGAATGTAATTTATATCCATAGATTGATAGTATAACCGGCGCTGCCGACCTACGCTAGCCGCAACAATTGACAGGCTGGGACTTTCGACGCCCGCCTGCGGACCCGTGGGGAAATGCCGCCATGCCGCAATTCGCGCCGCAGGATCGCGCGCCCGAGGTCGAGGCACGATGCGTGCCGGCAGCGGAATTTCGCAGCGCCCTCTCAAGGCTCGCCACGACTGTCTCGTTGATCACGACGGATGGCCCCGCAGGCGTCGCCGGCGTGACCTGCTCTGCGGTCTGCGCACTGAGCGACGAGCCCGCCATGGTGCTGGTTTGCATCCACGGCAAGAGCGCAACCAACGCTGCCATCAAGGCAAACCGGGTTTTTTGCGTGAACTCACTGCAAGCTGACCAAAGAAATCTGTCACAGGCGTTTGCCGGCGTCGGGAGCATTCCGATGAGGGAGCGCTTCATGCTGACGGATTGGGACGCGATGGTTACCGGCGCGCCACGCTGCAAACACGCGCTGGTCACCCTCGACTGCGAAGTCGCAGACGTGCGTGACGTCGGCACACACAGTGTCTTCACTGCCAGAGTTATAGCGACAACGGAATCGGAAGGCGGCGACCCGCTGCTCTACCAGCGGCGCGCCTATGCGACGACGCGCTTACTGTGACGGATAAACAGATAGGGACGCGCGCGTAACCGGGAGATCGCAATGCTGCGGACAGGCGAGCACTATCTCAATTCACTGGACGATGGCCGTAACGTTTGGGTCGGCAACGCAAAAATCGACAACGTCGCCACCCACCCACTCACGCGTGAGTACGCGCGGCGCACCGCCGAATTCTTCGATCTTCATCGCCGTCCCGATCTGCAAGACAAACTCACATTCGTGGACGAGACCGGTGAACGCCGGTCGCTGATGTGGCTCCAGCACCGCAACAAGGAAGAGCTCGTTCGCAAGCGCCGCTATCACGAATTCATCATGCGGCACTTCGTGGCGGCCTCCATGCCGCGTACGCCCGATTCACAAAACTACATGCTGGTGACATATATTGACGACCCCGAGCCGTGGGAAAAGGCCTCCATAGGCGCCGAGGGCCGCGGACTTGCCGACAATATTCGTAATTTTTGGCAGTACGCGATGGACAACGATCTGGTTGTCGCGCCGCATTTCGTCGATCCGCAGGCCGACCGCTCCGACCCGAATGCGCATGCCAATTCACCGGCGCTTCGCATTATTTCAACCAACGACGAGGGCATCCTGGTCAACGGCGTCAAGGCGATTGGCACTGCCTCGGCTTTCGGCGACTTCCTGCATTTGGGTGTGTTTTTTCGTCCTGGCGCCAAAGGCGACCAGATTATCTATGGCGTCTGCCCGGCAAACCTCAAGGGCATCACGATCGTGTGCCGCGAGAGCCTTGTTGCCGCCGACCCGATTGAACACCCGCTTGCCTCGCAGGGCGATGAACTCGACGCGACCGTCGTCTTCGAGAATGTCCTCATCCCGTGGAAATACGTGTTTCACATCGGCAACCCCGATCACGCCAAACTGTACCCGCAGCGCGTGTTCGACTGGGGACACTATTATGCGTTGGTGCGTCAGGCTGTGCGCGCGGAGCTCCTGGGCGGCCTCGCAATCCTGATGTGCGAGCACCTCGGCACGGCAAAAATCGAGGCCGTGCAGGCGCGGCTTGCCCGCATCATCGGCTTCCAACAGTCCACTTATGCGCATGTTCTCGCCGCGGAGGACCAGGGTTTCTATACGCCCGGCGGCCTCTACAAACCGGACATCCAGCTGTTCAACTGGGGCCGGGTCTACTTCCTGCAAAACCTCGGACCGATGGTGGACGAGCTGATCGATCTGTGCGGCCGTAGCGCCATCATGTTCCCGACCGAGAAGCAGTGGGAAGATCCGCAGTTGCGGCCCTGGTTCGAGAAGCTGAACAAGGGCGCGGTCGGCGAGGCCTACGACCGCATCAAGATCGCACGCGTCATCCGTGATCTTTACCTCACCGATTGGGGCAGCCGCCTGTTCATGTTCGAGAACTTCAACGGCACGCCGTTGCAGACCCTGCTCTCGCTCACCATGAAACGCGCCGAATTCACCGGTTCAGGCCCCTTCGCCGAGTTCGCCCGCCGCGTCGTCGGCATCGAAACACAGTGCGACCAGATGACCGAGTACAAGACCGTCGCCGATTACGCCAAGGCACAGGATTCCGGGCGTCCCGCAGGGCCGAAAGTGACCGTGCAAGCCGCCGAATAGCCACATCGAAAATTGTCAAAGGAACGAACATGGCCAAGCAACGCATCAGCTACGTAGCCCTCGAGAAGATGACGCCGAAGATGCGGCAGGAAATGGAGCGCTGCCAGCGCGAAGGCACTCCTCGCCCGGAGAGCTCAGCCATACGCGCGCATGTTGAAGCCTGTTTCTGGTTCTTCGCAGATTCATGGAACAACATCTTCCGCAACGGTGTCCTCGACCACCCCGTCAAGGAACTGTGCCGGCTATACGTCTCGCGCTCGGTGCAGTGCGAATATTGCGGCAACCAGCGCTCGGTGAAGTCGGTCGCCAGTGGCGCGCTCATCGAAGACCATGTGATGGATCTGCTGAATTTCGAGAAATCGACCCAATACAATGAACGACAGAAGGCAGCGCTTGCCTACGCCGAGGCTATTACCTGGCACCTCAATACCGATGACGCGTTCTGGGACCGCATGCACCGCAATTTTACCGAGCCGGAGCTTGTCGAACTCGGCTGCATGATCGGTCTCACCCTCGGCCAGCAGAGCTGGCTGCGGCTGCTTAATATCGATCACCACCAGGTGTTGCCCGGAACCGATGCCTCGATGGCGCCAGGCTACGAGGACGTTGAGAAACTCAAAGCCACCAAGTCGGCACCAGACTACTGGGCGAAAACCAAGGCCCAGTCAGACAAGGTCGCATAGAGATTGGCGACGAACGCGCGGCTCACGCAAAACAGACGAACCGGGAGTGAAGAACTAGCAGCATAACGCAGGAACAATCCGCATCGCATCGCACCGGACGAGGCTGAACAGCCCGGCGGCGCGGTTCGGTCGCACACCAGCTCACCAGGGAGGGGCGCATGGTCACCGCGAGTGGAAGGCAGGTCGACGCCGTCAACGTTGTCGACGGGTCACCGGTTGGTAAGCTGATCATCGGCGTCGTCGCGTTGTGCGCCGGTGTCTCGTTTCTCGACGGTTTCGACATTCTGGCAATTTCCTATGTCGCACCGGTCATTGGCGCTGCCTGGAAGCTGCCGAAAGAAGCCTTCGGGCCCATCTTCGCCGCTCACTACATCGGCGCCGCGGCAGGCGCCGTGTTCTTCGGCTGGTATGCCGACCGCTATGGCCGTCGAATGGGCGTCATTATCCCGACGGCCATTTTCGGCATTTTCGCGCTGCTGACAGTGTACGCCTATGATTTCCGCTCACTGTTTATCCTGCGCATCCTGATCGGCATCGGTTTGGGCGGCGCCCTCTCCAACGCCATCGCCATGGTGGCGGAATATTCCCCGCAACGTGCCCGTGCAACACTGGTGAGCCTGATGTACGCCGCATTCCCGCTCGGCGGCGTCATCGGCGGACCAATCTCGGCCGCGCTGATTGCGCGCTATGGCTGGCAGGCGGTTTTCGTACTCGGCGGCGTGCTCCCGCTGCTGCTGACCGTGGCGCTTTTGCTCTGGCTCAATGAATCGATCCGCTTCCTCGTCCTCAGCAAGGCGCCAGCGGCCAAGATCGGCCAAATCCTGCATCGCATCCTGCCGACATTCCAGCCAGATCCATCCGATGTCTACGTGCTCCCGCAAAGCCGTGGTGTTTCGACCAGGCCGACGCGCGAAATCTTTGGACGCGAATTCGCGCGCGTGACCGTGCTGCTGTGTATCGCCGCCTTCGTCGCGCAGATGGTCATCGTCTATGTGGTGACCTGGATGCCGCTTGTCCTTGCTTCGATCGGCATGCCAGTGACCAGCGCCATCCTGGCGTCGGTCGCATTTTCAGTGGGCGGAATATTCGGTGCGATCGGCCTCGCCCGCATCATCGACAAGGACAAATCCTACCGGGGGCTTGTGGTCACGTTCTTCCTGTCTGCGGTCTCCATTGCGGGCATCGGCTTTCTTGCCGCCAACTGGTACGGGCTGCTGGCCATTACCTTTATCACCGGACTGCTCACGGTCGGCGCGAATATCGTGTTGTCGGCCTATTCCGCAACGGTCTATCCGACCGCAATCCGCTCGACCGGCGTCGGCTGGGTGGTTGGCTGGGGCCGCGTCGGCGCCATCGCAGGTGCGCTGTTCGGAACCGCGCTGGTCGCCGCAGGCGTGAGCATCGAGATCGCCTACGTCATTGCTGCCGTTCCCTCAATAATCGGCGGAATTGCAATTGCGCTAGTGCGTGCGCAGCACCAGTCAGCAGTTGTCTACGCCTGACGGAGAAAACCATGCACGGTATCTACTCCAATGACGCGTCAATCTATGACAGCGCCGGACGCCTGTTGATCATTGCGTTTTTCGTGATCGTCTGGTTGCGAAACCTGTCAAGTCATCACATCGAGGATCACGTCAAACGGCTCACTTTTTTCAAGGCCCCGCTTCCGCGCGCAACATTTTGGCTTGGCATGGCCCTCGACGCCGTCGGTTGCGCATTGCTGCTTGCCAATTGGCACCCGGCAATCGGTGCGCTTTGCCTGATCGTATTCACCGTGCTCGCCTCGCTGTTGCTGCTTCGTTTCTGGGAAATGGATGACCCGATGAAACGAGCCGGAATGCAGAATGGCTTCCTCGCAAATATTGGCGTGGTCGGCGGACTTCTGCTGTTGCTGCAAAATGTGATGTAACGAGTTCGAACGGCTCGCGGGCATGAACCATACAACAAGATCACCGCGGCTCGATCCGCTGCCCCCTGAATCTACCCCCGAAATGAAGGAAGAGTTCGGGTCTTTTCTTAAAACGCTCGGTTTTGTGCCAAACAGCGTGCTTACAATGCAGCGCAAGCCGAAACTGGCGAAAGCTTTCGTGCAGATCCAGCGCGCAATCTGGGACCCGGACAGCAAGGTGGATCGCGGTCTCAAGCGGCTCATCGCTCATGTCGCAAGTTTTACCGCCGGTGACGCTTACAGCATGGCGCACACCGCAAGCGGTGCGCTGCATTTCGGTGTGGATCCGGCAAAGTTGACGGCGGTTCGCAACTACAAAGAAAGCCCGCTGTTCAGCGCGGCTGAGCGCGCCGCCTTCGACCTGGCGATCGCCGCAAATTTAAATCCAAATGCCGTGAACGACGCGATTTTCGTCGAACTGCGCACACACTGGAGCGAGGAACAGATTGTCGAGCTCGTGGGCGTCATCGCAATGGCCGGCTTTCTCGCGCGCTGGAATGTCACCATGGCCACACCGATCGAGGCGGAACCGAACGAGGTTGGTGAGAAATATCTTCGCCCGCTCGGCTGGCGCGCCGGCCAACATAAACGTTGAGGAACCTCAGCGAGCCATAAGTGGCTTTAGACGCAGAGACGTGCATCCAAGTTGCCACTTGGTTAACATGAGATCTTCTCGACTCGTCCGGAGAGAAAATCGACGTCGTGCTCAAAGATATATTTAAGGAATTCTATCACCGATCTAATTCGAGCAAGGTGACCATGTTCGCTCCTTACAGATACCCAGACATCGCGCTTTATCGAAATTGTCTCTGAAAGGATGCGCTGCAGGCCGGGGACTCCGGTCGCGACAAAGGTCGGTAAAAGGACAATACCCATTCCCCCCACTGCGGCGTTGCATTGCGCGATTACGCTATTGCTGTGGAAGCTCATTTTTGGCGCCGCTACAACTTCGTCGAGCCAACGAACCGCATTAATCGAAAGCAGGTCGTCAATATATCCAACGAACATATGCCTATCGAGGTCGGCTCGGCTGCGCGGAACACCGTAGCGGCGTAAATAGTCTTTTGAGCAATACAGAAAAAGCGAAAATTGTCCGATCAGCGTACTGCGCAAGCCGCGTGTCGTCGGATTGAAGAAGCTCAGAAAGATATCGGCTTCCTTACGATTCAAGTCCACGACCTGCGGGATACTGACGAGTTCGATTTTCAGGTTGCGGTCGAAACGGGCGAGAGTCGGTATCCGGCGCGCAATGTACCCGCTGGCAATACCTTCCATCGTCGCAATGCGCACAACTTTCGATGCCCCCTCGGCAATCATTTCGTCGAGCGAATTTGCGTGTTGGTCCATCTGCTCGATGTGCTGGAGCAAGGCCTGCGCTTCGGGACGAACCACCACGCCTTTCCGATTACGATCCAGCAGTTTGACGGCAAGCAACGATTCAAGCCGGCCTATTCGGCGGCATACCGTCGAGTGATCGAGCCGAAGCTGCCGCGCAGCAGCGTGGACGCTGCCCTGGCGAGCGACCTCGAGAAAAACCCTGAGGTCGTCCCATTTGGCGGCCGTGGGGCCGCCACCAAACCGCTTTTTGGCGCTGATATTCATGGCGAAAGCCTACACCAAACCGCCACTAGGTGGTGCAAAAATACTCAATGAGCTTGGAGAATTTGCATGATTAGCTAGGAAGCTGAGGGGAAAAATGCAGACGCTGAAGGCTGATGTCGCAATCATTGGCGGCGGGGCCGCCGGTTGTTACGCGGCACTATGCCTGCAGAAGCAAGGCATCAAACCGCTCATTATCTGCAAAGGTCTCGTCGGCAAGAGCGGTGCGTCACTATTCGCCGGCAACTTAGTGATTTCCGGCAAGCTCCTTGGCAACACCGACGAGCAGGCGCGCAATACCGCCGAGTTCCTGATCAAATACCACAATCAGTTTCTGATCGACCAACGCTGGGCGCGCCGCTGTGGCGAGTGGATCGAACGCGTCTACTACTCGGAACTCGAGGAAGCGGGCCTTTATTTTCGGCGCGACGACGACGGCAGTGTCGTCACCAGCCCCGGAAAAATTCGGAGCGTCGCTGCCAACGTTCAGGGCAATTCCGGTGTTCCATTCATGGATCTGCGGCGCAAGCAGATCATCCATGCCGACATCCCGCGACTCGAGGAAACGATCGCAACAGCATTGTTGCGAAATGCGGATGGCGAAATCGGCGGCGTGTTTTGCCTCAGCCTGATGACGGGCGAATACATCATCGTCGAAGCGCGGGCCGTCGTGCTCGCGACCGGCTACTCTGATCGGTTACACACGCGCTCGACCGGAACACGCGAGATGTCGGCCGACGGCATCGCAATGGCATGGCGAGCCGGCGCAACGCTTGTCAACATGGAAATGCAATGGTGGCACACCAACGACATTGCACACCCGCCGTCCTGGCAGCGCATGCAGGTCTATCCCAACCCGATGCTCGGATCCGAGAAGTCCGCACGTATGGTCAACTCGAACGGCGAAGAATTCTTCAATCAGCAGCAGGACGATCCGCTCGCCTTCGGCCCCTACACCGTCCAACTCAAAGCGCTGGCAAAGCAGGTCCATGCCGGCAAGGCGCGCTATGATGGCGGCTATTACGCCGGCTTTGATCACTGCGATCCCGTTGAGGTGGAACGCTACACGACCTACGGCAAGACATATCGACAGCTCGGCCTCGACTTTCCAAAAACGCTCGTCGAAACCGCCGTCACATCGCATTACCGCCAGGGCGGCATCGACGTCGATACTGCGACGATGCGCTCCTCGGTTCCGGGACTGTATGTCGCCGGTGGCGTTGGTGGTCACAGCAACGGCTTGATCGGGCTTGCGACATACGATGGCAAAGTTGTCGCCGACGGTATTGTCCAGGACTTTTCACGGCTCAAGCCCTCATCGGTAAATTCCGTGGAGGCTGAGGCTGAAAGCCGACGGCTCGACGACTTACGCGGTGCATCAGGCCGGGGTTCGGTGCCCACCGCGGTGAAGGAAAAACTGCGCAAACTTATGTGGGACAAAGTCGGTGTCGAAAAGGACGCTGCCGGCATGAGCGCAGCACTCGAGGATATCTTGCAAATCCGCAGCGAGTTGCCCGAGATGCGCATCGCCAACAGCACTCGCATTGCCAACTATGAATGGCTCGATGCGATCGACGTCGTCAACATGATCGACGCCTGCGAGTTGATCGTTCATTCGTCGCTCGAGCGTAAGGAAAGCCGCGGCCCGTTCTTCCGCAAGGATTTCCCCGAAACCGACAACACGCAGTGGCTCGCCGCCAACATCCTCAAAAAGTCGGGTAATGGCTTCAAGTTCGAAGCGCGCCCCTATGAACTGCCGTTCTTTGAGCCCGGTTTTGCAAAGAAAAACAACCTTCAGGTGGCGTGGTAATGGCGCTCGCAAGCACACCGCTCTCGCCGGCGAGCCGCCTCGGCCAGATCGAGAATGCCGACACGCTTGCCTTGCGCAATTCGCGGCTGACGCCCGGCGACCCGATCACCGTAAGGGTCGCGCGCTCCGACGGAGCGGCCAGCCAGGCCCGTACTCAGCAGTTTTCCGTGCCTTACCAGAAATGGATGCGCGTGCTCGATGCGCTTAACTGGATCGCCGAGCACGAGGCGACTGACCTTGCCTATCGCTGGTTCTGCGGCTCGAAGATGTGCGGCACTTGCGCGGTGCGCATGAACGGCCGCGAGGTGCTCGCCTGCTGGGAAGCGGTCGAGCCGGAGATGACGATTGAGCCGCTGCGCAATTTGTCCGTGGTGCGCGATCTCGTCGTCGATCGCTCCCCTTACGAGAAAAAGGTCGCAAGCTTCGAGCCCTGGCTCGAGCGCGACACGGCCTACCTCGGTTTTCCGGAGCCGCTCTCGCACAGGGACATGAAGAATGCGTCGAAGGCGCTCGATTGCATCAGTTGCATGTGCTGCTACTCCGCCTGCCCCGTCGTCCGTCTCGGTGACCTGACCGACTTCGCTGGTCCGGCGCCACTCGTTCAGCTTGGTCAGACCGCGCTCGATCCCCGCAATGACCAGAACAAGGTGGCGCGCATGCTCGCGCAATCCGGCATTTTCAATTGCGTGTCCTGCTACAAATGCGAAGAGGTTTGCCCAGCGGGTATTCCGATCGTCACGCAGGTGATCGAGCCGCTCAAGGCAAAGGCCGCCGCGCTCGTCCCCGGCATGGCGCACCACGCCCTGGCGCTACGCGCCATTGTCGCGGCGCGTGGCCGGGTCGATCCGGGTGCTTTGGTGTTGCGCGTGCAGGGGCTGCGCGCATTCAAAAATCTGCCGCGCATTTTGCGCCTTCTGGTCCGGGGCAAAATCGCCCCTCTCAAGACTTTACTCATGTGGAAGACCGCCGCCGCAGTACCCGCGCGGCGTATCCTCAATCGGGTGCGCTCATGAAATTTGCCTATTACCCGGGTTGTTCGGCGCGCAGCACCTGTGCGGAACTCAACGTCGCGACCCATCGCGTGGCGCGCAAGCTTGGACTCGAGTTGCTCGCAACTCGAATTCGGCCACCTGCACCGGCGCGCGCGAACTGCGTGCAATCGATCCGGCCGGATTTTACACATTGAACGTGCGAATCCTTGCGCTCGCGGAACGCGAGGGCTTGCCCCTGATGACGATCTGCAACACTTGCACACTCAACGTGCTCGACGCCCATGCTGCCTTCGTCAGCGATGCCGAGCTTGCCCAGACGGTCAATGCCCGGCTGGCGGAGGAAAATCTGCATTACAGCGGCCGCACCAAGATCAGCCATTTCTTGTGGGTGCTGCACGAGCAGATCGGCGCGGAACGGCTGCGCGCGTTAGTCACCAATCCGCTCACCGGCCTTACCGTTGCTGCGTTCTATGGCTGCCACATCACCCGCCCGCCGGGCCGCTATGGATTTGTCGATTCGCGCAACAACGCGGCGATCGAGCAGCTTGCGGAAATCCTGGGATGCCGTCCGATCGACTACAGCGGGAGAACTGAATGTTGCGGCTTCCATACCGCAGGACATGACGAGCGCGTTGCCATCAAGCTCACCGGGCAGCACATCCTCGCAGCCAAGGCCGGCGGGGCCAAAACAATGGTGACGCCCTGCCCGCTCTGCCACACCGTACTCGACAGCTTTCAACACGAGATCGAACAGGACCTTGGGCAAAAGCTCGATATGCCGGTGCTGCATCTGCCGCAGCTTGTCGGACTGGCGCTCGGACTGACGCCGGAAGAACTCAATATCGACCGGCACATGATCCCAGCCACAGCGATTGAGGCACATGCCGCCGCCACCAACCAGAGGTTGGGCCGATGAGCGCTTGCCTCATCATGGCGATGATTGGACACTTGTTCAAGGACGATATCGGCCCGCGCGCCGCTCGTACCGTGACATGATGGATACGTTGCTTTTGCTCGCAATGAACGGGCTGATATGGGGGCTGATCATCGCCCTCATCGCGCTCGGGCTCTCCGTCATTTTTGGCCTGCTCGACATCATCAATATCGCGCACGGCGATTTCTTCATGGTCGGCACGGTCATCGCCTGGTTCACGCTGGAAGCGACCGGAAACTTCTGGCTCGGATTTATCGCAGCACCCCTCATCGGATTTATTCTCGGCGCGCTGATCCAGAGAGTCGTGATTCAACCCGTGCGCGGCGTTGCCGCATTGTCGATTGTCGCAACGTTTGGCCTGTCGCTGATCCTGCAGGAAAGCGTTCGCATCATTTTCGGTCCCACGCCGCGCCGCATTATGGCGCCGATCACCTCGACGGTGCCGCTCTTTGGCATCGAATACGATGTTTACCGGCTGTTTGCGGCCGCCTTATCGATTGCGGCGCTCGTCGGATTTTTCGTGTTCCTGCAGTACACCAAGATCGGTACGTGGATGCGTGCGGTGCGCCACGACCGCGACACTGCAATCGCCATGGGGATTCCCGCACAGCGTATCTACATCCTGACGTTCGGCATCGGCTTTGCACTCGCAGCCTTCGGCGGTGCAGTGGCGGCACCGATTGCGACGGTCGATTTCCGTGGCGGCGTCGATATCCTGCCGTTCTGCTTCATGGCCGTGATCATCGGCGGCCTCGGCAATCTCCCCGGTACGGCGGCGGCGGCGGTCATGCTTGCCTTCTTTGAGGGCATCATCCAGAGCGTCGCCGACCCGACAGTGGCGCGCATTGCCTCGCTTGCACTCATGAGCGCGGTGATGCTGGTCCGTCCGCAAGGTCTGTTCAAAGGACACGTCCGATGAGCAGCCGCGCAAACATAGAACGCGTCATCTTTATCCTTTTCGCGATATTCATGCTGTCGGTGCCGTGGTCGGTTCCCGCACTCGTCAGCTCATTCTGGGTCAGCGTGATCACCGAAATTCTGATCTGGTCGCTGTTTGCCGCCAGCGTCAATCTTCTGTTCGGCTATGTCGGCCTGTTGTCGTTTGGCCAGGCGCTGTATTTCGGTTTTGGCATGTACGGTGTCAGCATCGGCATCGACCAGTTGCATCTCGGTTTTTGGCCGGTCTTTGGGCTCGGCATTGTCGCCGCGATGACCATGGCGCTCGTCTCGGGTGTGTTCGCGGTGCGTTTGACCTGGCACTACTTCGCTATCATCACCGTCGTCTTTTCGCTGATCTTCTACTTCCTCGCCGTGCGCCTGAAGCCACTGACGGGCGGTGACGACGGCATCAATTTCAGCATGCCGCCGACCTTCACGTTCGGCCGATTCAGTCTGGAGTTTCACCGACCCCACCTTCCAGTACTTCTTCATTCTGCTGACGGTTTCGCTCTGCTTCTACCTGATGCATTGCGTGATCCGCAGCCCGCTCGGCAAGGCCTTCGTGGCGATCCGCGACAACGACGTGCGCGCTTCGTTGATCGGCCTCAACGTCTATCTGATCCGGCTGGTTGCTTTCGTCATGGCCGGATTCCTCGCGGGAGTCGCCGGCGCGCTGTTCGCCTTCTTCGGCCGCTACGCCTCGGCCGCCTACATGTTCTACCAGGTCTCGGGCGAAGGCGTTGTGTGGGCGATCGTCGGAGGCGCCGGCACGTTATTCGGCCCCATCATCGGCACGACCTTGTTCATCATCATCCGCGAGGTTGTTTCGACACACTGGGAACATCACTCGCTGATCGTTGGCGTGATGGCGATTTTGGTCGTTATCCTGGCGCCACGAGGCCTCGTCGGCCTCTGGCGTGACTGGCTCGATCGTTTCGACAAGGACACCGCAGAACTGCCGGCGACCCAACCATCGCGGGTGCCGCCATGAGCGCCCCAATTCTGGAAACAAGGGGCCTGACCAGACGTTTTGGCGGTCTCACCGCCGTGGACAACCTCAGTCTGAGTCTGGAGGGCGGAAAGCTCCACGCCATCATCGGACCGAATGGCGCCGGCAAGACCACGCTTCTTTAACCTGGTATCCGGCTTGCTGCGGCCTGATTCCGGTGAAGTCCTTTTCCGTGGCCGCGACATCACCGGCCTGCCGGCCCACGAGATCAGCCGGCTCGGCATCAAGCGAACCCTTCAGGTCAAAAGCGTATTTCCGAGCCTGAGCGTCGCCGAGAATCTCTGGATTACATACGCGGGTTC
>CAWEMK010000003.1:0-375000 GCA_963810125.1 uncultured Alphaproteobacteria bacterium
ACCGACCAGGGGACCGACGAACACGAAGGGCAATGCGTCTATGGCCGGGAATTGGGTCTTTGCCAGCAAGGGGAAGCCCGCCGAATAGCCGATGAAAGAGCCGAAGGTCCCGGTGTAGAGCCAGCACATCAGCCAGTTATGCTTGCGCTGGAATATGACAGCCTGTTCGCTGAACGATGCCTTGGCCGAAGCAATATCGTTCATGCCAAACCATGCGGCGAAAGCACTCGCCGCGATAAATGGCACCCATATAAAGCCGGCGTTTTGCAGCCAGAGTGGTGTCTGGCCGGCCGGGCCCTTCACCATCGCGGGATCGCCGCCGAACCAGCCGAAAACGCCGGCGGTGATGACGATCGGCACCAGGAACTGCACGACGCTGACGCCCAGATTACCAAGGCCGGCATTGAGCGCGAGCGCGTTGCCCTTTTCAGAGCGTGGGAAAAAGAACGAGATATTGGCCATCGACGACGCAAAGTTGCCGCCGCCAAGACCGCATAGCAGCGCCAGCGCGAGAAAGACGAAATACGGCGTATTTGGATTCTGCACCGCATAGCCGATTCCGACCGCGGGGATCATCAGCGACCACGTTGCAACGGTGGTCCACAACCGCCCGCCGAAGATCGGCACCATGAAGGAATAGAAGATGCGCAGTATTGCACCGGATATCCCGGGCAAGGCTGCGAGCCAGAACAGCTCATCCGTCGTAAACCGGAACCCGACCGAGGGCAGTTTTGCGACAACGACCGACCAGACCTGCCACACGGCGAATGACAGCAACAATGCCGGGATCGAGACCCACAGATTGCGGCGGGCGATAGCTCGGCCCGTCGTATCCCAGAATTTTTTGTCCTCCGGCCGCCAATCGGTCAGCACGACGCCCGAAAGAGCGCCGGCATGTGCCGGCCGGTGAATTTCCGCAAATTCCGGAAGTTGCGGAAGCTTTGCCAGCGCGGTACCGGCCACTGCACTTTCCATATGACGAACTGAAAGGTGCATCCAGAGCAAGGCGCCACTCACCAACACAAAGAGCAGCATGAAGCAGCTGGTCCACAGACCGGTGAGATCGTTGAGCGCGCCGAATGCAATCGGCAGCACGAAGCCGCCGAGCCCACCGATCATTCCGACCAGCCCACCGACAGCGCCGACATTTTTCGGATAGTAAACGGGGATGTGCTTGTAGACCGCAGCCTTGCCCAGCGCCATGAAGAAGCCGAGCACGAATACAATGACCGTGAACGGCACAACGGCCATTTCGAGATGGAACGTGCGCGGCCCGCTTGTTGTGCGGACGATATAGTCACTCGGCGGGTACGAGAGTACGAACGTGCAGGCGATGGCGACCAGGAATGTCCAATACATGATGGTACGCGCGCCATAACGATCGGACAGATGGCCGCCATAGGCACGGAAGACGCTCGCGGGGAACGAAAATGCGGCCGCAATCATGCCGGCTGTCTTGATGTCGACGCCATATACGTTGATCAAATATTGCGGCAGCCATAGCGACAACGCGACGAACGCGCCGAAGACAAAAAAGTAGTAGAGCGCAAAACGCCATACCTGGACATTCTTGAGCGGTTCGAGCTCGAGCCACGCGCTCCGCGGCCGTTCGCCGCTCGCCCGGCGCGCCACGAGCACCGGATCGTCGTCCGTGAAAAACCAGAACAGGACCGCCATGATCGCAATGCCGGCGGCCCACACCTGAGCAACCGTTTGCCAGCCGTAGGCGACGAGGACGAAGGGCGCGAGGAATTTTGTGACCGCAGCGCCCACATTGCCTGCGCCGAAAATGCCGAGCGCTGTGCCCTGCTTTTCGGTCGGATACCAGCGCGAAACGTAGGCGATGCCGACCGCGAATGAGCCGCCGGCGATGCCGACGAAAAGCGCGGCGATGAGAAACTGAGGATAGGTCGAGGCCCAGGTCAGGAAAAACGTGGCAACGGCCGCCGCCAGCATCACCGCGGTGTAGACGATGCGGCCACCATATTGGTCGGTCCAGATGCCGAGCGCGATTCGGATCAGCGACCCGCTCAGGATCGGGGTGCCGACCAGCAAACCAAACTGGGTCTCGTTAAGACCGAGATTCTTCTTAATTTGGATGCCGATGATGGCGAAGATCGTCCACACCGCGAAACACACAGTAAAAGCAATCGTGGACATCCAGAGTGCGCGGCTTTGGCCGGCGACTGCGGCACCTGATTTTGCAGACATGGCGGAGTGTCGTCCCTGGTGGCGTGATTAGAATTCCGGGCACGACAAAAGCGTGGAATTGGGATGAATGTTTTGAGGTCGATCAAATTGCGCGGGTAATACATCGCGGCAATTCGGATTACTTGTTTTGACCACCCATTTGACTTTAGTAATTCTTTGAATTGATAATTATCAAGCCAATCAACGCTGAACGATATAGATTTCAAACACCCCCGCTTGGGGGTCGGAGGCCCATATGCGCGACGCCGACCTGAAGCTGATCCGCGCATTGCCGCTGTTCCGCGACATGAGCAAGGCGAATTCCGATGAACTCATGCGAGCGGCATTCCTCCAACGGTTCCCGCAGCACGTGATGCTTCTCCGGGAAGGCGACCTGCCGGATTTTCTCCACATCGTTGTGGAGGGCTCCGTGGAACTGTACGGCACCCACGACCACCACGAGACCACCATCGATATCATCCGCCCCGTCACCACCTTTATTTTGGCAGCGGTGATCCGCGACGCGGTCTATTTGAAGTCCGCACGCACGCTTGCGCCCGCGCAAATTCTGATGATCCCTGCCCAGACCGTGCGCGACGTGTTCAGCCGCGACGCCGCCTTCGCCCGTGCCATTGTCGGCGAGCTTGCCGAGCGCTACCGCAGCGTCGTCCGCTCCCTCAAGAATGAAAAATTGCGCAATAGCGCCGAGCGCCTTGCGAACTGGATCCTGCAGACCGGCTCCGAGCAGGGAAACCAGCACAACGTCGAATTACCTTTCGACAAGCGTACGCTTGCGTCGCGCCTGGGAATGACGCCTGAGAACCTTTCGCGAAATCTGACTCTGTTGTCGAAATACGGCGTACGCAGCTCCGGACGCGATATCGTGATCGACGATCCGTCCGTGCTTAAGCAATTCGCCAAGCCAAATGAATTGATTGATAGTTGAAATTTCTTCGTCTTTTGGAAGACAAAACGGTTACAGGAACGCTCTGTTGCCGAATTGACGCAGATCAAAACCACGCTGGAAGTCTGCACCCCTCCGGGCTACGGCTGCCCGGGCACACCGCAGCCGCATCGCGATTGACTCATTTTGAATTCGGCCGATAGCATCCCTGATCGCGGTACGCGTGTACTGAATCGCGGTACGGAGCAAAAATGACAGCGACTGCCGGAGAAGCTGCCGCGCGCCGGCATGCGGCACGCTCGATTGAGATCCGCGAACACCGCATCCCTAGCGCCGGCAGCGCGCCCTACATTTGCGTTGAAGGGCCTGACCGCAATTTGTGGTTCTGCGAAAGCGGCGCCGCGAAAATCGGCTGCTTCGACCCGCGCACCGCAACCTTCAAGGAATTTCCACTCCCCACCGCAGGCGCAACACCGATCGGCATCGCGCTGGGCGGCGACGGCAATCTTTGGTTTGCGCAGAAAAAAGCCAACAAGATTGGCCGCCTGACACCCGGCGGCGCGCTCACCGAGTTTGCGGTCCCCACCGACAACGCCGGGCCGGACGGCATCGCGCTGGGGCCGGACGGCAATGTCTGGTTTTCGGAAACAGAAGTCAGCAAGGTCGGGCGCATCACGCCGGACGGCGTCGTCACGGAATTCAAGAGCGGCATAACGCCCGGCAGCAAGCCACTGTCGATCGTGGTGCGCGATGGCGCGCTGTGGTTCAGCGAGGCCGCCGGCAACCGCGTCGGCCGCATTGCCGTCGACGGCACGGTGAGCGAATTCGATATTCCCACGCACGACAGCCAGCCACGCGCCATGGTCACGCATCCCGACGGCAGCATCTGGTTCGTCGAGACCGGCGCCAATGCCCTTGGCCGCCTCGGTCGTGACGGCACATTCCAGGATTTCAAGTTTCCGACGCCAAACGCGTCCTTGCGTGGTGTGACGGTGGGGCCGGACGGCAATCTCTGGTGCACCGAGAACTTCGCCAACAAGATCGGCCACATGGCGCCCGATGGCGCGTTGATCGGAGAATATGACATTCCGACGCCGGCGAGCGGCGCGCGCTGTATCGCAGCTTTATCGAATGGGCGGCTCTACTTCACCCAATACGACGCCGGTTCGATCGGGGAAATTATTCTTCGCTAAGAGTCAGGGGACACGTGGTGGCAGTCGAACGGATCAACTACCAGGCCGGCAACACCGCCTGCACCGGCGCGCTGGTTTACGATGAGCGCGCCAATGGGCCGCGGGCTCTGTTGCTCATGGCGCCGAACTGGATGGGCGTGACCGACGACGCCGTCAAGCGCGCGGCCACCATGGCCGGCAGCAAATATGTCGCCTTCGTCGCCGACATGTATGGCGGCGGCAAAATTCCCGCCGGCCCGCCAGAAGCCATGTCCCTTGCCAACGCGTTGCGTGCCGATGCGCCCGAGCGGCGGCGGCGCATCTCGGCCGCGCTCGATGCCTTGCGCAGCGAGAGTACGAAACGAAAGATCGGCGACCTCAAGCGCCAGGCTGCCGTGGGATTCTGTTTCGGCGGTGGAAACGTTCTGGAGCTCGCGCGCACCGGCGCCGATGTGCAGGCCGTCATTTGCCTGCACGGCGATTTGTTGACGCTCCTTCCCGCCAAGCCCGGCGATATCAAGGCCGCCGTCTGCGTGATGCACGGTGCGAAAGACCCGGTGGTGCCGAAAAAAGACCGCGACGCCTTCGAAGCGGAAATGGAAACGGTCGGCGCCAAGTGGCAGATGCTGGTTTTCGGCGGCCTGCTGCATTCGTTTTGCGAAGCTGAATCCGACGTTCCCGGAATCGCCTGCTTCGACCCCGGCGCGGCCCGCCAGTGCTACGCGATGATCGACGATTTCGCGACCGCGGCATTCGACGGGAAACTTTAAGCGAAACAATAAAACGGTAGCCATCGGGAAGGAAACGACATGACAAAGTTAGCCAGGTTCATTTTCGGCATCATTGTCGCCTGCTGTGGCGTCTCGGCGCAGGCGCAGACCTACCCGGAGCGGCCGATCCGGCTGATCGTCTCGATCGCGGCCGGCAGCGTCACTGACGTCATCATGCGCAAGGCTGGGGCCGAGTTGCAGCCGCGGCTTGGCCAGCCGTTGATCATCGAGAACCGCGGCGGTGCAAGCGGCATCGTCGCCGCGCAGGCCTGCGCGCAGGCCGCGCCCGACGGCTATACGCTGTGCGTGATCTATCACAGCACGATGTCCTACAACCCGCTGCTGTTCAGCAACCTGCCCTACGACCCCGAACGCGACCTGGTGCCGGTCACGCGTCTCTTCTTTCTCAATGAAGGCCTGTTCGTGTCGTCCGCGCTCGGCGTGAATTCAGTGGCCGAACTCAAGAAGCTGGCGCAGGCCAAGCCTGACAGTCTCAACTACGCCACGCTCGGCGAAGGCTCGTTCCCGGATCTGTTCCTGAAATGGGTCAACAACCAGTGGGGCACCAAGATCGTCGGCGTGCCCTACAAAGGCGGCGGCCCGGCCGCGCAGGCGCTGGCCGCCAACCAGGTGCAGATGACGCGCTTCGGGATCGGCAATTTCCTCGGATTGATTCAGGCCGGCAATGTGAAAGCGCTCGCGGTATCGGCCGACAAGCGCTCGCCGCTGCTGCCGGATGTGCCGACGCTGGCGGAGGCCGGCCTTGGTGGTTATCCGGGCCAGGGCTGGTGGGGTCTTGCCGCGCCGAAAGGCACGCCGCCCGCGCTCGTCGACAAGATCAACGGCGTATTCGTCAAATTGTTCAGCGAGCCGAATTTCGTCGACTACCTGAATCATCAGGCGGTGGTCGCGGCGCCGGACTCGCCGGCCGAATTTGCCGCCTTCCTGAAGGAAGACCGCAAGGCAGCCGAAGCGCTGATCAAGATCGCGAACAGTAAACGCGAGGAATACAAGCCGGAGGCGGCGAAGTAGCGCGCCACACTCGCTCGGCGTCATTCCGGGACAGCGCGCAAATGCCGCGTGCTCAGCCTCTCAGCTGTCATCACCGGGCTTGTCCCGGTGATCTCGCTTAGGGGCGCACTGCCTTCATAAGCGAGATGGCCGGGACAAGCCCGGCCATGACTGCTGAGGGATTCGCCCTTGTTTTAGGGAGCATTTTCCCCGACGCTGTCCGCCAGCGGTAACGGATGCGCGGCGATTTTCATGGTCCTGCTCTACGGCCTTCTCTACGGCCTTGGCCTCTACGCCATGCTCGGCATCGTGACGGCCGTGGCCTTCGTCAGCTTCGGCGTGACGCAAGTCCTGCCCTATTCGATGACGATCGGCGCCCGCATCCTGGTGTTGCCGGGCGCCGCCGCGCTCTGGCCTTACGTGCTTGTGCGCTGGCTGAAATCACGCAGGCCGGCAAGGCAAGCATGAGGCCAGCATGAGACGCGCGCACCGAACCACGCATCGGCTGCTCTGGCCGATCCTGACACTGGCGCTCGCGCTCGGCTTTTCGCTCGCGCTGATGCTGCGCGTGCTGCCGCCGCCATGAACCGCGATGACGCGGAGACCACCGATGAGCGTCGGCTTCCGCGCGGTGCAGTGGAACCGGGACAAGCTCGTCTACGACGGCATTCTGGTGTGCGCTGTCGCGATCTTCCTCGCGGTGTTCGTGGCGCTGCACTGGCGGCTGCATCCGCCCAAGGACCATCTCGAAGCCATCGACATCGGCATCCGCGCCACCGGCACCTGCGCCTTTCTGATGCTGACGGTGATCTTGTGCATCGGCCCGCTGGCGCGACTCGATCGCGCGCTTCCGGCCGCTGCTTTACAACCGGCGCCATTTCGGCGTGCTCACCTTTCATCGTCGCGCTCGTGCATGTCGGCTTTTTGCTGAGCTGGTACATCGCGCAGCACAATCTGCCGAACCTCGGCACCGAGCTGACGAACTGGGAGGACTACGGCAAGTTCATCGGCTTCCCGTTCAAGGCGCTGGGGATCGGCGCGCTGCTCATTTTGTTCCTGATGGCCGCCACCAGCCATGATTTCTGGCTTGCATTCCTGACGCCGCGCATCTGGAAGAGCCTGCACATGGCGCTTTACGTGGCCTACGCGCTGGTGGTGATGCACGTGTCGCTCGGCATCATGCAAGGCGAAGGGACCATGCTCATTCCGCTGATGCTGGTGGGCGGCGCCGGCAGCGTCGCCGTGCTGCATCTGATCGCGGGCTGGCGCGAGCGCACCGGCGACAGAGGCAACGCCCTGAACGCCGACGGCTGGATCGCGGTCGGCCCGCCTTACGCGATCCCCGACAAGTGCGCGCGCATTGTCGCGGCGCCCGGCGGCGAGCGCATCGCGGTGTTTCGCGACGGCACGCAAATCGGCGCGCTCACCAATCTCTGCGCCCACCAGAACGGGCCGATCGGCGAAGGCCGCATCATCGATGGCTGCGTGACCTGCCCATGGCACGGCTATCAGTACCGCTTGCGGGACGGCTGCGCGCCGCCGCCATTCACGGAAAAACTCGCCACCTATCGCGTGCGGATCAATCGCGGCCTGGTGGAAGTCGATCCGCGGCCGTTGCCGCCGGGCACGCCGGCGGCGATCGACATTCCGCGCGAAGCGATCAGCGAAATACTCATGCCGAAAACGGCGATGTAATCCCGGAGGACGGTCATGGCTGGAGATGAAAACTGGGTCGACGTCGGCGCCACCGATGAACTGTCGCGAACCCCGCTCCGACACGTCACCCGTGGCGCAGCGGGAACTGGCGATATCGTTCAAGGACGGCACGTTCGGCGTGGTGTCGAACGTCTGCAACCACGTCGGCGGCCCGCTCGGCGAAGGCTGACTCGACGGCGACTACATCGTCTGCCCCTGGCACAACTGGAAATTCCACCGCTGCAGCGGCCTCGGCGAACCCGGTTTCGAGGCCGACCGCGTTCCCTCTTATCCGGTCAAGGTCGAGAACGGCCGCCTGCTCGTCAACATCGCCGCCGCCACCAAGCGCACCAAGGCGCCGCACGATCCGCATCCGCTTGCGCGCAAGGTCGAGCGCGCGGCCGGGCCGCTGCGGCTCGCCGGCATCGCGACGTCGGCGATGGATGCCGACCATCCGCGCTTTTCCGGCTCGGACCATCTGCTCAATCACGCCTTGAAGGAGGGCGCCAGCGCTCGGCGCCGAAACGCGCTTGATCCGGCTCAACGATCTCAAGTTCCGCAATTGCGAGGGCTACTACTCGAAGTCGGCGCATGCCTGCACCTGGCCGTGCTCGATCACGCAGATGGATTCCGCCGACCAGATGGACCAGGTCTACGAGGCGCTGGTGCACTGGGCCGACGCCATCATCATCGCCACGCCGATCCGCTGGGGCGCGGCGTCGTCGCTTTATTTCAAGATGGCCGAACGGCTCAACTGCGTGCAGAACGCGGTGACGATCCGCGACCTCGTGCTGATCCGCAACAAGGTCGCCGGCTTCATCATCGTCGGCGGCCAGGACAACATCCAGTCGGTCGCCGGGCAGATGCTCGGCTTCTTCGCCGAGCTCGGATTCATTTTCCCGCAATTTCCCTACATCGCGCATTCGCGCGGCTGGTCGCACGAGGACATGGAGCGCAATGTCGAGATCGTGCGCGACTCCAAGGATCTCGCCGAAGGCGCGGCCATGCTGACCAAGCGCTGCCTCGATCTCGCCAGGCATCTCATCGAGCGCGACGAAGCACCGACCTCGATCGAACGCGGCGGCCGCAAGGCGCACCCGCTCGAGATGGAGGCGGAGAAGCCGTAGGCGATGCGGCCCGCCCACTTGCCAAGCAAAAACCCCGGCGTGCGCCGGGGTTCTGCTGTCTTTGATGGCCACCGATCCGCAGCGCGCTGCGGCCTAGTCGGTGAGTTTGTAATTCAGGCCGGCGCGGACGACCACGAATCGCTCCTTGAAATCGGCGTTGAAGCCGACAGCCCGGCGGGGGAACATTGGTGTGAGCGCTGGTGCCGGTATTGATAAAGAGCGACTCCAGCTTTGCCGACCAGCGTTCGTTGAGTGCCACTTCGGTGCCGCCGCCGAAGGTCCATCCGCTCCGGGTGTGCCATGCGAGATCGCCGGTAGCTATTGCGTTCGTCGGCGCAAATCCGTCTTCTACATTCACCCACGCAGCGCCGCCGGTGAAATAGAACAAGGCCGGGCCGTTGCTGATGCCAACACGGCCGCGCGCAGTCGCGTACCAGTTGGTGTTCTGCGTAAAGTTAGCTGTTAGGTCGAACCAATCATTGAAATTCGACCTCATACTGAGAGCAGCCAAAGTCGCCTTCGACACCGACGAGGTACCTCGGTGTGATCATGTAGTTGTAGCCGATCTGTGCGCCGCCGGAGAAGCCCGAACCATTGACGTCCTCAGTACCGCGGAAGGGTGTGTGTTCGTCGATGGCGTGAGTATTAGAAATGCCGATGCCGGCGTTGAGACCAGCGTACAGGCCGCCCCAGTTGTGGTTCGACGGCAATAGTTTTCCGGTGATAAACGGCAATCCGTCATCGGGGCCGCCGCCAAAATTGTAATTCAGCCCGGTCTTGATGACATGGTAATTGTGATTGGTGAAGTTCGTGGGCACGAGCGCGCCACTGCCCGGCGCGATACCAACTCCGAATGGGTCGGACCCAAACGTACGGTCGCCCGCATCGATGAACAGATATTCGGTCTTGGCCGACCAGCTGCGCGAGAGTTTGGTCTCGATGCCGCCGCCGACTGTCCAGCCTACGCGTGTGGTCGTGGATTCCGTGGGCGGTATGGTAATGGCATCGCTACCGAATATACCGGTGACGCGCACAAACGCCGCACCGCCTGTGACATAAAGGAGCGCGGGGCCGGTGAGATAGCCGGCGCGCACGCGCGCCGTTCCATACCAATCGGCTTTCGTGCCGGCAGTAATGACGTCGTTATATTCCTTGAAGTTGCGATTGACGCGCATGAAACCGAAGTCGCCTTCGACGCCGACAAGCCAGGTTGGCGCGATTGTCCAATTGTAGCCTGCCGTGAGGCCGACGGTGAATTCGTAGTCATTTACATTGCCGTTGCCCGTGCGCGTTCCTGCGGGATTGCCAGGAGCAGGGGTATTGAACCCGACTTGGCCAAGTGCACTGCCGGCATAGCCGCCGACATAAAATCCGTCCCAGGCATAGCCCACGGGCGGCGCCGCCTTGATCGGCATTTTCGTCGGCATGTCCGCTGCGAATGCGGTCGCGTCAAATCCCAAAACCGCGACAGCGGCCAGCAACGCTACGTGCAAACGGACCATCTTTGCCCCCAGTAATTCGAACGGACGATCGACGCTCGTCGCCCATAAAGAGGAGGCACTATAGACAGAATGTCGCAGGCATTATGTGCCCTATTTGCCACATTGGACAACTAAGCGCCGCAAACGGCACCTGACTTGGGCATTTGACTCGCGTTCGCTCGCCCTGAAACTGGGGGCACTCTGCGCTGCGCCAAGGTCCCTTCGGGGAGCCAGGCACGGCGACCGCCTTACTCTCACCGTTCGTCCCCGCGCACCAACATCGGGTATACCCGATGTTGGTCGTTTAAGTGCGCAAGTCGGCTCAAGCCGACTTGCGATGGGGACCCAGGGTAGTAAATTGCCGACTCAGGGCTTGGACTTTGGATCCCCGCTTTCGCGGGGACGAACGGAGTTTGTTGCGCAGCTCCGCCGTTTCTCTCAGACTTCCAAACGGCCGTAGGGTGGGCTCGGCGCTGGCGCGCCTTAGCCCACCCTACGATCAATCAATCCTCCCGCCCGAGAACCGCCACCACATTTCTAGCGTCATGCCCGCGCTTGTCGCGGGCATCCCGCTTATGAAGGCACTGCACTCCTAAGCGAGATCACCGGGACAAGCCCGGTGATGACGTGTTGAGGGCGGTAGACTTCAATCGATGCGGCCACCCGAGAATCTCCGTCCCGGCACCGTGAGGAAATAACCGACCGCCTGGCCGCCATCGGCGCCGAGCACGCTGCCGGTGGTGTATTGCGATTCATCACAGGCGAGGAAAACCGCCGGCCCCGCGATGTCTTCGCCGGAGCCGACGCGGCCCATCGGCACGCCCTTGCGGCGGCCTTCGTAGATTTCGGGATCGGCATACATCGCCTCGGTGCCGGGCGTGCGGATGTAGCCCGGCGTGATCGCATTGGCGCGGATGCCGTAAGGCGCCCACTCCATCGCCTGCAATTTCGTCAGCATGATCAGCCCGGCTTTCACCACGCTGTAGGCGCCGGCCCAGTTGTAGGGAAACAGGCCCGCGATGGAGGCAATGTTGACGATGACGCCGGACTTCTGCGCGATCATGTGCTTGGCCGCCGCCTGGCTGACAAGGAATGCGCCCTTGAGGCCGATGTTCACCGTCGTGTCCCAGGCTTCTTCCGGCAGCGCTTCGAGTTTTCCCGGCACGATCTTCATGGCGTTGTTGACCACGATGTCGATGCGCCCGCGCTCCTTGATGATGGTGTCGACGAGCCGCGTGATGTCGGCGGATTTGGCGACATCGGCGACCACCGCGAGGCTCTTGCTGCCAAATGCGGCGGCGTCCTTGGCCGTGCTCGCGGCAGTCGCCGGGTCCACGTCATTGACGACGACATGGGCGCCCTCGCGGGCATAGGCCAGAACGATATCGCGGCCGATGCCGCGGCCGCCACCGGTGACCAGCGCCACCTTGTCCTTCAGTCGCACGGAAATTCCCCCATAAGTTGTTCGAATACAGCCCGGAAAATGACGCTAGCGCATGATTCCGGAAGGTGGAAAGCGGCAATAGAGACCGGAGTCCGGTACAGCCGGCCTCGAAAATGGCACCTGCGAATGCCATCTTTGCTATTGAAAGAATCGACCCGGCGGCTAAAGCCGCCCCTCAACCGGACAACATGGCCGAGCCTAAACGTAACGACCCTGCGCCATTGAGCCCGCAACCCGTTGCGGGCGGCATTGCCGCGCGCGCGCTCGGCGCCCGGGCGACACCCTATCTCGCCGACCTCAACCCGGAGCAGCGCGAGGCGGTGGAAACGCTCGACGGACCGGTGCTGGTGCTGGCCGGCGCGGGGACCGGCAAGACCCGCGTGCTCACCACGCGTATCGCGCACATCCTCAACCTCGGCCGCGCGCACCCCAGCCAGATTCTCGCCGTCACCTTCACCAACAAGGCGGCGCGCGAGATGAAGAACCGCGTCGGTCAGATGGTCGGGCAGATCGTCGAGGGCATGCCCTGGCTCGGCACCTTCCACTCGATCGGCGTGAAGATCATGCGCCGGCATGCCGAGCTGGTCGGGCTGAAGAGCAACTTCACGATCCTCGACACCGACGACCAGATCCGCGTGATGAAGCAGATCCTGGAGGCCGAGAAGCTCGACGAGAAGCGCTGGCCGGCGCGCATGCTGGCGGGGCTGATTGACGGCTGGAAGAACCGCGGGCTCACGCCCGAGAACGTGCCCTCCGGCGAAGCTGCAAGTTTCGCCAACGGCAAGGGCAAGAAACTCTACATGGCCTATCAGGAGCGGCTGAAGACGCTCAACGCCGCCGACTTCGGCGATCTGCTGCTGGAAAACATCCGGCTGTTCCGCCAGAACCCGGATGTGCTGCGCACCTTTCAGGAGCGCTTCAAGTTCATCCTGGTCGACGAGTATCAGGACACGAACGTCGCGCAGTATTTGTGGCTGAAGTTATTGGCGCAGACGGGAAGTGCGCAGGCGGGCACTTCTTCCTCCGGCACCGCCCTCTCCCCGTCATCACCGGGCCGCGCCGGAGGCGCGAGTCCCGGTGATCCCGATCAGGAGGGCACAGACGCCGTGCCCGCCACCCGGGATGGCCGGGACATAGGCGAGCAAAGCGACGCCGTTCTTCGAACGGCTATGCCCGGCCATGACAAGTCTGAAATTGTCGCACCCGCCCGCCACCCGAAAAACATCTGCTGCGTCGGTGATGACGACCAGTCGATCTACGGCTGGCGGGGTGCAGAGGTCGACAACATCCTGCGCTTCGACCACGATTTCCCCGGCGCCAAGGTCATCCGCCTCGAACGAAATTACCGAAGCACGGGCCACATTCTGGCGGCGGCCTCGCACCTCATCGCCCACAACGAAGGCCGGCTCGGCAAGACGCTGCGCACCGAAGACGTGCTCGGCGAAAAAGTGCAGGTCACCGGCGGCTGGGACTCGGAGGAAGAAGCCCGCACCATCGGCGAGGAAATCGAGCAGCTGCAGCGTGACGCGCGCGAGCGCGGCGAGGATCACCCGCTCGACGAGATCGCCATTTTGGTGCGCGCCTCGTTCCAGATGCGCGAATTCGAAGACCGCTTCATCCAGCTCGGCCTGCCCTATCGCGTGATCGGCGGCCCCCGCTTCTACGAGCGCGCCGAAATCCGCGATGCGCTCGCCTACCTGCGCGTGATCGCGCAGCCGGCCGACGATCTCGCCTTCGAGCGCATCGTCAATGTGCCCAAGCGCGGCCTCGGCGACGCCACGCTGCAAATGCTGCACGATTTCGCGCGCAAGAAGCGCATCCCGTTGAGCGACGCAGCCGCCGTGATGTCGGCCACCGACGAGATGAAGCCGAAGCCGCGTATGGCGCTGCGCGATTTGATGGCCTCATTCGAGCGCTGGCGCGAGAAGAAGACTCGATGCCGCACACGGAACTGGCCGAGATCGTGCTCGACGAAAGCGGCTACACCGACATGTGGCAGAAGGACCGTTCCGCCGACGCCGCCGGCCGCCTGGAAAACCTCAAGGAGCTGGTGCGCTCGATGGAGGAATTCGAGAACCTGCAGGGCTTCCTCGAGCACATCTCGCTGGTGATGGACCGCGAGGGCGCCGAGGCCGAGCAGGCCGTCAACATCATGACGCTGCATTCCGCCAAGGGGCTGGAATTCGACACCGTGTTCCTGCCCGGCTGGGAGGAAGGCCTGTTCCCGCATCAACGCTCGCTCGACGAGACCGGCCGCGCCGGGCTGGAGGAAGAGCGCCGCCTCGCCCATGTCGGGCTGACGCGCGCGAGAAAAAGCGCGCGCATCTATTTCGCCACCAACCGGCGCATCCACGGCATGTGGACCTCGACCATCCCCTCGCGCTTCCTGGATGAGCTGCCGGAGGCAAATGTCGAGGTGAAGGAGGCCGCGGGCGGCGCCGGCGGCTTCGGCATGTCGGGCTATGGCGCCTCGCGCTTCGACGAGATGAATTCCTTCGGCTCGAGCTACACGACGCCCGGCTGGCAACGCGCACAGGCGCGCAAGGGCAAAGGCGGTTTCTCCGAGAACGGCCAGCCGCGCTATGTGCCGGATGGCGTGTTTGATGACACCGGCGATGCCGACTCGGAGGACATCGCGCCCCTGAAGGAGAAGGCGGGCACCGCGCGCCGGAAGACGGTGAAGCTGGGCAAGCCTCTCGTGATCGAAGGCGAGCTGGTGGCGAAATCCACCGGCACGGCGTCATCCTTCACCGTCGGCGACCGGGTGTTTCACCAGAAGTTCGGCAACGGCAACGTGGTGGCCGTGGACGGCAACAAGCTCACCATCGCCTTCGACAAGGCGGGCGAAAAGCGCGTGGTGGATAGCTTTGTGGAGCGGGTTTGATCGACCTGTTTCGCAAAACGTTAGGATTTGTCTGTCGATAATATTTTCGCCGCGGCTCTCGGGTGCACCTGGCGAGACGATGACATGGATGAATTCCAACCGACATTTTCCAATGTGGAAAAAGATATCGAGAGATATCTGGAGCAATTCGGTGTCCGCGATACATTGCCTGGCGGAACACCTGTCATCAGGGGTTACGATAAAGCCCAGCAAACCATTCTCGACCAATATTATCGGCAGCAGGCCTATGACGCTCTGGTCGCCTATCTCCTGACATTCAATTGGGAGCTCGGGAACGGAAAATTTTTGCTGGACTTAAGCGAGGCCCTGGTCCGCAAAAAAGATGTTCGCCGTTTAAAGCGGCTTTGGCACGGTGTCATTGCCAAGCAAAAAATACACTTTTGGCAATACAAAGCATCGCCTGTTGTTTCCGACAGCGTGTCGGAAGCCACCGCTAGAGCCAAAGACCGGATTCTCGGCACGCTTAAGACGGTGCGGGAGTTGATGCTTCAATTGGGAGAAGCGCAGGAAGCACAAAAATTAAACGATGACCTCGCGAGGATCGAAAAGGAAGAAAAGGGCAAGGCCTTGCCCAAGCCGGTTGATCGATCGATGGACGAAAGCTGCTTTTGGGACATCATCGAAAAGACCAAAGCAAATGCTTCATCCTCTGCAGAGCAAATCGAATTGCTGATCGCCGAACTGGAATTGTTTAAAGCAACCGAAATTGCGAAATTCCAAAAGCTCCTGCAGCAGAAAATGGCGGAGCTTTACCATTGGGATTTATGGGCCGTGGCCTATCTGGCGCAGGGCGGCTGCTCGGATGATGCGTTTGAAGCGTTCCGGCCGTGGATTATTTTGCAGGGGCCGGCCGTTTATCAGCTGGCCCTCAAAGACGTATCAAAATTTTCTGCCCATGTGCCTTCGGGAGATGAAACGCAAGCGGAAGGTCTGCTGTTTGCGTCTGCAATTGCCTATGAGAACCGGGCAGGCAAACCGATGCGCCCGGCCAAGGCGAAAGCGCCAAAAATCCACGGCAAGCCTTGGGAAGAATCGGAATTGCAAAGTCGATACCCTGAACTTTACAAGCGATATCGCTGAATTCGGGGCCGCGTTTCCCCCGCGCGCAGGCTGTGACATAATGCAGAGGGGCGGCGTGACCCAAGGAAGTAGCCAAGGGAGTCAGCCGTGCGACACCTGACATCGTTCCTCATTCTGACCTGTGTTCTCGCGCTCAGCGGCGCGACGCTCGCCGAAGAGTCCACTTTACCCAAGACAAACGCCGAGCAACTCAAGAGCGCCTGCGACAAAGCCGGCGGCAAGTTCTCGCAGGATACCAAGAGTATTGGGTGCGGCACCAATTGCCAGGGCGGCCCCGGCACCGATTGCACCGTCTACTGCCCGATCGACCAGAAATGCACCGCCCAGGTGATCGGCGCGCGGCGACCGCACAGCGTGGCGGAGGCGCTGACCAAGCCGGAGCAGCGGCGGCGCTGAGCACCACATATGTGAATATGGGCCACCAAGAGGTGGCCCATATCCGCACAATATTGAACGACGTCAGAACGAGCAGTGCCCGTGTTTCCGCAAGCGCTCTTTCGCGCTCAGGGCCACGTCAAAGCTTGGCAGCGACTTTGTCATCACATGATAGTCGGCGGGAAACGGACGGGTCGGCAGGCCGTAGTCCCAGATCTGGCAGAGGTTGTTGCCTTCCCACTTGATCACCTTGAAGGAGGCCTGGGCGGGGGTTGTCGCAAAAAAGCCGGCGGCAGCAACAACACCGGCAGCGGCACAAAGGATCAGATTTCGGCGCATATTCTTCGTTCCTTTCATAGGTTCAATCGCCCGCCGATGAGTGAAATCTCACCTGCGGACTCATTGGTCGCGCGCCGCGCGGATTTGGTTCAAACAAAAGGCGCTGATCAGCGCTCAGATCGGATCAAGCGCAATCGCCCCTACACCACCGCCGTCTTCATCTGCCTTCGCAGCGTAACGCACAGCATCGCGAGACCAGCTGCAAACAGAAACACGACCCCGGGAATGGCCCAGTTCAGCACGAAGCCGCGGTCGATGATCGCCTGCCGCTGCGGGTCACCGGCGAGGTAGAGCACGGTCACCTTGTCGCCGGCGCGATGTGTGGGCGGATTGGTGCCGACGCTGTCCTTGAATTCTATCGTCGTGTTGGCCGCCGTGCGAAACCGCACGACAGGATAATAAGTGTAGCCGCCGCCGCTGGAACGGGATTCGCTGTTCATGCGCACCACCTGCCCTTGCGCGCGCAGGCCCTGCGTTTCAAGCCGGCTGATCTTCATGCTCTGGAACACGCCGATGCCGAGCAGCAGCACGGCGACCGCGGCAAGAATCGGGACAATGATCTTGTAGCTCTTCGTTTGCGTGAGCCGCGCCTGCGCAGCCTCGGGCGCCGAGACGAATGTTTCAATCGGCTTGACGTTGCTGAGATCGAGCGTCGCCTGCCCGATATTGTGCAGCTTCTTCCAGTCCTCAATCGACAGGCGCTGTCCCCTGGGGATGATCGTGCGCCAGGCACGCTCCCCGAGATACAAAAGCATGGCGGCAGCCATGAACCATGTCATGCGCGTGATTGGGTAAGCAGTGAGCGCGGTATAGCCGAACACAACGCCCGGCAACGCAAACGCAAGCCCGGCGAGGTCGAGCAGATAACCGCCGGCTTCGCGCGCCTGCGTCGGGTTGTGCGCGGAGATCATCAGCGGCACGACGCGGCCGGTTTCCTTGCCGCGCACCAGGCTGGAGCCGGTATCCGACTTCGCGACGTGGCTTTGCCCGTCCGCCAAGGTGTAGCGATAGACCGGCGTATAGGTGCCGCCATTGGCGATCACGCCGATGACGGTGCCCTGCGCGCGCAGCGCGTGCACGCGCCAGTACACCGAATTGCCGAGGATGAGGCCGCCGATGCCAAGACAAACAACGGCGCCGATAAAAAAGCCCACCTGATTCCAGGCCTGGGCACCCTGAAAAACGAGGTCGAACATGGAGTTATCTCCGTTCGGCCTGCAATCTACACGGGAAGGCTTATCGCACCGTAAACCGGAATCGGCGCCCCGGCGCGGGGCAGATGCGGGCTTAACCGCGCCGTTCGAAATACAAGCGGCGCAGGACGTCATTGCCGATGATGTCGGCGAGGGAGCGAAAGGCGAAGTAAGGAATAAAGATCAGCAACAGAATGACACAGGTCGCGATCATCTGGCCGGGCGTCCCGCCGCCGAGGCCGGTCACCGTATCCAGAATCTTCCGGCCATGCAGGTATCCGACGACAGCCTCTTCGATGACGGTCAGGGCCACGACGAGAATGAGAAAGATGCATGACTTGTAGAGCGTCGGCACGATCAGCGGATACGATTTGAATCCCTCGCCAATGTTAAGCGCGCGACCGATCAGCATGAACTTGGCGGACACCATGGCCTTGATTGCCGCGAAAGCCCAAGGCGCAAAATCGATTTCGTGCGCCTGCAGGATTGACGCCTTGAAATAGGCGAGCGCCGTGAAGCAGACGTAGAGATAGCCCGAGAGGATGGCGAACTCGCGCAGCTCGGAGGTGACCTTCTCGCCGAGCGATTCCTTCTGGTTGACGCCAAGATCCGCCATAAGTCCGCCCCCCGCCGCCAGCACCCGTGCTTTGGCTCGTTGCGCCTAGCCTATTGCGAGCGCTGGCGGCACGGGATATCCATGTTTCATCGGGTCGCGGAGGTGTCGCGGCCGCACTATAACGCGCGCTCCCAGGGCGGCTCGGGCGCAAAGCGGCCGGCCATAAAATCGATGAACGCGCGCACCTTCGCCGCCGGATTACGATCCGGCAGGTAGACGGCATAGATGCCGCCGAATTGCACCGTCGGCTGATCGAGCGTGAGCGCAACGAGCTCGCCCGATCGCAGTTCATCGGCAACGACGAAGGCCGGCTGGTAGATGATGCCCTGCCCCGCGATCGCGGCCGCGCGTAGCGCATCGCCATTATTGGCGCGCAGGTTGCCGGTGACTTTCACGACGACATTATTCTTCGCGCCGAAGGTCCAGCGGTCGACGCCGGCAATATGCGACAGCGTGTAGCCGAGACAATTGTGCTGCGCGAGAGCGGCGACATTGCGCGGCACGCCGCGCGCCTTGAGATAAGACGGCGCCGCGCAGACGACGGTGCGGCACGGCGCGATGCGCCGCGCGATCAGGCTGGAATCGCTGAGCGTGCCGATGCGGATCGCGAGATCCCAGCCCTCTTCCGCAAGGTCGACAAGACGATCATTGAGGCCGAGCTCCACGCTCACCAGCGGATACGCCGCCGCAAAGGCCGGCAGCAAAGGCGCGACCTGCCGCTCGCCGAAGCTCACCGGCACGTTGAGCCGCAGGATGCCGCGCGGCTCGACGCGCTCGGCGGCGACCGCGGCATCGGCCGCGCTCATGTCGGCGAGGATGCGCTCGGAGGCTTCGAGATAATTGCGGCCGGCGTCCGTGAGCGAAAGCCGGCGCGTGCTGCGGTGGAGGAGCTTCGCGCCCAGGCGCTGCTCGAGCGCGGCGATGTGCTTGGTCACCATCGTCTGCGACAGGCCCAGTGCGCGGCCCGCCGCCGAGAAGCTGCCGGCAGCCGCGACCTTCGCGAAAACCTCCAGCCCTGTGAGGCGATCCAGCATATCTCACTCCAATGGTGTGAGGTGTGATGAATAACTGCCATATTATCACACTATGGGGAATAGGCCATATCAGGGGCATCAAACAGGAGATGCCCCAATGCCCAACACGATCGATACCCGTACCGCCCCCTATGCCGCCCTGCTGCTGCGCGTCAGCCTCGGCAGCCTGTTCCTCGCGCACGGACTTCTGCTCAAGGTCTTTACGTTCACGATCCCCGGCACCGTCGGCTACTTCCAGAGCATCGGTTACCCGGGCTTCTTCGCCTACCTGGTCATCGCCGGCGAAATCGGCGGCGGCCTCGCGCTGATCCTCGGCGTGTGGACCCGGCCGATCGCGCTGCTGTTGCTGCCGATCATGATCGGCGCGACCCTGCAGCACGTTGGCAACGGCTGGCTGTTCACCAACCAGGGCGGCGGCTGGGAATTCCCGGTGTTCTGGACCGTGGCGCTTGCCGGCCAGGCCCTGCTCGGCGACGGCGCCTTCGCGCTCCGTCCGTCGCGCGCCAGTGAGCGTAACGCCCAATTCAATGGCGTGTACGCGCACTGAGCTGAACGCACCGCAATCGAAGGACATCAGCCATGACACTGCCGAGCCTCTTCCTCTCCCACGGCGCGCCGACGCTGCCGCTCACCGATACGCCGGCGCGCGCGTTCCTCAGCCAGCTCGGGCACACGCTCGAACGGCCGAAAGCCATTCTCGTGGTCTCGGCGCACTGGGAGACGGAGACGCCGGCAGTGAATGCGGTCGCGCTTAACGAGACGATCCATGACTTCGGCGGATTCCCGCGCGCACTTTATGACCTGAAATATCCGGCGCCCGGCGCGCCGACGCTCGCGGCGGAGATTGCGACGACACTGCGCGAGGCCGGGTTCACCTGCACCATCGATACGAAGCGCGGCCTCGACCACGGCGCCTGGGTGCCGTTGCTGCTGATGTATCCGCAAGCCGACATTCCGGTGCTGCAGCTCTCGGTGCAGCCGCACCTCGGACCGCTGCATCATCTTCGTGTCGGCCGCGCGCTGGCGTCGCTGCGCCAGCAAGGCGTGCTGATCATCGGCAGCGGCAGCTTCACGCACGACCTGTCGGAATTTCGCGGCCACGGGCCGAACGATGCGGCGCCCGACTGGGTCAACAGTTTTGCCGACTGGTTTCACGCGGCACTGACGAAGAACGAGACCGATGCGCTGATCGACTACCGGCGGCAGGCGCCGTTTGCCGCCAAGAACCATCCGAGCGAAGAGCATCTGTTGCCGCTATACGCAGCGCTGGGCGCGGCAGGAGAAGATGTGCGCGCCGAACGGCTGCATGCCAGCGCGACCTACAGCGTGCTGCGGATGGATGTGTACGCCTTCAGGAGCGCGCAGGAAGCAACCAAGGCCGCCGCCTAAACGGCATTCGCCTGCGAGGTTCGATGCTCAGCGCAGACGGCGCGCCGCAGCGTAGCCACCGATAAACCCGCCGATGGCGCCGACAGCCGCCAGCGTCATGGCCCCGGACATCGTTCCGTAATGCGCCCAGCCGTAAGACCCGCACCCGACGGCGCCACCACCGGCACCGAACAATGCAATCCAGATTTTCGATGTCACCGACATTGTCCTGCCCCCGCAACTGATGCCCGCGCCCTACTCCGCGAAAAAATCCAGCGTGCACCTCAGCCCCTCCAGCTCATAGTGCAACGTGGCGGTGCCGCCGACTTGCGCCGGAAAGCCCTTCTCGATCAGCGTCGAGCCGAAACCCGCCTGCGCGGGTTTTTGCACCGGCGGGCCGCCGGACTCGCGCCATTGCAGCTCGACCATGCGGCCCGGCTTCATCCACCACTCCACCGTGACGCGTCCGCCCGCGCCGGACAGGGCGCCGTATT
Source organism: uncultured Alphaproteobacteria bacterium (assembly GCA_963810125.1). GTDB lineage: Bacteria > Pseudomonadota > Alphaproteobacteria > Rhizobiales > Xanthobacteraceae > Pseudolabrys. Next base: position 21,199 of record CAWEMK010000003.1, read on the forward strand.
TGGTGGCGTTGGTGGCCAGCTCGTGCAGCACCATCGACAGCATGACGATGGAGCGCGGCCACATTGTTACGCGCGGCCCTTCCGCGGCGATGCGATCGGGGTTGGTGCTGGCGAAAGGCTCCAGTGTCGCGCGAACCACGTCGCCGATGTCGGCGCCTTCCCATTTTCGTGCGCTGAGCACGTCATGGACGCGGCCGAGCGAGGCCAGCCGCGCATCGAATTTCTCGCGCGCAGGCAGGTCGGCGCTGTTGCGAAAGGTTTGCATGGACAGTGACTGCACGGTCGCCAAAGTGTTCTTGACGCGATGGTTGACTTCATCGATCAGCAATTCGTGCAGCGCTTCGCCGCGGGCAATCGCCGCCGCCATGCGGATGGAGAATGCAAGGCCGAGGCCCAGCATCGCTATGCCGATGACCGCGGTCAGCATCAGCGTGCGAATGAGCGGCGCGGTGAGCGTGCTCTCGGCGATGCCGGCGGCCGAAATCCATCCGGTCAGCTCGGAGTGGACGAAGGCGGTGAGCAGCGGCACGCCCTCGAGCGACACCGTGCGCGCCTGGCCTTCGCGGGCACTGAACATCACGGCGAACAGGCTAGGGGCCGCCTGCCGCCCCACGGTGGTTTGCGTGTTTGGAACGCGCGCAAAGTTGAGGCCAGTCTGGTCGAATATCGAAATTGTCCAATCATCTCCCGGCTTCTGCTGCTCGATGATGGTCTGGAAGATCTCGATCGGCGGATCGAACGAGAGATCGTAAATGACCTCATCGTCGCGAATGACCGGCACCGTCACGGTGACGATCGGGCGTTTGGACACCGACCCGATGAAGAGCTGGGAAAACGCCGGCTTGCGCGTTTCAAACACTTCGCTGCGGTTCTCGCGCACAGCGCGCGCAGGCAAAGGCTCGCCCGGCGCCTTGGCGGAATTGAACACCTGGCTGCCGTCGCGTTTGCCTACGACAATGGACGAATGGCCGGGGTATTGCGCCAGAAAGCCCTGCGCGCGCCCGCGGAAGGCGGTGAAATCACCGCGCGCCAGCGAATCCGAGCCCGCCAGCACCGTCAGGCCGGAGACCACCCCCTGCATCTCGCGGTCGAGCACAAGCTGGATCGCGCGTGTATTTTGCAGAACGCGTGCGTAAGCCTCGCGCTGATCCTGTGCGTAATGCTGATAGATGATCGCGGCGGAGAACGCGATAAGTGGCACACTGGTGCCCGCAACCAGGATTGCCAGCCGCAATCGAAGCGACATGTCGCGGCGCATCGGAACCGGTCGCACCCCTCACCAGCTCATTTCTTAGCAATAGCCCCGCCGCGACAGCAAGGCCGGCTCAAGACCTCAGCGGCGCATCGATCGGCACGATCATCTTGCCAATCGGCCACAACGCGATGCCGGCCAGTTTCAGATGCGCCCAGGCAAAGGGAATGCCGATGATGGTCAGCATGAGAAGAAACGCGGTGATGAGATGGCCGAGCGCCAGCCACCAGCCGGCGAGCACCAGCCAGATGATATTGCCGAGCACGCCGAACAGGCTTGTGCCGAGGTCTTCGGCACCGGTCACCTGCGCGCGCGACACCGCCTTCTGGCCGAACGGCAGCAGGGTGTAGAGCGCGATATTGAAGGCCGCCCGCGTCCACGGCAGGCCGACGATGGTGATCGCCATGATGAAGGCGGCAACGATCCACGCGACGGCCATGTAGGCGCCGCCGCACACGATCCACAGCACGTTGAGCAACAGCGACATGACTGGCATTGGCGGGCCCTCCGGCGCGGCCCGTCAATGCGTCAGACGAGCGTCGCCGCCGGGAGATATAGGGTCCGGAATGGCCAGTGCCAGGACCAGAAGCGCCAGGATGAGAGAGGACAGCACGAAGGCGCCAACCTACAAGCGCCATGCGCGGCGGCGCGGGAAAGCCCCGGTCGCAAACCGCACAATCAGCAGCAACAGTATGGCGCCGATGGTCGCGACGATGATCTCGGACACAATGCCGCTGCCGATATGAATGCCCAGCTTCGGCAGCAGCCAGCTGCCGATCAACGCGCCCACGATGCCGACGGCAATATCGCCGATCAGGCCAAAGCCACCACCATCGACAATACGACCCGCGAGCCAGCCGGCGACGAGGCCGACCAGCAAGATCACCAGAATTCCCTGATCCGAAATGTGCATGAGTCGACCCCTGTCGTTGCAGCGCACACGAATTCTTCGCGCGCGCTGTCTCGTGACAACAATAGAGATGGGAACCATTGGTTCCATCCAGTATCGTCGGTTCTGGCAACTTGTTGCGAAAACAAGGATGCTGGCAGGTGTGGGGTCAGCGTTGTCGAGGGGATGGGGACGATGAAGACAGCATGGACGGCAGCAGGAGCTGCGATTTGGTTTTCACTGCTCGCCGGCATCAGCGGCGCGCAGGCGCAGACTTACCCGGCGCACACCGTCACGATCATCGTGCCGTTCGCGGCCGGCGGCCCGGCCGACATCACCGGCCGTATCGTGGCGGAAATTTTCTCGCGCCATCTCGGCCAGCAATTCGTGGTGGAGAATGTCGGCGGCGCCGGCGGCACGCTCGGCTCGCTGCGCGCCGCGAAAGCTGCGCCCGACGGCTACACCATCATCTCCGGCCACATGGGCACGCACGCGGCGGCGCCGTTCTTCTATCCCAACCTCGGCTATGACCCCGAGAAGGATTTCGAGCCGATCGGGCTGATCGCCGAGCAGCCGGAATTGCTGGCGGTGCGCAAGGACATCCCCGCGAATAATCTCAAGGAGTTCATCGCCTGGGCGAAGGCGAACGAGAGCAAGCTGAACATGGGACACGCCGGCGTCGGCTCGGTGTCTTACGTCGGCTGCCTGCTGCTCAATGCCGCGATCGGCATCAAGCCGACGATGGTGCCGTTTACCGGCACGGCGCCCGTGATGAATGCTATCCTCGCCGGGCAGATCGATTATGACTGCGATCCGGTGCTGGGGCCGCTGTCGCATGTGCGCGCCGGCACCGTGAAGGCGCTGGCGATCGCCACCAAGAAACGTAGCCCGCTGCTGCCGGATGTGCCGACCTCGTACGAACAAGGCCTGCCGCAATTCGATTGCGCGCCGTTTTATGCGCTGTTCGCACCGAAAGGCACGCCGCAGGCGATCGTCGACAAACTCGCCGAAGCGCTCGACAAGGGCCTGAGTGAACCGGCCGTGCAGAAGCGGCTGTCGGACCTCGGCGCCGAAATCGCCGAGCCGAACCGGCGCGGGCCAAAAGCGTTGGCTGAACTGGTGCACAGTGAAGTCGCGCGGCTCGGACCTATCCTGAAGGCCGCGACGGCGAAATAGATCCTCCGATGGCTCAGTCCGCCAAACCGCTGCTCGGCCGCGCCCACGATTTCTGGCTGGCGCGCGGCGCCGTTCTCGTCATTGTCGGACTGCAGATCGCCATCGTGAACGATCTTGCGATCGGGCCGCGCTGGCTGGCGCCGGCGATCGAACTCGTGCTGCTCATCCCGTTGTCGATCGCCACCGCGTGGACGCAACGGCGCGCGCGCAAGGCCGCCACCAAGGAACAAGTTAGTAAGGTCTGGCGCAGCCGCCTGCGCACGCGGCGGCTGGCGATCACGCTCACCGCCGTCGTCACGCTGATGAATTTCGGCGCGCTCGCCCGCCTGATCGAGGCAATCCTTGCCGGCCACGCCGGCAGCGGGCGCACGCTGTTGCTGGATGCGGTCAACATCTGGGCGACCAACGTGATTATCTTCGCGCTGTGGTTCTGGGCGCTGGATCGCGGCGGGCCCGCCGGGCAGATCCTCGGCACCGGACGCGGCAATGATTTCCTGTTTACCCAGCAGCAAACCGGCGAGCCCAAGCGGTTCCCGAACTGGTCGCCGGGATTTATCGACTACCTGTTCCTGGCCTTTACCAACGCAACCGCATTCTCACCGGCTGATACCTTTCCCCTCACCGTCCGGGCCAAGCTGCTGATGATGGCGGAATCCGGCATTTCACTGGTTACCATTGCGCTGGTGGCGTCGCGCGCGGTCGGCATTCTCAGCTAGCGATTTGCCCGCGGCCCCGCGAGCGCCTATTTTTAGGGGCGGCGCATGCCGAATTTATGGAACAGATATTTGGAACCCGGAATTCGGGATAGCGGCAAAGTCGACAAAAGGGTATCAGCCTACGGTAATCGGCCGGGGAGCAATTGTGGACGAGCATCGGATCGCGCCGCGCAAGCGCGTGCTGAAGGGCGCCTTCATCATCACGAGCGAGAAAGCCCCCAAGCTCGCTTGCACGGTCAAGAATATTTCCGATACCGGCGCCGCGCTGCAGGTCTCAACGACGTTCGGCCTGCCCGCCGCGTTTGACCTGATCGTCGACAACCAGCGACATCATTGCCGTTCGATGTGGCGGACCGACACGAAGATCGGCGTCAAATTTGAACCGATCAATGAGGCTTGAGTAGCGGCGGCAGACGGCGTCAGGCCACGCGGACCTGCGCGAGATAGCGCTCGACTTCTTGCCGCAGCAGGTGGGATTGATCCGCGAGCTGGGCCGCCGCGGTGAGAACGGTCGCGGCCACCTGGCCGGTCTTGACGGCGCTCTTGGAGACCTCGGCGACATTGCCGGACACGTCCTGCGTGCCCTTGGCCGCCGCGCCGGCGTTGCGCGCGATCTCCTGGGTGACGGAATCCTGCTGCCGCATCGCGACCGAGACGTCGCTGGCGACCTCGCTGAGCTGCGCGATCGTGGTTGCGATCTTGCGGATCGCCTGCACGGAGCGCGCGGTCGTCTGCTCGATCGACTCGATGTGACGGGTGATTTCTTCGGTGGCCTTGCCGGTCTGCGCGGCAAGTCCCTTGACCTCCTGGGCGACCACGGCAAAGCCGCGGCCGGCATCGCCCGCCCGCGCCGCCTCGATGGTCGCGTTGAGTGCCAGCAGATTGGTCTGCGCCGCGATGCTGCTGATGAGATCGCTGACCTCGCCGATCTCGTCGACCGACGCCGACAGGCTCTCGACCGCCTCGGTAATGGCCTTGGCTTCGTCGGTGGCCTGGCTCGCCACCGTCGCCGAATTGGCGACGCGCGTGGCGATATGTTCGATGGATTGCGCGATTTCCTCGGCCGCAGTCGCGACTATTCCGACGTTTGCCGTCGCCTGCTCGGACGCCGCCGCGGTCGCCAGCGCCTGCTCCTGGTTGCTGGCCGCGCTCTGCGCCATGTCGCGCGCCGAGCCATCCATGGCCGACGCCGCACGGTCGAGTGTCTGCACGATGTTGGACACGGCCCGTTCGAAGTCCTGCGTCGCGGCCTCGACCATGTGCCGGCGGGATTCGAGCGTGCGGGTCTGCTCGGTCTCCTTGGTGCGCGCGTTCGCTGCGTCGGAGGTTGCCTGGCGGAAGAACTGCAGCGAGCGGCTCATCTCCGCGATCTCATCGCTCCGCTCATCGTGGATGTCGACATTGAGGTCGCCATCGGCGATGCGACGCATGGCATGGCTGAGCAGCCCGATGCGACGCGCCACGCTGCGGCCGACATAGAGCCATGCCACCAAAGCAGCGCCAATTACCGCCGCGATCGACAGCACGATCAATATGAACTGCGCGGAGCGGATCTGCCGGCCGGCGTCAGTAGAAATCTGGCGCGCCATGAGGCGCTGCTGCTCGACCAGATCGTCGACGGCGGTCTTGAGCTTGGCCGCGTCGGATTGCGCGGCATTGAAAGCCAATAGGGCATCGCGCTGCTGATTGAGCTCGTAGGTCCGCGCGGCCATGATTCCGTCATCCGAGCCGATGGCGCCGAGCTGCTTGTACAGCGCCAGCAACTTGTCCTGTTGCGCGCGATCGCCGATCGCATTCAGGTTCTTGACGATTTTTCGCTCCGCCGAGCCGATCAGGTCGCGCAACGGCTCCATCCGGCTGGTCTCGCGCACCAGCGAGGCTTCGATCAGAAGACCGGCCAGAAGATTGGCCTCTGATTCCGCTTCGCGCAGCCGGCGCAGCAGGTCGATCCGCCCTTCGATTGCGCCAGCGCCTTCCTGCCTGGCGTTCATCACAAGATCGAAATTGGCATCGTCGATCGCCGGGGCAAGGCCAATGAGGAGCGCCTCGTGCGCCGCTCGCACGGACGAGGCCAGATACAGCCGCTCATTCGTCACGGTGATCCGGTTCGCCACCATCTCGTCGAGCGTCTGCAGGCGCTCCGACAGGGTCTTATGGCTCGCGTCAATCTCGTCGGCCTTGGTGATGCCGAGTTCGCGCAGGCGCGCGATCCCATCTTCAATACTCTTCTCCTGCCCGCTGATCTCGCCCATGATTTCGCCACGGGCCTTGTCGGTGTTGGCCGCCATCAGGCGCGGGCCGGAAGACACAAGGCTGCCGGCCTGCTCGGCGAGGCGAAGCGATATGGCCGTTGTCGGCAGGCTGCGTGAGACGATCGCATCGGTCGTCATGCCGATGACGGTGAACTCATAGAAGGCCACCGACGCGCCGATGATCGTCAGCGCGGCGGCAAAGCCGAACGCCAGGTAGAGCCGCCCGCGAATGGTGGAGAGCCAGCCCGCTTGCTTGGCGGCTTTGGCGACTTCGGCCTCTTGCGCCGGTGATGATTTAATCCAGGTGGCCCGCATATTCTTGATGTCCATGCAGCGTCACCGTGCCGATGTCTTGACGAGTTTGGTGACCGGCCTGAGCGAACCGTCGTTCCCAATCACGGTGAAATAAACCTTGTTCGATCCCTGGTTTTGCGCGGGACCAAACGCGAGCGTCACACCGCCAAGATCGAACGGCGCGCCCTCGACCGCGTTGAGAAACGCCTCGCGTGTCGGCTCACCCGGAATTCTCTTCAGCGCCTGGACCACGAGCTGGCCGACCAGGTAGCCCTCGAGCGACACGAAGCCAGGTTTCGATTTCGAATTCACCGCGGCCAAAGCAGCCTGATAGGCCGCCACCACCGGCAACGACTTGTCGCCGGGGAACGGCACGACCTGGCTGATGACGACGCCGGCGCCCTGGTTGCCGAGCTCCTGCGCGAGCGAATCCGACCCGACAAATGAAATCGCAACGAAGGCGGCATCGAACTTGAGCTGCCGCGCGAGCTTGATGAATTCCGCGATCGGCTTGTAGGGACCGACCGTCACCACGGCCTGCGGCTGGGCTTTCATGATGTCGAGCAGCGCCGACTTGATCGCCGTCGTGTTGCGCTTGAACGTTCCCTCGGCGACCAACTCCATATTGCGCTTGTCCATCGCCTTCTTGACGCCGGCGAGACCGGCAAGGCCGAAGGCATCGTCCTGGTAAAGGATCGCGATGCGCGTGATGCCGAGATCGTTGGTCAGATGTTCGATCCAGGCTTCGGTCTCCTGGAAATACGAACTGCGGATATTGACGATGTAACGGTTGAACGGATTGCGGAGAAATTCAGCGCCGGTAAACGGGCCGATGAACGGCACCTTGGCCGCCGTGGCGATCGGCTGGCCGGCTTTTGACGTCGGCGTACCAACCGCGCCGACAAGCGCGAAGACCTTGTCGTCCGTGATCGCCCGTTTGGTGGCTTCGATGGTTTTTTCAGGCTCGTAGCCATCGTCGATCGATTTGAGCTCGAGCTTGCGGCCGCCGATACCGCCGGCGCGGTTGGCTTCCTCGAATGCCGCCAGCATTCCTTCACGCATGCCCTGGCCGAGCGCCTGCGCCGGCCCGCTCAGGGCCGAGACCTGCCCGAACAGAATCCTGTCAGCGAATACGCCGTCCTCCGCGTGCAGCGGAGTGTTGGCAAGACAGAAGGCAGCAGCCCCGATAATGCAGAGCCAGTCGCGATTGGTCCGCACGGGCGATATCCCCACCAGCAGGTGCGTGTAGGTTCTAATCGTGCGCTCACATGGTTGATGAATCGTTAACCATGCCTAAAGCAGCGGCAGTAGGGCGCGGACATGCAGCGGGTTTGGCCCGCCACCGGCTGTGTGCTTTCGGTCAGGCCGCCTTCCCCGCATCCAGCGCGGACGAAAAGCCGGTCATCGGATCGATCACCGTCGGCACCTCGGTGATTTTCGTGACCGGAAAGCCGGCCAGCCGCGAATGCTCGCGAACGAGCAGCTCGCTTTCGGCCAGGTAGATACAGAAGGTCTTGTCGGCGGAGATATAGGAATGCACCCACTGCACCTTGCCGCCCAGCCGGTAGAGGACGCTGTTGGACGTCGCCGCAATATCCTTGAGCTGCGCGCGCGTGAGACGGCCAACATTCGGGATGTCGCGTTCGATCAGGTAGCGATTCATGCCTTGGTCTCCCTTGGTTTCCCTTGGCCTCGTTTCAAAAATTGTCAGCGCCCAGCGCTGCAACGGGCGGGTGAATACCGGATAGAATCCGCCAAGACTTTGCCGCGGCCTTGATTTGACCTTGAGATGGGCTTGATTATTTCCCGAGATCGCCCGGTTACACGCCAAAACGCGGCGGAACCGCTACGAATTCATCGCTTGTTCATCCCGGATCGGGGATTTAAGAAGTCGGATGCATTCGCCCGCCAAACCCATTGCTCCCGTCAACGTACCGCCACGATCTCGCTCAGCGAGCGTGTCGGGCCTGCAGATTGCCGTGCTTTTCGGCGCCTTCACGCTGCTGATTTCCATCCCGATCTGGACGCATCCGGTCCCGCCGCTGTCTGACTATGTGAATCACCTCGCCCGCATGCAGGTGATTGCAACGCTGGCAAAGAATCCGCAGCTGGCGCAATTCTACGAGATCAACTGGCAGGTCATTCCCAACCTGACGATGGACATCATCGTGCCGCCGATCGCGCGCGTGATGAATATCTACCTCGCCGGCCAGGCCTTCATCGTCGCGATGTTCGCACTCATTATATCCGGCATCCTGGTGCTCAACCGCGCGCTGATCGGCCGCTGGTCCGTGCTGCCGCTGTTCGCCATTCCGCTACTCTATAATTGGATCTTCCTCATCGGGTTGATGAACTACATCTTCGGGATCGGCGTAGCCTTGTGGGCCTTGGCCGGCTGGGTCGCGGCGCGCGAGCGCCGCTGGCCGTTGCGCTTCGTGCTGTCGACGCTGTGCGTCGTCGTGCTGTTCTTTTGCCATCTCTCGGCGCTGGGCATCTACGCCATTGGCATCCTGTCGTTTGAAATGTTCCGGCTCTGGACGCGGCGCGCCGAGTTGTGGCCCGGCCGCATTGCCGAATTCGTCGCCAGCGGTCTGCCGTTCCTCGCCGTGGCGCCGCTGCTCTATGCCAGCCCGACCATGAACCTGGTGTCCGACATTTCATGGGATCAGCGCGGCAAGCTTGACGGCGTGATGTTCATCTTCAGCGACTACACCGACATTGCCGCCTTCGCGCTGATGGCGATCATGGCCGCGAGCGCCATCTGGGCGGTGCGCCACCGCGTTCTGCAATTTCACCCATGGGTGCTCGTGCTGCTCGTCGTGGGCGGCGCGGTGTATTTTGCGCTGCCGCGGGTGATGTTCGACACCTACATGGCGGATCAACGCGTGCCGGTCGGCATCGCCTTCATGGCTTTCGCGTGCGGTGAACTCGATGTGCGACACCGGCTGGTGTGGCGCGGATTTCTCACCACGCTCGTGATCCTGACGGCGGGCCGCGTTCTTGAAATCGATTACAACTGGTCGCAGCTGTCGGATTCGACCAGCGAATTCCGCGCCTCGGTACGTCGCATCGTCCCCGGTTCGAAAGTGTTCGTCGCCTACGGCAATGCCTCCGCCGGCGAAGACGTGCGCGATCTCGGGCTTGTCCATGCGGCCACGATCGCGACCATCGAGCGATCCTCATTGGTCACGACGTTGTTCACCGTGCAGGGCAAGCAGATCGTGCACGTGCGGCCCGACTATCGCGACTTTGCCGACTTGCGCGACGGTACGCCGCCCTCGACGGCGCAGCTCATTCTGGCCGCGGAGCATCCGCTGCCGAACACGCCGGCGTTCTGGCTCAACTGGACGAAATTCGACTACATCTACATTCTCTTCACGGAAGACGACCAGCCCAATCCGGACCCGACGCGACTAAAACTGGTCGCGGATGGCGACCGCTTCCAGCTTTACCGCATCATCAAGCGCGAATAGCCGCGGCGTATTGCTATTAACCGCCGGCGCGCCGGATGGTAGGCTCTGCGCCTGCCGGCAGCATCGCCGGCGCCGGGAGGCGGCCATGAAACCACGGCACGTCGTTGCGTTGTCCATGCTGGCCGGGCTCGCGCTCGGCGTCACGGCCGGCGATCGTCTGCATGCTGCCGAAGATGGCTATGTGCGCAAGGTGCCGCTCGACGCGTTGACCGTGCCGGTACCGGTGCCGATTATTCCGCAAGGCTCGTCACTCGATCTGCGTCCTGGGCGCGCGCCCGACGCTGGCGATCAGATCAACGGCTACACGCCGCTCAATCGGGAGTTCGACGACACCCTCCATCGGCCTGTCGATCAAGCCGCTCGACGATCGCAAATAGTGCGTCGTCCAAACGGATGACACCTGATGACGACGGGCGATAAGAGCGTGACGTCGCGCATGCGCGTCGCGATCGACGCGGCGTAACGTTAATACCGCCGTTGTCGTACGAACGCACGTTATTGCGCAATTTCGGTGATCAACGCGACGCATGCGCGTACTGCATTACCGGTACCGCCACTGTCTGCCTTGCTTCTGCCATGTTGAACCTTTCCACGTGCAGCAACGCTTCGCCGCGGGATGATTTGCGATTCTCTTTTACGAGGATTGAGACCATCCGGCGGCGCAGCCTAACGAGGGACATTTCAATGAAGCACGTTGGCATCGGATTCTTCATCATCGCGGCGGCCGCGTTCATCGCTCCGCTAGCAGTCACGTCGGCGCATGCGGCGGGATGGGGATCAGTCCATAAGTATGTCAGGCCGACCGGCAACTGCTCGGGACAAGAAGTTCTCGCGAGTTCTTATTCGTCCGGAAAACGGACCGCCACTGGCGAGCGATTTGATGCGAGTGGCAATACAGCCGCTGCACGCACCTGGCCGCTTGGCACCAGCCTTACGGTGACCAACCCGCACAATGGCCGCTCGATCACCGTTCGGATCAACGACACCGGCCCGTGGGGAATTGCGTATCGCATGGGCGCCCGGCTCGACCTTGCCAAAGGCGCGGCTCAACGCCTGGGAATGCGTGCCTCGCAATACGTTTGTGTTGCGTAACAATCGGCGTGGCTGGGGCGCCGTCGCGGCGCCTCAGCTATGCGGCGCTGCCGTCCCGACTATTTAACCTGACAGGATGAGCTATTCGTAGGGCCGCTGGTGATGCCAGTGTCGCCGGTGCCAGTGATGCACCCTGTATTGATATGCATAGGCGCGATAGCCACTCCTGGGCGCGTGCGTGCCACTCGGTGGTTGGCCGTAACTATCGCCAGTTGCCGGGGCGTTGGGACCGTAGTTTGGCATGCTTTGCGCAAAAGAAGCGGTCGTTGCACCCAGCAGCAGCGCGAACGCAGCAATAAATATTTTCAATGACATGGTCGATCTCCGTCTTCCTCTACAACCCGCCAGCACACTTTTAGTTCGGCCTGTCGAGCGTCCCGACGTTCCGCAGGACCAACCACCTGAAGCTCAGAGCCGCCTTCCGGCGGGGCTCAAAGAAGACCAGACGACTAACTGGCACATATAATGAGAGAGACCGCCGCGAGGCGGTCTCTTTTTTGTATCGCTGCATAAGCACACCGCAATCGCCCGGGAAAAAGCGCCCGCAAGGCCACAACCACCGTTGGCGAACGCACCGATTCCCATTAAGTTGCCGCATGGGCTGACGGCGCGTCGGGCCGGGAGGGCTAATATGAAGAAGCAGGCGATCTTGATGGCGGTGCTGGCTTTGACCCTCACCTCATGTGGCGTCTATGGCCCGAAAGGAAACGACGTCGGCGGCATCATTCCATGGTCGCCGGAAGCCGAGGAGATGGCTCTCGACACGGCACAAGCCAATTGCAGCCGCTACAACCAGTTCGCGGTGATCACGAGCATCCATCGGACCTATGGCGACTACATCAGCTATAGGTGCCAATGGAATGCACCGCCGCATATCCGCCGTCACACGTCCTGAGCGGGTTTTCCGCTTCCAATTCGAAAAATTCATTTTGATTTATCGGGACGCCCGCTTCGGTGCGCCGCGAAACATAAAATTATCCGGTTTCCGGAAGCAATCATTAACCAGTGACGAAGTGTGAATGATTAAATCCTTTGCAGTACCAATGCGCACTCATATTCGACGAGTTTCTCATCGAGAGATGGCGTCACAGTGCGGTGGCTATCGCAACTCGCAGCTGCGCAAGTCGGTCGTGCGCAAATTACGGCAATGCCGTCCGCGTCGAATTTTTTCGATCCGGGGCGGTTTATCGTCGTTTGCGTCATCACGCTTACGCTCATCGTCATAGGCAGCGCAGGCCTGATCGTTTCCAGCCTTCATAACCGCGCCATTTCCGAAAGCGAGCGAGCACTTTCAAACTCGTCGCTCATCGTTGCAAAACAGTTCGAACAGACATTCACGGCCGTTGAAGCCGTGCAAAAGGGATTTTACGAAGATCTGTCCCGCCTGCACCTGCTCAACGAGCGATCCATCGCAACCGAACTCGGGCGTCATGACGTTCACTTGAAACTGCGCGACAAAGTTGGCGGCATGCCCTATGTCGGCTCGCTTGCAATCATCAATACGCGCGGAAAGCTGATCAACTTTTCGCGCCAGTGGCCGATACCCGACCTCGGCCTGGTCGATGAGGACTACGTCAAGGCACTCAGGGCGGATACAAAAGCGACGTCATTTCTCGGCTCTGCCGTTCCCGACCACACGACAGGCGCCTGGGTCACGCACTTTGCGCGCAAGATTTCCGGCCCAGACGGAGAATTCCTCGGCATCATCTCGGCAACACTCGATCTCGCTTATCTGCAGAGCTATTTCCGCGAGATCAGCACCGATCCAGACAGCAGCCTGGCTCTCTTCCGCGATGACGGCGTCCTGCTCGCCCGCTTCCCGGAAAATGGATCGGACATTGGACGCAAATTTGCCAATGCCATTGCCATAAAACTGGTGGCCAATGCCGACCATGGGGTCGGCATGACGGAAGGCGTCATTGATGGTTCGGCCCGCATGGTCGCCGCCCACCGTGTCAGCGGCTATCCCCTCGTCGTAAGCGCGACCAAGACCACGACTGCCATTCTGGCCAATTGGCGCAAAACCGCCGGCCTCATCGCGGCCGCCGCGCTGTTGATCATCGCCGTCATTACGGCATTCGCTTTCCTGTTTACCCGCCTGTTCCGGAACTACCAGGCTCTCGAGCAGGCCCGGGCCGAGCGCAACCGGGCTGAACAATTGCGAGCGCAGAGCCAGCGTTTCGACGTGGCGCTAAACAACATGTCGCAGGGCCTCGTGATGTTCGATGCATCATCGAAGCTGGTCGTCAGCAATACGCGGTTTCTCCAGATTTACGGTCTCTCGCCCCATGTCGTGAAGCCGGGACTATCGCTGCTGGATCTTCTCAAGCACAGGAAAGAACGCGGCTCGTTTGGCGGCGATCCTGACGAATATTACGCCAGGCTCTTGAGCCAGATTTCAAAACGAAAGCTGACCCAAGCAGAACGTGCCGACGCCCGGCGGGACGCATCAATCCAGATCGTCAATCAACCGATGCCGGATGGCGGTTGGGTCGCGACCCACGAGGATATTACCGAGAAGATCGCAGCCGAAAACGAAATCAAGCGGCAGGAAGAGCAGCTCAACGCGGCGCTCGACAATATTTCGCAGGGCGTCTGCATGTTCGATGCATCGCAGCGCCTGATCATTTGCAACAAGAAATATGCCGATATCTACGGGTTGACCGACGAACAGACGAAACCGGGCACGCCGCTTCAGGCCATTCTCGAACACAGAATTGCCAGCGGTAACGCGCCGGAAGACCATGAGGCCTACATCAGGGAGCGGCTGAACGAGGTCGCTATCAACCTGCCCTATCAGACCGTCAATCGCCTTCGCGATGGACGCTATGTGTCGGTTGTCCATCAGCCCATGAGCAATGGCGGCTGGGTAGCGACACACGAGGACGTCACGGAGGCCAGACGCCGGGAAGAATCCTTCCGCCTGTTGTTCGAGAACAATCCGGCGCCGATGTGGGTTCTCGACCGAGACAGCTTGCGCTTCCTCGCAGTCAATGAAGCCGCCGTCGCGCATTACGGTTACACTCGTGAGCAGTTCATGACGATGACCGTCCCTGACCTGCGGCCCGCCGACGATCGTGAACGCTTCAGGAATTTCCTGCACGGCCTCGCATATGACCAGTTCGCCGAGAACACCGGACAGCACATCACGGCCGATGGATCCGCAATCGATATCGCGGTCTATTCAAGAGCGCTCACCTATAACGGCAGCGCGGCGCGCCTGGCGGTCATCCACGACATCACCAAAACCAAGAAAACCGAAGCCGAGCTTCGCCGCACAAAGATCTTCCTCGATGCGGTTATCGAGCACGTTCCGGTCCCAATCGTCGTCAGAGACGTGGAGGGGTCGGGCGCAGATGTGCAGGCCAGCCGCTTCACATTGTTCAATCGTGCTTATGAAGAATTGACAGGCGACAGCCGCACCCGTCTGATCGGAAAAACCGCGCACGAAATATTCCCGGCGCCACGCGCCGATATGATCGTGCGGTCCGACAATGAAGCGCTTGAGACAAACCGGGTCGTCTCGACACCCGAACACATCATTGACACGCTCGGAAACGGACAACGCCTGATCAAAGCGAGCAAGATTGCGATCAGGGACGAAAGCGGCGAATCGAAATATCTGCTGACCGTTCTCGACGACATCACCGAGCAACGCCGGAGCGAGGAGCACATTTCGTATCTCGCCCACAATGACTCTTTGACCGGATTGCCAAACCGGGCGTCGTTTCTCGACCATCTAAACAAAACCTTGGAGCAGGCTTCGAAGGCCGGCGAGCAATTCGCCGTCATGTGCCTCGACCTCGACCGCTTCAAAGAGGCAAACGACGTCTACGGCCATCTGGTGGGCGACGGGCTTCTGCGCGAAGCCGCTCGCCGCCTGCAGGCGGCGGCCGACGATGCGTTCATCGCTCGTATCGGCGGTGACGAATTCATGCTGGTCGTTTCCGACGAGACGCCGGAGACGACGGCCGGGGAACTCGGCGAGCGTCTGATTGAAGCGTTCAACCGTAATTTCGAGGTCGACGGCCACCAGATCCAGGTGGGGTTGAGTATCGGTGTCGCCGTCTTCCCCACCGACGGCGTCCACGCGAAGACCCTGATCGCCAATGCCGACGCGGCACTTTACCAGGCCAAATCGGAAGTGCGCGGCTCGGTCCGCTTTTTCGAGGAGAAGCTCGGCTCGCGTTTGCGCGAGCGGCGCGAACTACAAACCGACTTGCGGAAAGCCCTCGAGGGCGATGGGCTGTCCCTGCACTATCAGCCCCAGAAAACGATTGCCGGCGGCAAAGTCGTCGGCCTCGAAGCGTTGGCCCGCTGGAATTGTCCGAAGCGCGGGATGGTTTCACCCGAAATTTTTATTCCGATCGCGGAGCAAAGCAGCCAGATCATCACACTCGGCGAATGGATCCTGCGCGAGGCGTGCAGGGAAGCTGCGTCCTGGGAGAAGCCCCTCAGGGTCGCCGTCAACATTTCCCCGATCCAGTTTCACCACGGCGACCTGCCCAATCTTGTTCACACAGTCCTGCTGGAAACGGGCCTGAAGCCCGAGCGGCTCGAGCTGGAAATCACCGAAGGCGTCCTGATCGACGACTTCGCACGCGCGGTCTCGATTTTGCGCAAGCTCAAATCGTTGGGCATCCACATCGCGCTGGATGACTTCGGATCAGGGTACTCGTCACTGTCTTACTTGCACGCGTTCCCGTTCGAAAAGATCAAGATCGATCGCGTATTTGTAGGCGACCTCGAACACAACCATCATTCGATGGCGATCGTGCGCGCGATCATCACACTCGGCCACAACCTGAACATTCCAATTCTCGCCGAGGGCGTCGAGACGGAAAATCAGCTCGCGTTCCTTGCACAGGAAGGTTGCGATGAAGTGCAGGGCTATCTGACCGGACGGCCCTACCCGATCGAGGACTATGCTGAAATGGTTGGCCGCAAGCATCTCAAGACGCCGGCTCGGGCCATTGCGGTCTAGGCCGCAGGCCCAAGGCCGCCTGCGCGCCTCGACAAACCTCTAAGCTCGCGATTACTGAATTTTGCCGTTCGGGCTCGCCTGATCGACAATGCCGGGGAGATGCTCCGATAGCATCTTCAGCGCATCGTCAACCGGCACGCCAAAATGCTGGGCGATCTGCTTCACCTGATCGCTATTGAGGGCCGCGCGCAATTGCTCGGGCGTGACCTTCATGTTGGCGCCATTGCCCAACCAGGATTTGACCTGGTCGCCCAGGCCGCCTTGCTGCAGCTGATTCACAAGGCCCTGGAGGTCACCCAGATTCGTCTTGGCCAATAGCGCGGAGATCAATGTCGATTGTTCGCCAGCGGCCGCCGAAGCTAGAGCACTCTTCAGCGAGCCGCCTAACTGATCCAGTAGTCCCATTTAATCCTCCATAGCGTGAGCCATGGATGCGCCGTTATCTGCTCAGGGGTGCTTCTCGTTTTTTGAGGCGCGCATGCCCTGGCTGGTCGCATCACGCTCGCACATATATGCGCCGGATTTCGTGTTGCCGTAATCCTTGTATGACGCGAAGTGATAGATCTTCGAATCCAGGTTGGCCCACACGACCGTTCCAGTCCCGCATCGTCCCTTGGCTTGCGCTTCGGTCGTGTACTGGTTGACGCCGGTTGGCGCCGTCGCGGCGGGCGGCGGTGCCATGGGAGCGGTCGCCGTCTTCTTTTCGGGCGCCGGTGCAGGCGCCGGCGCGGGTGCTGCGGTCGTCTTCTTTTCCGCAGCAGGAGCTGGCGCGGGTGCCGCGGTCGCCTTCTTTTCTGGAGCGGGAGCGGGCGCAGGCTGCGCGGCGGCGGTGCCGGCACGGCACTGGGTCACGTAGGCCTTTTCGGTGATGCCCTTGGCCTGGTTGTCGGCCTTGTTGGCGCGCCATTCGTCCCGGCATGCCTTTGCCGTTTTCTCTGTGGCAGCCGGCGCGGCGGCCGCCGTCGTCTTTTTCTCCTTTTTCTCCTTGGCAGTTGTCGCCGCGGGCGCGGGCGCAGGTTTCGCTGCGCTGTCGCCCCCGCGGCATTTTGCGACGTATGCCTTTTCCGTAATGCCCTTGGCCTGATTGTCAGCTTTATTGGCGCGCCATTCGGCCTGGCAGGCCTTCGCCGTTTTTTCCTGGGCGAACGCGGGTGACATTAAAAACGCGACGCCAATAACGGCCGAGCAAACGACTGCGATGCTACGCATGATCAAACTCCGGGCAATACGCCGTTGAAACGATTAGGACTCTTTCTCGCATTTCGTCATGAAACTGGTCTTGGCCGCGCCGGCGAGCGGCTTGCCGTCCTTGCTCATCGCCTTGCCCGCGCAGGCTTCCTCTTTGCACTTCTTGACGAAGCTTGTTTTGGCGGCGCCGGCGAGCGGCTTGCCGTCCTTGCTCATCGCCTTGGTTTCGCAGGACTGCGCCATCGCTGAACCGGCGGCGAAGGCTGTAATGAGAAGCGCAAGAGCAATTCGTTTCATCGTTCTCTCCCTATGATGTCTTTTAAAGCGTAATCGATGACGTTTAGAGCATAGATTGGAAATTGCCGTGTGGCGAATCTTTGCGGTGCGCACGCCCCGGTGAATTTTTGACGCGCAAAATCGCGGCAATTCGGTTTAATCCCCCACGCGACTAACGCCCATGAATTGAGCGGCCGCCATCGCGCCGCCGCACGGGCGGTAGCGGTAACCTGATGCTCCGACGGGCGAATTATCGCTGATGTCGTATGGCCGCGCTCTAGGCGCCTTCGGTGACGTCCTCGTAGACGTCGATCTCAACCGCGCCGGGAAAGAGCGACCGCCACGTGTGCAAATAGGCCTGCACCATCGGTTCGCTGGCGAGCTTCTGGCGGTTGAATTCGAGGGTCTTGTCGGCCTCGTATTCGATCACTTGCAGGAATTGTGACGGATCGTCGGCGTTGCGCAGCAGGCGGATTTTCGCATCGCCAAAGGCTTTGTACAGAGGCGCGGCGTTGTTCATCATGGAGACGAGAAGCGTCGCGGCATCCGCCGATGGCGTTCTGATTTTCAGGTAAAGGACGCGCTTCGCCTTTACGGGTTCATTTGCCATGACTGCGCGCTCCCTTGCATCCAGCCTCGCAACTAAAGGCAGCGCATTTGCGACCTTTGCGGGCACAATTTGAAGGAACTCGACAGCGAAAAGAGAAAGCGGACACCGTGAATGTCGTTTGCGGTCGTTCCGGGATGTACCGGCACGGCAAATCCGACCCCGGCCTGCCATTGCTCCGCAAGGAAAAAACGGATCCCCGCCCCCGCCGAAGCGATAGACAGCACTTGTCCATCGTTGTTGAAGCTCCAGACCGCGCCTTTGTCGAAGAAGCCGTAGAGCTGATAGCCTTTAAGAATGTCGTTCGAAAGGCTTTGGTCAAAGCGTAACTCACCATAAGCGGCGATCCCGCTATCCCCGCTGTAAAAGCCCGGGCCGTAAGCCGCGTCGCCAAGGTAGAACTGTTGAGCAACCAGCAATGGCCCGGATGCCCATTGGCCAGCCGCTGATATTTTCACCGACCAGACATCCGAAAGCGGCTGGTATCGAGAGAATGCAAAATCAAATATCGAGAAATTTGGTGAGGCGTCAGCGCGTGACAGAAGGTCATCATCTCTGCGCGATGCACCAAAAATATCGACGCCATGGCGGAACGTCAGGTTGAGATAATTCCAACCGGCGAGACTATCATTGAGCTTGTAGTCGGCCATCAAACTCACGGTGCGAAAGTGATCGTTGTAAAGCGTGCCGGCAGAGACACGCTCCGAACTATCGCTGAAGCCCGCGGCGGCGGTCAGCCACAGCGACGATCTTCGCGTCTCGATGGGCACGACGCTGGCTTTAACTTCAAAGGTCTTGGTTACGGTGTGATCGCTGAATTGTTGCCGGATGTCGCCAGGCGCAACATTGCTGTAAAGCGCCATCGCGCCGAGACGCAAGCCGTCGGTTCCGACGGGCGTGTCATAGGACAGTTTGCCGAACCCGAACTCGTGTAGTGCATTTGGCGTGGTCGATGCACTGACGCCGAGACTGTCGCCGGGACGAAAATAAGAATTGAAGGCGGTCGCCGTATACGCATTTAACGGACCGACAGCGGACGTTCCCATGTTGTCGAACCCGAACGCCTGGAAGATCTGCCAGGTTTTGATCCAGACGGTGAGGCGGAATTTCCCGGATGCTTTTCCGATTTCCTGGAGCGCCGTGTCTTCGATACGAACGCCAGACGTGTCATTCACCAGCAACAGCTGCCGCTCGAGCGTTTTCAGCCGCGCGGGACGCTCCACAAGGATCGGCGCGAGCAGCGGCCGTACGCCGAAACGGTCCGCACCCTCCCCCTGCACAGCGAGCTCGGCGATGTAACCTTCGATCACCTTGATCCGGATCCGCCCATTCTTGATGTCCTGTGGCGGCACCATCGCGCGCGAGAGATGATAACCCGCGGTGCGGTAGACATCAGTGATGGCACTGGCCATCGCCGCAAGATCGGCTTGCGATACTGTCTTTCCGATGTAGGGCCGGTAGATCTCAACGACCGTGTCGCGCCCAATTGCGCTCATACCTTCGACGGAAACGGCGCGCAGCTTGAACAGGGGCCTGGTGTCGCCACGTGGTTGCGCATTTGGAACGCCCGGCAGCTTCATGGCTGGTTTGTTTTCGCGCTCGCGGCCGGCCTGGAGTGTCTCAAGGCTCTTTTCGGTTTGCCGCGTATCGTAGCGGGGCTGGCTTGGTGCCTGTTGCGAGCTGCTTGGGACGACGGTCGCCAGCCAAATTATTAAGGCAAGGAACGGGATACCGGCGCATATCGGGAATTTTCCCGCCCGTGCAAGCACCGCAATTATCGCGAGATTCCGCGTCATCCTTGGGAATTCTCGCGTCCGGATCTGCCCCTGGGCCAAGGGCAAATGGTAAATTTTTACAGTTAACGAAGTGTTACCTCCGCATCCGGTCTACTCCGATTGCACTAAGCTAAAAATTGAACAATTTCCGGCAAAACGAGCTTCTGGGCGATCGGGAGTCCGTCTCGGTTTCGAGACGAAGCACTTACGCAGGAGGCGCTGGTGTTCGGCAGAATTGCTGGTTTCTGTGCCCCGGTACTATTGGCTGGATTAGTCTCTCTTTACCCGGGCTCACAAGTTGTCGCCGAAGACGCCGCGGCCTGGAGCGTGAGCAAATCATCCGGCCAGGTCTGGATGACAACGACAGGCGTGCAAGAAGCCTCCCTTACCAACGAAACCGCACTCAAGCCGGGTGACACCATCCGCACAGGCTCCAACGGCCGCGTCCTGCTGGTGCGCGGCGAGGCGAGCATGTTGGTCGCGCCGAATTCGGTGATCGCGCTGCCCGCCGAGCAGAAAGACGGCCTCTCCACGACCATCTACGAACAGGCGGGATCCGTTATCTTCACAGCGGAAAAACGCAACTTCAAACATTTTCAGGTCGAGACTCCTTATCTCGCGGCCGTCGTAAAGGGCACGCAGTTCCGCGTCACTTTGGACAAGCGTGGCGCCAATGTCGCAGTGCTCGGCGGCCAAGTTGAAGTGACGGATTTCAAGACCGGTCAGAACGCGCTCGTCCTTCCTGGCCAGGCAGCGCGAGTCTCGGCAGCGGGACACAGCGGCCTTTCGCTTAGCGGCTCGGGGGCCGGCCCGGTCAAGCAGGGAACGCCGCGTCCATCTCCATTTGAACAGATCCGCGTGCCGAAGGGCGGCCTGGCCATGCCTGCCGGTTCGACAGATGGCAAGTTGGTTCACGTCCTCGACGCAATCGACCTGGCTCACAATAATTCTCACGCCGATGCCGGCCACGACAAGAACGTCGTCCGCATCACCGCCCCGCTCGGCGACGTGACGCTGGATTTCGTGAAGGCGACAGACGGACTTGCACATGGCGCGATCGTTACGCCTGCCGACCGCGGCAATTCGTCAAAACAAACTGTGTGGAGCAACGACGCGCTTTCGCCAGGCAATGGCGCGGCAAAAAGCGCTGGCCAGGCCAGCAATAGCAACGCAGCCGCCGCGGCCGGTGGCGGCAACGCCGGCGGCAACGGCAATGGTAACGCCAACGGGATAGGGAATGGCGTTGCCAATGGTCTTGGCAACGGGAATGGCGCCGCAAACAGCGTTGCAGTGGGGAACGGAAATGGGAACGGGAACGCCTTTGGCGTCGGCAACGGCCTCGCCCTCGGTCACCTCAAGCTCAAGCTCAAACTCTGACGCGCCCGCGCAACAACTGACTGGCGGGCGCGCGTTGCCTGACGGTGACGTGTGAAAGGCATTCGACCGCACCTCTTTGTCATTTGCGCTCTGGCGGCGATTTCGCTGACCGGACTGACCGGCGCGTTGAAAAATGCACTGATCGACCTTCGATTTGAACTATCCCAACGCCCGGCGGGCGGCGGCATCGTTGTCGTGGCAATCGATTCACCCTCGATCGAATCAATCGGGGTCTGGCCCTGGCCGCGCCGCGTCCACGCCGACCTGATCGATAAACTGACGCGCGCCGGGGCCGCCGACATCGCGTTTGATGTCGATTTCAGTACGCCGTCCACGCCTGAATTTGACCAAGCCTTCGCCAAAGCGCTTGAACGCGCCGGTGGATCGGTGGTCTTGCCGACATTCGAACAACGGGTCGGCTCTGGCAGCGGTCAAGCAATCCATCTCAATCGGCCGCTGCCGAACTTTGCAAAACACGCGTGGCCGGCCCTCGTGAACGTTTCAACGGAAACGGACGGCGTTGTGCGTCGATATCCTTATGGGAAGGCGCTCGACGGTACATTTCTGCCTTCGATGGGCGCCGTCATAACCGGGCGCTATGAACCGACCAAAGGGCCGTTCTGGATTGATTTCAGTATTCAACCTTTGTCGGTCCCGGTCGTCTCCTACAAGGATGTGCTAAACGAAGAGCCTTCTGTATTGAGGCTGCTCAAGACCAAAAAAGTCATCGTTGGCGGAACCGCCCTCGAGCTCGGCGATCAATTCAATATCCCGAACGGCCACACGGTCTCGGGCGTGGTCCTGCAGGCCCTCGCTGCAGAATCTATCGCGCAAGGCCGACTGCTGCATGAATCTTCCCTGCTCGCAAAGCTTGCGGGCCCGATCATCATCATCCTCGGCATGCTCGTTCTATGGCACCGCACGTCCGCCTTTTCGCGCGTTGCCATCCTGTGTGCTGCAGCCGGCGCAGCCGAGCTCGGCGCAATAGCCCTTCAGGCTAAACTGCCGCTCATGGCCGATACGGCCTTACTTCACATCGCCATTGCCGCATATCTCTCGGCCATTGCGCTCGACGAGATCGATCTTCGTGGATTGCTCGGACTCATCGCCGAACGGCGCTTTCATCGGATCGCGATGTCACTCGGTGACGGACTGGTGTGCGCAGACAAAAATGGCTTGATCACGGTTTGGAATCCTACGGCGTCGGCGATTTTCGGATTCCAACCTGAAGAAATGCTGGGTTGCCCGTTCGACATGATATGCGCGGGCAGCGCTGACCCATCGACGCCGCAATCATTTTCAATTCTCGCGCTACCGCACGAATTGCTGCAGGCTCCCGGCGGCAAGACCATCGAGCTTTACGGGCGACGCAAGAATGGTGAGCTTTTCCCGCTCGAGGCGTGCTTTTCAGGCTGGCCAGGCTCGGACGGGTTTAACTATGGCGCAGTCCTGCGGGACATCTCGGTTCGGCAGCGCGAAGCCGCGCGCATCCGCTATCTGGCTGAATATGACGCATTGACGGGTCTCGCCAATCGTCACGCGCTCATCGCGCACCTGCAGGACGCACTTCCGAAAGCCAAATCAAAAACCGCAGAAGTTGCACTCCTCGTCATTGGCCTCGATAAATTCCAGGTCGTCATCGACATGTTGGGCCACGCCTACGGTGAACAAGTGATTTGCGCCGCGGCTGAGCGTCTCGTCAAAATTTGCGGTGACGCAGAGCTGGTCGCACGCCTGGGTGGCGACGAATTCAGTGTCGTCATCGAGGGCAAGGACGCCGTGGCGGCCGCGAATGAGATGGCGGAGCGGTTATGCCGCACCTTTAGCGAAAGCCCCCTTTCTGTCGACACACGCCAACAATCAATTACGGCCAGCGTCGGCATCGCCGCCTTCCCGATGGAATGCAGGACCGCCGACGAGATGCTCAGCAGTGCTCATCTCGCCCTCTACCGTGCAAAAGCGGAGCGACGCGGCAGCTACGTCGTTTTCGAGCGCAGCATCAGGATAGAACTCGAAGTCAGGGCGCGGCTCGAGGCGGAGCTGGGGCACGCATTGGAGCGGGACGAGTTCGAGCTCTTCTATCAACCGAAAGTCAGTCTTGAAGATGACTCGGTAGTCGGTGCTGAGGCACTCATCCGCTGGCAGCATCCCTACCGCGGCCTTCTTGCACCGGCGGAATTCATGCACGTCGTTAAAACATCCTCGCTCTCCGACCGCCTGGCGCGGTGGGTCATGCAAACGGCTTGCAAGCAGGCCCGCCAGTGGCAAGCAAACGGCTCGGACCTGTCTGTCGCCGTCAACCTCGCCCCCTCGCAACTTCGGTCGAACGATCTGGTAGCGACAATCGAAGCCGCCCTGAAGGAAACCGGCTGCGCGCCATCCCGTCTCGAACTCGAGGTAACAGAAGATATTCTTGTCGATGACGAGAAGGCTGTGGAGATTTTCCGCGATATCAGAAATCTTGGCGTCCACATTCTGCTGGACGATTTCGGCACCGGTTATGCCAGCCTGAGCTATTTGAAAAAGTTTCCGATCAGCGGCCTGAAAATCGACCGATCGTTCGTGTGTCACCTGCGATCGGACATCGACAATGCCGCGATCGTCAGTTCGACAATTGGTCTGAGCACCTTGCTTGGGCTGTCAGTCGTTGCCGAAGGCATCGAGGACCGCGGCACGGCCAATCTGCTGGCGCGCATGGGATGCAAACAGGGCCAAGGCTACTATTTCGGCCGCCCGATGCCCGCTACGGAATTCGAGCGGAAATTTTTAAACGGCAACAATAGCTCCGAAAAAACAGAGCTAGTGGCCAGCCCCGCGGCATGAAGTTGGCGGGCGCCTTCGCGCCGGTAGATCCAACGCTCATCACCGCGTTACTGCTTCACCGTCACTGTCGTCTTGAGCGGTGCCAGCGGGTTGAGATCGTTCGTCGGATGATAGCTGACCAGATTGATGGTCCACGCGCTGACGAGAACGACCGACGCGGTGATCGAGATCAGAACCGTGCGCATCATGACGAGCTCCCATTATCGTGCCCGGGTTTCCCGGTGCTGCCGCAGCGCTTTCGCTTCCGGCAAGTATGAAACGTAAGCGGTTGCCGCAACCGCTGCTGTGACCCGGGTCACAGGAAATTGTAATTTTCGCGACATCCACCGGAAAGAAAAAGCGGCCCGTTGCGGGCCGCTGAAGAGTTTGGAGGTTCAGAGAATTGGGGGGCCTGCCCCCGGGGCAGGGGCAGGCCTGAAGACGGTCAGATGGACTTGAATATCCTGGCCGTCAGGCTGCCGATGGCGTGGGGACCGACCACCAGGCTAGCCAATGTCGTGTTGCTGATAGGGCCATCGACCGCACGGATGATGCCGGTCGCCACCGAAGCGCTGGCAAGGAACATGGTGGCGATGGCGAGGATGATGGTCTTACGCATGATCGTTGGCCCTGAATGACTGGGGAGCAACCGGCTCCCAACAATTGTCAGACTAGGGGGACGACCGTCCCGCCGCTGTGACCGCCGTCACATAAGAGCGCATTTATTTAACCTGCCGGAAACGGCCTTTTTTCAAGCTCAAATTGCTCTATTCGCGGCGCGCAGCCGGCGCGTCAGCATGCCCATGACATCAAGCGCAAAGGTCGGGGCCCGGCCGACGAGAGTCAGGAAATCCTTCTTCGAAATGGGTACCAGTGCAACGTCGGTTTTGGCGATAGCGGTTGCGCTGCGCGGGCCGGAGTCGAGCAACGCCATCTCGCCGAAGAGGTCATTGGCCTCAAGCGTATCGATCAGGCGATTGCCGAGCTGAATTTCGACCTGGCCACGTTGAATGACATAGAGCTCCTTGGCCGGCTCGCCTTCCTTGAAGATGGTCTCGCCCGGCTTGAGGTACCAAACCGGGACGTTCGACTCCGCCAGAAAACTGAAACCGATGACATCATCGTCTGACATGGACATTGACTCACAGACATGGACTCACGTGTGGCTTCAAATAAGCGCGGGAAAAGCTAGATTTTAAGCTCCTTTTCGAGCTTTGCCTTGCTCTCGATGCAGTAGTAGCCCGACAGCCGGGTGACCAATTTCAATCGCATCCATTCGTTGAGAATCCGGCTGACGTTTTCGCGCGCGATCCCGGCCATGGCAGCGACGTCGCTTTGGCTCAGCTTCTGCCGAATGACGATGCGGCCGCCATCGACTTCCTTGCCGAAGGCCTTCGCCAGATCGAGCAACGCGCGCGCCACGCGGCCCTTGACCGGCAGGAACGTCCCGGCTGCGACCACCTGGTCGGTGTCACGCAGGCGCGCCGCCAGCATGTTGAGCAGGTGCTTGTAGATCTCCGGATTTTTCGCAGCAATCGCTTCGAAAACCGCGCGGCTGACGAAACTCAGCTTGCAATCACGCAGGGCCGAAACTGACGCGGACCTCGGCCGTCCATCGATCATCGCCATATCACCGACGATCGAGCCAGGCCCCAGGATCGCAAGAATGCGCTCGGCCCCCGACGGCGAGAGCATGCTGACCTTCAACAGGCCTTCCTCGAGGCGGTAGCAGCCATCGCCCGGATCGCCGGCAAGAAAAAGGGTCTCGTCGGCCGCCAGTTTTACCGGCTTGGCATTGGAAAGGAGACTGGCCGACAGCCGCTCCGGCAGGTCCGAAAGCAGATCGGTGGATCGCAATGGAGAAGCCATCGAATACCCGGCGCACAATAACCCACAAACGCGTCGGGCTTCTTTAGCAGAAATCGGCTGGAAATACTCAGTGGCCGGTCAAGGCCGCGCGCGCAATGGCCTCGCGGGTGAGGCCACGGCTGGCAAGTTCCGGGCGCGAAAGCCCGGAAAGCTCGTGATATCGGGCCGCAATTTGCTGGCCTTCGCGGGCGCCATCGGCGAACTGGCAGCACCAGGCGGCAATCCGGGTGAAAAACGTGGTCCCGTGGGCGACCATCCCGTGAGCATCGGTGCGATAGGTGATGTCGGTCATCATTCCCTCCTGGCCAGTCTCCACAAGCGCGACGCGCGCACTACGGTTTTCAGATTAGTCCGTACGACTGTCACATTAGGCATGGCGCACTCGGCCCGCTGTGCCGGCCATCACAAAAAAATCGATTTCGACGTGCTTAAATAACTTATTGATCGAATGTATTTTTTACCCGCCTGCCATAATGGCGACGGGGCACTGCTCGCCACCCGGGTGCATCCATGATGAAACGTGACGGTTTGTTTCCGGCCGCCTTTGTGGGTTTAGCCGGTATCTTTTTCGCGGCTCCGGTCCTCGCGCTCGACCTCAATTCCTTCCGCGCACAGCACGGGCTGCCCGCACTGAGCGCGAGCGGAACGCTCGCGGGCGCCGCCTATAGCCATGCGCACAATCTCGCTGCACGGCAACGGCTCGACCATAGCGGCTTCCGGCAGCGCATCTCGCTCACATCGGGAGCGGCGGCCGAGAACGTTGCTTTCGGCTGCGCGACGGAGGACTGCGTCATTCGTATGTGGGCAAGGTCCGGCGGCCACCGCGCGAATATGTTGCGGCGAGATGTCACGAGCTACGGCCTTGCGTCGGCCGACGGCGGCAATGGCCGACGTTATTGGGTGCTCGAATTAGGGAATTGAGCGGGCGACGCTAGATAAACCGGACTGGCGCACCGGCCAGCAGGGAGATCACCACCATTAACGCAATCCCAATCCCGAAGCCGATCAAACGCACATTCATCGTCAGTGCTTTGGCAGGCGCGGTTCCTTTGACGGCGTAAACGGCCAGGTCGAAAACACCGACAGCGATCAAAATCCAAAAATACGGCTTGATGACAAAATCCTGCACGTAAGGCATGGCAACCAGAATTGCGCCGGTGACAACGCCAACCAGCGCCATATAACCAAAAAAGATTCGATCTAAAGTCATACGCGCCCCAGTGGCTGCCGCCTCGTCACGCGACGCTAGCAGAATTCCCCCACGGACCGCAGCGGCCACGTTGCCGCTACTTCTTTTCCAGCATCAACTGGCCCTTCTGTCCGATCACACGCTGAGCCGCATGTGCAAAACGTGCGAGCAACCATGGCAACGTGACCTCAAGCCGCACGCCTGTCTCATAGACGTCGATGAAACCCGACGCGCGCTGGCCGAGCGCCGACGCGCGAAAGGTCAGGCGGTCGCCAGTCCACGCCTCTTCCTCCAGCGACAGGATCCAGGCGAACTCGGTCTTGGCACGGCCGATTCCATCCTTGATGCGGCGCAGGGCCTCATTCTTGCCGAGACGATGAGGAATGACGACGATGATCGGTTCCGACATTGCGAGAGCATCTCCTGCTTGCTGCGAGACTATGTGGGGAGGATGCAGGCGCATAAAAAGGGCCCGCCAACGCGGAGCCCCTCCGCGCCGCAAAGCATGCTAGGCTTCGCCGCATCATGATGAAGCGCGAGAATTTCGCGGTTGACGCTATTTACGTGCCCACCAAGCGGCGGGCCACGCTCGATCCAAAACGCGTCGAGGAAATTGCGCAGAGCATGCTCGCGGATGGCCAGAAGACGCCCATCCTGGTGCGTGCTGATGGCGCGCGCTTCGTTCTGGTCGAAGGTCTGCACCGGCTGGAAGCCGCCAAGGCGTTGGGCGAACAGACGATCGTCGGCTTCCGCGTCGACGCGCGGAAGCATTGACGGCATCAGCCAGTGCAAGTCGCGACGTTGATCGATCTTATTTTTGGTCGCTGAGAATCTTGGCGCAGGCCTCCGCGACCATGCGATTGGGCTCGTTGCCCGGAAATGTTGCCCAGCCGCCCTTCTCGACGAAGGTATCCTGTTTCCAGCTATCGGTTGCCTTCAATGCGACCAGGGTCGCCTTGGCATCGGTAGCGTGCTGAAATTTGTCGACACAGATCGGCGCCAACGCAGCCACGAGGGCCTGGTTAGTGCCCTGTAACGCCAACTTTTCCGCTTTGCTCTGCAACTGCCACCCGCCCCAGCCGAAGCCGACGATCATGGTGACGACAGCGCCGGCGGCGGCGCCCTGTAGCAGACGCGTCAACTGCTCCCCTTGTAATATCGGTGGCAATTTCATGAGTTTTCCTTTCGCCCGGCCTTGCGGTCGGTACGAGGGCCACGGACACCGGATGGTGTCCGGTCGCTGAGTTAGGATTGGAGGCCCGGCCGCCTTGAACTGGCGTTTCGGTCGTTGCCATCGTGCGCTCTAACCGCGATAAAGTCGACAATATCGCAAGCCCCTCAGACAACTCCGCGCCAACCGCCGCCAAGGTAAACCCCATGCTCTCCGACACCATCAAGACGCTGATCCGCAACGCCTGGGACGATGGCTACCCCTGCCTGGTCGCCACCCATGGACCGCTGGGACCGAACATCACGCCGAAGGGAAGCATGATCGTCTTTGACGACGCACACCTCGCCTGGTGGGAACGCTCGAAACGGGCGGTGCTCGAAAATCTCGGCCACGACAAGCGCGTTTGCGTGATGTACGCCAACTTCAAAGCTCAGCGCGACGGCATATTGGAATCGGGCTTCCTGCGCTTCTTCGGTTCAGTTGAGCTGCACGAAACGGGGCCGGTGCGCGAGGCTATTTTCGGGAAATTATTGCCGCGCGAGCAGACCCATGCCGGTGCCGAGGCCGGCGTCGGCGCGCTGGTCCGCATCGAGAAAGCCATCGACATCCGCGGCAAACCATTCATGTGAGTTCGCGGGACCGGAATCCCTTGCTGGCGTTGGGTTTTCAGCATCCTGCTTTGTAGACGGCCTGAAGTTACCCAAGATTCACGCTGCTCCCCGAAAGGTATTCGTCGGCCCCCTCATCCGCTTGAACATTGCGTGATCGGTCATATTCAGTGTCGGCAAGCGTGCTAGGGTGGCTGTAATCGAAGGCCAACGGCGGATTTTTTTGGCTGGAGTATTTGCATGCGTATCCATCACATTGCGTTTTCCTTCGTTGCCGCGTTTGCCGCGCTCGCGATCGCCCAACCGGTACGCGCCAATGTCATGATCATCATCGACAAGTCGGAGCAGAAGATGACTGTGACCGTCGATGGCGAGGACCGTTACACATGGCCGGTGTCGACCGGGCGCCCCGGCTACGACACGCCGTCAGGTGAATTCCAGCCATTCCGCATGGAACGCGACCACTTCTCGCGCGAATGGGACGATGCGCCGATGCCAAATTCTGTTTTCTTCACCAAGATCGGCCATGCCATCCACGGCACCTTCGATGCGAAGAACCTCGGCCGGCCGGCCTCGCACGGCTGCGTGCGGCTCTCGACAGAGCACGCGGCTACGCTGTTCGCGCTGGTCAAGGATGAAGGGGTCTTCAACACGCGGGTAAGATTGATCGGCGATACCCCGAAAGCTCCCGATGTGCCGGTGGCGCGACGCGACCCGGCAAAGGACCGCGAAACTGCACGCAACCGCGATAACAATCGCGATACGACGCGCCATACGAATCGGGACGCAACGCGCGACACCAGTCGCGCCTTTGTTCGTAACGACACCACGGACGTTGACGACGACGCGGCCACCACCACCCAGTCGCAACGCAGCCGCCCGCAGAGCTCGCCAGATCCGCGCGCTTACTACAACCGGCAGCCTTACTATCAGCAACGCTACTACGGTCGCGGCCTCTTCCAGTCCGGCTGGTAGAGTTCGCGAACGCCGCGGAACCAAAGGACGTGCCGGAATTTGACGGTACGGACAGGCGGAGGTTTAGCGATGATCCGCAAAATCGCCGGCGGCAAATACCGACTCTACTCCCGTAAGAAGAATCCGCGCACCGGCAAGCGCCGCAATCTTGGTACCTTCAACAGCAAGAAGGCCGCGCAACAGCACGAGCGCGAGGTCCAGTATTTCAAAAGGCACTAGAATCTGACGCCGGGATCACGGTCAGCCGTGATGAGCAACGCCGAGCGCTTCCTCGCCGCGATCGAGGATCAACGGCACGATCAAATCTTCTTCGTCGTCGAGATGCCGGATCAGTCCTTTGATCAACGCGCCGCTCGAATCCGCATAGGCATCGCTGCATTGACGAAGCGTATCCACGTCGGCGCGCAGCGCCTGCAATAGCGCATTGGCATTTTCCGCGGTCCGCGCCATGTCGGCATGGATGTGGTGGTGGTCGCCCTCCAGCACGTCAAATCCGCGCGCCAACCGCGTGTCCGCCGCGCGAAAAATCGGGAAATAGTGCAAGTCTTCGATTTGATGATGGACGTTGAGCTGATCGAGCATGAACTGCAGCCGCGGCACGAACTGACGGGCGAATTCGGCGGGCGGCATCACCTGGGCGCGAAATTCCGTCGTAATCTGCTCGATCGCCCGGGACAATTCGCGAAACATGGCGTGACGCGAGAGCCAGAATCGCGCCATTTCACCCAGATTGGCATGGGCGTCCCATTGCTCACGCGGGTAACGCGCGACCAACACGCGCAGATCGTCTGGCCAGCCGGTGCGGCGGGCCAGACCAAGCGCTTCAAGCTCTGCGGATTGGGGTCTTTCGATCGTCACAGGCGCTTAAATAGCCATTGCGCCCGCCAATGCGAAGGGTGAATTTTGCGGCGCATGAACGCACCCACCACCGTCGCCCGCCTGGCCTGCGACGAATCCACGGCCCGGCGGCTTGCCAGCTATCTCAGCGAGTCCCTCGATTCGGAGGACGCTGCCTGTTCCGCATTTGAAGGCGATGACGGGCGCTGGCAGCTGGCGGTCCACTTCCGTGCCGCGCCGGATGAAGCCGGCTTGCGCGAATTGGTGGGGATCGCTGCCGGGAAAGCGGCGGCGAAGGCGCTCACCCTCGAGCGGATCTCCGGGGCTGATTGGGTCGCCCAAAGCCTCGCCGGCCTCAAGCCGGTGCGCGCCGGCCGCTTTGTCATCCACGGCGCGCACGATCGCGCGCGACCGAAGCCCAACGATATCGGAATCGAGATCGAGGCCGCGCTCGCTTTTGGCACCGGCCATCACGGGACGACCTATGGCTGCCTGCTCGCGCTCACCGATCTGGCCAGGCGGCGGCGCTACCGGCGCGTTCTCGATATCGGGACCGGCAGCGGCGTCCTGGCGATCGCAGCGGCGCGCCTGTTGCGCACCGCAATTGTCGCCGGCGATATCGACCCGGTTGCCGTGCGCGCGGCGCAAGCCAATGCGCGGCTCAACCGCGCCGCGCCGCTGATTACGTTTACACGCGCCGCCGGAACCGGCGCGCCCGTCATCGCAGCCGCCGCACCTTATGATCTGATCCTGGCCAATATCCTGCTCGGACCGCTCACGCGGCTGGCAGTGCCGCTGCGCAAGCTGATGGCGCCGGGTGCACGCATCGTCCTCTCCGGTCTGCTTCCCAGCCACGCCAATGCAGCCCTCACGATTTACCACGCGCAGGGTCTTATTCTTGAAAGACGCATCCAGCGGGAGGGCTGGGCCACGCTGGTGCTCAGGCGCGCGCCAAAACAAAACCGCCCCGGGCGGGGATGACCGGAGCGGTTCCGCTGGTGAAAAGCTTACTCTTACCGACCGCCAGGCAGCATTTCATCCAGATCAAAATCGATCAGCAAATTGCCGCGCTCATCGCGTGCGTGCGACAGCAAATGTGCGTGTCTGGCAATCTCGCGGCGCGCCTGCTGCAGGCGCGACTCCATCAGCGCCTCCATGAAGCGCGTAAAGATACTTTTGTGTGATGCAGCCACCTGCGCGCGTTCGGCGGTTTCGGCTGCGGGAACGCGGGTAACACCATAAGTAACAGCGACCATTGTGACTCTCCTTTTCGAAACAAAGCGTCAGCCAACGTCCCCATACTTACGTCAGACTATTGCATCGCAACATAACAGATTTTGCAACCGAAACCATCCGTGACACTGCATAGATGCCCTGTAAAACCGACATGAATCGATTAATCGCCTATTGAGATCGATGGCATCATTGCGGCGAATTGATGCGTTGCACAAATTTGAATCAAACAGATAATTTGTTGCCGAATTAGCCGCCAGCACAGCAAAGAATTTCACAATGCCCGGGCAGCATATGCCCAAGCATTATCCAAGCCATATCCAAGCCTTGCGCGCCGCTTTGCGCATGCCTGCATTGCTACACCCGCGTGGAGCGCTAGAGTGCCGCTCATGTTCGAAGCCCACCTCCAGTCATTCGACGATGCGAGCGAGCGCGGAGCGAGCGCCGCGCGCGTTGCGGCCTTGCGCGCCGAACTCAAGCGCCACGGGCTCGACGGCTTCGTGGTGCCGCGTGCTGACCGTCAGCAGAACGAATATCTGCCGGCGAGCGAAGAACGGCTGTCATGGCTCACCGGATTTACCGGATCGGCCGGCGCCGCCGTCGTTCTGGCGGACCGCGCCGCTGTTTTCGTCGACGGCCGTTACACCGTGCAGGCGGGGGCCCAGGTTGATGGCGCAATTTTCGCGATTGAGCACCTGGTCGAGCGTCCACTCGATCAATGGCTTGAGCAAAATCTGAACCGAGGCGCCAAACTCGGCTACGACCCGTGGCTGCACACGAGCGAGCAGACTGAAAAGCTGAAGAAAGCCTGCGTCGCTGCAGGCGCGGAGTTGGTCGCGCTCGACAGCAATCCAATTGACGCGCTGTGGCGCGACCGGCCGGCGCCTCCAGCCGGGGCCGTCACGCTGCGTGAGCTGAAGCTCGCCGGCGAAAGCGCGCCCGACAAGTTTAAGCGCATCCGCGCCGAGATGGCCCGCCTGCGTGCCGACACGCTGCTTGTTTCCGATCCGCAGAATGTTGCCTGGGCATTCAATATTCGCGGGGCGGATGTCGCCCACACGCCGCTGGCGCTTGCCTACGCACTGATTCCGCTCGAAGGGCGGCCGGCGCTCTACGTGGACGGCAGCAAGCTCAACAACGACGTGCGTCACGCGCTTGAGGAAATCGCCGACGTCCGCTCAACGGATGATCTGGCCCGCGATCTCGGCAAGCTTGCCAGCAAGACCGTACGTCTGGATCAGGCAAGCGCGGCCGATGCGTTCATACATCTGCTGGCCAGCCAGGGCGCCAAGCCGCAACGGGGCGCCGACCCGATTGCCCTCATGAAGGCCACCAAGAACCACGCCGAGATCGTCGGCAGCCGGGCGGCACACAAGCGCGATGGGGCGGCGGTGGTGCGGTTTCTCGCCTGGCTCGACAAGGAGGCGCCGTCGGGCAAACTCACCGAAATCGACGCAGTGGCGGCGCTCGAGAGTTTCCGCCGCGAAACCGGCGCGCTCAAGGATATCTCCTTCCCGACCATCGCCGGCGCGGGGCCAAACGGCGCGATCGTCCATTATCGCGTCACCCGCGCCTCCAACCGGACCATCAAGAAGAACGAGCTCTTCCTGATCGACTCCGGCGCCCAATACGAAGACGGCACCACCGATATCACCCGCACCATCGTCGTCGGCGAACCGACCGAGGAAATGCGCGACCGTTTCACCCGCGTCCTCAAGGGACATATCGCTATCGCCACGGCGATCTTTCCGGAAAACACCAGCGGTGCGCAGCTCGATCCATTGGCACGTACCGCGCTGTGGCAAGTCGGGCTCGATTTCGACCACGGCACCGGACACGGCGTCGGCAGTTATTTGTCGGTGCATGAAGGCCCGGCCCGCATATCAAAGCTGGGTACGGTTGCGCTTCGCCGCGGAATGATCCTGTCGAACGAGCCCGGCTACTACAAAACGGCAGCGTATGGCATCCGCATTGAAAATCTGGTGCTTGTGATCGCCGCGCCCGAGCCGGTTGGCGCCGAAAAGCCGCTCAATGCGTTCGAGACCCTGACCTTGGCGCCGATCGACGGGCGGCTGATCGAGACCGGCATGTTGAGCTCCAAAGAGCGCGCGTGGCTCAACAGCTACCACGAGCGCGTCCATGAAGTGCTCGAGCCTCTTGTCGACGCACCGACGCGAAGCTGGCTCAACGCGGCGACCAGGCCGCTGACGTAACTATGAAATGAGCTTGAGCCACTCGTCTTCGGTCAAGACTTTCACACCGAATTTTTTGGCATCGGCAAGCTTGGAACCAGCGCCAGGACCGGCCACGACATAGTCAGTCTTCTTCGAGACCGACCCGGCGGCCTTGGCCCCTAGCCGTTCGGCAGTCGCCTTCGCCTCTTCGCGCGTCATCTTTTCCAGCGAGCCGGTGAACACCACGGTCTTGCCGGCAACCGCGCTGTCAGTCTTCGGCTTTTCAGCGTCGAGGATCATCACCTCTTTGGTGAGGCGTTCGACGATGCCACGGTTGTGGCTCTCGCCGAAATAGGTGCGGATCGCCTCGATCACGGTCTCGCCGATCTGGTCCAGCGCATCCATTTCGGCAATTGTTTCTTCGTCGCCCTTTGCAACTTTCAAACAAGCATCGTGGAACGCCTTCCAGGAGCCATAGCCGCGTGCCAGCGCAAGCGCAGTCGTCTCTCCGACATGGCGGATGCCGAGCGCGAAGAGGAACCGGTCCAGCCCAATTTCGCGACGCTGCTCGATCGCCACGAAGAGATTGCGCACCGAGGTCTCGCCATAGCCTTCGACCTCTTCAAGCTTGATCTTCTTGTTGCGCGCTTCGAGCGTGAAAATATCGGCCGGCTCCTTGATCCACTCTTTCTCAAAAAAGAATTCGATCTGCTTCTCGCCCAGACCTTCGATGTCGAAAGCGCGCCGAGAGGCGAACAGCTTGAGATGCTCTATCTTTTGGTAGGGGCAGGCGAACTCACCGGTGCAGCGGGCGCGGGCACCCTCCTCGCCGGTTGCGGTTTCCTCGCGCACCACCGCGGTGTGCAGGTAACACGGGCATTTCTTCGGAAAATGATAGGGCTTGGCGTCCTTCGGACGCTTGTCCAGCACCACGTCCACCACCTGCGGAATGACGTCGCCGGCGCGCTGGATGATGACCGTGTCGCCAATCCGGATATCGCGGCCCTCGCGCAATTGCTCGCCGCCACCGCCGATGCCCTTGATGTAGTCCTCGTTGTGCAAAGTGGCGTTCTGCACCACCACGCCACCGACCCCCACCGGCTCGAGCTTGGCCACCGGCGTGAGCGTCCCGGTGCGGCCAACCTGAATTTCAATGTCCCTGAGTACGGTCGTGGCACGTTCGGCCGGAAATTTATGCGCGATCGCCCAGCGCGGGCTGCGCGATACAAATCCCAGGCGCTCCTGCCAGTCGATGCGGTCAACTTTGTAGACCACACCGTCGATATCATAATCGAGACGGGCGCGGCCCTCTTCGATCTTGCGATGGAAGGCGATGAGGTCTTCGGTTGAGCGGCATAGCTTGGTGAGTGGATTCGTCGTGAAGCCGCAGGCCTCGAACCACTTGATCATGCCTGATTGGGTGTCGGCCGGCATATCACTCATCTGTCCCCACGCGTATGCAAAAAAGCCAAGCGGACGCGAGGCGGTGATCGCGGGATCCTTTTGCCGCAGTGAGCCGGCGGCGGAATTGCGCGGATTGGCGAAAATCGTGTCGTCCGCTGCTTTCTGACGCTCGTTGAGCTTGAGAAAATCCGCCTTGGTCATGTAGACCTCGCCGCGTACTTCGCAGATTTTCGGTATGTGCTTGCCCTTGAGATGCTGCGGCACATCCTTCAGCGTACGGATATTGGCGGTGACATCCTCGCCCTCGGCGCCGTCGCCGCGTGTGGCGGCCGTGACGAGGTCGCCGTCCTCGTAACGCAGTGACATCGACAGGCCGTCGATCTTCGGCTCGGCACTAAATGCGATTGTCTCGTCCTCGCCCAATTTCAGAAAACGGCGAATACGGGCAACAAAATCGACGACATCCTGCTCGGCGAAGGCGTTGTCGAGTGAGAGCATCGGCACCGCATGCCGAACTTTCCTGAATTTTCCGGACGGCGCGACGCCAACCTTGAGTGACAGCGATTCCAGTGTTCGCAGGTCGGGAAAGCGGGCTTCGATGGCATTGTAACGCGCACGAAGCGCGTCGTAGGCGGCGTCCGTGATCGTGGGCCTGTCTTGCTGGTAATAGCGCCGGTCGTGGTCCGAGATTGCTACCGTCAGGCGCGCGTGTTCAGCCTTCGCCTGCCGGGCGGTCAGAAGTTCAACGGGCGTCTTGTCGGTTTTTACTTTCGACGGCATTCAACTCCCCGCCGTCAACTCGCCGCCTTGATCAGCCGTTCGGCGGCGGCACGGGCCTCATTGGTTATTTCAGCGCCAGCCAGCATACGAGCGATCTCCTCACGCCGGCGTTCTGATGCCAGTTCGGTGACACGGGTGGCCACCCGTTTTCCTTTTTCCAGCGCGTCTTTGCTAATGAGATAGTGGCGGTCGGCGCGCGCGGCCACCTGCGGCGCGTGCGTCACTGCCAGGACTTGTACGCCCCGCCCCAGCTTGGCGAGCCGCATCCCGATGGCATCGGCAACAGCACCCCCCACCCCCGTGTCGATTTCATCGAACACCAGCGTCGGTGCTGAACCGCGGTCGGCCAGCACCACTTTCAGAGCCAACAGAAAGCGCGCCAACTCACCACCCGACGCGACCTTCATGAGCGGCCCCGGCCGTGTTCCCGGGTTAGTCTGCACCCAGAATTCCACACGATCGATGCCGTTCGGTCCGGCAGTGGCCGGATCACTGTCAATCTGGGTCGAGAACTTTGCCCGCTCCAGCTTGAGCGGCTTGAGCTCGCCGTTGACCGCCTTGTCGAGAGACCCGGCAGTCTTGCCGCGCGCCTGTGACAGCGCCTCAGCCGCGGCACGATATGCGACCTCCGCCTGCGCGGCCGCCGCCTCTAACGCCTTGAGCTGGTCTTCACCGGCATCAATCAAGGCTATGTCGGCATTGTATTTGTGGGCCAGCGCCGCCAGATCATCTACGGCGACGTTGTATTTCCGTCCGGCCGCACGAAGCGCGAACAGGCGCTCCTCGATGCGCTCGAGCTCGGCCGGATCAAAATCCGCCGTACGCAAGGCCGCTTCAAGATGCGCGCGCGTCTCATCGAGCGCGGTCAACGCCGCATCCAGCGCCTTTACCGTGGGATCGACCAAACCCGGCGCCTGAGCCGCGCGCCGCTCCAGCCGGCGGATCACCCCTGAGAGAGCCGGCACGCTGGAATTCGCCCCGGCAATAACATCGTGCGCATCGCGCAGATCCTCCGCCACCTTTTCCGCCTGCATCATGCCAGTGCGCCGTTCGGCGAGCGCCGTTTCCTCGCCGGCCTGCGGCGAAAGCTTGTTGAGCTCGCCAACAGCGTGGCGCAGCCAATCGCCTTCGCGTTTTGCGCGTTCAACCTCTGCTCGATGGGCATCGGCCACAGCCTGCGCATCGCGCCGCGCTGTCCAGAGCGCTTCGACCTTTGCAGCGCGATCTTCAAGCCCGCCGAAGGCATCGAGCAACCGGCGATGAGTTGCGGCGTCGACCAATGCACGCTCGTCATGCTGGCCGTGGATCTCAACAAGGGCGCTCCCGAGTTGCTTGAGCACCTGCACGCTTACGGGCTGGTCGTTGACGAACGCCCGGGTGCGGCCGTCGGCAAGCTGCACGCGGCGAAGAATGAGTTCATCCTCGGCGGGAATATCGTCGGCAGCCAATTGCGCCCAGACCGGGTGATTGCGCGCGACGTCGAAAACGGCTGTCACCTGGCCCTGCTCGAGCCCCTGGCGCACCAGAGCCTGATCGCCCCGC
This sequence comes from uncultured Alphaproteobacteria bacterium, assembly GCA_963810125.1. Lineage (GTDB taxonomy): Bacteria > Pseudomonadota > Alphaproteobacteria > Rhizobiales > Xanthobacteraceae > Pseudolabrys. The sequence continues at coordinate 59,134 of CAWEMK010000003.1, forward strand.
CCGCCCAACGCCAGCGCAAAAGCGTCGAGCAGAATAGACTTGCCGGCCCCCGTCTCACCTGTGAGGACGGCAAGGCCGTCGGCAAAATCAATGTCGAGACGGTCGATCAGAACGATGTCGCGGATGGATAGTCGTGACAACATAGGCGGCTGGTCCGGAAGCCAGTGGATTCGCTATGCCATCATTAAAGACGCACGTGGCGGGCACAAGGCCTGTGGGCGGGTCGGGGGTCCAGCAAAGACGCACCGGACCTCAGAACGACAAGGTCAACCCAGACCAACACCTTTGAAGGCTTTGCTGATCCAGGAACCCTGATTCTCCTTGGGCTCGAGGCCGCCCGTCTTCACCAGCCCGTACGCATGCTTGTACCAAATGCTGTCCGGGAAATTATGTCCAAGCACAGCCGCCGCGGTCTGCGCTTCGTCGACGATGCCGAGCGCCATATAGGACTCGGTCAACCGCATCAGCGCTTCTTCAACATGCCGCGTGGTTTGATATCGGGTGACCACCACTTTGAAGCGATTGATGGCGCCCGTGTAGTCCTTCTTTGTCAGATAGTAGCGGCCAATTTCCATTTCCTTGCCAGCGAGTTGGTCGCGCGCGACTTCGATCTTTTGCTTGGCGCTGGTCGCGTATTCGCTGGAAGGATATTTCCGGATGACTTCGTCGAGGGCGGCGAGCGCCTTTTCAGTGCGCGCCTGATCACGGGTGATGTCGGGAATTTCATCGAAATAAGATGAGCCAATCAGGAATTGCGCGTAGGCGGCATCGGCGCTGCCCGGGTGCAGAGTGATATAGCGCTTGGCCGAATTGACGCAGTCGTCGTAGTCGCCGGCCTGGTAATATGCGTACGCGGTCATGATCAGCGATTTGCGCGCCCATTCGGAATAAGGGTGCTGACGATCAACCTCCTCGAATTTCTTGACCGATTCCTTTGGATCTTTCTTGGCGTTGAGGAGGTAGAGACCCTCGTTGTAGAGCCGATCGGCCGGTTCGTCGGGCGGCGTATCGTCCTTTTTGGAGAACATGTCGAAGCTGGAGCAGGCACCGACACTCGCGGCCACCAGAACGACAGCAATCGCACGAGCAAAACGAGTCCAGCCCGCCGTTTTTTCCGGCGCGATAAGACCTTTGGCGCCCAATGGGACGGTGTGCTTCGTCATAAAATTTTTGAACTCGAACTCATCCACGCGAACGTGCTGCTTCCCCGAAAGCCGGCTTTGCAAAGGCCTGCACAGCGCGAACTATCCGCGCCAGTTTTATCCGAAAACACGCGCTATCGCCATGCGACTAAGCCGGACATTCGGCCCGGATTAAGGCGAAGGTTAAGGCAAAAACCTGAGGTTTTCAGGAGACTTCCGGACCATAGGCCGGAGCGACCAGGCCGGGCAGGACAGCCGCACGACCGCGCGGGCGGCGCACCGGTTCAGCGGCAGCCTCAACGACCCGCCAGGCGCTCGGATCGGCCATCAGCGCGGACAGCACGGCATGATTGAGCTTATGTCCGCCCCGGACGGTCTTGTAGGCCGCGAGCAGCGGTTGGCCCGCAAGCGCCAGATCGCCGATCGCATCGAGCACTTTGTGGCGCACGAATTCATCGGCAAACCGCAAGCCCTCTGGATTGAGCACGCGATCCTCGCTGACGACGAGTGTATTCTCGAATGAAGCGCCGAGCGCGTAGCCTGCGCTCCACAACTTGGCGACGTCCTTCATGAACCCGAATGTCCGGGCGCGCGCGATCTCGCGACGGAAGGTGTCGGGCTCGATGTCGAGCGCCAGAGCCTGTTGGCCGATCAGTGGATGATCGAATTCGATTTCAGCATCGACCCGGAAGCCGTGCTGGTAAGGCCGTATTTCACCGTAGGCGCCGTCTTTGGCCACCGAGACAGTCTTGACCACCTCGATATAGCGGCGCGGAAGTGCACGTGCAGTGAGGCCGGCCTGATCGATTGCATCGACGAAAGCTGCAGCGCTGCCATCCATGATCGGTACTTCGGGCCCATCGATCTCGACCACGACATTGTCGACATACAGGCCGCGCAAGGCCGCCAGCAGATGTTCGGCAGTCGAGCACAGCGGGCCCTTGGCGTCGCCGAGCACGGTCGCAAATTCGGTTGCGGTAACCGCGCGCACGTCGGCGCGGATCTCGCGCTCAATCGAGCCGTCAGCCGTAACGCGCTGGAAAATGATGCCGCTGTCGTCGCCAGCGGGATGAAGCGTAAGCGTGACGGGAAGTCCGGAATGGACGCCGATGCCGGAAACGGCAACCGGGTGGCGTAGCGTTGTTTGCTTAGCGCCCTTCATCTACCCAACTTCCGCCGGCCCATTGAAGTGCCGGGCGGCCCCATCCCCTAGGCCCGTGCGGGCCACAATTTCGCCTTCAGTGCAGTCCGCCGTCTTATCGTGGGCGGTCGTCCCCAAGAGACCGAAAGTCCCTTTCGCTGCTGAAACTTAGGCCATGCGGCCGGCCTCCTCCAACTCACGCTTTCTTACCGTCTGTTACTCTTTTTTGCCGCAATTGCCCGTTGTGGCCGTCTATTCTTGCCCGGATTTGAGGCCGTGCTTCGGCGGACCGCACCCCCGAATGCGCGGGGCCGGACCACCGCGTCAATGTGCCAGCGGAAATTCCCTCATGCATTCAGCCGGTTAAATACCACCTTCGGCAAGCAAACGGCCCCGTTCCTGAGGCTGGAACGGGGCCGCTGCTCATCCAATCGAAGGGTCAGTTGGCCTGCCTGCGGAGGAAGGCGGGAATGTCGAGCTGATCATCCTCGCCCGAATTATGCACAGGTGCGGAACGGCCGTGCGGATCGAGACCCTGAGGCGCGGCCCGGCGAGCGTATTCCGACACCGGCTCCGCTGGTCGACCTTCGGGGTGACGGGCGGTCGGCCGCTGCGGCGGACGCTCGAATTGCGGCATCGGCCGTGCGGCGCGCGGCGGCGGCGCCGCTGGAGCCTCGTTTTCCGCCCTGCGGCCGAGACCGACTGAGGCCAGTCTCTGCATCAGCGACATGCGGCGCTTTTCGGGATGATCGTCGTCGAGCTCGCCGCGCTGCGCCCGAATCTCGTTCTGCGCGGGCAATGGCAGCTCATCGATTCGCGGCATGCGCGGCGTGCGTGCGGTGCGCTCTGGCGCCGGCGGAATGAACGCTGCCGGCATCGGCGGCTCGGCCATCGGCGCCTCGTTCTGCGCCGGCTCGAACAGCGATGGCTTCATCGGCATCGGCCTGATCGACACGTCCGCGATCGCTGTCGGCGGCAGGATGGCCGCGGCAACGGCCGCATGCGCCGCCGATTCGACCGACGGCGCGGCATGCGCCGTCATCGGGGGCGCGTGGCGTTCAATTCGGTCAGCGATGCGGCGGCTATCGTTGCGGATCTTGCCGGCAAGTTCGCGCAACGCGCTTTCCGCCGGCTGCGCCTGACGCGCGATACCCGTATTGTCGATGCCGGTCGCCACCACCGAGACACGGATGATGCCTTCCAGGCTTTCGTCGAAGGTGGCGCCGACGATGATATTGGCGTCCTGATCGACTTCCTCGCGAATACGAGTCGCGGCCTCGTCGACCTCGTACAGCGTGAGGTCCTTGCCGCCGGTGATCGAGATCAGCAGGCCGCGCGCGCCCTTCATCGACGCGTCATCGATCAGCGGATTGGAGATCGCAGCCTCAGCTGCAGTCAGCGCCCGCTTCTCGCCCGAGGCCTCGCCGGTTCCCATCATCGCTTTGCCCATCTCGCGCATAACCGCACGCACGTCGGCAAAATCGAGATTGATCAGGCCTTCCTTGACCATCAGGTCGGTAATGCAAGCCACGCCCGAATAGAGCACCTGATCGGCCATCGCGAAGGCATCGGCGAACGTCGTCTTCTCGTTGGCCACCCGGAACAGATTCTGATTCGGGATGATCAGCAGCGTGTCCACGACCTTCTGAAGTTCCGTAATGCCAGTTTCCGCAAACCGCATGCGGCGCTGGCCTTCAAAATGGAACGGCTTGGTGACCACGCCGACCGTGAGAATGCCCAGTTCGCGCGCAGTTTTTGCAATGATGGGCGCAGCTCCGGTGCCGGTCCCGCCACCCATGCCGGCGGTGACAAACACCATGTGTGCGCCGGTCAAGTGGTCGCGAATCTCGTCGATCACCTCTTCGGCCGCGGCACGCCCGACTTCGGGTTGCGACCCGGCACCAAGCCCCTCGGTGACCTGAGTGCCCATCTGGATGATGCGCTCAGCCTTGGACATGGTCAGCGCCTGGGCATCGGTATTGGCGACGACGAAGTCGACACCCTGCAAGCCGGCCGTGATCATGTTGTTGACAGCATTACCGCCGGCGCCACCGACGCCGAACACGGTAATGCGAGGTTTCATTTCCCGGATATCGGGGATCGTCAGGTTGATAGTCATGTTTGCCTCATGAGTGCACGGGCAGCACGCTTTGCGTTGCGCCACAGGCGCCCACACAATTGCACGCCGCCGAACTGGGCCGGTCCGCCACCGGCCGATGCGGGGTTCCGTTGATGAAGGGTCAGAAGCTTTCGCGCAGCCATCGTCCGACCCGTGCCATGTAACCGCCTGTCCCTGTCATCAATTGCCGCGTTCGCCGCGGTTCGAAGTGTTCGAGATGTGCCGCCTGTGGATAGACCAACAGGCCGGCCGCCACCGCAAAAGCCGGGCCTTTTGCCGCCTCGGGCAAACCAGCCAGGCCAAGCGGGCGGCCAATACGTACGGGGCGCCGCAAGATGCGAGCGGCGAGATCGGCGAGACCTGTGAGTTGGCTCGCGCCGCCGGTCAGCACCACCCGCCCGCGCGGCTCTGCCGCAAAGGGCGAAGCAGCCAGGCGGTCGCGCACCATTTCCAGGATCTCTTCCACGCGCGGCCTGACGATGCGCACGAGCGACGCCCGCGAGACGAATTGCGGCGGCTCGCGCTCCTCATCATCGACCGGTGGTACTGTAATCATGTCGCGTTCATCCGAGCCCCCCGCCAAAACACTGCCATAAATCGCTTTGATTCGCTCAGCGTCGGCAACGCGGGTGTTAAGACCGCGGGCAAGGTCCATGGTCACGTGGTTGCCCCCAAGGGCAAAACCGTCGGCGTGAACGAACTTGCCGCCGGAAAAAACCGCCAGAGTCGTCGTCCCAGCCCCCATATCGACGGTTGCCGCCCCGAGATCGGCCTCGTCGTCGGCAAGCGCAGCCAGACCGGCCACATAGGGAGACGCCACCATGGCTTCCACAGAAAGATGGCTGCGCTCAATCGTGAGCATCAGGTTTCGAACGGTCGCCACATCGGCGGTGACCATGTGCATATCGACACCCAGACGGTGCCCAAGCATGCCGCGCGGTTCGCGGATGCCGGCAGCGGCATCGACCGCATAGCCGATCGGCAATGAGTGGAGGACCGCGCGGCCGTCACGCACCGAATGGCGGCTTGCGGCCGCCAGCACCCGTCCAATATCTGATTCGGTCACGGCACCGCCGCCAAGGTCGATCGTCGCAACGAACCGCTCGCTACCCAGGCGGCCGCCCGACATCGAGACAACCACGGATTCAAGCTGCACCCCGGCCGTGCTTTCGGCGATATCGATGGCCTGGCGAACCATTTCCTCGGCCTCGACCAAGTCGACCACGGAGCCCGCCTTCATGCCGCTCGCCGCGGTATGCGCGAAGGCCAAAAGACGCACGCCATGGCTGCGCCGGCGCAAAACGTCTTGCGGCCCTTGTGGCTCAAGCCGTGCAATCAGACAGACGACCTTGCTGGTGCCAACGTCGAGCGCGGCAACAACGGCGGCCCGTTTGGGCGAAACCGGCTTCATCTTCGGAGTGAGACCGAAGCGCAGCACGGTCATGCTTCGCCTCCTTTGCCGGACTTGGCTTTTTTGGCTTTCTCGGCGTCCTTCAGCGCCTGCTCGCGCGCGGCGGCTGCGCTATCGGACTGACGCACGATGACACGGTCGGGCAGTCTCAAATCGACGGTCCTGATGTCCCGCGACAAAAGCCTTTTACTTTGATCGAGATTAACCAGAGTGCGCAGGGCCTGCTCGGCTTCTGTTTCCGGCAACAAAACCTCGACGCCACTTTTGAGATGCAGGTTCCAGCGCCGTTCGGCCACCAGCACGGATGCTTCATTCAATTGCGCAATCAGCGGATAACGCGCCACGAGTGCGAGAAATTCCTGCGCGATCTGCTCTGCACCCTTGCCGACCACCAAAGGGAGGCCGGAAAAGCGGGCAGGCACGGCCTCCTGAAGCACGCTGCCGTCAGCGGCAATCAGTGCGACGTGTCCGTCCTTCTGCCAGAGAGCGAAAGGTTGGCGTTCCTTGATTTCGATGCGCAGACGGTCTGGATAAAGTTTGAGCACGGTGGCGTCTGAAATCCAGGGATTGGCCAACAACCGCGCGCGTGTGCGGGCGGCGTCGAGAAACAACAGCGACGTGCGATCGGTAATGCCGGCAAGCACCAGAATTTCGTCACGGCCGATTTCGTGTTCACCGGCGAGCGCGACTTCGGAGATCCTGAAGCCAAGTTTATTGGCGACGGCGTCGCAGAGATTTTGAATGTTCTCGGTTATCTGCGGCCCGTGACCGCCGATCACGGCACCATAGGTCACGCTGGCAAGCAACAACATGGCTGCTGCCGATGAACCGGCGCCGCGTGGCACTCTTATGCTATCGAGCGAATTGCCCCAGCGGCGCAGAACCCGTGACCAGCGCCAATCATGCGAACTCGGCCACCAAGCGGACGATGAGCGTCGTTTCAGCTTCAGCGAATGAGCGAGGCTTACTCGACTGTCCATCACAATCCGCTCTTTACACGTTGTGCCTGCGAGCAGGCTCCGTCACGGGCATGATGTCGGTCATGCCCCGGATATCCGGCTTCAGATGAGACCATCCCCGTCCCTCGGAGGCCGCCGTCAGCGGTAGGACCCGCACGCACGACTAGTCGGCAGCCAAGCGCGCGGCGCGCCGCCAATGCATAGTCTTGGGTCTTTTTGGTAAATGATTAGTAAAATTTGAGGGAATTCGCTGCAAAGGCCCGCCGGAGTGGCCTTTTTATTCACTTAGCGGTCGAGCGATGCGTCCTCGACCATCCAACCTACCAGCTCTTCGAACGTGGTGCCGGCGTGCTGCGCCAATTCAGGCACCAGTGACGTCTCAGTCATTCCCGGCTGGGTGTTGACCTCGAGGCAAAACAGTCCGGTCGCTCCGGTGGCACTGTCGTCGTATCGGAAATCCGATCGTGTAACGCCGCGACAGCCGAGCGCGCGATGAGCGGCAAGCGATAGGCGGCGGCATTCTTCATAGATTTCGGACGACACCGGCGCCGGCAGCAAATGTTTGGAGCCACCAGGCGCGTACTTGGCTTCGTAGTCGTAAAACTTCACGGTCGGTACAATTTCAATAACACCGAGAGCTTTGTCGCCCATGACCGCGCAGGTTAGTTCCTTGCCGGGGATATAAGGCTCGACCAGGATCCGGTCGCCAAAGGCCCAATCGGCGCGCGTCAATTCCTGCGGCGGGTGTTTATGGTCGTCGCGCACAATGAACACGCCGACACTGGAGCCCTCTGCCACCGGTTTGATCACATAAGGCGGCGGCAACAGATGCCGCTTGGCGGCTTCGGCGCGCGTCACGACCATGCCGCCGGGCACCGCCACGCCGGCGGCCTTGAGCACGCTTTTGGCTGTGTCCTTTTGCATCGCCAGCGCGGACGCGAGCACGCCCGAGTGGCTGTAAGGAATGCCGAGAATTTCGAGCATGCCTTGCAACGTCCCGTCCTCGCCGGGTCGGCCGTGAAGAACGTTCAGCGCGGCATCCGGCTTGAGCTTACGCAGCGTGGCGGCAATCTCACGATCGACGTCGACGCGGCTAACGCGGTAGCCGCCCCGCTCGAGTGCATCGGCACAGGCCTTACCGGAACGCAAAGATATCTCGCGTTCGGCCGACCAACCTCCCATGAGAACCGCAACGTGCTTCATCGATCTCTTTGCCTGCGCATCACGCGCGTTCCATTCCGACGCGCTTGATTTCCCACTCCAGATTGACACCGGAATGCGCCTTCACCCGTTGACGCACGGTCTCGCCCAAGGTTTCGATGTCGGCCGCGCTAGCGCCGCCAAGATTGATCAGGAAATTGCTGTGAAGCTCGGAAACCTGAGCGCCGCCGATTGTCAGCCCGCGGCAACCCGCTTCCTCGACCAGCTTCCACGCGCTATGGCCCGGAGGATTTTTGAATGTCGAGCCGCCGGTGCGGTTGCGCGGCTGACTTGTCTCGCGTTTTTTCTTGATCGCCGCCATTTCGGTGGCGATTTGCTCGGGTTCGCCGGCGCGGCCCCGCAAGACCGCAGCCGTGAAGATTACATCGTCGGGGACACCACAGTGGCGATAGGAGAATCCCATTTCACCGTCGGCAAAGCTGCGCAGGTTGCCCTGGCGGTCAACGCCGCGCGCCTCGATGAGGATGTCTTTAGTTTCGCCGCCATAGGCGCCGCCGTTCATGCGCAGCGCGCCGCCAATCGTGCCAGGAATGCCGCTGAGAAACGCCAGCCCGGCGACACCGGCCGTCTGCGCCGCGCGCGCCACCATCACATCGAGAACCGCAGTGCCGGCGGTGACACGCTGGTCTTCGATCTTCACCTCGTTGAAGCCGCGGCCGAGCCTGATCACCACGCCGGCAACACCGCCATCACGCACGATCAAGTTGGAGCCGGCACCGATGACAGTGACGGGAATTTCCGGCTGTAGATTTCGCAAGAAATACGCAAGATCGTTTTCGTCTTCCGGCATGAAGAACGCTTGTGCCGGGCCACCAACGCGAAACCATGTGAATTCGCCAAGCGGCTGATTGGCCAGCAGCCGCCCGCGCAATTCGGGCATTCGGGCTTTCAGGTCGGGGACGATATCGGGAAAGTTCATTTGCCTTTTAATTCCCCGGGTAGTGCGTACGCCCATTGCGTGATGGAACCGGCGCCGAGGCAAACCACATAATCGCCCGGCTTCGCCAATCCCTTGATCAGGCCGGCGAGCTTGTCTGGCCCTTCGAGCGGAATGGCTTGCTTGTGCCCATGCGAGCGCAGCCCGGTTACCAACGCATCACGGTCGGCGCCCACAATGGGCTGCTCGCCCGCCGGATACACCGGCGCAACGATCACCGTATCAGCGTCGTTAAAACATGTGCAAAACTGTTCGAACAAGTCACGTAGTCGGGTGTAGCGATGCGGCTGCATCACCGCGATCACCTGGCCCTTGGCGCTTTCCCGCGCCGCGCGCAGCACGGCCGCGATCTCGACCGGGTGGTGGCCATAATCGTCGATGATCACCGCACCGTTCCACTCCCCCACACGCGTGAAGCGCCGCTTGACGCCGCCGAATGAGGCGAGCGCTTTGCGAATGACATCATCCTTGACACCGAGTTCCCGCGCGACCGCAATCGCCGCAGTCGCGTTCAACGCGTTGTGCCGGCCGGGCATCGGCAATGTGAGTTTGTCGATAGTGTGCGTGATTTTGCCTTCGCGGTCGCGGAACAGCACGGAAAAATGCGAAGCGCCGCCGTTATGTGTGAGATCGCCCAGCCGTACATCGGCCTGCGGATTCTCGCCGTAAGTCAGGATCCGGCGATCTTCAAGTTTTCCGACCAGCGACTGGACGACTGGATGATCGGTACACATCACCGCAAAGCCGTAGAACGGCACATTCTCGACGAAGTCGCGGAACGCATTCTGTACCGCATCGAATGTATGGAAATGGTCGAGATGCTCCGGATCGATATTGGTGACGATAGCGATGTCGGCAGGAAGCTTGAGAAACGTACCGTCGGATTCGTCGGCCTCGACCACCATCCAGTCGCCGGCGCCGAGCCGCGCATTGGTGCCATAGGCGTTGATGATGCCGCCGTTGATCACCGTCGGGTCGAGACCGCCGCCGTCGAGCAACGATGCGACCAGTGAGGTTGTTGTCGTTTTGCCGTGCGTGCCGGCAATCGCGACGCAGCTTTTCAGTCGCATCAATTCAGCCAGCATCTCGGCGCGGCGCACGACCGGCAGCCGCTTGGCGCGTGCGGCAATCAGCTCCGGATTGTCGCGCTTGATGGCCGAAGAGACGACGACGACGTCGGCGCCATCTATATTGGCCGCCTTATGGCCGATGGCGACTTTGACACCTTTGTCGCGCAGGCGTTTCACATTGGCGCTGTCGGCGACATCAGAACCGGTGACGCTGTAACCAAGATTGGCCAGCACCTCGGCAATGCCGCTCATGCCGATGCCACCGATGCCGACGAAATGCACCGGACCGATGTCGCGCGGCAGCTTCATAAGTCGCCCTCAGCCTCTCAACCGTCATGCCGGCCCTGTGCCGGGCATCCACGTCTTTCAGCCCTTCATGCAAGACGTGGATGGCACACGCAACTCGGGCCTGCCCGAGTTGCGTAAGCTTGTTATTCGATACCGCAAGTCGGGTAAACCCGACTTGCGGTGACAAGCCCGGCCATGACGAAAACCTAAATTGCGGCGACTTTCAGCACCAGATCGGCCAGCCGCTCGGCGGCGTCGACGGTCCCTGCGGATTTGACGGCTTTTGCCATACCGGCAAGCCGCGCGGTATCGCCGGTCAGCGCCGCTATCTCCGCGGCCAGCCGCCTCGGCGTGAAGTCGCGCTGCTCGATACAGATCGCGCCTCCGGCGGCCTCCAGGACGCGCGCATTGGCAAGCTGGTCCTGATCGAGGGCATGAGGAAGCGGCACCAGGATCGCCGGGCGGCCGATAGCGGAAAGCTCCGCCACGGTCGAAGCGCCGGAGCGCGAAATCACCAGGTGTGCCGCCGCCATGCGTGCCGGCAGGTCAGGAAAAAACGGGGCAACCTCGGCTGTCACACCAATACGCGCATAAATAGTTCGCACGCTGTTGAGATCCTCCGCCCGCGCCTGCTGCATGACCGACAGCTGCCCGAGCAGATCGCTCGTCAGGCCTTCAATCGCCTGCGGCACAATCTCGGCCATCACGCGCGCGCCCTGGCTGCCGCCGAACACCAGCAATCGAATCTTGCCGTCACCCGACGCACCATAAGGCGACGCGGCCGCCGCAATGACCTGTGCGCGCACCGGATTGCCGGTGAAGGCGATCTTGCCCTGCCAACGCGGGTCCAGGTTCTTGAGCGTGTGGAAACTGGTGGCGATTTTTGTGACGCGCGGCGCGAGCAGCCGATTGGCGCGCCCCATGACTCCGTTCTGTTCGTGCAGCACCGTCGGCACGCCCCGCCAACTCGCTGCGAGCAGCGGCGGCACTGTGGGATAGCCGCCAAAACCGACGACCACACGCGGCTTGATGCCGCCGATCAGGCTCCAGGCTTTGGCGGTGCCGAGTGCCAATAATGACGCCGTGCGGACGAGAGCAAAAGGATTGCGGGCACGCAGAGTATCGCTCGGAATGAGATGCACGCTGCGCGCGGGAAACTTGAAATGCGCGGCACGATGGTCGGTGGCGAGGTCTACGGTGACGCCATGTTTGTCAAGCGCGGTCGCCAAAGCCTCGGCGGGAAACAGATGCCCCCCCGTGCCACCGGCAGCGAGCAGAACGAGCGGCGCGCCGCTCGCGCCCATCAAATTCTGCTCCCGGCCACCGCGAGTTCGGGCGCCGTAATCGCCGCGCGCGGCTGTTCGCGCGTCAGCGCCAGCAACATGCCCATCGCATAAGCGAGCGAAATCATCGAGGAGCCGCCGTAGGAAATGAACGGCAGTGTCATGCCCTTGGCCGGGATGAGATGCAAGTTCACCGCCATATTGATCGCCGACTGTGTCGCAAACAGGATGGTCAGGCCGGCAGCCGCGAACCGGGTGAACGGATCGTCATTGCGCATGGCGCGTATCAGCATGCGAATGACAATAAAAGCAAACAGCGCCACCAGCGCAAGGCAGAGCACGACGCCGAATTCCTCCGCCGCGACGGCGAATACGAAGTCGGTATGACTTTCCGGCAGAAGCCGCTTCACGGTCCCCTCGCCCGGTCCCTTGCCGAACCAGCCGCCTCGCATGAAGCTTTCGGTGGCGATGTCGATATTGAAAGTATCGCCCGAGGCCGGATCGATAAAACGCTGAATGCGGCGCGCCACGTGTGGCACCGTATAGTAGGCACTCAGGAGTCCGACGCCGGCCAGACCCGCGATGCCGGCGACCCACACAACGCGCATGCCGGCCATAAAGAAGAGCGCGCTCCACACCAGCGCGATCAGCATCGTCTGGCCGAAGTCGGGTTGCACGACCAGCAGCGCGACCACCACGAGAAGCAGCGCAAGCGAGAAGGCGTTCGCGGGCATGTCGGGACGCTTGGCCAATTCACCGAACAACCATGAGACCAATATGACAAACGCAGGCTTGAGGAATTCGGATGGCTGGATATTGAGCCCGAGCAACACCAGCCAGCGCCGCGCGCCTTTGATCTCGGGGCCGAAATACGGGGTCGCCGCAACCATGACCACGCTTATGGCAAAAATAACGAGCGAAAGCCGGCGTATCTGCTTTGGATTGAGGAACGACACGCCCAACATCACGGCGATCGCGGGCAGCAGGTAGAGAATGTGACGGTTGACGAAATAGAATGGATCAAGGCCGAGCCGGCCAGCCACTGGCGGGCTGGCGGCAAGCGATAAAACCACGCCAGCCAGCATCAACGCGCCGATCGCGGCCAGCGTAAGCCGGTCGACCGTCCACCACCATTCGCCGATGGGCGTGCGTTGCGCGCGCGAAAGCATTCCAAATCCCCGTCCGGCCCAAGCTGACGCTTCGCGGTTTAGGAAACATTAACGGTGCGTGGAATGCCGGCCCATACCTGGGATGGCGCGATCAATGGGCAGCGAGCAGGAAAATTATCGCCCGCTTCCAGACGGTTTCTTTGTTTCAGGTTTTTGGTCTGTAAGGCCGGTTGCCTTGGCGTCTTTCACCTGACCGGCGGTTTCGCTCTTTTCAGGCGCCGCATCGGTGCTCGGTTTGGCGGGCTGCGGCTCAACCTTTGCCTGATCCGCAATTTCAGCCACACGAGGATTTCGCGGCGGCAAGGGGATTTCGTCCGGCCCATTCCACGCAAGCAGGCCGGCGAATTCCTGGCAGGGCGCCGCGCGCGGAAGCTTGAGAGCCGGGCTGCCCGTTTGAGCATCGGTCCACGCCTCCGCCGGCCAGCCCGTGATGGCCTTGACGTAGTCCTGCGTTTCCTGCGGCAACGGACCCTTGTTCGCGCGCCAATCCGCAATACGTCTGGGGCCGGCATTGTAGGCCGCAGCGGCGAGGCCAAGGTTGCCAAACTTCAGGTAAAGGTCGCGCAGCAGGCGCGCGGACGCCGGTATGGCTTGCAATGCATCAAACGGATTATCGAGGCCGCGATCGGTTGCCGTCTCCGGCATAAATTGCGCGATTCCCAAAGCGCCGGCCGAACTGATGGCGGCGAGCCTAAAATTGCTCTCCTGATACAATAGACGAATGAAGAAATGTGCAGGCAAATCGTTGCTACGCGTTGCCCGAGCTAATGCGTCGCAAATCTCTTCGCGCGAACGGTAGATAACCGGTTTAAGAAGAGGACGAAGTGGCGAAAGTGGCAGAACGACCGGCTCATATGGTGGCGCCAGATTTGCGCTCTCGTTGTTTGCAGGCTTGGTCAGCCACAAGTTGATCATCGCTGCATCACGCCATGCAAGCGTGAGCAATGCCGCAACAACGATACCGCCAATGCCGCAGGCAACGTCTCTGACGAAACCACCGCGTGTTCGTTCCACGAACATGCTGGGCAGCAGGCCAATAACGAGGCCCGCCAGCAGAATGATCAATATGTTCTCGCCTGAGAATTCCATGGGCCCTGGCCCGGTTGGCATTTGGAACAATCGCTAACTAGCGTGACTAATATGAGGCGGAGCGCCAATGCGACCGCACAACCGCTATTTAATCGTAATATTTTCAATTCCCGGGATTGCCATCACAATGTCGGTGAAGGCTTTGCCGCGGACTTCGAAGTTCGGGTATTGATCGAACGAGGCGCAGGCGGGCGACAGCAGCACCACCGCTTCCTTCAGTCCGGACGCCGCCGCGTCACGCGAAGCCGCCCCAATCGCCGCCGCCATAACCTTATTCACCTCGTGCGGCACCTTGCCGCCGAGCGTGCCGGCAAACTCCTGGGCCGCTTCGCCGATCAGATAGGCCTTGCGGATGCGCGGAAAGAACTCCGCCAGACCGGCGATGCCGCCGGTCTTCGGCTTGCCGCCGGCAATCCAGAAGATGTCCTGAAAGCTCGCCAGCGCCTTGGCCGCGGAATCCACGTTCGTGGCTTTCGAGTCGTTGACGTACAGCACGTTGCCCTTGCGGCCGACCTGCTGCATGCGGTGCGCCAGGCCTGGAAAATTCACCAGGCCTCTCTGAATCTTGGGGAGATCGATCCCAAGCGCGACACAGGCCGCGACCGCACAGGCGGCGTTCTGCGCATTGTGTACACCGCGCAATGAACCGATGCCGGCGAGTTCCGCAACCGCATGCGCCTTGCCGCCAATGGCGTGCAGGATATGCGTGCCTTCGGAAAAATAGCCGTCGCTCAACTTCCCGACCACTGAGACACGGACGACCTTTTTGCCCGCGCGCTCAATCCGATCCGCGGCCGCGCGCGTGTAGGCATCGTCGACACCGATGACAGCCGTGCCGCCCGCCTCCACATTCGCCGGCAGCCGCTCCTTGATGGCAGCGTAGTTTTCCATGCTGCCGTGGCGATCGAGATGGTCTTCCGACACGTTGAGAAGAATGCCGACGGTCGGCCGCAGGGTTGGCGCCAGATCGATCTGATAGGACGAAATTTCGAGCACATAGGCGCGCCCGGCCTTGAACGGCTCGAGCGCCAGAACGGGCACGCCGATATTGCCGCCCATCTGCGCATCGAGGCCCGCGCTTTTTATGAGGTGCGCAATCAACGCCGTGGTAGTCGATTTCCCGTTTGTGCCGGTGATAGCCACCAAGGGGGAGCCCGCGCCCGATTTCGCGCGCTCGCGGCAGAACAATTCGATGTCGCCGATCACCTCGACGCCGGCCTTGCGCGCAAGGTTCACAGACCAATGCGGCTCAGGATGAGTTAGAGGTACGCCCGGTGCCAGCACCAGAGCGGCAATCTTCGACCAATCAAGTTCGTGGAGATCTTCTATTTTTAGGCTTGCCGCTTGCGCGGCGGCGATCATCTTGTCGTTGTCGTCGAATGCGACGACGTCGGCGCCTCCTTCACTCAGCGCGCGTGCCGCAAGCAATCCAGAATTGCCAAGGCCAAAGACCGCGACAGTTTTTCCCGAAAATGTGGTGATGGGGATCATGCAACACCTTGGTCATTCCGGGGCGCGAGCGCAGCGAGCGAACCCGGAATCCAGAGGCAAGCTCGGCGCATATATCTGGATTCCGGGCTCGCGCCTGCGGCGCGCCCCGGAATGACGGAAAACAATCATCGCAACTTCAGTGTCGCCAGTCCGGCGAGCGCCAGCACGACGGCCACAATCCAGAAGCGGATCACGATCTGCGGCTCGGTCCAGCCGAGCTGCTCATAGTGATGGTGGATCGGCGCCATCTTGAACACGCGCTTGCCGGTGAGCTTGAAGGAGACCACCTGCACGATCACCGAAACGGCTTCGAGCACGAACAGCCCGCCGACAATGGCAAGCACGATCTCATGCTTGATCGCGACCGCGACGGCGCCGAGCATTCCGCCAAGCGATAGCGAGCCGGTATCACCCATAAAAATCGACGCGGGTGGCGCGTTGAACCAGAGAAAACCGAGGCCGGCGCCGATCACGGCACCACACAACACCGCAAGCTCGCCGGTGCCGGGCACATAATGGATCTGCAGGTATTCGGCGAAGACGGCGTTGCCCGCGAGATAGGAAATCAGACCGAAACTCGCGGCCGCGATCATCACCGGCACTATCGCCAGACCGTCGAGCCCATCCGTGAGATTGACCGCATTGCCCGCGCCGACAATCACGAAAGCGCCAAGCAGCACGAAGGCCCAGCCGAGATTGATCACCAGCTCTTTAAAGAACGGAAACACGAGCGACGTTGCCGTTGGTCCACGGCCGAGATGCGCCAATGCAGTGCAAGCGAGCACCGCAATGAGCGCTTCCGCAAGCAGCCGGGTTCGCCCGGCAAAACCAGCATGGGTTTGTTTCGTCACTTTCAGGTAATCGTCATAGAATCCGATAAGCCCAAATGAGAGCGTCACACCGAGCACGACCCAGACGTAGGGGCTTTTCGGGTTTGCCCAAAGCAGAGTCGACACCAGCAGTCCTGACAGGATCATCAGGCCGCCCATGGTTGGCGTGCCCTTCTTGGTGACCAAATGCGACTGCGGGCCATCCGTGCGAATGGGCTGTCCCTTGCCCTGCTTCAGGCGAAGGACATCGATGATCGGCCCACCGAACAGGAATACGAACACCAACGCGGTGACGATCGCGCCACCCGTGCGAAAGGTGATGTAACGAAACACATTGAAGAAAGAGACTTTGTCAGAAAGCTCGGTCAGCCAGTAGAACATTGGGTCGAACCCTGAATCTTCACCCCTGTGCCGTCGCCTGTTCGAGCGTCGCCTGCCTGGGGAATTGCTTTTCCAACGCTTTCACGATGGGGCCCATTTTCGAACCGAGCGAGCCCTTCACCATCACTGCGTCACCTGCCCGGATGGCCTCCAGCACGGCCGATTCCAGCCCTGCCGCCGTCTCGGCATAGCCGCCCCGGGCGCGCGAGGGAAGAGCCTCCCACAACGTTCGCATCAGCGGCCCCGAACAGAAAACAAGGTCGACACCGGCGGCCTCAATCGATTGCACAAGTCCACGGTGCAAATCAGCGCCTGGCGGCCCCAATTCCAGCATATCTCCGAGCACCGCAATGCGGCGGCCGAGTTTCCCGACCGGCGTCTGGCCGAGCAGCGCGATCGCCGCGCGCATGGACGCCGGGTTGGCGTTGTAGCTTTCGTCGATCAGCAAGGCGTTGCCACCGGGGACTGTGAGATGAGCGCGCGCACCGCGCCCGCTCACAGGCTTGAGATTGTTGAGGGCGAGGACAGCCAGTGCAAGATCAGCGCCCGCGAGAGACACCGCGGCGAGTACGGCGAGCGAATTGAGCACGATGTGGCGGCCGGGCGTGCCGAGCTTGTAGGTGACAGGCTGGCCAAGAATGCTGGCCTCAACCGTCGATGAATCCGGCTGCAGCGAAACACGCAGCAACTTTGCTTCAGCACTGCCGTCTTCACCGAATGAAACCACGCGCTGGACGCCGGCAGCCTTGGCAGCCGAAGCGAGCTGCGCGAATTGTGCATTGTCGCGGTTGAGTACGGCAACACCACCCGCTTCGACGCCGGAAAATATTTCGGCCTTCGCATCGGCGATCTTTTCCAGCGAGCCGAAAAATTCCAGATGCACCGGCTCAATACCGGTTACGATGGCAACGTGCGGACGCACCAGTTTCGTGAGTGGCGTGATTTCGCCGGCATGATTCATACCGATTTCAAAAACCGCGTATTTCGCGCTTGCCGGCCAGCGCGCCAGCGACAGCGGCACGCCCCAGTGATTGTTGTACGACGCAACGGAAGCATGAGTCTCGCCATCGGCCGAAAGCGCCAGCCGCAGCGCTTCCTTGGTGCCGGTCTTGCCGACCGACCCCGTGACGGCAATCACCTTGGCCTGCGAGCGCGCACGCGCCGCCCGCCCGAGGCCGCGCAACGCTTCGAGCACATCGGGCACAACCAGCAGCGGCGCGTCCGGAAAGCGTTCACGCCGGTTGCTCGCCACCACGGCAAGAGCAGCGCCGGCCT
Source organism: uncultured Alphaproteobacteria bacterium (assembly GCA_963810125.1). Taxonomy (GTDB): domain Bacteria; phylum Pseudomonadota; class Alphaproteobacteria; order Rhizobiales; family Xanthobacteraceae; genus Pseudolabrys. The sequence goes on from CAWEMK010000003.1 coordinate 76,940, forward strand.
TCAGCGCATTGTCGACGAATTCATGCCCATCGCGGTTTTCGCCCTGAACCGCGAAGAACGCATCGCCTTTGCCCACCGTGCGACTGTCAATGGAAACGCCGGACAGTTCTGCCGGCAACGGTCCGACACGCTCCGCACGCATCGCCGCCGCCACGGCGTCAATCGTCCACAGCGAACTCATGGGCCCCTGCCTTGCAGCGCCGCTGCTACCGCTTCGTGATCGGAAAATGGCACCACGCGATCGCCGACAATCTGTCCAGTCTCGTGTCCCTTGCCCGCGATCAATAGCACGTCACCGCCTTTAAGGCCGGCGATCGCCTGACGGATTGCTTCGGCGCGGTCTCCGATTTCGACGGCTCCCCGCGCTTCAGCGAGAATGGCTGAGCGGATCGCAGCTGGATTTTCGCTGCGTGGATTATCATCGGTGACGATGACGCGGTCGGCGTTTTCTGCCGCGATGCGGCCCATGATTGGCCGCTTGCCGGTGTCGCGGTCGCCGCCAGCGCCGAAAACAACGGTGAGTTTGCCGCGCGCATAGGGCCGCAGGCTTTCGAGCGCCTTCTTCAGCGCATCCGGTTTGTGTGCGTAATCGATAAAGACGGGCGCGCCGTTGTACGTGCCGGCAAATTCGAGCCGCCCCTTGGCGCCGCCGAGCTTTTCTAGAGCCGCAAACACGCGAGCGGGCTCGCCGCCGGTTGCGATCGCAAGTCCGGCCGCGATCGCGGCATTCTGGACCTGGAATGCGCCCACCAGCGGTAACTTGACTTTATATGTGCGACCGCCGTGCGCGATGGTAACTACCTGCGCGAAGCCCTCGATCGCACCGTCGGCAAGCTTGATGTCGTCGCCGTGCTCGCCAACCGTCATGATCTTGAGGCCACGCTTCTTGGCGGCTTCGACCACTTGCCCCGCATAGCAATCGTCAACGCCGATCACTGCGGTGCCGCCCGGCACAATCAGGTCTTCGAACAGCCGCAGCTTGGCGGCGAAATAGGCTTCGATGGTCGGATGATAGTCGAGATGGTCGCGCGACAAATTGGTGAAGGCGCCGGCAGCGACACGGACACCATCGAGCCGATGTTGATCGAGGCCGTGCGAGGATGCTTCCAACGCAAGATGCGTGACCCCCTCGCCGGCCAATTGGTCGAGCGTGCGGTGCAGGTCGACCGGATCGGGCGTGGTCAACGAGCCATAGTGCTCACCTTTGGGCGACACGACGCCGATCGTGCCGATGCTTGCGGCCGGATGCCCGAGCGCACTCCAGATCTGGCGGGTGAATGCGGCAACCGACGTCTTGCCGCTGGTGCCGGTGACAGCGGCGATGGTTTGCGGCTGGCGCGGGAAGATTTTTGCCGCGGCCAGCGCCAGTGTGCGCCGTGCATTTTTTACGGAGACAAATGTAACTGTATCGGGCAGCCCGTCCGGCCGCTGTTCGGCTGCAACGGCAACCGCGCCGGCCGCGGCCGCCTGCCTGGCGAAGTGTGCGCCATCAGCCTTGGCCCCGGAAATTGCGACGAACAAAAACCCGTTCTTGATTTTGCGGCTGTCGGAAGCAACTCCGGCAATCTCGATCGCAGATTGTTGCGCATCAAGGACCGTCCCCGGCAAAAGATCGCGCAGCCTCACCGCGTGTCCTTCGCGCTGACCAGCAACAACTGGTCGGCCTTGGGCAGGTCGAAACGCGGCGCAATGTCGAGCAGCGGCGCCACGCGCTCGATCACCTGCGCGCCGACCGGCACGGCGTTCCAGCCGGATGTGCTGAAGCCGTGCGTTTCGGGCAGACCTTCTGGTTCGTCAAGCATGATCAACAACAGATAGCGCGGCTTGTCGGCCGGCAATATGGCGGTGAAACTGGTCAAGACTTTGGTCTTGGAATAGCGCCCGCCGACCACCTTCTCCGAAGTGCCGGTTTTGCCGCCAACATAGTAACCCGGCACATTGGCGCGCGTCGCGGTGCCTTTTTCCACATTGAGACGCATCAGATAACGCATTTTTTCGGCCGTTTCAGGCTTGATCACCCGCACGGCCAGCCGGTCCGCCTCAGCCTGATCGCGCTTGAGGAACGTCGGCGGGATCATCTTGCCGCCATTGACCAGCGCCGCAATGCCCATCACCGCCTGCAGCGGTGCCACCGAGAGGCCGTGGCCGAAGGCGATCGTGACGGTGTTGAGCTCGCCCCAATGCTTGGGCACCAGCGGCTCGGCGCTTTCCGGTAGCTCGGTTCGCAACCGGTCAAGCTGGCCAAGTTTTTTCAGGAACGCCTTGTGGTATTCGACGCCCAGCGAGAGCGCCATGCGCGCCGTGCCGATATTGGATGAGTATGTGAAAATTTCCGGCACCGACAACACGCGCTTCTGCGCGTGAAAGTCGTGAATCTCGAATTTGCCGTAGCGCAAGGGCATGCGCGCGTCGAAAGAGGAGGACAGCGAGATGCGGCCGCTGTCGAGCGCCATCGCAAGCGTGAGCGCCTTGAAGGTCGAGCCCATTTCGTAGACGCCCGTCGTGAGCCGGTTGAGACGGTTTGGATCATTGGCCTCGCTCGGATTGTTTGGATCGAAATCCGGCTCCGAGACCATGGCGACAATTTCACCGGTGTTCACATCGGCGATTATGCCGGCCGAAGCCTTGGTCTTAAACTTGTCGCGCGCCGCAATGAGTTCGTCACGCAATGCGTACTGCACGCGCAGGTCGACCGCGAGCTTGACCGGCCGCTGCATTTGATCAGTGGCAAGCCCGGCCATGTGCAATGCAGCGAGGCCCTGCCCGTCCAGCCATTTTTCGATACCGGCGATGCCCTGGTTGTCGATATTCACGTGCCCAATCTCATGCGAGATTACTGCGCCGTTGGGATAGACGCGCTTGTTCTCGGTGAGAAATCCGACCCCCGGAATGCCGAGCCGGTGGATCTCCTGTTGCTGGCTCGGCGTAATTTCGCGCTTAAGCCAGACAAAGCCGCGCTTCGATGACAAACGTTCGCGCACTTCGGTCGCGTCGAGGTCCGGGAGAACCGCCGTGAGCAATTCAACCGCCTCGTCCACGTCGATGATCTTGCGCGGCTCGGCGAACAGCGACGGCGTCTTGATATCGGTTGCGAGAATTTCGCCGTTGCGGTCAAGGATATCGGGACGGGCGGTTGCGACTGCGTCCTGCGTGATGCTGCGGCGGCCACCGTGGCCTTCGCCTGTGACTGCAAACATAACGAGGCGGAATGCAATGACCGAAAAGATTCCAGCAAATGCAACGATCGCAAGGCCCAACCGGGCCTTTGCTTTCACATTGCGATCAACGTCGAGGCCATAGAGCAGCGAGCGCAGAACGCGCTGCCAGCGGCTTTCTGTGAGCTTCTTTGGTGCGTGCATCGCGCTCACCGTGTCCTCGCCGGCGGCACGCTGCCGGTCGTATCAGGCGCGGCGGGAGCGAGCATGGCGCCGATCGGATCGCTGTTCGGTACCGGCACGACCGCTGGCGGACGCTCGGGAAGGCGATCAAGACTGTCAAATTGCGTGGGCTTGGCCGGCTGGAGCGCCAGGTGGCGATCGGCGAGCCCGCGGATACGGCCCGGCGTATCAAGTTTGGCCCATTCGGCCCGTAGAGCAGCAATCGCGCTGCGCTCCCGGCGCAATTCGCCCCGCAGCTTGGCCACCCGTTCGGCCTGCAACGTGGAATCGAACTTGATCTTGTAGACGAAGGACGCAGCCAGGATCAGCGCGCCAATGACGAGAATATTGAGGAGGCGCATGGTCTACCGCCCCTTCAGCACGTCGGTGAGCGAAGGTAGCTGCGGCATCAGACCGGACGGCAGGCCTGCGCGGCTTGGCGCCGAAGTACGCCCGGCGGCCCGCAGCTTGGCTGAGCGAGCGCGCGGATTGCTTTCGACTTCGGCCTCTTCGGCAACCATCGGCCGCTTGGTCAGGACATTGAAACTCGGCGCGGGCCGCTCGACCTGCGGTGCGTGACGCGAGCCGCCGTGTGTTTCACTGCGGTCAGCAAAAAACAACTTGACGATACGATCTTCGAGCGAATGGAACGACACAACTGCGAGCCGTCCGCCAGATTTAAGAATTCGCTCGGCAGCTTGCAGGCCCGCGACAAGTTCACCGAGTTCGTCATTCACGAAAATACGGAGAGCCTGAAACGTGCGCGTCGCCGGATGAATATCGCCCGGACGGCCACGCACAACCGAAGCAACGATGTCGGCAAGCACGCGAGTTGTTTCAATGCGCGCGCCGGCGCGCGCCTTGATGATGGCGCGAGCGACGCCGCGCGAATGACGCTCTTCGCCGAGAATGAAAATGATATTGGCAAGATCGCGCTCGCTGGCCGCGTTCACCACGTCAGCCGCGTTGGCGCCCATTCCACCCATCCGCATATCGAGTGGCCCGTCGAGGCGGAATGAAAAGCCGCGATCGGCCGTATCGAGCTGCATGGACGAAACACCGAGATCGAGCACGACGCCGTCGACAGTTTCGTGGCCAACGTCACGCGCAATCGTATCAAGATTGGAGAATGTATCTTCGGTGAGAGTCAGTCGGCCTTTTGCATCTTCCACTAGATCGGCGCTCGCCGCGATCGCTGTTTGATCGCGGTCAATGCCGATCACTTTGCAATCCGCGGCCGCGAGGATTGCACGCGTATAGCCGCCGGCGCCGAAGGTGCCGTCGATATAGATTCCGCCGTCACGAACGTTGAGAAATTCGACAGCCGGCTGGCCGAGCACGGGAATGTGGAGGGCCGGTCCGCCAGCGACAGCCGAGCCGCCGCGGCCTGCCATCATTCCCGTGCTCCTGACGCGTTGCGCGCCGCCAACTGGGAACTCAGCTCGCCCTTGAGCGCGCGCACCTTTTGGGTGGCCTCCGCGAGCTCGCTTTGGAAACGGCCGGGTTCCCAGATCTGAAACTTGTGACCCAGACCAACAAACGCCACCGCATCGGTAATGCCCGCGTGACGCTTCAGGCTCTCGCTCAAGACCACCCGCCCCTCGCCGTCGATCTTCAGCGTCTCGCTGGTGCCGTAGAGCGCCAGCGCGAATTGCTCGCGCTGGTCCGAAAACGGGATAAAGCGACCAATCAACGCCTCGATCTCCGCCATCAGTGCGTTCCCGCCGGCGTCGATCGCCGGACGATCCAGCGCCGGGTAGCAATAAAGGCCCTCGAAACCGTCGCGGCCGACAACCGAGCGAAACGAACCCGGAATGGAGACGCGCCCCTTGGAGTCCAACCGCAGCGTGAAGTTGCCCACGAAGCGGTCCATACCCCGCACTCCACGCAAACCGGACGCGACCGATGACTGTGTCGGAACACCCGGAAATGGCGCACGCGGCCGCGCTCCCTTTCCGCTTGGGAGCCCTTAACGTGGTGGTGTCCCATACTGGGAAATTGTGGGATATCATGGGATTATATGGCCGTCAAGAAACCGGCCCCAATCCTCCCCGAGCGCACAGTTGCGGCAGATCAACGCCATTAACGGCGGTTAAACTTAAAGAAACGTTGCCGAATTACGGGCGTGCTGGGCTTCCTGCGATTTCCGGCCAAGATAGGCGCCGGTCGAATTCCGGCCATGCCAGGCCCGGGTAAAATTATGTGGATTGGAATCTTCACCGACATTCACGCCAATCGGGAGGCCCTTGAGGCCTGCCTCGACCACGCGCGTCGCGCCGGCATCGGCCGCTTTATTTTTATGGGCGACTATGTCGGCTATGGCGCTGATCCCGCCTTCGCCGTCGATGCCATCATACGCGAGGTCGAGCACGGCGCGATCGCGCTCGCCGGCAATCACGACGCTGCGATTGCCGTTGGCACCGCCGGCATGAATCCTGTCGCCGCCGAGGCCATCGACTGGACCCGCCCCCACCTCAATGCCGCCCATCGCGAATTCCTCGCGCAATTGCCGCTCACCTTTGAAGACAGCGGCCGTTTGTTTGTGCATGCCAGCGCCCATTCACCCGGGCGATGGGAGTACGTCACGAGCGTCGAGAGCGCCTCGCGGAGTTTCATGGCGACACGAGCTCAGGCAACCTTCTGCGGCCACGTGCATGTCCCCGATCTCTACCATTTGTCGCCGACCGGCAAACTTGCCGGCTTTCAGCCTGTCCAATCAGTCGAAATTCCCCTCCTCGCCCACCGACGCTGGCTGGCGGTGATTGGCTCCGTCGGACAACCCCGCGACTTCAATCCGGCCGCGTGCTACGGCGCGCTTGATACCGAGCGCAATGTGCTGGTCTACACGCGCGTGCCCTATGACAACGAAACCGCCGCACGCAAAGTGCGCGAGGCTGGCCTGCCCGCGATATTAAGTCACCGCCTCCTCGAGGGAGCGTAGATCGTGGATCCGCGCATGCTCGCCGCCGGGCAAAACATCGAGGGCTTTCGTCTCGTCGAGCCGATGCAAGCGGGCGGCATGGCCAACTTCTGGCGCGTGACGCGCGAGGACATTGACCTGCCGATGGTGATGAAGGTTCCCTTGCTTCGGCTTGGCGAAGATCCACTCACCATCATCGGTTATGAAGTCGAGCAGATGATACTCCCGCGGCTCACCGGTCCGCACGTGCCACGTTTCGTCGCCGCCGGTGACTTCGAGCAGCCTTATATTGTGATGGAGTTTGTTCCGGGCCCGTCCATTAAATCGTTGCTGGACAAAACGCCGCTGCGGCCTGACGAAGTCGCCGCGATCGGCGCCAAGATCGCCTTCGCCCTGCACGACATCCATCGCCAGCACGTGATCCATCTCGATCTGAAGCCGAGCAATGTCATTTTGCGAAATGACGACGCGGTACTGATCGATTTCGGGCTGTCGCGCCATGATCAGTTGCCGGATTTGATCCAGGAAGAAGCGGAAGGTCCGGTGGGAACCGGCGCCTATGTGGCCCCTGAGCAGGTTCTCGGTGATCGCAGTGACCCGCGCAGCGATTTGTTTGCCTTGGGCGTCATCCTCTATTTCCTGGCAACCGGCGACCGACCGTTCGGTGAGCCGCAACGCGCGGATAACTGGCGCCAGCGGCTGTGGCGCGACCCTGTGCCGCCGCGCGCCCGAAATCCTGCGGTTCCACCCTGGCTCCAGGAGATCATTCTGCGCTGCCTGGAGGTCGATCCTGGGGCTCGCTATGCGACAGCAGCCCAACTTGCCTTCGATCTGCAACATCCTGACCAGGTCGCCCTCACCGGGCGCGCGGCCCGCCAACAACGCGACGGTATTTTCACGGTGGCGTGGCGCCGGCTGCGGTCGCGCCGCAATCCGCTCCCGCGACAGCGCCGAGCGCTCATCAGCCAACTCGCCAGTGCTCCCATCGTTATGGCAGCGATCGACCTCGAACCCGGTCACGAGGCGCTTCGCCATGCATTGACCCTTGCAGTGCGGCGGGTTCTCGCAACCGAACCCAACGCGCGTCTTGCCTGCGTGAATATCCTGAAGATCGCGCGGCTGGCACTCGACAAGATGGAGGACGCCCAAGGCCGCCATCCGCATCTGAGCCGGTTGATTGAGCTTAAGCATTGGGCGCGCGCTATTCCGGTCGCGGCCGACCGCATCACTTATCACGTCCTGGAATCAACAGATCCGGCGGGCCAACTTGTCGACTATGCGCGTAACAATCGAGTCGACCACATCATCATTGGCGCTCGCGCTAGTTCCGCGCTTCGCCGTTATCTCGGCAGCGTTTCGGCGCGCGTCGTCGCCGAAGCGCCCTGCACCGTCACTGTGGTGCGCACGCACGGCGATGATGCGGGCGCCAGTGCAGAGCAACACGTGGGCGCACAAGGCACCTGACTCAAGTTCCTTCGTCGATCTGATTCTAAAATTGCTGTCATCGTTCCAAGAACCGGGAACGGCGAACGGTGATTGCGCGTTGTGCCTGATGGAACATTGGCGCAATTGAGGAGGAAACACGCATGTTGAAAAAACTGATGATGTCGACCGCGCTGAGCGCTGTCATGGTGACGGCGGCTTTCGCGCAATCACCGGGTTCGCCCAGTTCATCGAGTCCGCCACCGGCTGCGCAATCGCAAGGTTCCGGGAAAGCCAATTTTGTGACTGCACAGAAACCTGATCAATGGTTGGCCACGAAGTTCAAGGGCACCGACGTTCTCGGCTCGGACAACCAGAAAATCGGCGATGTCAGCGATATCCTCTTCGATAAGAGCGGGAAGATCGAAGCCTTCGTGGTCAGCGTCGGTGGTTTCCTCGGCGTAGGCGCGAAAGAAGTTGCGCTCGCGCCCAGCTCCTTCGACGTGGTGCCGGGCCAAAATGGCTCCGCCGACAAGTTGAAGCTCTCCGCGACCAAGGACGAACTTCAGCAGGCGCAAAACTTCGCACGTTATGAACCACCGCGGCCAAGCACGACCGGCTCTGGCCCGGGCGCGATGGGCGGTGGCACGACGAGGCCTTCGGGTAGCGCGCCTTCGACAAGCCGCTAAGGCGCACGCGAGCTCGATCGGAATAGGCCACGGCCCGGGCAAAAAAGCTCGGGCCGTAGCCGCTGGCTTTACGCGCTTGCTTTTTTTATCCGGCGCGGTGAATGATGCACGCCCTTTCACTGACCCGGTTTTGTCCGGCCCATGTCCGCATTTCCGCCGGATTCTTTCATCGTCTCCGATGTCGTGCCCTCGCCAAATTTTGACGAGCGCAAGGACGGCCGTCCGCCCGATATGATCTTGCTGCACTACACCGGGATGCAGACCGGCGACACGGCTTTGCAGCGGCTAACGACAGCGGCGAGCAAGGTCTCGTCCCACTACGTGGTATTCGAAGACGGCCGTATCATTGAGTGCGTGCCTGAGGAAAAGCGCGCCTGGCATGCCGGGGAGTCGTCGTGGGCCGGTGAAACCGATATTAATTCACGCTCGATCGGTATCGAGATCGTCAATGGCGGCCACGAATTCGGCTACACTGATTATCCGCTACGCCAGATCGCGGCGACCATCTCGCTGTGCAAGTCGATCATCACGCGCCGTGGACCGATCAGCGCCGACCGTATACTCGCCCATTCGGATGTGGCCCCTGCGCGCAAGCAGGATCCCGGTGAAAAGTTTCCCTGGGGTCTCCTGAGCGAGTCCGGCATCGGTCACTGGGTCCGCGCCGCGCCGCTTGATCTCGAAGGGACGGGTCTCAGGCCGGGCGATCGCAGTGACTCGGTCACAAGGCTGCAACGAACGTTACGCTCCTATGGCTACGGCCTGGCGGAAACCGGCATCTATGACGATGCCACGCGCGAGGTCGTGACGGCGTTCCAGCGCCATTTCAGGCAAGCGCGCGTCGATGGCATCGCGGATCCCTCCACACTGCTGACATTGCGGGCATTGATCGAGACCCGTCCTGCTCCATTGGGCTGATACGCCCGGGGCCGAACGTGAGGCTTCCTTAATCCTGTCGAGCCGCGGCGCTTGACGTGCCGCCCTGGTATCCCCATTCCTATCCCGTCAGTCGGCCGGACGGCCGCTCCGGGCCAATGCCGAAAGGTGGCTGGAGAGGAAAGTCCGGGCTCCATGGACAAACGGTGCCGGATAACGTCCGGCGGGGGTTAAACCCCAGGGACAGTGCCACAGAGAAGAGACCGCCTCGGCGCGTTGCGTTTAGCCGCGGCAAGGGTGAAACGGTGCGGTAAGAGCGCACCGCGTTTCCGGCGACGGAAACGGCACGGCAAACCCCACCGGGAGCAAGACCGAATAGGAATGACGTCGGGGCGAAAGCTCCAGGTCTGTCCAGGCCAGTCATTCGGGTAGGTTGCATGATGCGCCGGGCAACCGGCGTACCAGAGGAATGGCCGTCACGTTTGCGGTTCGCGCCGCAGGCCATACAGAACCCGGCTTACAGGTCGGCTGATACGTTGTAAGGGGGCTCGGCGGCAAAAACCGCCGGGCCCCCGCCAATTTTGTGGGACGGCAGCGATGACGAAAGTTTACGGGCAGACGAAGCAGGATTTTTCCTGCGTGATTGTGACTTCGGCCATGCCCTGATTTTTTCCGTAGAAAATTCCGTAATAACCGGGGATCGCCAGCACGGCATCGTTGACGAAAAGAAATAATTGCCCGTCTTTTGTCGCCTTGATGTTCTCCTCGTAGCGGACTTTCCCGGGCGTCGTGTTTGAGTTTGTGTTCGGAGACGCCAGATCAGGATCGAGGAACGTTTCCTCCCCGCCCGCTGCTCCCAGTCTCGCGACAATTCTGAACCATGGCCGGATGATTTCGCGCCGCAGGGGCCACTCGGCGAGCAAGATCATTTTTTGCAAGAATGTAGGAGCATCGAAAAAATAGAACCCCCTGGATGCGTCGACATCAATTATAGGATTGCGAAACGGTTCTTTGATCTCAATGACGATCTTGTAAGTTTGATGCTCCTCGAAAGCGATGCCCATATTTTGACACGGGTTCGAGGTGTTGAAATTTTGCAATTTGACCGTTTCTCCGGGTTTCATTGTCTGGGGTCTGCCAACCTCCTTGCAGACCAAACCGAAATCATCCTGGACGACGAACAGCGCGTGACTGGTCAGCGCCAGGGCGCAAACGGCAAAGAGCAAGGCAAACAACGCCGGGGCGACTGATTGCTTCAGGCTGCGATGCAAATAGCGGTACCAATTGCTGGTGCGCAGCCTGTAAACCAAATCGTTGGGCATGTTTGCAGCATGCAGCCTCGCCGCCAAGGAACTTGCCCATAGAACGCTCATTTCGTTTTGAATGCGTGCGGCGAGCCTGGCTCCCCACAACACCAGGACAACAAGAACGACGACCACCACGGTAAAGCGGAGGGGCTGGCGCGCAAATCCGTTGATCCAGGTCTCCGCCGCGCCGGGCAGGATATTGCCCACCATCCGAATGCCGTCGGAAATCCAGCGGAGCCGAGTTGCGAACTCCGCCGAGGCCGGCACGGCTTTCATAAGCGGGAATACAGCGAGGTAGATTGAAACGCCGACGGTCAGAAAATAGACGATCCGGCGCTGCCAGATGATATTCCAGGCACTTTCCTGTTTGTTTGCCCGCGCCTGTGCCTGCGCCGGCGCCTCATACGGATTTTGCTGGGCCGGCAGCACCTCTCCCAAATCCGTGACGACTTGATAGTCGGCCGGAATACCATTGGGTGCATAGACATGTGCGTTGTTCCTGATCCGCTTCAACACGCTGACATGGATTTTCGGCACCGCATGAGCGCCGCGACGCGCCAGTAGTTCTTTGCCGAGTTCACGGATATCGCGCGGACCGTAGCGGTAATAGCCGCCCAGGCCGGAACGCGGATCGTACTGGCGGCCGTCCTTGTCCTGCACCGTCGGCGGATGTAGCAAAGTCTGCGGGCTGGCGCGGGCATCCGTCTTGAATGACAGACCCACGCTTGCAGCTTCGTTCATGATCCACGTAAGCGGAATATGTGCGAGGGAATCATCGGGGTAACCCCCGCCGACGTTGGAATGCACCCCGGCAAACCACACCTGGCTGATGCGCTCATCGGCGAGATGCAAACTCCCATCCGCACGCGGCACCAGGGGCAGCTCGGCCCGCTCGTCCCAGAGAACGGGATGAAAGGTCGTGCGTTCATCATCGATCGACAGCGCATGGCAGGCGCGCTTCACGCGTGGATCCAACTCGTAACTGGGCAGTAGCAGCGGGAAAATATAGTCGCTGACGCCGCGCGTCATTTCTTCGACCGGCATGCCGTAGGCGGCGACTGTGTCCCACAGCCCGATGAAGCGAACGGTCGCGTTGTGGACATTGTCGTCCTTGGAATAGTCGCTGCGAATGACCAGATCGCGCAGCCACCGGAAAAAGCGCTCGGTTCTAAACTTGGTGTGGAAATTTCGCCGGCGAAAGTCGCGATAGGCTGCGCGCGCCTTTCGATCGAGTTCCCGTTCGGACGGCTCCTGGATAATGCCCTGCTCCATGATCAGCCCGACCACCACGCGCATGGTGAATGCGCCGCGGCTGAAACCGAACCCGAAAATCTCGTCATCCTTGTCGTGGAAATTGCGGCAGGCAAATTTGTACAGGTCGAGGACGTTGCGCTTCAGCCCGTAACCGAACGCGCCACCAAGAATCGCAAGCGGTTTGAACGAGGAGGTCCCGACACCATCGTCGTAAAAGGCAACCTGGCCGGAGCCGGATAGATCGATGCTTTCGAAGACCCGCCACACATTGGTCCGCCACACCTTGGCGGCGGAATTGCCAGTGCCGTCCGACAGCAGAATGATCTTGCGGCCCATGGAAGCCCCATTCCTGGCGCAACCAAAGGTTACAGCGGCCGGATTGGGCTGGCAACGTAGGGAACCGAAGGCCAAGGCCTAGAACGCGGCGGCGAGTTCCTTCGCGCCCGGCAACTTCACCTCTCGGTCCATTAACGTGTCGGTCGCCTGGACCAGCTTGGCGACTGTATTATTGGTGATCGCCACCGGATTGGCTGCATAGCCGTTTGGTTGAAAAAAATTTGCTGTCGGTACCTGGCTGCGAAAATTCGCTGGCATCGTGACCATATCGAATCCGTTGCCATCGCCCGTGAGGTTCATCATTTCAAGCTCAGCAGCCGTGAGCGGCGCCGTGTATTTTTTTCTACGCGCGAATTCGACAGAATCGAGAAGTTTGTGTGTCTGGAGCAGAGGCCCCACATCGATATCCAGATTCAAGGCATGGATGCCGAGCCCCTGTGGCGTGTTCGCCAGTTTTTCGTGCTCACTCCATTCGTCAGGAACCGATTTGCTGACCGCCGTCATGCGCCGGAGGATATCGATCTTACGCTTGAGCGCCGCCTTTCTCGGGCCCGACAGAGTGGCGGCTTTCGCCGTCAGCGCCTTGACGAAATTCTCGCCGTGCTCCGACAGTAGCTCGACGCTGTTAGTGTTCAGCAATTGATTGTACCCGAGCGCGGTGCTGATGGCGTGCGCATTCGGACCAGGATTCTCCAATCCCGCCTGAACATCGTAGTGGCCGTTGCCGCCGGCCTCGAAAGCATAGACCCGCACCGCCTGATCTTTTGTCAGGCCAGCCGCCGAGGCCGCCTTCGCGTACGCATGTTTGAATTCGATCTCCCTCCGCGGCGTTTGCGGTTTGAACCCAAATTCTTCGGTCGCCGCCTTCAGAAAATCAGCCACCACCGGAATATATTTGCGAGGCGGTGGACGCTTGGGTATGGGGCTGACGGGCTCAGGCGGCCCCGAATAGACCGGAGGCTGCGTCAACACGTAGTCCTTGAGCACAATGTCCTGATGGTTGGCGCGCTTTTCATTTCGCGCCCGCCGCTTTTCGGCAATCGAATTCCAGTAGGTGCCCGCGACTTCGTCGTATTTTTGGCGAGCCCGCGTAAAATCCTCCAGCTTTGCGCGATAGTCGGCCATCGCCGCGTCGGAAGGCACCGCCTGCGGCGGCGCGGAACTATCTGCGGCGAAGGCATCCACCTGGCAGGCCAGAAGCAGAAACACAGCCGACAACCGGGCGCCGCGCATCGCGCATTTCCCTCGGATTTCCACCATCGTATTTTTATTTAACGTCGAGCATCGTCGACGGCAACCAAAGCGCCAGTCCCGGAAATGTCGCAACCAGCACAACGGCGATACACATCAGGACAAACAGCGGCAGCGCATAGGCGCCGATGGTGAAAATATTGCGGCCCGTCATGCCTTGCAGAACGTAGAGATTGAAACCGACCGGCGGCGTGATCTGCGCCATTTCCACGACCAGCACGATGTAGATGCCGAACCAGATCAGGTCGAAGCCGGCTTTCGTGACAAGCGGAATGATGATCGATGTGGTGAGCACCACCATCGAGATGCCGTCGAGGAAACAGCCTAGCACGATGTAGAAAGCCGTCAGCACGCTCAGCAGCGCCCACGGCGGCATGTTGAATTCGGTGATCCATTCGGCGAGCGCGCGCGGAATGCCGGTGAAACCCATTGCGGCGGTCAGGTATGCAGCGCCGGCCAATATGAATGCGATCATGCAGCTGGTGCGCGTTGCACCCAATAACGAATCGACAAAACCTTGCCAGGCAAGCGTGCCTGACCACCACGACAGCGCCAGCGAAAGGAATACGCCGACAACCGCCGCTTCCGTTGCGGATGCGAGCCCGCCGTAGATCGAGCCGATGACACCCATGATCAACAGCATCACTGGGATCAGGCGGCGCGAGGCGTAGAGGCGCTGGCGGAATGGCACCGATGGTTCGGGCGGCGGCATGCGCCCTTTGTTCAGCAAGGCCCATCCGATGATGAAGCCCATGAACAATCCGGCGAGCACAATTCCGGGAATGACACCGGCGATGAACAGCCGCGCAATCGATTGGTCGGTGGCCGTTGCATAGACAATCATGATGATCGACGGCGGGATCAGCAGTCCGAGCGTGCCGGAACCGGCAAGCGTGCCGATCGCCATGCGTTCGTCATAGCCGCGCTTGAGGAGTTCCGGCAACGCAATGCGGCCAATGGTGGCGCATGTAGCCGCGGAGGAGCCGGACACCGCGGCAAAAATCGCGCAACCGACAACATTCACGTGCAGGAGGCGGCCCGGCAGCTTCTGCAGCCACGGTGCCAAGCCCTCGAACATGTCGTCGGACAATTTGGTGCGATAAAGGATTTCACCCATCCAGATGAACATCGGCAGCGCCGTGAGATCCCACGAGTTCGATGCGGTCCACATCGATGTGGCGAGCACCTGCCCCGCCGGCGTTGCCACTTTCGTCAGGATGGCGGCAAAGCCGCACACCGCCAGTGCCAGCGCGATCCAGACGCCCGAGCCGAGGATCGCGAACAAAAGAAGCATCAGGAAAAGGGAGAGCTCGAGTACGTTCATGGCTCAACCCTCCTTGCCCAGCGTGATGGCGTCTTCGGCGGCGCGGAAGCTCGGGCGGCCGCGATTCACGACGATGAACAGTTCGTCGACCAGCGCGATGGTGAGGATCAGCGCGCCAATGGCCATCGCTGCCTGCGGATAGACCAGCGGCACCCGGATGACGCCGGGCGATACCTCGTGAAAGCGGAGCGAGACCCACGCAAAATTGGCCAGGTGCCCCGTCATGTAGGCTGACGCAGCCGCCGCAAAACCGAACGCCCACAATTCGATGTAGCGGCGCACCCGTTCACCAAACGCCGCCAGCACCAGTGTGACGCGGATATGCGCGCCGGCCTTGAGCGTCCCGCCGAGCGCGAAGAAGCTCGCCGCCGCGAGCAGATAGCCGCCGATTTCATCGAGCGAGAGAATGACGAAATCGGTGCGCGGCAAATGCAAGAGTGCGAGCGTGCCATCGACCAGGCGCGCAGCAAGCTGCACGCCGACCATCACCGCGATCACGACGAGGCATAGGGCCGACGCGCCCAGCGCGACGCGATACAGCGTATCGAGAAAGCGCCGCACTTACTTCCTGTACGCCGCCAGCATTGCCGCCCCGTCAGCGCCGGCCGATTTCTCCCATTCCGAGGCGATGGTCGCGCCGACTTTGGCAAGACCAGCCTTGAGCTCCGGGGTCGGCGGCAGCACTTTGATGCCAGCGTCCTTGAGCGCCTTGGTTTTGATCGCCATTTCCTCGATCGACAATTTCCATCCACGGTCTTCGGCGACCTTGGCGGCGTCGGTGAGCGCTTTTTTCTCTGCGGCAGGCAGCTTGTCGAATGCGTCCTTGTTCACGATCACGATGTTGCGCGGCAGCCAGGCCTGTGTGTCGATGTAGTGGGTGAGATAGTCCTGCGACTTGGTGTCAACGCCGGTCGAAGCCGAAGTAATCATGACGTCAACGCGGCCGGTTGCGAAAGCGGTCGGCAGATCGGGCACCTCGATCTGCGTCGGCACGGAGCCGACGAGCGCCGCAATGCGGCCAATCATGGCGTTGTAGGTACGGAATTTTAAGCCCTTGAGCTCGTCGACCGATTTGATCTCACGCTTGGCATAGAGCCCCTGCGGCGGCCACGGCACCGAGAACAACAGTATCAGGCCTTCAGAGGCGAGCTGTTTTTCCAGGTACGGCTTCTGCGCAGCGTAAAGCTTGCGCGACGCATCATAACCGGTGGCGAGGAATGGAACCGAGTCGAGCCCGTAGACCGCCGCTTCGTTCGAGGAAAGCGACTCGAGCATCTCGCCGATCGGCGCCGTACCTTGGCGAATGCTGCGCTTGATCTCGGCGTGCTTGATCAGCGAACCGGCGGAGTGGACCGTAATCTTGAGCGAGCCATTGGTCGCCTTGTCCACGTCGGCTGCGAACTGGATCACATTTTTCGTGTGGAAGTTGCCGTCCGGATAGGGCGTCGGCATATCCCATTTGGTCTGGGCCGAAGCGGCCGTCACAACGCCGCAGGCAAGCAACAGGCCCGCGCAGACGCGCACGAACTTGATCATTGGTCCCTCCATGAACTCCGGGAGCTCGTGGCACGCGCTCACCCCGGCCGTCCGCTGAAATGGAAGCATGACGCTAACGGACCGCCGGTGGCAAGGGTAACCAACGGTCGATCAAACTGGATCGACGCCCTTGGCTCGCAGCGTCGGTGCCGCGGCGGGCGCACTGAGAAAACGGATCAACGCCTTGGCCGCGTCCGGCTCCTTGGTCGAAGCGCTTAAGCCAGCGGCAAATCCGATTTTCGTTTGCAATTCCTCCGGAATTGGCCCGACTCGATCAACGCCGGGAACGTCTGAGATCCGCGTCGACACCACCACGACCATATCCGCTTCGCCACGGGCGACGACCTCGACAGTGTCTTCCGCCGCCATCGGCTTTAACTTGCTTTGCATCTCGGCCTTGATCCCCATGCGATCGAGCAGGCTGACAAAGTAGATTCCGCTCGCGCCCTTGCCGGGAAAGGCCACAGCATTTGACGCCAACAGCGCGCGCTTGAATGCCTCGACCGATGAAATATCGGGCTTGGGTGCGCCGCTCTTCACCGCAACGCCCAAGCCGGCGTGGCCGAAATCGACGCGCGGGCCGACAACCGTTCCGTCCTTGATCAAGGCGTCGATGATCGGTGGATTGCCGACAACGACATCGAAGCGCTCGCCGGCCTCGATCTTGCTTTTGACCTCGGGGTTCACGCCGAAGCTCAGATCAATTTTGTGTCCTGTCGCTTTCTCAAATTGCGTACAGAGTTCACGCACGGCCGCCCTGGAGCCGTTACCGCTCAGTACCTTGATTTCAGCGGCTTGCGCGGCTGAAGACGCAAACAGCAGCACTGCGGCCACTAGAAGTATCCTCATCATGGCATCCCCATTTATTTTCCCTGACCGAAGCCTAGCAGGCTTGTTTTACCGCTGACAGAGCGGCATCGTGCGCCTTGTGTCGTACGTATTGCGTCCCCCCAATTGAGCCATGCCCGTAAAAGCCGTCTCACGAACCTGGGATTTCTGGATCGATCGCGGCGGCACATTCACCGATGTGGTCGGACGTCGCCCCGACGGCACGCTAGCCGCCCATAAATTGCTGTCCGAAAATCCCGAAGCCTATGCCGACGCCGCCGTGCAGGGCATTCGCAATTTGCTTGGTTTGAAAGCCGGCGAAACGATCCCGCCCGGTCTTGTCGGCGCGGTGAAAATGGGCACTACGGTTGCCACCAATGCGCTACTGGAGCGCAAAGGGGACCGTACGCTGCTGCTGGTCACCAAGGGTTTTCGCGACGCGCTCAAGATCGGTTACCAGGCGCGGCCGAAGATTTTTGCCCGCCACATCATCAAGCCCGACATGCTCTACGAGCGCGTTGCCGAGGTCGACGAGCGCGTGCGCGCCGATGGCACGGTCGAGCACGAACCCAATCTCTCGGCAGTGCGCGCCGATCTGGAGGCCGCCAAGGCCGACGGCATCATCGCCGTCGCAATCGTATTCATGCACGCCTACCGTTTTCCGGAACACGAGAAACGCGTCGCTGCGCTGGCGCGCGAGATGGGTTTCGCGCAGGTCTCGGTGAGCCACGAGGTTTCTCCGCTCATCAAGCTGGTCGGCCGCGGTGACACCACGGTGGTCGACGCCTACCTGTCGCCGATCCTGCGTCGCTACGTGGCGCAGGTGGACAAGGATCTCGACGCGAAGCGTTCTGCCGCACGCTTGATGTTCATGATGTCATCCGGCGGGCTCACAGCCGCAGAACTGTTTCAGGGCAAGGATGCGATCCTCTCGGGTCCTGCCGGTGGCGTGGTCGGCATGGCGGAAACCGGACGGCAGGCTGGCTTCAATCGCCTTATCGGCTTCGATATGGGCGGCACGTCGACCGACGTGTCCCATTTCGATGGCGAATACGAGCGCGCATTTGAGACCGAAGTCGCCGGCGTGCGCATGCGCGCGCCGATGATGCTTATTCATACGGTCGCGGCCGGCGGCGGCTCGATCCTGCATTTCGACGGCGCGCGCTTTCGCGTCGGCCCCGATTCCGCCGGTGCCAATCCGGGCCCGAAATGCTACCGGCGCAACGGACCGCTGGCCGTCACCGATGCCAATGTGATGGTCGGCAAGCTCATTCCCGATTTCTTTCCGAAGATTTTCGGGCCTGCGCAGAATCTGCCGCTCGATGCGCACGCCGTGCACAACGCCTTCACCGACTTGGCGCAACAGGTCGGTGGCCGCAAAGCCGAAGAGGTCGCCGACGGCTTCATCAAGATCGCCGTCGAGAACATGGCGAACGCGATCAAGAAGATTTCAGTGCAGCGCGGTTATGACGTCACCCACTACGCGCTTAATTGCTTCGGCGGTGCCGGCGGCCAGCACGCCTGCCTGGTCGCCGATGCGTTGGGGATGACGCGGGTGTTCATACATCCGTATTCTTCACTACTGTCCGCATACGGCATGGGGCTCGCCGATATCCGCGCCACCCGCGAACAGGCGATCGAGCTGCCCTTCGGCGCCAAGGCTTTGAAGGTGGTCGCGAAAACGGGTGCGTCCCTCGGTCGGACGACCAAAGCCGAAGTGGCCGGCCAAGGCGTTCCGCCATCCAAAATCAAGATCTTCATCCGCACGCATATTCGTTATGCCGGTACGGACACGGCTCTGGTGGTGGCGTGCGGAAGTGCTGCCGCGATCAAGCGTGCCTTCGAAAAGGCCCATAAGGCACGGTTCGGCTTCATCGACCGGACGAAGGAGATGGTGGTCGAGGCCGTATCGGTCGAGGCGGTCGGCGGCGGGACGAAATTCAGCGAAAAGGCCATGAAACGCTCGCGCGCCGCCCTGCCCAAGCCGGCGCTGCGCACGCAGTTTTTTTCTGCCGGCGCCTGGCACAAGGTCAACGTCTATACGCGCGAGCAGCTGAAGCCCGGGTCGCGGGTGAAGGGTGCCGCCATCATCATCGAGCCGCACCAGACCGTCGTCGTCGAACCGGGCTGGCAGGCCGAACTCACCGCGAAAAATCATCTCGTGCTCACGCGCGCCAAAAAACTCAGGCGCGTCCATGCCATCGGCACCCATGCCGATCCGGTGATGCTCGAGGTATTCAACAATCTGTTCATGTCGATCGCCGAACAGATGGGCGTCTCGCTGCAGAACACCGCCTATTCGGTCAACATCAAGGAGCGGCTGGATTTTTCCTGCGCGGTGTTCGCGCATGACGGAACGCTGGTCGCCAACGCGCCGCACATGCCGGTGCATCTCGGCTCGATGGATCGTTCGGTGGAAACGATCATTCGCGACAATGTCGGAAAAATAAAGCCCGGCGACGTCTATGCGATCAACGCGCCCTACAATGGCGGCACGCACCTCCCCGACATCACCGTCTGCACACCTGTGTTCGACGACCGGAAGAAAACGATCTTGTTCTGGGTCGCCTCGCGCGGTCACCACGCCGACGTCGGCGGCATCTCGCCCGGCTCGATGTCGCCGAACGCCACGACGATCGAGCAGGAAGGCGTGCTGTTCGACAATTTCAAGCTGGTCGATCGCGGGCGCTTCCGCGAAAAGGAACTGATGGCGGCGCTCAAGGGCGCTAGATATCCGGCGCGCAACCCGGTGCAGAACATCAACGACATCAAGGCGCAGATCGCCGCCAATGAAAAAGGCGTCGCCGAGCTACGCAAGATGGTCACGCATTTCACGCTGCCGGTGGTCAAGGCCTACATGCAGCATGTGCAGGACAACGCCGCCGAAAGCGTGCGCCGCGTGCTCGACCGATTGCACGACTCCGAATTCAGCTACGAAATGGATCAAGGCACGGTGATCAAGGTGAAGATCACCGTGGACAAGAAGAAGCGCGAGGCAACAGTCGATTTCACCGGCACCAGCCCGCAGCAGCCGACCAATTTCAATGCACCGGAACCGGTGGCGCGCGCGGCCGTGCTGTACGTGTTCCGCGTCATGGTCGACGACGACATCCCGATGAACGCCGGCTGCCTGCGGCCGATCAATATCGTTATTCCGAAGCGCTCGTTGCTGTCGCCCGAATATCCGGCTGCCGTCGTGGCGGGCAATGTGGAGACATCACAGGCGGTGACCAATTGTTTGTTCGGTGCGCTCGGGGCCCTCGCTGCCGCGCAGGGCACCATGAACAACCTCAATTTCGGCAACGCGCGCTATCAATACTACGAAACGATCTGCTCCGGTTCACCGGCCGGCCCCGGCTTCAACGGGACCGACGCCGTCCACACACATATGACGAACACGCGCCTCACCGATCCGGAGGTGCTGGAATTCCGCTATCCGGTCGTACTGGAGGACTTCCACATTCGTCCCGGTTCCGGCGGGCGCGGGCAATGGCACGCCGGCGACGGTATTCGCCGCACCATCCGGTTCCTCGAAAAAATGGAATGCACGATCTTGTCTGGCCACCGGCGAGTCCGCCCGTTCGGTCTGGCCGGCGGCGAGCCTGGCCAGGTCGGCGAAAATTCCGCGCGCCGCAAGGATGGCCAAATCGAGCGCCTGCAAGGCTGCGATGCCACCGTTATCGATGAAAATGAAGCCATTATCATCCAATCGCCGACCGCCGGCGGTTATGGTCCCGCGAATAAGCGTTAATTGATGCAAATCGCTTCCGCCGGCTGTTAAGCATCACCGGCCGTCGGCCTTGATTTTAGCCGGCGCAGCGCAAATCTTGGGGCCATGCGCACCACGATTCTATCCGCATTGCTGCTCACCGCCCTCGCCGTGCCGGCGCAGGCACAAGTTTATCCGGTCGAGGGTAAATGGGGCCAAAGCACGAGCGGCGATAAAGGCCCAATCGATTGCTCGGATAGCAAGCGTGTAATCGAATTCAACGGGGATCAACGTACCGACAGCAATGGCGGAGTGCCGGCATACCGTAACCAGTCGGTGGTTTCGGAAGGCCCGTCGAGCTACCGCATCACCGACGAATTCAGCACCGGTCAGATCAGCGGCGGCCGCACGTCTTATACGTTGCGAAAAGTCGATCCAGATCATGTCGAAATGAATATGCAGGACGGCGGCTCGGTGAAGCTGCAACGCTGCAAGTAGTCCGCCGATCGCGCGGACAATTCAAATATCCAATTTGCCGATTTGATACGCCGAACTCTTCGGCGAAGCGCTCGCGCGCTAATTCCGCGCGATGATTTCGCGTTCGCCGCGGTGAACCGGCGTCCGCCTGGTGACCTTGCCAAACCCACGCCGCAGAAAAATAGCGGGCCGGCGCTTCTTCAACGCGCTCCGGCGGCGGCGGCGCGGACGCGGGCGCTCGATGTGAATTTGGCCCAGACGGGCATTGGCCGCGCTCGCGCCTTGCTCGGCGAGCAGCAGCGGCACGTCCAGCACTTCGCTCCAGGCTCGCCATTCGGCCACGGCCTCATCAGCCTGCGAAGTCAGAAACAAAGGCAGCGTGAGCGACGGATCGGTGTGTTGGAGCACGACCGCGAGCATGTCGCCATCTTCGTCCGATTCAAGCCGCAGTGAAATACCGGCAAAGGCCGCAACCGGCATATTGAGCGCCATGCGCATGCCGTGCAGCGAGCGTCGCACCACGACGCGTTCGCGGTGGAGCTCGACATCGCGCACCCGCCCGTCGGCCGCGGCATCGCTCGCGGAGAACCGCACAGGCAAGCCGCACGGGTCGAGCCGCAATGCGCGGCCCGACCCGGCGTATCCGCCACTACACATCTGACGCCTCGAAACTCTCCCGCGCCTGGCTTATTCGCCCGGTCGCGCATCAAACATGGCAGAAACGCGTCCGAATCCGCTTAAAGTTCTGGGTTAACCGGTGGTACCGGCCTCGCCTTCGCGATGCATGATTGACGCCACGTTGCGAACCATGATTGACGAGGTGTTGCCGTGACCGCGCAAATTGCTCATTCGACGGTTGAACCGCACCGTTGTCGGGCCCATGTCTTTGGTCCCTGTCTCGGGCTCCTGCCTTCAACTCTTGTGAAAGCTCGCCAATGCTCGCCCCAGCCGCCTCTCTTCTGGATCTGACCGCGCTGACCGATCGCGCCGACCGCCTGGTCAAGGCCGCACGCGCCGCCGGGGCGGACGCTGCCGACGCCGTGGCGGTGCGCGGAATGTCGCTCGCGATCGAGCTGCGCGACGGAAAGGTTGAAGAGTCTGAACGCTCGGAAGGGGACGATCTCGGGCTGCGCGTGCTGGTCGGCCGCCGCCAGGCGGTGGTCTCGACCAATGACATTGCGGATACTGGCGCCGCCGCCCTCGCCGCGCGGGCCGTGGCCATGGCGCGCGCGGCGCCCGAGGACAAATTTGCGGGTCTCGCCGACGCCAATCTGCTGGCGCACGATTTTCCCGATCTCGAATTGATCGATCCCGATCTGCCGACCGTGGGCGAGCTCGAAGCACAGGCGCGCGCCGCCGAGCAGGCGGCGCTTTCTGTCAAAGGCGTGAGCAAATCGGGCGGCGCCTCGGCCTCGGCCGGAATTGGCGGAATGGTCCTCGTCACCAGTCACGGATTTCGCGGCGCCTATCTTGGCTCCAGCCACGGCGTGTCGATGACGGCGATCGCCGGCGAAGGCACCGGCATGGAACGCGACTACGATTACTCCTCGGTGCGCCACGCCGCCGATCTGGAAAACCCCGAAAAGATCGGGCTCAGCGCCGCCGCCCGCGCAGTGGCACGGCTCAACCCGCGCAAGGTCACCACCCGCAAGGTGCCGGTGGTGTTCGATCCGCGCACCGCCGGCTCGCTGGTCTCGCATCTGGCCAGCGCGGTCAACGGCGCATCGGTCGCGCGCAAGACAAGCTTTCTGCGGGACAAAATGGGGGCCAAGCTGTTCGCCGACGGCATTCGTATTGTCGACGATCCGCTGCGCAAACGCGGCCTGCGATCGCATCCGTTTGATGGTGAAGGCGTTGCCGGCAAGAAACTCGCGCTGATCGATGATGGCGTGCTTCGCTCATGGCTGCTCGATTGTGCGACCGCGCGCGAACTCGGCCTCGTGACTACAGGACACGCGCATCGTGGTGCGTCGTCGGTGCCATCGCCGGGGCCGAGCAATCTGCATCTCGAACCGGGCCGGCTTACCCCTGATGCACTGATCGCCGACATTACTGACGGCTTTTACATCACCGATCTGATCGGCAGTGGCGCCAACATGGTGACGGGCGATTACAGCCGCGGGGCTTCAGGGTTCTGGATCGAGAAGGGTAAACGCACTTACCCCGTGAGCGAAGTCACCATCGCGGGGCATTTGCTGGAAATATTCCGGACCATGACCCCGGCTAGCGATCTTGAATTCCGCTACGGCACTAATGCACCAACACTGCGGGTGGAGGGCCTGACCGTTGCCGGCCAGTAACCTCGCCGCTTTGCGTGGCCCGCTTGAAGCGGTGATGCGCGACGCCGGCGAGCTTGCGCGCGAAACGGCGCGCGGACCGTTCAAGCAGTGGACCAAGGGCGCAGACAATTCGCCGGTGACGGAAGGCGATATCGCCGTCAACAATTTACTGCGCGGACGCCTTGGATCGCTCGTGCCGGATGCCGGCTGGCTGTCGGAGGAATCGCAAGACGACCTGCCAGACGACGCCCTGGCGCTCGCGTGGATCGTCGACCCGATCGACGGCACCCGTGCCTATATTTCCGGACGCGCCGACTGGACCATTTCGGTAGCCCTCGCCGACCACGGCCGTCCGTTGCTTGCCGCGCTCTATGCACCGGTGACCGAAGAGATGTTTGTCGCATCGCGCGGCGGTGGCGCCACGCTCAATGGCGCGGCGATCAAGGCCAGCGCCGGCGACAGGCTCAGCGGCGCCAGACTCGCCGGACCGAAGCGTTATCTCGATCGGCTCTCCAGCCTGACGCCCAACACGCTGGCGCAGCCAAAAGTGCACTCGCTCGCACTGCGGATCGCGCGCGTCGCCCACGGGGCGCTCGACGCTGCAGTTGCCTCGCCCGGCAGCCACGACTGGGACCTTGCCGCGGCCGATCTTTTGGTGCACGAAGCCGGCGGCGCGCTGACCGATTTTGTCGGCCGGCCGCTGACTTATAGTAATGCGCACGGTGCGCATGGCGCACTGGTCGCGGCCGGTCAGGCCCGCCACGACACGTTGATAAATCTCGTGCGCGACCGCGAAACCGAGTTCGCGTAGACTGTCCAGCCGCAAGTCTCCACGCCGCCAGGGTTCACATTGGGGATCGAGCCATGTCCGCACAGCCGCCCGGAACGAACAAACAATTGCTGCACATCGTCCTCGGTGGCGAACTCACCGATCTCGGCGGCACTGAATTCAAGGATCTCGACAAGGTCGAGATGGTCGGCGTCTATCCGAATTACGCCAGCGCGTACACTGCATGGAAAGCGAAGGCACAGAAGACTGTCGACAACGCACACATGCGCTATTTCATCGTCCACCTGCATCGCTTGCTCGACCCTGAATCCACAAAACGCGCGGCGCGCTAGAGCGGGGAGCGATGCTGTCACTCAAGCGGATCACCGCTTCGCCCATGTTCCAGGGCGCCATGGGCACGCTGGGGGCGTGGTACCTGCGCTTCGTGTGGCTCACAAGCCGCACGGTCGTCGAACCGGGCACCATGTCACTCTATGAGGACCTCGAATCACCCGCGATTGTGGCCGCCTGGCACGGCCAGCATTTCCTGATGCCGTTTATCAAGGACGCCAAGCGACATCGCGCCAAGGTTTTGATATCCCGCCACCGTGATGGGGAAATCAACGCGCGCGCGGCCGAGAAACTCGGCATCGGCACCATACGCGGCTCGGGTGCCCACAACGGCGAATTCCATCGCAAAGGCGGTGCGGTGGCCTTCAACGAGATGCTCGACGCTCTCAAGGAAGGCTACAATGTCGCGATGACCGCCGACGTACCAAAGGTTGCACGGGTCGCCGGCCTCGGCGTTATGAAGCTCGCGCAGCATTCCGGCCGGCCAATCTATCTGGTGGCAATGGCCTCCAGCCGGCGCATTGAGCTCGACAATTGGGACCGCACCGCCATCAACCTGCCCTTCAGCCGCGTGGGTATCGCCGCGAGTGGCCCGTTCAGGGTGCCGCATGGTTGCGACGGCGCCGCGCTCGAAGCCGCACGGAAAAACCTGGAAGATGAACTCAACGCGTTGACGAAAAGGGCCTATCGGCTCGCCGACAAAACCGGAGGCAACGAGCCGTGAGCGGGTTGCCTGTCGGCCTGCGGATGTACCGGCTGTTCGCCGCAGCGGCGGGACCGTTTGCGCCGATCCTGCTGGCGCGGCGCGTCAAGCGCGGAAAAGAAATCCGCCAGCGCCTGCCCGAACGGCGGGGCGAAAGCAGGATTGCACGACCGGACGGCCCGCTGGTCTGGCTGCATGGTGCGAGCGTCGGAGAGCTGGCGAGCGTGCTGCCGCTGATCGAACGGATTCGCGCGCGCGGTATCGCCATGCTGGTCACCACCGGCACCGTCACCTCGGGCGGCCTTGCCGAACAACGCCTGCCGCGCGGCGTGGCACATCAATTCGTTCCGCTCGACGTGCCACGCTTCGTGCGCCGCTTTCTCGACCACTGGCAGCCTGATCTGGCCTTGTTCGTTGAATCCGACCTGTGGCCGAACATGATGATCGATGCATCGGCCCGCGGCATCCCGATGGTCCTGATCAACGGCCGCCTGTCTGAAAACTCGTTTCGACGGTGGCGCCGGCTACCAAATTCGATCGCCGATCTGTTGCAACGGCTTGACCTTTGCCTTGCGGGCACCGAGTCCGATGCCGCGCGTTTCAGCGAGCTGGGTGCCGAGCAGGTGGTCACTACGGGCAATCTCAAGCTGGACGTCCCGGCGCCACCCGCCGATGCCGCGGCGTTGGCAGCCCTGCAGGACGCTATCCGCGAACGGCCGGTAATCGCGGCCTCATCCACGCATGTCGGCGAAGAGGGTGCGATGATCGAAGCCCATAGCCGCCTGCGTACAAATTTCCCAGGCCTGCTGACGTTGATCGCGCCACGTCATCCCGAGCGCGGACCCGGCGTCGCCGAGATCGCGGCCGCCGCTGGATTAAAAGTGGCGCTGCGTTCGCGCGGAGAATTGCCCGACCGCATGACAGAGATTTATGTCGCTGACACTGTTGGCGAGCTCGGCCTGATCTATCGCCTGGCGCCGGCGGTGTTCATCGGGGGCTCGCTGGTCAAACACGGCGGGCAAAACCCGATCGAAGCCGCAAAACTCCGCGCCGCCATCCTGCACGGCCCGCATGTGTGGAATTTCTCCGAGATATATAGTGCGCTCGACGGTGTCCATGGCGCTGAACTGGTCAGCGATTCCGAACGCCTGACCGCACATTTTGCTGCCTGGCTCACCGATCCGGACGCCTGTGCCCGCGTTGCGGAAACGGGGTACGGCGTCGTTGAAAACCTGGGCGGCGCGCTTGAGCGCACGCTGACTTCCCTCGACCCCTATCTGATGCAGCTGCAATTGCGGCAACGGGCGCGCCATGCGTGAGCCGGCTTTCTGGTGGCGCAAGGCGGGCTTCGCCGCAAGTTTGCTGGCACCGGTCGGGCTCATCTATGGCGCGATCGCGGCGCGACGCATGACGGCGAAAGGAATTCCTGCCGGCGTGCCGGTGCTGTGCATCGGCAATTTCACGCTCGGCGGCGCCGGCAAGACGCCGACCGTCATGACGCTTGCACGAATGCTCGCGGATGCGGGCGAACGCCCGTTTTGTCTGACGCGCGGCTATGGCGGCACTCTAACCGGCCCCAAACTTGTCGATCCGCACCACGATCTGGCCGCTCACGTCGGCGACGAGGCTCTGCTGCTCGCGCACGTGGCGCCCACGGTGGTTGCACGCGACCGTGTCGCCGGTGCCGCATTTGCGCGCGCGCAAGGTGCCAGTCTCATTATCATGGACGATGGGTTGCAGAACGCATCGTTGGCGAAGGATTTCACGTTGGCGGTCATCGATGCGCAAAGAGGCGTCGGCAATCGCTGCATATTTCCCGCCGGGCCCTTGCGTGCGCCATTGGCCGCACAGCTTGCAAAAACCGATGCACTGCTGGTCGTTGGCGAAGGCAAGGGCGCCGACGATATCGTGACACTGGCGCGCGCGCGCAATCTGCCGATCTTGCACGGCCGCCTGACGCCCGATGTGTCTGCGGTTGCGTCGCTGAAGGGTCGCCGTGTGCTGGCGTTTGCCGGGATCGGGGATCCGGACAAGTTTTTCGCAACCGCCGAAGCTGCCGGCATTGCGGTCGCGGAGCGACGGCCATTTGACGATCACTATCGCTACACCGCGGAGGATGCGGGTGAGCTCATCATGGACGCCGAACACAACGGCCTTGCGCTCCTCACCACAGAGAAAGACCGCGCGCGCATGGCGGGCGAGCGCTTGCTTGAAGCGCTGTTCACGCGGGCCCACGCATTACCTGTGACAATGATGTTTGACGAAGCCGATGAATTGCGCCGGCTGGCGATGACAAAACTCCAGCGCTGACGGCCTATTGCTTGACGGCATGCCGTTCGCGGTGGCGCTGCAACACCGCTTCGGGCGTTGCGTAGGCCTCCTGCAAATCGACGCTCCAGTATTTGAGCTCTTCGAGCGGGATCGGAACGCCGGTCACCGCGCAGCGCACGAACGCGCCGGGGCGCACCACGCGGAAATCGCCATCGAGGTACTTCACCTCCGCCTCCCCGCTCATCGGCGAGGATCGATCATAGCGATTGAGCAAATGCGCCCTCCCATTGCTGGCCGACGTCAGTCCAACATAGTCGTTTGGCGGCGCAAGCGAAACCCTCGGCGAATAATTAGGAGCCGAAAAGACTGCCCTGCCCGCCGGAACCTTGCCCGCCGCCGCGCGTTCGCGGCTTTGACTTTTCGGCCGGCTGCGTCGTCGGTTCACCGTCTGAGGTTGCGCCCACGCGGCCGTCAGTGAATTCGATATCGAGCCGCATGCCGCCGCCCACCGCAGCGGCCGATCGCAACGGGTGTCCTGCACCATCGCGGACGAGTGCGAAGCCACGCTCGAGCACCTTGCGGTATGAGTAGGCATTGAGCAATTGCCAGGCGCTGCGCAGGCGCTGCGCGCGCTGGTCGAGATAAGTGCGGCGCGCCCGTCTCGACCGCTCGCCGAGTGACATGACAATTTCGTTGCCGCGCGTGAGCCGCTGCCGGAGCAGCCGTGGTGACAGCTTGGCCGCCACGCGTGTGAGGTGCGTATGATGGATCTGCGCATTGGCGCGCAATGCGCGTGGCAGGCGTCCGGCACAGGCGTCCAGCCGTTGACGGGGGCCTGCCAGCAATTCATCGAGCGCCGGCAGGGCGCGTGACAGAAGGCGCAGTTCCTTGCGCCGCTGATCGACACCACGTTGCCAGCAGGCGAACTTGCGCGATCCAAGGCTGGCGAGCGTGGACAAAAGTTCGGCGCGCACCGGCACGGCCATTTCAGCCGCAGCCGTCGGCGTCGGCGCACGACGGTCGGACGCAAAATCGATCAATGTCACATCGGTCTCGTGGCCAACGGCAGAAATCAGCGGGATCATGCTCGCAGCCGCTGCGCGCACCACGATTTCCTCGTTGAATGACCAGAGATCCTCCAGCGAGCCACCGCCGCGCGCCACGATGATCAGATCGGGCCGCGGCAAAGGACCGTTTTCGGGCAACGCATTGAACCCGTGAATGGCGGCCGCAACCTCCGCCGCCGACGTCTCGCCTTGTACACGCACCGGCCAAACCAGCACGTGCCGCGGAAAGCGATCTTCAAGCCGATGCAGGATGTCGCGGATCACGGCGCCGGTCGGCGACGTCACCACGCCGATCACGCGCGGCAAGAATGGCAACAGCTGTTTGCGCGCCTCGTCGAACAAGCCTTCCGCCGCAAGCTTCTTCTTGCGCTCTTCCAGCAGCTTCATCAGCGCGCCGATACCGGCGGGCTCAAGACTGTCGATGACGATCTGGTATTTCGAGGAGCCGGCGAAGGTCGTGAGCTTGCCGGACACGATCACATCGAGGCCTTCTTCCGGCCGCACGCGCATGCGGGCAAAATTGCCCTTCCAGATCACCGCCTCCAGCACCGCCTTGTCGTCCTTGAGGCGGAAATAGACATGGCCGGACGGCGATGGACCCTTGAAGCCGGAGATTTCGCCGCGCACGCGCACGTAGCCGTAGGCGTCTTCGACAGTACGCCTGAGCGCCGCCGACAGCTCGGAGACGGACCATTCCACAACGTTATCGAGGGCGGGCTCTGCCATACGGGTCGAATCTCTTGCGGGGGCGAAGTGACATGGTACACCAAATACCGACCGCACACTAAAGGCCTGCCCCTCACGTCATGAACATCCTCATTCTCGGCTCCGGCGGACGCGAACACGCGCTGGCCTGGAAAATGGCGGCGAGCCCGCTCACCGACAAGCTCTATTGCGCCCCCGGCAATGCCGGTATCGCGCAAGAGGCGGAATGCGCGGCGATCGACCTCGCAGACCACAAGGCGGTCATCGCCTTTGCGAAGGACAAGAAGATCGGCCTGGTCGTGGTCGGCCCCGAAGTGCCTCTCTGCGCGGGCATCGTCGACGATCTGGAGGCGGCCGGCATCAAGGCCTTCGGCCCGACCAAATGGGGCGCGCGGCTGGAAGGCTCCAAGGGTTTTACCAAAGACCTGTGCAAAGCGAACAAAATCCCGACCGCCGCTTACGAACGTTTCAAAGGCGCAGCCGCTGCGAAGGAATATGTGCGCAAGAAAGGCGCTCCCATCGTCGTGAAAGCCGACGGGCTCGCCGCCGGCAAGGGCGTGGTCGTTGCAGAGAGCGTGCAAGAGGCCGAAGCAGCCATCGACATGATGTTCGGCGGCGGCCTTGGCGAGCCCGCCTGGGAAATCGTGATCGAAGAATGCCTGGTTGGCGAGGAAGCCTCGTTCTTTGCGCTGTGCGATGGCGAGACCGCAATCCAGCTTGCCTCCGCGCAAGACCACAAGCGTGTCGGCGACGGCGACAAAGGTCCGAACACCGGTGGCATGGGCGCCTATTCGCCGGCGCCGATCATGACCGACGCGATGAACCAGCGCGTGATGGACGAGATTATTTATCCCACGGTGCACGCGCTCAAGCGGGCGGGCGCGCCTTATAAGGGCGTGCTGTTCGCCGGGCTGATGATCACCAAGGATGGCCCCCAGCTGATCGAATACAACGTCCGTTTTGGCGATCCGGAATGCCAGGTGCTTATGTTGCGCTTGATGTCGGATCTGGTTCCGGCGCTGCTCGCTGCGCGCGATGGGCAGCTGAAAAATTTCGATCTGCGCTGGTACCCGGACGCCGCCCTCACGGTGGTGATGGCGGCGAAAGGTTATCCGGGAAATTACGGCAAAGGCTCCGTCATCGAAGGCCTCGACGCGGCGGCGCAGGTCGAAGGCGTGGAAATATTTCATGCCGGTACGAAGGCCGACGGCAACCGTATCCTCGCAAATGGCGGACGTGTGCTGAATGTCAGTGCGCGCGGCAAAACCGTGCGGGAAGCGCAGAGCCGGGCCTATTCGGCGATCGACCGCATCCGCTGGCCGGATGGGTTTTGCCGCCGCGACATCGGCTGGCGCGCGATTGAACGAGAGAAATAGGCGAATCAGATTCCGTCATGGCCGGGCTTGTCACCGCAAGTCGGGTATACCCGACTTGCGGCGTCAGAATTCAATTGCGGAAGTCGGGCAAGCCCGACTTCCGGTGCGATCTCGATGAGGGACGCAGTGCTTTCCTAAGCGAGATGGCCGGGACAAGCCCGGCCATGACGGGTAATAATTAACAAGCGTTCTCTCAACGAGAATAACCCATGCCCGACCTCGCCGATCTCTTTCCCGGTTTTGCATCGCACTGGATCGACACGTCCCTCGGCAAGATTTTTGCGCGCGGTGGCGGCAGCGGGCCACCGCTTTTGCTCCTGCACGGCTACACGCAGACCAACGTGATGTGGCACCGTGTGGCGCCGGGCCTCGCAAAACATTTCTCTTTGGTTATTCCCGATCTACCGGGCTACGGCTGGTCGGCCGTGCCACGCGCGGATGAGAACCATGCGCCATACGACAAGCGGTCAATGGCGAATGCGATGATCGAGGTCATGGAGAAACTCGGCCACGTGCGTTTCCGGCTGGCCGGACACGATCGCGGTGGCCGCGTCGCCTACCGGCTCGCGCTCGATCACGCGGGCCGCGTCGAACGCATGGCGACGCTCGACATCGTGCCGACCTACGACATGTGGCACGGCATGGACCGCAACATGGCCATGAAAGTATGGCACTGGTCGTTTCTGGCGCAGCCCGAACCGCTGCCGGAAATGTTGATCTCGAAAGCACCGGTCGAATATCTGGAATGGAAGATGGCAAGCTGGACGAAAGCCAAGAACTTGTCCGCCTTCGATCCACGCGCGCTCGACCACTATCGCGCGTCGTTTTCCGATCCGTCTGCGCATTCATGCCCAATGTGAGGACTATCGCGCTGGCCGTTACGCCGATCTTGCAAATGACGAGGCCGACCGCGCCGCCGGCAAGACGATCAGCTGCCCTTTGCTTGCACTATGGGGCGGCGTCGGCATTGCCAACGAGACCGGTGGACCGCTGCAGATCTGGAAACAATGGGCGCCAAATGCAACCGGCAAACCGGTTGACTCCGGTCACTTCCTCACCGAGGAAAATCCCGAAGCCACCGCTGCAGCCTTGCTGGAATTTTTTACGGCGGCGTGACCGTCAGGAGTTGTGAATGCATCCCGTGCTTCGGCTTTATGAAGATGTCCTGTCGAGCGCCGAGAACGTCGTGTTCCGGCTGCCGCCGCTGCCGCGCTTTGTTTATGTGGTGCATGGCTCGGCCAGGATCGGCGAACAGGCCGTCAATGAAGGCGAGGCCTGGCAGGGCGAAACGGCAATTACAATCAAGCCCGGCACGGCCGGCGTAACCTGCTGGCGGTGGGAGCTGGCGCGCGGCGATCAGGGCAGTACGACCGCCAACGCGCCCGGCATGATGACGCATGAGAAGCTGACCGCCTTTCTCGAGACCTTGCCGAAAGGCGACCTGCTGATGCGTGGCGACAGCGTGGCGTTTCCTCCGGGTGGCTGCGCCTATCAGCATCGTCATCAGGGACCCGGCATCCGCTGCCTGATCGAGGGCGGTATCCGCATCGACACTCACGGCCGTTCGACATCCTATGGCCCGGGTGGCGCCTGGTATGAATCCGGCCCGGACGCCGTGTTCGCGCAAGCGGCGTCCGACAAACGCAGCCGGTTTATTCGCGTCATGATCCTGCCGCGCGAACTCGCCGGCAAAAGCTCGATCCAGTACGTCAATGAGGCGGACAAGGCGAAGCCGAAGTCGCAGGAGTACAAGATCTACGCCGATACGCCGATCGCGTTCGGAACGCGCAAGTAATCCGGAACCGGCGATGACATCGATCGATCGCCAGCAGGCATTTTCCGGCACCAAGGAGGCGGCGGCAGCATTGCGGCTCGATGCCGCGCGGCTCGAGCACTATCTCGCCGCACAGATCACTGGCTTTGCCGGCCCCCTCACCGTCAAGCAATTCAAGGGCGGCCAATCGAACCCGACTTATCTGCTGGATACGCCCGCACGGCGCTACGTTCTGCGCCGCAAACCGCCCGGGAAGCTGCTTCCGTCGGCACATGCCGTCGACCGCGAATACCGCGTGACCCGTGCCTTGCATGCGCAAGATTTTCCCGTCGCCGAACCGCTGGTCTATTGCGCCGACGAGAGCATCGCCGGCACGCCGTTCTATGTGATGGGCTTTGTCGATGGCCGCGTGTTCTGGGAGCCGCAGATGCCGGGCTCGAATCCAACCGAGCGCACCGCGGTTTATAATTCCATGAACGAGACCATCGCACGGCTGCACGCCCTTGATCCCGCCAAAATCGGCCTCACCGATTTCGGCAAAGGCGAAAACTACGTCGCGCGCCAAGTAGAACGCTGGTCGAAGCAGTACCGCGCCTCCGAAACCGAAGAGATCGATGCCATGGAGCGGCTGATCGACTGGCTGCCAAAAAATATTCCAGCGGGCGGCCCGGTGCGGCTGGTGCACGGCGACTATCGTCTCGACAATCTGATTGTCGCGCACGATCGGCCGAAAATCGCGGCTGTGCTCGACTGGGAATTATCCACGCTCGGCGATCCGCTCGCCGACTTCAGCTATCACCTGATGACGTGGCACATGCCGCATTCCGAAAGCGCGGCAGGCACTGCGACACTGGTCGGCCACGACCTGCGCGCGCTCGGCATTCCGTCAATGAGCGACTATGTCGATGCGTATGTTGCGCGCACGGGGCTCGACCCTCGCCCTGCCCTTCCGGTCTATCTTGCGTATAATTTCTTCCGCATCGCGGCCATCCTGCAGGGCATCATCGGCCGCGTGCGGGACGGCACCGCGACCAGCGAATTTGCTCCCGCCAAGGCGGAGATGATCCGGCCGCTCGCCGAAAAGGCCTGGGATTTCGCGCAGCAGGCGTAGCATCTCGATTGCCCCGGCTCGCCCCGGACGACAAATTTTTAACGTCAACAATTCCTTTCCGCGCCCAACCGGATTCGGCGTTTCGCTGACGCATAAAATTGAGACCTGCGGCCTAGTTTTCCGCCGCAATTGAAAGCCGCGTTCATGAGTGACTGCAGTATTGGCATTCAGGTCATCATGCCGAAGACCGGAACATCACCGAAGTCGACGCCCGCTCATCAGGCCAATGAGCGCGAAGCCGCAACTCCGCCTGTCACCAGGCAGGCTCCGCCGCCGCCCGGCATGGGCAAATTTGTCGACAAGACCGCCTAGGCGAAACTGATCTCATGTCCGTCGCGCCTGAAAGAAATCTTTCAGTAGCGCCGCGCATTCGCTTTCGTTGATCCCGCCATAGACCTCAGGCTTGTGATGGCATGTCGGCGCAGCGAAGAACCGCACGCCATGTTCAACCGCGCCGCCCTTGGGATCAGAAGCGCCGAAATAGAGCCTGCGAATACGCGCGAACGAGATCGCAGCAGCACACATGGCGCACGGTTCCAGCGTCACATAGAGATCGCAATCAGCCAGCCGCTCGTTGCCGAGCAAAGCTGCCGCTGCCCGAATGGCGATGAGTTCGGCATGCGCCGTCGGATCGCGGTCAGCCATCGTCCGGTTGCCGGTCCGCGCAACGACCTCGCCATTGCGGACGATGGCGCAGCCGACCGGCACCTCCCCGCGCGCTTCGGCGGCGCGGGCTTCCTCGAGGGCAATCTGCATAAATGACGCCACGCTCGTCTCTCGCCTTGTTCTCTGCTATCAGGCCGCATCCTTATTGCGGCTTCAAACATGTCCGACAAGAGCCATTCCGAAACGTCCGGCGAGCGCATCGCCAAGGTGATGGCGCGTGCCGGGCTAGCCTCCCGGCGCGAAGCCGAGGCCTGGATCGCGGCCGGACGCGTTTCGGTCAATGGCGCCGTGATTTCCTCGCCTGCGCTGAACGTAACGCCGTCCGACAGCATCGTGGTCGACGGCACGCCATTGCGATCGCGGGAGCGCACGCGTCTGTTTCTCTACCACAAGCCGCGCGGCCTGGTGACGACCCATTCCGACCCGCAGGGGCGCGATACCATCTTCCGCGCGCTCCCCAAGGGGTTGCCACGCCTGATCAGCGTCGGCAGGCTCGACATCAACACCGAAGGCCTGCTGCTGCTCACCAATGACGGCGGGCTGGCGCGCGTATTGGAATTGCCGGCGACCGGCTGGCTGCGTCAGTACCGCGTTCGCGCCCTCGGCCGCGTGCAGCAGGACGCACTCGACCGGCTGCGCGGCGGCATCACCGTCGATGGCATCCGCTACGGGCCGATCGAGGCCACGCTCGATCGCGAGCAAGGGGCCAATGTCTGGCTTACCATCGGAATTCGCGAGGGCAAGAACCGCGAGGTCCGCAAGGTTCTCGAGACGCTCAGATTGAAGGTGAACCGGCTGATCCGCGTCGCATTTGGACCTTTCGAGCTGGGCGATCTTGACGATGGCGCAGTGCGGGAAATTGAAACCGAAAAGTTGCGCGAGACACTTGGGCCGGAGATTGCAGCGGCGGCAAATACCGATTTCTTTGCGCCGATTGTCGAACCGGTCGACGACAAAGTTCGCGGAAAGGCCAAGCCACCCTCCGCGCCGCGACGTGGCGCTCCGCCTCGCAAACGGGACGACGGAAACGAGCGGCCATCGCAAAAGCGCTGGGAAAAACGCGAGCGCCACCGCCGCGACCGTACCGGCGGGCCGCGCCCGTCACGGCCGAGGCCGAAATAATGCGGGTCGTCGGCGGCAGACTTCGCTCGCGGCCGCTCGCGGGCCCGAAATCCGAGGCGGTGCGCCCGACCGCAGATCGGCTGCGCGAAGCGCTTTTCAACATCCTCGCTCATTCCTACGGCGATCCGATCACCGGCGCGCGCGTCCTCGACCTGTTCGCCGGCACCGGCGCGCTCGGCATTGAGGCAATCTCGCGCGGCGCGACCTACACTTTGTTTGTTGACGAGGGCGTCGAGGCGCGCGCACTGCTGCGCGACAATGTCGAGAGCCTCGGGCTCGGCGGTGTCACTCGCATCTTCCGGCGCGACGCCACAAAATTGGGCCCGGCACATCCCATCGAAGCCTTCTCACTTGTGTTCCTCGACCCGCCTTACGGCAAGGGTCTGGCGGAAAAGGCGCTGATGTCGGCGCACGAAGGCGGCTGGCTAAAACCGGAAGCGATGATCGTCGTTGAGGAAGCTGCAGAGGCCGCGTTCAAGGCGCCGGCTGGATTTACCGAGCTGGAGCGGCGCCAATACGACGATACGGAATTTGTGTTCTTGCGAAATGCCTGAACCACGGATTCGGGGGGTACGACACAAACCTTGAAATGGCTAGGATGCGTGTAAGGGCGGCACCCTTAGTTGCGATGATGAAAGAAACGTAGATGAATGAAAGTTGCAACCGACAACTTCGTGAAATGTTGAGCAAGCGAGAACCCGTTCTTGTGCCGGGCGCAGCGAACGCACTTACGGCTCGCATTATTGAAGACATAGGCTTCAAAGCAATTTACGTCACTGGCGCCGGCGTCACCAATACTTTCCTGGGCTTGCCGGATATTGGCTTGATCTCGATGACCGAGTTGGCCAGCCACGTCAGCGCGATACGCGAGGTTGTTTCACTGCCACTCATCGTCGATGCAGACACCGGGTTCGGCAATCCACTCAACGTTGCGCGTACCATCCGAGTACTCGAACGCAGTGGCGCCAATGCCATCCAGCTTGAAGACCAGGAATTTCCCAAGCGGTGCGGACATTTTGCCGGAAAGAGCGTCATAGCCTCTGCCGAAATGGTCCAGAAAATTCATTCCGCCGTCGACGCCCGGATCGATCGTGATCTCGTGATCATCGCACGCACCGATGCGATCGCAGCTAATGGATTCGACGATGCAATGGAACGTGCGGCCGCCTATATTGAAGCTGGCGCGGATATGACCTTCGTCGAGGCACCGCGGACCAGAGAACAAATCGCAGAGATTCCCAAGCGTCTGGCGGCACCCCAACTTATTAACATTGTGGCCGGCGGCCTGACTCCGATGATTGGCATCGATGAGCTGGAGAGCATGGGGTTTTCCATGATCCTTTATGCCAATGCAGCGTTGCAGGCATCGATCGCTGGAATGCAAAAGGTCCTAGTTCACCTCAAAGAGCATGGGTCGTTGGATGGCGTTTCCGCGCAGCTTGCCAGTTTCGAGGAGCGGCAACGGCTCGTCGGTAAATCGCGATTCGATGCACTCGAGAAAAAATACTCCTGATCCAATTAGTCCGGGTGGAAAACGCGTATGTCAGGTTCAAGCAACAATCCGCATACCCGCGCGATCGCTCAATTTATTTCTCAGATCAAATACGAAGCTATTCCAGGTGAGGTCATCGGGCGCATCAAGTTATTGATTCTGGATTCGCTGGGTTGCGCACTCTACGGCAGCGCCCTCGAATGGAGCCGTATCTTGCGTGCGACCCTCGGCAAGCTTGACGATACGAAGGCCTGCCGCGTGTGGGGAACGCCGGAACTTTTATCGGCGCCGCACGCCGCCCTGGTCAATGGCACCCTCGTTCAGAGCTTTGAGCTCGACGATGTTCATCGCCAGGGCGTTCTGCATGTTGGCGCAGTAACTTTGCCGCCGCTCCTGGCCGTCACCGAGCTTCGTCCCGGACTGAGTGGCCGCGATTTCCTGCGCTCTGCCGTCGCCGGCTACGAAATCGGACCGCGCGTTGGCAAATGCATGGGGCCGCAACATATCGGACAGGGCTGGCACTCTGGCGCGACCGTCGGAGTATTTTCCGCTGTGTCGGGCGCTGCCGCCGCGTTGGGCCTTTCCGGTGAACAAGCCGTTCACGCGCTGGGCATTGCAGGCACCCAATCGTCGGGACTGATGGCCGCGCAATACGGAGCGATGGTCAAGCGAATGCATGCGGGCCGCGCTGCACAAAGCGGCCTGTATGGTGCACTGCTTGCCGAAGCCGGATTCACCGGGATCGTCGACGTGTTTGAATCCCCCTATGGCGGGTTTTGTTCGACATTCTCGCGTTCAAACGATCGGTTCAATCTCGACGAGCTGTCGTGGGAGCTCGGCCGGGTGTGGGAAACAATGCGCATTTCGCTGAAATTCTATTCCTGTGTCGGCAGCAACCACACGACGCTCGATGCCATCCGGGCCATGCAAAATAGGACGCCCTTTGGCGCGGACGATATCGCGTCAATTGTGGTGCATGGATCGCAAGTGACGGTCGAACACGTGGGCTGGGCCTACCAACCGCAGGGCCTGGTCTCGGCCCAACTGAATCTTCCGTTCTGCGTTGCGACGTTATTGCTCGAGGGCGACGTGTTCGTTGATCAGTTCACTGACGAGGTGATTGACGACAAGCGGCGCATCGCATTGTCGAAAAAGGTCAACGTGGTGCACGACCCCTCGATTACCAACCGTGGCTCGAACTACCGCCACATGGTGCGCGTGGAAGTGCATCTGAAGAATGGCGCAAAGCTCGAGCAAACCGTCGAGGCGCCGCGCGGCAGCGAAAACAGTTTTGCTTCCGAATCCGACATTGTGCATAAATTCAAGAAACTTGCGACCCATGTCGTTAGCGCCGCCAAGGCGGACGACATCGTCAACCTCGTGCTCAGCGCAGAAAAGATTGCGGGGGCCGAGCAGATTGCACAGGTCTTGGCGAACTGACCGACCTACTTTTCCTTGGTGACCTTCATCTTTGCCGCAAGGTCGCTGAGGCGCTGCCGCTCAGTCTTGGTAAAACTGACAAAATCCGCAACCGAGCCGCCGGCCGGTTCTATCCCGGTCGGGATGAGCTTGCCTCGCACTTCGTCGGTCTTGAGCGCCGCCTGCAGCTCGGCATTCATGCGTTGAATGATCGGCTCCGGGGTGCCGCGCGGCGCATACAGCCCCGCCCAGTGGCCGATTTGCACGGTCGGGAAGCCTTGCTCTGCCGTGGTTGTGATGGACGGATAGGCGCTGATGCGTTTTTCATAAGTCGTTGCGATTGCCTTCAGCAGTCCGGCCTTGATTTTAGGCAGCACGACAATGCTCGCCTCGGACGTCGCCGAAACATTGTTTGCGAGAACGGCGTTCACCCCGTCACCGCCACTTTTGAAAGGGACGATGGTGATGGAGATGCCGGTCGCCTCCTTGAGCATCTCGGCGACGAATTCCGGCGTGCTGCCGTTGCCGGCGGTGGCCCAGTTGATGCCTTTTGCGCCTTGCGCTTTAGCCCAAGTGACGAACTCGGCCATGTTGTTCGCAGGGACACTTGGATGCACGACAATTGTCGAGGGCGCGACCGCGATCATGCCGACCGGCACGAGATCGGCATCGGCATAAGGAAGATCCTTCAACATGAGGCTGTTGGTGATGGTGCTCGCCGCGCCAACCAGGAACGTATAGCCGTCGGGGGTCGAATGCGCGACGAACGCTGTCCCGATCACCGCGCCGGCGCCCGGCCGATTTTCAATGACGATGGGCTGCCCAAGCCGCTTGCTGACACCCTCGGCCGCAAACCGGGCAATCAGGTCATTCGCGCCTCCAGGCCCAAACCCCACCACCCAGCGAATGGGATGATCCGGCCATTCCGCATGTGCCGACGACACAGCGAAAGCGTAAACGAGCAAGCAGGCGGTGAAGGTTACGAGCCGGTTTATCATTTCACCTTCCCTTCGGTCGGGAGCGAAGTTGGTTCCGGAGATTGCGAGCCGGTCTGCATTGTCGGACAATTAGTCCAACGGTTCGACTTTGATGATAGACGCACCGTGATTGCTGCCAACCCAGAAGCTAACCGGCGTCGTTGTGTTGTCGACAAAAACTCGACGAATGTTTGTCGACCGCGGCAGGAGATAATCGACCATTTCGCCAGTTTTTGTATCCAGTCGCGTTACCTGGTCCGTGACCATCGAGCCAGTCCATGCATTCTCGTTCTTGTCGAGGACAACATCATACGGAGCTGCCCACCGCGTAGTGAGCTTCCACTCTTTGAACTTTTCGGTTCTCGTATCGAACATTCCGATGCGGTCGCCACGGTACTCGCCGAACCAAAGGCGATCCTGCGCATCCATGCTTCCGCGCCGGGGCGAAGAGCGAGCCGTGGGAATCTCGAACAGCTTGACCCCACCACTATCGGCGTCGATCCGCCCGATATGCTGGTGGCGGAAATCAGTGAAATAGACGTTGTTTTTGGAGTCAGGGATGACGTCGTAGATGTTGTGAACCTCGCCCTTAGGAGCATTTTTGAACGGCTGCCACGTTTCGATTTTTCCGGAGGCGATGTCGAGCCGATGCACGCCAGCAAAGCCATTGTTTTGCGTCCAGACCTTACCGTCGACATGCGAGCTTTGCGGGCTCACCATATTGACCTGCGCAGCATCGATGTTCTGCTCAGGCGGCAACGTCCAGAATTGAAATGATTCCGACTTGCGGTCGAACTTAATAATCGTGGCTTGATACATATTGCCAAGCCACAGGTTGCCGTCCTTGTCCGCGCGCAGGCCAAGCCCCCCGGTCGGAAAGCCGGGTTTATGCTCGGGAATGGGATATTCGGTCACCTTTCCGCTCTTGGGATCGAGCTTGCCTAAATTTTGCTCGCCGAAGCTCGAATACCAAACGAGCCCGTCCGCATCCAAGATCACATCATGTGGCGAAATTGTTTCCCGCGGCAGACGATATTCCGTGTAGATAACCCGCGTCGCCCGACCGGCTGGTCGCGCAAATGTTTTGAGCGTGTAGCTCCATTGCGAACCAGCGCTAAGATTGATTGTGCTGAGGTACTCTGCCGCCGCGCGGTAAACCTGGACCCGTTGGTCACCGCGCTCCTCCATGAGGCGTTCGGCGCGGCGTAGTTGTGGATGTGCCGGGATGCTCTGGTTCACATACCCCTGCATGCGTGGCAAAATTTGGCTAAGAAACCCATCCGCGTCATATTTAGAGCGCACGATGCGTTCAAGCGTGTGGCAACCGACACAGTTGAGCAGTTGCCCTTTCTGTTGATCCGTTCCGGGAATGCTCGCCAACCATTCGCCGTTCGACAATTGCGCGGCTAGGTCTTCGGTCTTACGCAACTGGAGATCGAGTGATGCTGTCTTCTGTTCATTGATCTCGATCGATTTGGGGGCGTCGAGGTCATAGCCGACGGCGCGCACGCCGATGGAATATTGACCAGGTCCCAGTTTGCTCAACGGGAAGGAAAAGCGCCCGTCCTTGCCGGTCACCACGGTCACCGTGACGGGCGAGCCCGTTTTGCTGGCGCTAACCAGCACTCCTTCCATCGCGCTGCTCTCGGTGGAGCTGACAAGGCCTGTCAGGGCAGTGGCGAACGTCTGCGCCAACGAAACGCCCGGAACAAGCATCGCGAACAACAAGCTCACGGCAACGACACGCGCACGGCAACACATGATCTCCTCCCGGGCGTCGCAATTTTTATTTGTCGCAAGGATAGGCCCTACCGCCGTCATCCAGCAACCGTTTTTAGAGCGGGCGAAGGGAAGCTAATTGTCGTATGCACCTTGGGAAGCCTACCGGCGCCCGAACAGCCGCTCAATATCCGTCAGCTTCAGTTCGACATAAGTCGGCCGGCCGTGATTGCACTGGCCGGAATTGGGCACCGCTTCCATTTCGCGCAACAGCGCATTCATTTCGTCCGGCTTGAGCCTGCGCCCGGCCCGCACCGATCCGTGGCAGGCCATTGTCGATGATACGTGCATCAGGCGCCGCTCCAGTGGCAGCGAGTCATCCCATTCGGCCATGTGTTCGGCGAGATCGGCGATCAGCCCTTTGACGTTGACTTCGCCAAGCATCGACGGGGTTTCACGCACCGCCACGGCGCCCGGACCGAACGTCTCGATCATCAGACCGAAGCGCGCAAGCTCTTCGGCGCGCGCGGCAAGCCGGGCGGCATCGGCCTCATCGAGTTCGACGATCTCGGGGATCAACAGGATCTGCCGCGCGACGCCGGATTTATCGATAGCCGCTTTTATTCGCTCATAGACGATGCGCTCATGCGCGGCGTGTTGATCGACGATCACCAGGCCGTCGGCAGTCTGCGCCACGATATAAGTTTCGTGCACTTGCGCACGCGCTGCACCAAGCGGCTTGTCGATCTGGTCGGCGGCCGGTTCGAAGGTTGCAACCGCCGCGTCTGCGGCCGGCTCGCCCACGTCGAAAGCGGCCTGGGCGGCTTGCGCAAAACCCGGCGCGCCACGCGCCGCAGCAAATCCCCCCGGTCTTGCCGGAGAGCGCCGCCAGTCGTAGCGCGCACGCGGCGGCACCGCAGCCGAACGAAACGCCGCGATGGTAGCGCCACCACCCGTCGATGCCGCGCGTTGCCCTTCCCGCTCCAGTGCCTCCTTGAGCGCCCGCACGATCAGCCCGCGCACGAGCGCGCCGTCGCGGAAACGGACTTCCGTCTTGGCAGGGTGCACGTTGACGTCCACCTCGCGCGCATCGAGCGTGACGAACAGCGCCACGAGCGGATACCGGTCGCGCGGCAGGTAGTCGGCATAGGCGGCGCGCACGGCGCCGAACAGAAGCTTGTCGCGCACCGGCCGGCCGTTGACGAACAAATACTGCGCGAGTGAATTGGCGCGCGACAGTGTCGGCAGGCCGGCAAACCCGATCACGCGCACGCCTTCGCGTTCGGCATTGATGGCCATGGCATTGGCGTGGAAATCCGCTCCCAACACATCGCCGAGCCGCGGCAGCTGCGCATTGTCTGCCACCGACACCCACGTCACTGATGCACGCTCCTCGCCGGCGAGCGTGAAGGCAACATCGGGACGCGTCATGGCAAGGCGGCGGACAACTTCACGCACCGCTTCAGCCTCACTGCGGTCGGTCTTCAGGAATTTCAGCCGCGCCGGCGTTGCGTAAAACAGGTCGCGCACCTCGACGGTCGTGCCCTTGGACAAGGCCGCCGGCTTCACCTCCAACTTTTCTCCTGCATCGACCGTGATGCTCCAGGCATGCGGTTCGCTGGCATGGCGCGTGGTGATCGTGAGCCGGGCAACCGCCCCGATGGACGGCAGCGCCTCCCCGCGAAATCCGAGCGTGCGGATCGACAGCAGGTCATCGCCTTCAAGTTTCGAGGTCGCGTGGCGATCAACGGCGAGCTCAAGATCGGCACGGGTCATCCCATCGCCGTCATCGGTGACGCGGATGAGACGACGCCCGCCGCCGTCCGTCAAAACGTCGATGCGGCGCGCCCCGGCATCGAGCGCGTTCTCGACCAGCTCCTTCACCACGCTCGCCGGGCGCTCGACCACCTCGCCGGCGGCGATGCGATTGACGACGGCCTCGGACAATTGGCGGACGGGCATGGACGGCCTGATTCGGGTTGGTCCCGACTTTAAAGGCGCAAGCCGCACCCCGCGAGGCAGCGCCGCGATCTGCCCCCGTTATCCTTAGGCGATCAATCCCACGTTTTCCCGCTGCGCTGCTTTTTGATCGTGGAGCGGTGCTTTTTGCCCTCAAGCCGCTCCCGGCGCTGCGCCTTCGGGACCTTGGTGGGACGGCGCGGCACGGGCTTGACCGCCGCCTGCCGGATCAGGTCGAACAGCCGCTCGCGCGCATCCGCGCGGTTGCGCTCCTGGGTGCGGTGCTGCTGCGCGATGATGACGATGACGCCGTCCTTGGTCAGGCGCTTGCCCGCCAGGCGCATCAGCCGCAAGGCCACATCATTCGGAAGCGATGGTGACTGGCGTGCATCAAAACGAAGCTGCACCGCCGACGACACTTTGTTGACGTTCTGGCCGCCCGGGCCGGACGCCCGCACAAAGGCTTCCGTTAGCTCGGATTCATCGATCGAGATCGTGTCGGTGATGGCGATCATTTTGCCCGTCATGGCCGGGCTTGTCCCGGCCATCCCGATAAGGAACGCATAGCCGTGCCTACCTAAGCGAGATGGCCGGGACAAGCCCGGCCATGACAACTGAAAGACCTAAGTGCTGGTGAGATACTTCTTCGCAAGCACTTTGCCTTCTTCCACCGCCGGCTGGTCGAAAGCGTCGATACCAAGCAGGCGCGCGGCAATGATGGTCTCCAGCATGAAATGCATCATCAACTCGCCGAGGCTTTCCTCGTCGAGCGTGTTGATATGAATTGTACGAACCGGACAGCCGTTTTTCGCCAGCGTCTCGGCCGTCGCGCGGCCTTCCGCGGCGACCAGATCGCCGATCGTCTTGCCGGCAAAACCCGGCTCGCCCGCGGCTTTAGCGAGTTCGCCATCGATACGCGGACCGAGCCCCGCCCCATCGACCGTAATGACGGTGAATAATTTGTCGCGCGGGCCGCCGATGAAGAGTTGCAATTGGCTATGCTGGTCGACCGGCCCGAGCGCCGCCAATGGCGTGGTGCCCTTGCCGTTCTTGCCGAGGCTTTCGGCCCAGAGCTGCACGTACCAGTGCGTAAAGCGTTGAAGGCGATCGCAATAGGCCATCAGCGCGCTGATCGACTTGCCCTTGCTCTCGGCCAATGCAATCGCGAGCGCCGCGCCGACCGCGGCCGGCACTTGCACCGCCGGCTTCTTTGCGAGCACCGGCGCCAGCGCAAGACCGGCGCCCTCACGCACCGCGGCAATGTCGAGCCCAAGCATCGCGGCCGGCAGCAGGCCGACATTGGTCAGTGCCGAAAAACGGCCGCCAACACCTGTGTCGTGATCGAGAAACGGCACGCGAAATTTTCCGAGCAGATCGCGCAGACCATTCGACTTGCCGGACTTGGCCGGCTCGCTGATTCCCAGAAAGATGTCGGGGACCCGTGTCTGCAGCCCCTCGCCTTTTACAGCCGACAAAGCAGCAATGGTCTGCATCAAGGTTTCGGCGGTCCCGCCGGATTTCGAGATTGCAACAAAACGCGTTGTCGCATGCGGCAACCTTGCGAGCATCGTGCCAAAACTGTCCGCATCGAGATTGTCGATGAAATGGAGTTGCGGTGGCGCCCGCAACGCGCCAACGCCCGGCACGGCAAAACCGGCAAGCTGCGCCAGCATCTGTCCGCCGAGGCTTGAGCCACCGGTGCCGAGAATAACGATGTCGGTCGCTTCATCCGCAAGCCGGCGCGCGGTATCCTTGATTGTCTCGAGATCACCGTGTGTTTCCGGCAG
The DNA here is from genome assembly GCA_963810125.1 of uncultured Alphaproteobacteria bacterium. Classification (GTDB taxonomy): domain Bacteria; phylum Pseudomonadota; class Alphaproteobacteria; order Rhizobiales; family Xanthobacteraceae; genus Pseudolabrys. The sequence goes on from CAWEMK010000003.1 coordinate 121,790, forward strand.
GCGCAGCAACGGCAGGCTCCGGTCTGCATGGCGGGCGCGCACCCACTCGAGCGCGTCCTCCGCCCTCGCCATTGCGGCCTTCAGCGCGTCCGCACTAACGCCGTGCGGTCCGATGCGCTCTTCGCGCGCGGCATCAATGGATTGGCTGATCGCCATGGCTCCTCCGGCGTCATGTCCGGCCACCCGGGTCCGGCCTCTGGCCGGCCCGAGTGTAAACTTGTGCCGGGCATCCCGATAAGGGACGCAACACTCGTGCCTACCTAAGCGAGATGGCCGGGACAAGCCCGGCCATGACAAGTCAGAAACAACTCGGGTCGACCGGTCGTAACGACCGAGCCAACGCCAAGACCAATTATTCCGTTCCGCTCGACGTCAGCCCTTTCGGACGGCCCGCCACCGTTACCAGCAGCCCGCCGCTGTAAAGGCGCCGGGCCACCCGCCTGGCGTCTTCGATCGTGACGGCGTCGATCAGGGTGGCGCGGCGGTCAATGTAATCGATGCCAAGCTTGTCGAGCTGGATCTGCGTGAGCTGCGCCCCGATCTTGGCAGATGTGTCGAGGGTCAGCGCGTATGAGCCTTTGAGAAACGATTTCGCGGCCGCGAGTTCGTCCGGCGTCGGGCCGTCCTTCGCCATTCGCTTCACTTCTTCCTCGATCACCGCAAGGGCATCGGCTGTGCGATCGGCACGGGTCGCGGTCCCACCAAGCACGACGGCGGCGCGCTGGAACCAGACCAGGCTACTGGACACGCCGTACGCCAGCCCGCGTTTTTCGCGCACCTCCGCGTAGAGACGCGAGGAAAAGCTGCCGCCGCCGAGAATGTGGTTCACGATATAGGCGGCCATGAAATCGGGGTCCTGCCGTGCAAGGCCTTGCCCGCCGAAAGTAACGACGGCCTGCGGCACATCGACATTGATAACGATGCGCCGTCCGAGCCCGCTCGGTGTCACGTTCTCAACCGGTTTGAGATCGTTCTTCTCCGGCAGCTTCGCGAATACGCGATCGATCAATTCGCCGGCCGTTTTGGCGTCGACGTCGCCGACAATCGAAACCTTCAGCTCGTTGCGCGCGAACACGCGCCGGACATAAGTGCGCAGGTCGTCCGCGCTGATACGCGCCATCGATTCCAGCGTACCCTTTGTCTCGCGTCCGTAAGGATGGTTTGGAAATGCGGTCGCCCACCAACGGCGGCTGGCGATATCGTTTGGATTGGTCGTGTCACGCTGAAGTGTGGCCAACTCCTGACTACGCACCCGTTCGAGCGCGTCCGCATCGAAGCGCGGGCTTGTGAGCGCGAGGCGCAGCAAGTCGAACGCTTCATCGCGGTGTTCATTCAGCGAGCGCAATGATCCGTGCAGATAGTCGCGCCCGACCTGGAAACCCATTTCAATCGCGTGATTTTCCAGCCGCTCGTGAAAGGCCTTGCCGTCGAGATCGCCGGCGCCCTCGTCGAGCATGTCGGCGGTAAGATTGGCGGTGCCGGATTTATCCGCCTCATCCTGGGTCGCGCCGCCATGGAATGCATAGTTGAGCGTAATCAGCGGTACGGCCTTTTCACGCACCAGCCACGCCTCGATGCCGGCGGGACTGACGATCTTTTCAATGGTCATCGCCGATGCGGCATGCGGGCCGCCAGCGAGCGTGGCCGCGAGGCAAAGGATCGGTCCGACAAGCCTTCTCATGAACGCTTCTCCGCTTGCGGGCTCACATCCTTGATCAAATGACCGGTGACCGAACGGCGCTTGTCGAGCCACTGCCGGGCGGCATCGCGCACCTGATCGGCGGTGACGGCGCGGATACGATCCGGCCAGTGCAGCACATCGTTGACGGTCGCGCCCGTCGTCAAGGACGCGCCGTACCAGCGCGCCATGCTGGCCTGATTGTCCTGCGCGTACACTGCGTCGGCGATCAGCCGGGTCTTCGTCCGCTCCAGTTCCTCGTCGGTGACACCCTTTGCGATGACCTCGGCGATGACTGCGTCGACGCCCGCCTCAAGCTGCGGCAGCGTGACGCCGGGGCGAGGCGAGCCCTGAACGCCGAATTTCGATTGGTCGATCGCGCTGGAATCGTACCAGGCGCTGGCCATAACCGCGACCTGCTTGTCGACAACAAGCGCGCGATAAAGCCGGCTGTTGGAGCCGCTTCCGAGGATATGCGAGAGAACCTCGAGTGCCTCCAATTCCCCGCGTTTGGCCGTCCTGAATGACGGCACCAGATATTCGCGCTGTATGGACGGAATTTCCACCCGCGGATCCGCCAATGTGAGTGAGCGCACCGCGACCGGAGGAGGCTCTTGCGCGCGTATGCGCGGGGCGATCGAGCCGTGGCGGGCAACCTTGCCGTAAGTCTCTTCCGCAAGCGCGCGCGCTTGCGCCGGGTCAATGTCGCCGGCGATGACGACCACCGCATTATTGGGCGCATAGAAGCGGCGGTAGAAGCCGATCGCGTCGTCGCGCGACAATTCTTCCATTTCGTGGCGCCAGCCGATGACCGGCTTGCCATATGGATGATTGAGGAAAAGCGCAGCGTCGACCTGCTCGGTCAACCGCGCGGGCGGATTATTCCCCACCCGTTGGTTCTGTTCCTCGAGAATGACGTTGCGTTCCGGCAGAACGACATCATCGGTGAGTTGCAGGCCGGTCATGCGATCGGCTTCGAATTCCATGACGGTCTTGAGCTGATCGCTCGGCACGCGCTGGAAATAGCCGGTGTAGTCCTGCGAGGTAAAGGCGTTCTCCTGCCCGCCGATGCGGGCAACGACTTGCGAAAACTTCCCGGTCGGATTTTTCGCGGTGCCCTTGAACATCAGGTGCTCAAGGAAATGCGCCAGGCCGGATTTACCAGGCGTCTCGTCGGCGGCGCCGACCTTGTACCAGATCATGTGCGTGACCACCGGTGCACGATGGTCGGGGATCACGACCAGCTCCAGGCCATTCGCCAAAGTGAAGTCAGCGATTTCCGGCCCTGCCTGTTCGGCGGCCAGCGCTGGTGCTGCAAGAACTGAAATGAGCGCGAGGACGATGACGCGTTTGATGGCAAGCACGATGTCTGACCTGGCTATGTTGCGATCGTGCCGCTGCACTTGATCGGATGACGACGTCGCCCACGCCACTCAGTTAATTCGATGACCGTCCGGTTTAGCGCGCAAGCTCGCCGCGCGTCGTGTAGTTATCGGCCGGTTTCGGGGCAGGCGCCTTGCCGACACCATAGGGCTGCTCCGGTGACGGCGTCTGATAACCGGCGGGCGGGTCGGTCAGCGAGGCACGCGGAGGCTCGCCGGTGAACTTCGCCGTGTCATCGTCTTTCTTGTTATCGAACATGGCGCCGAACACGCCGTACTTCGACGTGCCAAGCTGCGACGGCGGCAATTGATTGCCAAAGCCCGAGGCAGGGGCGTCATAGCCGTTGTCGCCGCGGGCTTGCTGGCTCTTTGTCGGCTTGCCTCCGGGGGTAAGCTGGTCCGGACGCAATGGATTTTGCTCGCGCTCGCGCTCGTCACTGATGTTGCGGTTGCGCGCAATGGCCGCGGCCTTTTTACGCCGTGCAATGTCGGGGTCCTTCGGCCAGGCCGGGTTATTCGCCGTCACTGCATCGACATTCTCCGGCGGCGGCAACGCGCGGCCGGGCGGTATAACGAGCGGGGCGCGTTCCTGGTAATTAATCTCCGCTGCGCCGTCCTTCTTGAAGCCAAGGCCCGACATGATGCTGTCTACGATTTTTTCGTCGAACCCGGGCTCGTCATCAGCCGCGCGAGCGGGCACCGAGCCAAACAGCATGGCCACGCCGAGCGCCAGGCCGACGGAGGCGCGGACAGAGAATTTATTGGTCAGACGCATCGTGTTCATCCGGAACCGGACCCCGAAACCACCGTATTGTCGCAACTCTTGCGGGGGGATCAGGGCGCTTTTGCGGCGCGGTCCCCTACCAGCGATTCATACAGCAGGCCAATAACCCCGGCAACGATCGCTACGTCAGCGAGGTTAAAAACATACCAGTTGAACCGCCAATTCGGCGTGGAAATGTGAAAAAACACGAAATCCGCGACCCAACCATAGGCTAGCCGGTCGATGGCGTTGCCGACCGCGCCGCCCACAATCAGGCCAAGGGAAAGGGCGGTGAGTCGGTCCTTTGCCTGAGCCAGCCAGAGCCACAGCAGCAGCACGGCGACCGCCTTGAAGGCCAGCAGCACCCATTGGCCGACGGGACCCTGCGTCTGGAACAATCCGTAGCTGATGCCCGTGTTGCGGGTGAGGACGAAATCGAAAAAGGGACCAAGGCGCACGGGCCCGTTGGCCGCCAGGTCAAATACCGAGAGGAGGTAAACTTTGCTGACCTGGTCGAGAACGCATGCGATGGCAGCAACCGCAAGTCCGAAGCGGGTATATGGGCCGGTTAGTCTGGGCCTTATCGAAGCCAATGACATCCCTTTCAGTAGTCATGGCCGGGCTTGTCCCGGCCATCCCGATTGACGTGGCACGATACTGCCCACCTAAGCGAGATCACATCGGAAGTCGGGCTTGCCCGACTTCCGCAGTTTGGTGTGCCCAAGTCGGGTAAACCCGACTTGGTGTGACAAGCCCGGTGATGACGACAAGTGGTGCGGGGACGACCAATTCGGTTCACTCCGCCGCCTTGCGCGCGGATTCCCATTCGCGCAGCGCCTGAGCGTCGCGCGGCGAGACATCCGGATATTGAGGGTCGGCGCCAATGTTGGTGAGGATTTTCCACGAGCGCGCACATTTGGTGCCTTCGGCGAGATTGGGCACCACCGCAACGCCGGCGACGTCCGGCAGACGAAATGCACTGCCGGGCCCTTCGTCCTGCACGAGCGTTGCCGCCGACGTGATGCACACTTCGGCGAGGTCGCAATCAACCACCGCTTCATAGAGATCGGCATTCGACACATGCACGATCGGGTGCGCCTCGAGAGACGAGCCGATGCGCTTCTGCGCGCGTTCGATTTCGAGCGCGCCAGTGACGACCCCGCGCACGATGCGCACCTTGCGCCATTTCTCCGCCAGCTTGTCGTCGCGCCAGACGGCCGGAACGTCCGGGAAGGTCTCAAGGTGCACCGATTTGGCGTCGGCGCCATAGCGCGAGGCCCATGACTCTTCCGCGGTGAAGCAGAGCATCGGCGCGAGCCAGATAACCGTGCAGCGAAACAGGTGGTCGATGACGGTCAGGCTGGCCTTGCGTTTCATCGACGAAATAGGGTCGCAATAGAGCGTGTCCTTGCGGATGTCGAAATAAAACGCCGACAGGTCCGAGGTCATGAAGCTCGATAGCGCCGCGAAGATGCGCTTGTAGTCGAAGTCGGCATAAGCCTTGCGCACCAGCTCGTCGAGTTCATGGCCAGCCGGTGCAGCATCAGCCGTTCCAGCTCCGGCATCTTGTCGAGCTTGACGCGGTCTTCCTCGTGGAAATGCGCCAGCGAACCCAGCATCCAGCGCACGGTGTTGCGCAGCTTGCGATAGGTATCGGCCGTCGTCTTGAGAATCTCCGGACCGATGCGCAGATCGTCGGCATAGTCGGATGCGCAGACCCACATGCGCAAAATATCGGCGCCCGACTGTTTGATCACGTCCTGCGGCGCGGTGACGTTGCCGGTCGACTTCGACATCTTGCGGCCCTGCTCGTCGAGCACGAAGCCGTGGGTGAGCACCACGTCGAAGGGCGCGCGCCCGCGCGTGCCGCAGCTTTCCAGCAGCGAGGAATGAAACCAGCCGCGATGCTGGTCGCTGCCTTCCAGATACATCACGGTATCCTTGCCGCCATCGATCTTGCGCTTGATGCCGGCGAGCGTCGGGAAATGGTTCGGATCTTCCAGCACAAACGCGTGCGTGGAGCCGGAGTCGAACCAGACGTCGAGAATGTCGTCGACCTTCTTCCAGCTGTCGTTGGCGAGCTTGCCGAGGAAGCGCTCGCGCGCGCCTTCTTTGTACCAGGCGTCGGCGCCTTCCTTCTCGAAGGCTTCGATGATGCGCAGCTCGACATCGGGATCTTGCAGGATGTCGACCGAGCCGTCGGGCTTTTCCTTGACGAATACGGCAATCGGCACGCCCCAGGCGCGCTGGCGCGAGATCACCCAGTCGGGCCGCGACTCGATCATGCCGGTGATGCGGTTTTCGCCCTGCTCCGGCACCCAGCGTGTCACCTTGATGGCGGACAGCGCGCGATGACGCAGCGTGTCGGCGGGCTTGTCGATGCCCTTATCCATCGCGATGAACCATTGCGGCGTGTTGCGGAAGATGACCGGCTTCTTCGAACGCCAGCTGTGGGGATATTGATGCTTCAGGCGCCCGCGCGCGATGATATTGCCGGCCTCGACCAGCGCCTTGATCACCGCCTCGTTGGCATCGCCCTTTTCGCCTTTGTCATTGATGACGCGCTTGCCGGTGAAGCCGGGCGCGGCCTCGGTGAAGGCGCCGTTTTCGTCGACGGTGTAGGGTATTGCCGTGCTCGATCTTTGCCGCATCGAGCAAAGACTTATTGCTCATCCAGATTTCAAAGTCGTCGCGACCGTGCCCGGGCGCGGTATGCACGAAACCGGTGCCGTCTTCATCGGTGACGTGATCACCATCAAGAAGCGGCACGATGAAATCGTAACCTTTGCCGCGAAGCGGGTGCATGAGTGACGTGTGCGCCAGCGCTTTCGCCGAAGCATCGGCCACTCTTTCGACCGCCGTTACTTTCGCGTGCTTGAAAACATCAGCGGAAAGCTTGTCAGCGAACGATGAACTCGTCTCCGACTTTGGCCCAATTTTCGGGTGCAGCTTCGGTGACCCGATACAGGCCGTAGCTGATCCTTGATGAGAATGACGACGGCGCGATTACCGGGCAACGTCCACGGCGTCGTGGTCCAAATGACCACGGATGCGTCATGCTTGTCAGCTTCTGAGTGACCATCGGCCGTACCGATCTGCGAAACCGGAAACTTCACCCACACTGTGTCGCTGGTGTAGTCCTCGTACTCGACCTCCGCCTCGGCCAGCGCCGTCTTCTCCACCACGCTCCACATCACCGGCTTCGAGCCGCGATACAGCGTGCCGTTGGCGGCGAACTTCATCAGCTCGCGCGCGATCTGCGCCTCGGCCGGAAAGCTCATCGTCGTATAAGGATGCGCCCAGTCGCCTTCGACGCCGAGCCGCTTGAACTCCTCGCGCTGCACCTCGAGCCAATGCTGCGCATAGGCGCGGCACTCCTGCCGGAAGGCGACCATCGCCGCCGGGTCGGAGAGGTCCGGCTTCTTCTTGTTCTTGGAACGGTAGTTCTCTTCCTCGATCTTCCATTCGATCGGCAGGCCGTGACAGTCCCAGCCCGGCACGTAGTTGCTGTCGTAGCCGAGCATCTGCTGGCTGCGCGTCACCACGTCCTTGAGGATCTTGTTGAGCGCGTGCCCGATGTGGATGTTGCCGTTCGCGTAAGGCGGGCCATCGTGCAGGATGAATTTCTCGCGGCCCTTGGCGGTGTCGCGAAGCTGGCGATAGAGGCCGGCCTTCTCCCAGCGCGCCAGGATCTCCGGCTCCTTCTGCGGCAGACCGGCGCGCATCGGGAAATCCGTCTGCGGCAGAAACAGCGTTTCGGAATAATCGCGCTCGGGCTTCGACATGGCGGGCTATGTAGCAGGCCGGTTGGTTATATGTCACCCAGCAACGGGAAGGCCTTGCCGGCGCGCTTGAGCGCGTCGCGCGCCTGGGCAGCATCCGTCGTCATGTGCCGCTTGAGCGCCTCGATCGATTCGAATTTCTGTTCGTGGCGGATCCAGCCGATGAACGCGACATCGATCGTGCGCCCGTAGAGGTCGCCGTCGAAGTCGAACAGGAAGACCTCCAGCAACGGCGCACCATCATCGAACATCGGCCGGACCCCGAAGCTGGCGACGCCGTCATAGCGCATGTCGCCAACGCCGACGCGCACCGCGTAGATGCCGTGCTTGAGCCCGCAGGACGGATCGAGCCTGAGATTGGCTGTGGGAAAGCCGAGCTCGCGCCCGCGCTTGTCGCCGTGGACCACGTCCCCCGAGACGAACCACGGCGCGCCGAGGAGCTCGGTCGCCTCCACCACTTTGCCTTCAGTGAGCGCAGTGCGCGCTGCGCCGGATGACACCGGCCGGCCTTCGTCCTCAAGCGGCGCCACAATATTGACCGCGAAACCAAGCTGCTTGCCCTGCTCGGCAAGAAAAGCCGGCGAGCCGCCGCGATTCTTCCCGAAATGAAAATCGAACCCGATCGCCGCGCCGCCGATCCCGAGTGCGCCGGCAAGAATCTTTGTGACGAAATCTTCCGCCGGCGTTGCCGCAAGGGCCGCATCGAAGGTCATGACGATGGCGCCGTCGAGACCGGTGGCGGCGAGCAGACGCAACTTGTCGCGTTCGCTGGACAGCTGAAACAAGGTTTCCTGCGGCCGCAGGAACAGCCGCGGGTGCGGCGTGAAGGTCAAAGCCGCGGCCTTGCGGCCGAGCGAACGGGCGCGCTTGAGCGCGGCGCCGATCACGGCGCGATGGCCGCGATGCACACCGTCGAAATTGCCGATTGCCACCACAGCCCCGGCCAGCGGGCCGCCGGCGATCCCCTGCGCGCCGCCGCTGACGACATGGAAGTATTTCGCGGACGCTTTGGGCCTGCTCATCGGAATGCCGTGCAATTACAGGAAATCGCGGTCAGGAACGTGCCCATATTTTCATCGCCGGAACATCTGGGCCGCAGCTACGGTTAGCGCGCCGTTAACAAACTTTCAAATTAACGGGTTATTCAAGGCCCACTGTTATTTATCGCCACCGTTATGGGGAGAGCCCGCGTGCGGGCGGATGCGTCATGGCTGTCGATCTGACCAAGCCGGTCCTCGTCGTGGACGACTACAACACGATGATTCGCATCATGCACAACCTGCTCAAGCAGCTTGGCTTCGAGCACGTCGACGATGCCAATGACGGCTCGACCGCGCTCAATAAACTGCGCAAGAACGAGTATGGCCTCGTGATCTCGGACTGGAACATGGAGCCGATGACCGGCTTTGCCCTGCTCCAGGAAATGCGCGCCGATCCCGCGCTCTCGGAAATCCCGTTCATCATGGTCACGGCAAAGTCGAAGACCGAGAACGTGATCGCGGCGAAGAAGGCGGGCGTCTCCAACTATATCGTCAAGCCGTTCAACGCACAGACGCTCAAGAGCAAGATCGACGCTGTCTTCGGCGACGCCGAAGTGTCCGCGCCCGCGGCCTGAGCGCTACCACCGCAACTCGCGCATCACGGCCTTCGGCGCGCCGCCGGCGGCGGCGAACGTCGTCGTCAACGCCGCATCGTCTGGCCGCTCGCGGCCGCCCAGCTCCTCGGCGTGAATGCCCGACGTGACAAACAGGAAATCGATGCCGGCCGTGCGGGCGCCCTTTAGATCGGTGCGCACCGAGTCACCAACCGCAAGCACGCGGCTGCGCGCGATCTTGCGGCCGGCCGCAGTGTCCACCTTTGCGAGCGCCATATCGTAAATCGGACGATACGGCTTTCCCGCATAGAGCACGTCGCCGCCCATGGTCGCATAGAGATCGGCAAGCGCGCCGGCGCAATAGACCAGCGTAGGACCACGCTCGACCACGACATCGGGATTGCCGCAGACCATGAACAAATTACGCGCCAGCATGGCCTCGAGCCGCGCGCGGTAGTCATCCGGCGTCTCGGTCTCGTCGTCCTCGAGGCCCGTGCAGATCACATAGTCGGCGCTTTCCGGTGGCGCGAAGTGCACGTCCAACCCCGTGAAGATCGAGCGGTCGCGCTCGGGCCCGAGATGGTAGAGCGATTGTCCATGCCGCTCCTTGACCGTGGCGCGGGTGAGATCGCCCGAGGAAACGATGGCGTCATAGGCCTCGCGCGGCACGTGCAAACGCTCAAGCTGGCGCATCACCTGTTCGCTCGGACGCGGCGCATTGGTAATGAGGACGACCACGCCGCCGCGCGCGCGCATGCGCATCAACGCGTCGCAGGCGTGCGGGAATGTGGCGATCCCGTTATGGATGACGCCCCACACGTCGCTCAGCACCGCGTCATAGTCGGATGCCAGCTCGGAGAATTTCGGGATTAGGGACGTCAAAGAGCCACTCATATTATGTTCTCGTCATTCCGGGTCCGGCCCTGATGGGCCGTCCCGGAATGACGTGGCTGGTATGGCATCACTTTGTGAAGGCAAGAGGTCAGCTGGCCGCCAGAAGCGCGCCGGGGCCTTCATTTTCAGCCGCGCCCGGTTTCTCGGCGCCGGACGTTGAACCCTGCAGCGCCTCGGCGCGCACCGGTCGCGGCGGCGAGAACAGGAAGCCCTGGCCGAAGCGCACATCGTAGTCCAGAAGATCGACAACAGTGGTCTCGGTCTCCACCCGCTCGGCAATCAGGTCGATCCCGGAGCGCGCGAGCAGATCCGCGAGATCTTCCGGGTCGATATCGGTCTGTACGCCGGCAACCTTGTTGAGCAGCAACTTCGCCGGCACCTTGAGAAAACGGAACGAGCGTTCAGCAAGCTCGTTCGGCGCAATGTGCAGATCGGTGACGTGATCCATGGAGAAGCGGAAGCCGCGTTGGGCGAGCGCGGCCAGACATTCGTGCTCGATCGGGCCAAATGAGCGATAAGCCTCTTGCGTGAACTCGAACATAAGGGAAGACGCGAGCGCGCGATTGGCATCCATGAAATCAAGAAATTGCTGGAACATCACCGCGTCGGTGAGAGTCGCGCCGCTGATGTTGCAGAACAGGCCGACGTCACGGTTTTTCAACAGGAGGCGGCGCGTCACCTGCACACAGCGGAACACCGCAAGATTGTCGATCTTCGGCATCAGGCCGACGCTTTCGGCGACATCAATGAAATCGATGGCCGGGATGATATCGCCATCCTCGCTGCGCAAGCGCGACATCGCTTCGTAGTAGCGCACTTTGCGCTGCGGCAGCGTCACGATGGGCTGCAGATAAAGATCGATGCGGTTGGCGTCGCAGGCCTTGGAGAGCAGGTCTGCGATGCTCTCACGCGAGAGCGAACGAAAGCGCTCAATATTGTTCGCAGTGTCATTTTCGCTGCGCGCAAGCGTGCCCTCGGCCGGCCTCGCAGGCTCGGGCTTCGGCGGGCTCGGCGCGGCGCGGGCCGTCAAAGCTCCCTGCTTCTGCAGGGCGGCTGCGTGAGCCGCAACGGTCTGGGCAATCTGTTTCACCAGCCCGCCGAGTTCGCCGATTTCGGTGGCGAGCGGATCGGCGCCGCTGCGCGCACGCGCCGGCGCCGCCATCTTGATCTCCACGGCATTGAGGCGGCGCGAAATCTCGGCCACCTGGCGCGCAAGATCGGCGGTGCCGCGCGACAGATCGCCGATCTGATCGCCGAGGTCGCCGCGATCGCGCAGGCGGTTGCTGACGGTATTGAACAGCGCCATCGCGGTCAGGGTCGCCAGCGCTACGATGGCCGACGTGCTGGCATCGACAGCGAAACCGAGATAGAGCACGGCGCCAACCGAGGCGGCGATGAGAACCACGCAGACCGCAATGAAGATAGCGCTGATACGACGCATGCGGCTTATCCTGGGCCAACCCCCGCGGCCGGTGCAATGCCGCCAGAGCGGCTGATTCGCGCGGCCAGGCACCAATGTCCATGACGCCACGGCCCCGCGCAACTCGAACTCTTGCTATGGTAGCGCGAATTCACCCCTTATTCGCAGGAACTTAAGGCCCAGGACCCTAAGCCATTGTCGACCGCCAAGCCGATGCCGGCGACCGTCCCCTTTTCCCCTCGTGGCCTGGATCGCGGCCGCTCCGGGACGGGCTTTGGCTGCGTTCCTTCTCCTGCACGCGGTGGTGTGGACGGCCCTGCCGACGCTGCTTTACCCCAACCTTCCGCTCGACCTGATCGAGGCGCTGACCTACGGCCGGGAATGGCAGCTCGGTTATGACAAGTTGCCACCTTTGCCGTGGTGGCTGGTCGAGATCGTCTATCGCGTGGCAGGGCACGACTTCGCCTTTTACCTGCTGGCGCAGACCGCCGTCATCACCGCTCTCTGGCTTGTTTGGCTGACCGCGCGGCCGCTCACGGGCCCGATCGGCGCATTGGTGGCCGTGCTGATCGTCGATGGTTTGCACTATTTCAATTACACCGCCGCAAAATTCAATCACGACGTCATCCAGCTGCCGTTCTGGGCGCTAGCCGGGTTTGCCTTTCATCGCGCTTTGCGCGGCGGTTGGCTCGGGCATTGGCTGCTGCTGGGCGTTGCGATCGGGATGTCACTGTGGGCGAAATATTTCGTGGTGGTGCTGGCAGTGCCGCTCGCACTGTTCGTTCTGCTCAACCGCGACGCACGCAAGAGCCTGGCCACGCCCGGCCCTTATGTCGCGGGCGCAGTCGCTCTCGTGACGATGGCGCCGCATCTCGTCTGGCTCGTGCAGAACGATTTCCTGCCTTTCACGTACGCCGAGCATCGCGCCTTGCCGTCGCGCGGCCTGATCGACCACATCTGGCATCCGCTCCAGTTTGTGGTGAGCCAGGCATTCTTCCTCATCCCGTCCGCGCTGATCGCGCTACCGCTGTTTGTCCCGCGGCGAAATGCCGATGCGCCCGCATCGGACGCGTTTGATATGCGCATTATGACGTGGCTGGCCTTCGGGCCGATCGCGACAGTGCTGGCGATGTCCGCGCTGAGCGGTCGCGGCACCGTCGCTATGTGGGGCTATCCGCTTTGGCTCTTTGTTGGTGTGTGGGCCGTGATGGTCTCGCGGCGCGCGCTCGACAACACACACCTCGCGCGCGTGACAATCACCTGGGCGATTGTGTTCGGAGGCCTGGTGTTCGCCTTCATTGCCAACTACGCAATCCTGCCGAACTACGATCATCGCTACCGGGCGGTTTTCTTTCCGGGCGATGAGCTTGCACGCGAGTTGTCACAGCGCTACCGCGCGGTCACGGGCAAGCCCATCATCTATGTGATCGGCAGCATGTGGGATGGCGGCAATATCGAACATTACGCGCCCGATCATCCGCGCGTGCTCATCGATGGCAAGCCCGAGCGGGCGCCGTGGATCGATCTCGCTGATCTCAGATCGAAAGGCGCGCTGGTCGTGTGGACGGCCGGCGACCTGACTGCGGTACCGCCGGAATTGCGGACGATTGCGGTGGAGGCGGCCGTGCAGCCGCCATTCCAGCTGCATGACCGGCGCGGGGACTCGACGATCAATGTCGGCTGGGCGATCCTGCAGCCGCGGCCGTCATATGCGGGCGGCCGGCTTACGCCACGGCCTTGATGATGCGCGCGAGCTTGTCGAACATCTCGCCGATCTGAGCTTCGCTGACAATGAGCGGAGGGCTGAGCGCCAACGTATCGCCAACCGCGCGGAACATGACATCGTGTTCAAAGAAGCCGAGTTCCAGGGCTTCCATGCCGCGTTTCCCCACGCCGTCCGGCTTGCTGGCGAGATCGATGCCGACCGTCAGGCCGACGGGCCGGATATCGAGCACGTTCGGCAAACCTTTAAGGCCCATGGCCGCCTGCGCCCATGGCTGTTCCAGCTTGCGCGCGCGCTCGAACAGTCCCTCCTCGCGGTAGAGATCGAGCGTGGCAAGACCGGCCGCGCAGGCGAGCGGGTGCGCCGAATATGTGTAGCCGTGAAAGAGTTCGATGACGTGCTCGGGCCCTTTCATGAAGGCATCGTAGATGCCCTTGCGCACCAGCACGCCGCCCATCGGCACGCTGCCTGAGGTGATGCCCTTCGCGAAGGTGATCATGTCGGGGACCACACCGTAACGTTCGGCGGCGAAGGCGTAGCCCATACGGCCGTAGCCGGTGATCACTTCATCGAAAATCAGAAGAATGCCGTGCTTGTCGCAGATCGCGCGCAGCCGCTCGAGATAGCCTTTGGGCGGCGGCAGCACGCCGGTCGATGCCGCCAGCGGCTCGACAATGACGGCGGCGATTGTCGATGCATCGTGCAGCGCGACGAGACGATCGAGATCATCGGCAAGGTGCGCGCCCCATTCGGGCTCGCCGACGGTGAAGGCCTGCTTCTCGCGATTGTAGGTCATCTGCAAATGGTCGACGCCGGCAAACAGCGCGCCGAACTGCTTGCGATTATTGACGATGCCGCCGACCGCGATGCCGCCAAAGCCGACGCCATGATAGCCGCGCTCGCGACCGATCAGCCGCACGCGCGACGCATTGCCCTTCACGTTGTGATAGGCGAGTGCGATCTTGAGCGCGGTGTCGACGGCTTCCGAGCCGGAATTGCAGAAGAAAACGTGGTCGAGATCGCCGGGCGCCAGCGCGGCGACGCGGCTCGCCAGTTCGAACGCCTTCGGATGGGCAAATTGAAAAGCGGGTGCGTAATCGAGTGTTGCCGCTTCCTTCTGGATCGCCGCAACAATCGGTTCGCGGTTATGGCCGGCATTCGTGCACCAGAGCCCGGCCGCGCCGTCGAGGAGCTTTCGCCCGTCGCTGGCGATGTAATGCATATCCTTGGCGCCGACGACGATCCGCGGCCGCTTCTTGAAGGCCCGGTTTGCGGTGAACGGCATCCAGTAGGGTTCGAGGTCGTTGGGAAGACCGACTTTTTCCTGCACCTGGGCTTTTGCCATGACCTGTCACCGTTTGAGGTCGTCATGCCCGGCCTTGTGCCGGGCATCCACGACTTCTGCCATTTTACACATAAAGACGTGGAAGGGCGGGCGTAAGGGCGTTTACGCCCGTCTTCGACGGCCTATGCCCAGCCATGGCGGTTTACAGCGTTGCCGTAATGCGCGTGTCTGATATGTAGACCGCAAATGGCAGACAAACCCACCAAGCCGACCAAGCTCAAAGCCCGCCTGCCCCGTGGCCTCGCCGACCGCGGGCCGGCCGAGATCGCCGCTACCCGCCACATGGTGGAAGCGATCCGCCTCGTGTTCGAGCGCTACGGCTTCGAGCCGGTGGAAACGCCGGCCATCGAATATACGGACGCGCTCGGCAAGTTCCTGCCCGACCAGGACCGCCCGAACGAAGGCGTGTTCTCGTTCCAGGATGACGACGAGCAGTGGCTGTCGCTGCGTTACGACCTCACCGCGCCGCTTGCGCGTTACGTCGCGGAAAATTTCCAGAACCTGGCGATGCCGTACCGCAGCGTATCGTTACGGCTGGGTGTTCAGGAACGAGAAGCCGGGACCGGGGCGCTATCGCCAGTTCATGCAATTTGATGCGGACACTGTCGGCGCGGCGTCCATGGCCGCCGATGCCGAGATGTGCATGCTCGCCGCCGACACGATGGAAGCGCTGGGAATTCCGCGTGGACAATATGTCGTCAAGGTGAATAACCGTAAGATTATTGGATGGCGCGATGGATGCCTCGAACTCAGCGGACAAGTATCTAAGCGACTTAACTACTGCGCGCTATCGATAAACTCGATCGCGCTTGGCGTGCGCGGCGTGCAGCATGTTGTTAGGCAAGGGTCGCAAAGACGAGAGTGGCGACTTCACTAAGGGAGCCGAGCTCTACCGAGTTCAGCAAATAATTTTATAACCACCAGTTCATCGACTGCGTTCGACCCTTCAATATTTTCCAGCGACTCTTCCAAAGAGCTTCTGAGCCCTACGATTATCGATACGATTGAAAAACACGAACAGCGTCCTTTCAGCTTTGACGAATACAAGAAAAAGATACTTGCGTTCCTTGGCGACAAACCGGTGCCGCAACCAACCGAAATTGGATTGAAGGCACTCAAGAAATCGACCACCTTATTAAAGCCGCTGGCTATTCTGATCGAATTAAAATTGATCCCTCCGTCGTCCGTGGCCTCGAGTACTACACGGGCCCGGTGTACGAAGTCGAACTGACCTTCGAGATCAAGGACGAGAAAGGCCGGCCCGTCCGCTTCGGCTCGGTCGGCGGCGGTGGACGCTATGACGGACTGGTGTCGCGTTTTCGTGGCGAGCCGGTGCCCGCGACGGGCTTTTCCATCGGCGTGTCGCGCCTGCAGGCGGCGTTGGCGACGCTCGGCAAGATCAGCGCAAAGCCCGAGCCCGGCCCGGTCGTCGTCACCATCTTCGACCGCGATCGCGTCGCCGATTACCAGAAGATGGCCGCCACGCTGCGCAACGCTGGGATTCGCGCCGAGCTCTATCTCGGCAATCCGAAGAACAATCTTGGTGCGCAGCTCAAATACGCCGACAAGCGCGGCTCACCATGCGCGATTATCCAGGGAACCGATGAAAAAGATCAAAAGAAGATCCTCATCAAAGACCTGATCCTTGGCGCCGGACTAACCGAGATCAAAGATCGCGACGAGTATCTGAAGAAGCAAAATGAGACGCAGTTTTCGGTCGATCAGGACAAGCTTGTAGACGAGGTTCGAAAGCTGCTGGCCCGCCACAAGCTGACGTAGCCAAACCCGCTCGTCCCCGCGAAAGCGGGGATCCAGTGCAAAAATCTGCGCGATAAAGGTGTGTCTCTGGATTCCCGCTTTCGCGGGAATGAGCGGAGGAGCTTACGGACGCTGCGGCGGCGCTCCACCCATTTTCTGGATTTCGAGCACGTTCATCTTCATGCCGTTGCCCATCATGACGTCGCCGGGCTTTTGACCGTTGGCGCATGGCCCGAGATATTTCGCCGCAATCGTCATATGTGACTCGCTGCCGGGCGCGACGCCCGGAACCGGCCGGCCGCCCTGTCGCGTCGAGTTGATCTGCACTGTATAGGCGCTGTTGAAATCACCGCTGACCACCGCATGCGATGTCGTGGTCGCATCGCCGAACTGGCAGACCGAATCCACGGTGATGGTGCCGCCAGTATTGCTGACGTCACGCTTCTGGCAGTTGCGCTCGGCGGCGCCGCCGAAATTGAACGTCATCAGCTTGTCGCTGCTGGCGTCGGTGCATTGCTGCATCAGCTGCGCCGGAAGGTTGCGGCCCGCGAATTCCATCTTGAGCTCCCACAGCCCGGCCTTGCGGGTCGGCATGTCGAGCGCGAGCGCCGGGGAAGCGGACAAAAGCAACGCAACGACAATGGCGTGATAGCGGCGCATGAGGTTGTGCTCCGAAGCGAATCCGATTTTATGATGGTATGTTAGGCTGGACTCAAAACATAGCGCAGTGACGGCCGTCACACCGTGACGACGTCACCATTGACCCGATAACCGTCATAGGCGTCGAGGCTGTAGCCGAGCATCTGCTCGACCGCATCGAAGCTGTCGATGATCGATACGTAGTCAATGACCTTTTCATTGCGGAACTGAATGAAGTGGGCAATCCGGTAACTGATGGCACGGCCACCGGCGCGCTTGGTCGCAGTGAGTTTGCCCAGCACCGCAGCGCGGTCGCCATCCACCAGCATCGCCTGCGGGACAAAGCGTCGGCCTTCCAGGAGGGTGGGAATATCGCGCACCAGCAATTCCATCACCACGTCCTTGCCGACGCGCTGGCCGCAGAACGGCAGGATGTCGACCGGCCCGGAGATGGTCCACTTCACGTCGTCGTCGAGAAACGTCGCAAGCGTATCCATGTCGCGGTTCGCGAGGGCACGGTAAAATGCCTCGACGACGGCGCGTGGGACCGGATTGCTCGTCACATTCGCTTCCACAATGGCCAGTCAATCCCGGTTGTATTGAGATTCCCTTACGCGTTGTACGGGATATGGTAAGGCAACCGTAACCGCGGGGCCGCCGGTAGCGGCCAGCTCGGCAGCACGCAAATTTTGTTAACGACGACAAACATTTGACCGCTCCGGCCGTTAAGGCCAGCGGCCAAACGTCGTCGAATCCTTAAGGCCGCCATGCTAAAGGCCCGGCCGCGGACCCCCGTATTTGCAGCCGGTTTTGGAACAGGAATGGACGCGAGCGTAACAGCACAGAGGCAAGGACCCGACGCGCGGGCGGAGGCATTGGTCGCCACCTATGAGCGCGCCGGTTACGGCCGCGTTGCGCCCGCCATGCTGCAACCGGCGGAGCCATTCCTCGACCTTTCAGGTGAGGACATCCGCCGCCGGATGTACCTCACAACTGCGCCGGACGGTGGCGAGTACTGCCTGCGTCCCGACCTCACCATTCCGGTCTCGCGCGACTATCTCGCCTCGCCGCTCGCAGGCAAGGCCGCTGGTTTTTGCTATCTGGGACCTGTCTTCCGCCACCGCAGCGACGCACCGGCGGAATTCCTGCAAGCCGGCATCGAATCATTCGGACGCGCGGACAAAACAGCGGCCGACGCCGAGATGCTGTCGCTCGGCCTCGAGGCGACCGCACACTATGGCGTGTCTGCTCCCGACATTCAGATCGGCGACGTCGCATTGTTCGCTGGCTTGATCGCCGGTCTCGACTTGCCGCCTGCGTGGAAGCGGAGGCTGGTCAAGGATTTCAACCGCAAGACCAATCTGGCGCAGGACCTCGATCGTCTCGTGCTCGGCGGCAACAACACGCGTCCCGAATACCAGGGCGTATTGGCGGCCCTCGCAGGCTCGGACCCGAAAGGCGCACGTGCGCTTGTCACTGATTTGCTGTCGATCGCCGGCATCAATGCGGTCGGCGGACGTTCGGTTGCGGAAATTGCGGAGCGTTTTCTCGAGCAGTCCGCGCTCGGTGCCAGCGCCAAGCTGCCGCGCGACATTCGCGGGCTGATCGAGCGCTTCCTCGCCATCCAAGGCAACCCCGACGAAGGCGCCGCCGCGCTTCGTGCTCTGGCGGCAGACGCTAACATGACGTCGGCCCTCGCGCCCGCGCTCGATCAGTTTGAAAGCCGTACTGGCTTTCTGGAGGCGCGCGGCGTCGACGTAAAGCGCGTGCGGTTCTCGACCGCATTCGGACGCGGCTTCGACTATTACACCGGTCTTGTTTTCGAAATGACCGATCCCGAACGCACCGGCGATCCGCTCGTCGCGGGTGGCCGCTATGACGAGCTGCTGGCGCGGCTGGGCGCCACCGCACCAATTCCCGCGGTCGGCTTTGCAATCTGGATTGAACGGCTCGCGGTCTATGGAGGCGCATCATGACCGCGCCTTTGGTGCTCGCCGTTCCGGCCAAGGGCCGCTTGCAGGAAAACGCGGAAGCGTTTTTCGCGCGCGCGGGGCTCACGCTCGTCAAGCCGCGCGGCGCCCGCGACTATCGCGGGACGATCGCCGGCCTCGACGGTGTGGAAATTGCCTATTTGTCGGCCTCCGAAATCACCAGCCAGCTCGCCGCAGGCGCTGTGCACCTTGGCATCACCGGTGAGGATCTGGTTCGTGAAATGATCGCCGACGCTGACAAGCGCGTCGTGCTGATCGAAGGCCTCGGCTTTGGTTTTGCCAATGTGGTGGTTGCCGTGCCGCAGGCGTGGATTGACGTCCGCACCATGGCCGACATCGATGATGTGGCCACCGCCTTCCGCCATCACCACGACCGCAAGATGCGGGTCGCGACCAAATATATCAACCTGACGCGTGATTTCTTTTCCGCCCACGGCATCATCGACTATCGCATCGTCGAGAGCTCGGGTGCGACCGAAGGCGCGCCTGCAGCCGGTACGGCCGAAATGATCGTCGATATCACGACGACCGGCACAACGCTTGTGGCCAACGGCCTGAAAGTGGTGGAAGACGGCACCATTCTTCGCTCGCAGGCCAACCTGGTGGCATCGCGTGCCGCGTCCTGGGGCACGACCGAGCGCGATCTTGCACGCGTGATCCTAGACCGCGTGGCCGCACAGGCGCGCGCACGGGCGTTTCGCGAAGTGCGTGCACGTTTTGCGGCTGGCACGGACATGCTGGTCGAAAATGCGAAGCGGAAATTCGGCATAGAGGCGCCGTTCGGCGGGCCGAGCGCGACGGGCTTGCTCACGCTGCACTGCCCGCCCGATCAGGTTTATGCGCTCACCAGTTTCCTGCGCGAAAACGGCGCCGAGGCCGTGGCCGTAGCAGAACTCGACTACGTCTTTTCGCGTGAAAACCCGCTGTACGCCAAGCTCGAAGCCGGTATCGGCGGCTAGCGCGCTACTCGACCTTGATGTTGGCGTCCCTGATCATCGGCCACCATTTGCTGGCCTCGGCCCGCTGATACGCGGCGAGCCCTTCCGGAGTTTGCTTATCGCGCGACGGGATATCGAGGCCCGCCTCCGCCATGCGCGCGCGTACCGCGGGATCGGCGAGCGCATCCACGACCGCGGCGTTGAGTTTGCGCACGACGTCTTTCGGCGTTCCTTTCGGAACCCAGATCCCGGACCATAATTCAACGTGAAATCCTGGGAGGCCGGCTTCGTCCACGGTCGGAATGTCGGGCGCGGCAGCGAGGCGTTTCCCAGAGGTGACGGCATAAGCGCGAATTTTGCCCGCCTTGACCTGTGCCAGAGAATTGGACGCCTGGTCGACAATCACATCGATCTGTCCCGCGACAAGATCGAGCAGCGCCGGACCCGTGCCGCGATAGGGCACAAATTGCAATTTGCTGCCGATCTGCTGTCCGAAATAGACGCCGGAAAAATGCGCGCCGGAACCGACACCTGCGGTGCCGGCCGTGACCTTGCCGTCATGCGCCCTGATCCAGGCGATCAGCTCGCTCAGATTTTTCGCTGGGATATCGTTTTTCGAGACGATCATCATTGGATTGCTTGCGATCGTCGCGACGGGCTCGAGGTCCTTCAGCAGATCAAAATTCAATGGATAGATCGCGCCATTGACCACATGAGTTCCCAGGTGGCCGATGCTCAACGTGTAACCATCCGGCGCTGCGTGCGCCGCGCGACCGACGCCGATCGTGCCGCCGGCGCCGGTGACGTCCTCGATGATAATGGGCTGTCCCAGGGATTGGCGCATGCGGTCGCCGAGAATCCGCGCTAATGCATCGGTCGGCCCGCCAGCGGCGAATGGCACGATGATCGTGATCGGACGCGACGGAAAAGTCTGTGCGCTGGCCGGCGCATTGCCCGCCAACACCGCAACGATTGCGGTCGTGATCAGCCGTTTCATTGAATCCTCCCAGCGCGGCGTTTTCTTTCGTACGCCCTGGCAAAAATCATCTGCTCATAGGGACGCAAAATCAATCGGCTTGTGCCGGTCGAGCTTGCGCTCGATTTTCGGCAGCGGATATTTCAGCCCGCTGGCGCAATTGAACAGGACGACCTGGTCGGTGCGCTTCACGCGGCCGTCGGCCAAACTTTGCTTGTAGGCGGCGTAGGTCGCGGCCCCTTCCGGACACAACAGGAAGCCCTCCTCGCGCGCCATTTCGTCCAGCGCCACGGTAATGGCCGGATCTTCCACTGCGATCGCAAAGCCGCCGCTCTCGCGCACGGCACGCAAGATGAGAAAGTCGCCAATCGCCTGCGGCACGCGGATGCCCGACGCGATCGTGTGGGCATTTTCCCAGCGCGGCGCGTGCTCTTCACCGGCTTCAAAGGCTTTCACCATCGGCGCGCAGCCGGCGGCCTGCACCGCAATCATGCGTGGGCGTTTCTTGCCGATGAAACCGATCGCCTCCAGTTCCGCAAAGGCCTTCCACATCCCGATCAGCCCGGTGCCGCCGCCGGTCGGGTAGAAAATCACGTCCGGCACCTGCCATCCGAGTTGCTCGGCCAGTTCGAGGCCCATCGTCTTCTTGCCCTCGATCCGATACGGCTCCTTCAAGGTCGAGGTGTCGAACCAGCCGACCTTCGTCTTGCCCTCGCCGACGATCTTACCGCAGTCATCGATCAAGCCGTTGACGCGGTAGACTTTGGCGCCTTGCAGCGCGATCTCGCTGACATTTACTTCTGGCGTGTCTTCCGGACAAAAGATCGTCGTCTTGATACCTGCGCGCGAGGCGTAAGCCGCGAGTGCTGCGCCGGCATTGCCATTCGTCGGCATCGCCATGTGCTTGATGCCGAGCGCCTTGGCCATCGACACGGCCATCACCAGTCCGCGCGCCTTGAATGAACCGGTCGGCAGGCGGCCTTCGTCTTTGACCAGAATCTCGCCGCCGCCAAGTTTGGCCGACAGCCGCGGCATCGGCACGATCGGCGTCATCGTCTCGCCCAGGCTGACGATGTCCTCGACCTTCCGGACCGGAAGCAACTCGCGATAGCGCCAGAGGTCGGGCGGACGCGCGGCGAGCGCTTCCTTGCTCATTGCAGCGCGCACGCCCGCGAGATCATAACGGACCAATAGCGGTTTACCGGCGCGCGACAAATTGTGCACCTGATCCGCCTCATGACGTTCGCCGGTCATCGCGCATTCGAGGTGCGTGACAAAGCTCGGGCGCTTGGCCATCAGATTATCGTCGTACTGCATGATCAAACCATTCCGCGCGCTGGTATTCGCTAGTCGGCGTCGCCGCGCGGCCGGCGCACGCGGAACACCACGAAATGTGAGAGCGAGAAGTTTACGGCAAAACTGACGACAATCGACAACAGCTTTGCGACCAGCACCGGCATGACAAAGGACAGCGCAAACAACGTCGCCGTGCTCGAAATCATGCCAGCGACGCCTGAGGCCCCAAAGGTCCCATAATCGCGCCACCGCAGGATGCGCCCCGAACTCCGGGCCGAATGTGATGAAGGAGTTCATCACATAGGAAAACGTCACCGCCACTAGCCAGGCCAGCACGTTGGCAGGGATTAACGGCCAATGCAGATAGGTCGCTGCAGTCCAAAAAATGCTGAAATCGACCGCCGTGTTGACGACCCCAACAAGCGCGAAACTGGCGGCCTTGAGGGCGATGGCACGCTCATGCCAGGCCACGGTGAGACGATCGAGGATATTCTGGATGGGCGCCGGGATCATTGTTGGCTTCCGCTTAGCACGGCAAAACCGGTGCCGGTAGGCTGGACGCGACAGCGCCATCCCGGTGCGGTATAGATCGCCGGAAATTTGGAAGCGACAGGTTAACTAAATATGCCGGCGAAACCGACCAAAACAGGCGCCCGCACACGATCGGCGTCATCCGTGCCGACCATGTCGATTGTCGTGCCCTTGTTCAACGAGGCCAAGGGCCTGCCCGCCTTGCATGAGCGCATTGCCGAGGTCGCACGCTTCTTGAAGAACAAGCGCGGATTGGGGCTCGAAGTTGTTTACGTCGACGACGGAAGCCACGATGGCACCAGTGACGTCGCCAAAAGCCTGCCGGCGTTGCCGCTCGATGTTCAGGTCGTCACTCTGTCGCGCAATTTCGGTAAGGAAGCCGCTCTTCTCGCCGGTCTCGACCACGCCCGGCTCGGTGCCGTGCTTTTCATGGACGGCGATGGCCAACACCCACCGAATATGATCGAGACCCTGGTCGCGCGTTGGCTCGATGACGGGTACGACGTCGTCTACACGGCCAAGGCGCACCGAGAAAATGAATCCTGGCTGCGACGGATTGGCGTTCATTGGTTCTATGCGTTGCTCAATTGGGGCGCTCGCCACAAGATTCCGGAAGATGCCGGCGATTTTCGTCTTTTGTCGCCGCGCGCGGCCGCGGCCTTGCGGCAGATGCCGGAACGAAATCGCTTCTTCAAAGGACTATCGAGCTGGATCGGTTTTCGTCAGGTGCGCGTTGACTATGAACCGGCCGCTCGCGAACACGGCGCGACCACGTGGAGCGCAAAGACACTGATCGGACTATCGATCGAAGGACTGACCTCGTTCTCGGTGGCACCGTTGCGGGTCGCCAGCATGTTGGGCGTGCTGCTCGCCGTGACCGCACTGTTTTTCGGCAGCTGGATCGTCCTGGAGACACTGCTTTTTGGCAAGGACGTCCCCGGCTACCCATCACTTGTTGTCAGCGTCATGGTGATCGGTGGCGTCCAGCTGATCCTGATCGGCGTGCTCGGCGAATATATTGGCAAAATGCTGTCGGAGACGAAGGGACGGCCGGTCTATTTTGTCGCCGACCACAGCGTGAAGCGCGCAGGTGAATCAGCCAAGATGCGGCCGGTGACATCTCGCGCAGCGGAATAAAGCAGCGCGCAATGCGCACAGCACCCCGCCGAATTTGGTTGTGCGCGGATGACTACGGAATTTCTCCGGGCGTGAACGCCGCGATCCGCGAATTGATTGCACGCAAGCGCATCAATGCCACATCCATCATGGTGGCCGCGCCACATTTCGGCAGCGACGAAGCGGCTGCCCTCGATACACTCAATTCCGGCGAGAAGCGCGCGGCACTCGGATTGCATGTAACACTGACGGGGCCGTTCAAACCGATCAGTGAAGGCTTCACTCCTCTACGTGATGGGCGGTTCTTGCCACTCAATGACCTGCTGCGTGCGGCAATGTCACGGCGCCTGCAGCTGGAATTGTTAGCGATCGAAATCGCGAGCCAGGTCCGGACTTTCATTGACGCTTTCGGCCGTCCGCCCGATTTTCTCGACGGGCACCAGCACGTGCACCTGTTTCCGCAGGTCCGCGACGCCTTTCTCAAAGTTGTCGCAGAAGGAGCGCCTGAGGCCTGGGTCAGGCAATGTGGCCGTGCGCGGCCGATGCGGCGCCTGCACGACCGCAAAGCGCTGACCCTCGATATTTTGAGCGTGGCCTTTCGCCGCAAGGCCAGAGAGCTGGGCATTGCCTTTAATCCAGCTTTCGCCGGGACTTATTCCTTCAATGCGAAGGCTAAATTTCCGAAATTATTCCCTCGTTTCCTGTCCGGCCTGCCTGACGGAGGCCTGGTCATGTGTCATCCGGGCTTCGTCGATACGGAGCTAAAAGCGCTCGATTCACTCACGACGCTGCGCGAGCACGAATTTGCCTTTTTTAGTTCCGAGGCTTTCCCGAAAGCGCTGGCTGAACACGGTGTCGCACTTGCACACCCCACTGGCGAATTGGACGGCGCCGCCTAGATAACAGCGCCAACAGTCACGGGAGGACGCGATGACCCCGCAGGAACGCCAACTGGTCGAAAATCTGTTTGACCGGCTCGCCAAGCTTGAAAATGCCCCGCGTGATGCCGATGCCATGCGCACGATTGAAGACGGCCTTCGCCGCGCGCCAAACGCGATCTATCCGCTTGTGCAGACGGTGCTGGTGCAGGACGAAGCGCTCAAGCGTGCGGACGCGCGCATCCGCGAGCTCACCGGCGAAGATGCGGGCGCGCCCGCGAGCGGCGGGTTTCTCGATAGCATGCGGCAAACATTGACAGGCCGATCCGCGGCCACGTCGGTGCCAAGCGTACACCCGGCTGCGACAACCGGACCGGATCCGCGCTGGAATAACGGCGGCACCTTTGCGCCCGCCGCTCCGACGACGAGCGGCAGCGCAAGGTGGATCGTTCCTCGGCACCGCCGCTGCATCGGCCGCCGGCGTTATCGGCGGCGCGCTCCTGCTCAATTCCATCAGTTCAATGTTCGGCCATCATGGCGGCAGCGCATTCGGCGCTCCGCTTTCATCCGGCTCGCCATCTGGTTCACCCTGGGACAATAGCGCAGCCGGCAGCGATCTCGCGCGCGATGCCGGACTCAATGATATTGGCAGCGGTGCGCGCGGTGACGCGCAACCGGCGGGCCTGCTCGATAGCGACGACACCGACTCGTCGAGCCTTGTCGACGATCTTGACGGTGATGACGCAGGTGGCGACTTTGGTGGTGACTTCGGAGGCGGCGACAGCGCCTGAGCCGGCCTACAACACGATGACTTTCGTGCCGACCTTCACGCGCTCGTAAAGGTCCTCGACATCCGCGTTGCGCATGCGAATACATCCGGATGACACGTTCTTGCCGATCGTCCACGGCTCGTTCGAGCCATGGATGCGGTAGATCGTCGAGCCGAGATAGAGAGCGCGCGCACCAAGCGGATTGCCCGGTCCACCGGCCACGAAATGCGGCAGGTAAGGTTGGCGCTTGAGCATCTCATCGGGAGGCACCCAGTCCGGCCATTCCTTCTTTGCCGAAACCGCGTGCACGCCTGACCAGGTAAACCCCGGACGTCCGACGCCGATACCGTAGCGCATCGCACGGCCTTCACCCTCGACCAGGTAGAGGAAGTGGTTTGGTGTATCGATGACGACAGTGCCCGGCTTTTCAGCGCCGCTGTACGCGACTTCCTGGCGCTGGAAGCGCGAATCGAGCTGGTAGTCCGCTGCTTGCTGCTCCAGCCTGGGATCAACCGGCGCCCTGCTGGCATAGATCGGCTGCGTCGATTGCTCGCGCCCGTAATAGTCTCCATGCGACGGCTCGCCGTACCAAGTCTGGGAGCCACTGCGTGGTCGTTGGCCCGCGTCCCCAAACAGAAATTCGATGAAGCCGCCGCCCAGACTGGTTGGGCCCTGGGACTGTTGAGCCGATGCCACCGTCACCATCGGCGGTGTGTCCTGCGCGCCCTCTGGCGGCGCCAATGACACAGGCTCTGCTGCGGCCGACGTGGCCAATGACACGGTTGCCGCCGCTACAGCTACTGCAATGACTGAAACGCGCATCAACGCACCTTGCACTGTTACTTGCGTCATGCAGTAAAAGGGCAAACGCACACCGATTGGTAAATTGCCGTAAACCACGATCGGACATGGTAAACGAGCCGTTTCCATACCTCCGCAACCCAGCGTTAATGCCGCCTCGGTAAGAACATTCGCAAGTCCGCGTGGGGATGCCAGGCGTGCAGCGAAAAGTGTTCCGCATCGAAGAATTGGTCGGAGGCAACGTCCCCCGGCAGCGCGACGCTGACTTCAATGCAGCTGATCCTGCGCCGTCGGTCGAGCACGAATTGGCCGGCATTCAGGACATCATCGCTCGCAACAAGCGCGAACTCTCGGCGCTGATCAACGACGGCAGCGAGCGCCGGATGTCACGCGCAGCCGGTGAACTCGGCGCCGCGGTTGAAGGCATGGAAACGGCCACGCAAAAGATTTTGGCATCGGCCGAAGCTATCGATGAGTGCGCACGCGCCCTGGCCTCCGCTTTGACGGACGACTATCACCACGGCCTGGCGCAAGATGTGCAGGATCACGTCGTGCGAGTTTATGAAGCCTGCAATTTTCAGGATCTCGCCGGCCAACGTATCGGCAAGGTGATCGCGACCTTGATGATGGTCGAAGAGCAATTGGCCGCGATGATCGAACGTTTTCAAAGCGGCGGTGGTGCGAGTCGGCCCGCGGCAGAGCCGCATCGGAAATATGCTGGCGATCTCATCAACGGCCCCAGGCTCGACGGCGCTTCCGGTCACGTCACCCAGCAAGATATCGACTTGATGTTCGCCTAGGCTGGACGGCGCAGCGAGACAAAACAGATCAGCGCAACTGCTGCGAAAGTTGCGGCGAGAGCCAGGGCGGCTGCGTCTGACGCGCGTTCGATCACAAACGCCATGATCAACGGTGCCGCCGACTGCATCAGCAGGAATGGACCGGCGAGCCTGCCCATGAGCCGCCCGTAACCCGAAGCGCCGAACAACGCGAGCGGAACGGCACCACGCGTGATGGTGACGAGACCATTGGCACCACCGAACATAAGCGCAAACGCCGCAGCTGTCGCGGCCGATACGTGGAGCAGCGCGAGCATCACGAATGCGCACAACAGCGCGCCGAGTGCAAACCGCACGACCCACAACGGATGTACGTTGCGCCCGAAGGCAAACTCGATCAGCCGGGCGCCGACCTGCGCGGGACCGAACAGCGCACCGATCCAGACGACCGTCCCCGCATCAATGCCAGAGCGCGCAAAGATCGCCAGTAAATGCGCCGATAGACCGGACGGGATGAAGGCATAGGAAGCGAAGGCCGAGGCCACCAGAATAAACGGAAGGCCATGCGGTGGCAGCACCTTTACCGCTGCCTCCGTCTCGGATGTCTTCGGTACGTCGGCTTCATAGCGGTTGCGCGGGAGGGCAAAAGCATGAAGTGGCGCGGAAACAAAGGCCAGGAGCGATGCGTAAAGCAAATAGGTGCCACCCCAACCGACCCGATCAAGCAGAAAATGCGTTGCCGGCCAACTCACTGTTGAAGCAAATCCGCCTGCGAGCGTGAGTGCAGTGATCGGGCGGCGGGCGGCGATGCCGAATATGCGCCCGAGCGTCGCGAATGCGGAATTGTAAAGGTTCGCCGCCATGCCGACACCAAGAACCATCCAGACCCCGTAGTAAGCGGCTGGATGATTTGCATGCACGATGAGGAAGAGACCGAGTGCGCCGATCAGCGAGCCGATTGTCATCACAACGTGTCCGCCGAAGCGATCTATCGAGCGGCCGACGTAGGGCGCGATCAACCCCGCAACCAAAAGGCCGACGGAAAATCCACCCATCGTAAAGGAGATCGACCAGCCGCGCTCCGTGGCGATCAGCGGGACAATCAGCACCGGCGTGTAAAAAATGGTGCCCCAGGACAAAATCTGCGTGATGCCGAGTACCGGCACGGCGCGCCAGGGGCCTTCGATAAACTCGCGGGGAGAAGTCATGCCGGCCACCACAGCGTCATGCGCGCGCTCAATCCCGCGCACTCAAGATGAACGGCCACGACGTGCAGCCTTTACGCAAACTCACCGTTGCTGAGTTCGCATCATGGACGCCCGGCAATGACTGTGAAAGATCACTGTCTTGGCGGCGGCTGGAATTGCTGTTGCGGGGGTTGTTGCTGGACCGGAGGCTGCGCCGGCCTGGGCGCCGCCGTTCTCGGCTTGGGCTTTGGTTTGGCCGCCGGTCGCTTGGCCCCTTCGCCTCCGCAGCGCACGTACACCATGGTGCCGTAGCGGCCCTGCACTTCCGAATCCATCCAGCGCAGGATCAGGACGCGGCCGTCGAAGGAAACCACTTCGCGGTCTTGGGCACCGCCCGCCTCGCCATCCGCCGGCCCAATAAAGGTCTTCCCACCTGGCGCACCTTTCAGACGGAGTTCGGTCGGCGTCGCTTCATCGGCAAGGTGCATCATCACCCCGCCGCTTGGGCCAAGCGTGATGACGTACGGTTGCTTGCAGCCAGCGATGGCCGCCTGCTCAGTGCGCGGACGGTCCTCTTCCTTGTGATAGGCGGCGAGCCCCCACCGCCCAACGATGTCCTGCGGCGGAAACGCTGGCGGGAGCGCCGGTCCGATTGATGGCGCGGCTGGCTGATCGAGCTGCGGCCCGGTGGCACAGCCCGCAAGCCCCAGCGTCAGAAAAGCGAGAGCTAGGGCGCTCGAAAGCACGGGGCGGCGATGGAGATGGCTCATTCCGGCTCCTTGAGACAGGCATATGACTTTGGAGGGCCTCGGCGAGCAGCGCAAGCGCGGTTTGGCCGTCCGAGGCGAGAATCACCCGCCCTCCAACCTTGACACCCCGCCGCCAAGGCAATATTTCCCGGGCAGCAGTTGGCACTCTTTCTATCTGAGTGCTAAATGCCTGATAAATCGATCATTTCAGTTCAACGAGACGCGCACTAGCGCCACGAGGACGCCCATGGCCAAAACCAAGTTTCGCCCCCTGCATGACCGCGTGGTCGTGCGCCGCATCACCGCCGAAGAGAAGACCAAAGGCGGCATCATTATTCCCGACACCGCCCAGGAGAAGCCGCAGGAAGGCGAGGTGATCGCCGTCGGTCCCGGTGCCCGCGACGAAAGCGGCAAACTCATTCCGATCGACGTGAAGGCGGGCAACCGCGTGCTGTTCGGCAAGTGGTCGGGCACGGAAGTCAAGCTCGACGGCGAGGAACTCCTGATCATGAAGGAGTTCTGACATCATGGGCGTGATTGCCTAAGTGACATTCGAATCCACGGAGTAAATTAAAATGGCTGCCAAGGACGTAAAATTTTCAGGCGATGCGCGCGATCGCATGTTGCGCGGCGTCGACATTCTCGCCAACGCTGTGAAAGTGACGCTCGGCCCGAAAGGCCGCAACGTCGTGCTCGATAAATCATTCGGCGCCCCACGCATCACCAAGGATGGCGTGACGGTGGCCAAAGATATCGAACTCGAAGACAAGTTCGAGAACATGGGCGCACAGATGGTGCGCGAAGTTGCCCAAAAGACCAACGACCTCGCCGGCGACGGCACCACCACGGCGACGGTGCTTGCCCAGGCAATCGTAAAGGAAGGCGCCAAGTCGGTCGCCGCGGGCATGAACCCGATGGACCTCAAGCGCGGTATCGATATTGCCGTCACCGCGGTGGTCAAGGACATCGAGAAGCGCGCGAAGAAGGTCTCCTCCTCGGCGGAAGTCGCCCAGGTCGGCACCGTCTCATCCAATGGCGACAGCAATATTGGAAGCATGATCGCCAAGGCGATGCAGAAGGTCGGCAACGAAGGCGTCATTACTGTCGAAGAAGCCAAGGCGATGGAGACCGAGGTCGAAATCGTCGAAGGCATGCAGTTCGACCGCGGCTACATCTCTCCCTATTTCGTCACCAATGCCGAGAAAATGCTGGCCGAGCTCGAGGATGCCTACATCCTCCTGCACGAAAAGAAACTGTCCGGCCTCCAGTCGATGCTTCCGGTGCTGGAAGCGGTCGTGCAATCGGGCAAGCCGCTCGTCATCATCGCCGAAGACGTCGAGGGCGAAGCGATCGCCACACTGGTGGTCAACAAGCTGCGCGGCGGCCTGAAGGTTGCTGCCGTGAAAGCGCCGGGCTTCGGCGACCGCCGCAAGGCCATGCTGGAGGACATTGCAATCCTCACGGGCGGCCAGCTGATCTCCGAAGACCTTGGAATCAAGCTCGAGAACGTCACCACGGCCATGCTCGGCCGCGCCAAGAAAGTGATCATCGAGAAGGAAAAAACCACCATCGTGCATGGCGCAGGCAAGAAGCCTGAAATTGAAGCGCGCGTGCAGCAGATCAAGGCGCAGATCGAGGAAACGACCTCTGACTACGACCGTGAGAAACTGCAGGAGCGTCTCGCCAAGCTGGCGGGCGGCGTTGCGGTGATCCGCGTTGGCGGCGCCACCGAAATCGAGGTGAAAGAGAAGAAGGACCGCGTCGAGGACGCGCTCAATGCCACCCGTGCCGCGGTCGAGGAAGGCATTGTGCCAGGCGGCGGCGTTGCTCTGCTGCGCGCCAAGAAGGCGGTCGGACGCATCCACGACGAAAACCCGGATGTCCAGGCTGGCATCAACATCGTCCTCAAGGCCCTGGAAGCGCCGATCCGCCAGATCGCGGAAAATGCCGGCGTGGAAGGCTCGATCGTGGTTGGCAAGATCATGGACGAAAAGTCCGAAACCTACGGCTTCGATGCCCAGACCGAGAAGTACGTCGACATGGTCGACGCCGGAATCATCGATCCCGCAAAGGTCGTCCGTACCGCGCTTCAAGATGCGGGCTCGGTTGCCGGTCTGTTGGTCACCACCGAGGCCATGGTCGCCGAGTTGCCGAAGGAACCAGCGCCGGCAATGCCGCAAGGCGGTGGCATGGGCGGCGGAATGGGCTTCTAACGGAGTTCGATTTTCCGACAGGCAAAGCAAGGGCGCGGCCTCGGCCGCGCCCTTTTCGTTTCGAGGGCTGTGCTGCGATCAATGATCGCTGGCGTGGAATTTCAACGTCTTCGGCCCTTCCAGAACGATGCCGTCGCCAAGTCGGCGCCAGCCGGTCATTTGCGTCAGCGTCGCTAGAAATTCCTCATCCGCCTGGACCCGTTCGGGCGTGCATTGCCCGGCACTTTGCATGGTGGGCATTTCTTCGGGAAGCGGACCGGCCTCGATCTTGATAGTGGCATCGGAAACGTCCACGCGCGCCGGCACGGTTCTGCACCACAGATCAATCCGCGCGTTACCATTCGGCTCCACGGCAAGGATGGGCATACGCTTGCCCGGTCGCATCGGTGGCGCCTCGAGCAAGAGCTCCCGATCGAACGGGAATGTCTCGGCGGGGATGCCCGCGCCGCACGCCAGTAATACCAGAACTGCGGCGACAGCGCCGCGCCCAAAAGCGTAGCCCGTCATTCCGCCTCGGCAACCATTTAAATCATGGCGCGCGCTGTCCGCAGCAGCCGCTCGTCACGCCCATGCGCGCCCACCAGCTGTACGCCGATTGGAAGACCGTCAGCGTTTGCCAGCAAAGGTAGATTGAGTGAGGGGAACCCGGTCAGTGTCCAGAGCGTACAAAATACGGGATCGCCGGTGGCTTCGATGCCCTGCGGAGCAACGCCCCGTGCCGACAGTGTCAGGATGGCATCCGAAAGTTGCTCGAAAATAGTTGCCATCCCGTTGGCATAACGCTGTGCATCGCGCTTGGCAGCCAGGTACTCAGTGGCCGTCACCTTGCGGCCTTCCGCGATGAGATCGCGAAACTGCTTGCTGACCTCACCGCCTTTATCGACGAAGGCGCCGAGATTGTGCGCCATATCCGTGGCCATGATCGCGCGCAACCCGCTCCAGGCGTCGCGGTAGTAATCCGGCAAATCGAATTCATGCGCGCCCAATTCCTTCGCAAGGTCCTCTAACGCGCTACGCGCGTCTGCGTCGGCCTTGTCCCACATCGGGGTCCGGACCAAGGTGAAGGTTGGCGGAATTGGCGGTTCTTCAGCCGTCGTCGCACGGAAGCTCGGCGAAGCGTAGGGACGCGAATCCGGATCGGCGGGATCTTCGCCGGCCAAGACATCAAGAATCAGCGCCAGATCGTCGAGCGAACGCGCAAAGGCCCCAACGTGGTCGAGCTTGTGCGACAAGGTCAGCGCGCCAGCGCGCGAAATCAGGCCGTGGCTGGGCTTGACGCCAAAGACACCGCAAAACGCGGCCGGGCGGATCATCGAACCATTGGTTTGCGAGCCGATCGCCAGCGGCACCATTCCGGCAGCGACGGCCGCGGCCGACCCTGACGACGAACCGCCTGGCGTCCGATTCAAATCGCGCGGGTTGCGTGTCTTGCCGGGATGGAAATAGGCAAATTCGGTCGTCACCGTTTTGCCAATGATGACTGCGCCGGCCTCGCGCAGCCGCCGAACCGCGGCCGCATCGGCCTGTGGGCGACGCCCCGCAAGAATGGGAGATCCGCATTCTGTTGGATAGTCGGCGGTGTCGAAAATATCCTTGATGCCGACTGGAATGCCGTGCAGTGGGCCGATCCGCTCACCATTGGCTTTTTTCTGATCGAGCGCGCGGGCTTGCTTCAGCGCGTGCTCGGGATCGATATGGATGAAAGCGTGGACCTCACGGTCCACTTTCGCAATTCGTTCCAAACAGGCCGCCGTGAACTCTTCGGCCGAAATTGCACCGTGCGCAATTTCGTGCGCGGCCTCCGTCGCCGTCAGTGTGGTTATGTCGCTCGGGGGCAATTCGAGGTTCCCTATGAAATAAGCGCGCCGATAGAACCATTACCGGCGCGCTTAGTCCATTTGCAATGCCGATCTTGTCTCAGTTGCCGTAAAGGTAGTTGGGCAACCAAAGTGTCATGCCCGGCCAGAAATACATGATCACCATGCAGATGATGACGATGACCATGTACGGCATCATGCCGTTGAAGATCTGGTTAAGCGTAACGTGCGCGGGCGCGACGCCCTTCAGATAGAAGGCCGACATGGCCACCGGCGGTGACAGGAACGCCGCCTGCAGATTCACGAACACCAGCGTACCCCAAAGCACCGGATCGATGTTGAAGTGCTTGAGCAGCGGCAGGAAGATCGGCACGAAGATCACGATGATCTCGGTCCACTCCAGCGGCCAGCCAAGTACGAAGATGATCGCCTGCGACAGCATCATGAACTGGATGGGCGTCATGTTGAACGACAGCACCCATTGCTCGACCAGCGCCTGCCCGCCGAGGATTGCGAAGACCCCGGAGAACAAGGCTGAGCCGACGAACAGCCAGCACACCATCGCCGTCGTCTTTGCGGTCAGGAATACCGCTTCCTTGGTGCGCTTCCAGTCGAGCGTGCGAGCCTGAACCGCCAGCAAGAATGCCCCGGCCGCGCCGACACCGGCCGATTCCGTCGCCGTCGTGATGCCGAATAGGATGACCGCAAGCACGACTACGGTGAGGATGCCGAGCGGCATGATCGAGGTGGACAACAACTTGATGACTTCAAGCCGGTCTACATCGAGCCGCCAGTAATAGCGGAGCTGCCACAGCGCGCAGACCGCTGCGATGATGCCGAACCACAGGTAGAAGCCGTCAGGCGGTCCCAGTTCGGCGGCTGTCGCAGGACCTTTTGCAAGCCCAGGCGTCCCGAGCTGCTGCACGCCGGTGACCACCGCTTCAGGCGCCACTTGCTGGTGAATGACCACATACCAATATGTCAGCCACAACGTGCCGCCGACCAATATGAACGGCACCAAGGCAGCGATTAAATTGTTCAGGAGCGTAAGGTACGTGACACGCCCCTTGCCCGTTTCAATCGCAAGCGCCCGTGATGGTGAAAACAGCGCGGTCACCAGCATGATGAAAGCGTTTCTCGAATAGGTCGCGCTGAGCTTTCGCATCCAGTCAGGAACGGGAACGCGCGTCTGGTCCTCCGGGAGCGGCGGCGCGATCTTCGGGTTAAGCATCGCCCAGCCGATGATGTAGATGAGGTAGAGGAACGACAGGAAGAAGCCCGGGAACATGGCCGCCGCGTAAAGCTTCACCACCGATTGTCCGGCCACTGCCGCGTAGACGATGATCATCACCGACGGCGGGATGAGAATGCCCAGCGTTCCGCCCGCCGTGATCACGCCGGAAGCAAGTTTCACGTCATAACCGGCGCGCAACATCGGGTTGAAGGCGATAACGCCCATCAGGACCACTACCGCGCCCACCAGGCCGGAAGCGATGCCCCAGAATGTGCACACGATCAGCGTTGCCACGGCGAGTGATGCAGGCACTTTGCGGAACGCCAGCTGGATCGAATAGAACATCTTGTCGACCAGCGCGCCGCGCTCCATCACGTAGCCCATCAAGACGAACAACGGAATCGAGATGAGAACGTCGTTGTTCATCGCGCCATAGGTGCGCTGCACGATCAGCTCGAACACCTTGTTGTCGGTGAAGAGATGCGTGGGATCGTAAAAGGCGATGAAGCCGAAGAACATTCCGAGGCCCATCAGCGTGAAGGCCGTCGGAAACCCCATCATGATCACAACCACGATGAGGGCGAGCATCGTGAGCCCGAGTGCTGGGTCACTCATGTGTTCATATCCCCGCCCATGCCGCGCTGGCGCGCGGTCTCATCGATCTCCTTGGCGCGTTCGATCGCGATTTTGCGCGACTCTTCGTCTACATATTCGCTGTGCGCGAGCTGTTCTTCGATCACGTCGATTTCGGCGACGTCATGCAAGCGGCTCGGCCATACGCCGGTCCTCAGACAGACAATGCAGCGAACGATCTCGGCAACGCCTTGCAGCATGACCAGCGCGCCCGCGATCGGGATGACAGTCTTGAAGTGGTAGACCGGCGGCCCGTTGGAGGTGACGTTCGAATGCTCGGCAATGCGCCAGGAATTGGCGGCATAAAATGAACCGGCGAAGATCAGCCCCGCAATTCCCGGAACGAAGAAGACGAGATAGAGCACAATGTCGAGTGACGCCTGCGTGCGGGGCCGCATCGAACTGTAGAGGAAATCACCGCGCACGTGAGCGTTTTGCGCCAGCGTGTAGGCGCCGCACAGCATGAACAACGAGCCATACAGCATGTTGTCGAGATCGAAAATCCATGCGGTCGGCGCATTCAGCAGATAACGCTTGATGACCTCGATACAGACGACGCTCATGAGAATCATGATCAGCCAGGCGGCTGCCTTGCCGACCCACGTGCTGATGCCGTCAATTGTGTGCAGAACGCTTTGGACGTTCATTTTTATTCGCCGTTTATGGGGGAGGTTTTCAAGAACAAAGCACCATTCCGTACCCCTGCGGAATGGTGCTTTGCCAGTTCGTAACGCCGTTAGATCGGCGATTTAGCGTTCGGCCCGAAGTAGTGATCGAACGCCATCTTGCGCGGCGTGATGTAGTCCTGCTCCCACTGCGTCGCGCGTTTTGCGAACGCAAGCTGTGAGGCGATGATCTCCTTGAAGAGCGGATTGGTACCTATGTATTTCTTCGTGATCTCGTCGTACAGGTCGAGTTGCGCCCTGAGGATCGAATCCGGCGTCCTGTAGAACTTCACCTTGTCCTGCGTTTGCAGCGTGATGTAGTCCTGCGAGTTGCGGTCGATCGCTTTCCACATCATGTCCTGCGAACAAGCTTCGACGGCGCCCTCGATGAGCGCCTGCATTTTTGGCGGCAGAGCCTTGAACTTCGTCTTGTTGAAGCTGATCTCGAGCTGCTCCGAGTTCTGGTGATAACTCTGCAACATGCAGACCTTCGAGACGTCGGCAAATCCGAGCGCGCGGTCCGACGACGCATTGTTGAATTCGGCCGCATCGAGCAGGCCACGGTCGATCGCCGCGACAATTTCGCCGCCGGGGAGCGCGTTGACAGCTGCGCCCATGGCGGTGAACAGGTCAATGGAGATACCGACCGTGCGATATTTCAGCCCTTTGAAATCGTCGACTGATTGCATCGGCTTCTTGAACCAGCCGAGCGGCTGCGAATACAGCGGTGCATAGGGGAACGACACGACATCGGCGCCGATGGTCGCGTAGATCTTCTCAAGCAGTGCTTTGCCGCCACCGTATTTGTGCCAGGCGAGCAGCATGTTGGCGTCCATCGCATAACCCGGGCCCGAGCCCCACAGCGCAAGCGCGGTGTTTTTGCCGTAGCTATACACGAGCACACCGTGGCCACCGTCGAGCACGCCTTTCGACACCGCGTCGAGCAGGCCGAACGCCGGCACCACGGCTCCCGCCGGGAGCACCTCGATTTTGAGATCGCCACCGGTCATGTCGGTGATGCGCTTGCCGAAGTCCTGCGCGTATTCGTGGAAGATATCCTTCGACGGCCAGGTGCTCTGGAACCGCATATTGATCGGTCCCTGCGCCTTGACGACGGACGGTGCGGTTACCGCAGCAACGCCCGCGACGGCGGCGCCGCCCAGGAACTTACGGCGGCTCGCAGTCGAATTACGCCCTTGATGATTGTCCATTTCATTGCCCTCCCCGTGATATCGTTTGTCGCTGATTATTCAGCTTTTGGAAGTACTAACACCAGTACCCTCGCCTTTAGTCTGTAACTATTTTGCGCGGACGACAAGCCGAAATCCGGCCGGAGGCCTGCCCACCCGTCGGTAAAAGCACAGGAATTCGCTTAGACCCGCCGAAGGGCCGTTCGCAATGCCCTAGAAAAAGCCCCGCGCCTTGCGGGCGCGGGGCGATGTCAGGAGACGCGGTTGCCGGCGGAAAAATCACTTCACGATCATGCCGGTAAAGACGTAAGCCTGCAGCATTACAAGGATGCCGACCAGGCAGGCCAACGCAATCGAGTGCTTGAAGACAAACCGCAAGATCGTGCCTTCATGCCCGAACCAGTTGGTCGCCGTGGATGCGACGACGATCGATTGTGCGTCGATCATTTTGCCCATGACGCCGCCTGAAGAGTTTGCTGCGGCCATCAGGATCGGCGAAATGCCAAGCTGGGTGGACGTGATCTTCTGCAGGTTGCCGAACAGGATGTTCGACGCGGTATCCGAACCTGTCAGGGCGACGCCAAGCCACCCAAGCAAGGTCCCGAAGAAGGGATAAAGCACCCCGGTCGCTGCGAAGGCCAAACCCAGCGTGGCATCGATCCCCGACAAGCGCGTCAGGGTGCCGATGCCCAGCATCGCCGAGATGGTGATCAGTGAATAGGCGCAGACCTTGATGGTCTGACCATACGCTCTCACGAGGCCAGCGGGCGTGAAGCCCATGAGGAAGCCCGAGATGATCGCGGCGATGAGCATGCCCGAGCCGGTATATGAGAGCCAGGTGAACGAGAAGACCGCGCCTTCCTTGGTCGGTGTCGGAACGATCGGCGCAACCTTGTTGATCATGTTGTGCAGATCGGGAACCGCATAGTTCCAGGTCGCCCAGGGATTGACCTGACCCTTGAACCAGTTTGTCCCCCACAGCAGCAGGATGGCGCAGACGATGATCCACGGCAGCAGCGACATCCACACCTGCGCGGTTGTCGGCTTCCGGGTGGATTTCGGTGGCGGCTTACCTACGGATGGATCGTGACTGCGCAGCGCCGGCGACGTCCATATTACTTTCGGTCGCCAGACCTGCAGGAAGAGCACGAGGCAGGCCATCGAGATCAGAGAAGCCCCGATATCGACGATCCAGGGATTGATGAAGTTGGAGATCAGGAATTGCGGGATCGCAAACGACACACCGGTGACCAATATGGCCGGCCAGATGTCCTTCATGCCCTTCCAGCCCGCAAAGGCCCAGATCAGCCAGAACGGCACGATCAACGAAAAGAACGGGAGTTGGCGACCGACCATGGCGCCGAG
Organism: uncultured Alphaproteobacteria bacterium; assembly: GCA_963810125.1. Taxonomy (GTDB): domain Bacteria; phylum Pseudomonadota; class Alphaproteobacteria; order Rhizobiales; family Xanthobacteraceae; genus Pseudolabrys. The sequence continues at coordinate 159,897 of CAWEMK010000003.1, forward strand.
CAGAAATGGATCGATGCCCGTCACGCTGGAAAGACCCTGAATCGGAGTACCGAGAGCGCCGTAAGCAACGGGCGCCGTATTGGCGATCAATGAGAGCCCGGACGCAGCCAACGGCGAGAAGCCAAGCCCGATCAGAATTGCGCCCGTCACGGCCACTGGTGTGCCGAAGCCGGATGCGCCCTCGAAGAAGGCGCCAAACGAAAAGGCGATCAACAGCAACTGCAAGCGCCGGTCTTTCGTGACGCCGCCGATCGTGTTTTGCAGCGTTTCGAACACGCCCTTTTCCACGGTCAGGCGGTAGAGAAAGATAACGTTGAGCACGATCCAGCCGATTGGGAAGAACCCGGTCACGATGCCGAGTACAGTCGCGCGCAGCGACATGTCGGCAGGCATCGTGAAAATGACAATCGCGACAAAATTCGCGACGATCAGCGCAATAATCGCGGCGAAATGTGCTTTCACCTTGTTGGACGCGATGAGCACCAGCAGCGTTACGACCGGCAATGCCGCGGCGATTGTCGACAGAACCGCGTTATTGAACGGATTGTAAACTTGATTCCACATGGCTTTTCTCCCCAGATGCCGCCGGTTTTTTGCCGCGTTCGTATTGTCGAATTGCCCGGCTGGTTTGCGCGTTGAGCGCAATCGTCAGTTTGTAACGAACCGGGGCGACCGACAACGCCTGGCTGAAAATATGCTGGTGATATCAGCAATGGGGAACACTAATCACCCAGCAAAAACAATGGGATTCAATAGTAGCCTGTACTAAAGCAGCATAGGCCATCAGAGATCCGGGCGATTGTGCAACGCTCTGAGGGCTGCACCCGATATTGCCGGCACACATCAGGAGACTTTCCGTGAGAGGTATTTTCTCGACGCTCGCGATCGTGTGGCGAATTGCCAGCCCCTATTTCTATTCAGAAGATCGCTGGCCCGGACGCATCTTGTTAGCCGCCGTCGTTGCAATCGAACTGTCGATCGTCGGGATCAATGTCCTGCTCAATTCCTGGAACAACACATTCTACAACGCCCTGCAGGACAAGAACTGGAGCGCGTTCGTCTATCAGCTCGGCTATTTTTGCGTGCTCGCCACGATCTATATTCTGCTCGCCGTCTACCAGCTCTATCTCAATCAATGGCTGCAGATCCGCTGGCGGCGCTGGTTGACGCAAACCTATCTCGACCATTGGCTGACCGGCGCCAATCACTACCGGATGCAGCTCCTTGGCGATGCAGCCGACAATCCCGACCAGCGCATTGCCGAGGACGTCAAACAATTCATCGATGCCGGTACAACCGGCATCGGAGTCTTGCCGATCGGGCTCGGTTTACTCAACTCCGTCGTGACGCTCGGTTCTTTTGCGGTCATCCTTTGGAGTCTGTCGGGAACTGCTCCTCTTCAGCTGTTCGGTACTACGTGGGCGATTCCTGGCTACCTGTTCTGGGCGGCGTTGATCTATGCGATTATCGGCACGGCGCTGACGCATTTGGTCGGCCGCGCCCTGACCGCGCTCAATTTCCAGCAGCAACGCTACGAAGCGGATTTCCGATTCAACCTGGTTCGCGTGCGCGAGAATTCCGAGCAGATCGCGCTGCTCGATGGCGAACAAGCGGAACGCGACCGGCTCCTGACCAGGTTCAGCAAAGTCGTGGCGAATTGGCTTGCGATCATGTCGCGGCAGAAGAAGCTTACATTTCTTACCGCTGGCTACAGTCAGGTCTCGTCGGTATTCCCGTTTGTCGTTGTGAGTCCGGCCTATTTTGCTGGCTCGATCCAGCTTGGTGGGTTGATGCAGACGGCATCGGCGTTCGGCAGCGTGCAGGGCGCGCTATCATTCTTCATCACGGTCTATCGGCAACTTGCCGAGTGGCTCGCAGTGGTCGAACGGTTGGCCGGATTTGATGAGTCGATTGCGGCCGCGAAAGCGGCTGCGAATACACCGCCTGCCATTACACTGGTGCCGGGAAATGCGAGCGCCGTGAGCTTCGACGATCTGGCCGTGCGGCTTCCGAATGGAAAACCGCTGGTCAGCGCCAGCAAGATTTCAATCAAGCTCGGCGAACGCGTGCTGGTGAGCGGACCTTCCGGCGCCGGCAAATCAACATTGTTCCGCGCCCTCGCCGGTGTCTGGCCGTTTGGCGAAGGCACCATCACGGTGCCGAAAGGTGCGCGGATGATGATCCTGCCGCAGCGGCCGTATTTCCCGATCGCACCGCTGGCCGATGCTGTCGCCTATCCGGCCGAGCCGGGCAGTTTCGATGCCGGCCGTGTCGCGGAGCTTATTGCCGCGGTCGGCCTGCCCGCACTCGCCGATCGCATCGAGGAGGAAGCGCACTGGAACCGCATGCTGTCGCTCGGCGAGCAGCAGCGGCTGGGGATCGCGCGCGCGCTGCTCTATGCACCGGACTATCTGTTTCTGGACGAAGCAACCGCTTCACTGGATGAGCCGGCGGAGGCCACCGTTTATCAACTCCTCGAGCAACGGCTCGCCAAGACGACCATAGTTTCGATCGGACACCGCGCGACACTTGCGGCTTTCCATCAGCGCCGGCTGGCGTTCAACCGGGACGGCGATCATTTCGCCGTGCAAGAGGCAAACCTCAAACCGGCGACCTAAGGCAAGAAACGCGGACCGGCAAAAGAGAAAGGGCGGCGACCGGTCACGGCCGCCGCCCCTTCAGGGACAGACTTTCAGTTCAGCTTACTTCAGGCTGCCGAGCGTAAGGTCGGCAGACAGCTTGGCGATGAAGGTCGCACCGCACCAGCTGGAGCCCGGGCCGGCGTTGATAGCGGTCACGTTGGAAACACCGGTCGCGGTCGGATCGCTGGTGAAGGCGTTGCAGTCACCCTTGTTGAGATCCGTGTCGCTGTAACGCAGATCGAGGGTGAACACCTTCCAGGTCAAACCTAGGCCGACGTTCCAAGTGTTATAGTCCTTGTAGTTGATGCCGTTCGGGCTATTCACAAGGCAGCCCATGCCGGTCGTGCAAGCGTAGAAACGATCGCTGGTGCCCAGCCATTGATGGCCGAACTCACCCGACACGTACCAGCCCAACGGACCAAGGGCCATTTTCTCGGGCGCGGTGAACTTGATCGTGCCGGAGAGATATTCACCTTCAGCACCGCTGTTCAGGAAGTTTGGCGAATAATAGAAGTTTCCGCCAAAGACCCAATCGGTCCAAGTGTACGCAACCTTGGCATAGAGTTCGTAGAAGCTGTTGACAGACTTGATCACGTTGCCTTGCACCGGGATCACACCCGTGCAGGCCGGATCTACGCCGGCAACCTGGTAACAGTTTCCACCTGGGTAGTAGTAGTACCAAAGCCCGAAGTCGAAGGCCAAAGGACCGAACGTCGGCCGAACGCCGCCGTACATGTCGATTTCCGCCGCCGCGTTGTTGGCGAACTTGATGCTCTCACCAGACAGGCCGGCGTAGAGCTGCCAATTCGAATTGATGTTGTAGCGCGGCTCGAAATAAGCCGCGACCGACGGACGATGGCCCGACTGGGTCACGCCGCGGAATACGTAGTCATTCATGATGGCCGCGCCGAAGGCGATATCCCACGGGCTCGGTTCCGCAGCCGGAGCAGCCTTAACGGCTTTCACCGGCATGTCAGCCGCAAATGCGGGCACAGCAGCAGAAACTGCCAGCGCCGCGACAACCGACAACACAACTTTCTTCATTAGGTCTGCCCCTTTTAATTCGATCGGCCCGAGAGTTCCGGCCGATCCCCTTTGCTTGCCTACAGAACCGCAGATGTCCCCGGGCGGTGATTGGTCTGTATGCGTTTTGACTGCATTAACACGCAAATTTAGACCTGTGGCGACCCCTCGCGGCAAGCCAAAAACGGTGGCAACTGCCGCCTTTTTAGGCGAATCAGGCCTTTGTCGACAGAAAGCCGGCAGCTGTTGCGTGAATGTCACAAATTGGGACCGATGACCGCTCTTTTGCGGGCACCAAAGGTCGTATCGCCGGCCGAAAAGGCCGGGTTTTCCACACCCCAACGTTTGCAGACAAACGATTTTCCGGCCGATCCGAATCGACGTTTTTAAGCCGCCGCCGCCTTTTTGCGGTTGGCCTCTAGGCGCGAGTCGACCAGCGCGACAATTGCATCGATCACCGGGTGGCTCAGACCCTTCTGTTTGGCGATCAGCTGCACCAGCTTGTCGGCGCGTTCGATATTCGGCGCACCATTTTGCAGCGCGCGCGCTGCCGAAGCCGGACGCGTCAGACTCTGCGCCGCCGCCGCATATTTTTCGAACGGCACAAGATCGCTCGGCGCCGCGCCAAGCTTGACGCAGAGATCGAACACGAAGTTGTAGACCGAGCGCGACTCCTCGATATTCGAATGCACCGCCTCTTGCGCGGTGCGCATGCCGTCTTTGGTGATGCAGCGATAGTTGCCGGCGAGCAGCATCGACCATTTCGCGAGCGGCACGAAGATGGAATCGTGCACGCGCAATTTTACCGGCAATTCGATCTTTCCTTCAGGGGTATCGAAGCGCACGGCGTCGATGTCTTTCTCGATCTGGCGCAGGATCGCGGTGTGCAAGTCATTGTCGAACTTGGCGACCTTGAAATTTGTTGGCAGCGTCACCTGCAACACGTTGACCTTTTCCTCGGGCGGACGGATCGCCTGCGGATCGGGGCTGCACAGAGTCAACAATCCCGGTTCAAAATTGTCCCACACCGTCGGATCGGTATAAGCGGGCTTGAGCGCATCGTAGTTGAGGCCGGGGATACGTTTCACGTATGGCAGCGGCGGCATGTTCATAATCGACATGCATGGCACTTTCGATTTCGCCACCGCATCGAGCAATTCGCGCACACCGGGTGAGCGGTATTGCGGCTCCTGCATCGCGAGCCCGACGAGATCGTAATCTTTCGGATTGACGCCGGCAGCGCCACCCGCCGTGACCTTGCCGGGCAGCTTGCGCGAGTCGATCTCGATCTGGTCCTTGCGGCCTTTCACCGGCATGCGCACGCGGAAACCTTCCGCGTTGATCAGGTCCGCTTCCGCCGGCAGGCAAATCAGATGGACGGAGTGGCCGCCAAACATGATCTTGGAGGCAAGCAGCGACCCATAGGACGCGCCCATGATCAGAATTTTGTAAGTCGCCGGCATTGCGGCCTCCCTTATGGCTTGTTCGTAAAAATCCTAAAGAGTTCCGGCCCTTACAGCCGCGGTCGTCTCATGGATCGCATGCTATGCGGCCCGTCTTGTTGATGCAATCGGGGGTATGGTGCAACGCGGCAGAGCCTCTGTCGTAACTCTTAGGACGCCGGTCATTCATTGTTCGCCAGCACCACAAGCGCCTCCGGCACTGGGCCGCCGGTTGCCCAATCGAGCAATTCGACCGTGTGCACGACCGGAATGCCGGTGCCGGCCGCAAGCTGGGTGATGCACCCGATGTTGCCGGCCGCGATCACATCCGGCGCAACACTTTCGATGTTGGCGACCTTGCGTGCGCGCAGCTGCTCTGCCAGTGCCGGCTGGAGAATGTTGTAAGTGCCCGCCGAGCCACAGCACAAATGGCCTTCCGGCACATCCTTCACAACGAAGCCGGATCTGGAGAGCAAATCCTTCGGCTCACGGATGACTTTTTGTCCATGCTGCAGCGAGCACGCGCCGTGATAAGCGATCGTGAGCGGCCTGGCCGTGCCTGACTTCCGCAAATCGAGCGTTGCCAGATATTCGGAGATGTCGCGGGCGCGCGCAGAAACGCGCGCGGCCTTGGTGGCATAAACCAGATCGTTACGAAACAAGAAGCCGTAATCCTTGAGCGTCGTGCCGCAGCCGGAAACGGTGACGAGAATGGCGTCGAGGCCCGCGCCTTCGAACTCGCGCATCCACGCGTCGATGTTGTTGCGGGCTCGCGCCATCGCTTCATCCTCGCGACCCATGTGGTGAGCAAGCGACCCACAACACGCTTCGCCGGCTGCGACGACTACCTCGATCCCGTGGCGATTGAGCAGACGAATGGCGGCTTCGTTGGTTGATGGCGCCAGCACCGGATTGATGCAGCCGGACAACAGCGCCACCCGGCCACGCTGTGTTCCTTCCGCCGGATAGACCTTGCCGACGCGATCGACCGGCGGCGCAGGCTTGCGGTGCGGCGTCAGGCGGAGCATGGCCGCCATCCGATGGAGCCCGAGAAGATCAAACACAGGCGCCAGTGGCCGCCCGACGAGGCCGGCAACGACGGCCAGCCGGAACAGCGCCGGATCGACCAGCACGCGCGCGAGCAGCCCGCGCATGAAGCGGTCGGCCAGCGGGCGCTTGTACGTTTTCTCGATATGCTCGCGGGCGTGATCGACGAGATGCATGTAGTTCACGCCCGAGGGACAAGTGGTCATGCAGGCAAGGCACGACAGGCAACGATCGATGTGTTTGACCACCTCGCGCGTTGCCGGCCTGTCCTGTTCGAGCATCTCCTTGATCAGGTAGATGCGCCCGCGCGGGGAATCAAGTTCGTCGCCAAGCAGGACATATGTCGGACACGTCGCTGTGCAGAAACCGCAGTGCACGCAGGCGCGAAGAATTTTCTCCGATGAAGCGACCTGCGGATCGAGCAACTGCGTGAGTGTGAAGGAGGTTTGCATGCGCTACACCCCCGCCCACATGCGACCAGGATTGAGTACGGCCTTCGGGTCGAAACTCTCCTTCACGCGCTTGGTCAGCGCATGCAACGCGGGTTCTTCCGGCGCGAAGACGTCCATCGCGGCACGCACCGCCGTGGGCGCGCGGACGAGCGTGGCATGTCCGCCAAGGGCTGCCGTCGCGCCGCGGATCGCAGCGGCGTCCGGCTCGGCGGCGGATGGCATTGCCACCCAGATGAGGCCTCCGGCCCAGTCGTAAAACATCTGCGCTGCCGGCGTAATCGCGGCGGCAATTTCGTGTCCTTGACCCGGCGCGACCGAAATGCGCCAGAGCGGGCGCGATCGCGCGGCCTCGGCGGCAAATGGCTGCACATTCCGGACGCTTCGCCACAAGGCGCGCGATTCCTTTTCCTCAATCAGCGAAACCGGCCCAAAGCTCTTCATGAGCTTGGCGAGCGCCGCCTTGCGATGCTCAACTGACGGCGCGAAGCCTTCCAGTCTGAGCACGGTTGACGCTTCCGTCCGGGGCAAACCATCGAACCACGACGCGACATGATCGGGCAAATGTGCGGCGCCGGAGACATCGCTCGACGAGCCCAACGCGGCAGCCATGGCGGCGCATGCGCGCGGGTCGGCGAGGCCAGTGACAAGCACGGTCGCCTCGGTTTCGGCCTGCGGAAGAACCTTGACCGTGACATCGGTCATAGCGGCGAGCGTGCCCCAGGATCCCGCGAGCAACTTGCAGAGGTCGTAGCCGGTGACGTTCTTCACCACGCGCCCGCCGGACTTGATCGTCTCACCGCGGCCGGTGATGGCGGTCACGCCGAGGAAATGATCGCGCGCGGCGCCGGCCTTGATGCGGCGCGGACCGGACAGATTGGCGGCGATCGCGCCACCCAGCGTACCGCCATTCGCGTCACCGCCAAGCAGCGGCCCATAGTCCATCGGTTCGAAAGCAAGCTCTTGTTTGTTCTTGTCGAGCAGCGCCTCGATCTCCGCAATCGGCGTGCCCGCGCGCGCCGACAGCACCAGTTCGGCGGGCTCGTAAAGCGTAACGCCAGTGAGACCCGAAAGGTCGAGCGTCAGATCGGTCTGGCTCGGCCGGCCGATGGCGCGCTTGGTCCCCTGCCCGGCCAGTTCCAGGGCCTTGTCGTTGCCGAGCGCCCAACGCACGGCGTCCTCGACTTCCTTGGCGTCGCGGGGTTTGAGCGTGTCAGCCATTGCACATTTCGGTCATTCGGCCGCCCGCGCGGCGGGCTCGCGCACAAAGGCCGGCATGATCTCGCGCGCAAAACGGCGCAACTGGTCGACGCCACCTGCAATCGTGAGCAACACATAGCCGACGCCCGCATCGCGCAGCGTCTCGATCATGCGCGCAATCTCGTCCGGCGTGCCGTAGAGCGCGTTCTCTTCCGTCGCGCCGGCCTTGTCGGCATAGGCCAGCACGTGGGCGCCCGGCTTGCCGCCGGGCATGCGCGATATGTCGACCGTGCGTTTGGTGTATTCGGCCTGACGGACAAGCGCGGCTTCGGTATCGGCTCTATCCTTCGCCACATAAAGTTGACGTGCAACGGTCACCTGCATTGGATCGAATCCAAGCCCGTTCGCCTCACGCTCAACCCGGTAAATGGCGATGCGCTCGCCCAGCGTCGCAGGCGACGCATATTGATCGAGGATGAGGTTGAAGCCGCGCGCGCCAGCGCGCTTGATCGTATGTGGATTGCCTGCGGCGACCCAGAGCGGCGGATGCGGACGTTGCGCAGGGGGTGGCTCGACCACGACGTCCTCGAAATGCCAGAAGCGGCCTTTGTGCGAGAAACGTTCGCGCGTCGTCCAGGCACGCAGCATCACCTCGACCGCTTCCTCGAAACGCGCTTCGGCTTCTTCCGGCGCGATCTGGAAACCCTTGAACTCGCTGTGCCGGTACCCCTTGCCGATGCCGAGATCGAGGCGGCCCTTTGAGAGAAGATCGAGCGTCGCGGCTTCTTCGGCGAGGAGTATCGGATTGTGCCACGGCGGTACGATCACCGCTGTGCCAAGCCGCAACGTCGTTGTGCGCATCGCCAGGGCGGTCAGCAGCATCAGGGTGGAAGACACCTGGTTCCAGCCACTGAAATGGTGCTCGACCGAAAAGCTCGAATGAAAACCCAGCGCCTCGGCTTCGACGTTGAAGTCGAGATAGTCAAAAAAGCCGCGGCCGGTCTCTGGACCGAAGCCTGGAAGGTCGGCTTTGGGCGAACAGAACAGTCCGAAACGCATGATCAGAACCTTGGAATATCGGGGAACGGCAGCTTGCCGGCGTGAACGTGCAGCCGGCCCAGTTCGGCGCAGCGGTGCAGCTGCGGAAACACCTTGCCGGGGTTGAGCAGGCCTTTGGCGTCGAAGGCACACTTCAAGCGTTGCTGCTGGTTGAGGTCGATCTCGGAGAACATCACCGGCATCAGGTCGCGTTTTTCAACACCGACGCCGTGCTCGCCGGTCAGCACGCCGCCGACCTCGACGCAGAGCTTGAGGATTTCCGCGCCGAATTCCTCGGTCTTTTCCAGTTCGCCCGGCACATTGGCATCATAGAGAATGAGCGGGTGCAGATTACCGTCGCCGGCGTGGAACACGTTGGCCACGCGCAAACCGTATTTCTCCGACAGCTCGCGGATGCGCTTGAGCACCCGCGGCAGCTGCGCGCGCGGAATGGTGCCATCCATGCAGTAGTAATCCGGCGAGATGCGGCCGACAGCGGGGAACGCGGCCTTGCGTCCCGCCCAGAACAGCAGCCGTTCGTCTTCGTTGCGCGAGGCCTTGCATGATACAGCGCGGCACTCGCGCGCGATTTTTTCGACGCGCTCGATCAGATGGTCGACTTCGGGCGCAGGGCCGTCGAGCTCGACAATCAACAGCGCTTCGACATCAAGCGGATAGCCGGCATGGACGAACTGCTCCGCCGCCGCGATCGCCGGGCCGTCCATGATTTCCATGCCGCCGGGAATGATCCCGGCGCCGATGATGCGCGAGACGCATTCGCCGGCGTCTTCCGACGACGGAAAGCCGACCAAAAGCGCGCGCGCGGTCTCCGGTTTCTTTAAAATTCGTACGGTCACTTCGGTGACAACGCCCAGCAGACCTTCGGAGCCTGTAATCACGCCGAGCAGGTCGTATCCCGAAGCGTCGAGATGTTTGCCGCCCAGCCGAAGAATTTCGCCGGTGATCAGCACGATCTCGCAGCCAAGCACGTTGTTGGTGGTCATGCCGTATTTCAGACAATGCACGCCGCCGGAATTCTCCGCCACGTTGCCGCCGATGGTGCAGGCAATCTGCGAGGATGGATCCGGCGCATAGTAGAATCCCGCATGCGCAACGGCGTTGCTCACCGCAAGATTAGTGACCCCCGGCTCCGCAACGACGACGCGATTGTCGAAGTCGATGTCCCGGATGCGATTGAACTTGGCCATTCCGAGCAGCACGCCGTCGACGAGCGGAAGCGCGCCGCCGGAGAGCGACGTGCCGGCGCCACGCGGCACAACCTTGATGCCCTCACCGTGACAATAGCGCAGCACCTCGGCGACCTGCTGGGTGGTCTCCGGAAGCACGACAACCATGGGCAATTGACGGTAGGCGGTCAGCCCGTCGCTTTCATAGGGTCGCATTTCGCGCTCTGCGTCGATCACGCCCTCGCCGGGAACGATCGTCCGCAGGGCCGCGACGATACGCGCGCGGCGGCCCAGGACGGCCTGATCTGCCTCCGGCATTTTCACGGACACGAACAAAACTCCCGGCTCATTCTCAAGTCACGATACCAGCCATTTGACGCATTACACATAGGGCTGGCACAACCCGATGGAAACCAGTCCGGGCCCGCCGGCGTTGGCTACGGGGCGGCTCACATCACGAGGGAGTGAATTAATGAAATCGGTCCTTGCGGCGGCCATCGTCGTGGCCGCGTTGACTCAAGGTGCGCGCGCGGATGATGTCGCTGCCGGCGAACAGTCGTTCAAAAAATGCTTTCCCTGCCATTCGATCGGTGAAGACGCGAAGAACAAAGTAGGTCCCGAGCTCAACGGATTGGACGGCCGCCATTCCGGAACGGCACCCGATTACAACTATTCGGATGCAAACAAGAATTCAGGACTTACCTGGAACGAAGCGACCTTCAAGGAATACATCAAGGACCCGCGCGCCAAGATTCCGAGTACCAAGATGATCTTCCCGGGCATCAAGAACGAGAAGGAAGCCGACGATCTGTGGGCCTATCTCAAACAGTTCGGCGCCGACGGGAAAAAGAAGTAGGATCTAAATAACCCAACAAACAATCGTTTTGCATGGGTGTTGGGCATTTGACCTTGGTCAAGGCACCGGCGGGGGCGACAGGCATCATCACACCGTCGAGCGTTCTGGCTCGGTCAGGAGATCTACATCATGATCAAGGATATTGTCGTCAATCTCGGCCTGGGCACGCACGACCCGGCTGGTGACTATGCCATTTCAGCTGCGGAGGCCTTTGGGGCCCATGTCCTTGGCATCGCCGTCTCCTATGAGCCGGTGATCCCCGGTACGGTGATGGGTGGCATTCCACCCGAGATCATTGAGAGTCAGCGTTCGGAATCGAACAAGAAAGCCAGCACCGCCGTCAGCCGCTTCGAGCAGGCTGTCAAACGGACCGGCGTTTCAGGCGAGACCCGCACCATCAGCGCCAGCATTTCCGGCGCCGCCGACCAGATCGGCCGCATCGGCCGGCGCTTCGACCTGGTCATCGTGGGTCAACCGGAACGGCAGAAGTCATTGCCCGACGAAGTCGTTGACGAGGGCGTGTTGTTCGAATCCGGCCGGCCGGTGATCTTCGTGCCCTACATCCAGAAAGGCGGAATGAAACTCGACCGTATCATGGTGTGCTGGGATGGCAGCCGGGCCGCTGCACGCGCCGTTGCCGACGCCATGCCATTTCTGAAAAAGGCAAAGCAGGTCGAGGTCGTCATCGTCGCCGACAAACCGGGCAAGAAAGATGAAATACCCGGCGCCGATCTTGGCCAGCATCTCGCGCGTCACGGCCTCAAGGTGGACGTCAAGCGGATCACCTCGCCCGAGATCGATGTACCGTCCACGATCCTCTCTTACGCAGCCGATTCCTCCGCAGACATGATTGTGATGGGTGGATACGGACACTCTCGCTTGCGCGAATTTATCCTCGGCGGCGCGACCCGCGGCTTGCTTGAGGCGATGACGGTTCCGGTGCTGATGTCGCATTGACCGCCATAAATCCGCTCACTCCCGCGCAAGCGGGAGTCCAGATGCGGTAAACTGCATTTGCTCGGCCCTGGGTCCCCGCAGAGGCGTGCGAAGCACGCGGTCATTCGGACGGCTATGCGCGGGGACGAGCGGAGTGTGATGACTAAATGCTCGAAAACCACGTCACGTTGCGCGACGGAGAAAAGGTGTTCATTCGGCCCCTCAAGGTCGAGGACGCCAGGCTCTATCCCGACTTTCTCGCCGAAGTTACCCCCGATGATTTACGGTTGCGCTTCTTTGCACCGATGCGCGAGGTCAATCCCGAGCTGATCGACAAGCTCATTCATTACGACCCGGAACACGCCATGGCTTTCATTGCTATCGCGGAGGCGAGCGGCCGCATGCTCGGCGTCGTGCGCCTGCATGATGACCCGAACGGCGAAGGCGGCGAATTCGCCATTCTCGTGCGGTCACAACTTAAAGGTCACGGGCTGGGTTGGATGATGATGAAGCACATGATCGCCTACGCCCAGGAAAAGGGCCTGGAAACCGTGCACGGACAGGTGCTGGCGGATAACGTCACCATGCTGCAGATGTGCGCCGAGCTTGGGTTCCATGTGGCTGAAGACGCCAGCGAACGCGGCGTGAAAGTGGCCACGCTGCCGCTGCACGAATTACCGGCACTCACCACGCACTGAAAAAACTTAAGGCAGCACGCACTGTGCGACGAGACCGCGCGCGCGCGCATCGACGACGCCCAACGATCGCAATGCAAGCAACGTAATTGTCTGTACCGCCTCGCGAGCGCCGCCGGCGTCGGCCGCGGCAGGCGGCGCCAACGGCCCGAGCAGGCCCTCCAGCAGCGCGCCCAGAATTGCAGGCGCGGCGACGCGCGCGTCCTGATCCGGTAAATGGCCGCCGGCAATGGCCGTTCGGATGCGCATCTCGATTTCAGTCGACAGTGCGCGCCGGAATTCCAAACGCAAGGCATCGATATCGGCATCGATCGGTTCGGCGATCACCGCCCAGGCAAGTCCGCGCTCATGCAGCGCGCGCGAGGCAAACGTGGCGAGACAGGCGGCAAGCGCCGACAAGGGACCTGGTGCGGCATCGGCCGCCGCGCGCATGGCGGCGACCTCGCGATCCGCGCTCGCCGAAATTAGCTCGGCGACCAGGTGCGCCTTCGATGGAAAGTAGCGATAGACGGTGCCGGCTGCGATATCGGCCCTGTTCGCCACGGCGGCGATGTGCACGGCCCCCATGCCACTCTCGCCGGCGATCGAGCGAGCGGCATCGACGATCGTCTGTTCGCGCGCGGCGAGCCGGCGCACCACGTTTTCCGTGCGGCGATAAGCCATGAAATGAGTGAACGATGATTCACCGGCCGCTGGCAAGTCGCATCCATTGCCCCGTTCGTCCCCGCGGAAGGCGGGGACCCAGGCCGCCTTTAAATGCCCGGCTGCGGCGACGACAGAAAGCCTTACTTTTTCTGCGCTCCACCACCGGCCAGCGATTTTTCCCGAATGCTGGTCAGAGTTGCGCTCGGCGTAATCGCCTCGGGATCGATCTTGAGATGGATGATCGACGGCTTGCCGGAGGCGCGCGCGGCCGCGAAGGCAGCCGGGAAATCCGCGGTCTTTTCCACCACTGCGCCGTAGCCGCCGAACGCAAGCGCGTAGCCGACAAAATCCGGATTGCGCAGATCGGTCGCAATGACGCGGCCGGGATAATCACGCTCCTGATGCATGCGGATCGTGCCGTAGATGCCGTTATCAGCCACCAGCACAATCACCGGCAATTTGTACTGAACGGCGGTCGCGAAATCCTGCCCGGTCATCAGGAAATCGCCGTCACCGGCAACGCACACGACAGGACGTTCCGGATAGAGCGTCTGCATTGCCAGCGCGGCGGGCAGGCCATAGCCCATCGAGCCCGACGTGGCGCCGACCAGTCCGCCAAATTTTCGCACGCGATAGAACCGGTGTACCCAGCCGGAGAAATTTCCGGCGCCCTGCGTGATGACCGCGTCAGGTGGCAGGTTGCCGCGCAGCCAGACCATGATCTCACCGAGATTGACCGCGCCCGGCACCGGCGTCGCCTTCTCACCCCAGGCAAGATAGTCGGCATGCGCCGTGTCGCTCTCGCCGCGCCAGGCAATCTCCTTAGGCGCCTGCAGCTTTTCCAGCGCCAGGCAAAACGCAGTCGGCGCTGCATTGATCGCGAGATGCGCATGATAGACGCGGCCCAGTTCCTCCGCGCCCGGATGCACATGCACAAGTTTGGTCTGCGGTTCGGGGATATCGAACACGCTGTAGCTTTGTGACGGCATTTCGCTAAAGCGCCCGCCGATCAGAAGCACCAAATCGGCGGCTTTCACGCGCGCAAGCAATTTCGGATTTGGTCCGATGCCGAAATCGCCCGCGTAACAAGGGTGTAACGCATCGAACAAATGACCGCGGCGAAACGTCGTGGCGACCGGCAAGGCAAACAGCTCGGCAAACCGCATCATGGCGATCGTCGCCTGCTCGGTCCACCGGCTGCCGCCGATCAGCGCGATCGGGCGTTTGGCAGCGGCCAACAAATCCTGCAGCCGGCGCATATCGGATTCGCCCGGCCAGATCTCCACCGGTTCAAATGCCGTCGCGTCAGGAACCGAAACGCGCTCGCGCAACATGTCCTCCGGGAGAGCAATCACGACCGGTCCGGGGCGCCCGTTGCAGGCGGTGTGAAATGCGCGCGACACGATTTCCGGAATACGCGCAGGATCATCGATCTCGGTCGCCCATTTCGCCATCGAGCCAAAGACAGCGCGGTAATCGAGTTCCTGGAACGCTTCGCGCTCGCGCATATCGCGGCCGACCTGGCCGACGAACACGATCATCGGTGAGGAATCCTGCCGCGCGATGTGGATGCCCGCCGACGCATTGGTGGCGCCGGGACCGCGCGTGACGAAACAGACGCCGGGCCGGCCGGTTATCTTGCCGACCGTCTCGGCCATGATGGCGGCCGCACTTTCGTGCCGGCAAACCGTCAGCTTGATGTCGCTGCCGTAGAAGGCGTCGAGCGCGGCAAGATAACTTTCGCCGGGCACGCAGAACGCATGGCGCACGCCCTGGATCGACAACTGGTCGATCAGGATTTCGCCGCCCGTGCGCGCATTGTCCTTGCCGCGCATCGAAGTCACTTCACGATTTTGGCCGGGGGAATTTTCGGCGCGAACGGTGCTGGCGTCATCAGCCAGTTCGACTGCTCGATCACGTTGCCGGCTTTCGCATTCTCCGACAGGAAGTGTTTCCAGTCCGGATCCTGCATCATCTTCGCGCGCTTCTGCTCGCGGTCGCCGGCGCTGTCATAGACCCAACCGTGCACCAGCGTGTTGAGCTGGCCGGTTTCGCTGACCATATAATAATGTGGTTCACCCATGTAGCGAAGCTGCACCGGATAGGCGAGCTTGCTGTAGAGGTCGAGCTGCGCCGGCACCCTGCCCGGCAGAATCCGATACACGCGATGGTCGATGAGCACTTCGCTCCTCCCTTGAAAAAGCCGCCTGATGCGACGGTCAGGCGCGCACTCTTCCGGCAAGGCGCGCGCCGGTCAATAGGTCGGGAGCTGCAAGCCGCGAATGCGAGCGCGGCGATTTTGCGGTTCAGGTGGCGGATTCGACGGAGGCAACCTGATAGGTGTGCATCTCACCGTCTTCATTGCGGATGGAAACATATTCGCCAGGCTGGAATGCATGCGCGCCGAAGCGATAGCCGCTCTCGTCGTCGTCTTCGGCGTTCTGATCGTAGTCGAAGACCCAGCGCCCATGCTCGGGCCCACCCGGCCTGTGCACCAGGAGGCCGTGCTCGTCGGGCTCACCATCCCAGAACCGCCGCACGCGGCAATTTTCGCGATGCTGTTTCCAGAGCGCGGCGTCGATATGGTTCTTGCCGTCGAGCGGGGCAACGAATTCATAGCCATGTCGCGTAGAGCCCTGCGGGAACTCCTTGGAGCGGGCAAGATTGAGCCGGATGCGCTTGAACGTATGTGGCAGGGTGGTCACGGTTAGTCTCCTTGCTCACTGTATTGCAGCCCATCATGCCGAAGTTCGGCAATGGCGTTTTGATCTGGATCAGGCCGAAATTATGGGCTTTTGCGACTGTGGCGCAGGCATGAAGGGCGCGGCGCGATGACGGCAGAGGCCTCGCAGCAGCCAGTAATCGACTTTCTTGGCGACCCCGCCAGTCATGGTGGTCTGCCGGTCAAGCGCATCGACACCCACGCCGCCTCGGTCTTTCTGGCCGGCGATCGGGCGATCAAGATCAAGCGCGCGGTGCGGTTTCCGTTCCTCGATTTCTCAACGCTCGAAAAACGCAAAAACGCCTGTCAGTCCGAAATCGCGGTCAATCGCGCCTTTGCACATGCGATCTATCGCAGCGTCGTCGCGATTACACGCGATGGCGGCGGCCGGCTAGCGATCGGCGGCAAAGGTGAACCGATCGAGTGGGCCGTCGAGATGCGTCGATTCGACGAAAGCCAGACGCTCGATCACCTGGCTGATGCCGGGCGCATCGACGATGCCCTCGCCGATGCGCTGGGGCGCGCGGTCGCGGCGGCGCACCGGACGGCGCCCACAGTAACTGACGCAAATTTCACCGGCACGCTTGCTAAAATTATCACGCAGAACGAGACGGAGCTTGCGGGCGAGCCGGATTTGTTTTCGCTCCAGGCACTCCGATCGCTCGCCACCGCTACGCGCGCTGCATTCGAGCGCGTGAAACCATTGCTGAACGACCGCGAGCGCGCCGGTCTCGTCCGCCGCTGCCACGGCGACCTGCACCTCGGCAATATCGTCCTGATCGATGGCAAGCCGGTGCTGTTCGACGCCATCGAATTCGATGATCGTATCGCCACCGGCGACGTGTTTTACGATCTCGCCTTTCTGTTGATGGACCTGACCGAGCGCGGATTTCCCGAAGCCGCAAATATTGTGCTCAACCGTTATTTGACGGACACTCAACGCCTCTATGATTTCGATGCCTTGGCGGCGCTGCCGCTGTTCATGTCGGTGCGCGCTGCAATCCGCGCCAAGGTCACAGCCGCGCGCCGCAGGCAAGGCGACGCACGCGCCGAACTCACGCAACGCGCACATGCGTACGCCGCCGTTGCACAAAAATTATTGGTGCCCGCGAAGCCGCGGCTGGTTGCCATCGGCGGCCTTTCCGGAACAGGCAAGTCGCTGCTCGCCCGCGCGCTGGCGACCGCGCTTCCGCCGTCGCCAGGCGCGGTCGTGCTGCGCAGCGATGTCGAGCGCAAGTTGCTGTTCGGCGTCGCCGAAACCGAGCGACTTCCGGAAATAGCCTATGCGGCGGATGCAACCGCCCGAGTCTACGCAAGCCTCGTCGAAAAGACGCGGCGCGCAACCGCCGCCGGGCATTCGGCGATCGTAGATGGTGTCTTTGCGCAATCCGCCGAGCGCGCCGCCATCGAAAAAGCCGCTCGAAATGCTGAATTTCAGGGCCTTTTCCTCACCGCCAGCCTCGAGACCCGCCTCGCCCGCATCGGCACCCGCACCGGCGACGCATCCGACGCCGACGCGAAAATTGCCCGCATGCAAGATCAATTCGACCTCGGGCGCATCATATGGTCGAAGGTCGACGCTTCGGGGACCGCCGAGGACACGCTCATCCGCGCACGGGCGATGTTGAAGCTTGATTGAAACAGCTATGCATTGCGCGACCCGCAGTCCCGCCGCCCGCCCTCTTGGCCTTGCCTACAAAACCAATGCATAGCTTCTTCTGCGAGATGCTCCTGCCAGCCGGTTCAGCGCGATGAATGCCGCCAGATCCCGAACATTCTCCGCGCGCCACCTCGCGATCGGGCTCGCCGGCTACTGCGCCTTCATCAATCTCTATTCGCCGCAGTCGATCCTGCCGCTGCTGTCGCAGGAATTCCACGCCACCGCCGCCGAGGTTTCCACCATCATCACCGTCAGCACGCTGGCAGTTGCGCTGACCGCACCGTTCACTGGCGCGGTCGCCGACGTGCTCGGCCGCAAACGCGTAATCGTGGCGGCGATGTTCGTGCTCGTCATCCCGACCTTGATGGTGGCGCTGGCAACAAGTCTCCCGCAGCTCATTTTTTGGCGCGCGATACAGGGGTTGGTGCTACCGCCGATCTTCGCAGTGACCGTCGCCTATATCGGCGACGAATGGTCGACCAAAGAAGCGACCACCGCCGCCGGCATCTATTCATCGGGATCGAGCCTCGGCGGCTTCAGCGGGCGGCTGGTCACGGGATTCTTCGCCGACCTGATCGGATGGCGCGCGGGTTTCGCAGCACTCGCCGCCATCGCGTTTGTCGGCGCGATCGGCGTTGCGTTTCTGCTGCCGCCTGAACGCCGTTTCGTCAGATCGCAAGGGCTGCTCGCCTCCAGCCGCCAGATGCTGGCGCATTTCCGCAACGGGCAATTGCTCGCAACTTACGCGGTCGGCTTCGGCGTGCTGTTCAATTTCATCTGCACATTCACGTTCGTCAGCTTTCACCTCGCCGCCGCGCCGTACAATCTTTCAGCTAGCTGGCTCGGTGCGATTTTCGTCGTCTATATCGTTGGCTCCGTGCTCACACCCTGGACCGGCTGGGCGGTCGGCCGGTTCGGACGCCGCCACTTCATGGTGGGTGTGATCGCGGTGTGGCTTGCCGGGATTGCGCTGACACTCGCGCCCTCGCTGCCACTGATTATCGCCGGCCTCGCGCTCGGCGCCGGCTGCGGCCTGATCTGCCAGGCAGTTTCGACCGGCTATGTAACGACAACCGCCAAGGCCGGCCGCTCGTCCGCGGTCGGCCTCTATGTCACGTCCTTCTATACGGGCGGCAGCTTCGGCGCGGCGGTCGGCGCCTTCGCCTGGACGCTGGGCGGCTGGTCAGCCTGCGTTGCGCTGGTCGCCGCGATGCTCGTGATCATGGCCGCTATCGTCATGTTCGCCTGGACTGGCACCACACGCCGGGAAACACCGAGCCCGATCGAGCCGGCTTAGTTGGCGCTGGGGTGCCAGCGCGGCGTGTAGCCACGCTTGAACACCGCAAGAATCGACGGCGGCGTGAGCACGTCGGCTTCGACGCCGCGCCGGCGCGGGATCGACTCTTTGTAGCCGGCTGGGGTCCATTGCAGCAGGCGCCTGCCTCGCACAGCGTAGGCCTCGTCCACGAGCGCGATCATCGCGCCATCGGGGAGAGTGTCGAGTTCGCGTACGTGGGCGCGCTTGGCGACCCCAACCAGCCGCTCGACGTGAAGCACGGCGTCCATTGCAGGCGCCGACGCGCGCTTTTTCTTGCCGGCGAACAACAAGGCAAAGCGTTCGGCATCCTTGCGCCGGCATTCGAAACAAGGCCGATGTCCCGCCGCAAAGGCGGTCACCTCATCGAGAAAAAACAGCTCGGTATAACCGTCGCCCCACACAGTGCGATGGCGGTTGTTGAATTCGAGCTTGCAGCAGATCCACTGCTTCGATGTCCAGCGCCGATTGCCGAGTTTTTGCTTGTCGTCGTGCAGGCGCCCACCGCGATTGCCCATCAACGTCCCGCGTGCGGGCGTTGCGAACAATTCGCCGAAGGCTGATACGCGCGATTGAAGCGGCATCCTCGCAGCATAGCATTCAAAAGCCGGTTGCACGCACCAGCGCGGCGGCAACGAGGCCGGCCGCCACGGCGGCGAAGTCATTGCGCAGCGCGACCATGGCGAGCAAGGCAGCGGTCACCGCAGCCAGCGCGCTGACGCCGCCCTGGACCAGCAGCGGCGCAATGGTTGCCGCGATGATCGCACCGGGCAGCGCGTCGAGCATCTTGCGCAAGCGCGGGCCAATCCTGACGCGGCCGATCAGCCAGAAGCCGCCGGCACGCGAGAGATAGACGACGACCGTCATCACCGCGATGACGACGCCGTAGCCGAGCGGGTCGTGGCTATTCATCGGCGAGGCCTCCCGCGATGCTGCCAGCTAGACCGCCGAGTACGACGTACCAGAAGCCGCCCAACGTGAGGTCGGCTGCCACTGCCACCGCGCCGCCCACTGCCCAGCCGACCGCCTTGCGCGGGCCTTGCCACAACGAAACCAGCATCGCAGTGAAGAAGGCAGGGATCACCATGTCGAGACCGAAGCGATGCGGGTCGGCGGCGGCGCCAAGCCAGTAGCCCGGCGCAGTCGAGACGACCCAGGTCACGTAGCAGGTTGCGGCGCTGCCGATGACGAAGCCGGGGTCATTGCCGCCTTCCCGCTGATAGCGGATCGAAAGCAGCCAGGGCGGCTCCACCAGGAAATGCAGGAACGGATACACCTGCGCCGGCGACAGGCGGCTCAGCAGCGGCCGCATCGCGGCGCCGATCAACAGAAAACGCGAGCATATGACGGCGGTGACTGCGGCGATGGCGGTCACGCTGGCGGCGGTCAGCTCGCGCGGCCAGGCGTCGACCACGATGATCTGCGCTACACCAGAAAAGACGATTGCGCTCATCGCCACCGCGTCGAGCAGGCTGAAGCCCTGCCGCGCCGCGACGGTGCCGAACGCCATCCCGAACGCAAAAAGCCCCGGCATGAGAGGAAAAGTCGCGATCACGCCCTCGCGGAAGGCGGCAAAGGTCCAGCTGGGTTTGGGGAATTCATTCATCCGGGCGACGCGTAACGCAGACCGGCGCGCCGGTGAAGCCCCAAAAACCGAACGCCCGCCATGCGGCGGACGTTCAAACTCGATTCTTGGCTGATCAGCCTTGCGGCTGTGGGGCGACTTCGCCCGTGGGGGCGTCGGGCCGCGGACGCGGTTTGCCAGACGGCGGCACGGCCGACGAACGCGGCGTGCTCGGCTCGATCGCCGATTCACGCACAGGCCGCTTGCCCGCGATGAGATCAATGATCTCGTCGCCGGTGAGCATCTCAAATTCAAGCAGGCCTTTCGCCAACACTTCGAGATCGGCGCGCTTTTCCGTGAGGATCTGCGTCGCTTCCGAATATCCGGCCTCGACAAGCTTGCGAACCTCGGCATCGATCGTCTGTGCGGTCGCTTCCGAAATATTCTGCTGGCGTGACACCTGGTAGCCGAGGAAAACCTCGTCCTGGTTCTCGCCATAGGCCACCGTGCCGAGCTTGTCGGACAGGCCCCAGCGCGTGACCATCAGGCGCGCAAGCTTGGTCGCCTGCTCGATGTCGCTCGCCGCACCGGAGGTCACTTTTTCCCGGCCGAACACCATTTCCTCGGCGACGCGGCCACCCATCATGATCGCCAGACGCGAGGTCATCTGCTCGCGGCTCATCGACAGTTTGTCGCGCTCTGGCAGCTGCATCACCATGCCGAGGGCACGGCCGCGCGGAATGATGGTGGCCTTGTGTACCGGGTCGGTTGCCTTGACGTTAAGCGCGACGAGGGCATGGCCACCTTCGTGATAAGCAGTCAGCATCTTTTCTTCGTCGGTCATCACCAGCGACTTGCGTTCGGCGCCCATCATGACCTTGTCTTTGGCGTCTTCGAATTCCGCCTGCGTGACCATGCGCTTGTTGCGCCGCGCCGCCATCAACGCCGCCTCGTTGACGAGATTCATCAAGTCTGCGCCGGAGAATCCAGGCGTACCACGCGCAATGGTCTTGAGATTCACGTCGGGAGCCAGTGGCACTTTGCGTACGTGCACTTTGAGAATGTTTTCGCGGCCAACCACGTCCGGGTTCGGCACGACCACCTGGCGGTCGAAGCGGCCGGGCCGCAGCAGCGCGGGATCGAGCACGTCTGGACGGTTGGTGGCGGCGATCAGGATGATGCCTTCGTTGGCCTCGAAGCCGTCCATCTCGACCAGCAACTGGTTGAGTGTCTGTTCGCGCTCGTCATTGCCGCCGCCAAGACCGGCGCCACGATGACGGCCGACCGCATCGATTTCGTCGATGAAGATAATGCAGGGCGCATTTTTCTTCGCCTGCTCGAACATGTCGCGCACGCGGCTGGCACCGACGCCGACGAACATCTCGACGAAGTCGGAGCCTGAAATCGTGAAGAACGGCACATTGGCTTCGCCGGCGACGGCGCGCGCGATCAGCGTCTTGCCGGTGCCCGGCGGGCCGACCAGCAATACGCCGCGCGGAATGCGCCCACCGAGGCGCTGGAATTTTCCGGGATCGCGCAGGAATTCGACGATCTCCTGCAGGTCCTGTTTAGCCTCGTCGACGCCGGCGACATCTTCGAATGTCACGCGGCCGTGCGCTTCAGCCAGGAGCTTGGCGCGCGACTTGCCGAATCCGAGCGCCTTGCCGCCCGCGCCTTGCATCTGGCGCGACAGGAATATCCACACGCCGATCAGCGCGATGAAAGGCAGCCACGACACCAGCAGCGACACGAACCACGGAACGTTATCCGACGGCGGCCGCGCGGTGATCGCAACGCCCTTTGAGTAAAGTTTCTGCACCAGGCCGGGATCGTTCGGCGCATAGGTCTGGAAGCTGGTGCCGTTGGCGAAGGTGCCATGAATGTCCGGCCCCTGAATCACGACGTCGCGAACGCGACCCTGATCGACCTCGGACAGCAATTGCGAGAAGGAAATGTCTTGCGCGGTCGTGCGCTGGCCCGGGTTCTGGAACAGCGTGAACAGCGCCAACAAAAGCAGGACGATGATCACCCAAAGGGCGAAATTCCGGAGATTAGCGTTCATCAGGCGTCCTGACCCCGCCGCGCGCGAACGCCGCGGCCATGTGTTTTGTGCATCCGGTTCGTGGCGACTTCACGTCGGACCTGTAGACCAATGTAGGCAGCACGGGTCCGCATGAAAAGGCCTCGAAATCTTAATATTCTAGCGCTTTTTCGCCCGCCTTGCTTGCTCCGGTCGGCGTTTGGTTAAGAGGTTGCGACGGCGCGGGGGGGCCCGTTCGACGATCATTTGGCGCCTGGCGAGCGTCACGATCGCACCCGCCAAACTGCGCCGGAAATGGCCATCGCCGGCATTTTGGGCGGTATCGAGCGCCGATTTGAGCGCCTCAAGCTTGCCGAGTTCGACGGGCCCTTCGTCGCCCACTTGGGCAACCAGACGGCCCAGCAAGCGCAGTGCGATTTCTGCGGGCAACTCAGCAAACCGCCGGGCTTCGAGTGCGACCGTATGCGGGCGCGCCATGTCGCTCACCAGAGCGGCAGCGCGATCAACCGCGGCCTCGATCGCGGTCTCCGCCCGCCTGAGACGGCGCGCGAGTTGCGCCAACCGGCCGGCGTCGAGGCCTTCGTTCGCCAAAGCGTTCATCAAGCCGCGCAAACGCACGCGTGCAAATTTCGGATCTCGGTTCGAAGGATCCTCCGCGTAAACAATTTTTGCAGCACGCAATGTTGCAATCAGCCGCGCCTTGCCGATGTCGAGCAATGGCCGCACCAGGGTGATCGCGTGTTCTCCGTCGACGGGCAGCATCGCCATTCGTGTCATGGCGCCGAGACCGGTGAGGCCGCTACCGCGGCTCATGCGGATCAGCACTGTCTCCGCCTGGTCGTCGAGCGTGTGTGCTGTGAGGATGTGCGCAGCGCCGGCCTTGCGGGCGGCGCTGCCGAGCAACTGGTAGCGCGCCATGCGCGCCGCATTCTGCAAACCGGCCGATGGTTTGCGCCCGTTCCAGCGCAAGGTGCGATGCGTGATCTTAAGCTTGCGCGCGAGACGCGCGACCGCCGCCGCCTCCTGCTTCGACTCCTTGCGCAGGCCGTGATCGACCGTAACGGCGATCAGCGTCGGCTTCTTCTTGAGG
Organism: uncultured Alphaproteobacteria bacterium; assembly: GCA_963810125.1. Classification (GTDB taxonomy): domain Bacteria; phylum Pseudomonadota; class Alphaproteobacteria; order Rhizobiales; family Xanthobacteraceae; genus Pseudolabrys. The sequence continues at coordinate 183,449 of CAWEMK010000003.1, forward strand.
GCGTCGCGCCAGCGTGCGGCAAGCAACATCAACGCGGTGGAATCCGGTCCGCCGGACACCGCAAGCACCAGCGCGGGAAACGCCTGCAACCCGGAAAAGAGCGCTCTGGCTTCCGTCGCCGAAACCACCGTTGATTTTTGCGCAGGCATGACCGCACCCGAAACCCGGCTTCCGCTCCCGGATGAAATCCAGGGGCACTTTCGGATCACACCTTAGCAGTGGGCGCTTTTTTGTTCCTGCGTGACGCCGCGTTTCACACCGGCTGAAGCACGCGGATACTTGCGGCCGATTTCGGCCAGCGTGGCACAGGCGGCCTCTTTTTGGTTCATGGCGGCCAGCGACTGGCCAAGGCGCAACAGGGCATCAGGCGCCTTGCCCGCGCGCTCGAATTTCGTGGAGACGCCGAGGAATGATTCCGCAGCATCACGATAGCGCTGTTGTTGAAAGAGGCTTTCACCGAGCCAATACTGCGCGTCCGGCACCAGACGCTCGTTCGGATATTTCCCGAGAAAATCGCGAAAGGCCTGTTCGGCCAGCGCGTAGTCCTTATGCAGGACGTAGCCGTAGGCCATGTCGTACTCGTCTTGCGGCGTGGCCGAAGGCGGGAGCGTCGCAAGCTGGGGGCCACCCGGCGCGACATTGCGCGCTTGTGGTGGCGGTGACGGCGGCGCGTTTTGCGATGCCGGCAGCGGTGTTGGAGCCGCGGATGCAACGGTCGCCGGCGGCGGTGTCACTGGCGGTAGTGCGCTGGTTTGCGAGGGCGCGGGATCGTTTCCGGCAAGGGTTGCTAGATCGAGCGGCGCACCGGCGGCGCGGCCACCCGGGGCCCCGACCGGTGGCCCATTGTCCTGCCCCGGTTCGGGCGCCGCGATTGCCGCCTGGTTTCCCAAGGTGCGCGGTGCGCCCGGCGCAGTCGGATTTTGCGACGGATCGAACACGTCGGAACGGCGACCAGGCGCGGTGGAAGGCGGCGGGCTGCCGGGTGCCACACCGGGGCCCATACCAGGCCCCATACCAGGTGCCTTGGGCGCGCCCTGTGATGGCGACGGCGTGGACCCGCCCTTCCCACCCATTTGCTGGAAGCGGTATTCGGTGTCGTCCTGCATGCGCTTGAGCTGCAACTCAAGCTGCTGGTTGCGATACTGGAGCTGCTCGATGGTGCCGGTCAGCTGACGCAACGCGCCTTCCATACGGTCGAGCCGGACGGCCATGTCGCCGGGATCCGACTGCGCCACCCGGCCTTGCGGCTGCTGTTGCGGCGGCGGCGCTGCGCGCGATTGCGCCGGCGGTTCGCCGCGGCTGAAAAGATTATCGAGAAAATTGCCAGACGAACGCTCTTGCTGGGCCAGCGCGGGACCGGCCAGAAGCAGCGACAGCGCGGCGAAAGCCGCAAAAGAAAACGTCGATGATGAACGCGTCATGTCACATGAAGTCCGGCAGCGGCCCCTTTGGCCGGATAGGCGTAGCATACGGCGGGCTGCGTCGAAATTGTGACTGTGGGCGGCGCGAATGCCCGTTCTATGGCGGGACTTCCGTCATATTCAGTCAAGACGGCGCACAGGTGTCCGGGACAGACCGGGCACCTGTGTTCATTGTTCCGCAACAAGTGGACTAGGAGCTTGCCCCGAGCACCGTGACCGCGCGGCGATTCTGCGACCAGCACGATATGTCGTTGCAGACGGCGACCGGACGCTCTTTGCCGTAGGAAATCGTGCGCATGCGCTGCGCCTGGATCCCACGCGAGGTCAGGTAGTCACGCACTGCCTGTGCGCGGCGGGCGCCCAGCGCGATGTTGTATTCGCGGGTGCCGCGTTCGTCGGCGTGCCCCTCGATCGTGAACTGGCCGTACTGGCTATAGGTCGTGAGCCACTGGGCCTGTTTGTCGAGTGTCGCGCGCGACTGCGGCGTGAGTTCAGTCGAGTCCGTTTCGAAGAAGACGCGGTCGCCGACATTGACCACGAAGTCTTGCTGGCTGCCAGGCGTTGCCTGCCCTGCCGCGTTGGCCTGCGCGTCCTCGCCCGTCTTGTTGGCGCAAGCCGAGATTGCCAGCGCCGCAGCCAAGACTGCCGCGAGTCGAACGCCGTGCATCATTTTCTTCATATCGATCATTCCGGTGCCTCCATTCACGCATACCGACCGGAGCATGCATGTGGGTCTAGCAGGCCGTTCGTTAAGCGAACGTTCCATCAACCTTGATGGAACATTGCACAGGCCCATTAAAACTGTCGGAGTGTCTTAAACCGTTTCTGATGGTTAAGACACGGTGAAAATGAGGCCGGTTTAGGACATCACGACAACAGCGGCGACCAGGCCGGATCCGACGCGTAACTGGGCGTCGGAACTTTCAATTCGTTGCGGCCGGTGACGTCGATCGTGAAGAGCGACGGACCCTGCCCGACGTCCCGAAAGAACATAAGGACTCGTCCGTTTGGCGCGAAGGTTGGCCCCTCGTTGTGGAAACCCTCGGTCAGCACGCGTTCGCCCGAACCGTCGGGCTTGAGGATGCCGATCGAGAAATTCCCGCGCGCCTGGCCCGTGAACGCGATGTAGTCGCCGCGCGGCGACCACACCGGCGTCGAATGATGCCCCTCGCCGAAGCTGATGCGCTGCGCCGGCCCTCCACTCGCCGCCATCACGTAGATCTGCTGCGTGCCGCCGCGGTCGCTCTCAAAGCAGATGCGCTGTCCGTCGGGCGAATAGCACGGCGCGGTATCAATGGCCGGCGTATCGGTGAGCCGCGTCGTTTGTTTCGAGCGCAGGTCCATCACGAACAGATTGGCATTTCCGCCCTGCTGCAGACTCATGATCACGCGCTGGCCGTCAGGCGAAAATCTCGGTGCGAATGTCATGCCGGGAAAATTTCCGACAATCTCGCGCTGGCCGGTTTCGATGTTGAGCAGATAGACGCGCGGATCACCCTGCCCGTACGACATGTAAGTGATCTCTTGCGTGGACGGATTGAAACGCGGCGTGAGGACCAGATCGTCACCGCGCGTGAGATAGCGCACGCTGGCGCCGTCCTGGTCCATGATCGCCAGGCGTTTCACACGGCGATCTTTGGGTCCAGTTTCGTCCACGAACACGACGCGGCTGTCGAAATAGCCTTTTTCGCCGGTGAGCCGCTCGTAGATCGCGTCGGAAATAATATGAGCGATGCGTCGCCAGTTGTCCGGCGTCGTGAAGTACTGTTTGCCGTCAAGCTGCTGGCCGGCGAACACGTCCCACAAGCGGAATTCGGCTTTCAACCGCCCGTCGCCCTGGCGCGTGATGCGGCCGGTGACCAGGGCCTGCGCATTGATCGATCGCCAATCAGGGAAACGGGGCACACTGTCGGTGTTGGTGATTTTCTCGATGAACGCGGCCGGATTGATCGGCGCGAATAGTCCGCTGCGCTGCAGGTTGTTGCTGATCACGCCGGTGACGTTGCGACCGATGTCGCCTTCGTTCGCCGCCCCGGACAGGAAGTCCGGCAGCGCAATCGGCATCGGCTGCACATTGCCTTGATTGATGTCGATGTTGAGGACCGCATTGGCCGGGCGCGAGCCGAACGCGGCGAGCGCGCCCGCCCCGATGAGCAAACGCCGGCGGCTTAATTTGAGGCTTGAAATTTCTGTCACGGGATTGGACTACCTTGCCGGAAGATCGTGAAACATTTGCTTGGTATCGAAAGTGAAGTCGATTTCTTTCCATTGGTCGTAATGTTCGGGCCGCAGCATTGTATAAGGCTGCCCGACGAATACCGCGCGCACGGCGCTGTCGCGCATCGCGTTGAATTGCGCGCCGCTTCCGCTCGTAATGACCATCGGCCCCGTCGCCAGCGTTCCATCTTTGCGGAACCTGATCCGGATGGTGACCTGGGTCTGGCTCGCGTCCTGCATGCCGACCGGCGGGTTCCACAAGGCCATCAGGCGCGCGCGTAGTGCATCGATTTCGGATTGCGATAGCTGCGCCGCCATGCCCGAGGCCGTCCCCAGCGAGGGCGTCGTGTTGAGCTCGGTGCCGGTCGCGGCAGTGCGCTGCGCCTCGCGCTTGTCGAGCAAGGCTGCGATCTTGTCGGCGTCGAACTTCGGCTGTTGTTTTTGCGGTGGCTTCTTCGGCGGCAGCGGCTGCGGTTCAACCTTGGTCTGCGGTTTCGGCTCGTCCGGCTGCTTGATCTTCTCCGCAATTGGATCGGGCTTGGGCGGCTGCGGCTCGGGGGGCGGCGCAACTTCCTTGGCGGCCTGGATTTCCTTCTTCTCGGTGACCTTCGGCTTTGCCTCTTCGATCGGCTTCGGCGGTTCCTCCGCCTTTTTCTCGACTACGGGTTTGGGCATTTCGACCTTGGGGGCGTCCTTCACACCTTTGGTCATTTGCGAGAAGTCTTTCTCGCTGACGAGATCGACTGGAAGCAACTCCGCCGGCGTCACATCGAACGTCTTGCCGGAAAAGGACAGCGTCGCCCACAGCAGCACAGCCGCATGCAGGCCGGCAGAAATCGCTGTCGCCTTTCTCATCACTGCGCTTTCGCGCCCTGTTCGAACTCGGTGACCAAGGCTACACGATGGAAGCCGGCCGACGACAGCCGCCCCATCACCTTCATCATAGTCCCGTAGTCCACCTTCTTGTCGCCGCGCACATAAATGCGGGCGTCGGTCCCACCCCGCGCATCGGCCACCGCCTGCATCTTCGGGACCAGGTCGTCCACGGCAATTTCGCTATTCTGCAGGAAGATCTGGCCCTTTTCGGTGACCGAAATGGTCAGCGGCTCCTTGTCCTGCTCGAGGCTCTTGGCCTGGCTTTGCGGCAGGTCGATCGGCACGCCGACTGTCAGCAAGGGCGCGGACACCATGAAGATGATCAGCAACACCAGCATCACGTCGACCATCGGCGTGACGTTGATCTCGCTCATCACCCGCTGACGGCGATGCTTGCGCTTCCCGATGACCGGTGTGCCGGCATTGGCGGCCATGGAATGACCTTATCCTCGCTCGTCCATCTGCCTTGAAAGGATCGCAGCGAACTCGTCGGCAAAACCCTCGAGCCGCTGGGCCTGCTTGTTAACCTCGGACGCGAACTTGTTATAGAAAATGGTCGCCGGTATGGCGGCGACAAGGCCAAGCGCGGTCGCAAACAGCGCCTCCGCAATGCCGGGCGCAACCACCGCCAGCGAGGTGTTTTTGGAGGCAGCGATCGACTGGAAACTTGTCATGATGCCCCAGACCGTGCCGAACAACCCGACAAAGGGGCCGGCCGATCCGACTGTGGCGAGCACAAGCAGGCGCCGTTCCAGACGCTCGACCTCGCGCGCAATAGTCACTTCCATCACTTTCTCGATGCGCATCTGCAGACCGGCGAACGAGCGGCCGCTGCCTTCGAAACTGCGTTTCCATTCGCGCATGGCCGCAACGAACAACGCGGCCATCGAGTGAGCCGGGCGCGATGATAGCGCACGGTAGAGTTCGTCGAGCGACTGACCGGACCAGAACGCCTGTTCGAAACGGTCCATCGCACGGCGCGTGCGCGTGTAGAGCACGGTCTTGTCGATCGCGATGGCCCAGACCCAGACCGAGCAGACCAGTAGACCCACCATCACTGTCTTGACGACCCAGTGGGCGTTCCAGAACAGCGTGAAGAGCGACAGATCGGATGAGGTCAGCGGGAGCACCGACTGTGCCACGTCGGCAGGATTCATGGGCACGTCCTTTCCGCTTGATCCGGTTCCGTCGGTCGAACCGGTGCGGCGCAATGTTCGGGATCAACGAGCGCGCGCGGTGATGCCGCCGACGCGCTTCGTCGAAGACCTGTTTCGCGAAATTCGTATGTCCCATCCACCGGCGACGTACGAAATCCCCGCGAAACTTGGCCAAACTTGGGCGCGGAAGCGGGCATTTGAGCCCTAAACAGCGCTGATTATGGTTAAGGAGTCGTTACCTGCTGGATTGGGTGGGCCGAAACGCAAAAGGCCGCCCTTTCGGGCGGCCTTCGCAATTTGTCGCAGAGGCTTCAGCCCTGGGGCTGGTTTGCATCCGGTGCGGGCCGATCGCGGCGCTCGGCCATGAACTGGTCGAACTCGGTCTTGTCCTTGGCAAAGCGCAGGCGATCGAGGAAAGAGCGGAATTCGCGCTGTTCCTCTTCCAGGCGGCGCAGCGTTTCCGTGCGATATTCGTCGAATGCCCGGTTGCCGCTGGTAGGCGCGCTGTTCCAGGGCCCGCCGCCGCCCATTCGGTTGCGCATCCAATCCATCTTGCGGTCCATCTTGTCCTGCCAGCGGCCATGGCCGCCGTATCCGCCACATCCCATTCGTCCGCTCCCGATCGTGAAAGCGAGGACGCAAAGACCAAGTGGCCACCAAGCCATGAACCCGAGGATGATCAGAGCAATCCAGGCGGGTTTGCCGAACTCATCGAGCTTTGCGGTGATTGGCATTGTCGACCTCGTGTGAATGTAAATAACATTTACATACGTAAGCCCGTGCAAGGGCCCTGTCAAGCCAAGCGAGAATTAAATTGGGGACCAGTCCCGCCGGCGCTAGTCCATCCGCCGTTACCTCCTCGCGCAACGAGCGTACGTTTTTGCACTGGCGGGTTTAGCGGCGGCTCGCGGGCGACGCGTTGAGGCCGAGCCCACGCAGATAGATGAGCACGGCCGCTTCCAGCAGTTCTTCCGGCGGCATCGGCAGAGCGCGCCGCGCGGCATCACCGCGGCCGAACAGCGAAGCGATGCCGTGCGTCATCGACCAGACATGCAGCGCTACCATCAGCGCCGGCGGGCGCCCTTGCGCCGGCATCAACGCCACAAGTTTCTCCGCTGCTGCACGCAACACTGCGAAGGCGTTCTCACCCGCTTCGCGCAACTGCGGATCGGAGTCGAGCGGCACGCCCGCCTCGAACATCGCCGAGTAGTAAGCCGGCTCGCCTTTGGCAAAGGCGAGGTAGGCTTTGCCGAGACGATCGAACGCCGTCATTACGTCCGGCCTGCCTTCGTCCCAGGCTTTCGCCAGCGCGTTACTGAAAAGCACGAAGCCGCGCTGCGCCACATCGGCGAGCAGCGCATCGCGGTCACGGAAATGTCGGTACGGCGCAGCCGGGCTCACCCCGGCAAAGCGCGCGGCATCGGCGAACGTGAATCCGGCCGGACCTTTTTCGGCGATCAGCTCAAGCGCGGCGCGCACCAGGGCTTCTTTCAGATTGCCGTGGTGATAACTGCGCGTGCTGCGCTTGCCCCATCTCATGTAAATGCCCTTTACATGAATCCCCGGCCGATAGCGAGCCTCAAGAGGTGACCTTGCCGCCTGGCAATCCGAACGCTTGAATTGCCGGCGCTTTGACCCACCTCCGGAAGGAAAGATCGCCATGGCAAAAACGATATCGATCCTAATCGCCCGATTGATTTTTGCCGCCGTCTTTCTGATGGCCGTCAGCTTCAAGTTCATGGGCATGGGGGCGACGGCGAATTTCATTGCGGCGGCGGGCTTTCCGATTCCGCTCATGCTGGCGTGGCTCGCCGCGATTTTTGAAGTCGGTCTGGTGCTGGCATTTCTTACCGGCGCTTTCTTTTCATACGGCGCCTATCTCGCGGCAGCTTACGTGGTGTTTCTGGGTATTGCCTTTCACGGGCCGTCGCATTGGAGCGCCAACGAGGCGGAGTTCGGCTTCTTCGTCGATCACTTCACATTCGCCGCCGGCCTCCTTTTCGCCGCGGTGCACGGCCCAGGCGACAAGCTGGTTTGGCGGCTCCCCAACAGCGGACCGTGAAAAGGACAGGCGGGCTCGATTAGCGGCGTCGCGCTTCGAGCGGCAGTCGATCGAACAGCGTCGGGCCGTTTGGCTGCGCGCCTTCGATGGTGAGCAGGCGCAGCTTGGTGACCACGCCGCCCGGCGCCGAGAAGCCGCCGGTCTTGCCGCTGGCGGCCAGCACGCGATGGCACGGCATGATGACGGGCGTTGGGTTTTCGCCCATCGCCTGGCCGACCGCACGCGCCAATGCCTTGTCGCCGAGGCGCTCAGCGATTTCGCCGTAAGTCATGGTCTGCCCGGGCGGAATCCTGCGCGCGATTGCGTAGACGCGCTTGTTGAACTCCGCCTGCCTTTCGTCGTCGATCGCGATGCCGGTCAGATCACATTTCTCGCCGGACAGCAGCGCCACGATGCCGTCGATGGCGCACCGCACCTCGGCATTCGGCTCGGCCTCAACGGCGGTCGGGTGCCGGCGATGCACCCTTGCGCGCGTCGCGGCCGGGTCTTCCTCTGGAAGCTGCACCCCGCAGATGCCACGCGCGGTCCACACGATGCCGCAGGTACCGATCGCCGTCTCGAACAATGTAAAATGAAGTTCCGGCATGATGCGGCGACTTTACCACGTGCCATCAGACGCCGCCGCCCGATTCCTGTTTCACTGTCGTGGAATTGAACAGGTTGCGCAAAAAAACCCCGGGTGAAATTCCCGGGGTTCGTTTTATTTCGAATGGCTTTGGCGCGTCACCACTGATAGCTGAGCGCGACACGGCCAAGATTTTCCGTGAACTTTTCGTTGAAGGTGAAGGTTGTTCTAAAGCCCGAACCAACGCAGTTACCCACGCCGGGGGTGCAGGCGATCAGCCCTGTTCCTTCGACGGTTTCAAAGCTCATGTAAAGGTATTCACCACGGAGCAGCCAGTGTGGAGCGATACGCCATTCCGCACCGCCGCCGATCGCGTAGCCGGCTTTGGTTGCGTTGAATGAATTAATGCTGGTGCTCGGATAGAACGTATCAATATAGGTCGCCGTGTACTTGAGGCGGGTGACGGCAAGACCGCCGGTCAAATACGGGTACCACGCTCCCATATCGATGCCGACGCGCCCAAGGAAGGTGAACAGAAAGTCTGCCTTGCCTTCCAGATTCCAGGTGAAGCCACTGGGTGAAGTGACAGGATAGAGCGCTGAATTCGACGTCGATCCTTTCAGATTCATCCAGTTGAAACCGGCTTCCAGGCCAAGAATCGCAGGACCCTGCTGGTACAGATAGCCAATCTGGCCACCCACGGTTCCTCCGGAATTATTGAAGTCCTGCGAGCCGCCGAGTTCGACAGCACGAACGTTGCCGCCGGCAAAAAAGCTATCCGGCCCTATGTCGTGCACATCCGGTTCGGTCGTGCCCCATACACCGCCGCCGTTAATGCCGGCGTACCAGCCAGTCCAGCTCGGATGGGCCGGCGCGGCCATTGGCGGCGCCTTCGCAGGAAGATCGGCTGCAAATGCCGACCCGCTGAATGCCAGTGCTGCAGCGAGAACCAGACTGTTTGCGCATGAACCAAGCCCCCAACATTGACCAACGTGCGACTTCCGGCCGCAGTTATATACCGCGGCGAATGTCGAGGACTGTGTCGAAATAGCCACAGTGGGCAACAAACGGCGTATCCGCCAAATGCAATGTCGCATCGAACCAATTCGTATCGCGTTGCAAAGATTTGTAATTTCGCGAAATGCTCAGGGCCGCTCTTGCGGTGCCCGGCGGTCAGCTCCTCTGGCGCAGCGCCTCAAGGGGTCATCGCTGCAACAGCACGATTTGAAAAATCAGTGCGGTCGGCGAGGATGCGCAAAATGAAATCATCAAAAGCGCTGGCTAAATCGGGGCGTTCGCGCCGCATACGCTCAAACTTGGCGCGTGTCATCGTGAACAGGGTCGTTGGCCCATCAGCGGATACGGTCGCAGAACGCATGGCGTGCCGGAAAAACCCCATCTCTCCAACGACTGTGTGGGTCGAGATGCGCCGCACGCGCAGGCATTTGTCGTTTCCCGTTGCAACGTCGACCACCAGATTGCCGGTCGCGACGAGGTCGATCGTGTCGGCGGGTTCTGCTTCGCGATACAGGATTTGAGAGCTTTCGATATCCTTGCGCTCTAGATAACCAAAGAGGTCGCCGACCCCGACATTTGGGCCGAGTTGGTGCTGGAGCCACGCCTCAAAACTGGCGGGGCTCGTTTCCGTATCGAGATTTGCCTTGGCGAGCAGTTGATCTTCGCACCAGGCCAACGCGAGATTGAGATCGGCGATGGACCGGTGCTGCATCTTGCCGCGGAAGAGCCCACCACGCTCGAACGCCGTAGAGCTCGACGGCGACAAAGTCGAGCAGACAAGCGTCACGCCGCGTTGGTCACAAAAGTTTCGCAATTTGGTAAGGCTGGCGATGGCCGAGGAGTCGGTGCCGGACACCATCCCGAAGTCCAGGATAACGTACTCCACGCGGTCAGAGGATACTAAGTCGATGTCGTTGCGGATACGTTCGAACAAACTCTCGGACGAGCCAAAGAATATATAACCGGATAACCAGTAAAGCTGAATGGCGTTTCCGGATTCGCGCAAATACTTGGACGCTTCCGCGGAACGATCAACATAACTTGCAAACTGCGCCCGTGTTATGCGTCGGCGCACGACTCCGATCCGGGCATAGTTGATGGCAAATAGCAGGCATGCGCAAACTACGCCGATCAAGACCCCGATAACGTAACCGTACTTGATGCAAACGATCATAATGCCGACCGCAAGCAAAAGATCGATCCAGGCGCGCTGGGCGTACGGTCGCCACAACGCGTCGACGAGAAAAGTGTAACCAAGATAAAAGACGAGCCCGGCAATGATGGGGACCGGAACCAGGCCCGGCAGATCGAAATTCGCAACGGCGACGGCGCCCAGAACGAGCGCAGCGACGACACCGCTCATCCGCGTTGCGCTGCCGGCATGATCGAGCAAGCGGCTCGTTCCATTCTGCAGACTGCTGATAATGCCTCCGAACGGCACAGCAACAAGAACTCGCGATGCCATGCGAGCGGAACTCGCAATCGAGATTTCCGGACGACTGCTGCGCGACCTCGATGCTCGATACCTTGGTGACCAGCGAGATAAGGGCGACGATTGTCACCGCGAGCATTTCAGGGACGAGCCAGGCCATCACCGACCAGTCCAGCCGTAATGTCCGCGCGGCCTCGAACGGAGACCACTTGGTCAAGGTCCCAAGCGAGCGAAAGTACCAGCCGTGTTCGACGTCAGAGAGCCCGAGGAACTTGAGTACGACAGCCCCGGTCAGCCACATCACAAGAAGTGCGGCTGGCACGGCGAACGGTGATTTGATCCAGCGCCGCACATTCAATAGTACCACCAGCGCCGCGACAGCACTTGCCGGCCTCGCGGCCTCAATCATCGTCCAGCCTGCGGAAAGGCCGCCAAGCGTCAGCGGTCGGCCAGTCGTCATTCGAAAGCCGCCGGCAATCAAAAACCAGCCGGTAGCAGCCAGGAACCCACCGACCACAAAATAGGGCACGAACCGGAAGTAAGCCCCCCACCGAAAGACGCCGAGCGCGTAGAGGATTACGCCCGACAGAAGGGTCGCGGCCGTGAAAATCAGCATCACTGCCTGAACCGCAGTCTGCGCATCGCCGCCGGATGCCATCACGCCGGACCCCACCGCGGCGCTCAACAGCACGAGAACGGTGCCTGTCGGTGAATCAATTCCCGTAGCGATGGGAGGCAACGAAGTCGCCAGCGCGATCCATATGCCCCCGACACAACTGCCGACAAGCATTGCCCAGATCGCGACCGGGACGCCAATGCTTAGCTCGCCCGGAAACATGAGCGCGCCGAACGAAATGATATTGGCAATGAGAACCACCGACGCCACGAGGCCAGCAGTCGCATCCTTGAGGCAATCGTGCGCGATCGTACTCAAGTGCGACCATGACCGCGATAAAGTGCGAGCGGTGGTACGCATTACGGTTTTCGCATCATAGGGGCGCAATCCGTTACGGCACCCGTTCGCGAAAAAGGGCGCGGTCCGATCAGTTCGTTCGTTAAATACTAGCATACGAAAACCACCTTGCGACGCCCTCCGTCCAGCGGGCAATTCCCGCCGTCTGGCATTTTCATTTGGTTTTTCGATGTGGAAATCGCTAACACGAACCCACGACTGCCAACGTGAGCTTGTTCACATTTCACCCGGCATCTACGGCCGCTCTTGCAGCGACCGGCGGTCGGCTTCCATGGCGATGCGCAGCGGCTTCGGGATTGGCCTGGCGCGGCCACCGGAGACAAATGCGACCTGCACATGCGCTTCGACGACCAGGTCCTCGCCGCGCATCACCTTCTGGTTGAGCGTGACGGAAGCACCCTTCACCTCTTCCGGAGTCGTGACGATGGAAAGCACGTCGTCCATGTGTGCAGGTTTCTTGAAGTCGATGCTCATGTGCCGCACCACGAAAGCAAAGCCCGGCGCTTCCTTCTCGGCTTGCTCGAACAACGCGCGGTGGTCGGCGCCGATGAGCCGCAGATAATTGGTGCGCCCGCGCTCCATGAACCGCAGGTAGCTCGCGTGATAGACGATGCCGGAGAAATCCGTGTCTTCGTAATAGACGCGCACGGCCTGGTAGTGCTTGCCGTCGCGAATTTCACCGTCGAGATGCATTGCAGAGGACATCAAAGCGTCCGCGCCAGTGGCAGCACATGGTCGCGCGTGAGCGGCGCCAAGGGCAGGTCGGGAAGCGCGCGCGGATCGACCCAAACGATCTGCTCGATCTCGGTCCGGGGGGTGATTGCGCCCTCGACATCCACTGCATAGACGGCAGCATTCACCTGGAAGCCCGGTTCATTCGCGGCCGCGCAATTGAAGACGCCAAGCGCCTGCGCACTGTCTGCGCTGACACGGCAGCCCAGTTCCTCGACGAGCTCCCGCGCGAGCGCGGCGACGTCGCTTTCGCCGGCATCGCGCTTTCCGCCGGGTTGCATGAATGCCGAAGTGCCGCGCTTGCGCACCAGCAGGACGCGGCCCGCTTCATCACGGATGAGCGCCGCCACCACGCTGATGATTCGCGCGCTCATTCCTCGTCCCCGGAAAACAATCCGAACTGGCTCGGGTCGCGCGTCGGTTCGGCAAGACCGAGATGTTTGAACGCCGCCGATGTCAGCAGCCGACCGCGCGGCGTACGCTGCAGGAAGCCTTTCTGGATCAGGAACGGCTCGATGATGTCTTCGATGGCATCACGCGGCTCCGACAGCGCGGCCGCCAAGGTGTCGACACCCACAGGTCCTCCGCCATAATTCTCGCCGATGGTCTTGAGATAGCGGTGGTCCATGGCGTCCAGCCCGGCGCCGTCCACTTCCAGCGCCAGGAGCGCCCGGTCGGCGGTCTTGCGGTCGATGGTCTTGGCGCCATCGACATGGGCAAAGTCCCGAACGCGCCGCAGCAATCGGCCGGCAATACGCGGCGTGCCGCGGGCGCGGCGGGCGATTTCGTTGGCACCATCGGCGGCGATACCGATGCCAAGCACGCGGGCGCCGCGGTTGACGATCTCTTCCAGTTCCTTCTCGGAATAAAAATTGAGCCGCACCGGAATGCCGAAGCGGTCGCGCAGCGGATTGGTCAGCAATCCGGCGCGCGTGGTGGCGCCGACCAGCGTGAATGGCGACAGGTCGATCTTCACCGAGCGCGCCGCGGGACCTTCGCCGATGATGAGGTCGAGCTGGAAATCCTCCATCGCCGGATAGAGAATTTCCTCGACCGCCGGGTTGAGCCGGTGAATCTCGTCGATGAACAAGACGTCGCGCGGCTCGAGATTGGTAAGCAGCGCCGCAAGGTCACCGGCTTTCGCGATCACCGGACCGGATGTGGCACGGAAGTTCACGCCCAGTTCGCGCGCGACGATCTGCGCCAGCGTGGTCTTGCCGAGGCCCGGCGGGCCGACGAACAGCACATGATCGAGTGCTTCCTTGCGCGCGCGCGCCGCCTCGATGAACACGCTCAGGTTCGCGCGCGCCTGTTCCTGGCCAATGAAGTCCGACAGTCGCTGCGGCCGCAATGAGGCATCCGCATCGTCGTCGCGTTTTTCGGCAGCGATAAGGCGGCGCGGACTATTCACTTCGCCAGCTCCTTCAGCCCTTGCCTGATCAGCGTGGCCGTGTCGGCGCCCTCGCCCGCGTTGCGCGCCGCAGCGGCAATCGCCGCAGCGGCCTGCGGATGCCCGTAGCCAAGATTGACCAGCGCAGAGACTGCATCAGCGACCGGCCGCGGCGCGCGGTTCTCATCGAGCGCACCGGCGAGATGCACAACGGCCGGATCGATATTGGCAAAGGCCGGCACTTTATCCTTCAATTCGGTGACGATGCGCTCGGCTACTTTCTGCCCGACGCCGGGCGAGCGCGCCACCATCGCCTTGTCGCGCATGGCGATGGCCGACGCGAGTTCGGACGCCTTGAGCGTGCCGAGCACCGCCATTGCGACTTTCGCGCCGACACCTTGCACGGTCTGCAGCAGGCGGAACCATTCGCGCTCGATGTCGCTCCCGAAACCGAACAGCTTGATCTGGTCTTCGCGCACATAAGTTTCGATGGACAGCGTGGCCGCTTCGCCCGGCGACGGCAGCGCCTGCATGGTGCGCGCCGAACAATGCACCTGATAGCCGACACCGCCGACGTCGAGGATGATGTAGTCCTCGCCATAACTGTCGACGATGCCTTTGAGCTTACCGATCATGACGCCGCCACCTTCAACAACACGCTCGTACGATGATGCGCATGGCAGATCGCGATCGCCAGCGCGTCGGCTGCATCCTCGCTCTGCGGATCGGCCTTCGGTAGCAGCACACCGATCATCATGCGGATCTGGGATTTTTCGCCGTGGCCGGCGCCCACAACGGTCTTCTTCACGACATTCGGTGCGTATTCGGCGACCGAAAGACCCGCCTTCGCCGGAACCAGCATGGCAATGCCGCGCGCCTGGCCGAGTTTGAGCGTTGCCGCTGCATTGGAGTTGACAAATGTAGCTTCGACTGCGGCCTCTTGCGGCTGATAGCGTTCAATGACGGCGATCAAGCCGTCGTGGATCGCCAGCAGGCGCGTGCCGAGGTCATCCCGCTCGCCGGTCTCCACCGAGCCACAGGCAATGTGGATCAGCCGGTTGCCTTCGGACTCGATCAGACCCCAGCCCGTGCGGCGGAGCCCCGGATCGATGCCGAGAATGCGAATCAGGTGACCCATCTCGGCTCCGTTGATAGCCCTGCGCTCCGCCCGCGCCTAGCAGGCATCGGCATGGCGGCCGGCTTGGCGACCGACTTGGCGGCCGATGCCCCGCCGCGCCCCGTATTTCAGGCAGAATTACGCTATCATCGCGCGCAAAGACCTGGCCGCCTCGGGGCCCTGACAATGCCGCGTATTCGATGGTCGTTATTTCCGGCGCTGCTCATCCTCAGTCTCGTCCTGGGAACATCACCGCTCAGGGCCGAAGGCAAGCTCGCCGTAGTCGAGAGATTCGCTGACCGCAACACAGTGCTCACGGTCGCACACTATACTGTTGCGGGTGCGCCAACAGCCAAAGGCAAAGTCGGCCTGCTCACCATCGCGACGCCCGATGCAAATTCCTTCGCCTTCAATCCCAGTGAGTGGAAGTCCCTGATCGCACTCTGCGATCGTGCGACGAAGATGCAGTCTGGGGACTGGACCGTCGTCGGCACCATGACCGAGACCGGCACCTCCGACGTCTCGCACCTGACCGTCAGCGCGGGGCCCGGCCTGAATTTCGTGATTACATCGCCAAAAGACGGCACCGTCGCACACGTTCTGCAGAAGGCGGAATTTTCGCGCTTTCAAAAAGCGCTGGCCGAAGTTCAGGACTATCTGTCGCACTGACTCGACGCCCGCGCAGATCGGATTCGGAATCCGCCACGGTCTTGCAGTAGGATGGCTGCGCCATGCCGGGTTCTTCCTCTCCTCGCCGCTCCAATGGAGGCGCAAAGCGACGCGCCGTCATTATTGGCGGCTCGATGTCGGGGCTGTTCACCGCCGCGTTCCTGCGGCAGATCGGCTGGGACGTCGACGTCTACGAGCGCTCCAAGGTCGAGTTGGTCGGCCGCGGCGCCGGCATTACCGGACATCCTGAATTGCTCGACGCGCTTGAGGCAAGCGGCGCCGGGACCAAGGATCTTGGCGTCGAAGTTCCCAAGCGCGTCGCGATTGACCGCGATGGCCGCGTCACCGACGAGCGGCCGCTGCGGCAAATCCTCACCTCCTGGGACCGGCTCCAGCGTCTGCTGCGCGACACGATCGACGAAGCGCGCTATCACCTCGGCTGGAATTTCGAACGCGTCGATCAGGACGAGCGCGGCGTGCGCGTGCAATTTTCCGGCGGGCGCGTCGAGCATGCCGACATCCTGGTCGGTGGCGACGGAATTCGCTCAAGCGTCCGCGCGCAGATGGCGCCGGAGGTGCAGCCAGTCTATGCCGGCTATTACATCTGGCGCGGCGCGCCCAACGAATCCGACCTCGAGCCCGAAACCTTGAACAGCATCTATCCGCTGTTCACCTTCTATCTGCCCGAACATCAGCAGGTTATCACTTATCCGATTGCCGGATTCGACAATGATCTTCGTCCGGGCAAACGCCGTTTCAACTTCATCTGGTACCGCGTCGCCGATGCAGCGAAACTGCGCGAGATGAACGTGGACGAAAATGGCGTGCAGCACGAATATTCGGTGCCGCCACCGCTGATCCGCAAGGATCTGATCGCCGACATGTACAAGGATGCGCGCGAAACCTTGCCGCCGGCGTTGCTCGACTCTCTGATGAAGATCAAGCAGCCGTTCATCACGCCGATCTACGATTTCACCGCTCCGTCTATCGTGTACGGCCGGGTCGCCATGGTCGGCGATGCCGCAGCGAATGCACGGCCACATATGGGTTTCGGCATGGCCAAGGCGGGCACCGATGCGCAGGCGCTGGCGAAGGCGCTGCGCAACCACGACAACATCGACAACGCGCTCAACGCCTACAACGAGGAACGTCAGCCGGTCGGCAACAATATTGTGCTGCACGGACGCAAGCTCGGCACCCATCTCGGCGTCAACCTCAAGACCGACGAAGACCGGCGCATGCATGACCTACTGCAAGACGACGGCGCGATGCTGGACTGGATTGCAGTGCCGCATTTTCTGGATGCATACAAATGAGCGATCTCCCGAAGCCCGATTACGCGTGCAACATGCGCATCGTCGGCCATTCCGACCAAGGCGGGCGGCCCGACGGCGTGCAGGTCATGGTGCATCGCGGCTTTGCCTATGTCGGGCACATGTTCTCCAAGGGATTTTCCGTCATCGACGTGCGCGACGCGAAGAACCCGCATGCGGTGAACTTTATTGCCGCACCGGCCAACACCTGGAACATCCACCTTCAGGTGCATGACAACCTGCTGCTCGTCATCCATGCCAAAGACATGTTCGCCGCCGCGGAATTTGCCGATGAACGTGCCTATTACAGCGGCGCCCTCGGCAAGACGGTCGGCACCGCCGAAGCAAAGCGAACGCGCGACTGGAGTGCAGGGCTTGCCGTCTACGACATTTCAAAACCTGACGCACCGCGCCAGATCGGTTTCATGCCGGTCGACGGCGGCGGCATCCACCGCGTCTGGTACACCGGAGGCCGCTGGGCCTATGCCTCCGTGCTGCTCGACGGGTTTACCGACTACATCTTCATGACGCTGGACATGAGCGACCCGGCGCAGCCGCGCGAAGCCGGACGCTGGTGGATTCCCGGCATGAACCTGGCGGCCGGCGAGACGCCATCATGGGCGGCAGCGCGGCGTTACGGCCTGCACCACGCCATTATCCATGGCGATACGGCGTATGCCGCCTGGCGCGATGCCGGCATGGTGGTGCTTAACATCGCCGACCGCGCGAAACCGGAATTGATCGTGCACCGCAACTGGTCGCCGCCATTCGGTGGCGGGACGCACAATTGCCTGCCGCTGCCTGACCGCGATCTCCTGGTCGTGCTCGACGAGGCCGTGCTTGATCATCAGGAAGACGGGCTGAAGCTGATCTGGGTGTTCGACAACCGCGTTGCGACCAATCCGGTGAGCATCGCAAGCTTTCCGACGCCGACGGAGGCCGACTACAAAGCCAAAGCCGGTCATTTCGGTCCGCACAACATTCACGAGAACCGGCCCGGCAGCTTTGTGTCGTCGACGTTGATTTTCGCCACGTATCAGAATGCAGGCGTCCGCGTCTTCGATATGTCGAATGCATTTGGGCCGAAGGAGGTCGGCGCGCTGGTGCCGCCGCAGCCGACACGGCTGGCCGACACGCGGCCGAACCGCGCACGCGTTATTCAGTCGGCGGACGTGTTCGTCGATGCGCAGGGATTGATCTACGCAACGGACTACAATGCCGGGCTTTATATTCTGGAATATAGCGGCTGAATCTTACGCGCTCATTTTCTGCACGAGCGCGTCCGACACTTCGAAATTGGCATAGACGTTCTGCACGTCATCGTTGTCGTCGAGCGATTCAATCAGCTTGAGCATCTTCTCGCCCGCCTCGTCATCGAGCGCGACGGTGTTCTGCGGCTTCCACAACTGCGCCGACTTGCGCGGCTCGCCGAACTTCGCCTCCAGCGCCTTGGCGACGTCGCGCAGCGATTCCGTTGTTGTGAATATCTGGTGGCCGTCTTCGTTCGACGTCACGTCGTCCGCGCCGGCTTCGATCGCCGCGTCCAGCATGGCGTCGGCGCTCGCCACCTTGACGTCATATTCCACGACGCCGACATGATTGAACATGAACGACACTGCGCCGGTGGTGGCAAGATTGCCGCCGTTTTTCGTGAAAGTGGCGCGCACTTCGCCGGCGGTGCGATTGTGGTTGTCGGTCAGCGCCTCAACGATGACCGCGACGCCGCCCGGCCCGTAACCTTCATAGCGAATCTCGTCGAAGTTTTCGGCATCATTGCCGGAGGCTTTCTTGATGGCGCGCTCGATATTGTCCTTCGGCATGTTCTCGGCCCGCGCCGCCAGGATCGCAGCGCGCAGACGCGGATTGAACGCCGGATCCGGTAATCCGAGCTTGGCGGACACCGTGATTTCGCGCGCCAACTTGCCGAACACCTTGGAGCGGACTTTGTCCTGCTTGCCCTTGCGGTGCATGATGTTCTTGAACTGGGAATGACCGGCCATGTCCGCACGTCTCGTGAAATGAGTTGATGTCGGCCGCTATATAGGCCGCTGGCGCGGGAAAATAAATATCGGAATTGGCGTCCTTTTCAGGTCGCCGCGATCGCAACGTTGCGCAGGATGGCACCAATGCGGCTGCCGACTTTGGCCACGTTGCGATGGACGCGCGCCTTGTAGCGGACCACCGCGTCGCGATCGACCATGAAGAATTTCTTTTCCGGATAGGCGCGGCCGAAGATATCGATCAACATGCTGCGGAACTGGCCGGCGGCAAGATCGGGCTGCCGCGCAGGCACTTCGGCATAGGCCGCAAGTTCCGCCGAGGTCAGCGCGCATAGCAGCGCCGCCGGCTCTGTCGAATAGACCTGCTTGTGCTGCTGGATGGTGCGGATGGCGCGGTCGAGCGGCAGTTCCTGGCCGAGGTCGATGCTGACGACCAACGGCTCATCGTTGGTTGCGCGCGTGAGCGGAAACTGATCGATCAGCCAATCGCCGAGGTGCACCACATTGCTGCGGCCGCGCCCGTACAGCAGCACATCGTCCTCGTAGCGCGCGAACCAGGTGTCGAGCCGCTCGACCAGACGGTCGAGCGCCGGACGCGGCGTCAGCTCGCGGCACTGCGTGCCGAAAATACCGACCGTCGCTTTTGCGCGGGACAAGACGTCGAAGACTTCATCGCCGAGCAGCGGCGGAAACAGGCCATTGCCGGTGCCGAGCACGATCAGGTCATAGCTGTCACGCGCCGCGCCGAGCGTGCGGAATGTCAGATGATCGACTTCCGCCTCGCCCGGCAAAAGCGCGTTGATCATATGGCGGCCGAGCCGGCCGCTGAAATCACTGCCGTCATCGCCTGAAATTACGGCTACGTTGCACGAAACGACCGGCGATAGCCATTCGGTCGGCGTCAGCCGCATCAGCACCTGGGTCTCGTCGACTGGCGTCGTGCATTCGATGCGGAAACCATAGCGATCAAACAACTGCGCAAGTTCGAAGAAACCCATGTGATTGACGAAGCCGCGCGTGGTGCGATCATCGTCCTTCGCCAGATCGGTCGCGCAATAGCTGAGAATTATGTCGCGTTTGCAGAAGCGCAAATGCGTGAAAAGGTTTTCTACGTCGGCAATGCGCTCGAGCGCGCCGAGCATGACAATCACGTCGCATTTCGATGCAGCTTCGGTCGGAAACTCACCGGCGTTCAAGTCGCAGGTTGACGCCACGCGTTTCTTGCCGACGCGCGTGATACCGCTGTAATTGCAGCCGCCCGGCAACAGGCGCTGCAGCGCTGTATCTGCGCTGAGATCGAGCACGCGCGCGCCCGACGGAATGAACTGTGCGGCGAGCTCGGCGCGCGGATCGGCTTTGGTTTTCGGCGCGAGTTCCGCATGCGCGGGATCGGCCGGCAGCTCAAGAGCGAGATTGCTGTTGACGTGCAGATTCATGGGCACCTGTGCCGAGGTCGCGCTGCCGGACCCCGCACATGCCGGCGAATCAACTTCACCTACCGAATCATCGCCGCGATTCGAGGTCAACAGTTCTCTGCGTTTGCCGTCAGCCCCAGAATGCCGGCCGTGTTTCCTGCAGGATGCCGCCGAGGCGGACCGCGCCCACTTTGCGGGCAAGGCCGGTGGCGTCGTCGGTCTCGACAGCGAGGCCGCAGAGCGTCGCCGGGCCGCCCGATGCCTCGAATTTCGCGCCCGGCAGCTTGCGCAGGAAGCGATTGAGCGGCTCGTCTTTGTTCATGCCGATGATTAAGTCGTAATCGGCCGTCATGCCGACGTCCGACACAAACGCCGTGCCGTTGGGAAGGATACGATCGTCGGCGGTGGGCGTATGCGTGTGCGTGCCGACAACGAGGCTGGCGCGACCATCGCAGAAAAAACCCATCGCCTGCTTTTCGCTGGTCGCCTCGCAGTGCATATCGATGATGATGGCATCCGCATCCGACTTCAGCGCGCAGGCGGCCAGTTCGCGTTCGATCGCGGCGAAGGGATCGTCGAGCGGATCCATGAAAATTCGGCCCATCGCATTGATCACCAGCGCGCGCTTGCCATTCTTCGTGTCAATCAATGCTGCGCCGCGGCCAGGCGTGCCTTTCGGATAATTGAGCGGACGTACCAGGCGCGGCGCACGCTCGATGAACACGAGTGCCTCGCGCTGATCCCAGGCGTGATTGCCGAGCGTGACCGCGTCTGCGCCGGCGTCGATCAGCTCGTTGTAGATGACCTCGGTGATGCCGAACCCGCCGGCCGCGTTCTCGCCGTTGACCACCACGAGATCGAGCTTCCAGTCGGCGATCAGTCCCGGCAACCGCTCCGTAACGATCGTGCGCCCGGAACGACCAACCACGTCACCGATAAAGAGAATACGCATGCAGCTATCGCCCGCGAAAATCGATCGTCTCGTTCTCCGTTAGCACGAGATCGAGGCGCGCGTCGCGCTCCGTGGCGGGCACATGCGGAATCTCCTGCGCCGCAAAAGCAATACCGATGGCGGTGACGGGTTTCCGCGCGCGCAGTGCGTTGATCGTCATGTCGTAATAGCCGGCACCGTAACCGATACGATGGCCGGCACGGTCGAAGGCCGCAAGCGGTACGATGAGAATGTCCGGAGCGACCTCGGGCGTCCCCGCCACCGGCTCGCGAATACCCCACTGGCCGGACGCGAGCGGTTCACCGAAGCTCCAGGCGCGCATGATCAGCGGCTTGCCGCGCCCGGCAATCGCCGGCAGCGCGAGTCGCGCTCCCGCATCGGCAAGCTTGCGCATCAACGGCATCGGATTGATTTCGGTCTTCATCGGAGAAAAGCCGGAGACGATCTTGCCCGCCACGTCCACCGGAAACGGGCGAGCCGCGATGGTCTCGGCGGCGCTTTGGCGCTCGACTGGCGGCAGTGCGTCGCGTTTCAGCAATGCTGCGCGGCGAAGATCATCCTTCACGAGATCGCGCACTTGGTTTGCGGATTGGTAGGTTCGCTTGGTTCATAACTAGGTAAATCTTGTCCAGAAAAATCCGCCGATCGAGCCAAGGACGAAGCCAACCGGGCCGGTGATGAAGATGCCGAGCAACGGCCCTTGGTTGGCGCCGGGCGTGACGATGAGCGGACCGACATAGCCACCGATCAGACCGATGGCACCGATAATAAGTGCGATCACAAGCGTGCGCGCAAGCTTGTTCCACTCGGACGGCAAATGGCTGAGCGTGGCAAACCACAGCAAGTAGAATGCGATGAGAATCAGGACCGCCTGAATCATGGTGGAGATCAGATCGTGTCCCGTTCGGACGACGCTGAGAATCGCAAGATAAACGGCGGCGATCGCAATCAAGCCCGCAGCAATTCGCCCGATGAACATCATGCCGCACCCTTTTGTTCTACGCGTGACCTTGTCGCAATCGGCCGACGTAGAACGAAGAGAAGTAAAGACAGAGTGCGGAGCCGCGATGGCCGTCGGAGTGTGATCCCGGGAACCTACATAAGTAGGTGGGCGCCATATGACCGAAACCACGGTCCCGGCCAGGGACAGCTCCCGTTAGGATCGTAAGGCCCCGGGGAATTTTCTCCGTCGCACCTCGCAGCCCCGCATTTGCAATGTAGTCATTAAGCAGGACGGGCGCCACAGCACATCGGGCGGTTTGCAAAGAGAGGTTAAAACGGCCTCACCCGATCGGCACGCCGCCATTGCCGACCGTCTGATTAAGCTTCTTGGTGATGCCTTCGATGCGCTCGGCGGCAGAATTGAAAGCGCCGACCACCGCATCAGATGCGGCCCTGGCGCGATCGCCCGCAACAAGGCGAGCGTCCTGCAAGGCGGCGATCTCATCTTCCAGGCGGCGCATTTTCTCCGTGGCTTCAACCAGCTCGTCCTCGAGCATCAGCGCCGCCATCACCGTGAGCCGGGTGTCGCCGATTTCGCCGAACTTGCGGCGTAAATCGATGACCCGCTGATCGATGTCCTTCGCAAGCGCCTGGAGATGCTCTTCCTGGCCGTCCTCACAAGCGAGACGGAATTGGCGACCGGCAATGCTGGCGATGACTTGGGCCATGATCCTACTCGTGCAAATCGAGGACGGACTGAATTGAGGCAATCGCAGAGTCCAACCGGTCGGCGATCTCGCGATTGGTTGTTTCCAACCGCCGCGAACGCGCGGTCTCGCCGTCGAGTGCTGCGGCCAGACGTGTGCGGTCGACGCCGAGCGCCTGGACCTGCGCGGCGAGGCCCTCTTCGTTGCGGTCCGCCTGCTTTCGCCGCTCGACAGCGGCGTCAAGCGCGTCGAGCGCGAGGGCCAGACGCTTGACTGCGGCATCGATTGCGCTTTGCTCTGACATCGCCTTTTCCGCACAAAAACTCTTGCGGCAGCAGATATTTAGGCAAAGAATCTTACGTGCTGCACGACCATGGCGTCAACGCTCGGCGGGGGATTTGCCCAGCTGTTTTCGTCGTCCTGTGCATGGCGTCGCGGCGCGGCGGCGGTCACATTGACTCAAGGGCCTCACATGCTATCCAGCCCGCCAAAAGGCCCTTTCCATGAGTGTAAAAGCCTCACCGACGGCAGCCGCGGCGCCCGCAGAGCGTCGCGAGCAACCGGCCGCTAGCCCCGCCGTTGCCCACGCCAGCATGGCCAACGCTATCCGCGCGCTGGCAATGGATGCCGTGGAACAGGCGAAATCCGGCCATCCCGGAATGCCGATGGGCATGGCCGACGTGGCGACCGTCCTGTTCACGCGGTTTTTGAAATTTGACCCGGCAAGCCCCACCTGGCCCGACCGCGACCGCTTTGTGCTGTCGGCCGGTCATGGCTCGATGCTGTTGTACGCTTTGCTTTTTCTGACCGGCTACGAAGCGATGACAATCGAGCAGATCAAGCGCTTCCGGCAGCTCGGCTCGATCACCGCCGGCCATCCAGAATATGGACACGTGCCGGGCGCTGAGACGACCACCGGTCCGCTCGGCCAGGGCCTCGCCAACGCCGTCGGCATGGCAATCGCCGAAAAGCATCTCGCTGCCGAGTTCGGCGATAGTGTCGTCAATCACAAGACCTACGTGATCGCGTCCGACGGCGACCTGATGGAAGGCATCAGCCAGGAAGCAATCGCGCTCGCCGGTCACCTGAAGCTCAACAAGCTGATCGTGCTGTTCGACGACAACGGCATCTCTATCGACGGCGCCTTGTCGCTCTCCGACAGCGTCGATCAGATCAAGCGCTTCGAGTCCGCCGGCTGGAGTGCGTCGCGCGTCGACGGACACGATCCAGCGGCGATCAGCTCTGCGCTGGAGAAAGCGCAAAAGTCCGACAAGCCAGTCCTCATCGCCTGCAAGACCACAATCGGCTTCGGCGCGCCGACCAAGGCCGGCAAAGCATCGTCGCATGGCTCGCCCCTGGGCGGTGACGAAGTCAAAGGCGCACGCGAAAAACTCGGCTGGACACCGGCACCGTTTGAAGTGCCGGCGGATATCTTGAGCGCCTGGCGCGCGACCGGCACACGCTCGAAAACCGCGCACGCCGACTGGAGCAAGCGGCTCACCGCACTCGATGGCGCCAAGCGCACCGAATTCGAGCGCCGCATGCGTGGAGAAATTTCACAACAAGCTCTCGCCGGCGCCGTGCGCGCGGTGAAGGAGAGCCTCGCCGCAACGCCGAAGGAAATTGCCACTCGCACGGCCTGCGAGTTCGCGCTCGAAAGCCTGATCCCGGCTTTGCCGGAAATGATCGGCGGCTCAGCCGATCTCACCGGCTCCAACAACACGCGCACCAAGTCGATGAAAGCAATCTCGGCCGAGGATTTTTCCGGCCGCTTCATCCACTACGGTATCCGCGAGCACGGCATGGCTGCCGCCATGAACGGCATGGCGCTGCACGGCGGCATCATTCCTTATTCGGGCACCTTCCTGGTGTTCTCCGACTACTGCCGGCCGGCGATCCGGCTCGCCGCGCTGATGGGCAAACGAGTCATTCATGTCATGACTCACGATTCCATCGGCCTCGGCGAAGACGGACCAACGCACCAGCCGGTGGAGCATCTGGCGGCGCTGCGCGCAATTCCAAATCTGCTGGTGCTCCGTCCCTGTGACGCAGTGGAAACAGCCGAATGCTGGCAACTTGCGCTCGAAGCAAATGACAGGCCGAGCGTGCTCGCGCTCACGCGACAGAATTTGCCACAGCTGCGCAACCGCCTCGATGCCGACAATATCTGTGCGCGCGGCGCCTACGAAATCGCCGGACCGGACGGTCATGCCGACGTTTCGATTTTCGCCACCGGTTCTGAGGTCGCCATAGCAGTTGAAGGCGCCAAGCTGCTGGCGGAGCGCGGCGTTGCGGCGCGCGTGGTTTCGGTTCCGTGCTTTGAATTGTTCGCGGAGCAGAAAGAGGAATACCGGCGCGCCATTATCGGCAACGCCAAGGTCAGGATCGGCGTGGAAGCCGCTGTCCGTCAGGGCTGGGACGCTATCATCGGATCCGATGGCATCTTTGTGGGCATGACTTCTTTCGGCGCTAGCGCGCCCTACAAGGAACTCTACAAGAAATTCGGGATTACCGCCGACGCAATCGCGAATGCAGCATTAGGCAGGCTTGGGAAGCCGTAGCGGAAGACTATATAGAGCTGTGGTCGGAGCGGCCGCGGCAGACGGAAAGAGCCGGGAGCGACTAAAATGACAGTTCGTGTAGCCATCAACGGGTTTGGCCGCATCGGCCGCAACATCTTGCGCGCCATCGCTGAAGCCGACCGCAAGGACATCGAGGTTATCGCCGTCAACGACCTCGGCCCCGTCGAAACCAATGCCCACTTGCTGCGCTACGACAGTGTGCACGGTCGCTTCCCCGGCACAGTCACAGTCAAGGGCGACACCATCAGCCTCGGCAACGGCGCCATCAAGGTCACCGCCGAACGCGATCCGTCAAAGCTGCCGTGGAAGGATCTCGGTATCGACATCGCAATGGAGTGCACCGGTCTTTTCACCGCCAAGGACAAGGCGTCTGCGCATCTGATCGCTGGTGCCAAGCGCGTGCTGGTCTCCGCGCCCGCAGACGGCGCCGACCTCACTGTTGTGTACGGCGTCAATCACGACAAGCTGACCAAGGATCATAAGATCGTTTCGAACGCGTCCTGCACGACCAACTGCCTCGCGCCGGTCGCCAAGGTGCTCAACGACGCCGTCGGGATCGACAAGGGATTCATGACCACGATCCACTCCTACACCGGTGACCAGCCGACGCTCGACACCTATCACAAGGATCTCTACCGCGCCCGCGCCGCCGCGCTGAACATGATCCCGACCTCGACCGGCGCCGCCAAAGCCGTCGGCCTCGTTCTGCCTGAGCTCAACGGCAAGCTCGACGGCGTTTCGATCCGCGTGCCGACACCGAACGTCTCGGTGATCGATTTCAAGTTCGTCGCCAAGAAGGCGACCAGCAAGGACGAAGTGAACGGCGCGATCAAGCGTGCATCCGAACAGCAGCTCAAGGGTATCCTCGGCTACACCAACGATCCGAACGTCTCGCTCGACTTCAACCACGACCCGCGCTCCTCCATCTTCCACATGGACCAGACGAAGGTCATGGACGGCACTTTCGTGCGGGTGATGTCCTGGTATGACAACGAGTGGGGCTTCTCCAACCGCATGACGGATACCGCCGTTGCGATGGGCAAGCTGCTTTAGCCGAGCACGATTAGACGAGAGAGAATTGCGCTATGGCTTGGTCGAGTGTGCTAGGCGTTGCCGCGCTGATCGTATTGCTCAGCTTTATCGTCTTCACGTTCTCGCGGGGCGAAAAGGTCCGAAAACAACCCGAGGGCACGCCCGCCGATCCCGGTTACTCCCCACCTTCCGACGGCCATTCGGGACCGACGTCTTGAACAGTTTCCGCACCCTCGACCACGTTGACGTAAAGGGGAAACGCATCCTGGTGCGCGTTGACCTCAACGTGCCGGTGGAGAACGGCGTCGTCACTGACTCGACCCGCATCGAGCGCGCGGCGCCGGCGATCACCGAAATCGCCGATAAAGGTGGCAAGGTCATCCTCCTTTCGCATTTCGGGCGACCGAAGGGGCGTGATCCGAAACAATCGCTGAAGCCGGTCGCCGCCGAGGTCGCACGGATCATCAAGCGCCCGGTGAAATTTGCCGACGACTGCATCGGCGAGGTCGCCGAGCGCGCGGTTGCCGCCATGAAGCCCGGCGACATTCTGTGTCTTGAAAATACCCGTTTCCACGCCGGCGAAGAAAAGAACGATCCGGCCTTCGTGGCCGCTCTGGCGAAACTCGGCGATATCTGGGTCAACGACGCGTTCTCTGCCGCGCATCGCGCGCACGCGTCGACTGAAGGTCTCGGCCACAAGCTTCCTGCGTACGCGGGGCGGACCATGCAGGCCGAACTCGAAGCCCTAACCAAGGCGCTTGAGCATCCCGAACGCCCGCTCGCGGCGATCGTGGGGGGCGCGAAAATTTCGACCAAGCTCGACCTGCTCGGCAATCTCCTCGACAAAGTTGACGTGCTGATCATCGGCGGCGCCATGGCCAATACGTTTTTATTCGCGCAGGGAAGAAAGATCGGAAAGTCGCTTGCGGAAGCCGATCTCGTCGGCACCGCCCGCGAGATCATGGCCAAGGCGAAATCCGCCAAGCGCGAAATCTTGCTCCCGGTCGACGTTGTGGTGGCTGAAAAGTTCGAGGCGCATGCGCCTTCACGCGTGGTTGACGTGGACAAGGTCGGCGCCAATGACATGATCCTGGATATCGGTCCGCGCAGCGTCGAGCTTGTCGTCTCGGTGCTCGCGCGGGCGAAAACGCTGGTATGGAACGGTCCCTTCGGCGCCTTCGAAATGGAACCGTTCGACAACGGTACCGTCGAAGTTGCGGAGGCTGCTGCGGAACTGAGCGGGGCCGGCAAGCTTGTCTCCGTAGCCGGTGGCGGCGATACGGTGGCGGCGCTTAATGTCGCCGGGGTGACCGATCGGCTCACTTACGTGTCCGCCGCGGGCGGCGCCTTCCTGGAATGGATGGAAGGCAAGGCCTTGCCCGGGGTCGAGGTGTTGCGGATAAAATGACTTGGAACAGTGCCATCCGGGGGGATTGCAACGGATGCGATGGAGGGAACTATGAATCTCGCTGAATTGAACAAAGTCGCGCAGGCGATGGTGGCGCCCGGCAAGGGTATCCTTGCCGCGGATGAATCCGCCGGCACCATCAAGAAGCGCTTCGACGCGATCGGCGTTGAGTCCACCGAGGACAGCCGCCGCGATTATCGCGAGATGCTGTTCCGCTCGGCCGAAGGAATGAAACATATCTCCGGCGTCATTCTCTACGATGAAACGATCTGGCAGAAGGCAAAGGACGGCACGCCGCTGGTCGAACTGATCAAGAAGGCCGGCGCAATCCCCGGCATCAAGGTCGACGAAGGCACCAAGCCGCTGCCGATGTGCCCGGGCGAAGTCGTCACCATTGGCCTCGACAAGCTCGCAGACCGGCTGCCGAAATATTACGAACAAGGCGCACGCTTTGCGAAGTGGCGCGCGGTCATCGATATCGGCGCCGGCATTCCGACATATGCATGCATGCGCGCGAACGCTCACGCGCTTGGACGCTATGCCGCGCTGTGCCAGGCGGCGCAGATTGTGCCGATCGTTGAGCCCGAAGTGCTGATGGATGGCGATCACGACATCGACCGCTGCCAGCAGGTGACGGAATTGGTGTTGAAACTCCAGTTCGAGGAACTTTTTTTCCAGCGCGTCGCGCTCGAAGGAATTGTTCTCAAGCCGAACATGGTCATCTCCGGCAAGAAGAACGGCAAACGCGCCGGCGTTGAAGAGGTCGCGGAAAAAACCGTCAAGGTGCTCAAGAACTGCGTGCCGGGCGCGGTGCCAGGCATCGCATTCCTCTCCGGGGGCCAGAGCGACGAAGAGGCCACTGCCCACCTTGATGCCATGAACAAGATCGGCAATCTGCCGTGGGCGCTGACTTTCTCCTACGGACGCGCGCTCCAGCACGCACCGCAGACGACATGGAAGGGCAAGACCGAAAACGTCGCCGCAGCCCAGCGCGCATTTTCGCATCGTGCAAAAATGAACGGACTTGCCGCACTCGGCCAATGGAAAGCCGACATGGAGAAAAAGGCGGCGTAACAGTAATGCGTCGCGCCCGGTGACGCCGCAGGCGAAGTCAGCTATGGAGACGTCATGCCCGGCCTTGTGCCGGGCATCTCGCTTAGGAGGGCGCGGTGCCCAATTCATCGGGATGGCCGGGCATTAGGGCGTTCACGCCCGTCTTCAAGACGGGCTATGCCCGGCCATGACAGAGAGCAAGCAAAGGATATTCCTGTGATCGATCTCTACACCTGGACGACCCCAAACGGCCGCAAGGCTTCCATCATGCTGGAAGAAGTCGGCCTGCCCTACACTGTACATGCAATCGATATTTCCAAGGACGAGCAGTTCGCGCCGGATTTTCTCAAGATCGCGCCGAACAACCGCATCCCTGCCATCGTCGACCGCGACAACAACATGTCGCTGATGGAATCTGGCGCCATCCTGATCTATCTCGCGGACAAGACCGGCAAGTTACTGCCGAAGTCCGGCGAAGGCCGCTACAAGGTGATCGAGTGGCTGATGTGGCAGATGGGCGGCCCGGGGCCGATGCTTGGCCAGGTGCATCATTTCGTGAAGTACAACAAAGGCAAGGCGCCGTATGCCGAAGAGCGTTACCTGAAAGAAGGCCAACGACTCTACAAGGTGCTCAACACGCGCCTTGAGGGCCGCGAATTCGTCGCCGATCAATATTCCATCGCCGATATCGCGATCTGGCCATGGATCTCGCGCTTCGAATGGCAAACCATCGACCTGAAGCAATACCCGAACGTCAAGCGCTGGTATGAAACCATCGCCGCGCGCCCGGCGGTGCAGAAGGGCTACAAGATCCCGAAGGATATGGGCCCGATCCCGATGCCCTGACGCCGGCTCGCGTTAACTTGGACGCAGGCACAACAAGCGAATAATCTCGCGCATGATTCGCCGGCCGCGGCGCCGGCGCGGTGACGTTGCGTTTCGCGTCGCTTTCGCAACGCCTTCGAGCCCATGCCGAAACCGCAAATCAGGCCGCCCTCCGGAAATGCCACCCTCGTCGACGTGCTTCGGCGCGCGACCGCGCACCATCAGCACGGGCAGTTGCACGAAGCCGAGGCACTCTACCGGCAGGTCCTCGCGACTCAACCCGGCAATTTCGACGCGTTGCATCTGTGCGGCGTCCTCATGCATCAGCGCGGGGATGCTGCCGAGGCGCTCAAACTGATCGCGCGCGCGCTCAAGACCAATGCGCGGTCGGCGGCTGCCCACTCCAATTACGGCACCGTTCTGGCGGCGCTCGACCGGCATGACGAGGCACTCAAGAGCTATGAGCGGGCGATCGCACTCAAGCCGGATTATGCCGGGGCACTCAACAATCGCGGCAATACATTGCGCGCGCTCAAACGCGCGCAGGACGCGGTTGCAAGCTTCGAGCGCGCAGTAGCCGTCCAGCCCGATTATGCCGAGGCCATCAACAACCGGGGCAACGCCCTGTTCGATCTCGGCCGCAACGAGGATGCTCTTGCCAGCTACGATCAGGCGCTGGCGCTGCAGCCGGACTACGCCGACGCGCTGGTCAACCGCGGCCAGTGTCTGGTCAAACTTGACAGGCGTGACGAGGCGTTGGCGAGCTTCGACCGCGCGCTGGCAATAAATCCGCGGCATCTGGCTGCACTGAAGGAACGCGGTCATCTCCTACGCGACCGCGGACAATCTGCGGAAGCGCTCAAATGCTATGATCGCGCTCTTTCTGTTGCAGACACCGACGCCGAAACCCATGCCAATCGCGGCCTGGTGCTGCGTTCACTCAAGCGTTTCAAAGAAGTCTTCGAAGCCTATGACCGGGCGCTTGCGCTCAAACCCGACTATGTCGAGGTCATCGTGGCGCGCGGCAATCTTTTTTACGAAATGCATTCCTATGACAAGGCGCTAGAAGAGTACGAACGCGCACTGACGGTCCGGCCGGATTTTGCATTTGGCTTCAACAATCGCGGCAATGCACTGCAAGCCATGGGCCGCAACGACGAGGCGGTAGCCAGCTTTGAACGCGCGCTTACGCTCAAGCCCGACCTTACGGAGGCGCACAACAATCGCGGGAACGCGCTGCTCAATCTCAATCGGCCGGAGGAGGCGCTTGCCGACTACGAGTCGGCGATCGCACACAAACCTTTCGCCTTCGCGCTGGTCAATCGCGGCAGCGCGCTACACTATCTTGGCCGCATCGAGGAAGCTCTCGATAGTTTCGATCGCGCAATCGCGCTTCAGCCCGAGTTGCCGGAGGCGCACTGGAACAAGGCGCTGCTTTGCCTCGCCATCGGCGATTTCGAGCAGGGCTGGCCCGCCTACGAATGGCGGTGGCGCGGCGCCACCGAACTTACCCCGCGCGGATTTACTCAGCCGCAGTGGCGCGGCGAGGATCTGAACGGCAAGACCATCCTGCTTCATGCCGAACAAGGTTTCGGTGACAGCATTCAATTTATTCGTTACCTGCGCCTGGTGGCGCAAAAAGGCGGCAAGATCGTTCTTGAATTGCCTGACAGTCTGATGCCGCTGATTGCCGACACGAACGGCCTTATCAGCATGCATCGTCGCGGCGATGCGCTCCCGCCCTTCGATGTGCATTGCCCGCTGATGAGCCTGCCGCTGTCGTTCGGCACCACAGCAGCGACCATCCCGGCTTCGGTACCCTATCTGCGTGCGCCGTCCGAACGCGTTGCTACGTGGCGGGCGCGCCTGGCACACCTTGGCAAACCACGCATTGGCCTGGTTTGGTCCGGAAAGCCGAGCCACAAGAACGATCACAATCGCAGTATCGCGTTATCGGGCCTTGAACCGCTTCTTTCGATCCCCGGCATTACATTTGTCAGTCTCCAGCGTGAATACCGGGAGGCGGAATTGCCCACCCTCGCAAATCTGCCGATTTTACGTCTCGACGAAGACCTAATCGATTTCGCCGACACTGCGGCAGCGATCGGCGAACTCGACCTGGTAATCGCGGTCGATACCGCGGTTGCGCACCTCGCCGGCGCCCTGGGCAAGCCCCTTTGGCTACTGCTTTCTCACATTCAGGACTGGCGTTGGATGCATGAACGGTCCGATAGCCCTTGGTATCCAAGTGCCCGGCTGTTCAGGCAATCGCAAATCGGCGATTGGGATGGCGTGGTAGCCGCTGTCGCCCAGGAGCTTGCGGCATTCGCAAAGGCGGGCGGCTGACAGAATATCGCAGGTCAATTTTCCGCCCGATTGAGCTAGCATGCGGACACCATGGCTTCGCGACCTAAACAGGCGGCCCCGCGCCCGGCGCCCCGTCTCTATCTGACTACGCCGCCGATCTCGGATGCGTCTGCTTTTTCATTGCAACTGAGTTCGGCCATGGACGCCGGCGATGTCGCCGCCGTCCTCCTGCGACTGGCGGATTCCGACGAGCGTACGTTGATCAACCGCGCCAAGGCGATGGCTGCACTCGTGCAAGACCGGGACGCCGCGCTGTTGCTCGATGGCCGTGTCGAGCAGGTCGCTCGTGCGGGCGCCGACGGCGCTCATCTCACCGGCAGCGCCGCCTTCACCGAAGCCCTTGCCCAACTCAGGCCGGATCGCATCGCAGGCGCCGGCGGGCTGGTGACACGTCATGATGCCATGCTCGCGGCCGAGCTAGGCGCCGACTATGTCATGTTCGGTGAACCAGACGCTGCGGGCGTGCGACCGGCTTTCGAGGCGATCGAGGAGCGTGTCGCATGGTGGGCCGAAGTGTTTGAATGTCCCTGCGTCGCATACGCCGCTTCGCTTGACGAAATTGCGCTCCTTGTCGCCGCCGGCGCCGACTTCATTGCGCTCGGAGATTTTTTGTGGCGCGATCCGGATGCGATCAAGGCAACAACAAGCGAGGCGTCCCGCCTTCTTGGTGTGCCGGAGCCCGCGGCATGACTCCACCTGTCCGGCTCATTCTCGGCGCCGTCGTCGCAACGCTGTTTGTTGCGGCAGCGCCCGCGCAGGTCACGCGCAACACTGCGCCCGCGCCGGCACCGAACCCGGCCACCAGCGCGGATCAGGGCAACATCGATCTCGCCTATGGCGCGTTCCAACGCGGGCTTTATCTCACCGCGTTCAACGAGGCGTCCAAGCGCGCACAGCAGAATGATCCCGCTGCCATGACGTTGCTCGGCGAAATTTATGCGCAAGGTCTCGGTGTGGGCCGCGACGATTCCAAGGCAGCCCAGTGGTATAAAATGGCCGCCGCCAAAGGCGACCGTGATGCCTTGTTCGCGCTGGCGATGTTCAATTTCCAGGGCCGCGCGACCACCCGAAACCTGGAAGAGGCCGCGCGGTTGCTCGAAGCCGCGGCCAAGCTCGGTCACGCCGGCGCCGCCTACGACCTTGGCCTCCTCTATCTGCAAGGCCAGCAATTCCCGCAGGACCTCAAGCGCGCCAGTGATCTTTTCGCGCTGGCCGCTGAAGGCGGAAATTCTGAAGCGCAATACGCGCTCGCCACCATGTACAAGGAAGGCCGTGGCGTGCCGAAGGACATGACCAAGGCAATGTTGCTTATGAGGCAGGCCTCGGTCGCCGGCAACATCGACGCGATGGTTGAATTTGCAATCGCCCAGTTCAACGGCGAAGGTGTCAACAAGGACGAGACCGGCGCCGCCCAGTTGTTTCTCAAAGCGGCACACCTCGGCAGTCCGATCGCACAGAACCGCCTGGCGCGGATCCTGATGGCGGGGCGCGGTATGCCCGGCGACGCGACCGAAGCGGTTAAATGGCATCTGGTCTCCAAGGCCGCCGGCAACAGCGATCCCGACCTCGATGTCTTTGCCGCAAAACAGACCCCGTCGGTCCGCGCGGCC
Source organism: uncultured Alphaproteobacteria bacterium (assembly GCA_963810125.1). Classification (GTDB taxonomy): domain Bacteria; phylum Pseudomonadota; class Alphaproteobacteria; order Rhizobiales; family Xanthobacteraceae; genus Pseudolabrys. The sequence continues at coordinate 217,283 of CAWEMK010000003.1, forward strand.
GCCGAAGCCGCCGCCAAGAAATGGCTGTCGACCACCACAACCGGTCGCTCTTGACGGCGCTGGGCTTCGCGGGCAGACCGCTCGCGGCATGCATCACTCGGCCCTCCTCAATGTCATGATCGCCGCCGCGCGCAAGGCCGCGCGCGCGCTCAAGCGCGACTTTGGCGAACTGGAAAAATTGCAGGTCTCGCTCAAGGGCCCCGGCAATTTCGTGACCGCCGCCGACCGCCGCGCCGAAGAAACACTTTATACCGAACTGATGAAGGCACGGCCCGGCTACGGGTTTCTCGGCGAGGAAGGCGGGCACCGCGAGGGCGCCGACAAGACCCATACCTGGATCGTCGATCCACTGGATGGCACCACGAATTTCCTCCACGGCATCCCGCAATTCGCCATCTCGATCGCGCTCGAACGCGAAGGCACGGTGGTGGCCGGCCTGATCTACAATCCCGCCAATGAGGACATGTTCATTGCCGAGCGCGGCAAGGGTGCCTTCCTCAACGAGCAGCGGATCCGGGTCGCCGGCCGGAAACTTCTCGGCGATGCGGTCGTCGCCTGCGGGCTGCCGCACCTAGGCCATGGCGACATTGCGCAATCGCGCAAGGAAACCGGCATGGTGCAGGAGCACGTCGCCGGACTGCGTCGCTTCGGCGCGGCCGCACTCGATCTCGCCTGGGTCGCGGCCGGCCGTCTCGACGGCTATTGGGAGCGCGACATCAACCCCTGGGACATGGCGGCAGGAATTATCCTTGTGCGGGAAGCCGGCGGGTACGTAACCGACTGCGACGGCGGCGAAGACATGTTCCACAAGGGGCATATCGCCGCCGGCAACGACGTTATTCAAAAAGCGCTGCTGTCCGTGCTGAAAAACGCGGCCAAGGCTTAAGTCACCGCAATTTCAACTCAATCAGCCGCTTTACCCGGCCACCGGTTCCGGCACGATTGCTTTTTCCCAGTCACGGGTCTGTGCCATAGTGCGCAACAGGGCTTCTTTCGACATCAACATTTAAGTTGCATGTAAGTCTCATGGCCAAAGAACTCGATCCACTCAAGCTGTCATCCCCGCGCGTCTTCCTGTTCAGGATGCTGGTCTTCGTCATCCTGGTCGGGCTGGTTGCCTTCGTGCTGCACAAGCAGATCGAAGTCGCTTTCATGTCCAATCCAGGCTTGAACGCGCTCATCATCGGCGTGGAAGCGATCGGAATTCTGCTGTCGGCGCGGCAGGTGTTGCGCCTCTATCCCGAAATCGCCTGGGTAAACAATTTCCGCCTTGCCGATCCGGGGCTCGCCGTCGATCGCGCCCCGGTACTGCTGGCGCCGATGGCCGCCATCCTCGGCAGCCGCGTCGGCCGCATGGCGATGTCGGCGCAATTGATGCGCGGCATCCTCGATTCAATCGCAACCCGCCTCGACGAGGCGCGCGATATTTCCCGATACATGACCGGCCTGCTTGTGTTTCTCGGCCTGCTCGGCACCTTCTGGGGCCTGATCGAAACCGTCAGCTCAGTCGGCGGCGTCATTCAGGGCCTCAAGGCCAGCGGCGATGCGGGCAGCATGTTCGATTCCCTGCGCGAAGGACTTGCCGCACCGCTTTCCGGAATGGGGATTTCATTTTCCTCGTCGCTGTTCGGGCTTGCCGGTTCGCTCGTGCTCGGATTTCTCGACCTGCAATCGAGCCAGGCGCAGAACCGCTTCTACACGGAACTCGAGGACTGGCTCTCCACCACCGTCTACGACCAGGCGGCCGAGCCCGCGGTCGCCGCCGGCGTCACCGGCGAAGTCCGCTCGGCGATCGAGCGCCTGCGCGAAGCGGTCGACCAGGCGGGCGCCGGGAAATCGGCATCCGCCGCCATGGCCAATCTGGCCGAGGCGATCCAGGGCCTCGTGCACCACATGCGTACCGAACAGCAGATGATCCGCGACTGGGTCGACTCCCAGGCCGAGCAGCAACGCGAGATCAAGAAGCTTCTGGAAGTCATGGTGCGCCGGGAACGTGAACCGTTGAGTTGAAATCCATGGCGCTTGCAAGAACGCGCCGCGGCGACAGCGGCATGAATTACTGGCCGGGCTTCGTCGACGCTTTGTCGACGTTGATCCTCGGCATCATTTTCCTGCTCACCGTGTTTGTGGTGGTGCAGTTTTATTTGCAGCAGGAAGTCGCCGGCAAGGACACCGCGCTCGGCCGGTTGAATGCGCAGATCGCGCAGCTGACCGAGCTGCTATCGATGGAAAAATCGGGCAAGACCAATCTCGAGGACCAGCTCGCGCAACTGCGCGCAACGCTGGCCACCACGGAAAACGAGCGCGACCGTCTCAAGGGAACAGCCGAGAACGCCGGCGCCGGCGTCACCGCCGCGCAGGGCAAGGTTTCCGAACTCACCGGTCAGATCGAGGGCGAGAAGAAGATTTCCGCACGCGCGTTGGCGCAAGTCGAAGTGCTCAATCAACAGATCGCGGCGTTGCGCCGCCAACTGGCCGCAATCGAACAGACGCTCGACGCCGCCGAGAAGAAGGATAAGGATTCGCAGAGCCAGATTACCGAGCTCGGACAGCGGCTCAATCTGGCGCTGGCGGCGCGCGTCAATGAGCTCAAGCGCTATCAGTCGGATTTCTTCGGCAAGCTCCGCGAAATCCTCGGCAATCGCAGTGACGTGCGGGTGGTCGGCGACCGCTTCGTGCTCCAGTCGGAAGTGTTCTTCGACACCGGCAAAGCCGACCTGAAGCCTGAGGGCCGCCTCGAACTCGAAAAGGTGGCGGGCGCGCTGCTCGAGCTGGAAAAGCAAATCCCGACCGACATTGCCTGGGTACTGCGTGTCGACGGCCATACCGACGTCCGCCAGATCGCCGCTGGTGGCGCGTTCAAGTCGAACTGGGATTTGTCGGCCGCGCGCGCAATCTCGGTCGTGCAATATCTCGTCGGCAAAGGTGTATCGCCGCAGCGGCTGGTGGCCGCGGGCTTCGGCGAATTCCAGCCGATCGATCTGGGCAAGACCGAGGACGCCTACAAGCGCAATCGCCGCATCGAGTTCAAGCTGACTGAACGGTGAGCCCGAAAACCTGCACGTTACGGCCCTATTCCCCCGCCGACGAAGATGCGGCCATCGATCTGTGGCGCCGCACCTGGCAGAAGCACTACGCGCATATCGACTTTGATTCGCGCGTCGCCTGGTGGCGCGAACGTTGGCGCACGGAACTGGTCCCTGCTGCCCGGATCGTGCTGGCGGACATCGATGGCACGCTGGGCGGCTTTGTAACGGTCGATCCCAAAACGACATATCTCGACCAGATTGTGGTCGCGCCGGAACACTGGGGCTCTGACATTGCACTTGCGTTGCTGAACGAGGCCAAGCGCCTTTCGCCGCGGGGTCTCTACCTGCTCGTCAACAAGGACAATTTCCGCGCCATCCGTTTTTATGAAAAGCACGGCTTCGTTCAGACTGGAGAAGACAAGAACCCCGTATCGGGGCTCGCGGTCAACAGGATGACGTGGCGCGGGTAAATTACGCGACTTCGAATTGCAGCTTCGCGAGGCGCGCGTAGAGGCCACCGGCCGACGCAAGTGAAGCGTGCGTCCCCTCCTCCACGATGCGGCCGTGGTCCAGCACCAGGATGCGGTCACAGGACTGCACAGTGGCGAGCCTGTGCGCGATGACAATGCTCGTGCGATTGAGCATCAACCGCTTGAGTGCCTGCTGAACCAGCGTCTCGCTTTCAGCGTCGAGGGACGAGGTCGCCTCGTCGAGCAGCAACAGCGGCGCCTTGCGCAAAATGGCCCGCGCGATTGCGATGCGCTGGCGCTGGCCGCCGGAAAGCGTAACGCCGCGCTCACCGACCGGCGTTTCATATCCCAAAGGCAATCGCCGAATGAATTCCGATGCATGCGCGGCTTCCGCTGCCTTGTCGATCTCAGCATCGGTAGCGTCGGGACGGCCGAACTGGATATTTTCCCGGATACTCGTGCCGAAAACCACGGCATCCTGCGGCACCAGCGCGATGCGCGCGCGCAGCTCCGCGGGGTCGGCGTCCGGCAGGCGTACGCCATCGAAGCTGACATTGCCCGACACCGGATCATAGAAACGCAGAATAAGCTGGAAGATCGTGCTCTTGCCGGCGCCCGACGGACCGACCAATGCAAGCTTCTCGCCGGGCGCGACGCGGAATGACAACCGATCGAGGACCGATACATTCGGCCGTCCCGGATAGGCGAAATCGACGTCGCGAAATTCGATCGCCCCACTCGCCGGCTTCGGCAGTACCACGGGGCGCGCTGGCGCCTTGATCTGCGGCTCGACGTCGAGAATCTCGAAAAGCCGTTCGGCCGCGCCGGACGCCTGTGCGATCTCGCCCCACACCTGACTCAATTCGCCAAGCCCGCCGGCCGCAAACACCGCGTAAAGAACAAATTGCCCGAGCCGGCCCGGCGTTATGCTGCCGGTGAGAACATCCTGCGCGCCGACCCAAAGCACCACGACGATACTCGTGAAAACGAGGAAGATCACCACGGCCGTGAGCATGGCCCGCACTTTTGTCGCACCGCGCGCGGCGCCATAGGCCTGCTCGACCGCAGCGCCGAACCGTGACTGGGCGAGCTTTTCGTTGGTGAAAGCCTGCAGCGTGCGCATCGCACCGATCAGTTCGTTGGCGTAACCGGATGCGTCGGCAAGCGTGTCCTGCGCCGCGCGTCCCCGCTTGCGGACTGCACGCCCAAAGCCAACCAGCGGAAGCACAATGACCGGGATTGCACCCAGCACGAACAGCGAAAGCCGCGGGCTGGTGACGACCATCATGGCGGCGCCGCCGACGAACAACACCAGATTGCGCAAGGCGATCGATACCGAAGCGCCCACGGTCGATTTGATCTGGGTGGTATCGGCCGTGAGGCGCGACACAATTTCACCGGCGCGCGTTGCATCAAAAAATGCCGACGACAGATGCGTGAGATGGGTGAACACATCGGAGCGCAGATCCGCGACGATGCGCTCGCCCAATGTGGTGACGAGGTAGTACCGCAACGCGCTGGATACCGCGAGCACGGCAACGACGAGGATCATCACCGCGAAATAGCTGTCGATCAGCTGCACCGCCTTGTCGGAGAAACCGAAATCGATCATTCGCCGGACGGCCAAAGGCACGACCAGCGTGGTGAGCGCGGCGACGGTCAACGCGGCCAGTGCGGCCAGTGCGCGCCCGCTATATCGGGTGACGTATGGAACGAGCCGGACCAGCGGCCTGAGCTTGACCTTGCTCCGTGCGCCGGACGCTGGCGCACCGGCGACGTCGAGACCCCGTCCATCGCTCGAAAAACTCATGCGACGCCCTTTTGTTGTCGCCCCGACGCTTGCCCCATTAATGCCTTGCGGCCTTGATGGCGGTCAATCGTAGCGGCTTGCCGCCCGCGTCCGGGTCCTGTATAGCAGCCGCCAAATCCCGCTTTTACTGGCGCGTTTGCGCCCCGGAACAGAAACAATGAAGCAAGACATCCATCCCGGCTACCACGCCATCAAAGTAATCATGACCGATGGCAGTGAATTCACCACCCGCTCCACCTGGGGCAAAGAAGGTGACGTCCTGCACCTGGATATTGACCCTAAATCGCACCCGGCCTGGACCGGCGGCCAGCAGCAGCTTGTCGACCGTGGCGGCCGCGTATCGCGCTTCCAGAAGAAGTTCTCTGGCTTCCTGAAGACTGACGAGAAGAAATAAGCGCCGTTGGCGCTCGCAATAAAAAGCCCCCGCGCGATGCGGGGGTTTTTGTTTTGGGGCGAAGCCGGTCTAGACGCTTTCTGCGCCGAACGCGGCCTTCAGCAGCCCAAGTTGGCGCTCGACCGGATTACCCGTGCTTGGCCGTTCGGCGGCATTCTGATTGTAGATCGTCGCATCGAGACGGCGCACGTTTGCGTAGAGCTTTCGCGACCGTTCGATCAGGTCGCGCAACGCCACCGGCAACAGCTCGAGATTGGTGGAATCGTGCGCGTCGCCGATGGCGAGTTTTACCTTGCTCTTTTCCTTGCCCGCCTGCGCGAGCGACATCTCGCCTTCTTTCACCGCACGATGAAGCAGCAGCCACGAGGCGAGCTGCATCAACCGCGTGGTGAGACGCATGCTTTCGGTGGCATAGGCAAGCGCCGCCGCACGTTCCAGTTTCTTGGATTCCTGGCGGCCGGGACCGTCGAGATAAGTTGCGGTCTCCTCGACCAGCGCCATTCCATCTCGGAACAAATCGGCGAACGCCTGCGAACTCGCTAGCCGTTCTCCGAATGACACCGTTTGCGTTTCGCTGAATGGTTTTTCTGATTTTTCGGACATAACGCGACGCCTCACTTCACCGCGGAGCCGATCGCGCCCCGTATACGATTGGGTAAGCATGACGCGCGCGATGCAGCCGTGTCCAGACGGCGATATGGTTAACATCGCGATATAGTTTCCGCGCAAATTCGAACGGCCGCGCACGGCAACGGCTGATCCATTTTGGGACAAAAAAAGGAGCCGCCGTTGCCGGCGGCTCAAAGTTGATAACAGGGAGGCGTCAAACAGAGTGGACAGGAGCCACTCAACGTCCACATGAAGATGGACAATGCCAGTAATGGTCGAGAAAGCTTAACGACAGCTTAAGGGTATGCGCGCAAAGCCAAATATTTTCCCGGTGCATCGGCACGCCGATACCATTTCGGCAGAGACGATCTTTCTCATCTCAACGTTTGAAAAACTGATCGGCTGCCGCGCGCGAAACGCGCTTTTGCGCCATGTCGGCTTCGAGCCGGCTGATCTCGTCGCGCATCAACTGCACACGCGCTGCAAGTTCATCCACGGATAGCAACGTGAGGTCCTGGCCGATCTCGTGCGTAGTCTTCTTCTTCGGTTTGTCGTCTTCGTCGATTGCCGGCATGGGCGACCTCCTGCGGGGCGAAATCTAGCCACGGCAGTCCGGGTTGTCACATGGGCGAGGCACGCCTACACAGAGCCCTCCAATTTGCAGAAAACAAGAGGAACCGATGGCCGCACTGCCAAGCCAAATGACCGCAATCGGCATCAAAGCTGCCGGCGGTCCGGAGATGCTGGTGCCTGAGCAACGCCCGCTACCGAAGCCGGCCGCGGGCGAGATCCTGGTGAAAGTTGCTGCCGCCGGCGTGAACCGCCCTGACGTGATGCAGCGCATGGGTCTCTACCCGCCGCCGTCCGGCGCACCCGACATTCCCGGACTGGAAATCGCCGGCGAAGTTGTTGCATTGGGCGACGGCGTCAAGCGCTGGAAAATTGGCGACAGGGTCATGGCGCTCGTGGTCGGCGGCGGCTACGCGGAATATTGCCTCGCGCACGAAACGCACGCGCTGCCGATCTCCGGCCTTTCGATGGTCGAAGCGGCCGCGATACCGGAAACGTTCTTTACGGTCTGGCACAACGCATTCGAACGCGGCGGCCTCAAAAAGGGCGAAACGCTGCTGGTACACGGCGGCTCGTCCGGCATCGGCACCACGGCCATCCAACTTGCCAAGGCGTTCGGCGCGCGCGTCATTACCACCGCGGGTTCATCGGAAAAATGCGAGGCCTGCCGCAAACTTGGGGCCGATGTCGCCGTTAACTATAAGTCCGAGGACTTTGTCGCCGCGACAAAGGCGGCGACCGGAGACAAGGGCGCCGAGGTTATATTGGACATGGTGGGTGGGGACTACATCGCGCGCAATTACGAAGCGGCCGCGGTGGAGGGGCGCATCGTGCAAATCGCATTTCAGGGCAGCCCGAAGGCGACGGTGGATTTCCGCCGGATCATGCTCAAGCGGCTGCACCATACGGGCTCAACCTTGCGCGCGCGCTCGGTCACCGACAAAGGCGCCATTGCACGAGCGGTTGAGGACAATGTGCTGCCGCTTGTGACAGCCGGGACGGTTAAACCCGTCATCTACAAGACATTTCCCATGGGCGAAGCGGCTGCGGCCCACACGCTTATGGAAACCAGCACCCATATCGGCAAAATCGTGCTAACACTTTGACTCGGCGTCCATTTCTTCAGAAGCCGCGAAATCGGCGCAATGTCGGACTTAAAAACGCAACAGGGTGCGATTGCTTGCAGATTTTCACCGCCGGCACTGCCGGAGCCGCAGGCTGCGAGGCGCTGCCGCGGCTGGGGGTTTTATTTTGATTTTGAATAGCCGTTTGGCAGCGATCGCACTCACGCTCGTCGCCGCGCTGCTGGCGGTTCCGGCTGCGCGCGCGGTCGAAGCCGTGAACGTGCGGCTCGATGCCGCGGCGATCGATCTGACGGCGGCGACGGAACTTCAAAAAACCGAGGGCGATCGCATCCAGGTGTCCACGGCGCCGGGCCCGGATGGCATCGTGCGTCGCATCGAGGTGCGCGCGCGTGAGGGCAACAACAACTGGGCGGTGTTTGCGCTCACCAATAACAGCGACGAGCAGATCGACCGTCTCATCGTCGTGCCGCACTACCGCATGGTTGGCTCCGGCCTGTTCTGGCCCGACCTCGGCCTGTCGCGTATCGCCGGGATCACGCCGTCGACCGGCGACCGCCCCGTTCGCCAGGAGGGCACGACGGCCGACGTGTTTCGCATCACGCTCGATCCCGGCACCGTCATCACCTTCGTTGCCGAGCTGCGCACCGACAAGCTGCCACAGATCTATTTGTGGGAACCGGACGCCTACAAGGACAAGGTGAACTCGTTCACCTTGTACTACGGCATCGTCATCGGCATCGCGGGCTTGCTCGCGCTGTTCCTGACGATCCTGTTCGTCGTCAAAGGCTCGATGATGTTTCCGGCCGCCGCCGCGCTTGGCTGGGCGGTGCTGATCTATATCGGCATTGACTTCGGTTTCTGGGGCAAAGTGTTCGACATGTCGGCCGGCGCCGAGCGCGTCTGGCGCGCCTGCGGCGAGGCGATCCTGTCAGCGACATTGCTTGTCTTTCTCTTCGCCTATCTCAATCTGTCGCGCTGGCACGTGCGCTATGCGCACGTCACCATGGCCTGGCTCGCGGCACTCGCCGCATTGATCGCAGTCGCTGTATTCGATCCATCCATTGCGGCCGGTATCGCCCGCATGTCGCTCGCCGGCATCGCCGTGTTCGGGCTCGCGCTCGTGATCTACCTGTCGACACACGGATTCGACCGCGCCGTGCTGCTCATTCCCACATGGCTGCTTCTGGTCGTGTGGACGTTGGCTGCCGGCTTTGCCGTCACCGGCCTTGTCACCAATGACATCATCGGTCCCGCGCTGCTCGGTGGCCTAGTGCTGATCGTGATGCTGATCGGCTTCACGGTCATGCAGCACGCCTTTGCTGGCGGCATCACGCACGGCATCGTTTCCGACGTCGAACGCCGCGCACTCGCGCTAACGGGCGCCGGCGACTTGATCTGGGACTGGGATGTCTCCGCCGACAAGGTGTTCGCTAGCCCTGAAACCGAACACATACTCGGCCTCAAGCGCGGCACGCTGGAAGGACCGGCGGCCACCTGGCTTGAAGTGCTGCATCCGCTCGACCGTGACCGCTTCCGCGCGGCGCTTGACGGCATCGTCGAACAACGGCGCGGCCGGCTCACCCAGGATTTCCGGCTGCGAACCGGCGACGGACACTATCTCTGGTTTGCGCTCAAGGTGCGTCCAGTCGTCGGCTCCGACGGTGAAGTTGTGCGCCTCGTCGGCACGATGACCGACGTGACCGAATTCAAGAATGCCGAGGAACGGCTACTGTTTGACGCCGTGCACGACAACCTTACCGGCCTGCCCAATCGTGAGCTGTTCATCGATCGCATGGAAGCGGCTTTCGGTTTTGCCCGCGCTGACCCGCAAATCCGGCCTTCAATCGTGGTGGTTGATCTCGACCGCTTCAAACAGGTCAACAATTCCGTCGGCATTGCGGTCGGCAATTCCATTCTGCTGACCATTGCGCGCCGGCTATCCCGCCTGCTCAAGCCGCAGGATACTTTGGCGCGGCTTTCCGGCGACCAGTTCGCGCTGATCGTGCTGTCGGAACGCGAGCCCGCGCGCATCGTGGCTTTCGCCGAGACGATCCGGCGCACATTGCGCGCGCCGATTGCCTTCAACGACCGCGAGATCTTCCTGACCGCGTCGATCGGACTGGCGCTCGCCGAAAACCAGTCGAACCGTACCGAGGAAGTGCTCAAGGACGCCGAGCTGGCGATGTACTACGCCAAGCGCATCGGCGGCGATCGTATCGAGATCTTCAAGCCGGCAATGCGCTCGCGCAAGACCGATCGCCTGACTATGGAATCGGAATTGCGCCGCGCCATCGAGCGCGAGGAAATCAAGGTGCTGTTCCAGCCGATCGTGCGGCTCGAGGACCGCGCCATTGCAGGGTTCGAGGCGCTGGCGCGCTGGGATCACCCGAAGCTCGGCCGCCTGTCACCGGCCGAGTTCATTTCCATCGCCGAAGAAATCGGCCTGATTGTCGACCTCGGCCTGTTTGTGCTCGACCACACCGCCAAGCAGCTCGCCCAATGGCAGGCGGCCACCCGCACCCGCGAGCCTGTCTTCGCCAGCGTGAACGTGTCGTCGCGCCAATTGCTGCGGCACGATCTGATCCAGGACCTGCGCGGCGTCCTGTCACGGACGGCGCTGGCGCGCGGCACGCTCAAATTGGAGATCACTGAATCGCTCGTGATGGAAAATCCCGAACATGCCGCGCAGATGCTCACGCGCATCAAGGAACTCGGCGCCGGTCTGTCACTGGACGATTTCGGCACCGGCCATTCCTCGCTCGCCTATTTGCAGCGCTTCCCGTTCGACACGATCAAGATTGACCAGTCATTCGTGCGCACCACGCCACGTGGCACGCGGCCGGTGATCCTGCGCTCGATCATCGCGCTGGCACACGATCTCGGCATGGAAGTCGTCGCGGAAGGCGCGGAGACCAACTCCGACGCGGTCGAGCTCTACCAGCTCGGCTGCGAATACGCGCAAGGCTTCGCCTTCGGCGAACCGATGACCGCCGACGCCGCCCGTGACCTCCTGATCGACAAGCCGACGCGGCTGCGCGCGCTCAAGATTGCGTCTGAATAACCGTCAAATTCTGCGCCAGACCAGCGCAGCGTATCAAGCGTGGCCGGCTTCGCTCGACAGCATGCCAAGATCAATGCCGATCTTGCGCAGCGCCTTCTCGTATTTTGTTTCCGTGTCCGTGCCGAATATGAGCTCCGGGTCGGCCGCGCAATGCAACCACCCGTTTTGCTGGATTTCCTGTTCGAGTTGTCCGGGCGCCCAGCCCGCGTAGCCGAGCGCAAGTATGGCACTCGCCGGCCCATTGCCGCGCGCGATCGCCTTGAGGATATCGAGCGTTGCGGTGAGGCAGATGCCCTCATCAATCGGCAGCGTCGAATTCTCGATGAAGAAATCGGCCGAGTGCAAAACGAAACCGCGCCCGGTTTCGACCGGCCCTCCCTTGAGCACTTTGACATCTTCAGCACGAGTCGGCAGCTGGATGCGCTCGACCGCCGGGATCACTTCGAGCTGCACGAGCAGGTCGGGAAATTTGATGTTGGCCGCAGGATGGTTGACGACGATGCCCATGGCGCCCTCGGTGGAGTGCGCGCAGACATAAATAACCGCACGCGCAAAACGCTCATCGTTCATCGCCGGCATCGCGATCAGCATCTGCCCGTCAAGATAACCGCGACCGGGGCCGGGCGCCTTCTCCTTCTTCGCTTTGCGTGAGGTCTTCATGGCAAAAGGTTACCCGATCGATCTGCCTTTGCAAACGAAGCTTGCCGCGGAAAGTTCAATCGTTCACCGTCATATTCAATACAACAATTGTGGCAGGGCCCTGCCCAGAACATGGTCAATCGCTGCTCACAATGAATTCAGTGGCGCGGCATGCCATTACCAATTAGATCGTGCACGATGAACGATATTCACAGATCATTTTATGCCGTCTTGGCTGCTTGCACGATCGCCATCTCGGGCACTGCGGCGCTCGCGGCCGACGAATCACTCTGGAGCAATGACATCCGTTCGGGCGTCAGGCTGATTGCCGGCGCCAACGACAAGGGCGACGTCGCGCTTCGCGCCGGCATTGAGATCAAGATGCAGCCGGGATGGAAAACATACTGGCGCTATCCAGGCGATTCAGGCGTGCCGCCGCAATTCGATTTTTCGGGTTCGGAAAATCTGAAGGACGCCAAGGTGCTCTTCCCCGCGCCGCATCTCTTCACCGACGAGACCGGCCATTCGCTCGGCTACAAGAACAGCACCATCTTTCCACTGGTGATTGCGCCACAGCAGCCTGGCAAGCCGGTTCGCTTGCGCATGAAGATCGACTACGCCGTTTGCGAAAAACTCTGCGTCCCTGCCGAAGGCAGCGCCGAACTGACACTTGGATCCAGCGCAAGTTCGCGCAACGCAGACTTGAGCGCCGCCGAGGCACGCGTACCCAAGTCAGTGCCCGCCGCGCAAATCGGCCTCACCGCCAAACGTGTCACTGCAGCGGCAAAACCAACGGTCAACGTCGATTTTGCTACGCCGGCCGGTCAATCTGTCGAATTGTTCGTCGAAGGGCCGACGCCGGAATGGGCGCTGCCCATCCCCACGCCCGTGCAAGGCGCGCCAGCCGGCCGTGCGCGCTTCGCGTTTGAGCTCGACGGTCTGCCACCTGGCGTCGACCCCAAGGGCAATTTCGATCTAACCTTTACCGTGGTCACCGGCGAGCGTGCCCTGGAAGTCAAAACTCATCTCGACTAATCACCGACAAGGGCGTAATTAGCCCAGCCGGGAAACATTTTTAATAAAGCAAAGCGAGAGGACACCCATGCCTATCAAGGTCGGCGATAAATTGCCCGAGGCCAAATTCCGCGTCATGACCACCGAGGGTCCGGTCTGGAAAACGACCGATGAAGTTTTCAAAGGACGCAAGGTCGCGCTGTTCGCGGTGCCGGGCGCCTTCACGCCAACGTGCAACAACCTGCACATCCCGAGCTTCCTGAACAACGCCGCCGCCATCAAGGCGAAGGGCGTGCACACGATCGCCGTAACCGGCGTCAACGACGTCTTCGTCATGGAAGCCTGGAAGAAATCAACCGGCTCGGACGGCAAGATTGATTTCCTTGCAGACGGCAACGGGGAATTCGCCAAGGCAATCGATATGGCCTTTGACGGGTCCGGCAACGGCCTTGGCACCCGCTCGAAGCGTTATTCGATGCTAGTCGACGACGGCGTCGTGAAAAAACTCAATATCGAGGATGCGCCGGGCAAGTGCGAGATCTCGGGCGGTCAGTCATTGCTGAGCCAGCTCTAGAGATTTTCAGCAGAGCTTCTGCGATGGCCGGGCATAGGCGTGCGAAAGCACGCCGTTCTTCGAACGGCTATGTCCCGGCCATTTCGTTTTGTACTATTTCGTCATCGCACCGAGGGCGCCGGCACGCGCGGCAATGAGACCTTCGCGCGCCAGCTCATCGGCGCGCTCGTTCATCGCATGACCGGCATGGCCCTTCACCCAGTGCCAATGCACGGTGTGATGGCCGAGCGCCTCGTCCAGCCGCTTCCACAGATCGACGTTCTTCACCGGCTTTTTGTCGGCGGTGCGCCATCCTTTTTTCTTCCAGCCATGGATCCACGACGTTATGCCGTTCTTGACGTACTCGCTGTCGGTATAAAGATCGACCACGCAAGGCCGCTTGAGCGCTTCCAGCGCCGAAATCGCAGCCATCAATTCCATGCGGTTATTGGTGGTGTGCGGTTCGCCACCCTTGAGTTCTTTTCCATGATCGCGAAAAGTCAGAATGGCGCCCCAGCCGCCCGGGCCCGGATTGCCCGAACAGGCGCCGTCAGTATGGATGGTGACACGCTGCTCGCTCACGCGATTTTTCCTTTGCGCATGACTTTGCCCGAAAACCGGTTCCCGCTTTTCGGGATCATGCGCTAGAGCCCGTAATCCGCGATGCTTTTGACCGACTGGTGAAAACGCAGCTTGCGGTAATATTCCAGCGGATCCTTCGGCCTGACCAGCGCACCGTCCGGCACGGCGAGCCAGTCGACCAGTCGCGTAAGCAGGAAACGAATGGCGGCGCCGCGCGCCAGCATCGGCAGTGCATCGCGCTCGCGCGCCGAAAGCGCCCGCGCCTTGCCGTATGCGTTGAGCAGCGCTCGTCCCTTGGTAACGTTGTAGGAGTGATCCGCCTCGAAACACCATGCGTTGAGGCAGATGGCCACGTCGTAAGCCAGCGTATCCGTGCAGGCAAAATAGAAATCGATCAGTCCAGACAACTTGTCGCCGAGAAAGAAGACATTGTCCGGAAAAAGGTCAGCGTGGATCACACCTTGCGGCAATTCACGCGGCCAGTTCTTTTCCAGTACGTCCAGCTCTTTGACGATTTCATTGCACAGGCCGGGCCGTATGCTGTCGCCGCGAGGGCCGGCATGCTCGTAGAGCGGCCGCCAGCTGTCGATGGACAATGCGTTCGCGCGCTTCACTTTGAAATCCGCGCCCGCGAGATGCAGCCGTGCCAGCGCTTCACCCACGGCCGCGCAGTGACCGGGGTTTGGCCGCCGGATCCACAAGCCATCGAGGAATGTGACAATCGCCGCCGGGCGGCCGGCAATCTTGCCGAGCATCCCGCCTTGCTTGTTCTTGACCGGCTGCGGACAGGTGATGCCGCGCGCCGCCAGATGCTCCATGAGGCCGAGAAAAAACGGTAGATCGCCCTCCGCGACGCGCTTTTCATAGAGCGTGAGAATGAAATTGCCGGCGCCGGTATGCACCAGGAAGTTTGAATTCTCTACGCCCTCGGCGATGCCCTTGTAGGAGAGCAGCTCGCCGATGTCATAGCCGGAAAGAAAGCGGGTGAGATCCTCCGCCGGCACGTCGGTGTAGACCGCCATGAAGCGTCACTCCGCCGGCTCATGCTCCCGCAGCGGGCGGGGCAGCGGGAAGAACACGCCCTCCTCGATCGCCGAAACTGTTTCGATGTCGAGAACGAAGCGCGCGGCGAACGCACCCATGATCTCCTCGACCAGCACCTCGGGCGCGGACGCGCCGGCAGTGATGCCAAGCCGCTTGACGCCGTCGAAATCGCTCCAGTTGATATCCGCGGCGCGCTGCATCAGCACGGCGCGCGGACAGCCGGCACGCTGGGCCACTTCCCTGAGCCGCTGCGAATTGGATGAGTTCGGCGCGCCGACGACAATCATGGCGTCGACGACCGGCGCCACGCGCTTGACCGCCTCCTGCCTGTTGGTGGTGGCGTAGCAGATATCCTCCTTGTGCGGGCCGACGATGTTGGGAAAGCGCCGTTTAAGCACCTCGACGATTTCGGCGGTGTCATCGACGGACAACGTCGTCTGGGTCACATAGGCAAGATTGTTCTCATCGCGTGGAACGAATTTCTCAGCATGCTGGATCGACTCGACGAGAGTGATGCTGCCAGGCGGCAACTGGCCCATCGTCCCGACGACTTCCGGATGGCCGGCATGACCGATCAACACGATTTCGCGCTGGCGCCGGAAATGGATCTCGGCTTCGCGATGCACCTTTGTCACCAGCGGGCAGGTCGCATCGAGCGTCAGCAAATTGCGCTGCGCCGCTTCTTCCGGGATCGCGCGCGCTACGCCGTGCGCGGAAAAGATCACCGGCGCCTTGTTGTCCGGCACCTCGCTGAGTTCTTCCACGAAGATCGCGCCCTTGGCGCGCAGGCTGTCGACCACATAACGGTTGTGCACGATCTCGTGGCGCACATAGACCGGTGCGCCATAGATCGCCAGCGCCCGTTCGACCGATTCAATGGCGCGGACAACGCCGGCGCAGAAACCGCGCGGCGAGCAGAGCACGACCTTCAGTGTGGGTTTTGGTAAATCGGTTACCATTGAAAGTCCTCGGAAGCGTGCATTTTACGCACTTATTTCCGCCTCGACATGGGGTGCGCCGGGCTCCCCTGTCAAGCCAGAATGGTTGCATGACCCCCGGTCTGCCCCTATATTCCGGCCACTTTCCGATCATCACCGATGATCTGAAGCTTTGCCCAGAGGCGGGCGAAGCATAGAGGAGATTTTGCCATGGCGACCGCAGCACCCCTGATGCCAAAGGCGACCGCCGTCTGGCTGCTGGACAACACCGCGCTGTCGTTCGACCAGATTGCCGAATTCTGCAAGCTGCACCCGCTCGAAGTGAAGGCCATCGCCGATGGCGATGCCGCGCAGGGAATCAAGGGCCTGGACCCGATTTTGACCGGGCAGCTGACCCGCGAACAGATTTCCGAAGCCGAAAAAAACCCGGAAATCCGGCTGAAGCTGACCGAACCGAAAGTCGCGGTTCCGCCGACCGAGCGCGGCAAGAAGGGCCCGCGCTACACCCCGGTATCGCGCCGCCAGGATCGCCCCAATGCGATTTTGTGGCTGGTGCGCAACCATCCGGAACTCAAGGACAGCGCGATTATGCGCCTGGTGGGCACCACCAAGTCGACCATTGCCTCGATTCGCGAGCGCACGCATTGGAACTCGCCCAATCTGACCCCGATGGATCCGGTCACACTTGGACTTGCCTCGCAGATCGACCTCGATCTGGAGGTGGCGCGCGCCAACAAGGAAAAGCCGGCGCCCGTCGATACCGGCGCAACCTTGCTTCCCGCTGCCGAGACCACCGCGCGCAAGGAGGCGGAAGTCGCCGCCGCAGCCGCGGAAGCCGAACAGAAGCAGCCGGGCGGCAGCGATATGGACGTGAGTGCCGTGTTTGCCAAGCTCAAGCAGCTCGGCGTCAAAGGTGAGAAGGACGACGAATAGCAGCGGCGGAAATTTTCGCCGCTGTTGCGACGATTTCTATGCAAATTTTTCGCACGCTGCGCGGGTAAGTCGGTACGGCACCTCGCGCGCTCATCGCAGGAATGTGAACGGCGAATTTCACGCGTGTTACGTGCGGAATCCGCACGTGCGTCACGCTTCGGAATTATTGCAAATTTCAAATTAAGCTTGCCTTCATCGCTGGGGCAGACGATCCCCCGCGTTGGACGAGAACGAGCGGCGACCAACCTACGACCACGAGCTCGACTATGTGGCTGTGACGTTGCGCTCCTCTGGCGCTTCTCACCCCGGCCGCGCGGCAGCCGATTCCCACCCGGCGCCCGCGCGGCCGGGATAGTTTTGGGCGAATTTTATCTTGTTCCTCAGTATTCGCGCGTGCCTTCGACGGCGGCGACATAGCGCGCGATGGATTTGTCCAGCACCTGTTTCGCGTCTTTCGCAATCACTCGATCGAAATAGTGCCCGTAAATCAGATCAAACTGGAATGGCGCAAGCGCCTTGCCGATGTGTTCAACCTCGCGGGCCGAGAGCGGAATGAAGTTCGGATAGCTGCGCATGAACGACAGCCATTTGCGGTCTGTCGTCACCGTGAGAATATCGCCCGCGCAGACAATGCCACGGCCGCCGGCACCGCCCTTCCAATGCATTACGGTGCCGCCCGGAAAATGCCCCCCACAGCGCACCAACGTGACGCCATCCCACAACTTGAACGTATCGCCTTGCCACAGTTTCACCGCCGGATCGTTGCGCATGATCCAGTCCTTGTCGGCAGCATTGAGATGGACTGGGCAATTGAACGCGTGCGCCCACTCCACCATCGTCGTGTAGAAATGCGGATGCGAGATGGCGATCGCCTTCAGCCCACCGAGACCCTTGATCATACTTACCGTCGCCGCGTCGAGCGTGGCGACGCAGTCCCAGAGCACATTGCCGCCTTCAGTGCGCACCAATAGCGCGCGCTGACCGATGGCAAAGCCGGCGCCGATACCGATGAGACCGGTGTCGTATTCATGGAAGCTGTTCATGTGGCTCTGCGCGAGCGCCGCCAGCGTGGTCCAGCTTTGCCCGCGCGCTGGGACATATTGTCGCTCTTCCTCGCAGATCACGCATTGCGCGGGCGGCTGCGCGCTTTCCGGATATTGCATCCCGCAGGCCGTGCAGATGAACAGAGGCATGAGCGTCCTTGGGTCTTTTTATGTTTGGCGCGCGCATTGTCCTCATTCGCGCGCGATTTGCAAAGCGCGTTAGGGTTGCTCGACACGCTGACCAGCGAGACCCGTCGACGCCCTACAGATAACTCCACCACCATTCGGTGCGCCGGCGTTTGATCCCGGCAAACCAGCGGCACACCGGGTAGAGCGCCACGACAACGCCGAGCCACACGGCGTAGATGCCGGCGAGGCCAAGGCCGTAACCGGGTGGTTTTTGTGTCGATCCGATCAGCACGGTGAAATCGCCCACCACCGTCCACGCGTACAGAATGGCGAGCACATGCAGCAGAAAGATGTGCGCGACGTAATAGAAAAACGGCACACGCCCGAAGGTCGTGATCCAGTCGGCCATGGGCCCCTGCGCCCGTTCAATGGCCGCCAGCAACATCAGCGCCGGGCCCAACGTCATCGCCAGATACAACAATGAGGGCGGGTATTTTTCGCAGTTGATAAACGACAGTACGGATCCAACAACGTTGTCCTGCATCACCCAGGGCGCAGGATCACCATAGAGATTGGTGGCGCGCAGGAGGATGAACCCCACGGTGATCGTGGCCCCAAGCGCGAATAATTCTCGAACCCGCGCCGCACGCTCGCGCGTGAAGACTGGCCCCAGCGCATAACCTGCCGCCATCACGCCGATCCACGGGATCAGCGGATACAGCACGACGAGATCCACGCCTGGCGCAAGCTGCAGATGACCCGGCTGATGCAGGAAATTCCACAGCGGCGCGGCGGCGCCGAATTGCACCGGCTTGATGCTATCGAGCAAATTGTGGCCGGCGATCATGGTGAGCCCTATCGCGGCGATCGCCCAGCGCGGCAGATAGACGAGGCCCGCGAGCGCAATCATCGACGCGCCGATTGCAAAAATTACCTGCACGACGAAATGATTGAAATGAATGCTGAAGCTCCAGCCGAAACGCACGACCGTGAATTCAATCAGCACAAGCCAGATGCCGCGCGTCAACAGAAAGCGGTTGACCGTGCCGGCAGAGCGGCCCTGCCCGTACAGAAATGCCGAAATTCCCGCCAGAAAAATAAACGTTGGCGCGCAGAAATGCGTTACCCACCGCGTCAAAAATAATGCCGGGTCAGTGACGTCGCGCGGGTTAAATCCGCCGGCCGCAAAAAAATCGCGCGTGTGATCAAGCGCCATCACCACCATGACCAGGCCACGCAGCAAATCGATGGACGTGAGGCGCGTCCGTCCCGTCGCCGGTATATTCTTGATGGATATTTCGTCGACCGGCGTGACCGGCTGCCGCGTCTCGATTGCAACGTTCATGACAGTTCTCTTCCGTGAAGATCGTGCGTACACGCCGCGCGCCTTGTGGCGGAACGCGGCTCCACACTCAAGACACGAGGCCATCAAAACATTTGCTTGAGAATTCAATGGAAAGTGATGGATGAAAAACCGCAAATAAGTGTTGGCAATCAGCGCGCCAACGGCGGCGATCCGGCACTGCGGCACCGCATGCGCACCGATCATTCCTGCAATTCAATATTGCCGCGCCGTTTTAGCAGGCCCGCAATGCGCCATCGCTACGGCGGCTAAAAAACCAACTTCTTCAGCATTTCCTCGAGCGCCACTTTGCCCTCGAGATTGGCTGTGCTGCGCGATTCGAAATAGGTCTCCGAATGCGCGATCGGGCTGATGCGGCCGGCCCGGTAGATTTCCCATCGCCAGGGCTTGGGCATGCGGGCGCGATTCTTGACCACGACCGAATAGTCGGTGCGCTCGAGATCGCTTTTCATGGCGCGCGCCGAAAGGTTGGCGTCACGCGTTTTGCGCGTTTCACCATTGCAGGATCCCCGAAGGTCGAGTTGAGCGGCACGATCACAATCCAAACCAACGCCGCGCTCACCAAACAAGAACCGCGAGAGCTATTCCGGCGGAGAGCAGAAATCCCAGCGCCCAGAAGGAATAGGTCATCGCCTTATCAATTGCGTCTCCATGCATCGGAGCACTATGCGCGTGTTGCATGACGATTGATACAGGTATCTTGAATTGCGCCGGCTCAGTATTTGTCAGGAATACCGAAGGCTCTGCGGACTCCAAGGTGGTTGAAGACCCAAAAGGCAGCCTTTCTCAGAAGGTCTTCGATCTTTCGCATGCGCGTTTTCTATTGCGGCGCGCACGACCCGGCATTGAGGCAGATCAAGCGAGGTTTCCGACGTGGAACCGGCGCTCCCGCATTGCCTGTCGCGAACGAGAAACAATTTCGTCTTACATGGAATACCTGCACACGGCGCTTTGTTTGCTGAATCAGGGGTGACCCCGGAATGGGGAGGAGTGTCATGACGCGCTCGAAAATAATCGGCCTTGCTGCCTTGCTCGCGCTGGGACTGTTTTCAACTGCTGCGCTCGCCCGTCATGGAGGCGGTGGGCACATGGGCGGCGGGCACATGGGCGGCGGGCATTGGGGTGGCGGCCACTGGGGTGGTGGTGGTCACTGGAGCGGACACAGTCACTTCGCGTTCCACGGTGCGAGGTTCCACCACCGCGGACGGTTCTTCGTCGGCTATGCGGGCTACGACTACGGCTGCTGGCGCCTTCGGCCGACGCCGTGGGGTTGGCGTCGCGTATGGGTATGCGGGTATCCCTACTACCGTTATTTCTGACGCACAGACCCGTGTGCGTGACCTGACGGCAGCCCACGGCTGCCGTTTTTTTCGTCTAAATAGCGCGCGGAAATTCGCGAAACTATTTGGCGCCGACCCCGTGCCCCTTCAGCGCGTTGCCGATTTCGTCCAGGATCGCAGGATCGTCGATAGTCGCCGGCATCGACCACGCGTCGCCGTCGGCAATTTTCTTGATTGTGCCGCGCAGGATTTTTCCCGAGCGGGTCTTCGGCAGCCGCGCCACCGTGATTGCGAGCTTGAATGACGCCACGGGGCCGACCTTCTCACGCACCAGCGCCACGATTTCCTTTTCGATCTCCGTCGGTGGACGATTGACTCCGGCCTTGAGCACGATGAAACCGCAGGGCACTTCGCCCTTAAGATCGTCCTTGATGCCAAGTACCGCGCATTCGGCGACGTCTGGGTGTCCGGCCAGCACTTCCTCCATGCCGCCGGTCGACAACCTGTGGCCTGCAACATTGATGATGTCGTCGGTGCGGCTCATCACGTAGACGTAGCCGTCGTCGTCCTTGTATCCGGCATCCGCCGTTTTGTAGTAGCCGGGAAACTCCGCCAGATAGCTTTCCTTGAAACGTTCGTCTTGTTGCCACAGCGTCGGGAAGCACGCCGGCGGCAGCGGCAGTTTCACCACAATCGAGCCGATCTTGTTGGCGGGCTGAGGGCGGCAGGCCTCATCAACGATATCGATCGCGTAGCCCGGCATCGGCACGCAGGTCGAACCGTAACGCACTGGAAGAGTACCGAGGCCGACCGGGTTGCCGGCAATGCACCAGCCGGTTTCCGTCTGCCACCAATGGTCGAGCACTGGCACTTTCAGCATCTCCTCCGCCCATTGAATGGTCGGCGGGTCGGCGCGTTCGCCGGCCAGAAACAGCGTGCGGAATTT
Organism: uncultured Alphaproteobacteria bacterium; assembly: GCA_963810125.1. Classification (GTDB taxonomy): domain Bacteria; phylum Pseudomonadota; class Alphaproteobacteria; order Rhizobiales; family Xanthobacteraceae; genus Pseudolabrys. The sequence goes on from CAWEMK010000003.1 coordinate 238,775, forward strand.
CGACAGGTCATATTTCCTGATGAATTCGCCGTTAGGATCCTCCTTGCGGATTGCACGAAAGGCCGTGGGCGCTGTGAACAGCGACACCACACCGTGTTGCGAAATCACGCGCCAGAACGCGCCGGCATCGGGCGTGCCGACCGGCTTGCCTTCGTAGAGGACCGACGTGCAGCCGTGGAACAGCGGCGCGTAAACAATGTAGGAGTGTCCGACCACCCAGCCGACATCGGAGCCCGACCACCACACTTCGCCGGGCGAAATGCCGTAGAGATTCTGCATCGACCATTTCAGCGCGACTAGGTGGCCGCCATTGTCGCGTACCACGCCTTTTGGAATGCCGGTCGTGCCTGACGTGTAAAGAATGTAGAGCGGATCGGTGGCGGCGACCGGCACGCATTCGCTGGTCTTGGCGTAGTTGACTGCGTTCTCCCAGACCTTGCGCCAGTCATGATCGCGGCCGGCGGTAAGCGGCGCCTCGCATTGCGGGCGCTGGAGGATCATGCAGGCCTGCGGCTTGTGTTGCGCGAGACTGATCGCGTCATCGAGCAGCGGCTTGTAGGGAATGATGCGGGTGCCTTCGATGCCGCAGCTCGCAGACAGGATCACCTTCGGCTTGCAGTCGTTGATGCGGGTCGCAAGCTCCTTGGCGGCAAAGCCGCCGAACACGACGGAATGAATCGCGCCGATGCGCGCACAGGCGAGCATGGCGAACACCGCCTCCGGCACCATCGGCATGTAGATGATGACACGGTCGCCCTTTTCGACGCCGAAATCGCGCAGCATGGCGCCGAGCAATTGCACCTCGGACAGCATCCTGCCGTAGGTGAAGGTCTTCACGGTATTGGTGACCGGGGAGTCGTAGATCAGCGCCGGCTGGTCATTGCGGCCGGCGAGCACGTGACGATCGAGCGCATTGTAGCAGGTGTTACAGGTCGCGCCGGTGAACCAGCGGCCGTAAATGCCGGCGTCCTTGTCGAAGATCTTCTTCGGCTTCTCGAACCAGTGAATGTCCGCCGCCGCTTCGGCCCAGAACACCTCCGGGCTGCGCTGCCAATGCGCATAAATGTCGTGATAACGGCTGGTACGGGCGTCCATTATCTCCTCCCGGCCGCCATTCTGCGGGTGCGGCGCAGCTTTGCAAAGCCCGTCATTGCCGGACGTGATCCGGCAATCCATGATGCAAAGAAGATGGACCCTCGGGTCAAGCCCGGGGGTGACTTAAATCAAATGGCGCTCCCACTCCTTCCCCACCCGTGACCCCCATCACCGATCCCCTCTTCTATGCGCTGGCGGTCCCTGCGGTGATCGCGCTCGGGCTGTCGAAAGGCGGCTTCGTCGGCGTGGGGCAGATGGCAACGCCAGTGCTGGCGCTGGTGATGCCGCCGCTCGAAGCCGCCGCGATCTTCCTGCCCATCATGATCGCGCAGGACGCCGCCGCCGTGTGGGTCTACCGCAAGGACTGGAGCCGACGGATCGTCGCCATTGTGCTGCCGGGCGCCCTGCTGGGCGTGGGCGCCGCCTGGCTTCTGGCCGCGCATATTTCCGACGCAGCTGTGCGCGTCTTCATCGGCGTCACCACCATCGCCTTTGTGCTCTACAACTGGTTCGGGCCGCGGCCGGTCCCGCATGAGGGCGACCCGCCCATCGCACCCGGCCTGTTCTGGGGCTCGATCGCAGGGTTCACCTCGACGATCTGCCAGGCCGGCGGGCCGCCCTACCAGATGTATGTGCTCGGCCTGACGCTTCCCAAAATGGTTTATGTCAGCACAAACGCGATTGTATTTGCCGCAATGAACTGGATGAAGCTCGTGCCCTATTTCGCGCTCGGCCAGTTTTCACCGAAAGGCGTGGCGACGTCGGCTGCGCTCTTGCCGCTTGCCATGCTGGCCAACTGGTTCGGCTTCTGGGTGGTGCGCGTCACGCCGACCGAGCTGTTCTACCGTATCACGCTGATCATCATGTTCCTGATCTCGATCGAATTGGTGCGTAGCGGCATGACGGACATTTTGCGCGGCTGACAAGCGCGCTGCCCTTGGCTAACGTTGAAATCAAGGGGACAGCGGGCATGGTGAAATCGCCGTACGACACCGATCTTGACCGCAATCCGGCCAATTACCAGCCGCTGACGCCGCTCGGCTTCCTCGAGCGCGCCGCCGCCGTATTTCCTGGCCACACCGCCATCATCCACGGGCCCCTGCGGCGTACTTACGACGAGTTCTATGCGCGCGCGCGACGACTGGGCTCGGCATTGGAAAAGCGCGGCATCAAGCGTGGCGATACGGTGTCGGCATTTCTCGCCAATACGCCGGCGATGCTGGAATGCCATTACGGCGTGCCGATGTGCAAAGCCGTGCTCAATACTCTCAACACGCGCCTCGACGCACCGATCATCGCCTTCTCGCTCGACCATGCCGACGCCAAGGTGGTGATCACCGACCGCGAGTTTTCCAAGGTGATGAAAGAAGCGCTTACCCTCTGCAAGGTGAAGCCGCTGGTGATCGACTATGACGACCCAGAATATACCGGCGCAGGCGAGCGCCTTGGTACAATCGAATACGAAGACTTCATCGCGCAGGGCGATCCTGATTATGCGTGGGCCATGCCCGACGACGAATGGGACGCCATCACGCTCAATTACACGTCCGGCACGACCGGCGATCCCAAGGGCGTTGTCTATCACCACCGCGGCGCGCATCTTCTTGCAGTCGGCAATGTCGTCACCTGCTCCATGGGCAAGCATCCCGTCTATCTCTGGACGTTGCCGATGTTCCACTGCAATGGCTGGTGTTTCCCGTGGTCGATCTCGGTCGCCGCCGGCACACATGTCTGCCTGCGCGCGGTGCGCGCGGCCGCCATGTACGACGCGATCGCCAGCCACAAGGTGACGCATCTGTGCGGCGCGCCGATCGTGATGGCAACGCTGCTCAATGCGCCCGCGCAGGAGAAGAAGCCGCTTCCGCACGTGGTCGAATTCTTCACCGCCGCGGCGCCGCCGCCGGAAGCCGTGCTGGCGGCTATGAAAGAAGCGGGCTTCAACGTGACCCACCTCTACGGGCTGACCGAATGTTACGGGCCCGCCGTCGTCAATGATTGGCACATGGAGTGGAACGCGCTCGCCCCCGACGCGCAGGCCGTGAAAAAAGCACGCCAGGGCGTGCGCTATGGCGCGCTGGAGGCGCTCGACGTGCTCAACCCCGAGGCGATGACGCCGGTCAAACGCGACGGCGAGATGCTGGGCGAAGTGATGATGCGCGGCAACGTCGTGATGAAGGGATATCTCAAGAACAAATCATCCACTGAGAAGGCCTTTGCCGGGGGCTGGTTCCACACCGGCGATCTCGGCGTCATGCACCCCGATGGCTACATCCAGCTCAAGGATCGCTCGAAGGACATCATCATCTCCGGCGGCGAAAATATCTCATCCATCGAGGTCGAGGACGCGCTTTACAAGCATCCGGCAGTCATGGCCGTGGCCGTAGTGGCAAAACCGGACGACAAATGGGGCGAGACCCCCTGCGCCTTCATCGAACTCAAGCCGGGAACGCAGGCCAGCAATGATGAACTGCTGCAATGGTGCCGCAAGCATCTGGCCTCCTACAAATGTCCGCGCCACATCGTCTTTGCGGACATCCCGAAGACAAGCACCGGGAAGATCCAGAAATTCAAGCTACGCGAGATGGCGAAGGCGGTGTAAGCGCCTCACGCGCGAGGTGCCGCCGCAACGATTCCAGCCATTTCGCAAACGCATCGCGAAAAAACGCAACGCGCTCTTCTGAACGATCAAGGTCGCTGTCGAATGTTGCCCACCACTCGACGAACGCCCGATTGCCGTCGATGACGGGCGTTACGCGCAGTGTCGCCTGTAAATTCCGCGTATGGATCGGCGGCTCGCTGACAAAATTGTAGGTCTGCGTCCGATCGATATCCGACAAGGCGAGCAGCTTTTGCCGTCTGCGTATACCGCTGTAGAGAACATTGCGGATAGCGCCCACAGAATTGCCTGACTTGCCAGCTTCGATCTCGCTCTCGCCGGCACCGTCGACCCAGACGGGATAGTTGTTGAAATTGCGGATGACGCCCCATACGTCGTCGGCAGGCTGCTCGAAGATGGTGCTGTAATAGCTCTTGGACATGTCTATGCTCCACGCGCTCGATGTGCATGAGTTGTCAGTCGAGCGTATTGGCCGCCACCCGATTCCTGCCGGAACACCAGATGCCCGATATTCTTGTTATCAATGACGGCCCGGTCCGGAAAATCCGGATCAATCGGCCCGACAAAAAGAACGCGCTGACGCTGGCCATGTACGAGACCATGGCGGCGACGATCGAAGATGCGGGAACGAATGCAGGGGTGCGGTGCCTGCTGATTACGGGCACGGCGGATGTTTTCTGTGCCGGCAATGACCTTAACGATTTCGTCGCCATGGCCACGAGCGGCGGACTTGGCGCCCCGATCGTACGCTTCCTTCACGCTTTGGCGCGCTGTGAAAAGCCCCTGGTTGCGGCGGTGAGCGGCGCTGCGGTCGGCGTCGGCACCACCATGCTGTTGCATTGCGATCAGGTGATTGCGAGCGATACTGCCGTGCTGATGACGCCTTTCGTCTCGCTCGGGCTATTGCCGGAAGCGGGCTCCAGTCTGCTCGCACCCCGGCTCATGGGTCATGCTCGCGCATTTTCGCTGCTGGTGATGGGAAAGCCATTATCCGCTGCCGACGCGAAGACAGCGGGCATCGTGAATGCGGTCGTGCCGGCCGCCGAACTTGAAAATCAATCGCTCGCCGTGGCGCACGAAATAGCGGGGCTGCCGCCCGAAAGCGTCGCGACCGCGCGGCGGTTGATGCGCGGCTCCGTCGAAGACATCGTTGCGCGCATCGATGCGGAGGTCGAAGAGTTCAAAATACGGCTCGCCTCGCCGGAAGCGAGGGCGGCGTTTGCAGCATTCTTGAGCCGGAAGCGGTGAAAGGCCCGCGAGCGCTCAGCGGCCTTCGCGGGCGTAAGGGTCGAACAAATTGTTCGAGTTGTAGCGTTCATTAAACGAACGCTGCTGGCCAAACTGGAACGTGCCGTTGCCCTGCTTGACCGTAGTCTGGCCGTTGTCGGTGTTGAACGGCGAAACGGGCGCCAGCCGGTCCGGTGCTGCCGCCGGTTGGTCCAGATCAACGTATCCGCGGCCACCGCTCGCGCCACCCTGATCCTCGATGGTAAAGGCGTGCGCAACGGACACCGCTGTCAGGAGTGTGGCGGCGGCAATCAATGCACGGGATGTTGTGCGGAATATCATGGCGGCCTCGGTGGTGCCTCTCGTGATTGCAAATCTCAGCAGCACAATATGGCTGCACGGCGGCAGGACGCTATTCTACCTTTAATCCGAGCTTCTTCACCAGCCCGCCCCACTTCTTTTCTTCCTTGTCGATGTCCGCGGCATAGGCCTCCGGCGTCCCCGGCAGCGACTCGGCGCCTTCCGTCGCCAAACGGTTCTTGACGTCCTCCATCGCCAGTGCGGCATTGAGCTCTTTATTGAGCCGCGCGACCACGGCCGGAGGCGTTCCGGCCGGCGCCACTAGCCCGTAGCGCAGCCCCACTTCGAAACCGGGCACGCCGCTTTCGGCGAGTGTCGGAAGATCGGGCAACAGGTTCGTCCGGTTCGTGCTGCCGATCGCCAGCCCGCGCAAGGTTCCAGCCTTGATGTTGCCGAGCGCGACGGGAATCGGAACGAACATCATCAGAATGTGGCCGCCAAGCAAATCGCCCAAGGCCGGACCATTGCCTTTGTACGGCACGTGCTGAAGCTTCATTCCGGTTTCAGCCGCCAGGTATTCACCGGCCAGATGATTGACGGTGCCGACGCCGGGCGAACCGTATTGCAGTGGCGCCGGAGCTGCCTTGGCAAAGGCAATCAGCTCGGCGACCGAATGCACCGGCATCGATGGGTTCACCACCAGCACGCTCGGCGCTGCGCCAATCATGCCGATTGGTACGAAATCCTTGCGCGGATCGTAGCCGGCGTTGACATTCATGGCGGGGGCAATCGCCATCGTGGCTGTATAGCTCAGCAAAATGGTGTAACCGTCCGGCGTGGCCCGGGCGACAGAGCGCGTGCCGATCACGCCACCGGCGCCGCCGCGATTTTCCACCACGATCTGCTGGCCGAGCGAGACCGACAGCTTGTCGGCGACATTGCGGGCCATAACGGTGGTACTGCCGCCGGGAGGGAACGGCACGATCAACGTAATCGGTCGGGTCGGATAGTCGTCAGCGCGGGCGAGGTCCACTGCGCCAATAAAGGCGAGAGCTGTGAGGGCAATGACCTGCAGCAAGCGCATGGCGTTCCCTCGCATTACTCGACCTTGAGTCCGAGCTTCCTCACCAGGCCACCCCATTTCGTTTCTTCCTTGTCGATATCGGCGGCATATTCGGCAGGCGTCGATGTCATGGGATCGCCGCCTTCGTTATGAATTTGCTTCTGAACGTCCGGTGTATCGACCAGCTTGCGCACTTCCTCGTTGAGCTTATCCACGATGTCCTTCGGCGTGCCGGCCGGCGCCAGCAACCCGTAATGCAACACGGCTTCGAAGCCGGGCAATCCGGATTCATCGAAGGTCGGCACATCTGGTAATAGCGAGAAGCGCTTCTTGCTGGTGACGGCGATGACGCGAAGTTTGCCGGCCTGGATATTGCCCAGCGCCGGCGGCAACACGCCGAAAGCCATCGGCACATGTCCGCCAAGCAAGTCGTTCATGACAGGCGCCGTGCCCTTGTAGGGAATGATAGCGACGTCGACGCTGGCATCCGCCTTGAACTGCTCGGCGCACATGTAGCCGCCCGTTCCGACCGCCGAGGAACCCAGATTGAGTTTGCCTGGATCTTTCTTTGCGAGAGCGATGACATCGCCCACCGTCTTGGCTGGAAACGACGGATTGGCAAGCAACGCCACCGGCATCGAGGCGACCAGCCCGATCGGCGCGAATTGCTTGCGCGGATCGATGCCGGCATGGGCGTAGAGACTGGGATTGATCGAGATTGTGCCGGTGTGGCCGAGCAGCAGCGTGTAACCATCCGGTGCGGCCTGTGCGACCGCGCGTGTGCCAATGGTGCCGCCGGCGCCAGGCCGGTTGTCGACGATGAATTGCTGGTGAAAGGCCTCTGACAGCTTCTGCGCAACGACGCGTGCCATGGCGTCGACTCCGCCGCCAGGCGGATAAGGTACAATCAACGTGACGTTGCGGGATGGATAGTCCGCTGCCGCCGCGACGCCCAAGGGACTCAACTTGGCAATCAATATTACGACAAACGCCGATACAACGGCGGCGGCCACTCGCGACATAACGTTCGCTCCCAGGACTGCGTATGGTTCTTATTGGGGGCGACTATAGCGCAAAAACCCCGCCCTCCCGTCAATGGGCTGGATTGTGGATCATTCCACGGCCACGCGCCACGCGGTTGGGAAAAAATATGCGCCCCGGGCACGCCCGGGTTCGGCAAAAGCCGATCTTAGCACCGGAAAATTGAACCAGAGATCGATCCGGTCAGTGCACGCTGGCGTGCCCGTTATGACGCAGCTTTTCGATCTCGTCCTTCACTTGCAATTTGCGCCGCTTGAGCTCCACGACTCTCAGGTCATCGACCGCGGGATGGGTCAGGCATTCGGAAATTTCATTTTCGAGCGCCTGATGCCGTTTTTCCAATTCCGCAAGGTGCGATTGCATCGACATGCAGTATGTCTCCTCAATCAGTGGCTCTCCACGATTTAAGTGTAGCGCAGACTCGCCGCAAGAGCGACGGTATATCTGCTTTCCCGGCGCGGCAAACCAGCGCAAAGCCATTGATTGGAGTTCCTTTTTCGGCCGCGCTTGAACGCCTTGTGGAAAACGCGATAATTGACATGCTTCTGCCGAGACAGATCGGCCAGTCGCAAGCAAACCAGCGGTGGCAATGACCGACGAGGACGAACGCGCGTTGCGGGAGCAGCTGGCGCGCCTGCTACAGGAACACCGCGACCTCGATGCCGCCATCGAGGCGCTGATGACCTCGCCCGGTTCCGACCTGATTCAGGTGCAGCGGCTGAAAAAGCGCAAATTAGTGCTGCGCGACAAGATCCGCCGTATCGAAGATCAACTCACGCCGGACATTATTGCGTAAGCCGTTACCCCCGGCGCTCCTGTTTACGCGCGTACATTGCATGGTCGGCGGCTCCAATCATGTCCTCGGGGTTAGTATCGGCGACCAGCAGCGCCATTCCCACGCTGGCCCCGACTTCGATCCGCGCCTTGCCGTGGATTATCACCACCCGTGCGATGAGCGATTCCAGTTCCCGCGCTTTCGCGAGTGCCTGTTCCTCGCCGGCATGCCAGATCAACACGCCGAATTCGTCGCCACCCAGCCGTCCGACCACGTCGGATGCCCGCACGTGGCCGACGAGTTCGCGCGCCACCGCCTTGAGAAGCGCATCGCCGGCGCCATGGCCATATCGGTCGTTGACCCCCTTGAAGCCGTCGAGATCAACGAACATCAGCGCCGCTTCTGTCCCGTAGCGCTTGATATGGGCGAGCGCACGCTTGAGCTCCCGTTCGAAGCCGCGCCGGTTGAGGATATCCAGCAACGGATCGACGTCGGCGCGCGCCTCAAGGTCACTGACGCGTGCGCGCACGACGGCAAGCTCGCGTTTGAGGCGCTCATTTTCGGCCAGAAGTGAAGCCAATGGAGGAAATTCTTCGGAAAGACGCTCTTGGGGGAGACCCATCGTTCATTCCTCGCGAATCGCGCTGTCAGGCCCCAAGAATACCCGTTTCGCCTTGCCAGCGGGGAGCCTCAACCTATAATCCGCCGCTTCCTTCCGTGGGGGACACGCGGATTCGGGGGCAAAATGGCGTCAAAACCTGTCGCGATCATCATGGGCAGCCAGTCGGACTGGTCCACGATGAAGCATGCCGCCAAAACGCTTGATGCCCTCAAGATCGGCTATGAGGCACGCATCGTCTCCGCACATCGCACTCCCAAGCGGCTCTACGATTTCGCCGGCAGCGCACGCAAAAACGGCTTCAAGGTAATCATCGCCGGCGCCGGTGGGGCCGCTCACCTGCCAGGCATGGCGGCCTCGTTGACGCCATTGCCGGTGCTCGGCGTCCCCATGAACACCCACGCGCTCGAGGGCAAGGATTCACTGCTGTCGATCCTGCAGATGCCGGGCGGCATCCCGGTCGGCACGCTCGCCATTGGCAAAGCGGGCGCGATCAATGCCGCGCTGCTCGCGACCGCCGTGTTGGCGCTTTCGGATACCAGAATCGCCAAGCGGCTGGATGCCTGGCGGGCGCGGCAGACAAAGGCCGTGACCAAGCGGCCGAAAGACTAAGCATGCGGCACGCTATCCATTCCGCTCGTCCCCGTACTCGGGTGCAGCCTTCGGCTGCCCCGAGCACAGGCTCCAGCGGGGACCCGTCTTGGATTCCCGCTGGAGCCTGCCCCCGCGAAGGCGGGGGCGGGAATGAACGGAGTGTGTTTTGCTGAAACCCGGCGCGACCATCGGCATTCTTGGCGGCGGCCAGCTCGCCCGCATGCTTGCGCTGGCCGCTGCGCCGCTGGGTTTGCGCTGTCACGTTTATTCGCCGGAAAAAAATTCCTGCGCCTTCGACGTCGTGCACGCAGGCACCTGTGCCGGCTACGACGACGAAACCGCGCTCGGCCGTTTCGCCGGCGCAGTCGACGTCATTACCTACGAATTCGAGAACGTGCCGGCCAAAACCGCTGCATTTCTTGCGCGGCGGCGGCCTGTGCTTCCCGATCCGCAGGTACTGGAAACAACGCAAGACCGGCTCGTCGAAAAAAACTTCATCAGCGCGCTCAAGATCGCGACCGCACCCTACGCACCTGTTCACAGCGCAATGCAACTTGCCGAGGGGGTGGCTGCTGTCGGCCTTCCCGCGGTACTCAAAACCCGCAGGCTCGGCTATGACGGCAAGGGTCAGGCCAAGATTGCCAAAGGCGGCGACCCCGTCGCGGCCTGGCGATCGGTGCACAATGAGCCCTGCATCGTGGAGGGCTTCATTGGCTTTGACCGCGAAGTCTCGGTGGTGGTGGCTCGCACTCGCGACGGCAAAGTTGAATGCTTCGAGGTGATCGAAAACGAGCATCGCGACCACATCCTCAAGACGTCGCGCGTTCCCGCAAAAATTGCCCCGGCGCTCGCAACGCAGGCCCGGCAGATCGCAACCCGCATCGCCAAGGCTTTCGACTATGTCGGGGTGCTCGCGGTGGAGATGTTCGTGGTGCGCAAAGGGCGTCGGCATGTCGTGCTGGTGAATGAGATCGCACCGCGCGTGCACAATTCCGGCCATTGGACGATCGACGGCGCAACCGTATCGCAGTTCGAACAGCACATCCGCGCGATTGCGGGCTGGCCGCTGGGTAAACCTGCCCGCCTCGGGCGTCGCGTCGAGATGACCAATCTGATCGGCGCGGAAATCAACGAGGCGGCGCGCTGGCTGACTGTGCCGGGAGCCTCCGTGCACATCTACGGCAAGGGCGAGGCGCGTCCGCGGCGCAAAATGGGGCACGTGACACGGGTCTGGCCGCGCTAGGTGCTGGCGGCGGCTAACCCCTCACCCCATATCAGGAAAACGCCCATGCGACGGGCACATTGGCTGCCTCCGAATGGACTCTTAATGCCTTTTCTGCTAGAGCCGCCCGACTTAAAGCCCCCGTTTTCGGGGCTTTTGCCTTAACCCGTCGGACCAACAACGAAGGAGCAAGCGTGCAAGTTCTCGTTCGCGACAACAACGTCGACCAGGCCCTGAAGGCGCTGAAAAAGAAGATGCAGCGTGAGGGCATTTTCCGCGAGATGAAGCTCCGCGGCCATTACGAAAAACCATCGGAAAAGAAGGCACGGGAAAAGGCGGAAGCGATCCGTCGGGCCCGCAAGCTCGCGCGCAAGAAGATGCAGCGCGAAGGTCTCCTGCCGATGAAGCCGCGTGTCGTTCCCGGCGCCGGTGGCCCGGGCGGACCGGGTGGTGGCGCTGGCGGCGGCCGTGGCCGTGGCAGCTCGCCGCGTTTCGGCTGATCGCTGTTTCGCTTTAAAGATTTCGCGTTGATGGTGGCGCGGGCCTTAAGCAGCCCGCGCTATTGTTTTTGAAGGCTTTTTCTTCCTGAAAATCAGCGATAAGCGGCAATCACCCGCATCCACGCAACTGTTTATTATTTTTGTTCGCGTATCCCTTGCGGCGGATACGCGGGCAACGCCGTGACATTTTTGGCCGGCCGGGCGCCCCTTGATCCTTGCAGGAGGCCGCTTCGTGGAACGCGTCGATTTCGATCAATATGCCGGACAATACGAGTCGATCCTCGCGGCGCAGACTAATTTTTTCGACGGCGACAGCAATTATTTCGCCCGCTACAAAATCGAACTCGCCCAGCAGCTGGTCGGCAATGTCGGCACGGTTCTCGATTTCGGCTGCGGGATCGGCCGCAGCATGCCGCATCTGCGCGAGGTCTTTCCGAAGGCGGACATCGTGGGCTGCGATCCTTCCAACGAGAAGTCTCGCAATGGCCCGCGAGCAAAACCCGTCATGCCGTTTTGTGTCGATGGATGAACTCGGCGAGGACACAAAATTCGATCTGGTGATCGCCTCCTGCGTCTTCCACCACATCCCGCCGCAGGATCGGCAGATGGCAATCCGCTATTGCTACAGCCGGCTGAAGGAAGGCGGACATTTCATCATCTTCGAGCACAATCCGATCAATCCGGTGACGCGTCACCTGGTCAAGAATTGCCCGTTCGACGCCGACGCCGTGCTGCTGAGCATGCGCGAGACGGTCGATCGTATGCGCAACGCGCATCTCAACGTTGATGAATCGAGTTATTGCCTGTTCTTTCCGCAGCAGCTCTCTGCGTTGCGTCCATTCGAGAAATATCTCCGCTGGCTGCCGATGGGCGGGCAATATTTCGTTTGCGCGTCGGCGCCTAAATCCGCACAGCCGCGCGCGGCGTAAATCGCCGCGGCTATTTCCAGCAGAATTTCACGTCAGCGTCGTTCCGCTTGCGGGTGGCGTAGTACGCCTCCCGCGTCTTTGCGTCGTCGAAATAGGCGCTTTCCCTGGCAGCGCGCTCTTTGGCGTTCGCAATCGCGCGTCTGGCATTCTCCGCGCGATCACCGGGTAGCGCGGGCGCACGCGCCATAAACATCACCTCATAGGGGTTTGCGGCGACCCATTCGACCGCCTTCGCATGCAGTCCTTTTTGTTTGGCGAGGTCGCAAAAGGCATACCCATTGATCACCGGCCCTGCCAACGTTGCAAAGCTGCGGACCGCATCGTCGGCTTGCGCGAGTTGTTGCGCCTTCACGTCCAGCACTTCCGACATCACGATGTAACGCTCCTTCGCAACGTAAAACCAGAAAACGGAATCGTCGCGCAAGCCAACGTCATAGAGCCGAATAGCGAGCACCATCATCACCATCGGCGTTACCACTGCCGGCTTGGCGATGATCATATCGCGCACGGTGAGAATATTTTCGCGCCGATTCGAGCTGAGCAGCTCGTTGTACTGCTGACCGACAGAAACCTGCGGCCGTTCCCCCTGTGTGCGCCCGGCTTCGTAAAATGGTTGCACATAGGCGCCGACCTCGCGGACCGGCTCGGCCGCGAGGGACAACACGGGCCAGACCAGCGCGATCGTAGCCAATGCCAGCCGCGTCTTTGTCCTCACCGTCATTACAGTACCCCCGAACAAAGTTTATGCGGTGCAACCCTTGCGCTCAATCGCCCGGCGGCCGCAGCTCGCTCAAAAATGCCTTGACCACCTTCGCCGCGCCGTGATCGTCGAGGTCGACATGACCACCGAGCGGAAAACGGACCATTCGCTTGGGTTCGGGGGCAAGCTTGAACAGGCGCTCGCCGAAGGCGATCGGCACAATACGGTCTTGCTCCCCATGCAGCACAAGAAGCGGCGCGTCCAGGCGGACAATACGCTCATCGGAGCGAAACGTGTCCTTCATGAACCAGCGTACGGGTACGAACGGGTAAGCCGCAGCGCCGACATCGACCGCGGATGTGAAGGGCGCGTCGAGAATAAGAGCGCCGACGTCGTGGTCGGCCGCAACCGCGGTCGCGACGGCGGTGCCGAGCGATTCGCCCCACGCCACGATGCGTTTTGGGGAGTAGCGCGCGGCCGCGAACTCGTAAGCAGCATTCGCATCGCGAAGGAGTCCGGCCTCGCTTGGCTTGCCGGTCGACCCACCGTAGCCGCGATAGGACAACGCAAGGAGTCCGGTTCCGTCCTCGATCAGCCATTTGAAGCGGCCGGCACGCAGGTTGAGCCCTCCGGCGTTGCCCTGAAAATAAATCACCACCCGCTTTTCCCCTTTCGGGGCAACATGCCAGGCAACCAGCTTTTCTCCATCAGCACTGGTCAAAATCACTTCTTCGGCCTGCGGCAGGCCGGCCGCGGCCGGCGGCGTACGCGTGGTATCGGGGAAATACATCAGCGAGCGTTGGAAGACGTACATCAGCGCCAGCAACCCGACATAGCCAAGCACAACGATAGTGAGGAGCCATTTCAGGACGATCATGCTTTCCCATAGCACGGGATTCTCCTGCATGGATTCCAGCTTGAATTCCGGCTCGGGTTGCCGCGGGCGCGCGATCCTCCTAGCCTTGCGAAAATCGCCCGGGAGGACTGCCATGCCGCGTCTGCGTTATATCGAGGACAGCGAGAAAACTTCGCACACAAGCGCTCTGATTGAATCGGCCAAAAAGACGGGGGCGCCGGACCCGCGCGTGGTCAGCATCATGACGCGCAGCGACGTCGGCACCGCCTGGGTCGAGTGCTGGAACAAGGTGCTTTACACGGGCCGGCTGCCGCACAAGCTCAAGGAAATGTGCCGCATCAAGATTTCGGTCGCACATCAATGCGGCTATTGCTCGACTGTGCGGTCGAACGTCGCCAAGGCGGAAGGGCTGACCGAGGCGATGATCAATGACCTGTTCTCTTACGAATCCAGCGAGCACTTCACGCCGCGCGAGAAGGCGGCGCTCCGCTACGCCGATTTATTCAAGCAGGGCGAACACGCGATCGATAAGGACGAGGTCTACACCGAGCTGCAAAAGCATTTCAGCGATGAGGAAATCATTGAACTCGGCATGCTCTGCGCCCAGACCGACGGGGTCGGAAAATTCGTAAAGTCGCTGAACGTGCTGAGCTGGGAGGATGCCTGCGCCCTCAATCCGAAATTGACTCAAGGGCCTGCCCAGGAAGCAGCGGAGTGACCGGCGCGGGCGACGGGAGTCACGTTTAGCGATGATTCGCATCCCGCGCAGCGGCGGCACGGCGGCATTTCTCGCCGCATGGCTGGTGCCGTGGCGCCCGGCCTTCAAAATCCAGGCGGCCGACTCGCGGCTGAAATTTTTCGTGCACTACCGCGATTTGATCGGCCGGCACATCGCCAAATACGGTACGCACGAACCAATTCCGAGTCGCTGGATTCATGATTATCTCAACCGCAAGCCTCCAGGCATGTTCATCGACGTGGGCGCCAACCTGGGATGGCATGCTGTGCACGCCGCCAAGCATCCTTCCGTCGAAACCGTGGTGGCCTTCGAACCCGATCCGTTCAATGCCTGGTTGCTCGACCGCAATCTCGCCGAGAATGCCGTCGAAAACGCAATCGTCAGCAATGCCGCGGTCGGCGGGCGATGCGGCAGCATCCACCTCCACCGCTACAAGTCCTCCAATCGTGGCCGCCATTCGCTGTTGGCCAACTATGGTTTCGGCTCGCGCCTGGTTCCGTTGGTCGACCTCGACAGCGCCCTCGCGCAGCTCGGTCTCGCCGAACAACCGGTCAACATTCTCAAGATCGACGTCGAGGGTTACGAGCCGGCCGTCATTGCCGGCGCTACAAAAACACTGGAGCGCACCGCCGCCGTGATCCTCGAATATTCGCCGGATCTCAGCCGGGCCGGCGGTCTGTCCGGCCCTGAGATGGTCGACCGGCTGCTGTCCGCGGGATTCCACTCGTTTGCGCTCGATGAGCAAGGCGCCGCCATACCGGTATCGATCGAGAAATTGCGCTCGTTCGAGGGCCAGATGGATCTGGTCATGATAAAGCCCGCCGAACGTTGATCGTCTGCCGCAATGCTGATCCGGCCATCCGAACCTCGCGATAACGACGCGATCTGGCGCATCCTGGAGCCGACCTTTCGCGCGGGCGAAACTTATCCGATACCACGCGACATTCCGCGGACCGAGGCGCTCGCCTACTGGCATTCGCCGGGCCATGCCGTGTTCGTCGCCGAGGACGCGGGCACAGTTTTCGGCACGTATTATTTGCGCGCCAATACCCGAGGTGGTGGTGAGCACGTGGCCAATTGCGGTTATGTTGTTGCGTCAGACGCGTTCGGGCAAGGCGTCGCCCGCGCCATGTGCGCCCATTCGCTCGATCAGGCGCGCGCGCAGGGCTTCACCGCCATGCAGTTCAACTTCGTGATCGCCACCAATGAACGGGCTGTCCGGCTGTGGCAGGCCCTCGGTTTTGCGATTGTCGGCCGACTCCCGGGCGTCTTCCACCACCCCCGGCTTGGTCTCACCGATGCCTATGTGATGCTACGAAGTCTGTGATCCGCTTCGATATTCGGGGCCGGCAGTCGCCGGGCTGCCAGCATCTGTTAAGGATAGCGCGAGCGAATGGCTGAAAATTCGCCGCCATCCACGCAACCATTTGAGCAAATGCGCGTTGCCGCTGCGGGGGGGCCCTGCTTCGTCCGCGAAGCGGCCTGACCATGTGATGCCCTGAACGAGTAACTGCGTATAGGCAGGCGGCCGGCAATGGATGAGCCAATCGGACTTCTTGAGAGCGAATTCGAGCGACGTTTCGCAGAAATGCATCCGTCGCCTGCGGCCGACAATGTTGTTCCGATCTCCGATGCCGTGCGCCCGCATGCGCTTGTGCGCGAGCGCGAACGGCGGTTCCGCGAGCTGCTCGAAGCACTGCCTGCAGCGGTTTATACGACCGACGCCGCCGGCCGAATTACCTATTACAACGACGCTGCCGCTACGCTCTGGGGTCACCGGCCGCCGCTCGGATCGAGCGAGTGGTGCGGCTCCTGGAAGCTGTTCTGGCCGGATGGAACTCCGCTGCGTCATGACGAATGTCCAATGGCGGTTGCGCTCAAGGAAAACCGCGCGGTACGCGGCATGGAAGCAGCCGCCGAACGGCCGGACGGCACGCGCGTGCCGTTTATTCCCTATCCGACCCCGATCCACGATGAGACCGGCAAGCTGATCGGCGCCGTAAACATGCTGGTCGATATCACGGACCGCAAGCGCGCCGAAGAACAGCAGGCGCTGATGGTGCGCGAGCTGCATCACCGTGTGAAGAATACGCTTGCGACCGTGCAAGCCATCATGGGTTCGACGGCCCGCGCGGTCGACAACATCGAAGATTTCCAGACGGCGCTTTTCGGCCGCATCCAATCGCTTTCCAAGACGCACGTGCTGCTCGCCGACGAAGAGCGCGCGGCGGAGTTCGTCGAACTGCTGCGCAGCGAGCTTGATGCTTTTGATGACGGCACCAATGGGCGGATTTCGTTGCAGGGACCGCAGGTCACTTTATCGTCTCAGCTTGCCGTTTCGCTCGGCATGGCCATCCACGAGCTCACGACCAATGCCGCAAAATACGGCGCGTTGTCGGTCTTTGGCGGCAAAGTCGAAGTGACTTGGAGCGTCACCATCGACGCCACGCGGCGGACGCTTGCCTTCGACTGGATCGAGAGCGGCGGACCTGCGGTCGTGGAACCAACGCGAAAAGGCTTTGGTACGCGTCTCCTTGAATTTGTGCTGCCGGGACAAATCCAGGCCAAGACCAGGATCGTCTACGGGCACGACGGCCTGCGCATGCATTGCGTGGTGCCGCTGCCGACCGACAAGATTTGAAACAAAGGCCGCGCGCGGACTTGTGATCAAGAACGCGCCCGGACGGCGCTATAGTGCTTTTTAATGGCTCGTTGACGTGACGCGTTCAAGAGCCGGTGCATAATTTTCGACTCCAACTCCAGGCGCCACGCCATCCGGGCCGCAGGTCCACGGAGGTGGCGTCATGCAAACTTCAAACGTTCTGGTCGGCGCGGGGACACGTCCCGCGCAACCGCTCATTCGCACCATTCATGTGAGCGACTTGCGCGATGCCCTCGCCAAGGGCGTCGACGATTTCTACGCCATGCCCACGCATGCCATGTTCCTCTGCATTATTTATCCGATCGTCGGCTTCGTGCTCGCGCGTCTTACATTCGGCTATTCCGTTCTGCCTCTGCTCTATCCGCTGATGAGCGGTTTTGCGCTCGTTGGCCCGGTCGCAGCACTCGGACTCTATGAAATGAGTCGACGCAAGGAAGCGGGCCTCGAGACCTCGGCGGGTAATGCGCTCGATGTGCTCGAGTCGTCATCGGTCGGCGCTATCGCGGCGCTCGCACTTCTTCTGCTTGTCATTTTCATGATCTGGGTGGCGGTCGCCAATGCCATTTACATCGCGAATCTCGGTTACGCGCCGCCGGCATCCGTCGCGACCTTCCTCCACGAGGTGCTCACCACGCCCGCCGGATGGGCGCTCATCGTGGTTGGGAATGGCGTCGGTCTTCTGTTCGCAATTTTAGTGTTGACCATCAGCGTTGTTTCGTTCCCGCTGCTGCTCGACCGCGACGTCGGCGCGGCGGTCGCGGTGCTGACGTCAATCCGCGTGGTTGCGCACAATCCGACGACCATGATGGTATGGGGCCTGATCGTCGGCGCGTTGCTGGTCATCGGCTCCTTGCCGCTCTTTTTCGGATTGACCGTGGTCATGCCGATCCTCGGTCATGCGACCTGGCATCTTTACCGCAAGGCCGTCGAACCGCAGGGAGCGCCGGCGCCGACATTCCCATCGAAACAGGAAAACCACCGTTCGGCGGCCGATTTCCCGGCCGTCCTGTTTCCATGGGCAAAATGACGGCGGCCCGCTAACGTCAGGCCACGGCAGCGTAGCGACGCGAGAGCATCGCCCGTTCGAATTTATGGGGCGCCATTGGCTTGGCGAACATATGGCCTTGCAGCAGGTCGAAGCCGAGATCGCGCACGACGAGGAAATCCGACTGGGTTTCTACCCCTTCGGCCACCGACCTGGCGCCGGTATCGCGGGCGATTGCCACGATTTCCGCGCAGTGCGCTTGCTTGACCCTGTCGTCGGCGCAGCCGCGAATGAATTTGCGATCGACCTTCATCTCGACGACCGGCAACTCGCGACGTCCCGCGAGTGACGCGCCCTGCGCGTCGATGCCATTGATCGAGAGGCCAATATTGCGCGAAGCGAGTTGAGCCGCCACGCGGCGCACCAGCTCGAGCTCGTTGACCAAGTCTACACAATCGACCGCAATCAAGAATCCGTTCTGCCGGACTTTGTCCGGAAGATGCCGCATCATGCTATCGATGAAATGCATATCCTCCAGCGCCAGCAGCGGCAGGTGAATGGAAATCTGCACCTGATGATTGGCGGCGGCGAATTGCATAGAATCCGCAAGCGATCGCGCAATCACGAATTGCGACAGGCCATGAAGATACGGATCATTGGCGGCCGGCACGAAATACGCCGGCGATACGACGCCCCATGTCGGATGGCGTACGCGGACGAGCGCCTCCGCGCCTTTGGGCACCAGCGACCGCGGGTTGATCTTGGACTGATACCACAATTCGAGCCAGCCATTGCAGAGCGCCTCATCGACGTCGACCGGCAATGCCGGTGGCGGCCGAACCGGCAGGAAGCCGGCGAGGTTTGCGTTGAGGTCGCGGTCGCGAAACGGCGTGCCTAGCGGCGGCAGCATCGCCAGCCCCGTCTGCTCGCCAAATTCGTGGGTTCGTATCAGCGCCGTCGAACTGCGGCCGCCGAAGAGCATGACCTTGCCGCCGTAAAGCTGACTTTGCAGCGCGTGCAGAAGCGTTCGCACCTCGCCACCGCCCCGGAGCGGTCCAACCACAATCAGATCAGGGCGAAACTCACGCAGCATGCCGCGGATATCGAGAGTGTCGGCTTCGCACGCGATGAATCCGAGCTCGTCGAGCATCTCGGCCAGAAACATGCGCACATGGGTCTTGTTCTCGACGATGCAGGCCCGTGGTGGAATAGGCCTGCGCCCGAACTGAACGACTTCGCCTCGACGTTCGTCATGTTGATCGCGGATCATGGGTGCCGTCCCTCCCCGTCTGGTTACGCCACAAGTTCCGGGCCGCATAAGACATTTAACGGCACACCGCCGTCCATCCCTTGCACCGCACAATCCTCAGACGGCTCCTCTCGCGGTTAACGAGAAGATCGCGCACCGATTCAAATTTGATTCAGATGAAAGAGTTCAGCGCGAGGCGCCGACGCGGCACGTCGCCAATTACATTGCTTTGACAATGCTCTCGGTCATTTTTTTCGCATCGCCGAGCAGCATCATCGTGTTGTCGCGATAGAACAATGGGTTGTCGATTCCAGCATAGCCGGACGCAAGCGATCGCTTGATGAACATCACGGTGCCCGCTTTCCACACTTGCAGCACCGGCATGCCGTAGATGGGCGAACTCTTGTCTTCTTCCGCTGCCGGATTGGTGACGTCGTTGGCGCCGATGACGAAGGCAATGTCGGCTTGCGCGAATTCTGAATTGATGTCTTCGAGCTCGAAGACTTCGTCATAAGGCACGTTCGCCTCCGCAAGGAGAACGTTCATGTGGCCGGGCATACGACCGGCCACAGGATGGATCGCGTACTTGACCTCGACGCCTTCTTTCTTGAGACGGTCGGCCATTTCGCGCAGCGCATGCTGCGCCTGCGCCACCGCCATGCCGTAGCCCGGTACAATGATAACCTTCTGCGCATTCTTCATGATGTAGGCGGCGTCCTCGGCCGAGCCGAGCTTGACCGGCCGCTGCTCGGCGGCGCCACCCGCCGGTCCCGCCACCTCGCCGCCGAAGCCACCGAGAATGACCGAGATGAACGAGCGATTCATGCCCTTGCACATAATGTAGGACAGGATGGCGCCCGAAGAGCCGACCAGCGCGCCGGTGATGATCAGCGCCGAATTGCCGAGCGTGAAGCCGATGCCGGCGGCTGCCCATCCCGAATAGGAGTTGAGCATCGAAATGACGACCGGCATGTCGGCACCGCCGATCGGGATGATGATCAGCACACCGAAAGTCAGCGACAAGCCGACGATGATCCAGAAATCCAGCACGCTTTGCGAGACGAAGAAGCCGTAGATGAAGAAGATCAGCGCGGCGAACAGCGCGAGATTGATGATATGGCGCCCCGGCAGCATGATCGGCTTGCCGCTCATGCGGCCGGACAACTTCAGAAATGCTATCACCGAGCCGGTGAAGGTGATGGCGCCGATCGCCACGCCAAGCGACATTTCGATCAGGCTTTGTCCGTGAATATGGCCTTCCGTGCCGATGTCGAAGGCCGCCGGTGCATAGAAGGCTCCGGCCGCGACCAGCACCGCCGCCATGCCGACCAGCGAGTGGAACGCGGCGACCAGTTCCGGCATCGACGTCATCGGCACGCGCCGCGCAATCACCGCGCCAACACCACCGCCAACCACGATGCCGCCGACCACCAGGCCCCAGGCCAGCGGACTGGTCGGCGGGTGCGAACCAAGCGTGGTCAGCACGGCGATCGTCATGCCGATCATGCCAAGATAGTTGCCGCGCCGGCTGGTGTCGGGCGAAGACAGCCCGCGCAGCGCCTGGATGAACAGGACGCCGGCGACCAGGTAAAGCAGCGCGACGAGGTTGGGTGACATGCTCAATCCCCGTCATGCCCGGCCTTGTGCCGGGCATCCACGTCTCCATGACGTGGCTTCGAGAAAGTCGTGGATGGCCGGGACATAGGCGCGCGAAGCGACGCCGTCCTTTGGCCGGCTATGCCCGGCCATGACGGCGACATTTTGCGAAGAAGATTCATAGTCGCCGTCATTTCTTTTTCTTCTGGTACATCGCCAGCATGCGCTGGGTCACAAGGAAGCCGCCGAAGATATTGACCGAGGCGAAAACAAGCGCGACGAAGCCGAGCGCGCGCGCCCACACCGGCCCGGTGTCATCGCCGGCAAGGGCGACCCCGACCGCCAGCAGCGCGCCGACCACGATCACCGACGAAATCGCGTTGGTCACTGACATCAACGGCGTGTGCAGCGCCGGCGTCACGGACCAGACCACGTAATAGCCGACGAACACCGCCAGCACGAAAATCGAAAGGCGGAACACGAAGGGGTCGACTGCATTGGCCATCTGTTCCATGTCGGATCTCCTCAGGCCGTTTTCGGCTGGAAATTCGGGTGCACGACGGCGCCGTCGCGCGTGAGCAGCGTCGCCTTGACCAGCTCGTCGTCCCAGTTGACAGCGAGCTTCTTCTCTTTCTTGTCGATCAAGGTTTCGACAAAGGTCAGCAAATTTTTCGCGTAAAGCGCCGACGCGGACGCCGCCAGGCGCCCCGCCACGTTGAGATGACCGACGATCTTGACGCCGCCGACCTGCGCAACCTCGCCGGGCTTGGCGCCTTCGACATTGCCGCCGCGCTCGACCGCGAGATCGACAATCACCGAACCCGGGCGCATTGAGGCCACCATCTCTTTTGTGATGAGCCGCGGCGCCGGGCGTCCCGGGATAAGTGCGGTGGTGATGACGATGTCCTGCTTCTTGATATGCTCGGCGGTCAGCGCCGCCTGCTTGGCCTGGTACTCCTTCGACATTTCCTTGGCGTAGCCGCCGGCGGTCTGCGCATTCTTGAATTCTTCGTCTTCGACCGCGAGGAACTTGGCGCCCAGGCTTTCCACCTGCTCCTTGGTCGCGGGCCGCACGTCGGTTGCGGTCACGATGGCGCCGAGGCGCCGCGCGGTCGCGATCGCCTGCAAGCCGGCGACGCCGACACCCATGATAAATATTTTCGCGGCCGGTATGGTGCCGGCCGCGGTCATCATCATCGGGAGCGCGCGGCCATATTCTTCTGCGGCATCGATGACGGCGCGATAGCCGGCAAGATTGGCCTGGCTGGAGAGCACGTCCATCGACTGCGCGCGCGTGATGCGTGGCATCAGCTCCATGGCGAAGGCGGCAATCCCCGCATCGGCCATTTGCTTCAGCGCGGCGTCATTGCCGTATGGATCCATGACGGAAATAACGAGCGCGCCCTTCTTGTAGGCGGCCAGTTCGCCCGGCGCGGGCCGCCGTACTTTCAGGACAATGTCGGCATCTTTGGTGACGGCATCGGCAATCTGCGCGCCGGCCGCCTCGAACTCGGCATCGGAAATGCCCGATGCGATGCCGGCGCCGCGCGCGACCGCGACTTCGGCGCCGAAGGATTTCAGTTTCTTGACAGTTTCAGGAGTGGCGCCGACGCGCGGTTCTCCGGCGTCGGTCTCACGCGGTACGGCAATTTGCATTTGCGCCTCCCCGCCGAGCCGTGAACTTCGTCAGTGCGGCGAAATTCCGGTGTACGCGAAGATCAGGAAGCAGATCGCAAACGCAACATAGCTTGGTGTGGTCGCCTTGCTGACCAGGCCGGGAATGGCGCCCAGTGCGCCAATGACAAAAATCGCCGCCGCCGGGAACCAATGGCCCATCACCCCGCCGGTCGCGAGGCCGAACAGAATGGTGATGACATAGAGAATGCCGACCAACGTGAAATGCACGAAGCTTTCGTAGCTTTGCTCGTGCGCTGGATAGTCGTTGCCGGTAGCTGTTGCGTATTCGACGTTGCCGTGGTCGGCCATGGGGGAGGCTCTCCGAGTCGCTTAAAAGGCAGGCGCAGAGGGGTTAGCGCAATTGTGGCCCAAGGGCAACGTCGGACCAACACTCCGTTCATTCCCGCGCATAGCCGTCCGAAGGACGGCGTGCTTCGCACGCCTATGCGGGAATCCAGCTTTTTTCCAAGACCGGATATCGCGCCCTGGGTCCCCGCTTTCCGCCTTCGCGCTCCGCGCTTCGGCGGACTTGAACCCGCCGAAGCTCGCGAAGCGAGCGTAGGCTGGGTCGCGGGGACGAACGGGAGGTTGCAGCCCATCATTTAGAGGCCTGCCCGCTCGAGCGCGGCCGATTGCCGCGCGGCGACTTCATCAACTGCGAACCGCTCGATCGCCTCATTGAACAATCGATAGAAATTGAGCTCCGCCGCCAGATGCAGAAACACGGCGCCAAGACCGATCGCCGCCCGATCCATGAAGACGAATTCACGGGGCACGGTCACCGGGCCGCGCGCCTTGAGGGCCTGGTGAACACGAAAGGCTTCCTTGCGGCCGTATTGGGACGGCTTCACCCCGTCGGCGATTGTACGCACGCGGTCGTCGAGCAACGGTCCGTAGATGAAGCGCGCCCAGATATTGAGCGCATCGATCAGCTCGCGGTTGAGCCGCTTGAAACCCCAGGTTTCATAGGCGTGCACCACCAGAGCGTCATCGCCGTGTAACAACCCGCGATAAAGGTCGACCACGCCGGCAACGAAACTCGGCGGGAAGATGCGGATACAGCCGTAATCGAGCAGGTTGATGCCAACCGGCTTTCCTTTCTCATCGTCAAATACCGTGTAGTTGCCGAGATGCGGATCGCCATGGATGACACCAAAGCGGCTGAACGGAAACCAC
The DNA here is from genome assembly GCA_963810125.1 of uncultured Alphaproteobacteria bacterium. Classification (GTDB taxonomy): domain Bacteria; phylum Pseudomonadota; class Alphaproteobacteria; order Rhizobiales; family Xanthobacteraceae; genus Pseudolabrys. The sequence continues at coordinate 262,397 of CAWEMK010000003.1, forward strand.
CAGGCCGTGAACATGGCGGTCGCGAGCCGATTGCGCGCGGCCAAGGGCGCGTCCTTGTGTTCGAGCAGCTTGCGGCCCGTAAGCCAGTCCATCGTCAATAAGCGGCCGGTCGAGAGTGCGGGCCAGACTTTTGGCACGCAGATGGTGCCATGACTCTTGAGCATGTCCTGATACAGCGCGATGTGACGCGCCTCGCGCTTGTAATCGAGCTCCTCACGAAGTCGTGCAGCGATTTCGACACCAATTTCGCTGGCATCGATCGCCGGGTCGAAACGTTTGCGGATCGACATCAACAATTGGAGCTGGTTGAGATCAGCCTCGACCGCTGACTGCATGTCGGGATATTGCAGTTTGCAAGCAAGGCCCGCCCCGTCGAGTGCCGTCGCGCGATGGACCTGACCGAGCGAAGCGGCGGCCGCCGGATGATGCTCGAAACTTCTGAACTTGCTCTCCCAGCCTGCACCGAGTTCGGCCTGCATTCGACGCTTGACGAAAGCCCAGCCCATCGGCGGCGCCTGGCTTTGCAGCTTCATCAACTCGCCGGCGTATTCGGCAGGCAGTGCGTCCGGAATGGTGGCCAGCAGCTGCGCCACCTTCATGATCGGACCCTTGAGCCCGCCGAGCGCGGCGGCCAGCGCCAAGGCATTGCCGGCGCGACCACCCTGCGCACCGACCAGACGCTGGCCAGCGATACGCGCCGCGACGCCGCCCACTCGGGTGCCGACCTTGGCATAGCGGCGGGCACGGGCGGAGAAGCGGTTCTTTTCGCGGTCGGTCGTCATGAACCTCGGGGTACCAGTGTGCTACGAATATGGGAAGCAGCGCAGGAGGAAGCGAGCCATGCGCATCAGAATTGTCGCAGGTCTTGTGGCCGCATTCGGCTTCATCGGAGCGTCGACCGGCGCATCCGCGGCCATCTGGGCCTGGGGCTGCCAAGGCCAACTCGGTGATCAGCAGGTGATCTTCAACCGCGAGTCGATGGTGGTCGTCGACACCAAGCAGAAGATGGGCGACATCCGCAAGCTGCGCATGACCAAAATCGAGTTGCCGAAGGAATTGCCGCCCCACGTCGACTACAATCCAGGCGATATTAACGGCGGCCTCATCGAGGCCATGGATTTTACGCGCGCGGATGATCCCAAGCGCAAGATCGTGCTGACCGAGAAATCATCGCGCAAGATTTCCCACTCGCATAAGCTCATTTGCGGGCGCGACCAGGATGAGGACATCTTCCGCAAGGTGTATCGCTTCCAGCGCGAGGACGAGCCGGCGCGCGACATCACCATGCAATGCTTTGAGTATCAGCTGTCCACCCGCGGCGGCCGCAAGGGATGCGGCGAAGACTAGCGCGCTTCGAGCGTTTCCAATTCGTCGATCAAGTTGGCGATCACGCTTAATCCGCCATCCCAGAATTTCGGATCGCGCGCATCGAGCCCGAACGGCGCCAGCAATTCGGAATGATGCTTGGTGCCGCCAGCCGACAGCATGGCCAGATAGCGCTCGGCAAAGCCACCCGCGGATTTCTCGTAGACCGCATAAAGCGAATTCACCAGGCAGTCGCCGAAGGCATAAGCGTAGACGTAGAACGGCGAATGCACGAAATGCGGGATGTAGGCCCAAAAGGTTTCGTAACCGGGCTTGAGTTCGATCGCGGGCCCCAGGCTCTCGCTCTGCACCGACATCCACAGTTCGCAGATCTTGTCGGCCGTCAATTCGCCTTTGCGGCGCTCGGTGTGGACCTTGCGTTCGAAGCTGTAGAACGCCGTTTGCCGCACCACCGTATTGATCATGTCTTCGACCTTGGCGGCGAGCATGGCCTTGCGCTGCTTCTTGTCAGTGGTTTGCGCGAGGAGTTTCTTGAAGGTGAGCATTTCCCCGAACACTGACGCCGTTTCGGCGAGCGTAAGCGGCGTCGGCGCCATCAGCGCGCCGTTGGGCGCCGCCAGCACCTGATGCACGCCGTGCCCAAGCTCGTGCGCAAGCGTCATCACGTCGCGCGGCTTGCCCATGTAATTGAGCAGCACGTACGGATGGGCCGACGGCACGGTTGGGTGCGAGAAGGCTCCCGGCTGTTTGCCGGGGCGCACCGGTGCATCGATCCAGTTCTTCGCGAAGAACTGATCGGCGACCTCCGCCATCTTTGGCGAGAACGCGCCATAAGCCGTGAGGATCGTGGCACGTGCATCGTTCCAGGGAATCGAGCGCTGCGCGACTTTCGGCAGCGGCGCGTTGCGGTCCCAATGCGGCAGCCGCTTTTTCCCGAACCACTTCGCCTTCAATGCATAATAACGATGCGACAATTTTGGATAGGCGGCGCGCACCGCCGCGACCAGCGCTTCCACCACTTCGCGCTCGACGCGGTTCGACAGATGCCGCGCGTCAGCGACGTCCTTGAAGCCGCGCCAGCGATCGGAGATTTCCTTGTCCTTGGCGAGCGTATTGGTGATCAACGCAAATGGCCGCAGATTGTCCTTGAAGGTCTTGGCGAGCGCTTCAGCCGCCGCCTTGCGCTTCTTGCCGTCGGCGTCTTGCATCAGATTGAGCGTCGGCTCGATCGCCAGCGACTTGCCGGCGACCTTGAAGCGCAGGCCTGCAATGGTTTCGTCGAACGACCGGTTCCAGGCGGAATAGCCGGTCACGGATTTCTCGTGGAAGAGTTCTTCGATGCGATCTTCGAGCTGGTACGGCTTTTCCTTCCGCACGTCCTCGATCCACGGCCGGTAATGACCGAGCGCGGGGTCGCGCATGGCGGCATCAATGTGCGCGTCGTCGATCCGATTGAGCTCGAGCGTGAAGAACAGCAGATGCAAGGATGCAGCAGTGATGCGCTCCTGCACGTCGCCATAGAACTTGGCGCGGACCGGGTCGGTGGTGTTGCCCGCATAGACCAGCGAGGCGTAGGAGATCAGCCGGCCAAGCCGGTCATCGATGGCTTCATATTGCCGAAGCGCCTCGGCGAGCGTGCGGCCCGCTCCCTCGCCGGCCGCCATTGTGGCCAGACGCCCCTTGTAAGCCTCCTCGAACAATGCGCAGTCGCTGTCGGCCTGCTCGAGATCACGCTTGAGCTCCGGGCTGTCGAGGCCCGGATAGAGGTCATTGAGGTTCCACTCGGGCAATTTCTGGGATTTCGAGGGTTTCCGGCGGTGCGCAGTTTTGGCCATGGGGGCAATCGTTTTGAGGGAAATGCGGGCGGGTCGAGACGCCACTTATGCCGCGGGTCGTGGCGGCGGGATGGCAGACGGCAGGTTTTCAACACGTCCCATGCGGTTTTTGCTTTCAGGTCGGATCGGAGGAAACGGCCAGCCTATTCGGTCCACTTAATAACCCATTAAGGCAGAGAGGCCACATTGCACCAAATCGGCACAGTCGTGCGTGAGGGAGTTTCATGTCTGAGGTCGTGCTCATCGTAGACGACGATCCGGTTCAGCGTCGCCTCCTCGAAGCCATGGTCCAGCGTTTCGGTTATCAGGCGGTTGTTGCCGAAGGCGGCGATGCCGCCGTCAACCTGCTCACCGGACCCGATGCAACACGCTTCGACTGCGTCATTCTCGACCTGGTGATGCCTGATCTCGACGGCCTCGGCGTCCTGGCGCGCATGCGCGACGCCGGACTGAACATTCCCGTGATCGTGCAGACCGCGCATGGCGGCATCGACAATGTCGTGTCGGTCATGCGTGCCGGAGCAACCGACTTCGTTGTCAAACCGGCGAGCGCCGAGCGGCTCCAGGTATCACTTCATAACGCGCTTGCAACCAAGGCGCTCGCTGGCGAATTGCAGCGTCTCAGACGCCGGCAGGATGGCACGCTCACCATCGCCGATGTGGTCACGCGTTCGCCAGCGATGCAGCCGGTACTCAAGGCGGCGGAGAAGGCGGCGGCTTCGGTCATCCCGGTGTTGATCGAAGGCGAATCCGGCGTAGGCAAGGAATTGGTCGCACGCGCCATCCACGGCAGCGGCGCGCGGCGCGCCAAGCCGTTCGTGGCAGTCAACTGCGGCGCGCTGCCAGAAAACCTGGTCGAGTCGATTTTGTTCGGTCACGAGAAAGGTTCCTTCACCGGCGCCACGGAAAAGCACCCCGGAAAATTCGTCGAGGCGGACGGTGGCACCCTGTTTCTCGACGAAGTCGGCGAATTGCCGGGACCGGCGCAGGTCAAATTGCTGCGCGCGCTCCAGGAGGGCGAAGTCGAGCCGGTCGGAGGCCGCAAGTCGGTCAAGGTTGACGTGCGCATCGTCTCGGCGACCAACCGAGATTTGATCGCAGACGTCAAAGCGGGGCGGTTCCGGGAAGATCTTTTCTACAGATTGCATGTGTTTCCCATATCGGTGCCGCCGCTGCGTACGCGGCGTGACGACATTCCGGAACTCGCCCGCCATTTCCTGACACGCATCGCGGCGGAGGAAGGCAAGCGCGTGCGCGGCATCAGCGCGCAAGCAATGGCGTTGCTTTCCGCCTATCGCTGGCCGGGAAATGTGCGGCAACTCGAAAACGCGGTGTTCCGCGCAGTCGTGCTCACGGACGGCGATGAGATCGGCGTTGACGAGTTCCCGCAGATTGCTTCGCAGGTTTCGTCGGACGCCCTCGCTGTCCAGCCCTTGATCGAGCCGTCACCGGCCATGGTGGCGTCATGGCCGGAACCCGACCATCCCACCGTACGGGACGCGTCACCTCTCACAGCGGCGCATTCGCTCCCGCTGACGGACCCGCAGGGCGATGTCCGCCCTTTGGATGACATCGAGCGGGACACCATCCGCTTCGCGATATCGCACTATCGTGGGCAGATGTCGGAGGTCGCGCGGCGGCTCCGTATCGGACGCTCCACCCTCTATCGGAAGCTGGAGGGACTGGGCCTCGATGAGGATATCTCGGCGTAATAGACGTATCAGCCTGCGCCAACGGCCAAAAATACCGTCTGAGCAAAGGGGTTAGGCCCCAGCGCATCCCGTTTTGGCACGCCAAATTTCCCGGGCACTGGTCCACAACCGCCAAGTTTTCGGCCCAATTCCCCGCATAGTGGGGGGCTGGACGGGGAACGGCGCTAACAACTCATTAACCGATCCCGATAACACTCACGGGGTTGCCGTCACGGCAGCCCGAGGGGACGTGACGGCGACGTGGGACGGACTCTTTCACGGAAAGATGCTGTGAACTTGGCCTCGCTGCGCGAGCGTTCACTCGTTGTGACTTTGGCGCGCGCGGGCGCCCGCTTGGGCGTGGCCGGTCTCTTCATGCTCGGCGCCAACGACGCGCTGCAAAATGCCAGCGCCGAAGGCGACACCCGTACGCTCTCTTTCCATCATCTGCACACTGGCGAAGACATCACCATCACTTTCAAGCACAACGGGCGCTACGACGACGCCGCGCTGAAGAAGCTCGACTGGTTCATGCGCGATTGGCGCAAGGAACAACAGACCCACATGGATCCGCATTTGTTCGATCTGTTGTGGGAAGCCTATCGCGAAGTAGGCGCGACACAGCCGATCGACGTCGTCTGCGGCTATCGTTCGCCGGACACCAACGCCATGTTGCGCGCGCGCTCAAGCGGCGTCGCGCAAAACAGCCAGCACATCAATGGCCAGGCGATGGATTTTTTCATTCCCGGCGTACCGCTGGAGAAAATCCGCGAGATCGGCCTCCGCCTGCAGCGTGGTGGTGTCGGCTTCTATCCGACCTCGGGCTCGCCCTTCGTCCACATGGACACGGGAACGATCCGCCATTGGCCGCGCATGACGCATGACCAGTTGGCCAAAGTTTTCCCGGATGGCCGCACTGTACACATTCCGTCAGACGGCCAGCCGTTGCGCGGCTATGCGCTCGCGCTTGCCGACGTCGAACGACGCGGCGGCCAGCCGTCCGAAACATCGCTCGAAGCGGCGCGCGAGGCGGGTGTGGTCACCGCAAATTTCGAGCCCGGCACCGCGAAGCCGAAACGTAGCATTTTCGCCCGACTGTTCGGCAGCCACAAAGACGCCGACGAGCTGAGCGAAGAATCGGCCCCCAAGCAAGCGCGCACGCCGATGGCGGTCGCAAGCCTGTCGCCGCCAAAGGCGCACCCGGTCGCGGTGGAACATATTGTCCCGCTGCCGACGGCGCGGCCGAAGCCCGCCGCTGTCGCAGTCGCGGCAGCCACGCCCAAGCCCGCTGTTCGCACGGTTGTGACGGCTTCGCTCGGCGGCAACCTGTTTGACAATCGCGGCTACTGGCAAGGGGCCGTGCAAACAGGTCCGGACCTGCCGGCCGCGGCCGCACAGAAAGTGTTCGAAACTGCCAGCATTGACCCGAAGGCAACTGGCAGCACCGTCCTGGCATATGCCTCCGAATCTGAACCTCTCGCGCCGGCGCGCACCCGTCCGATGGGCTCGCGGATACCGCAATTGCCCCAGGAAGCCAGCGTTATGCCGGCGCAGGGGAACACGACGACGGTGGCAAAACCTGCGCTTGCGGCAGCCAGCGCAAACAACAGCGTCCGTTCCGACAGCCCGTGGCTGCGCGCGGCAATGCTCACGCCGAGTGTCAGCGCCTTCATGACCACGACCCGCATGGGCGCGGTCGACATGCGTCCGCTCCAGGGGCTGCTCTATAAGCCGTCTATGTCGGTGACGATGTCATTCTCGACCGACCCGCAGCTCGGCATGGTAGCGAGCCGCTTCGACGGTCCGGCGGTGGTCTTCGTGGCCACCACCTCGTTCGCGTTCCAGTCGACCGCGTCGCTGCGCTGATTATCTAATTCGCCATTCCTAGCGCGTGCAGGTAAGTGTCGAGCACTTCCTGCTGCTCACGACGCTCATCGGTGTCCAGCTTGCGCAGCCGCACGATGGCACGCAGCGCCTTGGTATCGAAGCCGGTCCCCTTGGCCTCGGCATAGACGTCGCGGATGTCGTCCGACGTTGCTTTTTTCTCTTCTTCAAGCCGCTCGATGCGTTCGATGACGGCTTTGAGCTGATCCTTGGCGAAGCGGGTGGCTGGTTGTTCTTTTTCAGCCGCAGCGGTGGAAGGCATCGACGTCTCCTTGACTTCATATGGCGGACAATCACCGCCATTTGCCAAGAAGCTTTCTGAATTGCGCGCCCTCAGGTCAAGCCAATGACGCCGTCATCCACGTTGTTCACATGCAAACGGTGACTACGAGTGCCCGGGGCTGGACTTTTCGAATGCCGCTTTCTGGTCCGGCGAGGCTTCTTTCTGGTGTTTCTTGCGCCATTCCTCGTAGGGCATGCCGTAGACGATCTCACGGCTCTCGTCCTTGGTCATGGCGAGGCCCTTGTCGTCGGCGGCATCCTTCATCCAGTTCGACAGGCAATTGCGGCAGAAACCGGCGAGATTCATCATGTCGATGTTCTGCACGTCGGTGCGCGAACGCAGGTGCTCGACCAGGCGTCGGTATACGGCGGCCTCAAGCTCGGTGCGGGTCTTGTCGTCCATAGTGGTGTCCTCCACTGTAGTGAAGATAGAGATGACCTGCCCGCCTTTGAAGGCCCCAAACGGCCCGAAACAGCGACCCGAGGAGACCGTAGCGTGAAGTTTGCCCATTTTTCCCATGTCTGGGCCAAGCCAGGCATGACTGCGCACCAGCGATACGAAGAGCTCTGGCGCGAGCTTCAGCTGTGTGACGAACTCGGTTTCGACTACAGCTTCTGCGTCGAGCATCATTTCCGTCCGGATGAAAGCTGGGTCTCGTCACCGAGCCTCTATGTTGTTGGCGCGGCGGCGCGCACGCGCCGGATGCGCATCGGTCCGATGGGTTACGTGGTGCCGCTGTATCACCCGCTGCGGCTGGCGGAGGAAATTGCACTCGTTGACCAGATCGTCGGCGGGCGCATGGAGCTCGGGCTCGTGCCGGGCATCAATCCCGATTATTTCAAGCCGTTTGGACTCGATTACAATTTGCGCAAGTCGCCAACGCTCGAATTCGTCGAATATTTGCGCGCGGCCTATGGCGAAAAGCAGCCGTTCTCCTTTCACGGCGACGTTCATCACACCGAGAGCGCGCAGCTCGCCGTACAGCCGTTGCAAAAGCCGCACCCGCCACTCTGGATGATGAGCCGCGACCCGCAGACGCTCGAATTTTGTGCCCGCAATGCAATCAATCCGGGTTATTTTCTGGTGTATCCGCGCGCCGACGCGGCGCCGCGCTACCGCAAGTTTCTTGCTGATTGGGCCGCCACTGGCCGGCCGCAAGCGCCGAAAATCGCCTATTGCACGATCGTTTACGTGGACGAGACCGACGAGAAGGCGCTCGACGTTGCGCTGGCGCGCGCAGCGCGCGCCTATGAGGGCTTTCTGCCGCCGCCAAAACCCGGCGAAACTTTCGAAGAGCGCGTGCGTGAACACGCCAAGAAATACATCGGTCGCGGCGAGCCGGGCGCATCCGAGATCATGGCCAACTTGTTCGATGCCGACTACCTGATGAAGAACGAACTCGTGTTCATCGGCTCGGCAAAAACAGTTGCGGAGAAAATCCACGCAGCGGCAAAGGCCGGGCTCTTCAACGTCTTCATGGGCGAGTTCAATTTCTCGGACCTGCCCGAGAACGACCTGCTGCGCTCGATCCGTTTATTCGGCGAGCAGGTCGTCCCCGCATTGCGGAGTTACGAACCGTTCTAGAGCCTCTACCCGCCGGCTCAGGCCGGCGCCTGCGCGGCCTGGAGCTCGGGATGTTCGCGCAAACGCGTCTCGTTGAGCTTCCAGATTGCGAAGCAAACGACAGCGCCGACAGCGAACGGCAATGCCGACCACGTATAGAGCTTCTCGACCGGCAGTCCGATCAACAACGCGCCCACGAGCGGCCCAACGATCGAGCCAATCCGGCCGATGCCCAATTGCCAGCCCGAACCGTTGGCTCGCAGCGAGGTGGGGTAGACAAGCGCGCCTGCGACGTTGATGCCGGTCTGGATGCCCAGCACGCAGAAGCCGGCAAAGAATGTCGCAATGGCCAACGCGGTCGTCGAGCTTTGACCGGCATAACCGATCGACGCCACGATTGGCACCGCAGCCACGAAGACGAACGCGATTGCGAAAAACCGCCGGCGTTCAACCCAGCGCGCAAGGATGAGCGACCCGACTGTACCGCCGACCTGAATCATGGCGCCGGCAAGCGCCCCCACCGATGGTGGCAGTTTTAAAACTGCCATCAAGGTCGGTGTCCACGACAGCAGGAAGAAATAGCCCATCAAGTTCAGCGCAAAGAGCAGCCAAAGAAGCGGCGTGATCAGCCAAAGGCCCTGGCGGAACAGATAGGCCGGGTTGAAGCCCGGGAATTGCTGCTCGTCCTCGATGATGAATTTCGCGTTCGCCGGGATCTTGAAGTCTGGATCGAGCGCCGCGATGGTTTTCTCCATCTTGGCGCGCTGGCTTTCATGCAACGCCATGAATTTGATCGATTCCGGCAGCGTAAATAGCGCAACAAAAGCAAGAATGATCGGCACGATCCCACCGATCACGAAAAGGATCTGCCAACCGTGCGCGGGCACCAATGTCGTGGCGACAACGCCGGGAATGGCACCGCCGAGCGGTACAAAGCCGACACCAATCAATGCCAGCGTCGCGCGGAGCTTGCGTGGTGAGGATTCGGTATTGATTGCGACCACGTTCGGGATGACGCCACCAATGCCGAGGCCGGCGAGCAGGCGCAACCAGAACAACTGATCGAGGCTCGTCGACCACGCGGCGGCGAGAGTAAACACACCGAACAGCAGGTTGGAGGCGATCAGCGCGGTCTTACGGCCGTAACGGTCCCCCACCCATCCGAACACGGCCGAGCCAAACAGGATGCCGATCAGGCTTGCGCTGAAGACCGGGCCCAGCGCGCCAGGCTTGAGCCCCCATTCACGCACCAGGTGGGGCGCAGCAAACGCTATGGCGGCGATATCGTATCCATCGATCAGCGACAGCAGCACGCACCAGAAAATCAGATTGTAATGGAACGAGGTCAGCCCGCGCTGATCAAGCAGACGCGACACCTGCACGACTTCCGCCATGGTCCCCTCCCCTGGGATATATTTTTAGTATCGAGCGGGCCGTTTTGGCCCTTGGACGAATGCTATGCCACCCGCGCGGCCATGGAAAGCGGCCCTGCATCCCAATCAGGCTGAAGCGGACGACACCGGCAAAACCAGTTCGGACGGATGTGCGGAGTCGTGATGGATCGTATCGCTGCCCATCTTGTCCGGCCGGTAATAGTGGGACCACAGAATTTCGATGGCCGGTGAATCCCCGTTGACGATTTCAAGCCGAAGGCGATGTCCTTGTTTGATGAAATAAGCCATGGGCTCGAGGCTGATCTCGAATTTGTAGACCTCGTTGGGCGTGAGCGGCTGCGGATCGGAATGGCTGTGGTAGGGCACCATCTCCGTGCTGCGCGCCGGGTCGAGCGCGCGGTGTGATGCGCGCAGCCACCCCCGCGTGATCAGCTCGGCAAACGGATTGAGTCCCTTGCCGCGATCGTCGGGCGACTGAGGAAATTGGTCGGAGAGCTTGACGAAAAAGTCTGTGTCACGCGCGGTCGACGACGCATAGAGAACGAGTTTGATCGGCCCGCAGATTTCAAGATCGCCTTCAAGTGGCGCGGTCGTGAACGTCAGCACCCGGCGCGCGGAATCAAAGCCGCCGGGCGGACCGGCAGGACCAAACCCGACCACGCCCGACACCCAACCCGGATTTGGATATTTGTAGGTGGTCGAGGCCGCGCCAGGCGCAGTTTGTGACGACAATCCTCCATCATTCAAGGAACTCACACTGCCGGACGGCGAAGCGTTGAGATACCAGCGCGTGTAACGCGTGCCGGGCGGTGGCCAACTGTCGGCTTTTCGCACCACGTTGGATCCGCGCACAGCGTATTCAACGTTCGGACGCGCTGCATAATCGGTCTGCTTGCCTTTGAGGTAGTGGTCGTAGAAGGGCAACAGCACCGCCTTGTGAAACTCGATGCTGGAAAACTCTGCGGCGGCGGCCCAGGCATTCGGAACGCCGGACATTCGCAGTTTTTTGGGACCGGCAGCGCGGTGATAGGCATCGATGTTGCCGCGCGTATGCAGCTGCATCTTTGCCCAAACGCCGCTCGAATAGAGCGGCACCTTGATCCGATCGAGCACCTCCCAGGCGCTGCGTTCGCGCCAGAAGTCATCGAATGTAGGATGCGACGCGACCAGTTCCGTCAGATCAGTTTCCTGATCGCGCGACGGACCGTTCGCCGGAAACCGATTGATGAACCGGTTCTGGTACCACCAGTAGCCGGGGAAAAAATCGCACGGGATGCCGCCGTGATAAGTGCCGGCGCGGTAGAGATCGGCAAGGCCATCATGCGCGGCAAGGCACGCAAGCGCGGGCGGCGCCAAGGCGCCCATGAACCACTGCAGCATACAGAAATACGACTGGCCGATCCCGCCAACCTTGCCATTGCACCATGGCTGCCGGCCGGTCCATTCAATGACGTCGTAGAGATCCTGCTGCTCGCGGCGGCCGAGAAATTCGAATGCACCGCCGGAGCGGCCGCTACCGCGCACATCCATATGCACGTAAGCGTAGCCCTGTTCGACGTACCACTCGATTGGGCCAGTCTCGCGCCAGAGAAACTGCGAACTCGCCGGCAGGCTATTGTTGTCGAAACGATATGGAGCGGCGCCGAACAAGGCCGGATAAGGCCCCGAACCGTCGGGACGATAAATGCGCGCGCCGATCGAGGTCCCGTCACGAACGTCGACTTGAACAATTTCGTCGATCACAGGCGGCGGTCCCGGGCTACTATCGGCAGCGTAAAGCTTAGTAGAACTCTGCGCGCGAGCTTCAAGGACCGATTCGAACGATGGCTCCACATCGCTCTTTTCTCGAGGATCTGTACCGCGTAGCGGTGGCCGCTGCGCATCCCGCCTCCTGTTTGCCGCCATTGTTGCCGGCCCCGCCAGCGGGCCGGATCATCGTGCTGGCGGCAGGCAAAGCGGCGGGCTCGATGACCGAGGTTGCCGAAGCGCACTATCTCGACAAACTGCGGCTTGCGGCCGAGCGCTTGAGCGGCGTCGCGGTCGCTCGCCACGGCTATGGGCGGCATCTGCGGCGCGTGCGAATGATCGAAGCCGGACATCCCATTCCCGATGCGGCGGGGCTGGAGGGCGCCGACCGCGCGCTGGCGCTGGCGGACAGCGCGAGCGCACATGATCTCGTGCTGGTCCTGATGTCGGGTGGCGCTTCGGCCAACTGGATCGCGCCTGCTGACGGCATTTCGTTCCAGGACAAACAGGCGGTTACACGCGCCCTGCTGCGCTCGGGCGCGGTCATCGGCGAAATCAACACCGTCCGCAAACATCTCTCGCGCATCAAAGGTGGCCGCCTCGCCCGGCATGCGCATCCCGCAAGCATCGTGACCATTGCGATTTCGGATGTGCCGGGCGATGACCCGTCCGCGATCGGCTCGGGGCCGACCGTTCCCGATCCCACGACACTTGCAGATGCGCGCGCGATTTTAGTGAAGTATCGCCTCACGCTTCCCGACGCAGTGACGCGTGCACTTAGTGATCCAAAAAATGAATCGCCGAAGCCCGCCGATCCCGCTTTTTCCGGCAGTCAATTTAAACTCGCTGCGCGGCCGGCCGATGCGATGAAGGCGGCCGAGGCCGCTGTGCGCGCGGCCGGCTATGACTGCATTTCGCTCGGCGACCGCGTTGAAGGTGAGGCACGGGACGTCGCCGCCGCGCATGCCAGTCTTGCCCGCGAACTCCGCGCGCAAGGAAAGCGAGCGGTGATCATTTCCGGCGGAGAACTGACGGTGACAATCCGGGGCAAAGGCCACGGTGGACCCAATCAGGAATACGCCCTGGCGCTGGCAATGGCGATCGAGGGGATGCCCGCAATCGCTGCAATCGCTGCCGACACAGATGGCACTGATGGCGGCGCCGGAGACGCAAAAGACCCCGCCGGCGCCACCGTTGATGGCGAATCGGTGGTACGCGCCCGGGGCCGCGGCCTCGATCCCGCCGCCTTCCTCGCCGACAATAATTCGACGGGTTTTTTCTCGGCGCTGGGCGACCTCTTGGTGCCGGGGCCCACCTATACCAACGTGAACGATTTCCGCGCCATCATCGTTGACAGGCCGTGACTGATCACGCCACAACCGCGCATCCTTCGGAACCGGCGAGAATCGTGACCGCATTGCCACTTGCCGCCGCCAGGCGTCACCTGTCCTGTATCCTTGCCCGCGCTGCGGTTCCCGCCGCACTGCTGCTGGCGGCCTCAGCACATCCGGCCAAAGCCGATTTTCGGCTGTGCAACAACACTGGCAGCCGGGTTGGCGTCGCCATCGGCTACAAGGACAATGAAGGATGGACGACCGAAGGCTGGTGGAATGTTTCCTCGCGCTCTTGTGAAACACTGCTGCGCGGCGCACTGGTTGCGCGCTACTATTATATCTATGCGGTCGATTATGACCGCGGCGGCGAATGGTCCGGCAAGGCCTACATGTGCTCACGCGAGAAAGAGTTCACCATTCGCGGAACCGAAAATTGCCTGGCGCGCGGTTATGATCGCACCGGATACTTTGAGGTGGATACCAGCGAGCAACGGTCCTGGACTGTGCAGTTGACTGACGCCGCCGAGCAGACGCCGGAACGTCCATTGCCGCCGCGCGCACCGCTGGGCCTCTCGCGTCCGCCCACGACGCTGTCCCCTCCTCCGCCCGGAGGCGGCAAGCAATGAGACGCCTGCGCCGCGCCAAGATCGTCGCCACGCTTGGACCTGCCTCGTCCAATGCCGACATGATCGCAAAGCTGTTTGCCGCCGGCGCCGATGTCTTCCGCATCAATATGAGCCACACCACCCAGGACCGCATGCGCGAGCTGGTCGCAATGATCCGCTCGGTCGAACGCGATACCGGCCGGCCCATTGGCGTGCTGGTGGATTTGCAGGGTCCGAAGCTCCGCCTGGGCACCTTTGACGGCGGCTCGGCGATGGTGAAAAACGGCGATACCTTCGTGCTCGACACCGATTCAGCCCCCGGCAACACCAAGCGCGCCTACCTGCCGCACCCGGAAATTTTTATCGCGATCAAAGCCGGCCACGCGCTGTTGATCGACGACGGCAAAGTGAAACTCACGGTCACGGAAGCGCAGCCCACGCGGATCACCACCCGCGTCGACGTCGGCGGCAAGCTGTCGGACCGCAAGGGCGTGAGCCTGCCCGACACCACGATTCCGTTCTCCGCATTGACCGACAAAGATCGCTCCGACCTGGAAGCGGCGCTCGAAACCGGCATCGATTGGGTGGCGCTGTCGTTCATCCAGCGGCCGGAAGATATCGCGGAAGCAAAAAAGATCACGCGCGGGCGCGCATCGGTGATGGCGAAGATCGAAAAACCGCAAGCCGTCAAACGACTCGACGAAATCATCGATCTCACTGACGCGCTGATGGTGGCGCGCGGTGACCTTGGCGTCGAGATGCCGCTGGAAAAAGTGCCCGGCGTGCAAAAGCAAATGACCCGTTCCGGCCGTGTCGCCGGCAAGCCGGTGGTCGTCGCGACGCAAATGCTGGAATCGATGATCACGTCCCCGGTGCCAACGCGCGCTGAAGTCTCGGACGTTGCCACCGCGATATTCGAAGGCGCCGACGCGGTGATGCTGTCGGCAGAATCAGCGGCCGGACAATTTCCAGTACAAGCAGTCGCCACCATGAACCGCATCGCTGAAGAAGTGGAAGGCGACCCGCTCTACCGCAATATCATTGCCGCGCAACGTGCGGAGCCGGAGGCAACCGGCGCCGATGCGATTGCCGATGCCGCACGCCAGATTGCCGATACGCTCGATTTGGCGGCCGTTATCTGCTGGACATCGTCCGGCTCAACCGGCCTGCGCGTCGCGCGTGAACGCCCGCGTTCACCGATCGTCGCGCTGTCACCGAACATCGCGACCGGACGCCGGCTGGCTGTCGTGTGGGGCGTCCATTGCGTCGTGACCGAAGATGCGCACGACCAGGATGACATGGTCGATCGCGCCTGCCGCATCGCCTTCAGGGAAGGTTTCGCCAAAGCCGGTCAGCGCGTCATCGTTGTGGCGGGCGTTCCTCTCGGCACACCGGGCGCAACCAATATGCTGCGCATTGCCTATGTAGGCGCGGAAGAATCGGCGATTGAACTGGGCTGCGGGCCCGACCCAATCTTCAGACAACCGTTCCAAAAATCTTCCCGATGCCGGCGGTGAGGGCCATCGCCAGCGCCCCCCAAAACGTCACCCGGGCCGTTGCGCGCAGAACGTTTGCGCCGCCCGCTCTGGCCCCGATTGCGCCCAGGAGGGCAAGAAAGCCCAGGGACGCAGCCGATACGACCGGAACAAGCGCCCAGGCGGGCGATAGGACCACCATCAGCAAGGGCATGGCCGCGCCCACTGAAAACGTTGCGGCCGAGGTCAATGCAGCCTGCACAGGACGCGCCGTGGTGATTTCCGAAATCCCAAGCTCATCGCGCGCATGGGCAGCCAAGGCATCCTTCGCCATCAGCTGTCGAGCAACCTGCCGCGCCAGCGTCGGATCGAGACCTCGTTTGACATAGATTTCGGCAAGCTCTTCTTGTTCAAACCCGACGTTTTCGCTGAGCTCCTTGCGTTCGCGCGCGAGATCCGCCCGTTCGGTGTCGGATTGCGAGCTGACGGATACGTACTCGCCGGCGGCCATCGACATGGCGCCGGCAACAAGTCCCGCGACGCCGGCGACGAGGACAGCGTTCTGCGTCGCAGCCGCCGCGGCGACGCCGACTATCAAACTTGCAGTGGAAACGATGCCATCATTGGCTCCGAGCACCGCCGCTCTCAACCAACCGATGCGGTCAACAAGGTGCTGCTCCGGATGCCGATGGAGGCGGCTCATCCGATACCCCTCACGTTACGGTTCAGAGCCGACCAAGCAACATCAGAACAACGATAATGATCAAAATCGTGCCGATGAGACCGACGCCGCCGTGACCGTAACCGTAGCCGTAGCCACCAAAGCGCCCACTGAAGCCACCGAGCAGGAAAATGATGAGGATGATAACGAGGATAAGTCCCAGGGACATTGTGCAATCTCCTTTGACCGGGCCTAACTGAACATTGCGCCACTTCGTAATTCAGGCTGCGAAGCCCGTAATCGGCCTTCCCCGACACCGCCCTGTCGAAGGGTGATGCGGAAATACCAACCGACTTCTTTTGAAACCTGTTTTTAAAAAATCTAAAGGGATCGCAGCCGCGACTTGTTGATCTGCGTCAATTGAGTGCGTGTTTAAGCGTTTACGGCGGCGCTGAAATTGCAAATGACTTTTGCAGCGGATCAATGTATCCGCGCTAAATATCCCGGCCGTCGACTTTTTCAGTCAGCGTCTTGACGATATCGGGAATGCGCTCCATGCGCGGATAGAGCGCGAGCGCGCGGCGATAGACTTCCAGCGCTTGTTTGTCGTCACCGATGTCCTGGAAGATCAATCCCAAGCCTGCCAGCGCACCAAAATGACGCGGCTCGCGCTTGAGAACCTGACGTATATCGGCGAGCGCGTGGCCGTAATCCTTCTGCATGTAATAAATGGTCGCGCGCCGGTTCCACGCTTCCACATAGTCCGGCTTCACCTTCACAATGCCATCGAGCAGCTTGATTGCAAGATCGAGATCTTTTGCTTCGATCGCAGTTTTGACGCGCGTCATCAAAAGATTGGCGGTGTCACTCCGCGAGAGTGTCCACATCGCCCAGATGCGCTCTTCGATCGCTTTGGCTGTTACGTCATCAGGCGCAACCTTAAGCGCGCCGAACAGAAAATCGAGATTATGGATGCGGTCGCCAGGCGCCACACGCGGCAGCTTGTCGGGTGGTTTGACCCATTTGTCCGACTGTGCGGCGGCCGGCGCGGCAGAAGCCACGACCACGGCTAAGAGCGCTGTGAGGAATCGAGTGCGCATGGACAGAGTGTAACGTCTCCGCCCTTCGTGGCCAATATGCGGCGATGGAACAGGCGCCGCCGGCGCCAGGGTCAGCCAGCCTAGATTAGCCTTGGCGGGCTTTGAAACGGCGGTTGGTCTTGTTGATGATGTAAACGCGACCCTTCCGGCGCACCAAGCGGTTATTGCGGTGCCGGCCGCGCAGGGATTTCAGGGAGTTACGGACTTTCATGACAATCTCGGGTTGCTGTTTGTCGGGTACATACGCAGCCCACCCGCGACTGTCAACGCAAGCGGCCCACCGGTGGTTACCGGCCCCCGCGTGCTCTACAGTCCAGGCAGGAGTTTAAGCCGTGCAGCGCAGCCGTGACCGATTTTTGACCACTCATACCGGCAGCCTGCCGCGACCCGACGATCTCATCCGCATGATGTACGCCAAGGAGGAAGGCGTGCCGGTTGACCCGAGTGCGCTGGCCACGCGCGTTCGTGCCGCCGTGGCCGAGGTAGTCAAAAAACAGGCCGATGCGGGCGTCGATCTCATCAACGATGGAGAAATGTCGAAGCCGAGCTATGCCACCTACATCAAGGACCGGCTCGGCGGCTTCGGCGGCACCGGCAACACGTTCGTGTATCAGGATCTCGCCGACTTTCCACGACTGGAAAAGCGCGTGTTCGGCGATCCCGGCCGCTCGCGGCGCAAGACGCCGGCCTGCAACGCCCCGATTACCGTGCGCGACAAGACAGCGCCGCAGATCGACGCCGATAATCTCAAGGCGGCGCTGGCGGGCGTGACGTCGGCGGGCGGTTTCATGAGCGCGGCCTCGCCTGGCGTGGTGTCGTTGTTCTTTCGCAACGAGCACTACAAGGATTTCGAGAGCTACATTTACGCCATTGCCGATGCCATGCGGCACGAATACGAAACCGTCGCCAAAGCGGGCTTCGTGCTGCAGATCGATTGCCCCGACCTCGCCATGGGGCGGCACATTCAATACGCAGATCTAAGCCTCCCCGACTTTCGCAAACGCGCGCAATTGCACATTGAGGCCCTCAATCACGCGGTCGCCAACATACCGGCCGAACAGCTGCGCATGCATCTATGCTGGGGCAACTACGAGGGGCCGCACCACCGTGACGTCCCGCTCGCTGACGTCATCGACATCGTCTTCACGGCAAAACCGGTTGCGATTTCGCTCGAGGCCGCTAACCCGCGGCACGCGCATGAGTGGACGCTGTTCGAAAAAGTAACCCTGCCGGACGGCAAAGTGCTGATTCCGGGAGTGATCGAATCGAAATCAAATTTCATCGAGCACCCCGAGCTGATCGCGCAGCGCATTTCTCGCTATGCGACGCTGGTGGGGCGCGAGAACGTGATTGCGGGAAGCGACTGCGGTTACGGCACCTGGGTCGGGCAAGCGGCCGTCGATCCGGACGTGGTCTTCGCCAAGTTCAAGGCCATGGCGGATGGCGCCGCCCTCGCCTCGCGGCAATTCTGGAAATAAGGGGGACATCGTGACTTTCGAAATGCCGCGGGCCGGCAAACCCGAAGATGTCGGACTGTCGTCCGCGCGCTTACAACGCGTGTGCGACACACTCAAGGCAGACATCGACAAGGGCCTGGTTCCCGGCGCGGTCGTGCTCATCGCACGGCGCGGGAAGATCGTCTGCCTTGACGCGCTTGGCTACCGGGATCGGGAAGCCGGCGCCGCGATGAAAGTCGATACAATCTTTCGCATCGCCTCGATGACAAAGCCGTTCACTTCGGTCGCAACCATGATGCTGGCCGAGGAAGGCAAATTGCTCATCGCGGACCCGGTCGCGCGCTATATCCCCGAATTCGCGGACCTCAATGTTGCCGTCGATTCCGACAATGCTTCGGCCAAGAAACTGGCAAAAGAACCGCTGCAGCGGGACATGACGGTGCAGGATCTGCTGCGTCATACGTCGGGGCTAAGTTACGCCCATCTGACGGGACCGCTGCTCAAGCAAGTCTACGTCGACGCCAATGTCATGGACGAAAAACAGACCAACGCGGAGATGGTTGCCAAGCTCGCAAAGGTCCCCCTCGCCTATCAACCCGGCAGCACGTGGCAGTATGGCATGTCGACCGACGTGCTCGGCCGCGTGGTCGAAGTTGCCAGCGGCATGACACTCGACCGCTTCATCATCGAGCGCATCTGCAAGCCGCTCGGTCTTGATGACACCGGCTTTGGTCCTGTCGATGCCGCGCGCGCGGCGCACCCGCAGATTGACTCCACATCCGGCAAGCGGCCGCCGATGCGTGACATGGCCACGCGTCCGAACTGGATCTCAGGCGGCAGCGCTCTGCTATCCACCGCGAGCGACTACGTGCGTTTCTGCCAAATGCTGCTGAACGGTGGCGAGTTCGGCGGCACACGGCTGCTGTCGCCAGCCATCGTGAGGCTGATGACGTCCGACCATTTGACACCGGAAACGCGCCGCAGCCCATCGACACCAATTTTGTTCGGCGCGCTGGCTCCGACGCCAGAACTCGGGCTTGGCTTTGGTCTTGGCTTTGCGGTTCGCACACACGCGGGACGCAGCCCGTTTCCGGGCTCGATCGGTGACTATTCCTGGACCGGCGTGACCGGCACGTATTTCTGGATTGATCCGCAGCAGCAGCTGATCGCAGTGCTGATGATGCAGGCGCCGCTCGAACGGCTGCACTACCGCTATCTCATGCGCACGCTGGTCTATCAGTCGATTGTGGAGTGACCTGCCCGCCTTCGTTCCTGTGGAACTGCGGCGCGGCATCCTTCGCTCGCTTCGCTGTGGGAGTCCTTCGACGGCTTGCCGAGCCGTAGCTTGCGAAGCAAGCGAAGGATGGTGGGCGCGACAGGGATCGAACCTGTGACCCCCTCCATGTCAAGGAGGTGCTCTTCCGCTGAGCTACGCGCCCGTCAACCGGGATTGATCTATCGGCTCCAAACCGGCGAGGCAAGACCGCGCAAAAGCGCTACGCGGCCAGCATTTTCTGCACTTCGCTGACCAGCTCACGCAGGTGCACGGGCTTCGACAGCACCTTGGCGTGCTTGGGGGCATTGGAATCGGCATTGAGCGCGACCGCCGCAAAGCCGGTGATGAACATGATCTTGATATCGGGATCGAGTTCGGCCGCCCTGCGCGCGAGCTCAATGCCGTCCATTTCCGGCATCACGATATCCGTGAGCAGCAGCTCGAACGGTTCCTCGCGCAGCCGGTGATAGGCCGACAGACCATTGTCGTAGGAGGTGACGTCAAATCCGGCGTTCTGGAGCGCCTTGACCAGAAAGCGCCGCATGTCGGTGTCGTCTTCAGCCAGAAGGATTTTGGACATTACCACTCAACACCCCGTCTGGCCGCCGGATGACTGCCTTGGACCGCCTCAGCCGGCTGATTAAGACTTATGCCCGGTAAATATCGAGTGAACCAAAAGCATGGCTTGGCTTTGTGCCCTGAGCATGAACAATAGAGGCTATAACGAGGCGTTAATGCACGCCTGACCACCATGGCCTTGCCCGTATGAGCGAAATTCGCGACGAATTGGACCCGCCGTTCGAAATTCTCGAGCCCAAGGCATGCCAGGGGCCGGTGCTGTTCAATTCGCCCCACAGCGGCTCTACCTACCCGCGCGAGTTCCTGGCGGCCTGCCGGCTCGATATCGCCACGCTGCGCCGCTCTGAGGACAGCTTTGTTGACGAGCTGATCGCGGGCGTGGTCCCCGTCGGTTACCCGATGATGCGTGCGCATTTTCCGCGTTGTTTCGTGGACGTGAATCGCGAGCCCTACGAGCTTGACCCGCGCATGTTCGAGGGCCGGCTACCGTCCTTCGCCAATACACGTTCGATGCGCGTCGCTGGGGGCCTGGGCACAGTGGCCCGCGTCGTCGGAGACGCGCAGGAAATCTACGACCAGCGGATTCCGGTCGACGACGCCCTGCGGCGCATCGAAAGTTTGTACAAGCCCTACCATCGGGCCCTGCGCCGCCTGTTTACACGCCTGCATCGGGAGTTCGGTGCCGCCGTGCTGATCGATTGCCATTCCATGCCGTCAACCGCGGGGCATCGGGATGAACGCCCACGTCCTGAGTTCGTCCTTGGCGACCGCTACGGCACCAGTTGCGTTGGCGTGGTGGCTGAAACGGTCGAAAAGACGCTGCGGACGCTCGGGTATACGGTCAGCCGCAACAAGCCCTATGCCGGTGGCTTCATCACGGAGCACTACGGCAATCCGGCCGCCGGGCTGCATGCGATCCAGCTGGAAATCAATCGGGCCCTCTACATGGACGAACGGCGTTATCAGCGTGCCTCGGCTTTCAGCCGCTTGGCGGCCGATTTGGAAACACTGGCGAGGCGCCTGGGTGAAATTCCGCTCGAGCAACTGCGCCCTTACCGGGCGGCCGCCGAATAGTCGTTGTCCGGGCAGCAAGAAAAGAAAAAAGGGCCGCTCGCGGTTGGCAAGCGGCCCAAGTCTAGGGAGGAAACGCCCAAGGAGGGCAGCAGTAGCTCTCGCTACCGCACTGCAATAAGCTACATCGCGACGCACAAAAATCAAGGATCAAGGGCCTATTTCCTATGCTATTTTTGCATGACTGCATCCCGCTGCCGCTCCTTCCGGCGTTCCCATGCGAAAATAGACCGGTTGGAACTCCGCAGCGCAGCAAGAATGCCTGAGAGACGGATTTCAACGCGCCGAAGGGCGAATTCGTGCGTGTGGTTGCCGATAGGCTGGCTCTCCGATAGGCGGTGGGCTTAAACAGGCGAGCGGCATGTCGGCCATCAACTTCAGCAGCTTTGTCGATCAACTCGCCACTGCGTCGGGCGAAACGATTCTCCCGTTCTTCCGCACGGCGCTTGCGATCGAGAACAAGAAAGTGGGCGGATTCGACCCCGTCACGGCAGCCGATCGCGCGGCCGAACAAACGATGCGGGCGATCATCCGCAAGCAGTTTCCCGACCACGAAGTCCTTGGCGAGGAATATGGCTCCGAGCACACCGATGCCGAATACGTCTGGGTGCTCGACCCGATTGACGGCACCAAGTCATTCATTTCCGGGATGCTCGCCTGGGGCACGCTGATCGGCCTGATGCGGTTTGGCGAACCGGTCTTCGGTCTCATGAACCAGCCCTTCACACGCGAGCGGTTTTCCGGAGACGGCGGCGGCGCGCAATATCGAGGTCCGAACGGCAACCGCGACCTGCGTGTGCGGGGGTGTGCGGGCATCGATGACGCGTTGATGTTCACGACAAGCCCTCTGCTCATGAACCGTTCCGACCGCGCCGCCTTCGGCCGCCTGGAGGACAAGGTGAAGCTGTCACGCTATGGCGGCGACTGTTACGCCTACTGCATGCTGGCGGCTGGCCTGATCGATCTCATCATCGAAACCGAGATCAAGCCTTACGACATCGTCGCGATCATCCCGATCGTTGCGGGCGCCGGCGGTATCGTCACGACCTGGGAGAACGGACCGGCGCAGAATGGCGGCCGCATCATCGTTGCCGGCGACAAACGCGTGCACCAGGCGGCGCTGGACGTCCTGAACAGCTAGAACCGCGGCGTGCCGGGCACGAAGGCATCGAACGCAGCCCAGAACTGATTGCGATACTGATCCTGCTCCTGCAGAATCTCGTGCTTGGCGCCGGCAAGAATAAGGTGCCGTCCCGCGAGCAGATTCTGCCCGAAAGTCTCAATGGCTGGTGTGGAGACAACTTCGTCCCGACCGGCGGCCACCATCAAAATCGGCTGGCGGATCCTGACGGCGTATGAGCTTTCGGCGAACGCCTTCATCTGCCGCATGGCGGCGTCAGCCCACGCGACTGTCGGTGCGCCGAGACCGAGCTCGGGCTCCTGTTCCAGAACGGCAGCGTTGCGCGCGTAGCGAACCGGATCGGAGGTGAGCACATTGCCAACGAAACTTTCGCTGCCTGTCGCAGCGGAATCGCCGGTCGGCACGTAGGCACCTCCGCGGCCGATCATCCGCATGAAGCGCGCGAGCGGCCCGGCAACACGGGTGAGCCGGCCGGCCGGCAACGCGATCATCGGTGCCGTCAGCACAATTCGCTCGAACCAACGGATGCCGTCATGGCACGCGCGGATGGCCACCGCCCCGCCCATGGAATGCGCCAGTGCGAAATACGGCGGCGGGCAGTCGGGCATGACCACCTGCTGCATGATTGCTTCAAGGTCGGTGATGTAGTGGGAGAAATTTCGTACGTAGCCTTTGTGGCGATCGGACAGCCTTCGGTCCGAAAGGCCCTGGCCGCGCCAGTCGAACGTGGCCACCGCAAAACCCCGGGCGTGCAGATCGCGCGCGGTCTCGAAATATTTTTCGATGAACTCCGCGCGGCCCTGCAACACGACCACCGTGCCCTTGCGACCCGGCGGCGGCGCCCAGCGCGCGAAACGCAAAGTCACTCCGTCCGGAGTTCTCGATCGCGCCTGTCACGACACCATCGGGAACCGGGTTGGCGGGAATGGAGACGAGTTTCATGAGGCCGGAAGGTGAGCCGAGATAAGCATTTGAGCGGCGTGTCGGCCTTATAACAGGGTGGCTGGCTCGCTCAATCACGGACTACCGGGAGCAAAAATATATAACGACTATCAATGGTTTATGGCTGCGGGCGGCCCCTCTTGCAGGCCGCAAAAACCGCTCCCATATCAAACTTGCGCAGGCCACATGGCTGCGCACGGCGAGGTCTGGCCATCCGGCGGACCGCCGCATGTCGCTCAACTCAAGGAGGATATGCCATGCGAACTTTCGATCTTTCCCCCCTCTATCGTTCCACCGTTGGCTTCGACCGGCTGTTTTCTATGCTGGACGGTTTTGAAGCTGCTCCGGGTTACCCGCCCTACAATATCGAGCGCACCGGTGAGAACGACTATCGCGTTACCGTTGCGGTCGCCGGCTTTGGCGAGAACGACCTTTCGATCGAGGCGAAAGAAAACACGCTGACGATCAAAGGCGGCAAACAAGCCAAGGAAGAGCAGAACGGCGAGGTGCTCTATCAGGGCATCGCAGCCCGCGCTTTCGAGCGCGTCTTCCAGCTGGCCGACCATGTCCAGGTCAAGAATGCGAGCCTCGAGAACGGATTGCTGCACGTCGACCTCGTGCGCGAAATCCCTGAGGCCAAGAAGCCGCGCCAGATCCCCATCGGCAACGGCGCTGCCAAAGCCGAGGTGAAAGCCCAAGTGATCGACACGAAGGCTGCGGCCTAAACTCCGGGCTTATTTGCAAAACGGCAGCGCCCCGGGAAACCGGGGCGCTTTCGTTTGTGGGTGGGGTGCATTTCCGGGCTTGCCGCACTCCGGCATGGTGGCGTTGCCCGCAATGGCATTGCGCGGATTTCGCGGCCGTGGTCCTGTTCTTGCTTGGTTCAGCCGCGCCGGCGCAAGAATACGAAAGGTTTTAGCCAATCTGGCGTGGACCAGTCTTGTACGGCGGGGCAAAATTTGGCATGGTCCATTAGGACAGTAATGCTGTCCTAATGGATGGCGAGCACGGGTGGCGGCTCTTCAGTCGCAGGGGCAGACATCGGTGGCGCCCGACAGGAGCGGCCACGGGCGGCGATAAGCCGGACAGGGCTGCCCTTCTCGAGATCAGTTAGCATTGACCGCGAGCATGACGTCTCGCGGATGAGGTGAGTACGCCGGAGCAGCGGCTGCGCCGGTGAGGCAGGACGAGATGAGCGAGGAGTATCGCAACGCAGGATTTGCCGGACGCGGGTCGACCGCAGATCCGGGCACACCCGAAGTGCAGGGTCTCTACGATCCGGCGCTCGACAAGGATTCGTGCGGCGTTGGATTCATCGCGGACATCAAAGGCCGCAAATCGCATCAGATCATCGAAGACGGTCTGCGCATCCTCTGCAACCTCGAGCATCGCGGCGCTGTCGGCGCGGATCCGCGCATGGGAGACGGCGCCGGCATCCTCGTGCAAATTCCGCACAAGTTCTTTGCCAAGAAAACCGCCGAGCTCGGATTCAAACTGCCGAAGCCCGGCGAGTATGCGGTCGGTTATCTGTTCATGCCGACCGACGCAAACTGGCGGCAGATCATTCGCGACATCTATGCAGAGGTGATCGCGCGTGAAGGTCTGTCGTTGCTCGGCTGGCGCGATGTGCCGACCGACAATTCGACGCTCGGTTATTCGGTCAAGCCGACCGAGCCGAAGCATATGCAAGTGTTCATCGGCCGCGGGAAAAAGAAATTCTCAGAGGATGAGTTCGAGCGCCGGCTCTACATCCTGCGCAAGTCGATCTCGAATGCGATCTACAAGCGCCGCGAGCGCCGCACGTCAGGCTATTACCCGGTGTCGATCTCCTGCCGCACGGTGATCTACAAGGGCATGTTCCTTGCCGACCAGCTCGGCGCTTACTATCCCGATTTGTACGATCCGGATTTTGAGAGCGCACTTGCGCTGGTTCACCAGCGCTTCTCGACCAACACATTCCCGACCTGGTCTTTGGCGCATCCGTATCGCTACGTCGCGCACAATGGTGAAATCAACACACTGCGCGGCAACGTCAACTGGATGGCGGCGCGGCAGGCTTCGGTGTCATCGCCGCTGTTCGGCAGCGACATCAACAAGCTGTGGCCGATTTCCTACGAGGGACAGTCCGATACGGCCTGCTTCGACAACGCGCTCGAATTCCTGGTGCAAGGCGGGTATTCGCTGGCGCACGCGATGATGATGATGATTCCGGAAGCGTGGGCGGGCAATCCGCTCATGGATGAGGAACGGCGCGCATTCTACGAATACAACGCCGCGCTGATGGAGCCGTGGGACGGCCCGGCCGCAATCGCCTTCACCAACGGCAAGCAGATCGGCGCCACGCTCGACCGCAATGGCTTGCGCCCGGCGCGCTATTTGCTCACGCGCGACGATCGCATCGTGATGGCCTCGGAAATGGGCGTACTGCCAATTCCGGAAAAGGACATCGTGAAGAAGTGGCGCCTCCAGCCCGGCAAGATGCTGCTGGTCGATCTTGACGAGGGCCGTCTCATTCCGGACGAGGAATTGAAGGCAACCCTTGCGAAGAGCCATCCCTACAAGGAATGGCTCGGGCGCACGCAAATTGTGCTGGAAGAACTGCCCGGAACGGCAAACGAAGCTCCGATCTCGAACCTGTCGCTGCTCGATCGCCAGCAGATGTTTGGCTACACCCAGGAAGACCTGAAATTCCTGATGACGCCGATGGCGACCACCGGCGAGGAAGCGATCGGGTCGATGGGCAACGACACGCCGATCTCGGCGCTGTCGGACAAGCCGAAGCCATTATTCACCTATTTCAAGCAGAACTTCGCGCAGGTTACCAACCCGCCGATCGATCCAATCCGCGAAGAACTGGTGATGAGCCTTGTCTCCATCATCGGACCGCGCCCGAATTTGCTCGATCACGAGGGCATGTCGAACACCAAGCGCCTCGAGGTGCGGCAGCCTATCCTCACCAACGAAGATCTCGAGAAGATCCGCTCGATCTCGGAGATGAGCGGCGATCATTTCAAGTCGCATACATTCGACATCACATTCCCGGCCGAGCACGGCGCCGACGGCATGGGCTGGGCGATCGACGCATTGTGCGAACGCGCCGAAGAGGAAGTGCGCAACGGCTGCAACATCATCATCCTGTCGGACCGCAAGGCCAGCGCCGACCGCGTTCCAATTCCCGTGCTGCTGGCCTGCGCGGCCGTGCACCATCATTTGATCAGGAATGGCCTGCGTACCGCGGTCGGCATGGTGGTGGAGACGGCCGAGCCGCGCGAAGTGCACCACTTTGCCTGCCTTGCCGGCTATGGCGCGGAAGCGATCAACCCGTATCTCGCGTTCGAGACCTTGATCGCGATGAAGGACGACCTGCCGCAGAAGCTTGAAGAAAAAGAAATCATCAAGCGCTACATCAAGTCGATCGACAAAGGTCTGTTGAAGGTGATGTCCAAGATGGGCATCTCGACCTATCAGTCCTATTGCGGCGCGCAGATTTTCGACGCCGTCGGCCTGCGCCAGGACTTCGTCGACAAATATTTCACCGGCACGCATACCCGCATCGAGGGCGTCGGCCTCGCCGAGATTGCCGAAGAGTTGGTGCGCCGCCATCGCGACGCCTTCAGCGATTCACCTATATACCGCTCGATGCTCGATGTGGGCGGCGACTACGCTCTGCGGGTACGTGGCGAAGACCATGTCTGGACCGCCGAGACGGTGGCCCGCCTTCAACATGCGGTGCGTGGAAATTCCCAGGATCATTACCGCGCCTTCGCGCAGATCGTGAATGACCAGAGCGAGCGGCTGCTCACCATCCGCGGCATGTTCCGGCTGAAAAACGCCGAGGACGATGGCCGCAAGCCGGTCGCGCTCGAAGACGTCGAGCCGGCCAAGAACATCGTGCGCCGCTTCTCCACCGGCGCCATGTCATTCGGCTCGATCTCGCGCGAGGCCCATACCACCCTCGCCATTGCCATGAACCGCATCGGCGGGAAATCAAATACCGGCGAAGGCGGCGAAGAATCCGACCGCTTCAAGCCTTTGCCGAATGGCGACTCGATGCGTTCGGCGATCAAGCAGGTGGCCTCGGGACGTTTCGGCGTCACCGCCGAGTATCTCGTCAACTCGGACATGATGCAGATCAAGATGGCGCAAGGCGCCAAGCCCGGCGAAGGCGGCCAGCTCCCCGGCCACAAGGTCGACAAGACGATAGCCAAGGTACGCCATTCGACGCCCGGCGTCGGCCTGATCTCGCCGCCGCCGCACCACGACATTTATTCGATCGAGGATCTGGCGCAGCTGATCTTCGACCTGAAGAACGTCAATCCGGCCGGCGATGTGTCCGTGAAGCTTGTCTCTGAAGTCGGCGTCGGCACTGTTGCCGCCGGAGTCTCCAAGGCGCGCGCCGATCATGTGACCATCGCTGGCTTCGAGGGCGGCACCGGCGCCTCCCCGCTCACCTCGATCAAACATGCCGGCAGCCCCTGGGAAATCGGCCTCGCCGAAACGCACCAGACTCTGGTGATCAACCGGCTGCGCTCGCGCATTTCTGTACAAGTCGACGGCGGCATCCGCACCGGACGTGACGTCGTCGTGGGCGCCCTGCTCGGCGCCGATGAATTCGGCTTTGCCACCGCGCCACTGATCGCCGCCGGCTGCATCATGATGCGCAAGTGCCATCTCAACACTTGCCCGGTCGGAGTCGCCACGCAGGACCCGGTGCTGCGCAAGCGTTTCAGGGGCCAGCCCGAGCACGTCATCAACTATTTCTTCTTCGTCGCCGAGGAAGTGCGCGAACTGATGGCCGCACTCGGCTTCCGGACCTTCGACGAGATGGTCGGCCAGATGCAAATGCTCGATCGCCGCAAGCTGGTGGAGCACTGGAAGGCCAAGGGCCTCGATTTCTCGAAGTTGTTCACCAAGCCGCCAGCGGACAAGAACACGCCGATCTTCAGGTGCGAGCTGCAGGACCACAAGATCGACAAGATCCTCGATCGCAAGCTGATTGCGGAATCGCAGTCGGCGCTCGACCGCGGTGCGCCCGTCCGTCTGCAGTCGGCTATTCGCAACACCGACCGAGCCTGCGGCGGGATGCTCTCCGGCGAAGTGGCCAAGCGATACGGTCACGATGGCCTGCCACATGACACCATTCACGTGCGCTTCACGGGTACCGCCGGCCAGAGCTTCGGTGCCTGGCTTGCGCGCGGCATTACCTTTGAACTCGAGGGCGATGCCAACGACTATGTGGGCAAGGGTCTTTCGGGGGGACGGCTGATCATCCGGCCGCCGGCCAACTCCGGCATCGTTCCGGAAGAATCCATCATTGTCGGCAACACCGTGCTGTATGGCGCGATTGAAGGTGAATGCTATTTCCGCGGCGTGGCTGGCGAGCGCTTCGCCGTGCGCAATTCCGGTGCGATCGCCGTGATCGAAGGCGCCGGTGACCATTGCTGCGAATACATGACGGGCGGCGTCGTCGTGCTTCTCGGGCGCACGGGTCGCAATTTCGCCGCGGGCATGTCGGGCGGTATTGCCTACGTGCTCGACGAGGACAACACCTTCAAGTCGCGCTGCAATCTGGCGATGGTCGAACTTGAGCCGGTGCCGGAAGAAGAAGAGATCGCCGAGAAGGAATTCGGCGTTGACCTTGAATCGCATGGCCGCGTCGACGTCATGTCGGACCTTACAGTCAAGGACGCCGAGCGCCTGAACCTGCTGATTTCCAATCACGCGCGCTATACGGGCTCCAAGCGCGCCGCTGAAATCCTCGCCAATTGGGACCGCTATCGCCCGCTGTTCCGCAAAGTGATGCCGGTCGAATACCGCCGCGCGCTCGCTGAGATGGCAAAGGAGAAGGCCGCCACGATGCAGGCCGCGGAGTAGGTATGGGTAAGGTCACCGGGTTTCTGGAAATCGAGCGCGAAGACCGCGACTATCAACCGGCCGCGGAACGCGTGAAGCATTGGCACGAATTCGTGCTGCCGCTCCCCGAAAAGGAGATCCGCGAACAGGCGGCGCGATGCATGGATTGCGGCGTGCCTTACTGCCACGGCACGAGCCGCATTACCGGCGCGCCCACGGGCTGCCCGGTCAACAATCAGATTCCTGACTGGAACGACCTGGTATATCGCGGCAACTGGGAAGAGGCCGCGCGCAATCTCCACTCAACCAACAATTTCCCCGAGTTCACTGGCCGCGTCTGCCCGGCGCCCTGCGAGGCGTCCTGCACGCTCAACATCGACGAGAACCCGGTCACCATCAAGTCGATTGAATGCGAAATTGCCGATCGCGCCATCGCGCAGGGCCTCAAGCCCGACAAGCCGCAACGCAAGACCGGCAAGAAAGTCGCGGTTGTCGGTTCGGGCCCGGCCGGCCTTGCTTGCGCGCAGCAACTCGCGCGCGCCGGCCATGACGTTCATGTTTACGAGCGCTGGGCCAAGGCCGGCGGGCTGCTTCGCTACGGGATTCCCGACTTCAAGATGGAAAAGATCCACGTCGATCGCCGCGTCGAGCAGATGCAGGGCGAAGGCGTGGTCTTCCACTACAACGCCGATGTCGGCGTCAACGTGCCAGCCGACAAATTGCTCAAGGACCATGACGCCGTGGTGCTGACCGGCGGCAGCGAAAAGCCGCGCGACCTGCCGATCCCCGGACGCGAATTGAAAGGCATCCATTTCGCCATGGAATTCCTGCCGCAGCAGAACCGCCGCGTCAGCGATGAACCGCAGGGTGACGTCGAGCCGATCCTCGCCAAGGGCAAGAAAGTCATTGTTATCGGTGGCGGCGATACGGGCTCCGACTGCATCGGCACGTCGATCCGCCAGGGCGCGGCCTCGGTGACCAACTTCGAAATCATGCCGGAACCACCCGAACACGAGAACAAGATGCTGACGTGGCCGGACTGGCCGCTCAAGCTGCGCATCTCCTCAAGCCACGAGGAAGGCGTCACGCGTGAATTCGCCGTGCTGACGCAGAAATTCACCGGCGAAAACGGCCAGGTGAAGAAACTGCATTGCACGCACGTGGACGCGAAGTTCAAGCCGGTTGCTGGTACTGAATTCGAGATCGAGGGCGATCTGGTGCTGCTCGCCATGGGTTTCGTGCATCCGGTCCACGAGGGCCTGCTGAAATCCCTCGGTGTTGCGCTTGATCAGCGCGGCAATGTCAGCGCCGACACCAATGCCTACGTCACATCCGTGCCGAAGGTGTTCGCTGCTGGCGACATGCGCCGCGGCCAGTCGCTGGTGGTCTGGGCGATCCGCGAGGGCCGTCAGGCGGCGCACGCGGTCGATAAATTCCTGATGGGATCGACGACGCTGCCGCGCTAAACGGACTGCCTCAACGGAACCAGCTGCCGAAGGGATTGCCGCCAGATCGGGACACCGGCCGAGGCGGTCGCGGTGCATCGTCACGCGGCGCGGGCGGCGGCGGTTGCAGCGATTTCGGTTTGGCGACGGCGTTTTGCGTGGTTTTGGCGGCAGCGTTGTTTTTCGGCGGCGCCGACGCCTTATTTTGCGGCGCGACCGGCGGCGCGGCAGGCGCAATGACAGCCGGTGTGGTGTTGGCGGGCGCCGATGCCAATGCATCGGACGGTACAACGGGGGCCGGAGATATCGCGGCAGCGGCATTGCCCGGTTGCAGAACGAAATCGTCGGCCCGACCGCGCGGCGCCGGAACCGGTTCTCCCTTCACCAGGACACGCGTTGCGATGGCATCGCCATGCGGGGAGCTGTTGCCGGCTCCGCCGAGCAATTCTTCGGAGTTGCCTGGCGTGACGGTCAGCGGCACCACGGGCCCGGCCAAAGGCCGCGCCGCAGGCTTTCCGTCTGGTGTCGCGGGCGCGACCGGCCCAGAGGGCAGCGCAACCGGCGTCACACGGCTATTCATATAGCGGCGGATTTCGCGTTCGACATAATGCGCGAGCTTGAACGCACCGTATTTCGTGAAAAAGACGCCGTCATTCGAGCGCAACCGGCGCATCTGGCCTTCATAGTCCGGACCAAAATTCGAGTACTTGCCGCCCTCGTCGACGAAGCCATCCCAGATGTCGATGTAAACCGCGCCGGCGCGTTCGGCGCGCGCGCGGTAAAGATCGTTGAGATAGACCGCATCGGCGGTCGATTTGGGTCCGCGGATCGACGGCAGGCCAACCCAGAAGACCGGCACGCCCTTGCTCTTGAGGGCCGCAATCGTCTCATCGATACGCTTTGAATAGATCTCCGCCCATTGATCCGTTCGGAACTCAATGACGCCATTGGCCTTGGTGCCTGCCGGCTGTTCGGGTGCGACAATCGATGCTGGTCCTGCTCGTCGGGCTGGTCTTTGTTTTGCGCATCCTTGTCGGTACCGGGCTTGGCGGCCTGATCCTTGTCCTTCTTTTTCTTGTCAGCTTCCTTGGCAAGGTCGCGTTCGCGAATGCTCTGGCGATCGCTGACGCCCAGCATCATGACCACATAGTTAGCTTTTTCCTGGGCCAGTGTGTCGCGTGCGACATGCCACCAGTCGAGATCGCCTTTTTGTTCATAGCGCAGCAGGCCCGAATGAAGCTTGTTCTTGCGAACGATGCCGACTTCCGGCGAGTCGCCAAATGCGTCCTCCAATCCGTACGCAAGCCAGTCCGCCATGCCATCGCCCAACACGACAATTGATGTCGTCGGCGCGACTTGTTCTGTTTTTGAATCGACCTTGCGCGGGGGCGGCGCTTTCGAATTGTCGACCGGCGCCTGTTGCTCGTATTCGTTTTCGTTCGGGCGCTGCGAGCCGCCAAAAAATCCCCCAAGTCCACCACCGCCACCGAAGAAGCCCCCGCCCGACCGTTGCGGACGTTGCCTGCTCAGAAACGGAAAGCGGTCATCACGGAATTGCGCCTGCGCCGGAGACGTCAGTGCGACTTCGATGGCAGCCAGCCCGGCACAGTCGACGGCGCCCAAGATGACCGCCCCGATGAGCCAACGCGAAAACCGCTTTTTGCCAAGCATGCCAATCATCCAAGCGCCAAAGCGCAAAGCGCCTTGTCTCGCTGCCATGGACCAATAGCGCCCGAAAAATGTCAACTCAAAGGTGGCGTGGGGATCTATCGTTAACGTGCGCGCAGCTGGTCGAGGATACCCGCGGAGGCAAAACCATCGGGAATCCGCCCGCTTTTGACCTGGAATTCGCGAATTGCGGCACGAGTTCTTGAGACCGAAGTGGCCGTCGGGCTCGCCGATATCGTACCCTTGGCGAGCGAGCAGTTGCTGGAGTTCCAGACGTTCCGCGCGCGACAGCACGCGCTCGTAGCGCGGCCAGACTTGCACGAAGGGTCCGCCGCCCCTCAGCCGATCGGCAAGATGACCGATTGCAAGCGCATAGGCCTCTGCCGGGTTGTATTTCATGATGGCGCGGAAATTTTCCAGCATCAGGAACCCGGGCCCCTGCACGCCGGCCGGCACGAGCAGGAAGGCGCGATCGTCGGGCCGCGGGAAGGGCTTGCCGTCGGCGCGCGTAATGCCATAGCGGGTCCAGTCGCGGATCGACTGGGATTGTGCGCGATCGGCAAGCCGGAAATCGATCGTCGCTGGAACGACGACCTCGTAACCCCAGGTCTGACCGGTGAGCCAGCCGTCCTTCTTTAAATTGTTGGCGGTCGAAGCGATGACATCGGGAACGGAGTTGACCACATCCCGGCGGCCATCACGATCGAAATCAACGGCATATTTTTTAAACGCAGTCGGCATGAACTGCGTTGGCCCGAATGCGCCCGCCCAGGAGCCGACCAGACGGTCGGGCCGGACGTCACCGTGCTGCAGGATTTCCAGCGCGGAAAGAAACTCCTCACGAAAATAATTCTGCCGCCGGCCAATGCAGGCAAGCGTGCCGGTTGAACGAACGACGGAACGGTCGCCTCCGAGCGTGCCGTAATTGGTCTCGACACCCCAGATCGCGGCGAGCGTGTAGCGGTCGACCCCGTAGGTCCGTTCAACCGTCTCGAACGCACTTCGATATTTTTCGAGAAGCGCGCGGCCTTGCTCAATTCGATCGTTGGTCACCAGGATGTCGAGATAATCCCAGAACGACTTGGTGAACTCGGGCTGGTTGTCGAGCAGATCCATGATCCGCAGGTCGGGCGTGAGCGAAGCGGTGTAGTTTTGAAAGACGGTCCGCGAAATCCCGCGGCGGGCCGCCGCGGGCCATATGCGCTCGATGCAGGCGTGAAAATTTGCGGCCGCGGCGCGAATAGCCTCTGCCGTCATCAGTGGATGGCCGGAAGCGCCCGATTCGCCGCTCCATGCCGGCGGCAGTTGAGCGGTCGGCGGCGAAATCGTGCCGGTGGTGGCCGGATAACGGCCATCGCGCGCGCCTTGTGCGAAGGCAGCGCCGCTTGCGGACATAGCGATGGCCGCGGCAACGACAATATGCTTCGCTCTGCGCATCCCTATTCCGTCTCCACCCGGTCCCACAAACTATGGGTGCCCCGATTTCATTTCCGTAGCGTTAATGGTCTACTGCCCTCGCTTGCATCTGGACCCTCGCCCGCCTCCGTGCTTTCTGCCCGGCAGCAATTCACGACTCAGCACCATACCTAAAACTCTCGCATGACCCGAATCCGCAAAGCCATATTTCCCGTCGCCGGCCTCGGAACCCGTTTTCTGCCGGCCACCAAAGCCATGCCGAAGGAAATGCTTCCCGTCGTCGACCGCCCGCTCATCCAGCACGTGGTCGACGAAGCGCGGCAGGCCGGTATCGAGCACTTCATCTTTGTGACCGGCCGGAACAAGAGCGTGATCGAAGATCATTTCGACCGCCAGTTCGAGCTCGAGTTAACCTTGATGGAGCGCGGCAAGAAGGCGGAGCTGGAACTCCTGTCGGAAGATCTGCCGGAAGCAGGGACTGTCAGCTTCACCCGGCAGCAATCACCGCTTGGTCTCGGACACGCGATCTGGTGCGCGCGCGAATTGGTTGGCCATGAGCCGTTCGCGCTGCTGCTGCCTGACGTGCTTGTGCAACACAAGCGCGGTTGCCTTGCCCAGATGATCGATGCCGCCAAAAGCCTCGATGCCAACGCCAATATCATTGCGGTCGAAGAAGTGCCCCCCGAACGTGTGCACATGTACGGCGTAGTCGGCGTCGGTGCCGCGAAGGGCAAGGCATTCGCCATCACCAAAATGGTCGAAAAGCCCAAAGCGAGCGAAGCGCCGTCTAATCTCAGCATCACCGGGCGCTATATATTGCAGCCTGAGATCTTCGAGCTTTTGGAAAAGCAGGCGGCCGGTGCCGGCGGAGAAATTCAGCTGACCGATGCCATGGTGGCGCTTGCGCGTACACAGCCTTTCTATGGCCTGAAGTTCGATGGCCGCAGTTTTGACTGCGGCTCGAAGATCGGATTTCTGTCCGCCAACATCGCCTATGGGCTGGAGCGCGCCGATATTGCTCCGGAGCTGCGCGCTGAAATGCGACGCCTGCTCGACGGGAAATGACTAGCGCTGCAGACGCAGGCCAAGCGTGAAGATACTCGCCGTGTAGTCGGCGCCGTCGACATTCGAACGCAGCCAATCCTGCCGGAATTCGCCTTTTACCTGTGCCGAACGGTTGAGCTTGTAGGTCAAGCCGACGCCGGCCGAGTACCGGTTATCGACACGGTCGAGCCCGACATAGTTATCGTTGCCATAGCCGAGCTTGAGACTGCCGATCAGCCAACGCCTGAAGGCGTGGTCCACCTGGATCCCGATGTCGCGATAGAGCACGCCCGACACGCCGGCGATTGTGGATTCCCCCACCGACGACGACGCGCTCAGCTTCACGTTGGTCAGTGCGCTCGCGGTCCACAGCAATGAAGCGTTCGCGATCAGCCCATCGATGTTTGCAAGCCGGGGGTCCTCGTAAACTCGCTGGGTGTATCCAAGCGCCGCCTCGCCGGTGAACAGGCGCGTGAGCTCAAACTTCGCCCCGACCTGGGCTATCAGCCCATTCGAATTGCGCTGATAGCCGGAAAAATCGGCATTGAGATCGTGCACGCGCGTATCCGCGCCGACTTCAACGAACGGGATCAAGCCGGGCGACAGCTCGTAGGCGCCACGAAGCGTGCCGGCATATTGATCAAAATTTCGGTCGTCGTTGCTGGCCGTCGACCCGTCGGTCAGCGTGGACTCCTGGTAGATGGTTCGCGACACATCACCCTTGATCGAGACATCGAAACGATTGAATCGCTGACCCAATCCGATCGTACCGCCACCGGTGACATAGATCGGCAACTTGGCAAGGCCGGCCTGCAAATTCGGACTGCCGGGATTGTCGGTCGACATCAACACGCGACTGCCAAGATCAACGCGCGTGTCATGCGTGACATCTACGCGGCCGTCCATTTTTCCGTTGAAGTACGGACGGCTCAACGTTGGCGTCTCATCCGGGCTGTAGCCAATGTAACTGCCGCGCAAATCCGCCTTGAACTCGTGCCGCGACCAATTCGATTGCACCCGCAGTTCCGGCACGACGGTATAGAACCACGCAGCTTGGCCGGCGGATTCGTGTCCCGGATTGGTATTGTAACCCCCGATCAGTTCGACCGCCGGAAAGAGATCGAATGCGCCGGCAGGAATGCCCAGCGGGGCATAAGGATCATCGGGTTCGCTGTGGGCAATGCGTTTTTTCGGGAATGTGCGGATAGGACCGATCTGTACCGGCGGCGCACCCGGCGTTCCTGCGGCGATGCTGCCGGTCACTTCAGCTGGTTTGTCGTAAGGCGATCCTGTGGCCACCGCGGGCGCCCCGGGCGCGATCGCCTGCGCATCGGCTGAAGCCTTGATTTTAGTTTTGGCTCTGGCCTTTCGGTTGTTGGTTGAATCAAAGCCGGACGTCCCGGCACCGGATGCCGGCGGCGCGAACGTTGTGGGCGCGGCCAACTGGGCCAGCCCCTCGCGATCTAATTTTTGGAAGCGCTGTGGGTTGCGCGGGCTGGTTTGCAACTTCGCCGACAGCGGATCGGTATAGGACGGGCTGGCAAGCTGCGCGTGCACGTCGGCGCACGGAAGTGTTGCGCACGCGGCGACCAACATGCCGACGCCGCGCAGCGTGGCCAAGCGGGCATTGCGAAGAGGCGCCACCGCTGAAGTTTCTCCTCGTCCGTCCATCGCCAAAGCCCGCGCGCACGCCGGACCGGCGCGCCCATAACGGGAGCGCCCGCCCGCCGCGCCGCGGAACATGGTTAACGGACGTTAAAATCTTATGGTTAACGGGACGTTGATCGGCGGAAGCGCCCTATTTAAGGGCTAGATCCAGCCCTTGAGCTCGCGCGTGACGACGTCGCGGATCACCGCCATGCCGCCCGGCGTGTCGTTGAGACAAGGAACGGTAGCGAAATTTTCGCCGCCCGCCTGGCGGAAAATGTCGGCATTCTCCATGGCGATTTCTTCGAGCGTCTCCAGGCAGTCGGCCGAAAAACCGGGCGTGACGACGGCAATGTTTTTCACGCCACGTTCAGCCAGCGACTTCACAGTCGCGTCGGTATAGGGCTTGATCCATTCCGCCGTGCCAAAGCGCGACTGGAATGTCATGATCAAGCGCTCGTCATCGAGCTTGAGCTTCTTGCGCAGAAGCACGGTCGTCTCCGTGCACTGCTGTTGATACGGATCGCCCTTGGCGACGTAATCCTCGGGCATTCCGTGAAACGAGGCGATGAGCACGTCCGGTTTGAAGGCGATTTTTGCCAGCGCTGCGTTGATCGAGGCTGCGAGCGCGTCGATGTATGCGGTTTCGGCGAAATAAGGCGCGGCAACGCGTATCGTCGGCTGAAAGCGCATGCGCGTCAGCGCGCGAAATACTTCGTCGCACACCGTAGCGGTCGTTGGCGCCGCGTATTGCGGATACAGCGGCACGATCAGAATCCGCTCGCAATTCTGTGCAACCAGCGCCTCCAGCCGCGAAGCAATCGACGGATTGCCGTAGCGCATGGCCCAATCGACCCGAATTCGCTTGTCGAGCTTGTCCATCATCTCGTCCAGTTTGTCGGACTGCGAACGCGTGATGGTCTTGAGTGGCGACTCGTTGCGCTCTTTATTCCAGATCTTGTCGTAGTCGCGGCCCTTGCGGCCGGGCCGGACAGTCAAGATGATCAGGTTGAGAACCAGCCACCATTTCAGACGGTTCTCCTCGATCACGCGGCGGTCGGAGAGAAACTCTTTCAGATAGCGCCTGACTGCCCAGTAACCGGTTGAATCCGGCGTTCCGAGATTGACCAGAAGCACGCCGATGCGGCCGCCGGCATGCTGGAGCGTGTCCGGACTCATGACTTGCGCTCGTCGGCAATCAGCTTGCCGTCATTCGGCAGCGTGCCTGGCGCCACCAGTTGCACGGCACCTTTGAGCTTGGTGATCGACTGCAACGTGGCTGCGACCGCTGATTCGAGTGCGGCGCTGGACGGCGCACATTCGGCCAGCAGGGTCATCGTGTCCTGCTCGGCCTTGCGGTCGACGACAAGCCGCAGCCGCTTGAGCTCAGGATGGCGCGCGGCAACCTCGGCGACCTGCTTGGGGTGCACGAACATGCCCTTCACTTTCGCCGTCTGATCGGCCCGGCCCATCCATCCCTTGATACGCGCATTGGTGCGCCCACATTGAGATATCCCCGGGATCAGCGCCGAGAGATCGCCGGTGCCGAGCCGGATCATCGGGTAGTCGGGGTTGAACGAGGTTACGACGACCTCCCCCACTTCGCCCTCCGGCACAGGGTCGCCGGTGCCCGGCCGCACGATTTCAACGACGACGGTCTCGTTCACGATCATCCCTTCGCGGGCGTCACTTTCGTATGCAATCACGCCGAGTTCTGCGGTCGCGTAGCATTGCAACACGGCGACACCGCGGCCACGAAGCTCCTCGCGCAGCGATGCCGGCAATGCGGCGCCCGAGACGAGGCCGCGCTTGATTGAAGTCGCGTCCTTGCCCGATTTTTCAGCGGTATCGAGCAGGATCTTCAGAAAATCCGGAGTGCCGACATAACCGGATGGCTTGTAGTGCGCGATCGCCTCCAGCTGCTGCTCGGTATTGCCGACGCCACCGGGGATCACCGCGCAGCCGAGCGCGCGCGCGCCGGACTCGAGAATAAAACCCCCGGGCGTCAGGTGATAGGCAAAGGAATTGTGCACAATATCGCCGCTGCGGAAGCCGGCGGCATACACCGCGCGCGCCGCGCCCCACCAGTCGACGCCCTCCCCTTCCGGTTCGAAGATCGGCCCCGGCGACATCAGCAGACGGCGCGCTTTGCCCGGTGGCGTGACATTGAGGCCGCCGAACGGCGGATGTTCCTTTTGCAATGCGGAAATGTCGGATTTGCGAAGCACCGGCAGATTCGCCAGCGCTGCACGTGAATTGACCGACTTTACGTCGACTGCTGACAAATGCGCGGCCCAACCCGACGCGGTCATCGCGCGAACAATGATTTCATTCAAACGCGCGAATTGCTCGTGTTCGCGCACGGCCGGGTCACGCGTTTCCAGGGCGTCGTAGTGTTCGGCCATGGCTTACGCCAGCCAGCGTTTGCGCCGCCGGTAGTGTTTTCCGTCCCGGAAGCTCTTGCGCCGACCTTCCGAAACGCCAAGGTAAAATTCCTTCACGTCTTCGTTCTCGGCCAGCGCCTTGGCGTCGCCATCCAGAACGACGCGGCCATTTTCCAGAATGTAGCCGTAGCGCGCGAAACGCAGCGCCATATGCGTATTCTGCTCGGCCAGAAGAAACGATACGCCTTCCTTCTCGTTCAGGTCCTTCACGATGTCGAAGATTTCCTCGACGATCTGCGGCGCCAGGCCCATCGAAGGTTCGTCGAGCAGGATCATCTTTGGGCG
Organism: uncultured Alphaproteobacteria bacterium; assembly: GCA_963810125.1. Lineage (GTDB taxonomy): Bacteria > Pseudomonadota > Alphaproteobacteria > Rhizobiales > Xanthobacteraceae > Pseudolabrys. The sequence continues at coordinate 301,562 of CAWEMK010000003.1, forward strand.
CGACATCAATGCGCGACCGATCGCGCACATTTGCTGCTCGCCGCCCGAGGTGTAGCCTGCCAACGAACCTTTTCGCTCGCTGAGTTTCGGAAAATAAGAATAGACCAGATCAAGATCGCGCTTGATCGCGGCCTTGCCGTCGCGACGCGTGAATGCACCGGTCAGCAGATTTTCCTCGATGGTGAGATGACCGAAGCAGTGCCGGCCTTCCATCACCTGGATGCAGCCACGGCGCACCAATTCATTCGGCGAAAGATCCTGGACTTCAGCGCCCTCGAAAACGATCGAGCCTTTGCTGACATCGCCGCGCTCGGCGTGCAACAAGTTTGAAATCGCCTTCAGCGTGGTGGTTTTGCCGGCACCATTGGCGCCGAGGAGCGCGACGATCCCGCCCTTGGGCACTTCAAGGGAAACGCCCTTAAGCACCAGGATAACGTGATCGTAGATCACTTCGATATTGTTGACTGCGAGTATTTTATCCGCCGCAACGGACGTCGTGGTGGTCTGCACTGCTACCGACATGCTGACTCCCGACAAGAACCTCTCCCCGCCACCGGCGGGGAGAGGGATTGTTCATGCGATTTAAGAAGACTTGTCACAAGGCTCGGTGCGCTTCGGCCAGCCAGCATTGGCGCCAGCATAGTCCTTGGCGGCTGACTCGATCAGCGGACGAACTTTGCTCTTGAGCGGCTCGATCCAGTCCGAGCCTTTTGTCCACTTGGTGCCGTCCCACTTCGCCATGTATGCCGCGTTGTGGCCGTTGTGATCGTCGCACGCGACCTTCATCGGTGCGGCGAAGCCGTCGGCGCCAATCTCCTTCAGACGCGCCTCGGTGATGTTGAGAGTCTCGAGCCCGCGACGCATATCTTCGCCGGTAATCTGCTTCTTGCCGGAGACCTTCTGCGCAGTGCGGATACCTTCCGCAATGATGATCGAGTTGAGCACGCCGCGATTATAGAGGTTCTCGCCGACCCTATCCTTCGGAGTCTGGCTCTTACCCTTGTCCACGACATACTTGAGGATGTCCTGGATCACCTTGTAGTTGGTGCCGACCTGGTTGAAGTCCAGCGTCAGGTAGCCCTTCGCACTATCGCCGGCCGGCCGCGCGTCATCTTCATTGCCGGCCCACCAATTGCCGATCAAATGATCCATGGGATAATTGATCTTTGCGGCTTCCTTCACGGCGGTCGGATTCATCGCGCCGAAGCCCTGGAGGTAGATCCAGTCCGGACGGTCGCGGCGGATGTTGAGCCACTGCGACGACTGGTTCTGCATTTCGGCTGCTGGGACTGGATAGAGTTTGAGCTCAAAGCCATAATCCTTGGCCAGCGCCTCGAGCAACGGGATCGGCTCCTTGCCATACGGCGCATCGAGGTAGACGAGCCCGATCTTCTTGCCCTTGAGCCGCTCGAGCCCCCCTTCCTTGCCGCCCGCATAGCGGATGAACATCGAGGCACCGTCCCAATAGGTTGCAGGCGGATTGAAGATCCATGGGAAGGTCGTGCCGTCAGCCGACGCCGATAGGCCGTAAGCCATCGACAAAATCGGAATCTTGTCGATCGCAGCCTTGGGGATCAGCGGCAAAGTGATGCCGGTCGAATACGGGTTCAGCACGACGGGGTTTTTCGATTTGACTTGCTCGTAGCACTCGAGACCCTTCTTGGTGTCGTAGCCGGTCTCGCATTCTTCGACGATGATCTTTACGCCGCCGATGCCGCCGTCACGCTCGTTGAGCAAGTTGAGGTAATCGGCCATGCCGTTCACGATCGGCGTTCCGGAGCCCGCGAACGGGCCGGTACGATAAGAAAGCAATGGGACGTAGATGCCGTCGGCGGCGCTTGCCGTCAGCGGTACCGTAAGCACGGTCGCGGCGACGAACGCCGTTCCGAGCAGAACTTGATGCAATCGCATTTCGTTTCCTCCCTCACAATTTTCAGCGGCTTGCCGCCTGTTGTTCAACGGCCCTCGCGATGGCCGCCCCTTCAACCGGGGTTGATGGGAGTGTGCCCTGTTAGTACGGGAAAGGCCACACCCTCAATTTCTGCTTGCCGATCTGCCACAGGCGCGCCAGGCCATTCGGCTCAACAATCAGGAACAGCACGATCAGCGCGCCGATGATCATGTATTGGATATGATCGACGGTAGCGGGCCGGATCGGGATGCCGAGGTGCGGCGGAATGTAGCGCAGTACGATGGGCAGGATGAAAATCAGCGCCGCGCCGAGATACGAGCCCGTCAGGCTGCCAAGGCCGCCGATGATGACCATGAATAGAATAAAGAAACTCAGATTGACGTCGAACACCGCGGGCTCGGCGCTGCCGTACCATTGGAAAACGAGAAGCGCGCCGGCGACGCCGCAGTAGAATGACGACACGGCAAACGCGAGAAGCTTGGTGCGCAGCAACCTGATGCCGATCAGTTCGGCCGCCAGATCCATGTCGCGCACGGCCATCCACATGCGACCGATGCGGCCATGCACCAAATTGGACGCAAGCCAGGTCATCGCGACCACGATCCCCAACACGACGTAGTACCGGGTGGTGTCCGAAGCTGTCGCACCGGTTATCGGAATGCCGAACAGTGTTCGTGTCGGCACCTCGATCGCGCCGGACGCATTGTAATTGTAGAACCAGGGCTGGCGGATAAAACACCATGACAGGAAAAACTGCGCGGCGAGCGTCGCCACCGCCAGGTAGAAACCCTTGATGCGCAGTGACGGCAGTCCAAACACAACGCCAACCGCCGCCGAAAAGAAGCCGGATGCAACGATCCAGATCAGAATGTTGACACCGGGAAAATAGGTGGTGAGCTTGTAACAGGCATAGGCACCGACGCCCATGAACGCACCGGTACCGAGCGACAGCAATCCGGTGTAACCCGTCAGCAGATTGAGGCCGATCGCGGCCAGCGAGAACACCAGAAACGGAATCATGATCGCCTGAATGAGGAAGGCATTTCCGAAGTACGGAATGATCACGACCGCAATGAACAGAATAATGCCGATGCCGAAGCGATCCTGAAGCAGCGGCATCACCGACATGTCGGCGGAGTAGTTCGTTTTGTACTGCCCGACCTCGCGATAAAACATCGGTCAAATCCGCTCGATGATGCGTTCGCCAAACAGGCCTTGCGGTCTAAACAACAGGAAAACCAGCGCGATGACGTAAGCGAGCCAAGTCTCGATGCCGCTGCCGAGCAGCGGACCCCAGTAGAATTCGCCGATCTTTTCGCCGACGCCGATGATGACGCCGCCGACGATCGCGCCGGGAATCGAGGTAAAGCCACCGAGAATAAGCACGGGCAAGGCCTTGAGCGCGATAATCTCCAGCGCAAAAGACACTTCCGAGCGCGCGCCCCACATGATGCCGGTCGCAAGCGCGACGAGCCCGGCCGCAAACCACACGATCACCCAGATATATTCGAGCGAGATGCCGACCGAAAGCGCCGCCTTATGGCTGTCGGCAACCGCACGCAGCGCACGTCCAATGCGGGTTTTCTGAAAGAATACGGCAAGCGCGGCAACCATCACCGACGCAATGATGGCGGCTGCAATGTCGATCTTCTGCAATGACACGAAGCCGCCAGCCATCTTGAACTCGACTGCACCTTTCGGCAGGCCAAGTTGCGAAGCAATCATCACCTTCGGATCGCCACCGAACACAAGCTCGCCAAAACCGATCAGAAAATACGTCAGGCCAAAGGTTGCCATGAACAGGATGATATCGGGCTGATTGACCAGCGGCCGCAGCATCAGGCGCTCGACCGCAAAAGCGAGCCCGAACATCACCGCAATCGTAAGGGCAAGCGCAACGTAGGCCGGGACACCGTGCTCGTAGAATCCGACCAGCGTGAGTGCCGCGAACACCACCATGATCCCCTGCGCAAAATTGAAGACACCGGAGGCCTTGAAGATCAGCACGAAGCCGAGCGCGATCAGCGAATAAAGCACGCCGGCGACCAGACCTTCCCACAGCGTCTGTACGAGCAAATCGGGCGCGTTGCCCATCTGCACGAACGGGTCGATGAAGATCTGATAGATCAGGTGCATCGCGCGACCCTCATCAATGTGCCACGCCGAGATAGGCGTCGATCACCGCCTGATTGCCCTTGATCTCGTCGGGCGTGCCGTCGGCGATCTTGATGCCATGATCCAGCACCACGACGCGGTCGGACAGATCCATCACGACGCCCATGTCGTGCTCGATCAACGCGATGGTGGTGCCGTAGTGGTCGTTAACGTCGAGAACGAAGCGCGACATGTCTTCTTTTTCCTCGAGGTTCATGCCGGCCATCGGTTCGTCGAGCAGCAGCAGGTCGGGCTCCATGGCAAGCGCGCGGCCGAGTTCGACGCGCTTCTGCAGCCCGTATGGCAGTCGGCCGACCGGCACGCGCCGGATTTCCTGGATCTTGAGAAAATCAATGATTTCCTCGACCCGGTGTCGGTGTTCGACTTCTTCGCGCATCGCCGGACCATGTCGCAGGAGCTGCCAAAAGAAGTTGCTGTGCATTTTCAGGGAGCGGCCGGCCATGATGTTGTCGAGCGCCGTCATGCCACGGAACAACGCGACATTTTGGAACGTGCGCGCGATGCCACCATAGGCCGCCTCGTGCGGTTGCATTCTGGTGCGCGTCTTGCCCTTGAAAGTAATGTGGCCGTGTTGCGGGTGATAGAAGCCGTTGATGATGTTGAGCATCGACGTCTTGCCGGCGCCATTCGGCCCGATGATCGCACGGATCTCGCCTTTTTGGATATCGAAGGAAACGTTGCTGACCGCCTTCACTCCGCCAAAGGACAGCGAGACGTCTTCCACGGACAATAAAACATCACCCACCGACACTTCGGGACCGCCCGGTGCCCTCATGCCGCTCTCTCCATGGGCGGAGGCTCGGTCTGCATATCGCGGATTTTCACGCGGGCACTGATCACGCCCTTGCGGCCGTCCTCGAAGGTAACCTCGGTGGAGATGTCGGCCTCCTTGGACCCGTCGTAAAGCGCCTTGATCAGCGGTGCATAGCGATCGGCGATGAAGCCACGCCGGACTTTCTGCGTGCGCGTGAGTTCACCATCGTCGGCATCGAGCTCCTTGTGAAGGATCAGGAATCGCTTGATTTGCGCGCCTGCCATGATCTTGTCGGCGGCGAGCGACCGGTTCACCTCGGCCACGTGCTTCGCGATCATGTCGTAGACCAGGGGATGACCGGCTAGCTCCTGATAGGAGGCATAAACGACGTTGTTGCGTTCGGCCCAGCTGCCAACCGCCGTGAGATCGATATTCAGCATCACCGCGACGAAGTCGTGTTGGTCGCCAAGCGCGACGACTTCACGAATGTTGGGATAGAACTTCAGCTTGTTTTCGATGTATTTCGGCGGAAACAGCGTGCCGTCCTTGAGGCGGCCGACATCTTTGGCGCGGTCAATAATTTTCAGATGGCCCGTCTTTTCGTCGAAGAAACCGGCATCGCCGGTCTTCACGTAACCATCCGGCGTCATCGCCTCCGCGGTCTTGGCGTCATCCTTGAAATAGCCGGTGAACATGCCGGGGGATTTAAACTGCACTTCACCATTGTCAGCGATGCGAATGTCGACGTTCGGGCAAGCCGGCCCAACTGTGTCGGAGTAAATTTCTCCGTCCGGCTGTGCCGTGACGTAGAGAAAGGCCTCGGTTTGTCCGTAGAGCTGTTTCAGGTTCAGCCCGATCGAGCGGTAGAAATTGAACAAATCCGGTCCGATCGCTTCGCCGGCGGTATAGGCGACGCGCACTTTTGAGAAGCCAAGAACGTTTTTGAGCGGGCCATAGACAAGAATATTGCCGATCCAATAAAGCAAACGGCCGGTTATCGGCACCGATTGACCGTTGAGAATGCGTTCGCCATAGCGCCGAGCGACATCAATGAAATAATGGAAGAGCTTGCGCTTGATGAACCCGGCATCTTCCATCCGGATCATGACACGCGTCAGCAGCAGCTCGAGCGTGCGCGGCGGCGCAAAATAGAAAGTCGGACCGATCTCTCGCAAATCCTGCATGGCGGTATCGGCACTCTCCGGACAGGCCATGCAAAACGCAGACACCATGCCTTGTGCGTAATTCAGATAATGGTCGCCGACCCAGGCGAGCGGGAGATAAGCCAGTGCTACATCTTTTTCGTTCAGCCTGTCGAATGTAGCGGTGTCCGTCGCGGCATTGATCGATCGCTCGTTTGAGAGCACCACGCCCTTGGATGTACCCGTGGTCCCCGATGTGTAGAGAATGATGGACGGGTCGGAGCCTTTGCCGGACGCAATTTCATTATCGAGCCATGTAGCGACCGCCGGATCGCCGGCCAACGCCTTGCGGCCGTCCTCGATGACGTCGTCCATCGATCGCAAATGACTGTGGTCATAGTCACGCAGCCCGCGTTTCTCGTCGTAGACCATGAATTCGAGCTTGGGCAGGCGCTGCATGACCGACTGGATCTTGTCGATCTGCTCCTGATCCTCGACCGCAGCGAACCGTACGTCGGCATGCGCGAGCACATAGGCGAGTTCGTCGGCCACCGCGTCGGCATAGACCGGGACCGGTATTGCACCCAGCATTTGCGCGGCCATCACCGACCAATAAAGCTTTGGCCGGTTTGCGCCTACGATCGCGATGGTTTCGCCATGTTTGACGCCAAGCCGGTGCAGACCGACGGCATAGGCACGCACGAGTTCGAGCGACTGGCTCCAGGTCCAGGATTGCCAGATGCCGAGGTCCTTGTGCCGCATGGCCGGGCGCGCGCCGTAAAGACGGGCATTGCGAACCAACAGCTTGGAAAACGTGTCCACGCCTGGGGCGGCATTCGCCACAGCCCAATCCTCCCATATGGCCGCGCGGTGGCGCAACTCTGACCCCTCGCCGTCCTTGTCCCGGACGAACTTGTTGTCTCGATATGAAAACACCACCGAAGAGCGGTCAAGTATCAGATGGAATGAAATCAACGACGGCCGATGGCTAAGCTATTCCGCAGCCTTGAGAAACGTCGCCGCGCCCACCTTAAATTGTTCGCGCAACGCGGCTTGCTCGGCCTTGGCCGCGACCAGATGACGCTGTTTGACCGGCCCGAAGCCCCGGATCTTTTCCGGAATCATCGCAAGCTCAACCGCAATTCGGTGGTTGTTTGGCGTCAATTGCTCGATGATTTCGCCGAGCAGTATTTCGTAGTCAGCAACCAGACGGCGCTCCATTTTCCGCTCCGCGGTGTAGCCGAACGGATCGAACATCGTGCCGCGCAGGAATTTGAACTTGGCGAGCGCCGCGAAGACTTTCAGCATCCACGGCCCGAATGACATTTTCTTCGGTTCGCCGGTCTGCGGATCCCGGCGTGCAAGCAGCGGTGGTGCCAGATGGAATTCAAAGCGCAACCGGTCGCCATCGAAGTTTGATTTCACGCGATCGATAAAAGATGTCTCGCTGTAGAGCCGGGCGATTTCATATTCATCCTTGTACGCCATCAGTTTGAAGAGATAGCGGGCGACCGCTTCCGCTAGGCCGCATTGACCTGGCGCTTTCTCGGCTTCCACGGTGCGCACTCTTTCCACCAGATTACGGTAGCGGCGTGCGTAATTTTCATTCTGATAATCCGTGAGGAATGCCGCGCGTCGCTCAACGGTCTCGGCGAACGACTGTGAAAGTTTGACTGAGTCGTTCTGCTGCTGCGGCCGCGGCTCAATGAGGGCTTCAAGCGCCTTCGGATCCACCGCAGCGCGGCGTCCATAGCGGAACGCCGAGATATTCATGGGCACGGCTTCGCCGTTCATCTCTATCGCACGCTCGATCGCCTCGGCCGACAGCGGCAGGGCGCCGAGCTGATAGGCGTAACCGAGCATGAACATGTTGGCGCCGATCGAATTGCCGAGCAACGCGGTGGCAAGGCGGCCGGCATCAACAAAATGGCAGCGCTCACGCCCGGCGTGTCCGGTGATCGCGCGCTTGAGCCGTTCGGTCGGCAGCGAAAACTCGGTATTGCGCGTGAAATCGCCGGGCAGGAATTCAGCCGTATTGACGATGACGCGTGTACTGCCGGCCTTCATCGCGCCCAGCACCATCTTGGCACCAGCCACGAGAATATCACCGCCGAGCACAAGATCTGCACCGCCGGCCGCGACGCGAATAGCGTGGATTTCATCCGGCGTATTGGCGATGCGGATATGGCTGTAGACCGCGCCACCTTTCTGCGCAACGCCAGCCATGTCGATGACGCCGACGCCTTTGCCCTCGAGGTGCGCAGCCATGCCGACAATGGCACCGATGGTGATAATGCCGGTGCCGCCAATGCCCGTAACAATGACGCCATAGGGATGATTGATCAGTGGCACAGACGGCGCCGGCAATGCGGTCCAATTTTCCGGCTCCGCAACGCTCTCGCCTTTTTTCAGTTTCGCGCCGTGCACGGTCACGAATGACGGACAAAACCCGTTAACGCACGAATAGTCCTTGTTGCAGCTCGATTGATCGATCGTGCGCTTGCGGCCCCACTCGGTTTCCAGCGGCTGCACCGACACGCAATTCGATTTGACGCCGCAATCGCCGCAGCCCTCGCAAACGAGATCGTTGATAACGACGCGTTTATCGGGATCGGGGAACGCGCCACGTTTGCGGCGGCGGCGCTTCTCAGCGGCACAGGTCTGATCGTAGATCAGTACGCTCACGCCGGGGACGGTGGCCAGCTCCCGCTGAATAGCATCGAGCTCCTCGCGGTGATGAATCGTCAGCCCGCGCGGCCACTCGGTGTCCTTCGCGTATTTCCAAGGCTCGTCAGTAACGACGACGACGCGGGCCGCGCCTTCCGCCGCGACCTGCGCGGCAATCTGCGGCACGGTCAGCCCGCCATCATTGGCCTGTCCGCCGGTCATAGCGACCGCGTCATTGAACAGGATCTTGTAGGTCATGCTCACGCCGGAAGCGATCGCAGCGCGGATGGCGAGATAGCCCGAATGGTTGTACGTGCCGTCACCGAGGTTCTGGAAAACATGGTCGCGCTTCGAGAACGGCGCCTCGCCGATCCAGTTGGCCCCCTCGCCACCCATCTGGGTGAAGCCGAGCGTCTTGCGCTCCATCCATTGCGCCATGTAATGGCAGCCGATACCGGCATAGGCGCGGCTGCCTTCCGGAACGCGCGTCGACGTGTTGTGCGGGCAGCCCGAGCAGAAATAAGGCACGCGCTGTGCAACGTCGGACGTCTCTGAGAGCGCGCGCTGTGCCGACTTCAGCCGCGCTACATTCGCCGCCAGTTCCTCGTTGGTGCCATAACGCAACAGCCGCTCGCCGATGCAGATGGCGACATCGTTCGGATCAAGGGCGCCCTTGACCGGGAATAGCCAGTTACCCTGCTCATCTTTCTTGCCAATGCAGACGGGCTGGTTCGCGGTGCCGTACAACTCCTCGCGCACCTGCACTTCGATCAGCGATCGCTTTTCCTCGACCACAATGATGAGATCGAGGCCCTTCGCAAAGTCGGCGAGTTCCTGCCGCGGCAACGGCCACACGCAGCCGACCTTGAACAGCCGCAAGCCCAGGTCGTTGCATTTGACCTCGTCAATGCCGAGCTCGTCAAAGGCCTGACGCACATCGAGATAGGCCTTGCCGGTGGTGATGATGCCGATCTTCGAATTGCGGCCACCCGACGTGATGAGTCGATTGAGTTTGTTGGCGTGCACAAACGCGAGCATGGCGTCGCGCTTGAAATCGTGCAGGCGCGCTTCCTGCCCGAGGATGGTGTCGACGAGACGAATGTTGAGGCCGCCGTCCGGCATTCGGAAGTCGGCCGGCGTGATGATGTTCACGCGATCAAGCCCGCCATCCACGACGCCGGTCGACTCGACCGTCTCGTGCATGCATTTGAGCGCGGTCCACGTGCCGGTATAGCGCGACATCGCCCAGCCGTAGAGCGCGTAGTCGACGATTTCCTGGACACCAGCCGGATTGAGAATCGGCATCATCACGTCGACGAAGTGAAATTCCGACTGATGCGCCGTGGTGGATGACTCAGCGGTATGGTCGTCGCCCATTAGAGCGAGAACGCCGCCGTTCCTTGACGTGCCCGCAAGATTGGCGTGGCGAAAGACGTCGCCAGATCGATCAACGCCTGGACCCTTGCCGTACCACATGCCGAAAACGCCATCGAACTTGCCTTCGCCACGCAGTTCGGTCTGCTGGCTGCCCCACAATGCGGTGGCGGCGAGTTCCTCATTGATGCCTGGCTGGAACTTGATGTTGGCGGCGGCAATCTGGCGAGCCGCGCGCATGAACTGTTGATCGAGCCCGCCAAGCGGGGAACCGCGGTAGCCGGTGACATAGCCGGCTGTATCGAGGCCGCCGCGCCGATCGCGTTCATGCTGCATGAGGCAGGCACGGATCAACGCCTGATAACCGGTCACCAGCACATGCGACTGGGTAAGGTCGTATTTGTCGTCGAGACTAACCGGTCGAAGCGGCATGGACGGCCTTGTCAACGCGGCAACTGTTTTGCCGGGAGCACTCATATAGGCTTGGCGTTCGCGGCGCAAAGTGCCCCGATCGCATTACGAGGCTATACGTCGAGACTTTGGGGTCAATTTCGTTGTTCGTTCGTACTCTAGAAGGAAATTTCCTTTAGCCCTGCCGCTACGCATTATGGCGCAATGCAGCAGACAGAGCAGCCCCCACGCCGGCGCGGGTGGTCAAATTCTGTGCGGCCTGTCAAAAGAATGGCCAGCCGGACCCCCACCTGATGTTGCAGCCACCATCGACTTCGGTTGAATCACGATCTTCGTGGACCGTCGCCACCGTGGCGCTGGTCACGATGCTGATGGCTTTCGGCGCCGCCTGGATTACAGCCGTTGCCCTTAAGGACATCGCTGCCGAGGTCGGCGGCATACGTTCGATTCCGGCGCTGGCCAGCGCACTGGCCTGGCTTGGATCAGGCCTCGGCGGCATCCTGATGGGCCGCATCGCTGATCGTGTGGGGACACGGTGGACTGTCATCTGCGGCGCACTGATGATCGGGCTCGGCTTGACGATTTCGACATATGGGCCGCCGTGGCCACTCTGGATCGGTCACGGCCTCTTCATCGGATTGATCGGGCTCGGCGGCATCAATGCCCCTATGTACATCTACGTCAGCCGCTGGTTCGATCGGCGCCGTGGCTCGGCACTCGCGCTGATCTCAAGCGGCAGCTATCTGGCCGGTGCGATGTGGCCGCCGATATTCGAGCGCGTCATCGCGGACTTCGGCTGGCGCCAGACAATGCTGTGGTATGCGATTGCCGAGATCGTCGTGATCGTCCCACTCGCGGCAATTTACTTCCGCGCGCCGCCCGAACTCATTGTCCCTGCCGCTGCCTCCGGTCATGCCGCCGGCAAAAGCAGCGTGCTCGGCTGGCCACCCAATCTTGTATTCGGCATGATGTGCGCAGCGGCAGTGATGTGCTGCATTCCGATGGCAATGCCGCAAGGCCATCTCGTCGCCTTCTGCAGCGATCTCGGCATCAGCCGCTCGACAGGCGCCTTGATGCTCTCGGTTCTGCTCGGCACGGCATTCCTGAGCCGGCAAATCTGGGGCGCAATTTCCGATCGCATTGGCGGACTTGCTACTGTGTTGATCGGGTCGGCATGGCAGGCCGCATCGATGACCGCGTTTCTGTTTACGCAGAACGAAGTCGGCCTGTTCACGATTGCCGCGGCGTTTGGCCTCGGCTTTTCCGGAATCATTCCGGCTTACGTGCTCGCGCTACGCGAATTGTTCCCGGCCTCCGAAGCATCGTGGCGAATCCCAACGCTCTTGCTGTTCAGCGGCATCGGCATGGCGCTCGGCGGCTGGCTCGCGGGTCTGCTTTACGATCACTACGGATATTACGCGCCGGCTTTCGCGGCCGGTATCGGTGCCAATCTTCTCAATCTGCTGGTGATCGGAACGCTGGTCGGACGACGGCGCGCGACCCTCGCCTACACTTGAAACTCACCGCCGCGATGGGCTGACCACCCAGATCGCGGCCAAGAGGCCGAGCGCGACCGCGCCCGCGCCGAGCGCAGCCCAGGTCTGGGCGGCGGCCAATGCCGAAGTTGCCGCCCAGGCAATTGACGAAAAGGCTTCTGCAAAGGTTGCAATGCGCGATGAGGTCTGCCGCCTGCGGAATTGACTGCGACGTGCTTGCACCCTGAAGCAAAGTTGAATCATCGTCGATGCCGCCGCTGCCGCCAAGATGCCGAGGCCGCAAACAACCGCCGCATACACTTCGCCGAAAGCCATCATTCCGACGAGCGGCGCGAAGACCAGCGCGATCATGCCGATGACGGCTTGAATCTTGGCCCACGTGATGAGTTGCGCGGCGATCGGAGCGGTCGCAACGAGATCCGGCGCGTCCTCGCCGGAAATCGACAGCCACGCGAGACCGCCGGCAAGCTGGCCGGCTGCCATCACCACCACTGGAATCAGCACGACGAAGGCGTCGTTGCCTTTGCCGAAGGTAATCCACAGCAACAACGCAGGCGGAATGAGATAGAGAATCTGCATCAACGTCTGCGAGATCAGCCAGGGATCGCGCCGCAAAAGCGCCCACTCCTTCTGTCGCAGGGCGCGGCCGGCGGATCGGCGGCGAAAATGAAGCGACCAACGGCGCTGCCGTACCGTGGTGCTGGAAACGCCGGCCGCAGCCGTTGCGTGCTCGCCGAAGCGGCGCGAGAACAGCGCGATGGATCCGGCCAGGAAGAATACGCTGAACGCGATGACCGCGGCGAGCGCGGCATAGTCGCCGAGCACAGCGCGTGCTGGCCACCAAAAAACGCTGCCGGGGCCGGGCGCATGCCGCAGCATCCAGTCCGACTGCAACGCCGTAAAGCGGGACAGGCTGCCGGCGGAAAAAATCGCCGCGATTTGCAGGCCGATGACGAAAGCCGCGCCGATCACCGCCGCCACAATCTGCGCGATAAGGCGTGTGCGCTTGGCCCCGATCACTCGAAACAGCGCAATGGTGAGCGCCAGTGCCGCCGCTGTCGCGACTGCGCCCATAGCGGCGACGACACCATAGGCGCCGAGCCAGCGGCTGCCGCCGAGAAACGCCAGGACGTTGATGAACGGCGCTGCCAACAGCACTGCGATTGCGACCGCCGCAGTCGCAATTCGACCCATACGAACCGCGAATACTTTACGCGCAGACGCAGGTGACGTGAGAATGAGGTCAAGATCCGATCGCGAATAGAAGGCGCGCGTGACCGATTCCATCGCCTGCGAGAGCAGCAGCGACCACGACAAGACCAGGGTGCCTGTGAGACCGACAAGCGTTGCCGTATCGGACGTCAGATTGGCGTTGGCATAAGCGGCCACCGTCCAATAGGCGAACACGTGCATGAAAGCCGCAAAGACGATCAGCGCGATAACGGCGTTGCGCGCGCGCCGACGCCCGCCGGCGGTCATGAGCGCGACCCAATCGCGCCAGCCCAGCCGGAACTCGTGGCTGGCCAGCCAGGGCAGTGAGGCAGCGTGGCTCACGCGGCAGCCACCTGCTCGGCCACCAGGGTCAGGAATGTATCTTCCAGGCTGGTCGCGGTTTCGCCGGTCTGCCGGCGCAGGTCGTCGAGCGTGCCTTCGGCGATCAGGCGGCCGCCGGCGATGACGCCGATGCGGTCGGCCATGCGCTCGGCCACCTCGAGAATATGCGTGCTCATGATGACGGTGCCGCCGGCGCGCACGCGCTCGCGCAGGACGTTCTTCACCTGGCGCGCCGTGCCTGCATCGAGGCCGGTCAGCGGCTCGTCGAGAATGATGAGCTTGGGGTCGTGCACCAGCGCGCCGGCCAAGGCTACCTTCTGCCGCATACCCTTCGAGAAACCCTCGCAACGCTCGTGCGCATGCGGCTCAAGCCCGAGCCAGCCGATCAGCTCGCGCGCACGCGCTTCGGCTGCGGTAGGTTCAATGCGCCACAGCCCGGCGACGAACTCGAGATATTCGTAGGGTGTCAGCTTGTCATAGATCATCGGCTCGTCGGAAACCCAGGCCGTCAACTGCTTGGCCGCGACCGGGTCGGAGAGCGCATCGATGCCTTCAATGCAAATCGAGCCGGCGTCGGGTGCAAGCAGACCCACCACCATGCGCAAGGTCGTGGTCTTGCCAGCGCCGTTTGGACCGACCAACGCATAGAACTCACCGCCATAGACGGTGAGATCCAGCGTATCGACCGCAGGACGATCGAAGCGCTTGCAGACTCCGCGAAGTGCAAGCGCGACAGGAAGATTTTGGGAATTCATTGCGACCGCCACCGCCCGGATAAATTGACGCCTGCTCTGTACGCAAGAGTCGTTTCAGTGGCGTAAATCTTAGAATTGCAGAGAGTGCGTTAAGGTTTCGGTCAGCTTAAAGCGCGGTCGATCAATCAGGCCTTTGGCACCATTTTGAACATGGCGTCGCCATAGGTCTTGCGCGCGTCAGCGAGAACCGGCTGAACCGCGCCAACAAAAGCGTCGTGTTCCTTCGGCGTCAGCTCATTGATCTCGCAGCCTTCCGCCACGATCGCCTTGTAGGACTGTTCATTTTCTTCGACCGCGAGCTTGCGCTGATATGCGACCGCCTCGTTCACCGCGGCCTGCATCGCGCGTTGAAGTTCGGCCGGCCATGCCGCGAACGAGGGCCGGTGCAGAAAGATCGGCCGGGAAATATAGAAGTGGTAGCTGAGCGTGTGAAACTTGTGAAACTTGTGCACGCCATAGGTGACCGTATTGGCAAGCGGATTTTCCTGAGCATCCAGGGTGCCGGCCTTGATCATAGCGATGGCCTCGGTGAGGTCCATGCGCATCGCGACGGCGCCGAGCAAATCAAACGTGCGTTTCTGGATTTCGCTCGGCAGCACGCGGATCTTCATGGCCTTCATATCGGCAGGCAGATGGATTGGTCGCAGGCGGTTGGAGATATGGCGAAAGCCGTTCTCGAACCAGCCGAGAATACGGTAATTGATGCGCTCTTCAGTTTTGCGAACAAGGAATGCACCGAGATCGCCATCCATAGCGGCGCGCGCCTGCGCGTTGCTGCTGAACAGGAACGGTAAATCGACGAATCCTAGTTCCGGCACGCGGTCGGTGAGGTAGCTCGACGACTGATAGCCCAGCGTGATCGACCCATCCTCAACCATCGTCAGGATGTCTTCGGCTTTATGGCCGTGATCCATGATGTTGTAGACATACTCAATGGCAACGCCCTCGCCGAACTGCGCCTCGAGTTTGTCGCCGATCAATTTCAGAGACTTGCTGAAGCCGGTCGTCGGTGGGCCATAGCCGCCCATGCGGATCTTGATTGGTTGGGTCATTTTCTCTCGCTCGTTGCAGCATCTTCTATACTGACGCGGCGCGATCTGGCCAAGCAGCACCGGTATGGTAGAGTACCGGTCAAATTCACGGAGTACTGCGCCGATGAACAAGCTCGCCAGCGTTTCCAAAATTTCACGGGATGGAATTTCACCGGCTGAATGGCAGGCGCGCGTCGATCTCGCCGCGGTTTATCGCCTGACGGCACATTATGGCTGGGATGACGTGATCTACAATCACTCATCCATGCGGGTGCCGGGCGAGCCGCGCATGTTCCTGATGAAGCAGCATGACCTGCTCTACACCGAGGTGACCGCCTCCAATCTCGCCAAGGTTTCGATGGACGCAGACCTGGATGAGAAGTCCGGCGTCAATCGTCCGGGCTTCACGCTGCACGGTGGTGTGCTGGCGGCCCGCGCGGACGTGAACTGCGCGATCCACGTCCACACCGAAATCGGCATGGCTTTCGCCGGCCTCAAGAGCGGCTTACGCATGCTCTCGCAGCCGGCGGTGCGGTTCTACAAGCGCATCGGCTCTCACGCCTATGAAGGCATCACCGAGGATTTCGGCGAGCGCGAGCGGATCACCAAGGATCTCGGCCAGAACCGTGCGATGATTATGCAAAATCACGGTATGCTGACGGTCGGCAAGACCGCGCGGGAAGCATTCGTGCTGATGTCGCATCTGCTCGAAGCCGCGCACATCCAGCTGATGATGGAAGCGACCGGCAATCCGTTAATCGAGATTCCGCCGGATGTCTGCGCCAAGACCGCCGAACAATATGAGCACCACGACGCCGGTCGCGGCAGCCACGACTGGGCCGCCTATCTGCGTATTCTCGACAAGATCGACACCAGCTACCGTAACTGAAAAATAACGCCGTGCCCGTCACCAATCGCATGCAGGAGCGCATGGCGCGCGGCGAAGTCGCGCTGTGCATGGCAACGCGGCTGGCGCGCACCGCCGAGATCGCGATGATTGCGGACTCGTGCGGTTTCGATGCCTTATTCATCGACATGGAGCACTGCACGATCTCGCTCGACGCGGCGGCGCAGATCTGTGTTGCAGCGCTCCCTGTCGGCATTGCGCCCCTGGTACGCATCGCCGGTCACCAGTTCGAGGATGCAACGCGCCTGCTCGACATGGGCGCCCTCGGTATTATTTGCCCGAATGTCAGCACACGCGCCGAAGCCGAGACTTTCGTGCGCGCCTGCCGGTTCCCGCCGCTGGGTGAACGCTCGGTGAGCGGCGCCGGTCCCTTGCAGGGCTACCACTCAACACCGCTCGCCGACGTCAACAAGCAGGGCAATGACGCAACCGTTCTCATTGCGATGCTGGAAACGCCGGAGGGCATTGCCAACGCCGATGCCATCGCCGCTGTGCCCGGCATCGACGTGCTGCTGATCGGCTCCAATGATCTCTGCACCGCCATGGGCATTCCCGGCGAACTCAAAAGCCCGAAATTGCGCGCTGCCTATGAAGCGACGGCGAAAGCCTGCAAGACACACGGCAAGCACCTTGGCGTCGGCGGTATCCGCGCCGATATCGAACACGTCACGGAACTGGTGAAGCTCGGCGCGCGTTTTGTCATTACGGCGTCCGACGTGCAGTACCTGATGAAGGCCGCGCGAACCGAAACCGCAAACCTGCGCAAGGCGATCGTTTAACGGACCCCCCGCTGTCATTGCCGGGCTTGACCCCGCAATCCATGAGGCCCGTCAACAACGATACTCGTAAGGATTTTGCGCGTTGCAACTCATCATGGATGCGCGGGTCATAGGCGTGCGAAAGCACGCCGTCCTTCGGACGGCTATGCCCGCGCATGACGCCCGAGAATGCTGTACGCGTCCTGGCTTACCCCCACTGCCAGAAGTCGCGGCCTTCCTCGCGCATGAAGCGCGCCAGCACCATCTTGTGCACCTCGGATGCGCCGTCGACGAGCCGCGCCGAGCGGGCGTAGCGGTAAAGCCACTCAAGGATCGTGTCTTTGGAATAGCCGCGGGCGCCGTTGAGCTGGATTGCGACGTCGGCCGCATTATGCAGCGCGTCGGCGACCTGCACCTTCGCCATCGACACTTCCTTGCGCGCTCGCGAGCCCTGTTCGAGCTTCCAGGCGGCGTGCATGGTGAGCAGGCGGCCGATCTGTATCTGTTGTGCCACCTCACCCAGCTTGATCTGTACGCTTTCGCGATCGGCAAGCTTGATGCCGAAGCCCTCGCGCCGTTCCACGTATTCCTGTGCGATTTCCATGCAGCGTTTGGCAAAGCCAAGCCAGCGCATGCAATGCGTCAGCCGCGCCGGGCCGAGGCGGATCTGCGTCGCACGCAGGCCGTCGCCTTCCGTCATCAGGACGTTTTCGAAAGGAATCTCGAGGCCGTCGAATTCAAGCTCGCAATGGCCGCCGTGCTCCTCCGGCCCCATGATCGGAATGCGGCGCAGGATGCGCCAGCCAGGCTGGTCCTTATGATAGAGGAAGGCGGTGAGACCGCGGCGGGGATCGTCCGAGGTGCGCGCAATCAGAATGAAATGCGCGGCGCCGTCGGCACCGGTAATGAACCACTTGCGTCCGCGCACCACATAGCGGTCATTCTTTTTCTCAGCGCGCGTGAGCATCATTCCGGGATCGGAACCAGAGCCCGGATACGGCTCGGTCATCACAAAAGCCGAGCGCACCTTGCCCTCGACGATCGGACGCAGCCACTTTTCTTTTTGCGCAGGCGTGCCGGTTTTCGCGAGAAGGTTCATGTTGCCGTCGTCCGGCGCCATGCAGTGGATGGCGAGCGGGCCGAAGATCGAGCGGGCCGCTTCCTCGTAGATCGCGGGCCAGGCACCCACCGGCAGGCCCATGCCGCCGAATTCCTTCGGCGATTGCGGCGCCCAGAGTCCGGCTTTCTTCGCCTTCTCACGCACTTTGGCGAGCCGTGCCTCCGGAATATTCTCATGGTCGGAGAAATTTTCCGGATCGGCCTCCAGCGGAAGCACCTCCTTTTCCACGAACGCGCGCACGCGCTGACGCAGGTCTTCGATTTCGGGCGATAGCGTGAAGTCCATTCTTACCCCCTGATCCCGATGACCTGCCCGCCATCAACGACGATGGTTGCACCGGTAATGTAGCTACCTGCGTCCGATGCAAGCAGCAGGAGCGCTCCATCGAGATCGCCGGCATTGCCGAAACGGCCCATCGGAATTTCGCGCTTGATCGCGGCGCCCGCTTCGCTGGCGAGATAGTCGTCATTCATTTCGGTGACGAACCAGCCCGGTGCGATGGCATTGACGCGCACGCCTTTGAACGCGAGCTCGACCGCAAGTGCCTTGGTGACTTGCACCACGCCCGCCTTGGCCGTCGCATAGGCAACAGCGCCTTTGGCGACGGCAAGCCCCAGCACCGATGCGATGTTAACGATGGCGCCTTGCTTCTTTGCCGCCAGCATACGGCGGGCGGCTTCCTGCGCCCAGAAAAACACCGCGTCGAGATTTGTCGACAGCACCTTGCGCCATTCCTCCGGCGGCATTTCGACGGCGCGGCCGCCATGCGCGATGCCGGCATTGTTGACGAGGATCGTGACGGTGCCAAAGGCCTTCTCCGCCACATCGAAGGCGCGCGTCATGGCGGCGCGGTCGGTGACGTCGGCTTCGATCGCGATCGCCTTCCCGCCCTTCCCTTCAATTTCGTCCTTGAGTGCCTTAAGGCGGTCCGCCCGTCGCGCTACCAGCGCGATCGCGGCGCCGTTTTCCGCCAGCGCCCTGGCGAATTGCACGCCGAGACCGCTGGATGCGCCGGTCACCAGCGCCACGCGGCCTTTCAGGCTGAACATCTCGGCGGCTTTCATGCGGATGCCGTTATACACGGGGGCCGCAACGATATGGAATAGACACCGAAAAACCCGTACCTATCGTGTGGAGCATGGGATAGGCGGCTGGCGTGGACCGGATCTGGCAAGCGGTGATCAACAGCTGGAATGGCCTGGTCGCCGTGACGCGATCGGAAGCCGCTTTTCGCCAGGAGCTATTTCTACTGGCCCTGGCGATACCGCTCGCCTTCGTGCTGACCGAGGACGTTGGCCGACGGTTCATGCTGATCGGGGTGATCGTTTTCATCCTGATCGTTGAGCTGCTCAATACGGCGATCGAGAAGCTGAGCGACCGCGTCACCCGCAAAAATGATGCAGCCATCAAAACCGTAAAGGACATGAGCTCGGCTGCGGTCGGCCTGTCGTTGCTCGCCGCGGGCGCCGTGTGGATCTGGATCGCGGCTGAGCGCTACCTGGGCTAGCGGCCGTAGAGTGCGTGCGGCACCGCGGTCGCCAACCCCGGGACGAACCACAGCATCACCAGCGCGAACAGCTGGATCAGCACGAACGGAATAATCCCGACGTAGATATGACGCGTCGTGATTTGCGGCGGCGCGACGCCGCGGAGAAAAAACAGCGTGGGCCCGAGCGGCGGGTGCATGTACGAGGTCTGCAAGTTCACGGCCATCATGATGCCGAGCCAGACCGGATCGACGCCAGGCATTGCCAGAAGGGTCGGCGCAACGATCGGCACAACCACGAAGATGATCTCGAAGGCGTCCATAACGAACCCGAGCAGGAACATTGCCAGCATCACCGCGAGCACGGCGCCGGGCGCGCCGCCCGGCAGGTTGGACAGCGCACGATGCACCATGTCGTCGCCGCCAAGCGCGCGAAACACCAGGCTGAACATGGTGGCGCCGATCAGGATCAGGAAAATCATGCTGACGATCTGCGTGGTCTTCTCGGACACAGGTCGCAGCAGCGTTGAGAGAGGGGCTTTACGCGCCGCCAGTAAAATCGCGCCGACCGCGCCGATCGATGCCGCCTCAGTGGGCGTCGCTATGCCGCCGAGGATTGAGCCGAGCACGGCCGCTATGAGTGCCAGCGGCGCGACCAGCACCTCCGCGAGACGGCGCACCAGCGCAAAGCCGTGCGGCGCCTTCGAGTCCGGCGGCAGCGCGGGCGAGGCCTTTGGCCACAGGATTGCGACTGCGATCAGGAATAGCAGATAGAGCGCGACCAACGCGAAGCCGGGCACCAGCGCCCCGGCGAAGAGGTCGCTGACCGTGAGGGAGCGCGGCGAGAATATGCCCTTGGAGAGTTGTGCGGCCTGATAGGCATTGCCGAGCTGGTCGCCAAGTAAAACCAATACGGTTGCCGGCGGAAAAATCTGCGCGAGCGTGGCGGTTGCCGCGACGGTGCCGGCGGCAAGGCGCGGGTCGTAGCCGAAGCGCAGCATCGCCGGCAGCATGATCAGCCCCATCGTCACCGTGGTGGCCCCAACGACGCCTTTGGCGGCGGCCAGCAGCGTGCCGACGATGACCACCGAGATGCCCAACCCTCCCCGCAGCGTGCCGAACAGGCGCCCCATCGTTTCAAGCAAATCCTCGGCGATGCGCGAGCGCTCCAGCATCACACCCATGAAAATGAACAACGGTATCGCCAACAGGACTTCGTTCGTCATGACGCCGAAGATGCGCTGCGGCAGCGCGCCGAGGATGCCGAGACTCATGATGCCCAGCGCATCGCCGATAAGCGCAAACACCAGCGATACACCGGCGAGCGTCAGCGCGACGGGATAGCCAGCCATCAGCGCGACGACGACTGCAGCCACCATCAGGATTGCGAGCGTTTCGGCGAGCAGCATCAGCGCGCCCTCGACAGCGCAGCCGCCGCGCGGATCGCTTGCGCGATGCCTTGCAACGCCATCAGCAACGCAAACAGCGGGATCAGCGTCTTGAGCACAAAGACGAGCGGCAACCCGCTCGCCTCCTGCGAATGCTCGAGGATCGCCCATGAGCGAGCGGCATACGGCACCGCCAGCAGGAACAGCACGAACGCAAACGGCAACAGCAGCAGCACGCTTCCGGCCAGATCGATCAGCGCCTTCGTGCGCGCCGATGCATCCGCATAGAAAATATCCACCCGCACATGGCCGCCGATCTGCAATGTCCAGGCCGCCGCCAACATGAATACCGCCGCGTGACCATAGATCACAGTCTCGGTGAGCCAGATCGACCCGATCCCGAAAAGGTAACGCGCCACAACCAACGCGAATTGCAGCAGCACGACCGCCAGCACCAGCCAGGCGGCGGCGCGGCCGATCGCCGCTGTCAGGCGGTCGATGCGGTCGGCAAATGCGGTCATATGCATAAAACTCATGGCGCCAATGATGGCACAAAGGCCGACCTTTTGCTTATAGTGAGGTCATGTCCGGGCACGACCACGACCACCATCACCACGATCACGACCATTCCGAGCTCTCGGAAACCCAGTTGCGCGTGCGCGCGCTGGAAACGGTGCTCACCGAAAAAGGCTATGTCGATCCGGCTTCGCTCGATCTCCTGATCGAGACCTATGAAAAGAAAGTCGGTCCGCGCAACGGCGCCCGCGTGATCGCCAAAGCCTGGGCCGATCCAGCCTATCGCGCGCGTCTCCTCACGGATGCGACACCGGCCATCGCCGAGCTGGGCTATGCCGGTCGCCAGGGCGAACACATTGTCGCGCTCGAGAATACTCCGACGCTGCACAACATGGTCGTGTGCACGCTATGCTCCTGCTACCCGTGGCCGGTGCTGGGGCTTCCACCCGTCTGGTACAAATCGGCGCCTTACCGCTCGCGCGCGGTTTCCGATCCGCGCGGCGTGCTGACCGATTTCGGCGTGGCGCTGCCGAAAGACACCGAAATCCGCATCTGGGATTCGACGGCCGAGATTCGCTACCTCGTGGTGCCGATGCGTCCTGGCGGCACGGATGGCTGGAGCGAAGACAAACTCGCACAGCTCGTCACGCGGGATTCCATGATCGGCACCGGACTGCCGAAATCTCCCAAGGACGTCACATAGTGAACGGCGGTCAGGATCTCGGCGGCATGCACGGCCATGGCCCGGTCAAGCCCGAGCCAAACGAGCCGGTATTTCACGACGAATGGGAAAAGCGCGCATTCGCGCTCACGCTCGCGATGGGCAGACCCGGCGGCTGGAATATCGATATGTCGCGTTTCGCGCGCGAGAACCGTCCACCTGGCAAATATCTGTCGATGAGCTACTACCAGATCTGGTTCGCCGGACTGGTGACGTTGCTTAAAGAGCGCGAACTGGTGACGGAGAAGGAAATCGTCGCCGGACACGCGCTGGCTTCGCCGAAGCCGGTGAAGCGCATCCTCTCGCCCGGGGATGTCGCAAAAGTTCTCTATCGCGGCGGGCCGACTGAGCGGCCAACAAACACGTCGGCGGTGTTCAAGGTTGGTGACAAAGTCCGGACGAAGAACATCAATCCACCCACCCACACGCGGCTGCCACGCTATGTGCGCGGCCGCGTCGGCACCGTTGAGCGCGTGATCGGATACCATGTGTTTCCCGACAGCAACGCGACGGGCGCCGGCGAAAATCCGCAATGGCTCTACACGGTGCGTTTCGACGGGCGCGAATTGTGGGGACCTGAAGGCGATCCGACCACCAAAGTCTCGATCGACGCCTGGGAGCCTTACCTCGAGGCTATCTGATGGGAATGGACCCCCAAGCGGCAATGCGTGCTGCGATCGCGGTGCCGGGTGTACCGCGCGACGCCGACGGCCCGGTATTCCGCGAGCCGTGGGAGGCGCAAGCCTTCGCGATGACCCTTGCGCTGTACGAGCGCGGCGTTTTCTCGTGGAGTGAATGGGCGGCCGCGCTTGCGGCCGAGATCAAGCGCGCGCAGGCCGCCGGCGACCCCGACACCGGCGAGACCTATTACTTACATTGGCTCAATACGCTGGAAAAGCTGGTGGCCGAAAAGGGCGTGACGACGCGGGACACCCTGCATCGCTATCGCGATGCCTGGGACCGCGCTTGCGACCGCACGCCGCACGGCGAGCCGATTGAATTGACGGCCGATGATTTCAGTAGCTAAACACCCATCAGCCGCTCGCTCACCATGTAACCGGTGAGCAGGGCCGCGCCGAACACGACAATCACGAGCGCGGCCGCGGTTTCCAATCCGCGTATCAAGATCATTCCGGCACCCGGCTTTGCCTTTGCAAAGCGGCCGGCGAGACCGCGCGCGCCAACCGCAAGCGTGGCGATGGCCGCAACCGTGATCGCCGTGCCAAGCCCCATCAGGAAAGTCGACGCCACGCCGATCCAGAACAGGCCCTGTGCCAGCGCAAACACCAGCACAATGATCGCGCCCGAACACGGCCGCAAACCGACGGCAATAATTGCAGAGAGCCCGTGTCGCAGCCAATGTTGTCCAGTCAGTTCCCGTGGCTCCGGGGCGTGCGCGTGGCCCCAAGCCGAGGCCTCGTCGCCATGGTCATGATGATGATCATGTCCCTGCGAATGACCGTGATGATCGTGGCCGTGATCGTGGGCATGGTCGTGCGGGTGATGGTCGCGCGTACCAGCGCGCAGCAGTTTTAAAAAGGCACGGCCTTTGACCCACAACAGCCGCAAGCCAATCACAACAATCAAGCCGTAGCTGACGATCTCGATCACGCGTACCGTATTTCCCATCGCTTTGGCGGTGGCGCCGAGCAACACGGCCGCAATGCCGACGAGGGCAATGGCAGTGAATGCCTGAAGGATTGCTGACGCGAATGACAGCACGATGCCGCGCCGCCAGGTCTCATCGTTCGCGACCAGGTAGGACGAGATCACCGCCTTGCCGTGGCCGGGACCAGCCGCGTGGAATATCCCGTAAAGAAATGAGATGCCGAGCAGTGTATAGGCCGCCTTACCGTCGGACTTCGACGCGCGGATGAGACCGGAAAACATTTGATAGAATTCAGCCTGCTTGGCGAGGACCCAGCCGGTCAATCCGCCAACCTCGGCTGGCGATGCGGCGCGTGTCATGCCGAACGGCTGTGCAAGCGCGGCATCAACGGCGACAACAGCGAAGAGAATGCCGATGAGTGCAAGGGCGCAGCGCGCCCAAGCGGACTTTGGGGCCGACCACTTCATCGCAGCATGAACCTCTTGCCGACGCGCCGCCCCACTTCACGCCTTACGGACAATGCACGAGAATCTTGTTCGCGAACTGGGCGCCCCAGGCCATTGTCGTATTTTTTTGGTCGGCGGGGATCTCGCTCAGTTTCTTTCCTTCGGCAAAGGTCATTTCGCGCGGCTGGACCACCTCGCCCTTGCATTGTGGCGCGCCAACGACTTGTACCGGGTCATCCTTTGCCCACGAGAAGTCGACAAAAATGGTCGGGTCGTAGATCTCAAGTTTCAGCTCTTTGGCTTTCACTGGCGTCTTGAACGGCAATGTGAAATGCAGCGTCAGTACCTGATCCGTGTAGTCCAGCCAATAATCGGACGTGGGCTCTGCCAGCTCAGTTTTGGTGCCGTCGGCGGTCGCGTAGGTGAAGTAATCGTATTCCTTGAGCGACTCGACGTTGACCTTCGCAAGCGGCGCCAGTTCCTCGCGCGTGAACTTGCCTTTTTCCTTACTCTCCATGCCCTGCAAAGCGAAGGTGGAGAACATGTCGTCGAACGACCATGCGTGACGAATGCCGGTGATGCTTCCATCCGGCGCATAAATAAGCTGGGACTTCATCGTGACCCAGACATGTGGATGCGCCTGCGCGGGCGCAGCGATAACGAGTGCAGCGAATGCGGTGAGGAGAATGCGGATGGCGGCTATCATGCGCGTGCAACATACCACGGACTGCGGCGCAAAAGTGACGTGTAACTGTGTTGCATATAGCTTTAGCGTAACCACCCGAGATCAGACGCCCGCCGCGCCGCCGTCGGCGCGCGGATCGTGGCCGCCTTCCAGCGAACCGTCGGGATGCCGCACAACGGCGCCAGAATGGCCCATCGTGTCGGAATAAGGCTCGTCCAGAATGGCGACATCGTGCCCGGCCGAGAGCAGGCGATCGATCAAGTTGCCGTCGAAGCGGGATTCCATTCGCAGATTTGTATGGGTCGAGCCCCATGTCCGCCCGAGCAGCCAGCGCGGCGCGTCGAGCGCACGCTCGAGCGGCTGGCGGAATGTCACGTAGCGCGTGAACACGGCGGCCTGGCTTTGCGGCTGGCCGTCGCCGCCCATGGTCCCGTAGGCGATGACACGCCCATCCTTGAGCTCGGCGATCGCAGGGTTGAGCGTGTGGAATGGACGGCGGCCAGGCGCCAAAGCGTTGAGCGACTTTGGATCGAGTGAAAAGCTGGCGCCGCGGTTCTGCATCAGGATGCCGGTCCGCGGCAGTACGCAGCCGGAGCCGAACTCCCAGTAGAGCGACTGGATGTAGGAGACAACGAGGCCGTTCGCGTCCGCCGCACCCATCCAGATCGTATCGCCTTCGCCATAAGGCGCCGGCCAGCGTGCGGCCTTTTTTGGATCGATCCTCTTTACATCGGCATCGAGGAATGCCGGCGAAAGATAGTGATCGAAGTCGGCCTTGATCTTATCGGTATCCATGATGACCTTGTCACGCACGCGGAACGCACGTTTGGTCGCCTCGACCAGCCCGTGGATGTGCTCGAAGCTTTCACCCTCCCCCACACGCAAACGATCAAACAGAGCGAGGATGATCAGCGAGGCAAGTCCCTGCGTCGGTGGTGGCGTATTGTAGAGCGTACCGGCCTGGATCGGGACGCTGAGCGCCTCGGCAATCCTGGCCTCGAATTTCTCCAGATCGGCGCGCGTCACCGGGCTGCCGATACGTTCTAGGTCGGCGGCAATCTCGCGGCCAACATCGCCGCGGTAGAAATCGTCAAGTCCAGCTAGCGCGAGTTGGTCGAGGGTGGCGGCGAAAGCAGTTTGTTTAATGCGCGCGCCCACTTCCGGGACCTTGCCGTCGATTAAAAACGCGCCGGCGAAGCCACCCGCGTCTTTCATCTCGGGCAATTTTTCCGCCGTCAGGCGCACCTGGCTGCGCGTCACCACGTAGCCTTCGCGCGCATGTTTGATGGCGGCCGATAACAGCACGTCGCGCGGCAGCTTCCCGCGATTGGCTTTCGCCGCCTCGGCCGCGAGCATCCAAGTCGCCACCGCGCCCGGCACTGTGAGCGCGGCGAGCGGGCCTCGTGTCGGAATTTCATCGTAACCGGCCTCGCGGTAAAGCTGCCGCGTGGCGCGGCCACCGGCGTAACCGGCACCCATGATCGCGCGCACACGGCCTGAGGGTTCGCGGATCAGCCAGAAGCCATCGCCCCCGATATGGTTCATGTGCGGGTAAACGGCGGCAATGCTCGCAGCCATCGCGAGCATCGCTTCAATTGCATTGCCCCCCTCGGCGAGGATCGCGCGGCCGTCCTCGACGGTAGCCGCATGCGGGGCACAAACGACACCGCGGCGATGTCCGGCACTATGAAGGCTCATTCAGCCCCCGCGCCAGACGGCAATATCCTTGAAATATTTGAATTTTTTGCCTCGTGAACCTTGTAGCGCCTCACGCACACAAATGGGCAGGGACGTAAATCGCTTCCTGAAGATTTTGGAACCGTCGCGAGGGAGGACATTATGGAAAAGCTCGTCGAGATCTGCTTCGAAATCGTCATTATAGCGCTCATCTGTGTCTCGCTGTTTTCAGGCCAACCGGCCTTCGAGACGACACAAGCCAAGGCCAACCCGGCTCCAATAGCGCTCATGGCGCCTTGATCGCCGCGTCGACCAGCCCGCGTTTTTTTAACAGCGCATCGACAGTCGGCAGCCTGCCACGGAAGGATTTATAGGCCTCCACAGGATCGCGCAGATTGCCGGCACTGTAGATAAAATCGCGCAGCCGTTTTGCCATCACCGGATCAAACGCATCGCCCGTCTCCTCGAAGGCCGCGAAGGCGTCGGCATCGAGCACCTCCGACCACATGTACGAGTAATAGCCAGCCGCGTAACCACCGCCGGAAAACAGATGCTGGAATTGCGGCAAGCGGTGCCGCATTACAATTTCCGCCGGCATGCCGATGCGCTCGAGATCCTTGCGTTCGAATTCCGCAACGTCGAGCGCCGACACGTCGGACGCCGAATGAAGGTCGAGGTCGACCAGAGCGCAGGATGTATACTCCACGGTCGCGAAGCCCTGATTGAACGTGCGCGTTGCCAGCAGCCGGTCGAGCAGAGCCTGAGGTATTGGCTGACCGGTTGCGGCGTGACGCGCGTATTGCCGCAATATCCCCGGCACTTCGAGCCAATGTTCGTAAAGCTGCGAGGGCAGTTCGACGAAATCGCTCGGCACCGCCGTCCCCGCAAGCAGCGGATAGGTGACGTTCGACAACATTCCGTGCAGCGCATGGCCAAATTCATGAAACAGGGTGCGCGCGTCGTCGAATGACAACAGCGCAGGCTCGCCAGGCGCGGGCTTGGAGAAATTGCAGACGTTGAGGATGACAGGCCGGATGTCGCCTATCAGCTTCTCTTGATCGCGCAACGAAGTCATCCAGGCGCCACTGTGTTTGGAACTGCGCGCAAAATAGTCGCCGATAAACAACGCGACGTGACGGCCTTGTGCATCGGTCACATCCCACGCCCGTGCATCAGGGTGATAAAGCGGCGCAGTGGCCGGTTTGAACGAGAGGCCGAACAGGCGGCGCGCCGTTTCAAAAGTCGCCTCGACCATCTTGTCGAGCTGGAAGTACGGTTTGATCTCAGCCTCGTCGAGATCGTACCGCGCCTTGCGCAGCTTCTCGGTGTAGTACCGCCAATCCCAGGCAGCCAGCGCGAAATTGCCGCCCTCTTCCGCGATCATGGCCTGAAGAGCGTCGCGTTCCGTGGCCGCTTTCGCGCGCGCCCGCGCCCAGACGTTGTCGAGCAGATCGCGCGCCGCAGCCGGCGTCTTCGCCATCTGATCGTCGAGGCGGTAGTCGGCAAAATTTGCAAAACCGAGCAGTTTCGCGCGCTCGTGGCGCAACGCCACCATTTCGGCGATCAGCGCACGGTTGTCGGTTTCCCCACCATTTTCGCCGCGCCGAATCCAGGCCTGGAATGCCCTTTCGCGCAGGTCGCGCCGGGACGAGAACTGAAGGAAAGTCTCGATCGAAGAGCGCGCCAGAGTAATGGCAAATTTTCCGGCCTGGCCGCGTTCTCCAGCGGCGGCACGCGCCGCCGTGCGGGCAAAATCCGGCAGCCCGGCAAGGTCGCTCTCTTCAAGAACCATCGCGAAGGATTTCTCATCGGCCAGCACATTTTGGCTGAACTGCGTGCCGAGGCTTGCGAGACGCTCGTTGATTGCAGCGAGCCGATCCTGCGCCTGTTGCTCGACGCCCGCACCCGCCCGCACGAAACGGGTGTGATAGCGGTCGACGACCCGCGCCTGCTCGGCATCAAGGCCGAGCGCGTCGCGCTGTTCGTAGAGAACGGCGATGCGAGAATAGAGCACCCGATTGAGATAGAGCGCGTTATTGTGCCGGGCGAGCAGCGGCGAGATCTCGCGC
This sequence comes from uncultured Alphaproteobacteria bacterium, assembly GCA_963810125.1. Lineage (GTDB taxonomy): Bacteria > Pseudomonadota > Alphaproteobacteria > Rhizobiales > Xanthobacteraceae > Pseudolabrys. The sequence continues at coordinate 330,215 of CAWEMK010000003.1, forward strand.
TCGATCGCTTCGATTTCGTCCGACGTGTCGGCGCCGGTGAGCACAAAAAAGACATTAGCGACACGATCAAGCTCGCGGCCGCTCTTTTCCAGGGCCAAGATGGTGTTGTCGAAACTCGGCGTCGACGCGTTAGCGGCAATCGCGTCAATTTCGGAACGATGCGCCGCAAGAGCATGGTCGAACGCGGAACGAAAATGCTTAGGCTTGATCGATGCGAATGGCGGCAGCGCGAAGGCGCCGGTCCAGTCCGCGATCAGGGGGTTTCGGTCTTCGGGCGTAGCCGCTGTCTTCGAGCGTTTCATGCGGCCTATATAGGCGGAAAACCGGACGCTGCGATCAAAAAGTACGAAAAATAATCAGCAAAAAGAATTTACTGGGCGATGCATTTCTTGACGAAGCTACGGCGCTCGGCGACGCGAAGCTTCTGCTCATTTGCCTGCTTGTTGCAGTCGGCCCGTTTGGCGGCTTCCTTTTCGAGCTGTTCGCGCCGCTCCCGGTTCCGCACATCCAGGATGGCGGCCCCCTCTTCGATCGCCATCCCTCTTTTTATGCGAGTTTCATCCGCACTCTGCTTTCTTCGCTCCGCCTGCCGGTCGGCCATGCATTTGCGGACAAATTCGGCCAGGTTCCGGCGGGCGACATTTTCATGCGCCGCCTGCTGCGTGCACACCTGGCTGTCTTGCTTGCGCAATGCGCGCTTGCTCATGGATGCCGGCGCCGCCGACTGTGCAATGACGGCGTCGCCCGCAACCAGAAGCAATCCAAGGGATATTGCAAAAGTCGCCAATAGGTATCGCATCGTTGAGCTCCTTGCCCTATCGCTTTCGTTCATTGGACTGAATTTGCAAAACGAGGTCCACTGCGGGCATTGAATCTACCAGATGACGAAGTCCCGCCATAGCCGGTCCGTTAAACCGCGACCTAGCCGCGCAAGGCGCGCAGGGCGTTGAAGATCACCGCCACGTCGATCACTTCCTGCAGCAAGGCGCCCTGGACCGGTGCAAGGAGGCCGACCGCGGCGGCGATCATCGCCAAGGTCGACAGGCCGATGCCGGCCACCACGCTTTCCAACGCGATATAACGCGAGCGGCGCGCAATCCTGATGGCGGGAAGAATACGATCGAGGTGGTCGACCAGCAGCACCACATCGGCGGCCTCGGCCGAGGCGGCAGCCCCCTTCGCACCCATCGCGACGCCGACATCGGCCGCTGCCAGAGCGGGCGCATCGTTGACGCCGTCGCCGATCATCATTACCGGGCCATTTTTGCGTTCCGACAAGACCACCAAAATCTTCTGGTCGGGCGTCAATTCCGAACGCACGAGGTCGAGCGAGAGGCCGGCAGCAATGGATTCTGCAACCTCATGGCGGTCGCCGGTCGCCAGAACAATCCGTTCGATGCCCATGCTCCGAAGCTCGCGCAGCAAGGCTTCGGTGCCTGCGCGCAGTTCGTCCGCGAGCACAAGAACGCCAGCGAGGCTTCCGTCGATCGCCACGGCAACCGCGAGCGCGCCGGGCGGCCGATCGTGGGGCAGGAGCGAAAAGCCGGCATCGGGAATTTTACCGGTAACGAAACGCAAGCCCCCCACGACGACCTTATGACCCTCAACCGTGCCGGTGACACCCTCGCCCGGCGTCTCCGTGACGTCGGACGGAACCGCCAGGATCAAATCCTTGCGTCGCGCCTCGGCGACGATGGTCTGGGCGATCACATGCTTGGATGCCTGGTCGAGCGATGCAACGATTCGCAGCAACTCATCGCCTGACACCCCATCGGCCGTCTCGGCTGAGACAATCGTCGCCTGGCCGACGGTTAGCGTGCCGGTCTTATCGATGACGAGCGACCGGACGCGCGCCAGCGTCTCGATCGCCTTGCCGCCTTTAATGAGAATGCCGAGCTTGGCCGCGCGAGAAAGGCCGGAGACGATCGCGACCGGTACTGCCAGGATGAGCGGACATGGTGTTGCCACCACGAGCACGGCCACCGCGCGGATCGGATCGCCCGTCAGGGCCCAGGCGACGACCGCGAGTACGACTGTGACGGCGAGGAACAGGAGAGCGTAACGGTCGGCCATGCGCGACATTGGTCCACGCGCGCGCTGGGCTGCCTCAACGAGCCGGACGATGCCGGCATAGGTGCTCTCTGCGGCCCGCCGCGTCGCCACCAGATCGAAGGCTTCCCCGACATTGGTTGAGCCGCTCATGGCGGCCTCGCCGAGCGGGATCTTTACGGGCAAGGACTCGCCGGTCAGCGCCGACTGGTCGAGGATCCCTATTCCCCCGGCCACCGTGCCGTCGACCGGCACGACGTCACCCCGCCGTATCAACAGCCGGTCACCAGGCTGGAGCAATTCGAGGGCGACCTCTTCCAGCTGTCCGTCACGGTGCCGGATGGCGGTGCGCGGCACCCGTGACAACAGCGCGGTCATTTCGCGCCGGGCCGCCTTTTCAGCGAAGCTCTCGAGGTACTGGCCCCCGCCATACATCAAGGCAACGATGGATGCGGCGAGGCTCTCGCCGAAGGTCAGCGCCGCTGTCATGGACAGGGCAGCAACGATGTCGAGGCCGACATCTCCGCGCCGCAAGCTGGTCACAATTTCGATGAGGAGCGCCGTCAGCACCGGTAGCGTGACCGCTGTCCAGATCAACCTCGCCCAGTCGCCGTGACCCGCGAGGCTCGCCACAACGCCTGCCGCCAGCCCCGCCGCTGCGAGGCCTGCGAGGTATGGCCGGGCCGTCTTGAGCTCGCTGTCGGGTGCCATTCGTTAACCTTTGACACCTTGCTCATCGGCGCCATGAGCAAGATCAAAGGCGCCGGGGCGATCCGGCGCTCTCGCTATGGACTTGATCCGGCAGCCGGATTCAGAGACATTGCGGCCTCGCAAGGGAGACCCTCATGGCCGAAAGCCGCCGTATCGTATGGCTTAACGTCGTCACTGTGATCAGCGCCGCCATCCTGATTGGCGCCGAGGTGTTCGGCGCTGCCTTCGCCGGTTCGTGGGCGCTCGCCACTCTGTTCGACCTCGGCAGCATCGGGCAGCGAGTCCTCGACGGACTGTTCGTGCTCTGCGGCATCGCCATCATGGCGCAGTTCGTGCGCAACGCGCACCGCATCGAGCCGTTCACCGCGCGCAACTGAACGCGTCGCGAGCAAACTCGGAAACAAAAAGTTAAGAAAGTTTTTTGGTGCAGCGAACTAATTCGCTTGCACAACCCGAAAAAAATGTTATTTCGGGTGTGCCCAATTTCGCACGTGCCTGTGGCCGTGTGTCGGTCGGTAGGTAGCGGGACAAGAGGCCCGCCAGCCGCCTGGAGAGAGAAGCCAAAACTCTCCAAGAAATCTGACCGGCAGCTGGAGGCGAAACCAGCACACTCTGCTCTCAGCAGGGGACGCGGCTTAAAGCAACGACGATCGGGCTTCCTTGGTCTCTGCCGGTCTCCACCACCGGCGCGGGTCACCGAAGAGGCTTGTTCATCTTTGCCGGCCGTGCGGGCGGGGGTCTCCCCCATCCAATCCAAGGCAGCTGAGCGGCAGCAGGAGTGCAGGCGTCGGCGCGTCCCCATCGCGCGCAGACGGCAGGCTCCCAAGCCGCGTCACCAAGGGCTCAAGACGCCCTTTAGCTGTGGGGAATAGCGCCAATGACTGAGCGCATCCGCGAGTTTCTACGCAAACGTAATGATGAAGGCCCTTGCCTCGTCGTCGACCTCGACGTCGTGCGCGACAACTATAATGCCTTCGCCAAGGCCCTGCCCGACACACGCGTGTTCTACGCCGTGAAGGCCAACCCGGCGCCGGAAGTTCTGGCGCTGCTGGCCAAGCTCGGGTCGTGCTTCGACACCGCCTCGGTCGCGGAGATCGAAATGGCGCTGGCGGCCGGCGCTACGCCTGACCGCATCAGCTACGGCAATACGATCAAGAAGGAGCGGGATGTCGCCCGCGCCTACGCGCTTGGCGTCCGCCTCTATGCGGTCGACTGCAAGGCGGAAGTCGAAAAGGTCGCTCGGGCCGCGCCCGGCAGCCGCGTGTTCTGCCGCATCCTGTCGGATTGCGTCGGCGCGGAATGGCCGTTGTCGCGCAAATTCGGCTGCGAACCGGCCATGGCGGTGGACGTGCTCGAGCATGCCCTCAAAGCCGGTCTGGAACCGCACGGGGTGTCGTTCCATGTCGGGTCGCAACAGCGCAACCAGCACGCCTGGGACCGCGCGCTTGCCTCGGCGGCCGCCGTGTTCAAGGAATGTGGTGAGCGCGGCATGAACCTGTCGATGGTTAACCTCGGCGGCGGCTTCCCGACCAAGTACCTGAAGAACGTGCCGACGGTTAAGACCTACGGCAACGCTATCTTCAAGGCGCTGCGCAAGCATTTCGGCAACCGTATCCCGGAAACCATCATCGAGCCGGGCCGCGGCATGGTCGGCGGCGCCGGTATCATCGAAGCCGAGGTCGTCCTTGTTTCCAAGAAGAGCGAGGAAGACGACGTCCGCTGGGTCTACCTCGACATCGGCAAGTTCGGCGGCCTCGCCGAGACGATGGACGAGTCGATCCGCTACCCGATCCGCACCCCGCACGACGGCGACGCCATGGCGCCGTGCGTGCTGGCAGGGCCGACCTGCGACTCCGCCGACGTGCTGTACGAGAAGGAGCCCTACATGCTCCCGGTCAGCCTGGAAATCGGCGACAAGGTCCTGATCGAGGGCACCGGCGCCTATACGGCGACCTACTCGTCGGTCTCGTTCAACGGCTTCACGCCGCTGAAGACCTATCACATCTGACATCCCGGGAGCCGGCTCCGCCGGCTCCCTCCATCCCACAATTGACGCCTCCGGAGCGCGCGCCCGATCGCGCGCCGGGGCGGGAGCAAATGCGATGATCTCGATCAGAAAAGAACGCCCTCCTGACGCAGCCGCGCGCGAGGCACTCCTCGACGAGGCCTTCGGCAAACGCCGCTGGCGCAAAAGTTCGCAGCGCCTGCGCGATGGCCGCTCGCCGGCCGAAGGCCTCGCTTTCGTGGCAACGGACGGCAAGCGCGTCATTGGCACCGCCCGGCTTTGGACTCTCGTTTGTGGCACCGGCGAGCCGGCATTGTTGCTCGGACCCGTCGCCGTCGCCACTGACTGCCGAAACCGGGGCGTTGGTGCGGCGCTGGTGCGTCGTGCGGTCGCCGCTGCGAGCCGCCTCGGCCACCGCGCCATCGTCCTGGTCGGCGACGCGGCCTATTACAGCCGATTCGGCTTCTCGGCCGGGAAAACGGCTGACCTGCGCATGCCTGGCCCCTTTGAGCGCCACCGCTTGCTTGCCCTCGAACTTGTACCCGGCGCGCTCGATGGTGCTCGCGGCCTGTTGCGCCCGGCCGGACAACCGATTTCTCAGCCGCACCGCGCGGTCTCCGCCGCATAATCTGCCAGAATGTCGTGGACGCCGGACGGGCTTTTGCTCGGCCACTATTCCGTTCGCGCTCTGTCGCGGATATGACCGAGCCCCGGGGGGAGACGTTGACGATGCCCAAATGGCCAGTACATGCCCGCATCAACGGGCCTATCGTGATGATCGGCTTCGGCTCGATCGGCAAAGGCACGCTCCCGCTGATCGAGCGCCATTTCGCCTACGACAAGGCCCGCTTCGTGGTCATCGACCCGGAGGACAAGGATCGCAAGATGCTGGACGAGCGGGGCATCCGCTTCATCCACCAGGCTGTCACCAAGGATAACTACCGGCACCTCCTTACCCCGCTCCTTACCGCCGGCGGCGGCCAGGGGTTTTGCGTGAACGTATCGGTCGACACCTCATCGCTCGACATCATGGAGCTTTGCCGGGAAATCGGCGCGCTCTACATCGACACCGTCGTCGAGCCCTGGTCGGGCTTTTATTTCGATCCGAAGCTCGGGCCGGAAGCACGATCAAATTACGCATTGCGCGAGACCATGCTCGCGGCGCGCCGTAAGCGCCCGGGCGGTACCACCGCGGTGTCGTGCTGTGGCGCCAATCCCGGGATGGTGTCCTGGTTCGTCAAGCAGGCGCTTCTCAATATCGCGGGCGATACCGGCTTGAAGTTCAAGGAGCCCAAGACACGCGAGGAATGGGCGCGGCTCGCGAAGCGAGCCAACATCAAGGGCATCCATATCGCCGAGCGCGATACCCAGCGCGCCAAGCAACCCAAGGCGATGGACGTGTTCGTCAATACGTGGTCGGTCGAAGGCTTCATATCGGAGGGCTTGCAGCCGGCCGAACTCGGCTGGGGCACGCACGAAAAGTGGACGCCGGCAAACGCCCGCAAACACAAGTCGGGCTGTGGCGCGGCGATTTTTCTGTTGCAGCCTGGCGCCAACACCCGGGTCCGCTCGTGGACGCCAACGGCACAAGCGCAGTACGGCTTCCTGGTCACCCATAATGAGTCGATCTCGATCGCCGACTACTTCACGCTCCGCCAGGGTCGCAAGTTGGTCTATCGTCCGACCTGCCACTATGCCTATCACCCCTGCAACGACGCCGTGCTGTCACTGCACGAGATGTTCGGCCGCGAGGGCGAGCGCCAGAAGCAGATGCACATTCTGGACGAACACGAGATCGCCGATGGCATCGATGAGCTTGGCGTATTGCTCTACGGCCACAAGAAGAACGCTTACTGGTATGGCTCGCAGCTCTCGATCGACGAAACCCGCGACGTCGCGCCCTACCAGAACGCCACCGGTCTGCAAGTGACCTCGGCGGTGCTCGCCGGCATGGTGTGGGCGCTGGAAAACCCGAACGCCGGAATCGTCGAAACCGACGAGATGGATTTCCGCCGCTGTCTTGAGGTGCAGACGCCCTATCTGGGGCCGGTGGTTGGCACCTATACCGACTGGACGCCCCTCACCCGGCGGCCTGGTCTGTTTCCGGAAGAGATCGACAAGCGCGATCCGTGGCAGTTCAAGAACGTGCTCGTGCGCTGAGCAGCGCTACCGGCGGACACATGAAACGCAACGGGCGGCCTCACGGCCGCCCGTTTCGTATCCGGTCAGTGACGCACGCTACTTCGGCGGCTCAGGCGGCTTCTCACCCGGCTTCGGTGGTGGCTTCTTCGGCGGCGGTGCTTGCGGCGGCGGCGCGGGCGCGCGCGCAGCCGGTGGTGGTGGTGGCGGCGCAGGTGCACGGGCGGCCGGCGGTGGTGGCGGCGGCGGCGGACGCACAGCGGGCGGCGGAGGCGGCGGCGGACGCACCGCGGGCGGCGGTGGCGGCTGCACCTGCCGTTGCTGCGGCGGAGGTGGAGGTGGAGGTGGTGGCGGCGGCTGCACCCGCCGCTCTTGCGGCGGAGGTGGCGGCGGAGGCGGCGGTGTCTGTGGCGGAATCGGCCGCACAATATTCGGCTGTGTCGGCGGAGCCGGCTGTCCAGCCGGCGGCGTTCCGCCGCCCGCACCAGCTGGTGGACGCAGATCACGACGTTCTTCGCGCCGCTCCAGCCGCTCAGCCGGCACATTCGCTCCTGGCGGCGTCGTGGATGGAGTTGGCGTGGGTGCAGTCGTCGGCGCGGTAGTCGTCGGCGCCGTCGTGGTCGGCGGCGGCCCCGAGCGCAAACCTGAGCCCGGTGGCGGCGTTGGCCCGCCAGCATTTGGCGGCGGCGGTGGAGGCGGTGACGATGGAGGCGGTGACGGTGGAGGCGGTGACGGCGGCTGCCCTTGCACGGGCGCGATCGACGGCGTCGGTGCCGCGCCTTGCGCGGCGCGCGGCGGATGTGTTCCCAATCGGCCGGGCTCGTTTTTTCCGAGTGGCTGCGGAGCGGTGCCCGCAGCGCTTGGCTGAATCACCGCCGTCGTCCGCTCGACAGAGACAGTGCCCAGGCGCGTTCGTGCGCCCGGCCCAGCGGGACCGCCGGGGCCTCCCGGCCTGCCGCCTCGCGCGCCGCCTAAATCTTCGCGGCGAATTTGCACCGCACCCGCGACACCTTGCGTCGAGGCAAATACGCGTGGACGCACTCGGAAAGTTGATACCGGCGCGCCGCTCACACGGGCAACGAAAGCCGGCGAGATGCCGGGATTGACCGCGAGCCGCGAGCCGCGCACCGCAAAGGTACGATTGACGATGTGTGTAGAGCGCAAAATCACCGAACGACGTTGAACGGGCACATAGTAAGTGCGCAAGCGTGGCGCAGCAATGTAGCGGGTCGGCACAAAGACCCAATACGTCGGCTCGACCTCATACGTTCCGATCAATTCGTCCGGCGGCAGCGGCGCCCAACCGGAATAGTCGTCGCCGTAGCGCCAATCGACCCATGCGGGCGCCCACTCGTCACCCGACACCCAATACCAGCCGAAGCCTCGCTCGAATGCCCAACGGCCGTAGTGGTAGACGACCCAGCCCCAATCAGCCTCGACATCATCGGAGACCCAGTACCAGCCCCACTCATCGGTATAAACCCAGTGACCGTAAGCGTATGGGCGCCAGTCCGGCGGCACGCCGGTCGGTACCCAGACGTTGCCGAACCGCGGATGCGGGCGCCAACTGCCGTACTGCTCAAGTGCAACCTGGGCGTCTTCGGAAATCTGCGCCGCAGCTGGTGTGAGCGCGCCGAGCACGATCGGAGTCGAGATTGCCGCGAAGGCTATTCCGCCGCCAATCAAGGCAACGGAAGCCAAACGGCGCAATTTATGAGTGATAGCCATACTTATTCCCCTGCCCCTCGAGGTTTGCCGGCCGCAAGCCAGATAAGTAGTGACACCCGGCGTTAGTTCCGAATCTCTTGCCCTACAGGTTAGTGTCACCACTGGAATGCGGGCAATCCAGCACAGTGAGACGGGCTATTGCGGCGATCACAGGGCGAGAATCCCGGCCTCGCCCGATTCCATGCCGAAGGCGAGCGTCTGGCCCGTACCGTCCCAACCCAGCGCGCTTACCGGTTGTCCGTCCCCATGGCGAACCAAGATCAGCGCATCATCGTCGATGCGCACCAGCTTCACCGTGCCATCGGCATAACCCACTGCCACTACGGGTTGCCTGGGATGACAGGCGACGACGACCACACGCGCTTCCGACTGCGCGAGAATCTTCGGTTGCCGGCCCATCGGGCCGTCCTTGCCGTCGAATGGCCAAAGGATGAGCTGCTCGGACCCCGATGTTGCAAGGAAATCTCCGCCGGCACTCCAACTGAGCGAGCGGACACGCGCCGAATAGCCCGACATGCGCATGTGCTTGGCGTCGGCAATGCGCCAGCCATGGAGTGTCGACTCCTGCATTGTCGTGATCAGGAACTTGCCATCCGGACTGATGGTGACGCCAAGATGTGAGCCCTTCCATTCGAGCCGTTCCGGCTTTGCACCGGCGGCATTCGGAAACCAGAGCGTGGCGCCATTGTAGTGCGCGATGGCCAGGCGGAATCCTTTTGGTGCAAAAGCGAGGCCCGCCACCGTCGATGGCGCTTCGAAAATCCGCTTTTCACCCTTCTTGGTGAGGACATGCGCAGTCTTTCCCGCGGACCAGGCCACCGCATTGTCCGGACCTAGTGCGACCTGATCGATCCAGCGCTGCTTGTCGTCGGCAGCCAGCACGCGATGCGCCCCATCGGCGCCTGTCGCGACGAGCTTGCCATCGTCTCCGCCGGTGATGATGCGCTCGCCATCAGAGGCGCTCGCCAGAATACCGCCCGCATGGATTGAGATGCGACGTTCGGCGTCATCCGCGAAATGCAGCGCCTCCTCGCCGAACACAAATACCGGCGTCTGGCCCAGGAAATGCACCCCGACCACAGGCGCACCTGCATTGACGGTGCGCACACGGTCAGCGAGAGAAGGAATTGGGGCCTGCGCGTCGCTCACGTTAGGCGATGCAGCTTTCGAAGCCTTGGCGGATTTTATCTTCCGGCAAGTTACGACCGATGAAGACGATGCGGCTGTCGCGTTTCTCGTCCGCACGCCACGGACGTTGATGATCGCCGTCGAGAATCATGTGTACGCCCTGGAACACGAAACGCTCGGGATCATCCTTGAATGAGAGGATGCCCTTGCTACGCAGGATGCTGGGTCCTTCGGTCGCCACCAGATCCTGAACCCAGGGAAAGAATTTATCCGGGTTCAGCGGCGCGTCACTCCGGAGCGACACGCTTTGCATGTCCTCGTCGTGATAGTGCTTGAGACCGTTGCCATGATGATGGTGATGGGTGTCATGATCGCCATGGCTATGGTCATGATGATGATCGTGGTCATGGTGTTCGCTTTCGAGAAAGTTCGGCTCAATGTCGAGGATGCGATCAAGGTCGAATGCATTGCGGCCGAGGATTTCATTGATGTCGATCTTGGCGCGCTCGGTGCGGTGCAGCCGCGCGTAAGGGTTCAGGCCGCGGATACGGGCCTCCAGTTCATTCAATTCCTGCGGACTAACCAGATCGGTCTTGTTGATCAAGATGACGTCCGCAAAGGCAATCTGGTTCTTGGCCTCGGGCGCATCCTTGAGCCGGTCGCTGAGCCACTTGGCATCGGCGACCGTGATGACAGCGTCCAGTTTTGTCCTGGCCCCAACTTGCTCGTCCATAAAAAAAGTCTGCGCGACCGGCGCAGGGTCAGCCAGGCCGGTGGTTTCCACGATGATGGCGTCAAACTTGCCCTTGCGCCGCATGAGTTCATCGATGATGCGCACCAGATCACCGCGGACGGTGCAGCAGATGCAACCGTTGTTCATCTCGAACACTTCTTCGTCGGCGTTCACCACCAGTTCGTTGTCGATGCCGATCTCGCCAAATTCGTTGACGATGACGGCAAACTTCTTGCCATGCGGCTCGGACAGGATGCGATTGAGCAGCGTCGTTTTTCCGGCACCGAGATAGCCGGTGAGCACCGTTACGGGGATTTTGTCAGCGGACGGGGGGGCAGACATGGAAATGAGGGCTCCGTGGTGACGGAGATATAGGCAATCTCGAGGGTGATTACAAAAGGCCCGAATGGCGCCTGTTTGACGGCCTAACGGCGGGGTTTCTTTCGCCGTTCGGGCAATTCCTGGATCGCAACCGTACGCTTGGCATAGAAGGCGCGATCACTGCAGCCCGGGCAGCGCACCGAGAATTCGTCGGGCAGCGCACTGAAATTTTGTACCGGGATGAGCGTCCCGCATTTCCGGCACGCCACCACACCGCGCTGGTAAGCGGTTTTCGGCAAAAGTCGGAAGCGTGGCGCCGACACTGGAGGTTGTCCCTTTTTCTCGGTGAAGGGATCATTTGCCACAAAATGTCTGCCGGCCCGTTAAGGACACGCCTTGCAATTGTGTGAAAGTCGCTCTGCGATATGGCGCAACGGCAGTCACGCCCTATCACGTTACCGTTTCACGCCTGCCAAGGTTTCGAATTCAGGCTGCGAGTGAGCGATTACGGTCGCATGCCAAACGGATCAAATTTCCAAGCCAGTGCGCCGCGCACGGTCTGACCGCGGAATGAAACGCGGTAGGGATCGCCGGTCACGCCGGTGTAATCCTTGTGGCCAAAGTCGTCATACAAATATTCGAACCGGCCGACGAGATTGCGCGTGAATGCCACTTCGGCGCCACCACCGATCGACCAACCGGTGTATTTTGCGCCAGTGGGGACAACTGTGGTGGTGATTGCACCCTCGTGAAAATCAAAATCGGCGACGGCAAGTCCCCCGGCAATGAAAAACAGCCAGTTGTCGAACGCATAACCAACGCGACCACGAATGTGGCTGGTCCAATTGACGTCATAGGTATTGGGCGCCTGCGTCGTGATGACAACCGGGGGGAGTACTACGGCGCCGGTACCATGAGCGTTGGTCCAACCGAAGTCGCCTTCCGCACCAAAGACCAGGGGACCGCTCTGCCAATTATAGCCGAGCAGCACACCGCCGACGGTGCCATTCGTGGCGGCATTGGGTTCGGTGACGACGCCCTCTTCTTCGACGCGCGTGCGGCCCCACATATAACCGATGTGGCCACCGAGGTAGAGGCCGGACCAGTCGTATGGAAGCTTGGCAGCTTTGGGGACTGGCGCCTTGACCGGCATGTCCGCAGCCAATGCGCTCTTCACACTCACGACCGGCGAAAGCACGGTCGTCGCAATCAACGCAACGAATAAACGACGCATCAGCCACGCCCCCAATTAAAGTCTGCGGGACTGTATCGGATTGGCCGGCCGGAAGCACCCCCTCACAGGCTATTGATTGGCCCACCCCCAAGGTTATGGTTGCGGCCCAAGCAAAGAAGGGCGGTCAACGCCTGCTGCAAAAGGGAAACGCCATGAATTATTCGACCGATTTCCCGTCGATCAAGGACCAGGTGTCGCCGGAAGAATGGCGGGCGCGGGTCGATCTCGCCGCCTGCTACCGGCTGATCGACACCTACGGAATGACTGACCTCATTTACAACCACATCACCGCGCGCGTTCCTGGCGAAGAAGACGTTGTTCTGCTTAATCTTTATGGCCTGCTCTACAAGGAGATCACCGCCTCCAGCCTGGTGAAGATCCACGTCGACGGCGAAATCATCTGGAAGCCCGATAGCGACTACGGCATCAACAAGTCGGGCTACGTCATCCATGGCGCGATCCACAAAGCCCGTCCGGATGTCGCCTGTGTCCTACATACGCACACGCGCGCCGGCATGGCGGTCGCCGCGATGAAATGCGGGCTGCTGCCGCTGTCGCAGACATCGATCCGCTTCGTTGGTCACATTGGCTATCACGACTACGAGGGGCCGGCCGTCGAACTCGACGAACGGGAGCGGCTGGTGCGCGATCTCGGCCCGCATGAGGCCTTGATCATGCGCAACCACGGCCTGCTGACCTGCGGCGCGACAGTCCAGCAAGCGTTTAACACCATGTATCAGCTCGAATTGTCGTGCCGCTCGCAGGTCGACGCCATGGCCGCGCGCACCGAGTTGACGATGCCCGGCGAAAACGTACTCGCGCACACTGCGGATCTCTATCAACCGGGCACGCGTCGGCCATATGGCATTCTTGAGTGGCCAGCCATGCTTCGCCGGCTCGACGCCGAGCAAAAGAGCACCGACTATCCGCCTTACTGGCACTGAACAAAAAACGACATTTGGGAGGCACCATGACGAAATTGCTGCCACGATGGATTGCGGCCGCGGCCTTGCTGCTGGCACTCGCGCCCTCGGCCTTTGCCGACGACTACCCGAGCAAGCCGGTCCGGCTAATCATTCCGTTCCCGCCCGGTGGCAGCAATGACGTGGTCGGCCGGCTGGTGGCGCAGCAGCTCAGCGTAAAACTGGGGCAGCAGGTTTACGTCGACAACCGCGCCGGGGCTGGCGGCACCATCGGCACCGAGAATTGCGCGACCGCAACGCCCGACGGCTACACGATCTGCGTGATATCGATTGCGCACGCGGTCAACCCGGCGCTGTACACCCTCAAATACGACCCGATCAAATCGTTTACGCCGATCTCTATTTTCGCGACCGGGCCGAATGTATTGGTGGTCAATCCGACCTCGCCGATCAAAACGGTGAAGGACTTGCTCAAGCTCGCCAAAGAAAAGCCGGGCGAACTCAACTACGCCTCCGCGGGCGTTGGCAGCTTCCAGCATCTGGGTGCCGAGTTGTTCAAGCTGCAGGCTCACGTCAACCTCGTCCACGTCCCGTACAAGGGCGGCGGACCGGCCATGCAGGACGTGGTCGCCGGTCACGTGAAGATCATGTTCTCTTCGCTCGTGCAGACCACGCCCTTCATCAAATCGGGCCAGCTGATTGCTCTGGGCACCGGCGGTGCCAAACGCAACCCTGTGCTGCCGGATGTGCCGACCATCGCCGAAGCCGGCGTTCCCGGTTATGTCGCGGATAATTGGTGGGGCCTTGTGGGTCCGGCCGGTCTACCCAAGGCGATCATAGACAAGCTCTACTCCTCGACCCAGGCAGCATTGAAGTCGCCGGAACTACAAGCCGCCTTCGACCGCGAGGGCGCCGCCACCGTCGAGATGACGTCCGCCCAGTTTGCCGACTACATCCAAACGGAAATCACCAAATGGGGCCGCGTCGTGAAGGAAGGCAACATTCACGCCCAATAGTGGAAAGACTATCCAATAAACCGTTGTAATTCTTAAAGAATTGTAGAAAGCCGGGCCAAGACTAGGCTTTACCTAAGCTTTACGGCCCGGCGATATGGTGCGCTGGCGCGCCGGGGTGTTCCGCGGCAGTCAGTGGAAGGCGGCGGGAAGAATCCCGCCCAAGACAAGAAATGTCGCAGGCCGCGTCCGTTATCGACGAACTCGAACTTGTCCTGACCGCAGGCTCAAGTGACCGGCGTACTGAAATCCTCAGACGCGTAACCGATCTGTTTCTGGGCGACGCGGCAGCGTTCAATCAAGAGCAAGTCGGCCTGTTTGACGACGTGCTCGCCCACCTCGTGCGGCAAGTTGAGACCAAGGCGCTCGCCGAACTCGGCGCCAAGCTCGCGCCTATCGACAATGCCCCCACGGGCGTCATCCGCACCCTTGCACATCACGATGAAATAGCGGTCGCGGGACCCGTGCTGGCACAATCGACGCAGCTCACCGACAACGACCTGATCGAAATCGCGGCGGAGAAGGGCCAGGGCCATCTGGGCGCCATCTCCGAACGCAAGCGCCTCGCGGCGGCGGTCACCGACATCTTGATACAACGGGGCGACACCACCGTGGTCCACAAGCTGTCGCAGAATCAGGGCGCGACCTTTTCCGAAGGCGGCTATGTCGAGCTCGCACACCGCGCAGAGAAAGACGAGCGGCTCGCCGAAAATCTCGGCGTGCGGATGGATATGCCACCGCAACTGCTCCAGGACCTTGTTTCTAAGGCGACCGATACAGTTCGCGCGCGCCTGCTGGCAGTGGTTCCGCCTGAAGGCCGCGCCGCGATCCAGCAGGTTCTCTTTTCGGTATCGGACAAGGTTCTGCGCACAGCGTCGGCGCCTCGCGACTTCAACCACGCGACGGCACTGATCGACAAACTTCAGGGGACTGGCCAGCTCAACGAGACGGCGATCGCCGGATTTGCTGATGCCGGTCAATACGAAGAAATGGTCGTCAGTCTCGCGCGCATGTGTGCGGCTCCGGTCGAATTGATCGAGCGGCTGATGCAAAATATCCGCTACGACGGCATCCTGGTGGCCTGCAAGGCCGCCGAACTGCGCTGGCAAACCTTCAGCGCGATCCTGAAGTTGCGGTTTGCACCTTATGAGGTGCCCGCCTCGGACGCTGCGCAGGCGCGCAGTGATTTTATCAAACTATCGGTGGCGACTGCACGCCGGATGGTGCGCTTCTGGCTCGTCCGCGGGCTCGCGAAAGCCGACGCCTAACCCAACACCCGAAAGACCACCGGCAAGCCAAGAGCCTGCTTGTCATTTGCAATGTTATAATGTTACATTATTGGACTGAGAATGGCCCGAAAACCAGGCTTAGAGCTATGAAAGTCACTGCCACACTAATTCTCTCCTTGGTCGTGGGCGCTGGGTTGGGTGCGGGTCTGGCCGCCGGGCAGACGACACACGTGGCGACCGCCGATCCCAGGATTGCTGTCGTTGCCGCCGAAAATTTCTATGGCGATATCGCACGTCAGGTCGGCGGCGACCGCGTTGCGGTCGTCAGTATCATGAGCAACCCCGATCAGGATCCGCATCTGTTCGAAACAACGCCGGCCGTGGTGCGCCAGCTTGCCAATGCGCAGATCGTGATCCTCAATGGCGCCAACTACGACCCCTGGATGGACAAGCTTCTGGGTGCCGTGCCGCGCCCGGGCCGCATCGTCATCAACGCTGCGCAACTCAACGGCCGGAAAGCGGGCGACAATCCTCATCTGTGGTACGACCCCGCGACCATGCCCGCGATAGCAACCGCCCTCGCCGCTGAACTGAGCAAACTCGACAGTGCGCATGCAGCGGACTACAGCGCGCGGCTCAAGACAACGCTTGCCTCGCTTGCGCGTATCACGCAGCGCATTGCGCAGTTGAAGGCCAAACATGCCGGAATTTCCGTGACCGCCACCGAGCCGGTATTCGGTCTCATGGTCGCCGCGCTCGGGCTTACCATGCGCAATCAGCGCTTTCAGCTTGCGATGATGAACGATACCGAGCCAAGCGCGCGGGATGTCGCCGCGCTGGAGAGCGATCTGAAAGAGCATAAGGTCAAGGCGTTGATCTACAACAGCCAGGTTTCCGAAAAGCTGACCGAGCGGATGCGTGCGATCGCCGGCGCGGCCAAGGTCCCTGTGATCGCCGTTACCGAGACGATGCCGGCGAATATTTCATTCCAAGACTGGGTGCTTGGCGAACTGGACGTAGTCGACAAGACGTTGAGCGGGCCGAACTCGTGAACGTGATCGCGCTCGACCATGCCACGCTTCACGTCGGTAACCGCGCCGTGTTGTCAAATGTCAGCTTCGCGATCGAGGCGGGCGAGTTTATTGGCGTCCTCGGCCCCAATGGCGCCGGCAAGACCACCTTGATGCGCGCCATTCTTGGTTTGATCTCGCCGAGCGAAGGCAGCGTCAAGGTGTTCGGCCGCAACCCACAGCGGGGCAGCGCGGACATCGGCTACCTGCCCCAGTTGCGCACGGTCCTGCCTGACTTACGCGTCCGCGGGCGCGATTTCATCGCAAGCTCGCTCCATGGCGAGCGTTGGGGGCTGCCGTCGCTCAGTAGCTACGATGGTGGCGCAATCGAGGAAACACTCGAGGCCGTTGGCGCGCGCGATCTGGCCGCCCGGCCGCTATCCGACATGTCCGGCGGCGAACGCCAGCGGCTGCTGCTGGCGCAGGCCCTGATCGGACAGCCCAAGCTCCTGCTGCTTGATGAGCCGCTGATCAGTCTCGACGCCCGACATCAGGAGGTGGCGATCGAGGTGGTGCGCAAGATCTGCCGCGAGCGCAAGATCACGGTGCTGTTCAGCGCGCATGAACTCAACCAACTGCTCGGCACGCTCGACCGCGTGCTTTATCTCGGCAGCGGTCAGGCCGTGCTCGGCACCGTCGAGCAAGTGGTGACCGCCCCGGTCTTGTCCAGGCTCTACGGCACCGAGATCCATGTTGTCCGCGCCGACGGCCATATTTTCGTGATGTCGCGCGGCAGCGACGTCGAACGCACCGATCATCTGCACGATCACCACGGCCACGAGCATGGCCAGCACCATCATCACTGACATGTTCGCTTACGAATTCATGATCAACGCGTTCGCCGCCGCCGGCATTGTCGCGGTGGTGTCCGGCCTGGTCGGTTATTTCCTCGTTATGCGTGGCCAGACTTTCGCCGGCCACGCGCTCTCCCATATCGGCTTTGCCGGCGCCACCGGCGCCGGACTGATCGGGCTCGCCCCGCTATGGGGCCTGCTTGGCTTCACCCTGGCTGCCGGCATTGTGATAGGCGCGCTCAGCGAGCGCATCAGCAACCGGGACATCGCGATCGGCGTGGTGTTGTCGCTGGCGCTGGGCTTTGGCCTCTTGTTCCTGCACTACTACACGTCGTTCGCTACGCAAGCCACGGCGATTTTGTTCGGCAATGTGCTGGCGGTTGACCACACGATGATCGCCACATTGGCCGCACTCGGGACAGTCACGCTGGCCGCGCTCGCGGTGATCATGCGCCCCCTGATATTTTCCAGTCTTCAGCCTGAATTGGCGGAAGCCAAGGGCGTACCAGTGCGGTTCATATCGATTGCTTTCCTCGCCCTGGTCGCGATTGCGGTGTCAGCCTGCGCGCAGATCGTCGGGGTGCTTCTGGTATTCACCCTGATGGTCGGGCCGCCGGCCGCCGCGCAACGCGTCACCACCGGTTTGTGGAGCGGCCTTTTTGTCTCGGCAGGACTTGCGCTCGCCGATGCGTGGCTCGGCCTTACCATGGCCTTCTACACCGATTGGCCGGTGAGCTTCTGCATCGCGTGCCTCAGCGCAGTTGGTTATTTCATTTGTATCGCATTACCCGCGCGCACATCACACGCGCACGCCGGTTGAAACGCATACGGCCCCGCCGAGACGGGGCCGTTTCGAACCATGCTTGAAAGTGCGCGCTTACATTTTCGCGCCGTGTTCCTTGAAGAACTTCACCGCGCCCGGATGCCACGGGATCGGCGAATTGGCCTTCACCTGGTTGTCGACTGTGAAGCTCGAGGCGTCCTTATGCACGGCGACGAGGTCGGCTTTCTTGTCGATGATCAGTTTTACGATGTCGTAGGCGTCCTGATCAGACATCTTGTCGTTCGTGACCAGGATATTCCACACCGCGGAAACCTGGTTGTCCTTGTCCTGGCCCGGATAGGTGCCGGCCTTGATGACCGCCGTCGAATAGAGATTGTCGTACTTGGCGTTCATCTTGGCGACGACGTCGGAATGATCGATCATTTTGATTTTCGTGCCCGGCGTGGCGGCAAGATCGGTGACGCCGGCGGTCGGAAGTCCGCCAACCCAGAAGAACGCGTCGATCTTGTGATCCTTGATCGCGTTCACGGATTCCGCCACCGACAGGCGCTCGCGCTTCATGTCTTTGTCCTTATCGAGTCCGGCCGCTTCGATGACACGAAACGCCATTACTTCGGTGGCGCTGCCAGGTGCGCCGGTCGACACGCGCTTGCCCTTGAGATCGGCGAGCGTATTGACGCCGGTGCCTTCAATGGACACGACATGCATGATGTTGGGATAGAGCACCATCAATGTACGCAACGGCACCTTTGTGCCTTTGAACTTGTCGACGCCATTGAATGCATCGAGCGCGGCGTCGGCCATGGAGAAGGCCAGTTCGCTCTGTCCTGAATTGATCAGCTTGAGATTGTCTACCGATCCACCGGTGACCTGCGCGGTCGCCTGCATGTTCGGAAAGGTCTTCGAGATCAGGTTCGCGAGCGCGCCGCCGATCGGATAATAAACGCCGCCGGTACCACCGGTGCCGATCGCGATCGCCCGCTGCTGGGCGACGGCGCCACCCAAGGCGAGAGTCGCGGCCGTTATTGCCGCAAGTGCCAGTGTGAATCCTCGTTTCATTGTTTTCCTCCCTACTTTTTCTTAACCCAACTAAGGAACGCGAGCGGGCGCAGGTTCCCGACTGAACCACTGCCATAACAGCAAGCCGGCACCGAGCGCGAGCCCGAAAGGTGCCGGATGCGGAATGTCGAGCCCGGTAATGCCTTCCATCATCGCCTCCAGCAGGCTCGGGAATACCAGCAGCAGCCCGGTCAGCAGGAACAGGCCGCGCTCGACCGGCGTCGTGCGCCGGATTGCCCAGTCTTGCGCCGCGACCGAGAGAGCGCCCAGTCCGGCCCCGGTTACAGCCGTGATCCAGACGATGTCGTAGACCGATCCATCCTTCGGGATCTTCATCAGTAGGCCTATGCCCAGCGGGTCGAGCACAAACACAAATGGCACGAGGAACGCGGGCAACGTGTACTTCCACGCTTGCATCGTGGTGCGGTAAGGGTCGCCACCGGTGATCGCGGCGGCCGCGAAGGGCGACAGCGCGGTCGGCGGCGAGACCTCGGAAAGGACAGCGTAGTAGAAGATGAACATATGCGCTGCGTAGTCAGGCACGCCCAACTTGGTCAGCGCCGGCGCGGCGATCACCGCGCAAATGATGTACGATGCCGTGACCGGAACCGCGAGGCCGATGATCCAGACCACCAGCGCTGTGTAGATCGCGGTCATCAGGAGGCTGCCGCCCGCAAAATCGATGACAATGGCGGAGAATTTCAATCCGAGTCCGGTCAGCGTGACGACGCCCACGATAATGCCGGCTGCAGCACAGGTGGTCGCGGCGCTGAGAACTCCGATCGAGCCGTCAGCCATTGCAGCCGTGAGCTTCTTGCTTGATGGTACGGCGCGCTGACCCACAGGCGTGAGACCGAGGAACGCCAGCACGGCGATAATGATCAAAATCACCATTGGAAAATTTGCCTGGATCAGCGCTACCGGCGCCGATGTTCCCAAGCCCGGAATCACGCCAATCACCGCGATAACGGCAAGAATGGCCAGCAACGGCATCAATAATTGGCGTGGGCCCAATGCGGTCTCTGGCGCCAAGGCGCTCATCGTGAACGCCAGCATGGTGGAATAGAAAACCGAGAGCATCGGCGAATAGCCGATCACCATAAATATGACGACGGCGACCAGCGACACGAAATGAAAACCGTAACGCTTGGTCATCCCCCAGATCGTTAATTCCTGCTTGAACACGACCTCTTGCGCGCCGAAGCGCATTGCATCGAGTTCGACCATGAACAGCAGCGACAGGTAGTAGAGACAGGTCGGGATGGTCGCCATCCAGATCACATCGAGATAACTGATCTTCAGGAACTCGGCGATGAGGAACGCAGCCGCGCCCAGCACGGGCGGCGAGATGATGGCGCCGAGCCCGCCCGCGGCGAGCAGCCCTCCAGCCGCGTCTTGCTGAAACCCGGCCTTCTTCAACATTGGCCAAGCGACGGTGCCGATCATCACCGTGGTGGCAACGCCGGAGCCGGACGGCCCGCCAAGCAAAAACGACGAGGCAACCACTGCGCGGCCGGCGCTCGATGGCTTGCCGCCCATGACGGCAAGCGAAAAATCGATGAAGAATTTTCCTGCGCCCGAATGCTGGAGAATGGCGCCGTAAATTGTGAACATGATGATCAGCGTTGCGGACACGTCGACAGCAACGCCGAAAATTCCCTCGAGCGTGATGAACAGGTGTCCAACCAGCCGCGCAACGTCGAATCCGCGATGCGTCCACGGCGGCGGCAAATACGGACCAAACATGGCGTAGGCAATAAAAAGGATAGCCACGATCGGCATGATCGGGCCGGTCGTGCGGCGCGCAGCTTCGAGCACAAGGACGATGAAGATGCCGCCGAGAATCACGTCCCAGCGGTCAGGCACCGCAGCACGGTCGAGGAAATCGTCGCCACCGGCGAGCGCGTAGATAATGATGGCAATGCCCGCCAGCGCCGGAATGATATCGAACCACTGCACGTGGTTGCGGAAACGCGAAGCGAGCGGAAATAACAGGAAGCTCAACAGCAGTACGAACGCGACGTGGATGTAGCGCAGTTCCTGCGTCGGCACGATGTCGTAGGCAGCATAGAGGTGAAACAGCGTCATCGTGACGGCGATGCCGGTCACGGCAACGCCCACCCAGCCCGCAAGCCGGTTGGCGGCGCCTTCTTCCTGCTGGACGTATTCCTCCGCCTTGCGGAGTTGTTCTTCGGAAATAACCTGCGATTCAGCGCCGGCTTTAACTTCTTCCGCCATCGTTCCCTCACCCCGGTGGCGGTGTGACCCCGCCTTCCAGGCGGCAGGCTAGCATGGGCGGCAGCGGTGGGAATACCTGAGAAACCGCGGCTTTAGGGTCGGCCGAGCATGATCGCAAGCGCGGCTGCCAGAAACGGCAGAGGCAGCGACACCATCGCGCGCAGCCACACCACGCGTGCCGGCATCAGCGGAACTTCCCAGATCAGCAGCCGATGGATCGCGTACAAAGCCCAAGCAGTCGAATAGGCGATGACCTGCGGCGCCCCCGCTCCGCTTTTCAATGCAGCTGCCCCGATCGAAAACCCGACCACCGGTCCGCCTGGCGTCAGCGCGCCACCAATCGTTGCGATCATCACGCCGAAAAAGCCCGAACTCCGGGCCGAGCCAGGGTGCGATCCATTCGTTCGGCAAAGCCTCTGCGAGAAATCCGGAGCCGATCACGCCGATGCCAATGCGCGGCAACAGAAGCAGGAACTCCATCGCCCCGCCGCGCGCGCCGTCCCTCAGCAGCACCTGGCCGCGCATAGCGGCGATGAGTGCCAGACCAGCAACCACCAGCCACAGGAGGATATTGATGGCGAGCGTCATTGATCGTCGTCGCGATATCTAAAACCTGCACGCACGGCGATCCGCGCCAGCAACCCGGCGATGATCGGCAGCGGCAGTGCTTCGATGATGCGCCAGAGCACGAAGTCCGATCCGAAGAACGGCAATTCCCACACCAGCGCGCGCGTGTACCCGATAAGTGTCCAGCTCACGATGAATGCGACCACCGCGCCGGCATCCGCACCCATCACAAGGAAGGCGCCGGCCACCGGGTAGATCGTGATCGGGCCACCCGGCAGCAGGAAGCCAAAAAACGCGGCGATCAGCAGGCCTGGAAATCCGGATTCGTGTCCGACCCAGCGGGCGACCATTTCGCGCGGCAGCAGCAGCGTGACGAAAGCGCCGATCAGGCATCCGGCCAGGACTTTCGGCAGCATCGCGGCGAACAAGGTTACGTCGCCGAACAGAATCGCAAAAAAATGCTCGCGCCCGTCGCGCACATAAACTGTGACGGCGGACGCAATGGCCATCGCCGCAATGACTGCGGTCGACCAGTCGAAAGCGCGGCGGCGGCGGCGGGGTGGAGCGGCGTGGGTCAAAGCGGCGCGAACACTAGTGGACTGCGTGGGAAATGTCTGCCGCGTCCCCGTTGACCCTGCCATGTGCCGCCGGTAGTTTCGGCCCGATGGGGATGGGGTCCCCCGATAACCGCCCGCTCGCTATTGAAATTTTGGGGCTGATAACTCCTGCCGCGACACACGGCGGTGGGATTCCGTCTGCCATAGGGCGGTTTTTCATTGGCCCAACCCGGGGATGAATGATGGGCTTTCTCATTGTGTTTATTGGCGGCGGGGTCGGTGCCGCACTCCGCCACGGATTCAATCTTGTTTTCGCACGGCTGGTGGGTACGGCATTCCCTTACGCGACCCTGTTCGAAAACGTCACCGGCTCGATCGTGATGGGATGCCTGGTGGCCTTTTTCGCCTTCAAGAGCGGCATTCCGCAACACTGGCAGCTCTTCCTCACCACCGGCATTCTCGGCGGCTACACGACCTTCTCGACCTTTTCGCTCGACGTTGCGCTGCTCTACGAGCGCGGCGAACTTGGGCTGGCATCCCTTTACGTGCTGCTGTCGGTTGCTTTGTCGATCGGTGGACTGTTCGCCGGCCTCGCGCTGGTGCGCAATTTCGCCTAGCGCAGCGAGCCTCACACCATTGGCCGCAAGCCCAGTTTGTCGAGCAGCGCCATGTCGCGGTCGCGGCCGGGATTGGGCGTTGTGAGCAGCTTCGGCCCGTAGAAGATCGAATTCGCGCCGGCGATAAAACACAGAGCCTGCGTCTCCTCGCTCATGTCTTCACGGCCGGCAGACAGTCGCACGACCGATGCCGGCATGCAGATGCGCGCCACCGCAATGGTGCGCACGAAATCGAATGCATCGAGCATAGCCTGGCCTGCGAGCGGCGTGCCTTCCACTTGCACCAGCAGGTTAATCGGAACGCTCTCCGGATGCACCGGCAGGCTTGCAAGCGTCGCGATCATGCCGACGCGGTCGTCGAGCCCCTCACCCATACCGACGATACCGCCGCAGCAGACATGGATTCCGGCATTGCGCACATGGTCGAGGGTGTCGAGCCGATCCTGATACGTGCGCGTGGTGATGATCTCGCCGTAGTATTCCGGCGATGTATCGAGATTGTGGTTGTAGTAGTCGAGGCCGCAGTCCTTGAGGCGGCGCGCCTGCTCGCCGGTCAGCATGCCGAGCGTCACGCAGGTTTCCATGCCGAGCGCCTTTACGCCCTCTACCATGGCGCAGACTTTGTCGAGGTCGCGATCCTTCGGCGAGCGCCAGGCCGCGCCCATGCAAAAGCGCGATGCGCCGCCCGCCTTGGCTGCGCGCGCTTCGGTGAGGACGGCATCAAGCTCCATCAATTTTTCGGCCTTAACGCCGGTTTCGAATTTGGCCGACTGCGGGCAATAGGCACAGTCCTCCGGGCAGCCGCCTGTCTTGATCGACAGCAGCGTAGAGACCTGCACCTCCCCCGGGTCGAAGTTCTCTCGGTGCACCGCTGCCGCGCGAAATATCAGTTCCGGAAACGGCAATGCGAACAGCGCCCGCACCTCCTCGCGCGTCCAATTGTGACGAAGCAGGTCCAAAGGCGGGCGCGGCGATGTGTCGTGAGCGAGCGACATTCAGTGATCTCAATGAGCGGCCCGGCGACGCGAGGGTTTCGCTATCCTATACCGCAGCCTCATAAGGGCCAAAGGCCGATTGCGCAACGATTTCATCGCATTGAGCGCTTTGTCCGGAAATGCTAGCCTTCCTGCGTGTAACCAGTCCGAGGAACGGCTATGCGACGAGTAACAATCGGCGTCATTTTACTGGCGCTGCTGGCGGTACCGGCATCCGCGCAACGGGGCGGCGGTGGTGGCGGCCGCCAGGACACAGCCGAAGAAATCCTGAAGAAAAAAGAAGCCGAGTCGGTCGATAAGCAATACGACTCCACGCTGAAACGCCTGAAACAGGATGGTGCGACGCCTGTCCGTACGGATCCGTGGGCGAACATGCGCGCGCCCGCGACGAACGACGGCAAGCGTTAGGCGGCGCGCATGAATCGCGACCGCATGATCAGATTTGCCGCTGTGCTGGTCGGCGCCGCCGTGCTGCTCGTGCTGGAGCAACAACTCGGCGCGAAATTGTACATCGCGATACCGGGTGGCATTCTGGCGTATATCATTACACTGGTGGCGCTCGGCCTTATGTTTGGCAGCAGCAAACAGGCCAAATAGTCATCACCACCAGTGGCGACGGTGCCAGCCCCCATAAGGACGGTAATACGGCCCGCCATAATAAACGACGGCGGGCGGATCATAGTAGACCGGACCATCAATAACCTCGGGGCCTTCGACCACCTGCTCGCCGCGCGGCGCTTGCCGATAGGTCGGACCTGCGGCAGCAGCGCGTTGCTGCGGCACGCGGCCGCTCATGTCGAGCGCGGTCTGGATTGCAAAGCCCTTCTTGTCCTGCCAGGTGATCTCACACCAGCCTTCATCGCAACCGCCGGTGTCGACCAGGCTGCCACCGGGAATCTTGGCGACAATCTCGCTGCCGGTGCCGGGCGCTGCGCGCAAATTGACGGTTGACGCGATGTAAGCCGGTTTGGCCATTGCCGGTACCGCGACGCAGGCGATGGCGAGTCCGAGAATACGCAACACAATTTTCATGGCTTTACCCTCCGTCCACTCACCTTCACGTCCCATCGAAG
Organism: uncultured Alphaproteobacteria bacterium; assembly: GCA_963810125.1. GTDB lineage: Bacteria > Pseudomonadota > Alphaproteobacteria > Rhizobiales > Xanthobacteraceae > Pseudolabrys. The sequence continues at coordinate 355,182 of CAWEMK010000003.1, forward strand.
GCACCGGAAGTCTCCGCCGCGAAAACGGCGGGAAATGGGCGAGAAATTTACAGCCCGGCAATCTGGCAGTCGATGCCCGCTCCACTCTTACGCCACAAAACAAGATCACCGGATTTCCAAGCAAAGACGCGGACTTGGCCCGCTAGGTCGCGCTCAGCAAATCGATGCGCCGGTTTGCGCGCCCGAGACGCCGCGCCAGGAGACCGGCAAGATTGCGCATGATGCGCTGGCCCATTTTCGGGTAGATCTCGCAAAAGCCGTAAAATCGGTCGAGCGGAAGTTCGACGCATCTTATTGCGGTATCCGCCCAGACATTCGCGCCGCGTTGGCTCCCCACCAAAGCCATTTCGCCAAATGCCATTCCGGGGACCAGCGTTGCCAGCCGCACACCGTCGGCAAGCTTTACGCTGACCATTCCGCTCTGGAGAAAGAAAATGGACGTCGATGCGTCGCCGCTGGCGATAATGCGTTCACCGGCCTTGAAATTCTGCACCGTACAGAGTTTGACGATTTCTTCGACCAATTCCGCCGGCATCTCGTGCAGCAATTCCTGTTCGGTGAGAGGAACTGAATCCATCAAATGCGTAAACCCGCCAAAACGATAAATGACTTGATCTTCGGCCCACTCAATCGCCTCGTCGAGTTCTTGTGAAATGGCGTGGCTGGCCACCTTCGCCAAGATGCGCAGCCAGCGCTGTCCAATTGCGTGAGCTCTGCTCTAGTCCCGAAAGCACCGGCATGATGCCGAGTGGCGGAAGCTTGCCGAGCTGGGCGGCCAAAAGCTTGGCTGCACCGATGCTGATCTGCGGGACGCGGCTGAAATCGAGAATCAGAACCAGGGGCGATGTACCGGTCTCGATCCGGCGCGCGATAAAGTCGGCATTGGCGAATGTAATGGTGCCGGTGAGTTCAATGACGCGCATCGCGTTCATGTGCGCGTCGATCAGTTTCTGTTCGTGCGGCTGGCGGCCGCGCGGCGAACTGCGCTCGAAATCGTAGTCCGCAACAATGCAGGTCCGCGCGTCGCTGGTGCGATTGAGCATGTGCAATTCGAACTGTGCCGAAACGGCCTCGCAGACCTTCAAACCGCGGACGCTGTTTCCGTGTTCATCGAGGCGTGGTGAAAAAGAGGCAAGCCCGAACTGCGATGGAAAGGCGGCGAGAATCCCGCCACCGACGCCGCTCTTGGCAGGAAATCCGACGCGGTAGATCCATTCACCGGCGTAGTCATACATGCCCGAGCTTGTCATGACTGAAAGCGTGCGCGAGATCGCATAAGGACCGATCACGCGCTCGCCGGTCACCGGATTGATGCCGCCGTTGCCAAGCGTGGCCGCCATCAAGGCAAGATCGCGCGCCGTCACGAGCACCGAGCACTGCCGAAAATAGATATCGAGCACCGCGTCGACATTGCCTTGGATGATGCCGTAATTGTGCAAGAGGTAGGCGATCGCGCGGTTTCGGTCGCCGGTCAGGCGCTCGGAGGCGAATACCCGTTCATCGATGGTGAGATCGCGTCCCGCAAGGCGGCTGAGCACGTCGCGAATGCGCTCCGTCGCATTTTCACCTTCAGCTTCGTAAAGCAAACCGGAGCACGCAATCGCGCCAGAATTCACCATCGGATTAAATGGGCGATTGTCGGAGCGCAGCCGGATCGAGTTGAATGCGTCTCCACTCGGCTCGACGCCAATCTTGGCTTCGACACGTTCGGCGCCGAGCACATCGAGCGCAAGCGCGAATACGAAAGCCTTGGAGATCGATTGAATTGTAAACGGTACGGCGGTATCGCCGGTCTCGTAGATGTGCCCATCCATGGTCGCAAGCGCGATGCCGAAATGGCGCGGATCGGCCTTTTGCAGCTCCGGGATGTAATCCGCGACGGCACCACCGTCCTCGTGCACGAGTGCCGCGTGTGTGCTGGCGAGAAAATCCGCGAGCGGGTTGGACACTGTTGGTGCGACAGTTTGGCGCGCCGCTACCTTTTGTTGGATGTTCATCACGCTTATTTCCCCCCAAATCCGATAGTTCTGACCGGTTTCCATGCAAGACTTGGACCGCCCGCCGACCTCCGGATTGAATTCTGGCCTTGCCCAAAAACGCGAATGGCCGGGACGAGCCCGGCCATAACGCAGTCCCAGCTGTAGCGAGGGGTCCCTACTCCGCCGCTTCCATCCGCGTCTTGGCCGCTTCCACCTTGGCGGCGCAGAATTTGAATTCGGGAATCTTGCCGAACGGATCGAGCGCGGGATTGGTGAGAATATTCGCCGCTGCTTCCACATAAGCAAACGGGATGAACACCACGCCATCGGGAATGCCGTCGTCCTGACGCGAATTGAGCTCCACCTCGCCCCGCCTGGTCGTGACCTTCACCATATCGCCCGGCTTGATGCCGAGTTTGGCGAACGTGCCGCGCGACAGCGAGGCGACGGCTGCCGGCTCCAATGCATCGAGGACGGTCGCGCGCCGCGTCATGGCACCGGTGTGCCAATGCTCGAGCTGGCGGCCGGTGGTGAGGATAAATGGATACTCGTGGTCCGGAGTTTCATTCGGCGGCAGCAATTTCGCCGCCACCAGCTTGCCCATGCCGTTCGGCCGCGGGAAACCCTTGTCGAACACCACGTCGCGGCCCGGCACGTCGGGGCCGTCGACCGGATAAGTGACGTGATCCTCACGCTCGACGCGATCCCATGTGATGTTGTCGAGTGCCGGCATCAGCCGCGCCATCTCTTCGAACACTTCGCTGACGTGCTTGTAATTCCACTTTTCGCCCATGCGCTGGGCGAGGTCCTGGATAATCCAAAGGTCCTGGCGCGTATCGCCGGGCAGCGGCAGCGCCTTGCGGCCCATCTGTACCTGGCGATTGGTGTTGGTGACGGTGCCATCTTTCTCCGGCCAGGCCGAGGCCGGCAGGACCACGTCGGCATAGGACGCGGTTTCAGTGAGGAAGAGGTCCTGCACCACCAGATGTTCAAGATGGGCGAGCGCGCCCCGCGCATGGTTGAGATCGGGATCCGACATCGCAGGGTTTTCGCCCATGATGTACATGCCCTTGATCTCGTCGTTGTGGACGGCGTCCATGATTTCGACCACGGTCTTGCCGCGCTTGGGGTCGAGCTTTTTGCCCCAGGCCTTTTCGTATTTCGCGATCATCTCCGGATTTTCCACCGACTTGTAGTCGGGGAAAAACATCGGGATCAAACCGGCGTCCGAGGCGCCCTGCACGTTGTTTTGTCCGCGCAACGGATGCAGGCCGGTGCCCGGCCGGCCGACCTGGCCGCAGATCAACGACAGCGCGATCAGGCAGCGCGCATTGTCGGTCCCGTGGGTGTGTTGCGACACGCCCATGCCCCAGAAAATGATGGCATTTTCCGCGCGCGCAAAGCCGCGCGCCACTTCGCGCAGTGTGTCGGCGGGAATACCGCAGATCGGCGCCATCTCTTCCGGCGTGAAATCCTTCACGTGGTCGGCGAGTTGCTCGAAGCCTTCCACGTAGGTCTGCACGTATTGCTGGTCGTAGAGTTTCTCGCCGATGATGACGTTGAGCATGCCATTGAGCATCGCAACGTCGGCGCCGTTCTTGAATTGCATCATGCGCCAGGCGTGCCGCTTGAGCGCCTGCCCGCGTGGATCCATCACCACCAGTTTGGCGCCACGCTTGGCCGCCTGCTTGAAGAAGGTGGCGGCGACAGGATGGTTTTCGGTCGGGTTGGCGCCGATCACGATGATGAAGTCGGAATTCTTGCACTCGTTGAACGTAGCGGTCACGGCGGCAGAACCGACGCCTTCGAGCAACGCCGCAACCGAAGACGCGTGGCAGAGCCTCGTGCAGTGGTCGACATTGTTGGAGCCAAAGCCGGTGCGCACCAGCTTCTGGAACAGATAAGCCTCTTCGTTTGAGCCCTTGGCCGAACCGAACCCGGCAAGCGCGCGCGGGCCGTCACGGTCGCGGATTTTCTTCAGGCCAGAGGCGGCACGTTCCATCGCCTCTTCCCACGTGGCCTCGCGGAAATGCGTCCACGGGTTAGACGGATCGACCAGGTCGTCGGCAGCCTTTTTCACGCCGTCCTTGCGGATCATCGGCTTGGTCAGGCGCTGCGGGTTGCTGACATAGTCAAAGCCAAATCGACCCTTCACGCACAAGCGGTTTTCGTTGGCCGGACCGTCACGGCCGGTGACGTAAAGCAGCTTGTCGTTCTTGATCTTGTAGGTGAGCTGGCAGCCGACACCGCAATAAGGGCACACGCTGTGCACCTCGCGATCGGCAAATTCTGTCCGGACGTTCTTCTCGTTGACCAGTGTTGCCGGCATCAGCGCGCCGGTCGGACAAGCCTGCACGCATTCGCCACAAGCCACGCACGTGGAGTTGCCCATTGGGTCGTCGAAATCGAAGACGATCTTTTCGCCATGGCCGCGGCCGGCCATGCCGATCACGTCGTTGACCTGCACTTCACGGCAGGCGCGGACACAGAGGTTGCATTGGATGCAGGCGTCGAGATTGACCGCCATCGCCGGGTGGCTGCGGTCCGGTGTAGGCGCACCATGCTTGGGGAATCGGCTGGTGCCGATGTGCATGCGATCAGCCCATTCCCAGAACTTCGACTGTGGATCGTGTGCGGCGGTCTTGCGGTCCGGCTGATCGGAAATGAGCAGTTCGAAAACCATCTGCCGCGCCGTCTTGGCGCGGTCCGATGTCGCCTTCACTTTCATGCCTTCCGCCGGCTTGCGGATACAGCTCGCCGCCAGCACGCGTTCGCCTTCAATCTCAACCATGCAGGCGCGGCAATTGCCGTCGGCGCGGTACCCAGGTTCTGGGGAATAACAGAGATGCGGGATGTCGGTGCCGAGGCGCTTCGCCACCTGCCAGATGGTCTCGCCTTCCAGCGCTTCGACTTCCTTGCCATCAAGGATGAACTTCACGCTCTTGGCTTTGCCGTTACCTGCGCTCATTGTTTTCGCCTTTCGCCGTTACCAGCTTCCCAGCGGTTTCGACAATTCATCCGGAAAATATTTCAGCACGCACAGCAGCGGGTTCGGTGCCGCCTGGCCAAGCCCGCAGATCGAGGCATCACGCATCGCGGTCGAGAGCTCTTCCAGCAGCTTTACGTCCCACGGACCCTTCGCCATCAACTTGGCCGCCTTTTCCGTGCCGGCGCGGCAGGGCGTGCACTGGCCGCAACTTTCATCCTCAAAGAACTTCATCAGATTCAAGGCCGCCGCCTTGATGTCGTCCTTGTCAGACAGAATGACAACCGCATGCGATCCGACGAAGCAGCCATATTTTTCGAGAGTTCCGAAATCGAGCGGGATGTCGGCCATGGAAGCGGGCAGAATGCCGCCTGATGGCCCGCCCGGCAGATAGGCCTTGAAAACATGGCCATCCTGCATGCCGCCGCAGAACTCGTCGATCAGCTCCTGCATGGTAATGCCGGCAGGCGCCAGCTTGACGCCGGGATTTTTCACGCGGCCCGACACCGAAAAGCTGCGGAAGCCCTTTCGATCATGGCGGCCTTGCGATGTCATCCACCCGGCGCCCTTCTCGATGATGTCGCGGATCCAGAACATGGTCTCCACGTTCTGTTCGAGCGTCGGACGCCCAAACAGGCCGACCTGTGCGACGTAGGGCGGACGGTGGCGCGGCAGGCCGCGTTTACCCTCGATCGACTCGATCATCGCCGACTCTTCGCCGCAGATGTAGGCACCGGCACCGCGACGCAGATGCAATTTCGTGTGCGGCGACAAGCCGGCTTTCTCAACGTTCTCGATCTCGTCGAGCAGCATCAGCCGCAGCTCGGGATATTCGTCACGAATATAAATGTAAGTGTCAGGCGCCTCGACGACCCAGGCGGCGATCAGCACGCCTTCGATGAAGCGGTGTGGATCGCTTTCGAGATAGTAACGGTCCTTGAAGGTGCCAGGCTCACCTTCGTCAGCGTTGACCGCAAACAAGCGCGGCGCGGGCTCTGCGCGCACTAGTGACCATTTGCGGCCGGTCGGAAATCCCGCACCGCCGAGGCCGCGCAGACCGGCATCGCTGACGATCTTGATCAGATCATCGCGCGTACGTTCGTCCGTAAGGCAAGATTTCAACAGCGCATAACCGCCGGCCTTTTGGTAGGCGGCGAAATCGGCACCCGGCGTCCACACGTGCGCGTGAGGTTTTGCTTTTACCGCGGCTACGACATTGTCGGGCGTCGCTTTGAATGTCTGTACGTGACCAATGGCAGCGACCGGTGCGCGATCGCAAGCGCCCATGCAGGGCGCGCGCACGACCCGAACATCGCGGCCAAGTTTGCCAGGCAAATCCTTCAGCAATTTTTCAGCGCCAGCCATCGCGCACGACAGCGAATCGCAGACACGCACGGTGACGGGAGGTGGCGGCACCTCACCTTCCTTCACCACATCGAAATGCGCGTAGAAGGTCGCAACTTCGTAGACTTCGGTCAGCGCCATCTTCATTTCGGCGGCGAGCGCGGCGAGATGGGGCGCGGAGATGTAGCCGTATTGATCCTGGATGAGATGCAGATGCTCGATCAGCAGATCGCGCCGGCGCGGCCGGTCGGTGAGGAGCGACCGGATTTCGACCAGCGCCTGCGGATCAACCTGGCGCCCCTTCGGCGTGCGTGGCGGGCGCCGCCGGCCGGCACGCGCGCCAGCTGGAACCGCGGGGGGCCCTTGTTCTGTCACGCTCATCACATCTCCCTCTGAACCTTAGAAAAACGCTTATGAATCCCCCTAGGCAAGCCCCAGCACCAAATCAGGCGATAGGCGTTTTCTATTAATACGCTCGTTGTGCTTGTAATTTCCGATGATGCTGCCTTAATTGGCGTTCCGAATGGCGGCTCTATTTCCGCGATCGGGGCCAATTCGGAAACGCATCATATTCGCACAGATCAGGCGACAACTTGCTGGAAAAACTGGAATTTCTGCTCGCCTTGGCTCGGGAGAAGCATTTTGGCCGCGCGGCCGAAACCTGCGGGGTGACGCAGCCGACACTGTCGGCAGGCGTGAAGCAGCTCGAGGAAACTTTTGGCGTTTTGCTGGTCAACCGCGGATCCCGTTTCCAGGGCTTTACCGCGGAAGGCGAGCGCGTCCTCGAATGGGCGCGCCGCATCGTCGGTGATACCCGCGCCATGCGCCAGGAGGTGCACGCCCTCCGTCACGGACTCGCCGGACGGCTTCGCCTTGCGGCAATCCCGACCGCCCTCGCGATGGTGGAGACCTTGACCACGCCATTCCGCGCGCGACATCCCGACGTTCAATTCACAGTCTTGTCGCGGACTTCGATCGAGATCCTTACACATCTGGAAAATCTCGAGATCGATGCCGGCCTCACCTATCTCGACAATGAACCACTCGGACGCGTGACGGCGATTCCGCTCTACCGCGAGCGCTATCGTCTGTTGGTCGCATCCGACGCACCGCTCGGAGATCGCGAGTCAGTGACCTGGTCCGAGGTCGCGCAAGTGCCGCTGTGCCTGCTCACTCCGGACATGCAGAACCGGCGCATCATCGAGCGACTGTTGCGTGAGACCGGCATCGATCCGCATATCACGCTCGAGTTCAGATTCGATGATCCTCCTGTACTCGCATGTCCGCACGGGCCGCTGGGCCAGCGTGATGCCGGCGCGCCTGGCCGCATCGCTCGGCCTCACGGACGTTCTGCGGTCAATTCCGATCGTTGGACCAGAAGCATCGCACACCATTGGCCTGGTCGCTCCGGCCCGTGAGCCGATGACAACCTTGACGGCCGCGCTTGTTGCCGAAGCGCGCCGTGTTGCGCCTTTATTGTCGGATTGATTTCACACTAGTCTTTAGTCGCATGTGTGGAGCGACAGTCGACATGCATATAGCGACGCGCCGCCATGTTCAGCGCGGCGATCCGCCGGACGCCAATCGAACTCGACTAGTCGAGATTAAAGTGGCGCAAGGGATGGCGACTGCATCTCAACGATGTCAGTGTCGTCACCCGCTGCTTGTTTCAGATCTTGCGCGGTAGGGGCCTTTTTCTTTGCACCCCGCTGCGACCGCTCTTTCATGCGCCGTTCGTAAAAATTGACGATGTTACGGGCGGTTTCCTTGCTGAGTTTTCTGTACCGCTCAAAGGCCTCGGTGATCTCGTCGGGCTGCAGGCTCCGGTTGGCGACGTACATGACCAGCAGTTCGCGCGCGGTCGTCCAGGAGCAGCCGGCCGCCTTGGCAAGGAGCAGCACCATGTCTTCGCCCTCATCGAGAAGCGCGCGTTCCACCAGATCAATGGGGAATACACCAAGGCGGGCGAGCGCCACCGCCGTCTTCTCGAAATCCTGCGCATGCGCCGGACCGTGCACGCTGGCTTCGGTGATGGGGCGCACGTTGAAACGCCGCTTGGCTTCGCGCACGGCCGCCGTGTGCGCGCGCGAACCTTCTCGGACCTCTTGCTGCATTTCCGTGGCAACGTCGTCGACGGAATCGCGAATGGCGGCGGCCAATTTCGGGTTGGCGGCCTCAAGCTTGGCGCGGACGTTGGATGATGCCGCCTCCAGCAACTTGAGGAAGTATTGACGCGGAATGTCGCTACGCTCACCGAGCGCCAAAGTCAGCTTGCGGTCATAGCGGGCGCGGGTCGTCAGCTTGCCGTAACCGGCAAGCGAAAAACGCGCGCCTTTGTTCTTGACGACCCGGTGAACGACCCGTTGATCGCCACGCTCGACAAGGACATCGGTGACCACCTCGCTCAATTTCAGGCGCTGCGCGATCGAGAACAGGTGATCCTGGCTCTTGATAGTGGCATTTTCGACGAGGTCGTCATCGGTCAACTGCTGCGAATGAACCAGCACCGGTCCCGCGACCTCGATTGCATCGTCGAATGCCAGCGAGCGAACCATCTTGGGTGGAGCGCGTTCCATGCTCGCCAGATGCTCCGCAAGCTTTGCGCGCGCCTTGACCTCGATATCGGCGGAGAGCTGCTCGAGCACGTCATCGAACAGCGCAATCTGGTCTCGCGAATAGCTGCGCGAGCCCGCCGCAAACAGATCGGCGATACGTTGAAGGATCCGCAGGCGCTGGTCGGCGCTGCCGGTCGATGCCGAAGCGATCAGTTCATCGAGCACTGAGCGGCTTTGCGCGAGTGCATTGGAATTCTGGGACGCGGCGGTGGCTGGCATGGGCAATACTGGTTAACCGGTTGTTACTGATCGAACTCGCGGCCCCGCGGGGAAATCCACGCGACCGTAGCGGGTAGCAACCTACCGGAAACTTCCGAAAACTCGCTCTACAAGCACCATGCAAAAGTGCAAAAAATTTTAGGTAATTTACCCATCGCAACGCGTGCGTTCGCGGCCGGTCTGGCCGCGTTTAAGTGACGAAAAGCCCGCTTTTGGCGGGCTTTTCTTGTTCATCGAGCCGTGGCGGAAAGTCTTAAAACAATCCAACGATCTGGCCCTGCGCGTTGACGTCAATGGAGTCGGCCGCCGGCACCTTGGGCAGGCCGGGCATGGTCATGATCTCACCGCAGATTGCGACGACGAATTCCGCGCCGGCGGACAGCCGGACTTCGCGCACGTTGATGGTGTGATCGGCCGGCGCGCCCTTGGCGTCCGGATTGGTCGAGAACGAGTACTGGGTCTTGGCGACGCAAATCGGCAATTTGCCGTAGCCCATTTCTTCCCAGGTCTTGAGCTGGTCCTTGACCGACTTGTCGGCGCTCACGTTCTTGGCGCGATAGATTTCGCGCGCGATCGTCTCGATCTTTTCAAACAGCGGCATTTCGTCGGAATAAAGGAACTTGAGTTTGCTCTTGCCCTCGTCAATGACCTTGACCACCGCCTTGGCAACATCGGCCGCACCCGCCCCGCCCATGGCCCAGTGATCGGCCATCAGCGCTTCGACGCCGAGCGCCTTGCATTTCTCTTTTACCAGCGCGATTTCGGCATCGGTGTCGGCGGAGAAGCGGTTGATCGACACCACGGCCGGCAGGCCGAACTTCTTGACGTTTTCCACATGGCGCTGAAGGTTGGCCATGCCGGCTTCGAGCGCCTTCAGGTTCTCGGACTTGAGCTCGTCCTTCTTGACGCCGCCGTGCATCTTGAGCGCGCGGATCGTAGCGACCAGCACCACGCAATCCGGCGTGAGACCGGCCTTGCGGCACTTGATGTCGATGAATTTCTCGCCGCCCAGGTCGGCGCCGAAACCGGCTTCCGTCACGACGTAGTCTGCGAGCTTGAGCGCGGTCGTGGTCGCGAGCACCGAGTTGCAGCCATGCGCGATATTGGCGAAAGGCCCACCATGGATGAAGGCTGGCGTGCCCTCGAGCGTTTGCACCAGGTTGGGGGCAATCGCCTCCTTGAGCAGCGCGGCCATCGCGCCGTGCGCTTTGAGATCGCGCGCGCGCACGGGCTTTCGCTCGCGGGTGTAGGCAACAATGATATTGCCCAGGCGTTCCTTGAGGTCGTCGAGGTTCTTGGCGAGGCAGAAAATCGCCATCACTTCAGAGGCAACGGTGATATCGAAGCCGGCCTCGCGCGGATAGCCGTTGGCGACGCCACCAAGTGAACAAACGATCTCGCGCAGCGCACGGTCGTTCATGTCCATGACGCGCCGCCACACGACGCGGCGCGAGTCGATACCGAGTGAATTACCCCAATAGATATGGTTGTCGATCAGCGCCGAAAGCAGGTTGTGCGCCGACGTAATGGCGTGAAAATCGCCGGTGAAATGGAGGTTGATGTCTTCCATCGGCACGACCTGGGCATAACCGCCACCCGCTGCGCCGCCCTTCATGCCGAACGATGGTCCGAGGCTCGGCTCACGCAGGCACAGCATCGCCTTTTTGCCGATGTGATTGAGCGCGTCGGTCAGGCCCACCGTGGTGGTTGTCTTACCCTCACCGGCCGGCGTCGGCGTAATCGCGGTGACAAGGATCAACTTGCCGTTCGGCTTACCTTGCAGCGACTTGATGTAGTCCATCGACACCTTGGCCTTGTAGTGGCCGTAAGGATCGAGATTCTCAGCGGCGATGCCGAGCTTTTCCTTGGCGATGTCGAGGATCGGCCGCTTCTTTGCGGCCTGCGAAATTTCAATGTCGGATTTCGGGCTTTGATGCTGCGAGGCAGGCATTGGAGATTTTCCGTTATTTGAAATGAAGACTAACCAAGCCGCGCCCCGGCGGCGAGCTTGGCGGTGGAGATGAATTCAGCGGCGTCGATTTTCTTGCCACCGTCAGGCTGAACACGCGTGACCTTGAAACGCCCGTCGGCGCAGACCACGGTGAAGCTGTCGGAATCGATCGCGACCACTTCACCGAGCTTGCCCGCGATGCCTTTCGGGTCTTTCGCCGGCAGCGGCTTGGCGTCGAATATTTTCAGCGTCTTGCCATCGAATGTCGTCCAGGCGCCCGGCGCCGGATTGCAGCCGCGGATCAGGCGATCGATCTGCTCCCATGGCTTGCCCCAGTCGATCTTCGCATTGCCCGGGCCGCAGCGACCTTCATAAGTTGCCTTGGACTCGTCCTGCTTGATGCGCGGCGCCTTGCCGGCTTTGACGAGATCGACCGACTCCATCATGGCGTCGACGCCCATCGGGAACAGGCGGTCAAAATAGACCGTGCCGAGCGTGTCGGTGCCAGAAATCGGCGTCTTCTTCTGGATCAGCACGTCGCCGGTATCGAGGCCGTTGTCGGGCCAGAAGATCGACAGCCCGGTTTCCTTTTCGCCTTTGATAATCGGCCAATTGATCGCACTGGCGCCGCGATAGAGCGGCAGGAGCGAGGGGTGATACTGGATCGAGCCATGCGTTGGCGCGTTGAGAAATTCCTCCGGCACGAACAGTGTCACGAAGGCCATGACTTGCAGGTCGGGTTTGAGCGCTTTGAACTCGGCCAGCACTTCCGGCTTTTTGTACGAGTTCGGCTGCAGAACCTTCAACCCGGCAGCGACCGCGGCTTCCTTGAGCGGATCCGCCTTGGCGCCTTCCTTTTCCGGCGCGACGTAAACGGCAACCACGTTTTCACCGCGCTTGAGCAGCGCCTCGAGCACGGCCTTGCCGAAGGCCTGCTGCCCGTGAACGACGATACGCATAGTCAACTCCCTCCCCAATTCGTTGTCATCGCCGGGCTTGTCGCCGGGGTAGGAGGGTCGCCGATTACTCGGCGCACTGCGTCCAACAACTACGCGGATCCCCGGGACGAGCCACAGGGGGAGGGCGAAGATCAGGCCGCCTTTTCTTCCTTCTTCGGCGCGCTCAGCGCGCCGGAGTTCTTGATCTCGGCAATCTCGTTGGCCTTGAAGCCGAGCACGTCCTTGAGAATTTCGTCGGTATGCTCGCCCAACAGTGGCGAACGCGTCACCTCCGAAATCGAGTCGGACATCTTGATTGGATTGCCGACCGATAGATATTTGCCGCGCGTCGGATGATCGACCTCGACCACCGTGCCGGTCTTGCGCAGCGACGGCTCCTCGGCGATTTCCTTCATCGATAAAATCGGACCAACCGGAATATCGACCGCATTGCATTTCTCCATGACCTCGAACTTGGTCATGGTCATTGTCCATTGCTCGATCCGCCCAAAGATGGCCTTGAGCTTCGGCAGCCGCGCGCGCGGCGTGGCGTATTCCGGATCGGTCTTCCAGGTGGGCTCGCCGATCAGATCGCAGATCGGACCCCAGACCGGCGCCTGGGTAATGAAATAAATGTAGGCGTCCGGATCCGTCTCCCAGCCTTTGCACTTGAGGATCCAGCCAGGCTGGCCACCGCCCGAATCGTTGCCGGCGCGCGGCACCGCGGCGCCGAATGGAACGCCTTCGCCGTATTGGCTGTATTCGGTGAGCGGGCCTTTTTCGATGCGCTGCTGATCGCGCAACTTGACGCGGCAGAGATTGAGCACGCCATCCTGCATGGCGGCGAGCACCTTTTGCCCGCGGCCGGTGCGGTTGCGCTGGAACAGCGCCGAGACAATGCCGAGCGCGAGATGCAGGCCGGTGCCGCTGTCGCCGATCTGCGCGCCGGTGACGAGCGGCGGGCCTTCGCGGAAACCGGTGGTCGAAGCCGAGCCGCCGGCGCATTGCGCGACGTTCTCATAGACCTTGCAGTCCTCGTAAGGACCGGGGCCGAAGCCCTTGACCGAAGCGACTATCATGCGCGGGTTGAGCTTGTGGATGTAGTCCCAGGTCAGGCCCATGCGGTCGAGCGCGCCAGGCGCGAAATTCTCCACCAGCACGTCGCACTTCTTGATCAGCGCATTGAGCACGCGCATGCCCTGCGGATGCTTGGAATCGATGGTGATCGAGCGCTTGTTGTGGTTGAGCATCGTGAAGTAGAGCGAATCCGCGCCTTTCACATCGACCAGCTGGCCGCGCGTGATATCGCCGACGCCGGGACGCTCGACCTTGATCACATCGGCGCCAAGCCACGCCAAAAGCTGCGTGCAGGTCGGGCCCGATTGCACATGGGTGAAATCGAGAATTTGCACCCCGGTGAGCGCCTTGCCGTCCTGGCCGAACGGCTTTGACGACGCCCTTGGCAGGTGACCATTGCCATTGGCCTTCTTTGCCGCCGGTTTCCGGGCCGCGAGTTTCACCACTTTGCGAGCGCGCTTTTTCGATGCGGCTTTCGTCTTTTTCCGTTTCTTCTTGGCCATGTGCCTGTCCTCCGAATCCAGTTCTGCCTGATGTCCCTGATGAGCGGCACAGCAAACTCTGCGGCGCCGCGCTCCCCTTATTTCTTCTTCAGCTTGCTTTGCGGATTGAGATTGCCGATGCGGCCGCTCTCGCTGCCGGCCGCCGGGTCGAGCACCGCGTTGATGAGTGTCGGCTTGCCGGAATCCATGGCGGCGTTAACGGCGCGCTTGAGCTCGTCCGGGGACGTCGCGTTGACGCCGACGCCGCCGAAACCCTCCATCATCTTGTCGTAGCGCGAGCCTTTGACGAATACCGTCGGTGCCGGATCCGAGCTCACGGAATTGACGTCGGTACCGCGATAGATGCCGTCGTTATTGAAGATGACGATGCAGACCGGCAGCTTGTATCGGCAGATCGTTTCGACCTCCATGCCGGAGAAGCCGAAAGCGCTGTCGCCTTCTACCGCAAGCACCGGCTTGCCGGTTTCGATGGCCGCGGCGATGGAATAGCCCATGCCGATGCCCATGATGCCCCAGGTGCCGACGTCGAGGCGTTTGCGCGGCTGATACATGTCGATGATGCCGCGCGCGAGATCGAGCGTGTTGGCGCCTTCGTTGACCAAGAATCGCGTCCGGCCGTTCCTTGACGACGGTACGCAGCACACCGAGCGCACCGTGATAGTCCATCGGCGAGTTGTTGTTCATCAGCCGCGGCGCCATCTTGGTGACGTTCTCCTCGCGCTTCTTGCTGACGGCGCCGGTCCAGTCAGCCGGCGGGGCCGGCCAGTTGCCGCCCATGCCCTGCAACAGCGCGGCGACGCACGAACCAATATCGCCAACCACGGGCGCGACGATCTCAACGTTCGAGTCCATTTCCTTGGGCTCGATATCGACCTGGATGAATTTCTTCGGCGCTTCTCCCCAGCTCTTGCCTTTGCCATGCGACAGCAGCCAATTCAGTCGTGCGCCGATCAGCATGACGACATCGCTGTCCTTGAGTACCGTCGAGCGCGCCGCCCCCGCGCATTGCGGATGGGTGTCGGGCAGCAGACCTTTGCCCATGCTCATCGGCAGGAAGGGAATGCCACTCTTTTCGACCAGCGCGCGGATCGCATCGTCGGCTTGCGCATAGGCCGCGCCCTTGCCGAGGATAATCAACGGCCGTTTGGCGCTCTTGAGCACGTCAAGTGCGCGCTTGATTGCGTCGGGTGCGGGAATCTGGGCCGGCGCGGGATCAATCACTTTGACAAGCGACTTCTTTCCGGCCTCTGCATCCATAACCTGTCCGAACAACTTGGCCGGCAGGTCGAGATAGACGCCACCGGGACGTCCTGACACAGCCGCACGGATTGCGCGCGCCAGACCAATACCGATGTCTTGCGCATGCAGCACGCGGAAGGCCGCCTTGCACAGCGGCTTGGCGATCGCGAGCTGATCCATCTCTTCGTAGTCGCCCTGCTGCAGGTCCACGATCTCGCGCTCCGACGAGCCCGACATCAGGATCATCGGGAAGCAGTTGGTCGTGGCATGGGCGAGCGCGGTCAGACCATTGAGAAAGCCGGGCGCCGACACCGTGAGGCACACGCCGGGCTTTTTCGTCAGGAAGCCGGCGATCGACGCCGCGTAGCCGGCGTTCTGTTCGTGACGGAACGAGATGACGCGGATGCCCTCGGCCTGCGCCATGCGGCCGAAATCCGTGATCGGAATACCTGGCACACCATAGATCGTGTTGAGGCCATTGAGCTTCAACGCATCGATAATAAGGTGGAAGCCATCCGTCAGCTCGCGCTCTGTTTCAGCGGCATCTGCCGGTTTTTCTTTCACTGCTGCATCAGCCATGGGAATCCTCCCGCTCTTCTGTTCGTTTAATCGAGATAATCGGCATAGCGCGCGACATGCTCGGCAAGGCCGAGCGCATGATCGCGCACCAGTTCTCCGGCGCGATCGGTCACGCGCGCTTCCAGTGCCTCAATGATGTTCATGTGGTCGCGGATCGAACGGTCGGCGCGATCCTTCTCGCCGATCGTCGTGCGCCGGATCATGCGCATATGCGTGAAAAGATTTTCGGCGAGATCGATCAGGACGTCGTTATGGCTGAGCCGGATGATGGTCTGGTGGAACTCGATGTTGACGTCGGAATACTCGTCCAGATGCGCGCGCAGCTGGCCGTTTTCAAAGGTCGCGAACATCTTGCGCAATCCGGCGATCTCTTCGTCCGTCGCGGTCTGGGTTATCAACCGCGCCGCCATGCTTTCGAGCGCCGCCCAGGCGGTGATCATCTCGATCACCTCGCGCCTGGTTTTGCGCACCACATAGATGCCGCGTCGCGGCACCGAGCGCACAAAGCCTTCGCTCTCAAGCTGAGCCATCGCCTCGCGTACCGGCGTGCGGCTGATCCCGAAGTCCTGGGCAAGTTTGCGCTCGTCCAGCCGGATGTCGTCGCGGTTGCGATAGATGTCCATCGCCACGATCGCGTTCTTCAGCGCGGCATAGGCCTTGTGCTTGAAGCTCGGCGTGACGTCGATCGGCTGGAGTGCCGGATGTGGCGCAAGCGGGGCGCGGGCTGCGGCTCCACGCTCGGAAACACTCGCACGACGGGGGTTACGATCTCGGGTACTCATGCTGGTATACAATATGCCAGATGGCCCGGCGTGCGGCAACCGCCCCTATAAATTCGGAGATCACCTCGGAATCAGGCCCAAGCGCGCAGAAAATTTTGAACCCGACGGTCGAGCGGATCTTATTCCGCCGGCCGCAACTTGCCCGAGCGCAGCCGCGTCCATCCGGCCTGGATCATCGGCCAGAACAGCGCAATCAAGCCAAGACCCATGATCGTGCTGACAAGTCCATTCGAGAAGAACACGCCAAGGCTGCCTTGCGACGCGAGGAGCGACTGGCGGAACCCCTCTTCGGCTTTGTCACCCAGCACGATCGCCAGCACCATCGGCGCCATCGGATAATTGCACTTCTTCATGAAGTAGCCGGCGATGCCGAACACGACCATCATTACGACATCGAACGTGTTGTTGTGCACGGTGTAAGCACCGATTGCACAGAACACCATGATCACCGGCGCAATCACGCTGAACGGAATGCGCAGGATTGCCGCAAACAATGGCACGCAGGTCAGCACGATGATCAGGCCGACAATATTGCCCATGTACATGCTGGCGATCAGGCCCCACACGAAATCCTTCTGCTCAACAAAGAGCAGCGGACCGGGCTGCAAGCCCCAAATGAGCAGGCCGCCGAGCAACACCGCCGCGGTGGGCGAGCCTGGCACGCCCAGCGCGATCATCGGCAGCAGCGCCGAGGTGCCGGCGGCATGCGCCGCGGTCTCTGGCGCGATCACGCCTTCAATCTCGCCGTTGCCGAAATTATGCCCACGCTTCGAAATGCGCTTGGCAATACCGTAGCTCATGAACGATGCGGGCGTGGCGCCGGCCGGGCTGATCCCCATCCAGCAACCGATCAGGCACGAGCGCAGATAGAGCAGCCAGTAGCTTGGCAGCTTCGCCCAAGTCTGCAGCACGACCTTCATATTCAGTGCGGCCGGCTTGCCGCGGAAGCTCAAGCCCTCTTCCATGGTCAACAGAATTTCGCCGATGCCGAAAAGACCGATCACCGCGATCAGGAAGTCGAAGCCGTTGAGCATTTGCTCGACGCCGAAGGTGAGCCGCAGCTGCCCGGTCATCTGGTCGAGACCGACGGCGCCAAGCCCGAAGCCCAGCATCATCGAGGCGACGGTTTTGAATGGCGGCTCCTTGCTCAATCCAACGAAGCTGCAGAAGGCAAGAAAATAGACCGAAAAAATTTCAGGCGGCCCGAAGCGCAATGCGAAACTGGCAACCAGCGGCGCCACCAGTGTGATGATGATCACCGCGAACAACGCGCCAACGAAAGACGAAGTAAAGGCTGCGGTCAAAGCCTCGCCGGCTTTGCCATTCTGCGCCATTGGATAACCGTCGAACGTGGTTGCTACCGACCATGGTTCGCCCGGTATGTTGAACAGGATCGAGGTTATGGCGCCGCCGAACAAAGCTCCCCAGTAGATACATGAGAGCATGATAATCGCCGACGTCGGCGACATGGAAAACGTCAGCGGGAGCAGGATTGCAACGCCGTTGGCTCCGCCGAGACCTGGCAACACGCCGACGATCACGCCAAGCACAATGCCGACGACCATCAGCACCAGATTGAACGGCTGCACCACCACTGCGAAGCCGTGAAAGAGATTACCAATATCTTCCATGAACCCGTCTCTTGATTAACCGAGCATTGTCCCCAGATCGCCGGCGCATCGCGCGCTGCGGCTGTCAAATCTTCAGTACCCCAGGAAGCTTTCGAGCGGTCCCTTCGGCAGCGGGACAAGGAACCACATCTCGAACATCAGAAAGGTCAGAACCGGGACCAAAACCGCAACCGCCACGGCGATGTGCCACGCATAGTTTCCGAACCAGCGCATGAAGAAGACGATCAACAGCGCCGACGCAACGTAAATCCCAAGATAGGGCACCAGCGCCACATAGATGATGGTCGGCACGAGAACGGAAATAACCTGCCGGAGCTGGCCCCATTCCGCGAACACTTTCTGCCCTGATGTCCTGAGCACCGCCAGAAGATTAACCGCGCAGGAGAACAGAACAACGAGGCTCACATAGAATGGAAAAAAGCCGGCGCGCGGCCCTTCATCACCCCAGCCGATACCAACTTTCAAACTTCCGTAAATTCCGATCAGCGCGAGGAGCGCCATGAACCCGGCAACTCCGATTTCGACGCTCCGGTGGGACGGACCCGCCCCACCGGTTTCGTTTGTTGTCTGATTCATTACACCCTCAAGTGGCTGCGATCGAAACAACCGCAGTTAGTTGGTCTTGGCGAGGAAACCGGCCTCTTTCATCAGGCCTTCGTGCAGTTTCTCCGCATCGGCCACCCACTTGGCATATTCGGCACCAGTCATAAAGGTGGTGTTGAACGCGCCGTCGCTCATCAGCTTCTTCCACTCGGGTGTCTCACGCACCTTCTTGAACAGGTCGACATAGTAGGCGACCTCATCCGGCGTGACGCCTGGTGGCATGAAGTAGCCGCGCAGCATCAAGTACTCAACATCGAGGCCCTGCGACTTGCAGGTCGGGATGTCGTTCCATGACATGTCGCCTGCGATCTTGTCGTGATAGTCTAACTTCTTGCTGTCAAACACGCAGAGCGGGCGCAGTTTTCCGGCGCGCCAGTGCGCGACGGCTTCGATCGGGTTGTTCACCGTTGAATTGACGTGATCACCGACGAGCTGCACGGCGACAGCGCCGCCGCCTTTATAAGGAATGTAGGTCATCTTCTTGCCGGTCGCCTTTTCAAGTGCGACCGTGATGATCTGGTCTTCCTGCTTGGAGCCGGTGCCGCCCATCTTGAACGTGTTGTCGGGAGCGGCCTTGATGGCAGTGACGTAGTCCTTCACCGTCTTGTACGGCTTGTCGGCATTGACCCACAGGATGAATTCGTCGAGCGCCATCATCGAGACCGGGGTCAGATCCTTCCAATTAAATGGAATGCCGGTGGCAAGCGGCGTGGTGAACAAGTTCGAAAGCGTGATGATGAGCTTGTGCGCGTCACCTTTCGCATTCTTGGCGGCCAGGAAGCCCTCGCCGCCGGCACCACCCGACTGATTGATCACCACCACCGACTGTTTGGATAAATTGTGCTTGGTGATGATGCCTTGCATCACGCGCGCCATCTGATCCGCGCCACCGCCTGTGCCGGCCGGCACGATAATTTCGATGGGCTTGGTGGGCTCCCATGCTTGGGCGGGCATCGATAGTGCAACCGCGCCGCCCATAAAGGCAGCGGCAAAACCTAAAACATGCGTCGTAGTTCGCATTTCACTCCTCCCTGAGGTCCTCTGCTTGGCCGATCTTCTTGTCGGCTCAGCGACTATTCATCACCCGTATAGTCATCGTAGCGAGAATGAGCCCAATAACAAATAGTACATATTCGCTAGACGCTGGCGCGCGGCACCGATACGGGGCTATTTGCCGCGCTTTTCACGGATATTCAGCCCACACTTTTGCAACGCAGCAATGTTGGCGCCCGTTCCATCTAATTGAGCGATCGAGGACATACGGAGGTATTAGCGCGCGGTTGCACCAAAAATTCAGGCCCGGCCAAGCGGCCGGGCCTAAATACGTGCGCTTAATTTGGTTGCGGGGGTAGGATTTGAACCTACGACCTTCA
>CAWEMK010000004.1:0-163237 GCA_963810125.1 uncultured Alphaproteobacteria bacterium
CTTTGGTATCTAGTCGTAGCAAGTCGCTGGGCCGTTTGTGACGAAGAGCAACAGTTTGTGTTGGTACATCAGCAGGTTATGATTTTGTCGTCATTCGGGCTGTCTCTGCCCGTCGCGCGGTGCCGGAACAATCTGTTTGCGACAGTGTTGCGACGGATAGAACAAAAAGAGATACGAAAATGGCCGGTGGTTCGGGTTTAACGCGGCAGCGATTTTCCTCACCCAACGTTCAATTGATGCCCTGCGCCCCGCCGAAGCGGCCGATCCAGTGCCGGATTAATGCTTAATTGCATTGGGCAGATGCGTTGCACCGAGTGCATCAAAACATGGGACTTGGCCTATCAATCGAGGGTCGGGAAAGACAAAGCGTTTATCCCTCGGCCGGGCTCTGATGTCGGCCTGGATAAGGCACGTGACCGCGCTAACGAACTAACCAGTGCGCTCCTGCACCAACGGCTGCGACCTGTATCTGTCGAGGAGGAGGAGATGTGTATGCGGCTTCGCGGCTGCGGTCGAGCAACTGATCGTTGAACTGTACCCAAAAAGCGCAGGGTTGCTCGCCGTCCGAGGATGGCGAAAGAAATTGAAGTCGTTGAAATGGGGCGCTTTCGCCGATCCTAGCGGCATGCTGAAGACATTCGCCGGCGTAGACTTGCGTGAGTTGTTCGATCAGTGTGTTGAGCGAGGCATAGAACGAGAAGCCGAACGCCGTCGTGCCCAGACCGTTGGCGATTCTTCGATGGGCGTTATCGCAGGACATAGTTGAGATAGATCCGACCGCTGGGTTGAAGGCTTATGATCCCGCACGCCGCTGAGACCGCGTTCTGCATCTTGTGGAAGGAGATCGAGGCGCTTTGGAAATGGATTCAATTGACGCCCTTCCGTGCCATCCGTATATATTGAAACTCGAAATTTTCAATTGGTGCTCGGTGTGGCGAAATCAGTGGACTTTGCGCTGAGGAGATTGATTGCGACGAGTGGGTTTGGATGATCGGCTGCAGGAAATCGTAGCGGGTCATGCGGCTGCCAAGGTGGTCCGCCTCGCGAAGACTGGCTGATCCAGCAATCTAGCACGCGATCGGACTACTTCCTTCCAACATATCACCCGCAACCTCTTCAGGCAGCCTGCTTTTCAAGATAATATCCTTGCGTGGCGGCTAGGGTCGCTCCCGAACGCGCGGTTCCGCACCGCGTTGCCGCTACGACTTTTGCGGATGCCCTGGCGGAGGGCTTCGCCATTGTTGTCGATCCAATATACCCCTCATTGGGAAGATCTGCTTGATGCTGCCAAGCGCATAGCGGCCAGCACCGGTATTAGCCTGGATGCGGCAAAGATAGCCCTTTGTCAGGCGATTTCTGATCAGGAGATCAAAATCCGTGTGCAGATTCTCGGTCGTGTAATGCCAGCGAGATTGAACGTTGAAATTCCAACACGTCTGAGGCCGAGCGATATCGATTGGGGGCGGTCACGTCCATTTAAGCCATGGCGTTCACCCAGGCTGAGTTACGATAATCCCACATTTTCAGATATCGAACTAGTCGAGGTTTTGAGAGATGATGTTTCGAATGTTCTTTGCAATGCAGAAGAAGATTATGAAAAGGCACCGCCGACTGACCTTCCTCGAGCTGCCCAACGACGCCGTAGCAAGAGCAAGCCTAGCCTAGAACGTGCGCGACGCGCTATTTTGGCGATTTATAGTAACGAAGTGCCCTCGCAGGTTGACGAGCCGAATGCATATTTGGTTCGCCGCGTCAGCGAATGGCTAAAGCAAAGCCGCCTGCAAGAAGTTTCTGACGATACGATTTTGAGAGCCGCGGGGCGCCGCAAATAACGCAAATACAGCATTGCGGCATTTGCCATATTTGCGGAATGCGGAAACGATTTGCCGCTGCTATTCATCCCAACACGTCCACGAGAACGCGAGCGCATTCGCCGGCTTTATCCCAGGGGCGAAAGAAATGACTGAACCGCTAGCCTACAGCGTTGCGCAAGCCTGCAGCGTCGCGTGCATCGGCCGAACCGCATTGTATGCCGCAATTGCAGCGGGCGAATTGCGCGCGCGTAAGCGCGGCCGCCGCACAATTCTGCTGGCGGATGACCTGCGTGCCTGGATTGAACGCCTTCCCGCAGTCAAGGCGAAACCCGCTCCTGAGTCGTCGCAATGTGAGCTGCTGCCGGGGCATCGAGCGCGCCAATCGCGGTTATCCGAAGGTAAATAGGAGCGTTGCCATGACAAAACCAGGACCCCAACCTATTGAGGTTTCCGACACGATCAACACCCATGCAACCCCTGATCCGTTTGCGCCTGAAAACCTGCGACTGAATCAGTCATTCGCCGAGACGGTCGGTGTCAAAAAGCTGATCACCACGATGCCGGTCAGGAAACCGAGCGCTCAGGACTTCGTGCGGGTGCATCCCTCACCTAATTTTCGAGCAGACTTCCCAATCATTGAATTGAAGGACGAACGGGAAGATTTCCTTGTAACCGCGTCAATGCATCCTGAGCTGACAGCTGAGATTGTCTGCAAAACATTATTCTTAGCTGTCACTCGGCAGGGGACCTTTTTTCTGTGGCCAATCCGGCTACCCGGTCCCGACGGCAAGGATTTGGATTGGTGGCGCTCAGCGCGTGAAGCCGCCGAACACGCAACTGAACGATGGATTCGCGTGAAGCCCAACATGAATTTGGGTGCCTACGATATCTTTGAAGCCGTCAGCACGCTGTCGGATCCTGAGTGGCCGGCGTTGGATTTTTGGCAGCTGATTAAGATCGCCTTCCGCGACCGCCTGATCGATAGCTTGGATCATCCGGTGATCAAACGATTGCGCGGGCAGAGTTAGGGCAATCGGACCCGGAGGCTCCATGCGCGACGATTGAGAAATGCTTTCATCCTTCCGCGAAATCGTAACTGCAGATTTTGAGTTTTCCGCCGCGCCCGGCGAACGGCCCGTGCCCCTCTGTCTTGTGGCCCATGAATTGCGCAGCGGCCGACACCTACGGGTGTGGCGGGATCAATTTGGACCTCGTCCGCCGTATGCCACCGGAGCCGATGTGCTCTTTATCGCGTTCTACGCATCCGCGGAGTTTGGCTGCTATCGCGTGCTTGGTTGGCCAATGCCGGAGCGTGTATTGGATCTGTACGTCGAGTTTCGAAACCACACCAACGGGCTGACCACGCCGGCTGGGAACAGTCTTCTGGGGGCGCTGACCTTCTTCGGCCTGGACGCCATGGGCGTAAATGAAAAGAAGGAGTTGCAGCAGGCGATCGGAAACGACACGTGGCAGGGCCATTTCACTCCCGAAGAAATCCTCGACTACTGCGCCCGTGACGTGGTGGCGCTGTCACAGCTGTTGACGGTCATGCTGCCACAGATCGATTTGTCACGCGCTTTGCTGCGCGGACGATACATGACGGCCGCTGCGGCAATAGAACACAACGGTGTTCCGATCGATACCGAGAGGCTGGCTCGACTTCGGCACGGATGGACGGGCATTCAAGACCAGCTGATCGAGGAAATCGACAAAGGTTTCGGTGTCTATGATGGCCGCACGTTCAAGCGAGAGCGGTTCGCAAGTTGGCTTGCTGCTGCGGACATCCCCTGGCCATGCCTAGAAAGCGGTCAGCTAGACTTGAGTGACGAGACCTTCCGTGAACAGGCTCGGATTTACCCCCGGATTTCTCCCCTGCGTGAACTACGCAGTAGTCTGTCGGATTTGCGGCTCAACGATCTTGCTGTTGGAGCCGACGGTCGCAACCGCACAATCCTATCGGCTTTCCGGTCGCGCACCGGGCGCAACCAACCAAGCAATTCCAAGTTCATCTTCGGGCCCAGTGTCTGGCTGCGCGGATTGATTTTGCCGCCGCCAGGCCATGCCATCGCCTATGTCGACTGGGCCCAACAAGAATTCGGCATAGCAGCCGCCCTGTCGGGCGATCCGTTGATGATGGCGGCCTACGAAACTGGGGATCCTTACTTGGCATTTGCTAAGCAAGCTGGAGCGATACCTGACGATGCCGTGCGTTCAACGCATGGAGAGCAGCGAGAACTCTTCAAGCAGTGCGTTCTAGCGGTTCTGTACGGGATGGAGGCTTCTGCTTTAGGCCGCAAAATCGGAAAGCCCAAGATTATGGCACGCGACTTGCTCCGCGCGCATCGCGAAACCTACCGAGTATTCTGGGCGTGGTCCGATGCCGCTCTGGATGCCGCGTTGTTATTGGGCTCTCTCCACACCGTATTCGGCTGGTGCATTCACATCACCGACAAGCCTAATCCGAGATCATTGCGTAACTTCCCGATGCAAGCCAACGCGGCTGAAATGCTGCGACTGTCATGCTGCCTCGCCACTGAACGGGGCGTAGAAGTCTGTGCGCCGGTTCACGATGCCATACTCATCTGCGCGCCTGTTGAACGCTTGGACGCCGCGGTTGCCACGACGCGAGCGGCCATGGCCGAGGCGTCGCGAGTCGTCTTGGCCGGCTTTGAATTGGGCACTGACGTGTCCACCACGCGCTGGCCGGACCGCTACATGGATGTTCGGGGCAAGGTTATGTGGGACCGTGTCGCTAAATTGCTCGATCAGATCACGACAACCAGGTTGACCGCATGAAGAGCAATACGCGCTTGCCGGGCACAGACGCAAAGCATCTGGGGCGTGCAAACGAAGAGATCGTTCTCGAGCGCCAGGTCGCCTTTACCCCTTCAAAAATTCAGAAGCGTCGAAATCAGTTCATTAAGGTTCCGTGGATCTGGTACGAGCGACTGCTCAAAGCACGTCGCGCCAGTACCTATCAGGTCGGCCTCTATGTGCTTTACTTGCAGTGGAAAAGAGGCGGCCAGCCTTTTGCGTTAGCAAACGGTGGATTGGCTTCGCTGGGAGTAAGCCGCTGGCGGAAATGGAGGGCTTTGCACGAACTTGAATGTCTTGGCCTAATTCAGGTCGAACGGCGTCCGCGAAGATCACCCGTGATTTCCGTCCTTCCAGCGCCATGACCGGTCATTTGCCTGTGTGCCAGGGGCGGCAAGTTTTAAACGAACATGAGCGTCAGCTGCACACACGGTGTAAGTCTTATTCTCTGTCTCTATCTAATCCCCGTTTCTCATTTGTTAGAATCGGGAGGCTATGGTCATGATCAAGCCGGGATCTACCTTTGCTGATGCGCTCACTCAGTACGAAGCGGAGCATGCCTTTGCGCGTCAGGTAACTTTGCCGGTGGAGGATCGCAAACTCCTTCAACTGCAATTCAAAGCGCGAGAATGCGGTTATCGTTGGTTCCGATCCCCCAATGTTGTCTGTCTGGAAAAATACCGGCGGCTACGGGCGGCCGAGCGCGAACGGATAAAGTTCTGAGCTAGAAATTTTGTTGAGGCGTGTTGCGACCGCTCCACGAGCTGTTTCGGGGGGTGCCAGGGGGTGGGGTGCGGGCTTCAGAGTGCCGTCACCCTTTCGGCGCATGATGTTGCGATCTCGTTGCGATCATGGCTTATGGCCGGCGACGCTTCGAGCTAATCCTTTGAACGCCCGGCGAGAAACGTAGTGACGCCAGGGCTGTGCTAGCCTTTGAACGCCAAAAGGCCTCAGCGCTCGGGCTTGTCCTGCAGTCGAACTCAGCTGTCAGTCGTCGCTACGGGGGAGCGTTGCCCTAACGAAAATTTTTACGGAAAGGGTCGCACACCCCCATCGTACAGAGTTCCATATCGATGAACTGGCGTTAGGGCTATTGCATTCCCCGCATCCCGGCACACCTGAACTTGAACAGAAGATATTTTCGCGATGGCTTACGCAGTCCCAAGCGGGCCGCGGCGGCATATCCTCCATGCGCTCCACAAACCTTGAGGCCGTATCTCGTCATGGCTAGCCGTCCGCAGGGCTGACCATTTCGTTTGACCGCCCTGCATCTCGTTCTGTTCGTCCAGCCTTTCTTAAAACCGGCCATGCGCATTGCTGCCCGCCAAGCCGGGTTTCCTGCTGCCGAGGGGCGCGGATTAGGCATGCGTCGGTATCTCAGACTTTAGGGGCGGTATTAAGTCTCAAAGCCGTGTCCGCTTTGCCCCCGAAAGCGGACATGTGCGGTGCAACTCGATATGTCCGCTTTGTGCCAATAGCGGACATTCACTAGTCCCGTGACGGGATCGCTCCATGCGTTTGCAATTTCTCTTCCTGCAACTGAGCGGGCGCACTTAGGTAGTGCACTTGCGCACTTTCGATCTTGCCATTGAATTTGAAGGGGGCCTGATCGTAGTACTCAATCCCGACCGGAGAGCCGAGATCGATGCCGAAGTCGAGGCAGTCGTTGGCAGTGAAGATCAAAGGTGCACTCACTGGTACAACTCCCGAGGCGACTTCATTGCCATTGACTTTCAAAACCACCTTGAGAGGACCGGCTGGCCTGCGCTCAACATAGGTTGTCTGTACTTCGATCTTCGCGTTGCCGGTCGGTAGTTTGTCTTTGGCCTTGATCTGAGTGCGCATAATCTCAAACAGATTGTATTCGTACGACAGCACGCCGTCTTTGACATACAAGGTGAGGCCACCGGAAAAACCGCCCAGCGCGTATAGAACACCGTTGGCATTGGCCGGCACGTCAGCGTCAATGCTTACAACATTTTCTTTGTTACCGAGCGCGGGCGCGGCGACTTCAGGCATCCTGGTGATGGCACCCGGGAAAGTCCACGATGTGTACGGGGGTACTGTACGCAATTCAGGATGGAGTATGGGAATCCAAAGGCCGCCGCCGACTGGCAAGCCTTTGTTCTTGGTGAGTTCAATCAGAAACAGATCCTTCATGTCGGCAAGCTTCTGGGGCATCTCGCCGCTGAGGTCCTTGGCTTGAGACCAGTCTTTGGTCAGATCATAGAGCTCCCACTTGTCCTTGTCGGGCGTCCATTCCCTGATGCCTGCAGGCAATCCCGGAACCCATGGGACGCGGGGACCGAACGCGGATGCCATCCAGCCGTCGCGATAAATACCGCGGCTTCCCATGACCTCAAAATATTGAGTCTGTTTCACCTCCTTAGCCTTCGGGTCGCTGAACGTGTTCGCAAAACTCACGCCGTCAAACTGATCTTGTGCAATGCCGTTGACCAGACGCGGAGGTGTAATGCCTACGATGTCGTAGATGGTCGGCGTCACGTCATTCACGTGCAGAAATTGAGCGCGGGGGATGGTGTCGTGTTTAATCTTTGCGGGCCAGCGGACGGCCAGCGGATTACGCGTGCCGCCAAAGTGCGAGGCGACAAGCTTGGTCGCCTGATAAGGAGTACTCCCCGCCCAAGCCCAGCCGGCATGATACATAGGGTCGGTTTTAGGTGTGCCAAGCGCGTCGAGACCGCCTAGCGTGTTGAGGGCCGCGATGTGCTGTTTGGTCGTACTGGGGATTCCATTCTGCGCCAAAAGCTCGCTAATGGTGCCGTTTTGCCCTTCAGCAGAGGCACCGTTGTCCCCAAAAATATAAAGGACGAGTGTGTTCTCGCCATAGCCCAACCGATCAATTTCATCAACGATGCGCCCGATCTGTACGTCTACATGTTCAGTAAATCCGGCGAACACCTCCATGAGGCGGCGCTGGAACGGCTTCTCCTCATCCGGGATCGAGTCCCATGAAGCGAGCGTTGCTGGTCTTGGCGTCAGCTGTGCGTCCGAGGGTATCCAGCCCATTTGTTTTGCACGCAGGTAAGCCCGCTCGCGATATTTGTCCCATCCATCGTCGAACTTTCCCTTATATTTGTCGGACCATTCCTTCGGTACATGAAAGGGACCATGCGACGCCCCGCTCGCCCAATACATGAAAAATGGTCTGTCTGGACTAAATGCTTTCTGCTGACGCAGCCAGTGGATCGCGTCGTCGGCAAGGTCTTCACTCAGATGATAATAATTGTGACCGCCTGAAGTGTGGGGATGTTCGACGATACGCCGTATTGCGGACGAGTTGCGGTTCCCATTGCGATGCTTCGCCGGCGAGAAACCCGTAAAAATATTGGAAGCCAATCTCGGTAGGCCAGTTAACAAACGGGCCGGCAGCGGTCGTTTGATCTGGAGGTGTATTGTGCCACTTCCCCCAGGCAGCGGTGCTGTACCCGTAGTCCTTAAGTACCTCGGCGACCGTGGCGCTGCTATTAGGGATGATGCCCGTGTAGCCATCCCAATCATTCGCCAATTCGCCGATCTGACCGTTGCCGACACGGTGGTGATTGCGACCCGTGAGCAAGGCCGCGCGTGTAGGTGAACACATCGCTGTTGTGTGAAATCGATTATAAGAAATCCCTTCCCCAGCTATCTTGCTCAGCGTCGGGGTGTGGATTTCACCGCCGTAGGTGTCCGTTTGGGCAGGCCCGACATCGTCAATAAGCACGATGAGAATGTTAGGCGCGTCCTTCCGTAGATGGCTCTGAGGCGGGAGCGGATTGTAAATTGACTCCTGCATTGTGCGCTCGGCTGTGCTGCCGGAAGGTTTCGCAGGAAAGGGCAAAACCTCCTGTGCTGTGGTCGGAATCGCATAGCCGGCGCTTAGCGCCATGGTCAGTAGGCCGACAAACAGTTTTAAGCTCATCGGACACTCCTTCGAGTGTGAGTTGTGACCTTCAAGTTATGCGGTTTAGTCTTCATGACCGCGCTGCTCCCACATCATGGCAACATGCAAAGGGGTCGCGCAACGGAGTATGTTCTTCCACTAATGGGATGCTCGCAAGGGGGCCTCTGGTGTGCTGGGCGGCCCCATGTCCGCTTTGGGTCACTAGCGGACATGTGCAGTGCAAAAGCCTATGTCCGCTTTTGCCCCGAAAGCGGACATCCGCGGCGCGTTCGTAATAACCGCAATTGCCCCCTACCCGTTTGCTCACGCCTCGTGGGCAGATCTGTGGGCGTTCGATGGATCACGAAGCCAATCAACGACCTAGCTTCACAATCAGAAAGAAGCTGTCTCCGCCCTTGGAGCAAGTACAAGTGTGGGAGGCGGGATTCAAACTAAAAGCGTGGCTTACACTGACGGGATCGAAATAGTCGAGACCGAGAGGTACGCTGCGTTATCGCTGGTCGCGATGGACCAAGGCCGAAAGCCGTTGCTGTTCTTCGCGGCTGAGGGGCGCGGTTTCAACGGCGAACTTGCCTCGACGCCGCATCGTCATAAACAGCCCGATTGCTCCCGCGATCAACGCCGCCGGCGGCAGACCCCAAAGAAGAAGCGTTTCAAATTCAAGGCGCGGCCTCAGCAGCACAAATTGACCGTAGCGCGAGACCAGGAAATCGAGCACCTGTTTGTCGCTGTCGCCTTCGGTCAGGCGCTCACGCACCAGCAGTCGAAGGTCGCGTGCAAGTGGCGCCTCGGAATCATCGATCGACTGGTTTTGGCAGACCAGACAACGCAACTCGCTGGATAGTGTCCGCGCGCGGGCCTCGAGCGCCGGATCTTTCAATATTTCATCCGGCTGCACGGCAAGCGAAGCCCCTGTCGAAGCAAGCGCAAAGAGCAGGACCCCAATCGCGAGCCAGCGCATTTATTTTACTCCGCCGCCTGCATTGCCGATTTCGCGGCCGGCTTTGGAGCTCCGACTCGTAACCGACGATCCGACAATGATAGCGCGCCGCCCAGCATCATCACCACGGCGCCGAGCCAGATCAGCATGACCATGGGCTTGTAATAGAGGCGGATCGCGAGCGCACCGTCGTCATTGGGATCACCCAAGGACAGATAAAGCTGACCAGCGGCAATTGTCATCAAGGCCGCTTCGTTAGTCGTCATGCTACGCGAAGAGAATGTCCGTTTCGACGGTTCCATGACGCCGACGACCGCGCCATCGCGGCGAACGGTAAACTTTGCGATCAACGAATTGTAATTCGGGCCGGGCCTTTGCGAGATACCATCGAAGGAGAGATCGTATCCGGAAATCGAGACGGTCTGTGTCGGCTTTAACGCGATGATGCGTTCGCTTCCCCACGTTGCGGCGCAAATGATACCGAGCATGGACACCGCAACGCCGAAATGCGCGACCGCCGTGCCCCAGGTCGAGCGCGGCAAACCGGCCGCACGCATGCGCACCGTTGCGAGCGGCAAGCGGAAAAGACCGGTCCGCTCCACGAGATCGATCAGCGACCCGGCCATCACGTAAAATGCAAGCCCGACGCCAAAAGGCGCGAGCACCGACTGGCCATTTTCCACCGCAAAAGTTGCGGCAACCGCAACAATCCCGATGGCGAACGCTGTCATCAACCGCTGCGCAACGCCGAGAATGTCGCCTCGCTTCCACGCCAGCAAGGGCCCGAACGGCACGACAAACAGTAGTGACACGAAGAGCGGCCCGAAGGTTAAATTGAAAAACGGCGCACCGACTGAAATCTTGTCGCCGGTCAGTGCTTCCAGAGCGAGCGGATAGAGCGTCCCGACAAACACAGTGAGACACGCCGTTGTCAGGAACAAATTGTTGAACACTAGGGCGCCTTCGCGCGAAATCGGCGCAAAAATTCCGCCCTGTTTCAACAGTTGGCGCGCGCCAGGCAAAGAGTGTCAGGCCGCCGCCGATAAACAGGATCAGAATCGCGAGGATGAAAACGCCGCGGGTCGGGTCAGTTGCAAAGGCATGCACAGACGTGAGTACGCCCGACCGCACCAGAAACGTGCCAATCAATGAAAGTGAAAACGTAAGAATAGCGAGCAGGATCGTCCAGATTTTCAGCGCATTGCGCTTTTCCATGACGACGGCGGAATGCAAGAGCGCGGTGCCGGCAAGCCACGGCATGAACGAAGCATTCTCCACCGGATCCCAGAACCAGAAGCCTCCCCACCCGAGCGTGTAGTAGGCCCAGTACGATCCCATCGCGATGCCGATGGTCAGGAACATCCAGGCTGCAAGCGTCCAGGGTCGCACCCAGCGCGCCCAGGCCGCATCGATACGCCCCTCGATCAGCGCGGCGATCGCAAAGGAAAATGCAATCGAGAAACCGACATATCCGACATAAAGCAGCGGCGGATGGATCGCGAGACCGGGATCTTGCAGGATCGGATTAAGGTCGCGGCCCTCTGATGGAATCTGGTCCAGACGAAGAAACGGATTCGAGGTCAGGAGAATGAAGAGATAAAAGGCGCTGGCAATCCAGGACTGCACCGCCAGCACATATGCCTTCAGGGTCGCGGGCAGATTGTTGCCGAAGGCCGCCACCATCGCGCCAAAGAGCGCAAGAATAAGGACCCACAGGAGCATTGAGCCCTCGTGGTTGCCCCACACGCTGGTCATTTTGTAGATCAGCGGCATCCTCGAGTGGGAATTCTCGAAGACGTTCGCCACCGAAAAATCCGAGTTGACATAGCAGACCGTCAGCGCTGCAAAAGAAAGCGCGACAAAGGCGAATTGCATCACCGCCGTGGAGTTGGCCAGACGCATCAGCGCGGTGTCATAGATACGCGCGCCAACAATCGGCGCGATCGCCTGGATCAAGCCCAGGGCCAGCGCCAGCACCAAAGCATAATGGCCGAGCTCTGCGATCATCGCGGCGTGCTCCCGGAGCCTTTGGTCTCGCCTTCCTGCCAACGCCCGCTTTGTTTCAAGGCGTCGACCACTTCGCGCGGCATATACCGCTCATCGTGCTTGGCGAGCACCGTATCCGCAGCGAAAGCCCCTCCCGACTCAAGCTTGCCTTCCGCCACCACACCTTGCCCCTCGCGAAACAGGTCCGGCACGATGCCCTGGTAATGGACCGGGATGTCGGTTTTTCCGTCTGTAATCGCGAAGCGAACCTGCAGGTTGTCCCCGCGCGCCACGCTGCCCGGCTTGACCAGCCCGCCGATGCGCAGACGCGCGCCTGGTTTATTTTGTTTTTCGACAACGTCCGTCGGCGACGTGAAAAAGACGATCGAATTGCGCATCGCGCTGAGCACCAACCCGGCTGCAAATGCGAGGACACATAGGCTTGTGCCGATCAATACCAGGCGTCGTTGCTTGCGCGTCATTCCGCCTTACTCAACTTTCAAATCTTGAATTTTGAACATTAACTTCGGCGCGGCGCTGGTTGTCGCTGGTGCGCCCACTTCGCTGGGCACCATACAGACCCAAGCCAACCGCCGCCAGCCATCGCAAAAGCTGCGTCTATTCAGCGCATATTGCGGACTTCGCTGACGCATGCGGCCAGACAATATCCAAGATAGACGCTTGCCACCGACCATAAAAAAGCGTGCGTGGCGTCCCCCGCATTTGCAATCCAATGGCGAGAGGCTAGTCTATCGCCGCCCCGTGCCACATTATTTCCAATGAGGTGATCATGCCTGTGCCCATCGTTGCTCTCCTGCTGGCCCTATGCGGAGGCGCGTTTTTGGCAATTTCCGCCTTCCTTGGCGTAAGCACTGTCGCTGATGGAACCATGATTGCGGCGGAAACATGCATCGCATTGGCCGTCGTTATTTACCTCGGCTGGTTTATCGCCGGATGCATCAGCGAAATACGCAATGCGTGAGTCCAGCGCAGTGCATCTGCGTTAAATCCTGCAAACGCCGCGGTAACTACCGCTGTCCACTTTTTGGAGCGGCCCGCTACTGTTCACTTACTGTAGTCGTCGGACCTGTAGAGGAAGTGCGAATAGTAGGGGTGCCGAAGGCTCCACGCTCCCGCCTGCGCATAATTGTAAACGGTTACAGAAGGAGGCGCGGCTGGAGCAGGTCCTGTTGTGCCGCCACTTGATTTTCCTGGCTTGGCCCCCGCAGCCGGGACCTTGTGACCGTTCGCCGCGAAGGCATTGCCGAATGCAGTGCGCGGGCCACCACCTGCGGGGCTCACATGACAGCGGCCACAGGCCATGCCTGTTTGTTGGGCATAAGATGGCAGCGCGCCGGCAGGTCGAGGGACGATAACAGCCGCCAACCCTATGATCAGCGCGACAGCGCAGCCCGCCGCCAAAGCGCACACGGATCCCGCCAATGGCTTCAAATCTTGCCTATGTTCGCGATCCGTCATGATCCTGATCTCCTCTCGCCTGATTCAAACTAAAAAGCGCAGTCTATTTCTTCTTGGACTCGTCTTCATCTTCGTCAGGAAATTTCGGCAGATGGTGAGCAATGCCCTTGTGACAATCGATACAGGTCAAGCCTGCCTTGAACCCCTCGGCCATCACCTTCTGGGCGGCCTCTGACTGCTTGTGCGGATCCATGGATCCCGCCGAATGGCAATTGCGGCATTCGTGCGAATTGTTCGCCTTCATCGTCGCCCAGACATGTTGAGCGAGTTCTAGCCGATGCTGTTCGAATTTCTCCGGCGTATTAATGGTGCCCAGGATTTTGTGAAGCAACTCATTGGAAGCCTGGATCTTTCGTCTGATCTTGTAAAACCACTCCTTGGGCACATGGCAATCCGAGCAAATAGGCCGGACGCCAGACCGGTTCTTGAAGTGAATGGTTTGTTGCAACTCTTTGTACGGGTTGTCCCGCATCTCGTGGCAGGAAATGCAGAACGCCTCGGTATTCGCTAGTTCCATCGCCCAGTTGAAGCCGCCCCAGAATATAACCCCGCCGATGCCGCCGACGATCAGCAATGTCGCAAGCGAAAAGCGCGAACTGGGACGCGTGAGAAATGTCCAGATGCGAAAGATGAGGCTTTTCCGCGGGGAAGGGTTAACTGGATTGCTCATGTGCCTTCAGTTTTCCCGTCCTTATTGTCTGCGCAAAAGCAAAATCGAGGTAGCCCCGGCTACCTACCATTTGAACCCAATTGACGCGGCCAGCAGATGGACGTTGTAGTTGGGGTTGGCGTAAGCCATGTATATCACGGCGTCATTGCTGCCCGTCTGGTTGTTTAACGGCATCACAGAATCCTGCTGCCAGTTGGCGGCGGAGTTGCGCTCCCATGCATAGTGTAGCTTGGCCTTGACCTCGCCCTTCCAGCCGAGCGCGGCAACCTGGCTCTTGTCGAATGTGTAGGTCGCGATGGCATCGAAGCGCTGCCACCAATTTGTTACGTCCGGGAATTGCCCGGTGGTCGGAACACCGCCGGCGACATTGCCAACCAGGAGATTTTGGGTGCCGACGGCATGTGACGCGGTGTAGCGGAATTCAGTATCAAGTTTGTCGGGGATAACGGCGTGCCTCACAGTCGCGACAAACGTATCGATGACGATCCTGTCGTTGGTCAGGGTGAAATTGGCGCCTCCGACAGGGGCCGTGGGACTGGTGCTCGTATTGCCGTACTCAAGCTGGGTCAGGAAGTCGCGTGTGTAACCGAACATCACTGAGGTGTCCGGATTGATCACATAGGTCACATCAACGCCCGCATCCCACATCCGCGAGTTGGTGAGGCCCATCTGCGTTGCGGGATTCAGCCCGTAGTGATCATCCT
Source organism: uncultured Alphaproteobacteria bacterium (assembly GCA_963810125.1). GTDB lineage: Bacteria > Pseudomonadota > Alphaproteobacteria > Rhizobiales > Xanthobacteraceae > Pseudolabrys. Next base: position 14,312 of record CAWEMK010000004.1, read on the forward strand.
GATATTTAAAGTTCGGAGTAACCAGCAGGCCGGGAGTCACCACCAGATCGAATGCCACATTCGCTTTCCAGCGCTGGCGATCGTCGACCATCAGCATCTGGTACGCGGGATTGAACTTGAAGCTGTTGGTCGCAACCGTTCCCGGGAATTGATTGTTCGTGAACGCCGCCAGATTGTAATTATCGGCGGTTCTATTGGCATAATAACCGCTCGACCTCAAAGTGAACCAGCTCATCGGCCTCCAATCGGCAAACAGCTTTGCTGAATTCTCGTTCGTGGCAGAAGCGACGTAATTGGCCCAGTCATATCGCTCGAAACCGTAGGCGGCTCCCACTGTCCATTCGCGACTGGGCCGCCATACGAGTTCGTCGCCGATATTTTGCTTGCTATAGGACATCACCAAAGCCTGGATCGCAGTTTCGGAGTTCTGTGCGGTCGTCCTGTCCAGACTGAGCCAACTTGGGAAGAAAAGCTGCGGCGTCTGGTTATCGAAGTTGTAGTAACGGTAGGTGAATTTATTCGTCAGCTCAGGCATGAGCCGCGTGGTGATGATATTGTTGCTCAGCAGTGTATTAACCTGGCCGTTCAAACTCGATGCCGGAAGAGGAAAACTTGGCTGTGAAAAAGACATCGGCTGGAACGCATCGTTCTGTCGCATCATCGTATAGTTGAGTGTGCCGGCGTAGCGGCTGTTCCACGGCAGCTCGGCGGCCACGGTGCCGCCGATGGCATTCATTTGATTGCTCGGCCACAGCGACATTCGCGCAAATGGCGAGAATGCTGCTTGTGTCGCTTGGCTGTAGGGATTTTGTATTAAATACGACGAAAAGTTGTCAGTGTATGTCGAACCATTATAGGCCAGCTTGACAGTCAGTTTTTTGCCCCACGGTGATGTGCCGGAATATTCGCCGTTCAAGCCATAGTTCTGCGTTGTGTCGTCTACCGGTCTTGCCAATTGGACCGCGCTGCTGCCGCCACCCCCCGCGTTGCCGAAGCCGACGACGCCATCAACCTGGGTCCCACTGCGCGACATATGAGAGTAGTCGGCGCGGATGTCCCAGGGATCGGTTGGTGTCCACCGGTAAGTGGCCGCCGCGGTATCCCGTCTGATGCCAATGTCGGTTTGATAGAGGTAAGGCGCGATTGCGAGTGGCGGGGTACTAGCAACAAACGGTACATTGCCAAAACCGCCGGTGCCCCTCAGTCCCGACGGCAGCGTGAGGGCGCCAGTCCCAAGGCCACCATAGAAGGTGAACGCACTGGTGCTATAAAGATGTGGCGTCTGGTCCCACTCGAAATTGAAATAGTGCTGACCGGCTTTCGACGCCTCGAGGTAATAATGTTGGTCGTCATAGCCGATATTCTTGCCGCCAACATCGATCTGGTAGAGGCCATCACTGCTTCCCGTGGAAAGCCAAACGTTACCGAACGGTCCCGGCCTTAAATCGCGATATTCATAAAACTTCGCGAGGCTTGGCTGGCCGCGATACGAGGACCCATTGCGTAGCGGGTCATTGAGGAAGAACCGGCCGCCCACATCGACTTCGCCGTGGAACCACCAATAAGGTATCGGCTCGACCGCGGCTGGTGCTTTTACCGGAAGCTGGTCGGCTGCCAGCGCCTGCATGCTGGGGACTGCCCAAGCCACACTACTCAGTAATGCACCGAGTAAACATTTGTGAACCAAACCGGCTTGCCGTTTCATCGCCCATCCCCGATCACAGTCAACCCACGCTTACCGCTGCAACGCACCACCCGCCGGCGCATTGCTGCCGTGCACTTGCGTGTGGCAATTCTGACAGGAGCGGCTCATCGTGGTTTGAGAATTGAGTGTTGACGTCGAGCCATGACCCGCTCCATGGCACTCGAAGCAGATCCGCGGGCGCGACATTTTGAGCGAGGCTTCGTTCACGCTACCATGCGGGTCATGACAGTTGTCACAGTTCTCGCGCACCGGCAGATGCTCAAACAGGAATGGCCCGCGCTTTTCGGCATGGCAGGTGTAGCAAACGTCATTGATCGAATTCTTTTTTCAGGAGCGCTTCGGTGAAGCTGCCATGCGGATTGTGACAGTCCGAGCAGACCATCTTGCCTTCGCGCAGGGGCATGTGTGACGAACGGAACATTTGGGCGCGCCGATCCTTGTGGCACTGGAAACAAGTATCCGGCTCGAATGCTGTTTTTAGCTGAGACTTGCGCGACACCTGCTTCATCACGGTGTGACAGTTCGTGCACATCAGTCCGCGGTTATCGTGGGTACTGCTCGGCCAATTGGTGCGCTGGCCGCGCTCATGGCAGCCGAGACAGATTGCATTGTTCTCCGCTGCCGTCCGTGACAGATCGTCCGGCCGGAACGAGATGATGCCGCCGACGCCGCGCCCCCCACCAGCGTTCACGTGCGCCGACCCTGGCCCGTGGCAATTCTCACAATCGAACTTGCCCTTTTGCGTCATTCCGATCCGGCCCATAAGCGTATGCTTGAAGAGCTCCGCCTGGCTTGAATGGCAAGTCATGCAAACTTTAGCGCCGACATAGCTCGCTACGACGGGAACGCTAGGTTGCGTGCCGCCGGCGATCGGGCCTTTGCCTGTTGCAGCGCCCTTAGAGGGTTGCGAAGAGGATCCGCGCTGACGCAAGAAATCGAGCAGGCTGTCTGCATCTGCCAATTTCGTCAGGCCGTTATTTGATTCGGGTTCACCCGCGCGAATACGATCCGCAAATTCGCGCAGCGCCTCGATCGTAGCGCTTGTCGATTCTTTCGGTGCGGATTGGCGGAGTTTTGATCAAGCGCATCGGACGGCTTGCGCGCCGCGTCGATCGACTGAGCGTAATCACGTAACGCTGAAAGGCTGTCGTTGCTGACATTCGCTTCAACAGCGTTCGCCGTTGCAACGAAAGACGTCATCGCAGAGCCAGGAAACGACAAATGCCGCTGCAAGAATTCGACAATTGCCGATGAGCTGCGACGCGAGCAACGCGCCCCCTGATGAACAGCCACCGTTGCAATTGCGAAACCGCACGGTCGATTTTGACCGGACGAACCATCCCCAACTCCCGCCCCAGCACAACTAAAATTATTCTCTGCTTATATTTGCCGCGATCAAGCACAAAACAAATTTACGCCACGAATAAATTGGTGCGTGCTTTTGATGTACCGCAAAGCGTGGAATCGGTTTTTCGGATTTATCGACTGCTCGACCTACGATCCACATGACAACATGCTGATTATGTTGTTTTATTTGATGTTCGACACCGTCAAATGCCCGAGCAACAAGTTGCCCACGGTAACTAAGTATTCCACGCGCCAGCCTTGCATTCTTGCGCTTGTGCGGCAGTGATACGGCGCTACAACTTTTCTGGGGCGAGCCGAAAAGCTATCAATACGAACGAAGGGGTTTTCCATGGTGCATTCAGGACGTCGCGACGCTTCCAATTCGATTTGTACCGCTGCACTTTGCACTGTAGCGGGCATCGGAACGGCACTGCTGGTGGGTATGACTGCCACCCTCGCGATCTCGACACCGGCAAGTGCGAAGCCGGAATTCGCGGCTCAGACCGGGCTCCCGTGCGGGCAGTGCCATTCGAACCCCGCCGGCGGCGGAAAGCTCAAGCCATTCGGTGAGAAGTTCAAGGAAAACGGCTTCAAAGTGAAGAAGTAACCCGTCAATTCAGTCTGCGACAGCCCGATGAATTCGGGCTAATAACGCCTCGCAGGACGCTGAGGGCGACTGGCGCGCGTGGCGCATGCCACCGGCATCGGTGATGATTTGGTAGACTAGTGTAATGACCCTGTGGCTGATCCTGGCGTTGATGACCGCGGCCGCTCTTTTCGCTGTCATCTGGCCGCTCGCGCAAAATGGCAAGGCTGCCCGCTCGGGCAGCGATGTTGCGGTCTATCGCGATCAGCTCGATGAGGTCGAGCGCGATCTGGCGGCCGGCACAATCGGAAAAACCGAGGCGGAAGCGGCGCGCGTGGAAATTTCCCGACGCTTGCTTGCCGCAGCTGACACCGCAGAGGCGGGGCCCGCGCTATTGCCGGCGGCAACCGCATGGTACCGGCGCACAGGCATCATTGTTGCGGTTCTGTTGCTGCCGATCGGGGCTGGTGGCCTTTATCTTCGCATAGGTTCGCCAAGCCTGGCGTCCGAGGGGCTCGTGGCGCAGGGCGATGCGCAACCCAACAAACAGGCGGGAATCGAAAATCTCGTCGCCAAGGTCGAAGAACATCTCCAAAACAACCCCAAGGACGGCCGTGGTTGGGAGGTGCTTGCGCCCGTCTATATGCAGCTCGGCCGCTATTCGGATTCGGTGAACGCGTGGCGTAGCGCCTTGCAGTTTCTTGGCGAGAGCGCGGATCGCCAGGCCAATCTCGGTGAGGCCCTGATGGCGCAGGCCAATGGCGCTGTGACGGCGGAAGCCCAGGCTGCCTTTACGCGCGCGGTCACACTCGATGGCACCACCGTGAGCGCACGTTACTATCTCGGCGTTGCCGCCGAACAGGACGGCAGACGTGAAGACGCCGCGAAGATCTGGCGCGACCTCATCGCTGATGCCCCGGCCGACGCGCGCTGGGTGAGCGATGTGCGCACCGCGCTTGCGCGCGTCGAAGGCAAAGCGGCCGCACCATTGCCTGGTCCAACGCCGGCCCAGATGGCTGCCGCCGCAAACCAGTCACCTGATCAGCAAACGGCGATGATCCAGGGAATGGTCGACGGGTTGGCGGCACGCCTGAAGAAGGACGGCTCCGATCTCGACGGCTGGGTACGCCTGGTGCGCTCCTACAAAGTGCTCGGCCAACCCGACAAAGTGCAATCTGCAATCGCCGATGCGCAGCGTGCGTTGGCGGGTGACCCGGACAAACGTCAGCGGCTCGATATCGCCCTGAAAGAACTCGAAGGCGGCACCGCCCCCGTTCCGGCAAATTCACCGGTTCAGCCACCCAATCCGGCAGCCGCGCCACCGCAACATGACGGCGACACAACTCCGAGCATGGTCGAGAAACTGGCCGAACGCCTGAAAAAGTCCGGGTCCGATCCGGAGGGCTGGACCATGCTCACCCGCTCCTACCTCACGCTCGGTGACAAAGACAAAGCGGCCGCAGCCATCAAAGATGCCCGCGCTGCGCTGGCCGGTGATCCCGACAAATTGCAACTGTTCAATGACGCGCTGCAACGGTTCAAAATTGATGACGCCGCAAAGGCTGCGCCGGCGACAATAGTCTCTCCTGCCGCTAACCCCCCTGTCCCGAACGAGGCCAACAGCCAGACGGACGAAATGGTTCGCGGCATGGTGTTAAAGCTCGCCGAACGCCTGAAAAGGGATGGATCGGACATCGACGGCTGGATGCGGCTTGTGCGCTCATATGTTGTTCTGGGAGAACGCGAGAAGGCCCAAAGTGCGGCCGCGGCTGCGCGCGATTCGATCGGCAGCGATGCCGACAAACGCCGGCGCTTTGACGAGTTTGTAAAATCCCTAGACGTCGGCAACTAACCGGCGACTGGAAACACACGTACTAAATGAGATCGATTCGCTTGATGCAAATCAATCCCCGCAGTCGGGAATTTGAATAGTCTGGTAGTGTTGGCTGACTTGCAAGCCGCCACACCGCCGAAATGACAATAGGAGATACACATGAAAAGGCGGCCTTTACTGTTCGTAAGCGCTGTCGCGCTTGGTGCGGGAATTGTCACAACTGCCGGCATCATGAATGCTCAAAACGCATGCGCAGCGACGGAGATTGTGAGCTTTAAGGAAGACATTCTCCCGCTTTTGAAATGGCGCTGCGCTGGGTGTCACGAACCGGGCGGCGCGGGCGAAGTAAAGAGCGGCCTGGATCTAACGAGCTATGCGGGCGTGATGAAGGGCACCAAGTTTGGTCCCATGATCATCCCGCGCGAGCCGGAAAGCAGTAATTTGATGTTGCTGCTGGACTGGCGCGCCTCTCCGGCCTTGCGAATGCCGCACGGCCAGAAGCAGCTGTCGAGCTGCGATCGCAATAGCATCCGCACCTGGATCCGGCAGGGCGCCAAGGACAATTGAGGTCGTGTATTGGCCGCATTAGAGCGGCCGCAGCTGCCTGATCGTCAATGTGGTGAAATCGCTACCGGCGCGGCTGACGCCTCACGCAACGAGTAAATTCGGAAGAAACTCCTCAGCGAGTTCGGCGTCGGATTCCGTTTTTTCAACGACATTGTCAGTTGTCTCAAATTCGCAACTGCAAACCGGGCATTGCCAGATGTGAACGCACCCCCCGCTAGCAACGTTTTCTGACCATTCAGGTCCGATCAACGTCCTGCCACATTGGGCGCATTTTGTTGAAAGTACCGGGGTGCTCGTCAGTTCCAATGTCTCGATTATTGTTTTTGGCATATCGGACTCTCCCTTGGGAGCCGAGGTGGACGCTCTCGACCAGCCTGACGTTAAGCAGCCGCTCAAGAGCGTCCTCCGGCGCACATCGAAGAAAGTCTGAAGCTCCCCAGCAAGGACTCTCCCCGACACAGTTGAGAATTAAAGAGCACACCTACACGAAAAACATTGATGTGAATCAAACCCGTCAACGTGGCCATATCGCCGGATAAAGATACTCGGGTCGGGGCCGTTGTTTTTCGCCGTCACGGGCAATCTGTAACAATCTGACCGTGCAATCGTCGTGAGGCGGGAGACCGCACTGTTCGTTCCGCTCGCAATCCCCGCAGTTGAATTTCGATGATGGCTGCGGCGCCAAGAAGCTTGCGAGCGCGCTGAATACTTTTCCGAATGGCCCCATTTTACTCATTGTCTGCACCTGCGGTTTGGTTTGCGCCTCGTCTGTATTCAATGAAAGTCTGCAGGCTAGATGTACCGGGCTTCATTTGCCTTGATTCAGGTCAAATGACGGTTCTCCGGCGCACAAAATCGGCGGGTTGACGCAAATCAATGCCGATAGGCGGATATCGAAGCATTTTCGACACTATTCGAATATGAAGCGATTTTCATTGGTGGAGCGGGAAAATGAACGCAGCCGATGTCATGACCTCAAATGTTATCAGCGTCCGTGCCGACGCCTCAGTAGGTGAAATTGCCGAGATACTGCTGACCAACCGGATTAGCGGGGTACCGGTGGTTGACGACGCTGGCGACCTCATAGGAATCGTGAGTGAGGGCGATCTCATTCATCGTGTCGAGGTCGGTACAGAGCGGCGCCGCTCGTGGTGGCTGGAGTTGCTATCCAGCAAACAAATATTAGCCCATGAGTTCATCAAGGCACACGCTCGCAAGGCTGCGGATCTCATGACCCGGCACGTTATCACCGTAAGGCCCGACACGCCGCTGAGCGACCTCGCTAGTCTTCTCGACAAGCACGGAATCAAGCGCGTGCCAGTCACAGAGAATGGAAAACTCGTCGGCATTGTAAGTCGTGCCAATCTCGTTCAGGCACTTTTCAAGCCGCGGCAGGACACCGTGGCAGAAAAAGCCGTCACGGATTCGGCGTTACGCGACAAGATCCTTGCGCAACTGAAGTTCGAGCCGTGGTGGCCCGGTGACGTTAACGTCATTGTTCGTGACGGAGCCGTCGAACTGTGGGGAATTGTCGAATCGCAAGTCGAAAATGATGCGATCAGGGTCGCAATTGAAGAAATCCCCGGCGTGCGGTCGATTTCCAACCATATTTCAACGAGCCAGCGCATATCGCATCTCTAGCCGCGTCCGTGACCGGAAAGGCGTAGCCTTTACTTGTCAGGGACAAGATCTCGCCTTACGGCAAGCCCGTAACGGCACGGTCGTAATATGAGAGATCGAGATATTTTTCGGGTTTCATATCCGGGACACCGCCAATCATCTCGGCGCGGAGCTGAAGCAGATTGCGGAAGCCCGCCAAATTGAGACGCGCATCCTTGTCGAGGCCGCCGTGCGGACCAAGCGCGCCCTCGACGCTTTTTTCCGCGACATCCGGCGCCACCTTGAGATATTTCGCAACGATCGCGGCGGTCTCCGCCCTGTTTTCGGGGCGCGACGCCCAGCGCAGCGCCTCGACGATCGACTGCAGATAGTTGACCAGCGCGTCACGATGCTGCTGCGCCCAGTCGCGCATAACGAATGCGCCGTCGGCCTGATAGGCGCCTAAGGCGTCGGCCGCGGAGCCCCAATTCGGAAAGCCTTCGCGCTCGGCCAGCACCGTGCAGGGAAAATTCAGCAGCACAGCCGCATTCTTCGGATCGCTGCGGATCCCGTTCAGACGCCGCATACAATCGCCGCCCTGGAAAATGTCATATTCGCTGCGCTTGACGCCCTTCAGCGCCAACATTTTGTAGAGCACAAGTGCATAGGCGGTATCAGGAGCATCGACCACGACGGCTTTGCCGCGGATATCGTCGTAGGATTTCACTTCCGGGCGCACAAACAGACTCAGCATGCCGTTGCTGCCGCCCGACACAATAATCACGTCCTTTTTCGCGCCTTCGACCATAGCGACGGCATTGTCCACGGCCGCTTGCGCGATCTGCACGCGGCCATCCGCCAGCGCATCCCGCTGCGCCTTCGACGTCGGCGTGAATTCAACGTCCACTGACAGTCCGCGCTTGGCGAACAGGCCTTTATCTTTTGCAACGTACAGCGCGAGATGCTGCGGGCCCGGAAAAACATTGACCAGCAAATGCTCATCACCCCTCGCCTGGGACGTCCAGGCGATGACACCAGCGATTGCAAAGGCCGAAAAAGCGCTGATCCGTTGCATCAATTCCTCCCGCAGAATGTTATGTGTCGCTTTTCCGTAGTGTAGCATCCTGAGAACACGGGCGCATCAGCCTCTACGGATCCACAGATGACGAGCCTCGATCGCAAATTCGATCTCACTCGAGCGGCGCGGCTCTGGCCCGCCGCTGGTCCTCTTGCATTGCCTCGGCGTGGATCATCATTTCTGGGATTTTGCCGATGAACTCGCGCGCGACTTCACGCTGATCTCCTACGACCTGCCTGGTCACGGGCATTCGTCCGTTCCTTCCGGCCCTTACACAATCGAAGACCTATCAGCCCAGCTCGGGGAAGTGCTCGCGCGGCACAATGTTGCACGCGCGCATATCGCAGGAATTTCGCTTGGCGGCCTCATCGCGCAACAGTTTGCTGCGACCAATCCCGCATCCGTCGACCATCTGATCCTCATCGACACGACGCCGCGCTACACCGACGAGCTACGCGCCATGTGGGCGCAGCGCGCGGCGACTGCGCGCGACGCGGGTGTGAAAACGCTCGTCGACGGCCTCCTCAAGATCTGGTTCACGCCGCAATCCGTTGCGGACAACACGACAGCGGTCCGTTACGTGCGCGCGGCGCTGGAAAAATCATCCGGCGAAGGTTATGCGTTGGCCTGCGAGGCGCTGGCGGCCGCCGATTTTCGCGCGACAGCCACCAAAATCGCGGCCCCGACTTTGGTCATTTGCGGCGACGATGATATTCCGAGTTTTCTGGATGCGGCGCGCTGGCTCGAAGGTAATATTAAAGGCGCTCACCTTGCGTGGCTCGCCAAGGCCAGGCACGCCTCCGTGATCGAACGCCCAGCCGAAGCACTTGCAATCATGCGCAAGTTTCTGCGGGGATAACGCAATTAGTCTTTCAGATGCTGGTTGAAAAAATCCAGCGTCAACTTCAGCGCGCGGTCTGCTTCCGGCTTGCTGTAGGTCTTGCCGCCGAAGCGCGCAAAGGCGTGATCGGCCCCGGGATATTTGTAAATCGTCACGTTCGGATTTGGCAACAACCGCCTCTCCAATAGTTCATTCACCTCTGCCTGCACCCACCGATCCTTCATTGCCATATGCAGCACGAAGGGCCGATGCAGGTTTGGCGCCTCGCGAATACGATGTTCGATATAGGTGCCATAATAAGCCACGGCACAATCGATATCTGTGCGGCAGCACATCAGGTAACAGAGCTTGCCGCCGAGACAGTACCCGACCGCACCGACCTTGCCGTTACATTCCGGGAGTTGCTTCAGGTAAGCGCGCGTGTCCTCCATATCGCGAACCGCAAGGTCGTAGTCGAAGTCGTAGTAGAGATCGAAGGCCTTCTTGACGTCATCCGGATTTTTGTCGGAGAGCTCGACGCCCGGCTCCTGCCGCCAGAAGAGATCCGGCACGAGACAAACAAAGCCGGCTTCGGCGAACTCATGGGCATGATGACGCATCGTGTCATTGACGCCCCATATTTCCATGATCGCAATGATTGCACCGGCCGGCGTTTTATCGGGGATGGCAACATAGGCGCCCATCTCGCCGTCGCGCAGCCGCACCTTGACGTTTCGCGTTTGCATGAATGTCTCTACTGAAGCCCGAGAAGCGCGCGGGCGTTGCCGTTGAAAATACGACTTCGTTCCTCGCCGCCGATGTCGAGCGCTTCGACGGCTGCGATCGTCTTGGCGATCAGACCCCGGCCCTGCTCCGCATCGAATGGCGCGTCGGTGGCAAATAGACACCGGGACGTGCCGAAATAGGCATGCCCGCAAGCCGTCGCACCGATATCTCCGTTCAGCGCGGTATCGGCATAGAGCATCTTGAAATAGTCACCAGGCGGTTTTTTCAGGCCTTCCGCACCAGGGTTGCGGTCCGGCTCGCCGAAAAATATCTGCCGGAACCCAAGCGCAATTCGACCCGCAAAATACGGGATCATTCCGCCCATATGGTGGGTGATGATTTTCAACTTCGGCAGCTCGTCGAAGAGTCCCGAATAGATCAGCCGCGTCATGCAGGCCGTTGTTTCGTAAGGCCATCCAAATGTGAACCAGATTTCGTTTTCCGAGGCTTTCTCGCTTGCATAGTCGGAAAACTGCGGGCCGCGCATGGGATGCACCCAGACCGGCAGATCATGCTTCACCATGCGCGCAAAGATTGGCCGAAATTCCGGCGCGCTCAGCGGTTTGCCAGCGACATTCGTAAACACCTGAATGCCTTTTGCGCCAAGATCGTTCACCGCACGGTCGATCTCCTCAAGCGTGGCGTCGACATTATTCATCGGCAGCGAAGCGATGAAGGTCGGAAACCGGTGCGGATGCCGCCGGCAAATGTCCGCCAATCCGTCGTTAGCCATGCGGGCGTAGTCCGGCGTCTGCGCCGCCGGCGGCAACAACTCGATTGGTGGATTGGCGAGCGACAACACCTGTTGATAGTCGCCGAACTGGTCGAGCAGCCGAAGTCGTGCTTCGAGATCCCACAATGTACGCAGCCGCGGAAATGCCGTGGCGGCCGGAAGATCGGGCACAAGTTTTTTCAACCGGTCGAAGTACGGCGCCGGCATGAAATGATTGAATATGTCGATGATCACGGCTGTGTCCCGGAAAGAGCGAGGAACTTACGCGCTATCGCGATGTCGTTTCAAGCCGGATGGACCGCCTGCAGGGCGGCCGCTTGTCAGCAATTTCTTTTCGCTATTAACTGCTTGCTGCGGCGCATGGCCTCTGCGCTCGCTCGCCGCTTCGCGGCCATAAACAATGAGGCGCGTCGGGGGGACGTCCATGCAAGCCAGTGACAGCAAATCGGCCGAATTGGTGGGCCGCCTTGAGCGTCTGCCGTTTTCGCGCTGGCATCGAAACCTGTTCACGCTCTGCTTTATCGGCGTGATGTTTGACGCCTGCGACTTCGCGCTTTTCGGCATGGCACTCCCGCCGGTTGCACGCGAGTTCGGATTAAACCAGGCACAGGCCGGCCTGCTCGCGACTGTCGGCCTTGTCGGCGCATTTCTCGGCGCCCTCTTCTGGGGCACGATCTCCGACTACATCGGCCGGCGCACGTCATTTGCCGCGACCATCGGGATCTTTTCGGTGTTCACTGGCCTGGTTGCGGTGTCCTGGAACGTGCTTTCACTGTCGATTTTCCGCTTCATCTCGAATTTCGGACTGGGCGGCGAAGTCCCTGTCGCACTGACTTTGACCGCGGAATACAGCCCAAGCCGGATTCGCGGACGTATGACGGGCTCGATGATGGCGGCGTTTCCGCTCGGCCTCGCGCTGGCCGCCCTGCTCGCATACTTTATTATCCCGACTTACGGTTGGCGTACGGTATTTATCATTGGCGTCGTTCCGGCCGTGCTGCTGTTCTTTGTGCGACTCATCATGCCGGAATCGGTGCGCTATCTGATAAGTCGCGGACGTGTGGCGGAAGCCGAACGCACGGTCGCAGATATCGAGGCAAAAGCTTCGCAAGGAAAGCCGTTGCCGCCAGCGTCAGTCGTTCCGGCCGGCATCGAAGAACGCGGCGTAACGGTTTTTGAGCTGCTTACGCCTGAGCGCCGGAAGCAGACGATCCTGTTGTGGATCGTTTCGTTCTGTTTCCTTTGGTCATCGAACGGCATCATCTTCATGCTTCCGCAGATTCTGGTTCAACGTGGCTTTGAGCTGAAGCAGATCTTCATATTCCTGTTCGTCCAGGCTGTTGCAGCTTTCGTCGGCTACACTGCCTGCGGCTTCCTTATTGATCGCTATGGCCGCCGTCCGGTGCTGTTTCTGTATTACTTCATCGGCGCGTTTTTCCACCTGTGGTTCGCGCAGGCGACTGGCGTGTGGATCTATTTTGCGATTGCTGCGGTCGGCTGGGTGAACCCGGGCGTGTACGGCTCGAACGGCATCTATGTCAGTGAGCTGTATCCAACGCACCTACGCGCGACGGCCGTCGGATGGTTCTTCGGCATTGGCCGCATCGGCTCATTCCTCGCACCGGCGGTGGTGGGCTTTATGCTCCAGTACGGCCTGGGCGCGTACGTGCTGCACACGTTTGCTCTGACTTTCCTCATCGCCTCGATCGCTCTCTGGATGGTCGGTATCGAGACGAAGGGCCGCGTGCTGGAACAGATCACCGCGGCGCCAAAGCCCGCGTGATAGGACGCTGAAGCGCGTGCCATATTTGGCAGGAGGGGAAACGCAAATGCTTCGACTGCTCTCGCTTCTCGTCTTCACACTCCCCCTGACTTCGGTAACGGCGCATGCCGAGCAGTATCCCGACCACCCGGTCAGGGTCATCGTCGGTTACGCAGCGGGCAGCGGGCCCGACATTCAGGCTCGCACCGTCTCGGCGCAACTCAGTCTTGATCTCGGTCAGCAGTTCTTCGTCGAGAACCGCACCGGCGCCAACGGTACGATCGGCACGCGCGCGGTGGTGCAATCGAAACCGGACGGCTACACGTTGCTGTTTTCCTCAAACGGAATCGCGCCGACACCCTTTGTGTACAAAAATCTTGGCTACGACATCTTTGCCGACCTGACGCCAATCGCGACCATTGGCATTCTCGACGGCCTTTTCATGCTGGTCGACGCCAAGTCGCACTATAAAACCCTGCAGGAGTTCATTGACCACGCTAAAAAAGAGACCGCGGTGTTCGGCTCGCCCGGCGTGGGCAACGGCCTGCATCTTGCCGCCGAAATCTTCAGCAAGAAGGCCGGCATCAAGATGCAGCACATCCCCTACAAGGGTGCGTCAGAAGTCATGACCGGCATGCTCAGCGGCAGCGTCGAGGTCATGTTTGTAACGCCGCCGTCAGTCATGGGGTTGCTCAAAGATGGACGCGTGCGCGCGCTCGCGTTCACCGGCAGCAAACCGTTCCCGGCATTTCCGAACGTGCCCCTGATGAAGGATATGCTGCCGGGGTTCGAGCCGATCGGATCGTGGGGTATGTTCTTTGCGCCGGGCAAAACACCGCCCGAAATCGTCGACAAGCTCAATGCGGCCGTGCGCAAGGCCTTGCAGGCTCCGGCGGTCGCGTCCGCGATGCAGCGCGATGGCTACGTTCCGGACAATCGCAATGTCGCCGAGACCGCGACCTACTTCCGCCAGGAGGTTCAGGTGATGGGCGAGGCCGTGAAAGCCGCCGGCATCGAGCCTAACTAAATGTGCTAACCGACCGCGTGCAGCGCCTCACCCGCCGCAGTCACAGGTTTGGCGCTGATCAACACGAAGGCAATAACGCAGTCTTCGGTGCCGCGGTTGACCCAGTTGTGCATGGTGCCGCGCTGCACCAGCACGTCGCCGGCCTTGAGCTTCACGACCACGCTATCGTCCAGTTCCATGTCGATCGCGCCGGAGATCACCACCGCATAGTCGACCGAATCCGTACGGTGGTTACGCGGCGTAACACCCGGCTGATAGCGAACGATGCGGAACACCGTGCCGCCATCGACCGTGGTCTTGAACGAAGCGGACGTCGGATCGTTAAAGCCGTCATTGTCGACCGGAAAGCCCTTGGTCGACCAGACCACGCAAGACGACGCACCGGGCCGATTTGAGATCACGTTTTTGGCAATCTCGTCGATCTCAACTTTGGCATGTCCGTCGGCGGTATGCCCGGTGACAACGCGTCGAATTTGCAGGCTCATGACTTCCATCCTGGTCCGTAACTGGTTTGGATTATTTGCTTTCGGCTTTTTTCAGAAAGGCAGCAAAGATGGCGACGACGCGCGGCTCGGCATTACGCCACTCCTTGCGGTCCCATTCTTTCAGAAGATCGTTGTCGGCGCGTTTTTCCACCACGTCGTCGTGCAGTTCGCTGTCGGGAATGAGCGTGGCAGCCTTGCGCGCGGTCGCCGGCGTGTGGATCACATCATTGCCGGCAATCAGACAGGCCGGCGCCTTGATTGCGCGCAGCTCCTGCTCGGTGGCGCCGACAATCGGTAAATTTGCCGATTGCAGGAAACATTCGCGCCAATGGGTCATCACCGCGATGAACTCATTGACATTGGTCTTTAACAGCCGGTCGCGGTTCGACGGCCGGGCCTTGATGCACTCGCTGAAATGCTCGCTGTCGCACACAGCCTGCATTCCGCCGGCATGTGCGATCTTGATGAACTGCCCATAATAGTTCTCGGCCAGACGATCCACCGCTTCCTGGCCTCCTGTGACACGCCAGAGCAACAGGCCGCGCAGGCCGTCGGCGTGCCGCAGGGCGTACAGGATCGCCAGGCGCGCGCCCGCGGAAGAGCCGCCGACATACATGGGTAATGCGCCGAGCTCTTTGCCGAGCGCATAGAGGTCGTCGGCCCAGACTTCGTGCTCGGACCCCGAGCCGTCGAACGCGACATCGGAGGCGCCGCAATTGCGCCGGTCGTGCAGCAGCACGCGATAACCGGATGCTGCAATGGCCTTCGACAGGCCGATCAATTCATCAAAAGATCGCCGGCTGCCGGGCGTAAGCGCAATCCATGGGCCGTGATCGCCGATCACCTCGTAATTGATGCGGACGCCACGCACGAGCGCTTCAGGCATTGCCGTTCCCACCTGTCCTATTTTGTAGGAGTTCTGCAGCAGTGACTGCGGTCTGGCAAGCCGCATCCGGCAGAAAGTCTTCTCTTCGGCCTTCGCGTGAACTGTCATACAATGCTCGCAATGGGGAGGACGCGATGACGGGCACAATAAAAATCGCCACTGCGTTGATCGCTGCACTGCCGTTCGTGTTTTCGGCAAGCAACGCCAGCGCGCAGAGCGGATATCCGGACCATGCAGTCAAAATGGTTGTTGGTTATCCGCCGGGAGGACCGGTGGACATCATCGGGCGCGTGATGGGTGACAAACTATCCGAGGTGTGGGGCCAGCCGGTGGTCATCGAAAATATCTCCGGCGCCGGCGGCAATATCGGAGGCGAGCGAGCCGCCAAGTCCGCACCCGATGGTTACACGCTCCTGGTCACGACCAACGCGCAGATCGCCGTCAATCCGAGCCTTTATACCAAGATGGGTTATGATCCGGCCAAAGACCTGACGCCGATTACGCTGGCCGTCTACTCGCCCAATATTCTTGTGGTGCCCAACGACGTGCCTGCCAGGACGGTGCAGGAGCTGGTCGCCTATGCGCGCTCGCACACTGGCGAAAAACTGACCTTTGCTTCCGCCGGCGTCGGAACAACGCAGCATCTCGCGGGCGAACTGTTCAAGGCCATGGCACATATCGACATCCAGCATGTGCCTTATCGCGGCGCTGCGCCGGTGATTACTGACTTACTGGGAGGACGCCTGACAATGTACTTCGGCGCGATCTCACCTTTGATTCCGCTCGTGCGCGAGGGCAAGGTGCGCGCTCTCGCTGTGACGTCCGCCAAGCGCTTCGGGGCTTCGCCCGACCTCCCCACGATGATCGAATCTGGATTCCCGGACTTTGTGTCGATCCTCTCGATCGGGTTGATGGCCCCGGTCGCAACACCGCCCGCGATCATCGATAAAATTCATCGAGACACGGTGAAAATCCTGGCCCTGGCCGACGTGCGCAAGAAACTGAGTGACATCGGCATGGAAGTGATCGGCAGTTCGCCCGCTGAATTTTCGGCCACCATGAAGGCGGAAACCCCGCAATGGGCCAAGGTCATCAAAGACGCCGGGATCAAGGCGGGCAACTAGCGCGATAATTGCTTTCACCGTGTGCAATTTAAGTCCATTCGTGGCACCAAGCTTTTGACAATTGAACCCGTGCCGGAGAGACTTTAACCTCGTCATGTTTCGTCGTATGCCGCGTACCCGGCCATGAAATCAGCACCATTTGAATATTGCCGTGTAGCGAATGTCGACGAAGCCTGCGCAATGCTGGCATCTGACGAAAGCGCGCGCGTCATAGCGGGCGGGCAGACGCTCGTCCCCATGATGGCGATGCGGCTTGCGCGCCCGACCCGGCTGATTGATATCAGCCGCATTGCCGAACTCTCCTACGTCCGAGCCGACGGCGATGCCATTGCGATCGGTGCTACTACACGGCAATGCCTGGTCGAACGCGACGCGCTGGTCGCGGCCAAACTCCCGCTGCTAGCGCAGGCGATACCTTTTATAGGGCACGCCGCGACGCGCGCGCGCGGCACCGTCGGCGGGTCACTCGCCAATGCCGATCCGGCGGCGGAGCTGCCGCTGATCGCCGTCACATTGGACGCCGTCCTCGAATATCGCGCCGGCGGGCGCACTGAAAAAATAGCCGCGCGTGACTTTTATATTGGACCGATGACCACAATCCTGCCAGGCGATGCTGTACTGACGTCAGTGCGCTTTCCTGTGTGGCCCGGCAAAGTCGGCATCGGCTTTCACGAGGTCAATGCGCGGCGAAGCGATTTTGCCTTTGTTGCAGCCGCGGCACAGGTTGAACTGGACGGTGACGGAAAATGCAAACGCATCGCCATTGGCATCGGCGCCGCGACTGATTTTCCGATTCGACTGCCGGATGCCGAGCAGAAATTGACGGGCAGCACGCTCGACGGCACCGCCGTCAAAAACGCGGTTGTCGAGGCGCTTGCCGATATCGTACCGCTATCGGACCTACATGCTTCAGCCGAATACCGGCGCAGGGTCGCCGCAAATCTCGCGGTACGTGCGGTTGAGGATGCGCGCTTGCGTGCGTCTGGGAAGAAGACCCATGCGCATTAAACTAAACGTCAACGGCGCTGACCACGCGCTCGACGTCGAGCCGCGCACAACGCTGCTCGATTGCATGCGCGACGACCTTGGTCTCAAAGGAGCCCATGCTGGCTGCGAGCACGGCGTATGTGGCGCCTGCACCGTCCTTTCCGATGGCGTCGCCATACGCTCATGCCTGATGTTCGCCGTTCAGGCGGAAGGCACGGCTATTACAACCATCGAAGGCGTCACGCCCGGACCAGGCGAGCTTTCGCCAATCCAGGACGCATTCTGTGAAACTCATGGCATGCAATGTGGATATTGCACGCCCGCCATGGTGCTCGCCGCACACGCCCTGCTCGCGGACAATCCGAGCCCGACGCGCGAGGAAATTGTCGAAGCAATTTCCGGCAATCTCTGTCGCTGCACCGGCTATGCGCAGATTGTGGAAGCGATCGCGCTCGCAGCCGAACGTATGCGCGGTGCCAACCGGCCCTCGGAAAAACGCCGATGAACCAATCTCACCACCGTTACGTATCGGCCGATCGGCGTGTGCGCGAAGACCGCCGCTTTGTTGTCGGCAAAGGTTCGTTTGTCGCCGATATCGATTTGCCGTATACGAAGCATATTGCGCTCGTGACCTGCCCGCACGCCGCCGCACGCATCAAGTCCATCGACAAGCGCGCCGCGCTAAAAATGCCGGGCGTGCACTACGTCGTTGACGGCCGCGAGCTTGCCGAAGCCACGCTTCCGTTAATGACGGGGCTCGACACGCCAAATGTCCCCCGCCGGCCATTGGCGCTCGATGTTGCGCGCTATTCCGGCGAGTGGGTCGCGGCAGTGGTCGCCGATACGCGGGCGCAGGCCGAAGATGCCGCCGAAGCCGTCGAGGTCGACTACCAGCCTCTGCCCTTTATTCTTGATGCCGAGCAGGCGCTTGCCGGTGGTCCGCTGGTGCACGAGGCGCACGGCTCCAATGTCCTGCTCGACAAGACATTCGTCTGGGGCGAAGTCGACAAGGATTTCGCGGCCAGCCCGCGCAAGCTTTCATTGCGGGTGAAATGGGGCCGCTCGTCGACCGTGCCGATCGAGACGTTCGGCGTGGTTGCAAGCTGGGACCCGTGGCGCGAGATTCTCGACGTCTACGCCTCGATCCAAATGCCGCGTTATGCCGACCAAATCGGCGCCGCGCTGAAAATCTCCAGTTCGTCCGTGCGCGTGCACTACGACGTGGATGTTGGCGGCAGCTACGGCGTCAAGCGCGGCATCAAGAACACGGTGCTTGCCGGCTATCTCGCACGACGGCTTGGCGTCCCGATCCGGCTGATCGAGGACAGGCTCGAGAACATGCGTGGTGGCGACGCGCACGGACCGGAACGGCTGTTCGACGTGGATGTCGCATTCGACGATAGCGGCATCATCCGCTCGATGAAGATGCGCGCGCTTGAGAACGTCGGAGCCTATGCTGGGCGTTCGCCGTTCCAGCTCGGCAAGCCGATCGGCTCGATAGTTGGTCCCTACAAGATCAAAAGCGTGCAGTACCGCGCCATCGCGGTCGTCACCAACAAGACGACGCAGGATGCCGTGCGCGGCTTCGGCCAGGGCCCGACCAATCTCGCGCTCGAGCGCGTCATGGATGAGGTCGCGAACGTGCTTGGTCTCGATCCGCTGGAGGTCCGCCGGCGCAACCTGATCCGGCACGAGGAATTTCCATACCTGATCCCGAGCGGCACCACATACGACAGCGGCGACTATCACACCGTCATCGACAAGGTGCTCGCCGACACCAATTACGAAGCGCTCAAACAGGAGCGCGACCGCCTGCGCACCGAAGGAAAACTGGCCGGTATTGGCATCGCGGCTTGCCTCGAGCCGTCCGGAGGCAATGCCACGTTCGAAGCGTTGCTCAACCCGAATATCACCACCTCGACCTTCATGGATTCGTGCCGCATTAATGTCGACGGCATGGGCACAATCACCGCCACGATGCACACCACATCCTCCGGACAGGGGCACGAAACACTGGTTGGCACCGTGATCGGCGAAGTGCTGCAAGTCGATCCGGACACGATTCGCGTGACGCGGCCGGATTCGCTCAATTCATTGCCGAGCGGCACGCCGGTCGGCAGCCGCATGGCAATCATGCTGGGTGGTGCGGCGTTTCATGCGGCGCAAAAGCTCAAGACGAAATTGATCGCGATCGCCGCGCATGATCTCGGTATTCCGCTCGAGCGCGCCGTCTATGAGTACGGCAATGTTTTCGATCGTAACGCCCCGCAGAACAAGCGCAGCTGGGCCGATCTCGTGCAAATCGCGCATCGCAATATTCACCGCATGCCGAAGGATTTTGAACCGGGCCTGGCGGTCAGCCACATCTACGAGGTTCCGACCGGCGGCACGCCGCCGACGGCCGATGGGCGCGTGCAAATGTATCCCTGCTTCTCGTTCGAGTTTCATCTGATCCTGCTGAGCATCGATCCCGATCTCGGCACACCGCAGATCCTGCGTTACCGGCTCGGACACGATTGTGGAACGCAGATCAATCCGAAAATCGTGCGCGGTATGACCATGGGCGGCATTGCACACGGCATCGGCGCGGCGCTGTTCGAGGAATTTGCCTATAACGATGATGGTCAACTGATCGCCCAGACATTCATGGATTATCCATTGCCGTCGTCGCACGAAGTCCCCCCGGTCGAGATCGTCGACCACGAGACGCCCTCGCCGCATACGGTGTTCGGACAAAAGGGCTCGGGTGAATCGGGCTATCTCGGCGCCCCCGCGGCACTTGCCAATGCAGTCAACGACGCGCTCAGGCCGCTCGGGGTTTCGATCAACACGCTACCGCTGAAAATATCGAAGCTCGGCGACCTGATCGCTGCCGCGCGCGAAAAAGGAAAGTGAATGATCGTCGATTGCCACGCCCATCTGGTGCCACCCGATCTTTTGGCCGCGATCCGCAAGGATGCCGCCAGGTTTCCCAACGTGCGGCAAATCGAGGACGGCGGCTCGCTGGCGCTCGCTTTTGCAGGCGGCAAGCCGACGCGGCCGGTATCCAAGCCGCTGTCCGATATCGCCGGGCGCGTCGCCTGGATGCAGAAAAACGGTATCGACAAACAGGTGGTGGGCGGCTGGGTCGACATGTTCGGCTATGAGCTGCCCGGCACCGAGGCCGAGGCCTGGGCGCGGCAGACCAATGAGTGTCTGCTGGCGGCGTCAAAAGCTGAGCCGCGCTTTGTGCCGCTGGCAACCGTGCCGCTCGGCGATGGCACGCGCGCAGCGGCCGTGCTCAAGGATGCGGTGAAGGCAGGTTTCCCAGGCGCCATGATCGGAACGCTGCCGCGCGGCGTCGGCTCGACCCTCGATACCGCCGAGCTCGATCCGTTCTGGCAGGCTGCCGACGAAACCGGCGCATTGATCCACATCCATCCGAGCTTCGATGCGGGCGACAAGCGCGTGAACGATTTCGGGCTCGCCAATGGCCTCGGCCGCATCACCGACGCGGTGGTGGCAGTGGCGCGGCTGATCTCGGCAGGCCATGTCATGAAGTACAAGGATGCGAAGTTCTTCGCGCCGATGGGCGCCGCCGCCCTGCCCTTCGTGCTCGGCCGGCTCAAGCGCAATGCAACGATCACACCCGGTATCGGCGATCCGGTGGAAGCGCTGTCACACATCTATACTGACACGATCCTGCACGACGTGCGCGTGCTGAAATTCGTCATCGAGATGATGGGCACCGAGCGCCTGATGATGGGCTCCGATATGCCATTCCCGATTGGCGATACGGAGCCGATGAAAATCGTCGCCGACGCAAAATTACCCAAAGCGCAATCCGATTCAATCAATGGGGGTTTGGCGGCGCGGTTATTTCGAATTCAATGACAAAACCAAGGACCAAAGGTCCACGCGATGAATAGACGACTTGGAGGACGAACAAGATGACGATTTTATTTCCCGCCTTACGATCCACGCTATGCGCCATAACCGCGCTTGGTTTGGCCGCGCTGACGCCTGCGCCGGCTGCCGCGCAGGCGCCGAGCAAAGTCACCATCGTGATATTCGGATTCCCTTCGCTGGGCGCCTTCATGCCGCCGGTTATCAAGGCGAAGAAACTGGATGCCGCACATGGGCTTGATATCGATTTCGTCGAGCGGCCACCGGATGCCTACACCACGCAGTTCAACTCCGGAGAGTTCAAGGTCGGCGGCAGCGCCGCGGTGCTTACCGTAGGCCTCGCCGACGCACGCGGCGTGAAAGTGAAGTATCTGTTCAATTTGTTTGATTTCTGGGGCACCGTCGTCACCTCGCGGCCTGAAGTGAAAACGGTCAAGGACCTGGAAGGCAAGCAGTTGGCGGCTGCCGCCTCGACCACAAATTTCGTGATGTTCGAGTTCTTCGCAAAGAAGCTCGGCATGGACCCGTCGAAAGTGCAGGTGGTCAACACCGCGCCGCCCGGCCTGGTCGGCTATGCGCTCGCCGACCGTGCCGACGCCATCCAGCTCTGGGAGCCGGCCTATACTCTCTTGAAGTCGAAAAAATCGGACATTCGGGCGCTCGATACCAACATCACAGCAACCTGGAAAAGCTTTGCCGGCGGTGAGCGCATCCCATACCTCGGTGTTGCCGCGCATAGCGACTGGATCGAGCAGAACCAGGCGCTGATCCCCAAGCTCTATGCGACTTACAAGGAGGCCGGCGAGTTTATCGCCAAGAATCCGGAGGAAGCCGTCGCGCTGATCGCGCCGAAATCGACACCAGAGGACCGGGCCGCCCTGGTCTCGCTGATCAAAGCGAATGACCGCCTCGGCATGAGCGTGGTGCCGGCCGGTGATGTCGCCAAGCAGATCGACGCCGTCTACAAAGCCGGGGTCGATGTCGGTTATTTCAAGTCAATGCCGTCGAACGACACGATTTACAGCAAGCCGATGAAATGACGAACTCGCGCATCATGCGCGTGCTGCAAGCCACCGTCGGCCTGCTGGTGCTGGCGGCGGGCTGGCAGATTCTGTCAATGATCTTTCCGCACTATCTCTTCCCGCCGGTTCCGGAGATCGTTTCGCGCACAATTGAAGTGCTCGTCACTGGCTCACTGCTGGTGGACGTGCTGCTCACCGCCGGCCGTATTTTCGGCGGGCTGTTCGGCGCGTTCATCCTCGGCGGCATTCTGGCGATGGTCATCGGCCAGTCGAAAACAGCGGAAAATATCATCGGCCCGGTGCTGACTTTTTTCCAGGGCATTCCAGCGCTGTCCTGGGTGGTGTTTGCCATCATCTGGTTCCACGGAATTGAATTCCGCGTGCTGTTCATCATGGTGATGACGACGCTGCCTGCCTTCACCTTTCAGATTCTCGACGCTTTCCGGTCCATGTCCAAAGACCTGTTCGAGATGACCATGTCATTCCGGCCATCGCGCTGGACATTGTTCCGTTTCCTGATCGTACCGACCATTGTGCCGGGCATCCTGACCGCCTGGAAAGTGAATCTCGGCAACGCCGCGCGGGTCGTGGTGGTCGCAGAACTTGTGGGTGCGACCGGCGGCGTCGGTTACCAATTGCTGCGGCAGCAGCAATTATTCGACATGGCCGGTGCCATGGCGTGGACGCTACAGCTTGTGCTGTTTGTGCTGATTGTGCAGCAGACCATCAACGCAATCGAAAACTGGGTCTTGCGCTATCGCGCCGTGTCCGAGCGGGCGATCTAGCTTATGCCAAACGTCGAACCGGTTATTCGTTTCGAGAACGTCAGCAAGACCTTTCAGCGTCCGGATGGACGCGGCGAATTTACGGCCGTGGATAAGCTGTCATTCGAGATCGGCAAAGGTGAGATCGTTGCCGTGCTTGGCAAGACCGGTTGCGGCAAGTCCACAATGTTCAATATCGTGGCAGGATTGATCGAACCGAGCGGTGGCAAAGCCACGATTGTGGGTCACGACCCGTTTCGCGAGTTCGATTTTTTCCGAGGCAAGATTGGAATTGTTTTCCAGGGCGACCGGCTGATGCCCTGGCGCACCGCGCTGGATAACGTCTTGTTGGGCTTGCAGATTCTCGACGCCGATCCAAAACAGGCGGAAGACACCGCGCGCCAGTGGCTTACGCGATTGGGGCTATCGGGACACGAAAATGACTATCCGCACGCGCTTTCCGGCGGCATGCGCCAACGCGTATCAATCGCGCGCGCCTTTGCCGTCGATCCGGAAATCCTGCTGTGCGACGAACCCTTCTCATCCCTGGATGAGATGACCGCGCGCGACCTGCGAGCCGAGTTCGTTCGCCTTGTCCGGCAGAGCAACAAAACCGCCGTCTTCATCACTCACCAGCTGAACGAAGCGATGGAAATCGGCGACCGTGTCCTCGTATTTCATCGACCAGCCCGCATTGCATACGAAGCAAGGCTCGACGCTGCATTGCCTGAAGAGACGCGGCGGAAAATAAGTGAAGACATAATGAGTGTGCTGGCCGTGGAACAACCGACGCACAATCCATGAGCCAATCGTCGCAAAACTTGATCGTCGTCGGCCAGGGGGCGGCAGGACTTTCGGCTGCGCTCGCAGCCGCTGAAACCGCCCACGCACGCAGCGTACCGGTCAAAATCACGCTGATCGACAAGGCTGCCGAGACCGAAGCCGGCGGCAATACACGCTGGTCGCCCTCGTACATGCGCATGGCTTCGCCGACGCATATGGAAGCGAACTTCGTGAGCGACATGAGAGAGGCGACCAAGGGCCAATGCGATGAGGCCTATTTCACGCGCCTGGCTGCGGATGCACCGGCAACCGTCAAGTGGATCACCCAGCACGGTATCGAATTCATTCAACCGACCTATTATCTGGCCAAGGGGCCACCCCGTATCCAGCCGTCGGGGGGCGGCCCGACCCTCATCAAACAGCTGGCGCGCGCGGCCCGGCAGGCCGGCGTCGCATTCCGCTATGGCTGCACCGCTGGTGAACTCGTAACTGACAATAATCGAATTTGCGGACTTACCATCGAGCAGAATGGCACGCGTGAAATATTGCCGGCAGATGCCGTGGTGCTGGCTTGCGGCGGTTTTCAGGGCAACCACGAGATGATGCGAACGCACTTCGGCCCCCGGTCTTCGACCATCCGGTTGATTTCACCCGGATCTCATTTCAACGCCGGGGACGGCATACGCATGGCGGCGCAACTCGGCGCCGATCTTTCCGGCGACTGGAATGGCATGCACGCTGAGCCGGTTGACGCGCGCAGCAAGAATTCTGCGCCTGTGGTTCTCGTTTATCCCTACGGAATTGTGGTCGATAAAAACGGCCACCGCTTTTTTGACGAAGGTAGCGGCCTCGTGCACGAGACATGGGAATGGTTCGCGCGCGACATCCACTTCAATATGCCTGGCTCGGTTGTGTACGCGATTCTCGATGCCCGGCTGTTTGAAATTGCGGACTACCAGCGCGCCATTCGTTCTGAAGTGCCCCCCGTTCGCGCCAGTTCCCTTGCTGAATTGGCAGAGCTGACCGGAATAAACGTCGGCAACCTCGCAAATACTGTCGCCACCTATAATGCTGCCTGCACTGGCGATGCACACAGTTTCGACGCGACGCGGCGCGATGGCCTGGCTGCAGCGCAGACGCTTCAACCACCAAAGTCCAATTGGGCGCGCGCCATCACCATACCGCCGTTTCTGGCCTATCCGCTGGTCGGCGCCATCGCATACACATTCGGCGGCGTTGCAACCGACAGCCGCGCGCGCGTGATGCGCAATGGCGCCCCGGTCCCCGGCCTGTTTGCCGCGGGCGAAGTGACTGGGCATTTCTATGCGACGGCACCAAATGCAGTATCGGTGCTGCGCGCTTTGGTCTTTGGAAGAATTGCGGGACGCGAAGCCATTGACCAATTGGGATCCGGCTGAGTGGATGCCTTTCAGGCTTTGATCCCCCGTTGAGTAACCAGCCAGCAAGCAATAGTGTACCGGCCTCAAGGCTCGCAACGGGATTGGCGAATGCTCGACGCTCCGGACAAAGCGAAAAAGCCACAGCCCACAACGGGCGGCGCTGCCCCGCACGACTTTCAAGAGCATTTGCGTTTGCTCGACGCGCAAGGTCTTCTGACGCGTATCGACAGGGCAATAGATAAAGATCGTGAGCTGCACCCACTGGTCCGCTGGCAATTTCAAGGCGGCCTTGCCGAGGAACAGCGCCGGGCATTCTTGTTCACCAATGTCGTTGATGGTGCCGGACGACGCTATGACATTCCGGTCGCTGTCGGCGCGCTCGGAGCGTCTCCGGCGATCTATGCCATAGGAATGGGCAAGCAGGTTGAAGACATCGGGACGGCATGGACACAAGGCATCGCGAATCCAATCCCGCCCGTGATCGTTCAATCGGCCGCGTGTCAGGAAGTCGTGACAAAAGGGGCGGAACTGCTGAAGCCCGGCGAGGGTCTTGCACGGCTGCCGGTGCCGATTTCGACTCCGGGTTTCGATTCTGCGCCCTATCTCACGGCGACATTGTGCATCACCCGCGATCCCGACAGCGGCGTGCAGAACATGGGCACCTATCGCGGCGCATTGAAAGCGCAGGACCGGCTTGGCGTGCGCATGTCATCACGTCCGGGCGGCGCCGGCGGCTATCTCCATTGGAAAAAGTACCAGAAACGAAAAGAGCCCATGCCCTGCGCGATCGTGATCGGTTGCGCGCCTGTCGTTTTATTTACCGGGCCACAAAAGCTCCCAGTCGATCAGGATGAGATGGCCGTGGCCGGAGGATTGGCCGGCGCGCCAATTCGGATCGTCAAAGCTGTCAGCGTTGACCTCTATGTTCCAGCCGACGCCGAAATCGTCATTGAAGGCCTGATCGACAGTGAGCTGCTGGAGCCGGAGGGGCCGTTTGGCGAAAGCCACGGCCACGTGGCGCTGGAAGACTTCAACATGTCGATGAAAGTAACCGCGATCACGCACAAGCGTGCGCCGGTCTTTGTGTCAATCATCAGCCAGGTGACGCCCAGTGAATCGAGCGTCATGAAAAAAGTGGCGTTTGAGCCGATGTTTCTGGCACATTTGCGCGATCAGCTTGGGGTTCGCGGCATCAAGGGCGTAACGATGCACGAACCTTTGACAAACCTACGCAAAACCATCTTCCTGCAATTTGCGCGCGGCACCGCGCGAACCGAGGTATGGCGCGGGCTCCACGGGGCAGCCTCGCTGCGCGCGGACTGCGGCAAAATCTGCATTGCCGTCAGCGAAGACATCGACCCGGCGAACACCGATGCAATTTTTTGGTCGCTCGCTTATCGCTCCGATCCTGGAGCGGATGTTCATATTTCGTCATACCGTTCCACCGGCCATGGGCCCAAATCGGGCGCCCGGGAAGACTCGACCATTCTCATAGACGCCACGCTTAAACACGACATGCCGCCGCTGGCGCTCCCCAAGCGGGAATACATGGAACACGCGCGCGTCATCTGGGATGAACTTGGCTTGCCGGCGATTTCGCCACAGTCACCGTGGCACGGATATTCGCTCGGCGATTGGGACGAGCGTTTTGACCTTTACGCCAAGCGCGCCGTCGAGGGCCAATGGGCGGAAAGCGGTAACGAGACCATCAAACGTCGTCGCGGCGGGCTCATACCGGAAACGCCCACGCGAAACGTTGAAGGGACCACGAAAAAAACCTGAAAGCGATCGCCGCATATGATCCGATTGAAGAAAATCCTTATCATCATTTCTGCCCTCCTGCTCGCCGCACAAGAGCCTGCGCGGTCTCAGGAAAACTACCCGACACATCCCATTCGCCTGGTTGTCGGATTCGCGGCCGGATCAAGCGGCGACGTTTCGGCGCGGATTGTCAGCCACAAACTTGGAGAACTGCTGGGCCAGACGGTTGTTGTGGAAAATCGTCCGGGCGCCAGCAGCATGATTGCAACCGACTTTGTCGCGCGCAGTGCCAAGGACGGCTACACGCTGTTGTTCGGCACCATTGCAATGACCATCAATCCGATATTGATGCCGAATAAAGCTCCTAACATCGAAAAGGATCTGGCGCCGATTGTGCTTGTGGGTTCGATTCCGAACATCCTGGTCGTCAATCCCGGCCTCAACGTCAAAGACGTCAAAGAACTCATCGCGCTTGCCAGACAGAAGCCGGATGAACTGCTCTATGGCGCGGCCGGCCTCGGCAGCGGACCGCACATTGCGACCGAGTTGTTCAAGCAGATGGCGGGCATAAAAATGACCGGCGTTCTGTATCCCGGCAGTGCTCAGACCGCGATGGATCTAATTTCCGGCCGTATCCAGGTTATGTTCGCGCCGGCCTCGACCGTGCTGGGTTTTATGAAGGATGGACGGGTGAAAGCGCTGGCGACGAGTGAAGCCAAGCGCGCCAGCATTGCGCCCGATCTACCGACGATTGGCGAAGCGGCCCTGCCCGGCTACGCGACCGGACTCTGGTTCGGCATCCTCGGCCCGGCCGGCACGCCGAAGCCAGTCATCGACAAGATTTCCGACGCTGCGAATAAAGCATTGAAGGACCCGGACGTGGTCAAACAGCTTGAGACGCAAGGGCTGAACGCGCTCGGCGGGAGCCCGGATGATTTTGCCGCCTTCATCAAGAGCGAAACGCAACGTTGGGCCCGCGTCATGCACGATATGGATGCGAGCAAAATGAAGACTGAGGAAACAAAGCAGCAATAGTCGACCGTGGAAATTATTTTGCCAAAAGCTGGGCAGCGCGGATAAGCAACGGCGCGGCCGGCACGGGCGGCGCACCACCGGACATCATCGAAATATACGCGTTGACGTTTCGCGCGATGGCATCGCGACGATCCGTGCTGCCGGAAGAGCCTTGAATACCCTGCGCATAGGCAAACAACATTGCCTGCTCGATCTGTTCCGCGTGCAGCTCATCGTCTTTGACACGCGACCGCAGGCTCTCGAGCGCGTCCCCATATTGCGTCTTGATGTGCCGGCGCACTCCGCGCAGGGGGCGGACAACGCCATTGTGCCAAAGAGCAACGACGCGAGATGCGGCCTCGATATCGCTGCGGCTTAGTATGATTGTGCGAGTACCGAGCCAGGCGCAGAACAGCAGAAGATTGACGTCGAGGCCGACGGCCTCCTGCAAGGCCAGACACTCGGCCGCAACCTCAGGCGGCTTATAAATGGCGAGCGAGAAGCGCCAGAACTCATTGTCGTACTGGAGTTCGCCGTCGCGCGAGCCGTGTTTGGTCACTGCTCGTGCCTTCCCGCTACGAACGATCCACAGGCTCGCGGGTTTTCGGCCGTTCCCGCTCGCCCGTCCAGCGGTGGACCTGGCCGGTATCGATATCGAAAAGCTCGAGGACGCGGGCGAGCGTATGGTTCACCATTTCATCGATCGACTTTGGCAGCGCGTAGAATGCCGGCACCGGCGGATAGACAATGGCGCCGGCTTCCGTCACCGCCGCCATGTTGCGGATATGCCCGATATGGAGGGGAGTTTCCCGCAGCATGAGAACCAGGCGTCGCCGCTCCTTCAAGGCAACATCGCCGGCACGCGAAATCAGGTTTGCTGTGTTTCCGGTGGCGATTTCGGCCATTGTTTTAATCGAACACGGCGCGATGACCATGCCGCGAGCGCGAAAGGAACCGCTGGCACAGGCGGCGCCCACATCATTGTTGGCATGCACAACGGTGGCCAGGTCCGTGACATCGGCAAGTTTCAGATTGGTCTCATAGGCAAGGGTCATTTGTGCTGCGCGCGAGACGATGAGATGGGTCTCGACATTGCAGGCGCGCAGCATTTCCAGCAGCCTCACCCCGTAAATCACGCCCGACGCGCCGGTGATCCCGACGAGCAGCGGCGCATTGGTGGATTTGATGGCGATATGTTTCATGGCTGTGCAGAAAAATTGAACCTGCTTCGAGTATTTCCCGAGTATTTCCTATGGCCGGGAGCGCAGCAAGGCATTTCGCGGACGCATAACCGCCAATAGTTAAACAGCGGTTGGATTTTCGCTGTATTTACGGTCAACTGCGCGGCCGACCTTCACCTTACAACGGCGCCGATGACCGAACAGCCCGCCAAGTTCCGCTTTATTGGCCAGCCCCTGCCGCGCACCGAAGATGCGCGATTGCTCACAGGGCGCGGGCAATTCAGCGACGACTTCTGTCTGTCCGGACAAACCTACGCGGCAATCGTGCGGTCTCCGCATGCTCACGCCCGCATTGTTCGGATCGACACCACATCCGCAAAAAATATGCCCGGTGTGCTCGGCGTATTCACCGGCGCGGACTGCCAAGCCGACAATCTCGGCGCCATCCCGCACGATCCGTTGCCGAAAACAAGATACGACATGAAATTGCACGGACCTGGCGGCGGCGAAATTTTCTTCGGGCCGCATGTCCTGCTCCCGACCGACAAGGTCCGTCACGTCGGTGAAGCAATCGCAATGGTAGTTGCTGAAACTCCGAGCCAGGCGGCCGACGCCGCTGAGGCAGTGGACGTTACCTATGAGACGTTGCCGTGCGTTCTGCACGCCGAAGACGCTATGCAGCCAGGCGCCCCGGCGGTCTGGGACGAGGCCGCCAACAATATCCTGGTCGATACCAGGTTCGGGCACGCAGTTGAAACCGATCGTATCCTGGCGAACGCTGCCCATGTTGTCAGAAAGGATTTCCACGTCGGCCGGGTGACCGGCGCACCGATGGAACCGCGCGCAGCAGTGGCGCACTACGATAATTCTACCGAGCGCTACACAATTTATGCGGGGAGCGGCGGCGCGGTGCGGCAAAAACGCGAGCTTGCCGCCGTCTTGGGAATCGATCCTGAAAGAATTCGCGTGCTGTCCTACGATGTCGGCGGAAATTTTGGCACGCGCAATCGTGTTTACGTCGAATTTGGACTGGTGCTGTGGGCTGCCCGCAAGCTTGGCCGTCCGGTCAAGTACACCGCCACGCGTTCGGAATGTTTTACCAGCGACTACCAGGGCCGCGACCTGGTGGCAAAGTTTGAACTTGCGCTTGACGAGCGTGGACGGTTTTTGGCCTTGCGCGCCACCAATATCAGCAATGTCGGCGCGCGCTGCGTCTCGCTGTCGCCTCTCAGCAAGGGCGCCGGGTTGATCACCGGCAGCTACGATATTCCGGTGGCGTCCCTGCGGGCCATGGCGGTCTTCACCAACACCGCGCCAACCCAGGCCTATCGCAGTTCCGGCCGGCCGGAAATTACGTTTGCGCTTGAACGGCTCATCGACATGGCCGCGAAGCAACTCGGCATTGATCGCGTCACCTTGCGCCGGCGCAATCTGGTGCGGCCGCAGGCCATGCCCTATCGCAACGCAGTCGGCATGCTCTACGACAGCGGGCACTATGCGGAGAATATGGACCTTGCCATGCATCTGGCCGATTGGGACGGCTTCAAGGCACGCCAGCGCAACGCCAAAAAACACGGCAAGCTTCTTGGGCGCGGGCTTGCCAATTACGTCGAGTCCTCGATTGGCGCGCCAAAAGAGCAAGCCCGTATCGTGGTGTCCGCGGAACGCGGCGTCGAGGTTGTCATTGGCACGCAACCGGCCGGACAGGGGCACGAAACCAGCTTTGCCCAGGTGATGGCGGATCTGATCGCGGTGCCGGTCGAGAAGGTCCACATCATCCTGGGCGACACGGACGTGGTGAAAGCCGGCGGCGGCACTCACTCCGGCCGCTCGATGCGTCACGCAGCGACTGTATTTTCATTGGCGGCGGGCGAATTGATTGCCAAAGGCAAGCGCGCCGCAGCGGTTATCTTCGACGCGCCGCCGGATCGCGTTGATTTCAGCGATGGCCGCTTTTCCGTACGCGACAGCAACCGCAGCTTCGACTTTCTCGAGCTTGCCCAGGAAATGGCCCGCCACCCCATGCCGGACGATCTGGCATCGGGCCTCGCGGTGGTCACAGATAACGAGATGCATGAGCCGGTTTTTCCCAATGGGTGCGCCATCTGCGAGATCGAGATCGACCCGTCGAGCGGCGATCTGGAGCTGACGCGCTATACATCAGTTGACGATGTCGGCCGCTGCATCAATCCGTTGATCGTCGATGGGCAGACGCACGGCGCGATCGTGCAGGGCATCGGTCAAGCACTGTGGGAACAATGCGTCGTAGAGCCGGTATCCGGCCAGCCGCAGTGCGGCTCATTCATGGATTACGGAATGCCGCGCGCCGATCGCCTGCCCTCATTCACGACCAGGATTGTCGAGGTGCTTTCGCCGACAAATCCACTCGGCATCAAGGCCGGCGGTGAAGGCGGCACGACGGCCGCGCCGGCTGCGATTATCAGCGGCGTCGTGGATGCACTCAGCGCTTACGGCATCGACGACATCCAAATGCCGGCAACCCCGTATCAGATTTGGCAAGCGATCGAGCGCCACAAATCGGGGCCGAAATAGAGATTTAGCCTTTTAAACCGGCCTTCTGAAGTCCCAGAAGAAACCGCGAACGATCTGACGCATGGGCATAAACGGTGTCTTTTGCGACATGATCGCTCGAAAGACTAGGCTGGAGCGTAAGCGTGCGCGTGAGGGACTCCCTCGCTTCGTCTTCTCTATCGAGCAATCCCAGGGACACTGTCATTAAACGGCGCGCACCGACGTGATTCGGATGGCGCGTTATCATCGAACGGCACACCGCAACCGTTTCTTCGTAGTCGTGCATGGCAAACGACGCCATATAGCGGACCACCGGTGCATACATCGCAAGGAAGGGGTCCGAGGGGCTAAGCCGCTGTGCCTCCCTCAATGAACCCAGGCCGCGCTCCGGCTGGCCAGCGCACGCAAACGCATAGCCAAGTCCGGCATGGCCGAGCGCAAAGTTCGGGTTTAAGGCAACGGATTTCGAAATATGCGCCACCGCCTCCTCCGGGCGTCGCCGACGCGCATAACCAATCCCGAGCACGAGATGCCCCCAGTGCGCCTGCTCATCAAACGTCACGGCTTTGGCACCTGCATCAATGGCGCCGTCGGTCAACTCGCTTATTGGCACATGAGAATTCAGGTTGAACATGCTGGCGTAGGTCCAGCCGAGCAACGCATGGGCGTGCGCGCACTTGGCGTCAAGCTTGACGGCGCGCTTCAAGAGCTCCTGAGCCTGCAGATGCTCGTCCATGCTCGTGCGCCACATATGCGGCAGCGCCTGGATCACGAGGTCCCGCGCGAGTGTGCTCTCTATTGGTTTACGCCGCAGATGGGCGGCCTCAGCGACAATGATCTGGGATGTCACGGCGTCGACGATCTGGTTGGAAATTTCGTCCTGGCGAGCAAAGGAATTGATCGATCCGCAATCATACCGGTCGGCCCATACGTGCACGTTGCTGCAGGCGTCTATCAACCGTCCCGTCACCCGAATCCGGCCCGCCGCGACGCGCACGCTTCCCTCAAACGCATACCGAACGCCCAGATCGGCCGCCACTTTGCGGAGATCGACGGTATCGTCATTGGGCCCGGAATGTGAGTTGAGGTTGATGACAGAAAACCAGGACTGCCGCGTCAGTCCCGTGATGACATCTTCAGTGAGTCCGCCGGCAAAGCGCTCCTGTTCCGAATCGCCGCTGATGTTGCGAAACGGCAAAACGGCAATGTAAGGCCTGTCACAATGCACGATCGCCGGCGTCGTCACGGCCACGCCGGGCACGCCCGTTTGCATAGCCGGTTTCGCAGCAGGCGAATCAGCCGGCGCGAGATGGCTTTCGACTTTTCCGACGAATGAAAAACCGCGTTTGTAGTGCGTTCGAATAAAAATTTGCCCTGCACCGTCATCGCCGATCGCCCGCCGGGCCGCGCTCAGGCGAGAACTGAATGCTGCTTCCGAGACAATTCGTCCCAGCCAAACGGCATCGATGAGTTCATTCTTGCTGACGATTCGATTGCAGTTCCGAACCAGATAGACGAGCAGATCAAAAACCTGTGGTTCGACTGGAACGGCCTTCCCTGCTCGCCGCAGTTCATACCGGGCCACATCAATTTCGAAGTCAGAAAAACAAAACTTCAAGATGTCCGTTTCCTTGTTGTGCAATGCGGAGCCGCTTTCGAACTCTTTACCCATCAAACCCCACAGGGAGTGTGACCGGCATCACACTCATGTCGGCGGCTGAATCAGTTCATCATCATTTTCGTCCGCTCGGGACAACGTGGGCCTATAGAGAAGAGAGGCCGCCTTTGCAGGCGGCCTCTTGGCAGTCAGACACAAGCTGGGGAAGGGGACGCTTAACGCTGACTGCCGATTCCGAAATCAACGGCCTCATCGGCCCACACGCCGGCCGGGGCATAGGCCCGCGCCTCGGTGGCGCGGTGCGCACGGTCGCGCTTGACTGCGACGTGTTGCTCAACCGACGCGTTGGCGGACATATAGGTTCCGCGCTCGACCAGCGTATCTTCCTCGGCAGCGTAAGCCGAAGTGACGGCGGACAGCGCGAGAATTGAAGCAAAAAGAATCTTGTGACCGGTATTCACGGTTCATCTCCGTTGTGTTTGGGGCAAGAGGAATCTTGCGGGGCGCGCTGTGTCGCTCAGCGCGGTCGCATTTACAACTCACCGCGATGTCACAAAATCCGCAGTCCCGTTCACGGAAACGTTATGGACTAGGCGATTGCCGGAAAAGCGATTGATAATCAACGAGTCATGCCGACCGATTGTGCATCAGCGGCCTCAAATTCAGGCTTTCATTCCAGCAATTCAGATTTGCTGTAGCTGTGGAGACGGCAGCACGGACTAACGACCGCCGACGCTGCCATGTCTGCCCCGAATCATAAGCGAACATCTTTTGGCCTGTTTTTTGCTGTCATCCGTCTGTCAAAGACGAGGCAAAAAAACATGCGAGAGAGCATAACACCGATCTTGTACGTGATTATCGTCATTGCGATGACACTTTTGTACGTTGACCACGAAAATATCGAGCTGCTGAAGCATCCAATCAACGCTCTGCACTCTCTCTCCACGGCGCACGACGAGGCAGACGAAGACTGATTCTTGGGCACCAGTCGGGGACATTTCGTTTCCAACCGGTCAGGCTTAACCGAGGCGGATTGAAAACCGTACGGGCACCAATGCGGTGCCGGTGAAACGTTCTTACTCGGCTAACGACCGTGAAGACGGTGTGTCAATCAGACAGCCCTTTCTTTAAAGCCGCTGCTTTGCGGGCTTGCTCAGCGTCGTCGCGATCGGCCTTTTTCATATCCTTCAATTCGATAGTTACGCCGGCGATTTTTCCGGTGAACTTGGCCGGCACCGTGTAGGCCTCGATAACAGGCGTGCCCTCATCCGCACCCACGTCGGCAGCATCGTCAATTGAGAATGCGCAGCACTGAGTATGTTCGATACGGCCCGTGGCGACATTTTTTTCATTGACGAAAAGCGTGCCAACCCCACCCTTGCCAACACCGCCGCCGTCATACGCGAATTCGACGCGGATGGTTGCCTTGCCGGCGGGCAGTGCTTGCTTTGCGGCTATCGTGTACCGCTGCAAGCCGAGCCAGTTGTAGGTGTACGTCGGTTTGCCATCCTGCACATAAAGGCTCCAGCCGCCGAAGCGACCGCCCTGGGCAAGGATCACCCCGTTGGCCCCGCTTTTCGGAATTTCCACATCGGCAGTGATCGTGTGTGACCGGTTCTTCACATTGATGAAGGCATTCTCCGACATCCCGGTCATTCCCTGGTGAACAGTCAGCGACGTGCGGCCGGCCATCAAGTCGGGCCGTCCGACCATCGCCGCGTTCAAGCGCTCCAGGGTCCGATCATCCAGCGGCAGCACGGTATATTTCACCGCTTCCTTCAAGAAGAGATCCTTGAGCTCTTTCAATTTGTCGGGGTTCTTCGCGGCCAGGTCGTTCGCCAGGCTGAAGTCCGAGCGCGTGTCGTACAGCTCCCAGATGTCTTCCTCGAGCGGCCGTCGGACCTTGAATTCCCATGCGGCGCGATGGACGGTGCCTGCCAGCCAGCCATCGTTGTAGATGGCGCGGTTGCCGAAGATCTCGAAATACTGGGTGGTGTGTCGGCTCGTCGCTTTAGAATCGGCAAACGTGTAGGCCAGGCTCACACCTTCGATGGGTGTCTGAGCCGTTCCGTTCACGCTCTTCGGCTCGGGCAGGCTCGCCGCTTCGAGAATTGTCGGCACGATGTCGATAACATGGTGCCACTGCGAACGAAGCTCGCCCTTTGCTGAGATGCCCTTGGGCCAGTGGACCACCATTCCGTTGCGGGTACCGCCGTAGCTGGAGGCAACCTGCTTTGTCCATGTGAAGGGCGTATCGCCTGCGACCGCCCACCCAGCGGCGTAGTGGCCATACGTCTTCGGCCCACCGAGTTCATCGTAATGCTTGAGGACGTCCTGAACGGTCTCATTCACGCCGTTGAAATAGGTATATTCGTTGAAGAGCCCGACCATGCCGCCTTCGGCGCTCGCTCCGTTATCGCCGACGATGTAAAAGACCAGCGTATTGTCGAGTTGACCGGTCGCCTTGATCGCCTCGATCAGCCGCCCGGTCTCGGTGTCGGCGTACTCGCCAAACCCGGCGAAGACTTCCATCTGACGGGCGAACAGTTTCTTCTCGTCTGCGCTGAGCGTTGCCCAGTCCTTGATGGCTTCGGGCTTGGGGGCGAGCTTCGTCCCGGCCGGCACCACGCCCAACTTGATCTGGCGCGTGAGCGTCTCCTCGCGCACCTTGTCCCAACCCAGGTCGAACTTGCCTTTGTATTTCGCAATCCATTCCTTCGGCACTTGATGCGGCGCGTGTGTGGCGCCGGGCGCGAAGTAAATGAAGAACGGTTTATCCGGCGTCAGCGATTTCTGGTACTGCATCCAGTCGATCGCCTGGTTGGTCATGTCGGTCATGAAATGATAGTTCGGATCGTGCGACGGCTCGACAATGTTCATTCCGTCGTAGAGCAGCGGCGCCCACTGATTCGTCTCTCCGCCCATGAAGCCGTAGAACTTGTCGAATCCCGAACGAGTCGGCCAGCGATCGGTTGGGCCGGAGGGGCTGACCTCCCAGGCCGCAGTTTCGTGTGATTTGCCGAAGGCCGCCGTGCTGTAGCCATTCAGGCGCAACATCTCCGCTACTGTCGCCACGCTGTTGGGGCGCTGTCCGGTCTGTCCGGGAAATGCGGTGGCGGTCTCCGCGATCGAACCCATGTTGTTCACGTGATGATTGCGACCGCTGAGCAATGCAGTTCGGGAAGGCGAGCAAAGCGCGGTCGTGTGGAACTCGTTGTAGCGAAGCCCCTCATTGGCCAGGCGCTCCACCGTCGGCATGCGGACGGGCCCGCCAAAGGCGCTCGACTGGCCGAAACCCATGTCGTCGATCAGAACGATGAGGACGTTGGGCGCTTTAGCGGGCGCCTTCACTTCGAAGCGCGGCGGCGGCGATGCATTCCGCACGTCAAACACGGTGCTATGGGGGTACTGAGGCTCAGGGATCGGCAGCACTGTACGGTCTGTCGGTACCACGACACTTGCGGAGCCGGATTGTTGGGCGGCAGCAGATGTTACCGTTAGCGGGGCAAGCATCAGCGCCAGAGACAGGCCGAATGCAAAAGTCATCGACGTCCGTGTCATGGCTGTTTTCGCTTCCTGTTTGGGTAACGGCGCGTCCGCCCTTGCGGATGCCTGGATGTCGACGCGGTGATCAGCCAATCGCGGGCCGGCCAACGAATTGCGACCTCTGAGCACACGCGCGACGGCTTGGGCGGTCATTGATCTAAATCAAATCCCGGCTTCGCCGCCGGCCGCGTCGCGCACGGCGATTCAAGTTGACGACAAATGTCCGTTTTGGGTCATTAGCGAATATTTGTAGTTGTGGTCGAAGCGACCGCAAACCCACCCGCCCCCTCTCTACTCACATTTCACGGGTCGTTTTGTGGGTAGCGAAAACTCGATTGATTGATCTTAAGCCCGATCAATGGCTTAGTTTCATAGACCAAGGAAGCAAGAGCCGAAACGAACCATCGATGTCGTTGGATCCTATGCGCGCCGAAACTGACGTCCTGGTGATCGGCTCCGGGGCCGCAGGCATGTACGCCGCGATCGAGGCCGCACGCGAGGGAGCCAGCGTTCTGCTCGCCGAGCGCAGCCTCATTGGCCGAGGTGGCGCCACCGTGATGGCACAAATGACGGTCGCGGTCGCGCTCGGGGCGGAAACCCCGGATCACTGGAGCCATCATTACCAGGATACACTCGCCGCCGGTCGCGGCCTGTGCAACGAGCCGCTTGCGCAACTGCTGTGTGAGGATGGGCCAGATTGCATCCGGGCAATGGATGACTGGGGCGTCGGATGGGCCCGAAAAGACGGCCGCATCACCCAGGCCATGGCGCCGGGCCACGACCGCCCGCGTTGCGTCTATGTGGATTTTCTCAGCACCGGCCCGGCGGTGTCGAAAACCTTGCGTACGGTGCTGAACAAGAACGCCGGCATCCGCAAGGCCGGCGATCTATGCATCGTCGAGCTTCTCCTTACCGATGGCGCAGTCACCGGAGCGGTTGCGCTGCATCTCGGCTCGGGCGCGCCGGTCGTTCTGTCGGCCAAGTCGACAGTTCTGGCGACCGGCGGCCTCACGCGGCTTTACCGGAGAAACAGCGCGTCGGCCAACATGGGCGGCGACGGTTATGCGCTGGCATTGCGCGCCGGCGCTTCGCTTGTGGATATGGAATTCGTCCAGTTCTTTCCCATCGGCCATCTGGCGCCCCGGCTGATCGGCATGGATCCGATCATGTGGGACCCGTTTCGCTACAAGCTCGGCGGCCGGCTGCTCAACAACCGCATGGAAGAGTTTACGCAGCGCTACGGAGTCGCCGAGGACGGAAAATACGTCATCACGCGCGATGTCGGCAGTCACGCGATTCTCAAGGAAGTAGAAGCCGGCCGCGGCTCGCCGCATGGCGGCGCCTATCTCAGCTTCCAGCACTGTTCGGCAACGGCTTTGCGCGAGGCGTTCGGGCCCGTCATCGACCGCCTCGCCGCCAATGGCATCGATCTCACAAAAATGCCGGTCGAAGTGGCGCCGATCGCGCACTATCACATGGGCGGCATTGGGGCTGATCCGCAGATGCGAACGGATCTGCCCGGCCTGTTCGCCGCCGGCGAAGCCGTCGGCGGCGCCAATGGCGCCAATCGTCTGTCCGGCAATGCCATCACCGAGGCGCTGGTGTTCGGCCGCCGGGCCGGGCACAGCGCTGCCAGCCATGCGAAGCGCGTGCGCGCGATGCCCGACCTCGCGGACAACGCTCCGGCAGCGCTTGCGTTGACTACCGCTTCGTCCAACAGCGAACTCAATACCGCTGAAATCGTGCAGACGCTTCAGGCAACGATGCAGGACTATGTCGGTGCGTTGCGGAGCCAAGCGGGGCTTACCCGCGCGCTTGACACCATCGCACGCCTGACCCGCGACATCGGCGATGGTCCACCCGGCGACGGCAAACAATTCGACATGCGGCGAATCGATTGGTTCGATCTACGCAATATGCTTTTGGTCGCACGCACGGTCACCGAGGCCGCACTCGCGCGGAACGAAACGCGGGGCGCACATCAGCGCGAGGATTATCCGCAGCTATCGCCGGACTGGGCGCTCAATCAGTTTGTCAGGCTACGCGACAATCGAATTGTGATGTCAGCAACAGCCACACATGCGAACGCGGCGGTAGCGTCATGACGGAGCATGCGACGCTCAGGATCTGGCGCGGCATCGACGCAAAGGCAGGACGCTGGGAGACATACGAGGTGCCATTCGAGCCGGGCCAATCGGTGCTCGATGGTTTGCGGTGGATACGGGTCAATCGTGATCCCTCGCTGGCGATCCGCTTCTCCTGCATCAACGCCAACGCCTGCAAGGAGTGCATGATCGAGCTTGACGGCAAGACCGTCTATGCCTGCACTGCCCGCTTGCAGCAAGGCGAGATGACACTGGCACCGCTATCGAACAAGAAGCTGGTTCGCGATCTGGTCACCGAAATCGCGCCGCCGGCCGAGCGCTTTGCGGGATCCTAGTGGATCGTGGCAGACATAATGGCCATGCGGTTTCGCGATTGGACGGGCCTTGGTGCCGCAGAGCACACGCGGCTTTCTGCAAGCGCAGGTGATTTTGCGCGCAGCCTTGAACCACAGCTGAATGCGTTTGTCGCTTTCGAAGATGGAGCAATCACCCCTACCCCTGGCATTCTTGACGGAATGCCTTACGCGGCAAAAGACATCTTTTTGACCGCCACGCGCGTGCCGCATGGCGGACTTTCCCAGCCGCCGATGAAGATGGAAGGCGTGCAAGCGGCCGTGCTCGATCTGCTCGATCGCGCAGGTGGCCGGCGCATCGGCTACACGGCAATGACAGAGCTCGCCTACGAACCATCCGGCTACAACGCGCTACACGGCCGCGTCGGAAACCCATGGAACGTTGATTTTATCTCAGGTGGTTCATCATCCGGTTCCGCCGCCGCAGTCGCGAGCGGTTCGGTCGTCTTCGCTTTAGGGTCGGATACCGGGGGCTCGCTCCGTATTCCCGCGCATTGTTGCGGCGTTACCGCATGGAAACCAAGCTACGGTGCTGTGTCGGCCGCGGGTTCAATACCACTCGCACCGACGCTCGACACCATAGGCCTTCTGGCGCGCAGCGCATCGGATATGGCAGTTCCCGCGCAAATCCTGTTTGAACCCCGCCAGACAGCGATGATCGGCAAGGCCGTTGTGGCCAACGACGTGCTTGATCTTGCCGAAGCACCGATTGGCAAAGCGTGCCGGGACGGGATCGATGCGATCGCCGCTTGCGGGGTCGAGCTTGTATCCCGCAACGCGGCTGCGGCCATAGAGGCACTCGACCTTCACGTTTTCACGGTCATGCAGGCGGAGGCGGCGCGCATGCATCGAAGGCTCATGGAAGGCGGCTCGCTTGACGCTGTTTTGACAAGACGGTTGGCAAAGGGTCTGGCCATCGACGATGAAACGCTTGCGACCAGCGTGTCCGTACGCTCACAATTGGCCATGGATTTCATCGACAACATTTTTCGGGATACCGAAGCACTTGTCCTGCCGGCGATTTCGATCCGAACACCGCTCGCCGTCCAATGCGACCCGCGCTCCGCATCGTTCAATGCCAAAACGCTGTACGAACTCAGTCACTGGACGCGGTTCGTCAATATGCTCGGCTTTCCCGCCGTTGCTATTCCTGTCGGATTTGACGACCGCGCCATGCCGGTCGCCTTGCAAATTGTCGGCAAACCACGGTCCGATCATGCATTGATCGCTCTGGCAGAGGCGGTGCAAAGTCGCAGCGACTGGCACGGGCGCGTTCCCGCCGCATTGATCGATTTGGTGAAAAAATCAAATGAGGCACTGGTGCAATGACTGCTTCGCAATCTTCAGCGGCACTGGTCGGGCTTCGCGTGTTGGACCTGACGCGCGTACGGGCGGGCCCAACCTGTTGCCGCATCCTCGGTGATTTCGGCGCGGACATCATTAAAATCGAGGCCCCTCCCGGTGTCGATCCGAACGAGGGCATGAGCGGGGCGCGCGATGGGTCCGACATGCTCAATCTTCATCGAAACAAGCGTTCGCTGACGCTCAACCTCAAGGAGAAGGCCGGGCACCAAATTTTCATGCGGCTGGTCAAAGACGCCGACGTAGTGGTGGAAAATTTCCGGCCCGACGTGAAAGACCGCATGGGGATCACGTACGAAGCACTCAAGGCGGTCAATCCTCGCATTGTTCTCACATCCATTTCCGGGTTTGGGCAGAGCGGCCCGTATCGCACGCGCGCCGGTTTTGACCAGATTGCGCAAGGCATGGGCGGATTGATGTGGGTCACAGGAATACCGGGCGAAGGACCGATGCGCGCCGGTATTGCCGTGGCCGACAGCTCAGCCGGTATCTACGCCGCGACAGGAATCCTGATTGCGCTCGCCGAGCGTCAAAGATCCGGCCTCGGCCAATGGGTGCAAACGTCTTTGCTGGAAGCGCAAATCGCATTGATGGATTTTCAAGCGGCGCGTTATCTGGTCGACGGCGTGGTGCCCGGCCAGGCGGGCAACGATCACCCTTATTCGACGCCGATGGGTGTGTTTGAAACATCGGACGGGTTTATCAACATCGGCGTCGGTGGCGATGGCCAGTGGCGCGCGCTTTGCGTGGCGCTAGAGCAACCCGATCTCGGCAAGGCGCCTGAATATGCGACGCTCGAGCTGCGCTTCCGCAACCGGCCGAAGCTGACCGTCCTCCTGGCCGAAGTTTTTAAGACCAAAAGCTCCACGCAATGGCTGGAAAAGCTGGAGCCGCACGGGGTGCCAGCAGGCCCGATTTATAAACTCGACGAAGTCTTTGCCGATCCGCAGGTGCAGCATCTTGGTATCGCGGCGCCGCTGCATCATCCCACGCGCGGTGACATCCGCGTCGTCGGCCAACCCGTCACGCTGTCACGCACCCCGGCACGTGTTGTTTCGACTTTGCCGGAATTGGGCGCGCACACCGATGAAATCCTTCACGATGCTGGCTATAGCGATGCTGAAATTACTCATTTTCATGCCAACAAGATAGTCTGACGATCCTCCCCAATGTCGAACAACGTAACGCTGGTAACAGGCGCAAGCGGGTTCCTCGGCCAGGCCGTGATGAAATTGCTCGCCCAAAATGCGCATCGCGCCATTGGGCTTGATCCGCAGCCTTCGCCGACGACGCAAATTCGTGACGATCTCTCGGATCGAGAAAAGCTCAAAGGATTGCTTGCGGCCGAGGGAGTCACGCACATTATCCATGCCGGTGGTGTGTCCGGCCCGATGGTGATGGCCGACGACCCGGTCGGCGTTATTGGAATTAATGTCGTCGGCAGCCTTAATTTGCTACGTGCCGCCGTAGAGACCGGCGTCAAGACGTTTATCTATTGTTCGTCGGTCTCTGCGCTTGGCAGTTTCTATGAAGACGAACCGGTCGGCGAAGATTATCCGTTGCGTCCAACTTCGGCTTATGGCGCTTCAAAAGCAGCGGTCGATGTCGTGTTGCGTGGATTGTGGGGCAAAGTGCCGCTCGATATTTGTTCCTTGCGCTACACGGTGATCTATGGCCCTGGACGACAGACCGTTTTCACGATCGAGAAGATTGTCAGTGCGGCGTTGGCAGGCGGTGTCGCGCGGATTGAGCCACTGACCGATTGGCCCTACGTCTATATCGACGACGCTGCACTAGCCGCCGTCTCCGCCTGTTTTTCGCAAAGCCGCAGGCAGCTTAGCTATTTCATAGCGCATCCTGAAAAGGTTACCCCTGACAATATCGCGACGGCTGCGGCAGCAGCAGGAAAACCGGTGCGCCTTGAGATTGACCACAGCAGGCCGGCTACAGCGCGAGGGCCGGTGGACACCGAAGCGCCGGCACGCGATTTCGGATTTCGCGCCAAAGTGGGCTACCGCGAAGGTATTCGCCGTCTGATCGAAGCGGCGCGCTGACAAGGATGGTTGCCGATGGTCGGCGCGGCGGCCATAGTCACTTTATTGCGTTTTCGTGAGGGGAGTAGCACCGATGGACTTAAAGCTGGCTGGCAAGACCGCATTGATTACCGGTGGGTCCAAGGGGATTGGCCGCGCTGCCGCCGAGACTTTGGCTGCCGAAGGTTGCAACGTCATCATGGTTTCGCGCAGCGCAGACGCGCTTGCTGCGGCGAAGTCAGCCATCGTGCAAAAGACCAACGTGCGCGTTGATACCGTCGCCGCTGATCTGTCCGACAGTACCAATGTCAATCAGCTTGCACGCGATTATCCAGGCATCGACATCCTCGTAAACAACGCCGGCGCCATTCCGGGCGGCACGCTGCTCAACGTTGACGAGGTGACGTGGCGCAAAGCCTGGGATCTCAAAGTGTTTGGTTATGTCAACATGTGCCGGGCTTTCTACGCACTGATGCAGAAACGCAAGCAGGGCGTGATCGTCAACGTAGTTGGCAATGCCGCCCAAACTCACGACCCCGAATATATCTGCGGTGTTGCAGGAAACGCAGCCCTCGCCGCTTTCACCCAGTCACTCGGTAGCGTAAGCGCCAAAGACGGCATTCGTGTTGTCGCGATCAATCCGGGTCCAGTGGCCACCGACCGGCTAGTCGGCCTGATGAAAAAGAAAGCGCTCGATCGCACCGGAAGTGCCGACAATTGGCAGGATCTGTTCAAGCCGCTGCCGTTCGGCCGCGGCGCCAGTGCCGAAGAAATTGGCGCCGCCATCGCGTTTCTTGCTTCCGAACGTTCGGCCTATACCAGCGGTTCTGTTGTCACCATCGACGCCGGATTGTCTGCGCGCGCCCAGGCCTTCTAATAGGGGAATTCATGCCACACCTTACGACCGACGATGGAATCAAGCTCTATTACGAAGAAACTGGCAAAGGCATCCCAATCGTTTTCATTCACGAATTTGCTGGCGACTATCGTTCATACGAACAGCAAGTTCGTCATTTTTCAAAGTATTATCGTTGCATTACCTTCAATGCACGAGGCTACCCGCCTTCCGACGTGCCGACGGACGGCGAGCGTTATTCGCAAGATCGCGCGCGCGATGACATTCGTTCCGTGCTCGACGGCCTTAAGATAGACAAGGCTCACATCGTCGGCCTTTCGATGGGCGGATTTGCGGCCCTTCATTTTGGCTTCACCTATCCGGCTCGCTGTCGCTCGATCGTGGTCGCCGGTTGCGGATACGGTGCGGCGCCCGGCGAGCGCGCTAAATTTGCTGACGAGGCGGAAGCCTCCGCGAAACGGTTCGAAGAGCTGACGATGAAAAAGGCGGCCGAAGGCTACGCGCTCGGTCCCACGCGCGTGCAACATCAGAACAAGGATCCCCGCGGCTGGCGGGAATTCGCGGATCAGCTCGCCGAGCATTCGACCGAAGGCGCGGCTCTGACCATGCGTGGTGTTCAGAAACGGCGTCCGTCGCTATTCGATCTGGTCGATAAGATGAAAACGATCACCGTGCCGACGCTCATTATGACCGGCGATGAAGATTGGCCCTGCCTCGAGCCCGGCATTTTGATGAAAAAGAACATCCCAACCGCGGCGTTAGTGGTGATGGCGAATTGCGGACACAACATCAATCTCGAGGAACCGGCGCTGTTCAATATGCACTTGTCGGATCTGTTCCAGGCCGCGGACGCTGGCGGCTGGCCAACGCGAGACCCGCGCGCAATGGCGGGCAGCATTCTCGGGCGTTGAGCAGGCGCTAGGTCGCGTTATAGCCGCCGTCAACCAGCAGGTCCGCGCCCGTCATGAAGCCTGACGCATCGCTTGCCAGAAACACTGCGGCGAGCGCAATTTCCTCAGGCTGGCCGAGCCTTTGCAGAAGATGTTTCGGGCCGGACACGCGACGCGCCGTTTCCATGTCGCCAAAACGCTGGACCAACCGCTCGGTCTCGACCGCGCCTGGCGATAGCGTATTGACGCGGATGTTCTGCGCTGCGTGATCAGTCGCCATCGCCTTGGCAAGTTGGATGAGTGCGCCCTTGGTCGCGCAATAGACCGCGCGGCGCGGCGCGGCGACGGAACCAAGTTGCGAAGCGATATGAATAATGCTGCCGCCGCCTGCCGCGATCATCGCGGGCAAAAAAGCGCGGCTCATCAGGAATGCTCCGCCAACATTCACCGCAAATACCCGGTTCCAGTCGGACAAAGTGAGGTCGAGTACCGTACCGTTCGGATCGTAGCCG
This sequence comes from uncultured Alphaproteobacteria bacterium, assembly GCA_963810125.1. Lineage (GTDB taxonomy): Bacteria > Pseudomonadota > Alphaproteobacteria > Rhizobiales > Xanthobacteraceae > Pseudolabrys. The sequence goes on from CAWEMK010000004.1 coordinate 59,255, forward strand.
GCAGCGCCGTTGACCAGAATGTGGACGGCCGGAAATTTACCCAAAATCGCCTTTGCCGCGGCTTCGACATCGGCCTCGTTGCCAACATCGCAACGCACGCTCAAAACCTCGACGCCGCGTTTCGCAACCGCCGATGCTGTTGCTTCGGCGGCGCGCGCATCCAGGTCGACACAGGCGACCGAGGCTCCCGCCTCCCCGAATGCGAGCGCGATCGCCTGGCCGATACCGTTGCCGGCACCGGTCACGATCGCGGATTTTCCTGCCAGTGAATATTTGTTGGTAGTCGTCACCCCACCCCCTATGAAACGGCAGTGGCAATGCGGCCGAGATAGGCTTCTTGGACGCGCGGGTTTTGCTTGAGCTCAGCACAGGTCCCGCTCGCGATCACCGATCCGGTCTGCAGCACGTAACCGCGGCTGGCCGTTTCCAGTGCGTAGCGGGCATTCTGTTCTACCAGCAGCACGCTGGTGCCCGTCGCGTTGATGGCGCGAATGGTGCGGAAAATATCCTGTACAACGATCGGCGCGAGCCCGAGCGATGGCTCGTCGAGGCAAAGCAGTTGCGGCTCCGACATCATTGCGCGGCCGAGAACGAGCATCTGCTGTTCGCCGCCGCTCAAGGTTCCCGCGTTTTGTCCGCTCCGCTCCGCCAGGCGGGGAAACATGTCGAATATCTCGGCGATCATCCGGCGAACTTTTGCACTGTCGTTGCGATTTTTGAAGCCGCCGAGCTCAAGATTTTCTCGTACCGTGAGGAATGGAAAGACGTGCCGGCCTTCCGGAACGAGCGCGATGCCGAGCTTGCTGCGCTCATGCGAAGGCATCGCCGTCACGTCACGCCCGCGAAATACGATCGAGCCGTGCCGCGGTGGTAGCAAACCTGCGATTGCTCGCAGCGTAGTCGATTTCCCCGCACCGTTCGCCCCGATTAAGGCAACGACTTCGCCTGGTTCGACGTGTATTGAAATGTCGCGGCAAACAGCCACCTGCCCGTAAGCGAGTTCGAGCTTTTCGGCCGACAGCAGCACGCTCACAACAATTCTCCACCGAGATAGGCTGCGATCACGGCAGGGTTTTTCTGCACCTCGGCCGGCGCGCCCTGGAACAAATACCGGCCGTATTCCATCACCATGATGCGGTCGGCGACGTTCATCACCAGATCCATATTGTGCTCAACAACAATGACGGTAATGCCGTTGCCGCGTAAGGTGCGGATACGGTCGAGCAATACATCGACTTCCGCGGCATTTAGGCCTGCCGCCGGCTCATCAATCAGCAAAAGTCGCGGCCGGGTCGCAAGGGCCCGCGCGATTTCAAGCATGCGCTGCTCGCCGTAAGACAGCACCCCGGCAATCACGTGCAGACGCGCTGTCATGCCGAAAAATTCAAGCAGCCGCAGTGCTTCCTCGCGGCAGCGTTGTTGGTCATCTGCAAAGGCCGCGCCGTGCAAGACATATTGCCAGGCCGGAATTTTATGATGGACGTGAAACCCGGCAAGGACGTTGTCGAGCACGCTGAGTTGCTTGAACAAACGTATCTTTTGGAACGTGCGGGCGAGACCAAGCCGCACACGCCGATGAGAGGGCATCCCGGACAGGTTGTGAGCATCGAACGACAGCGACCCGGAATCGGGCTGATAGATGCCGCTGATCAGGTTGAGCAGCGTGGATTTGCCGGCGCCGTTGGGGCCGATGATCGCAAAGATCGAGCCGCTCGTAACGTCCAGTGAAATATCGGAAACAGCGCGTACGCCACCAAAGCTCTTGTGCAGATTTTGCACGCGTAACAGCGGCGCCCGTGCCGTTGAAGTGCGAGTTTCATCCACTGCGGCTGCGATCATGATGCAGACCCGCCGAACCTGACCTTTTCCCGCACGATATGGGCAGCCTGAGCGAGGCCGCCGGGCATGAACAGCACGACAAAGGTGAGCGCGGCGCCATAGACGACCAGACGGAGATCGCCGATCCCGCGCAGCAACTCGGGCAACAGTGTCAAAAGGATCGCACCGAATACCGGGCCGATCAAAGTGCCCATGCCGCCGACGATGACCATGGCCAGGATATTGAAGGCCTCGGTGACGAAAAACGCGTCCGGTACCAATGTTCCGACGAAACTCGCGTAAAAACAGCCCGCCGCACCGCCAACGGCGGCGCCAACGCCGAACGCAAACACCTTCCAGGCGGCGCCATGAATGCCGAGTGCGGCTGCGGAGACTTCATCCTCTCGAATTGCGGTCAGCGTTTCTCCGATGGGAGACCGCACCAGCTGTCTCAGCAGCAGATAAACAAGAAACGTAAAGCCCGACACCAAATAAAAAAAAGCCGCCAGGTTGTGAAAGTCTGCAAGCTGTACTCCAGCAACGACAAGCGCCGGTGGTGGTGGAATTCCGTAGATGCCGAGCGGACCCTGCGTCAGGCTGATCCAGTTCAGCAGAATTTGATAGATGATGACCGCAAAACCGAGCGAAGCGATCGCGAGATAGTGGCCGCGCAAGCGCACCGCAAACAATGAAAGGAACATTCCCGCCAGGCCGGAAAAGGCGACACCGGCGGCGAACGCGCCCCAAAACGGAACCCCGACCCTGACGATCAGCAATGTGGAGACGTAGGCGCCGAGCCCGTAAAAGGCCGAATGGCCGAGATTGAGTTGACCGGCATAACCGAGGATAAAATCAAGACCGAGCGCGAGCAGAACGTTGATTGCGCAAAGCGTCAGATTCGTGCGCCAGTATGTGTCGTTAAAAATCAGCGGCAGCGCTATGATCGCAAGTGCCGCGACCAGAAATCCCATGCGCCGCGCCAGCAGCGAGACTCGTGGATCTGCCGGATATTGCGAGATCGCGGGCTCAGACATTCTCTTCGCGCCTCTCGGAGATCAGACCGGTCGGCTTGATAGCCAGCATCACCAGCAGAAGCGCAAAAACGACGATGTCGATCAGTCCAGGGTCGAGATACTGCGTCGTGTAGCTTTCGATGAGACCGACAATGAGCCCTGCGAGAATCGTACCCTCCACATTGCCGAAGCCACCGATAATAACGATGGCAAAAGCTTTCACGATGACCGAAGTCCCTGCAAATGGAGTGAGGACGAGGACGGGCGCCAGCATGGCACCCGCCATGCCGGCAAGCGCCGATGCGATGACGAACGTCAGCATGATGAGCTGGTTGGGATTGATGCCCATCAGCCCGGCGGTCTCACGGTCTTGCGAAACCGCGCGCAACGCCTTGCCGAGAAATGTGAATTTCATAAATGCGTAGAGCAGTACGATTGTTATGGATGAAACCGCAATGATGATGACGCTTTGCCAGGATACGAACATTCCGGCGAAGCGGATAACCTGGCTGCTGTATGGCGTTTCAAACGCGTAGGGAATCGGTCCGAACCACGTCAGCATCAGGTTCTGCATCATGACAGAGACGCCGATCGTGGCAATCAGCGGCAAGAGTTCATTTCCCTTGCGCCGCAAGGGTGTGAAAATCGCCGCATTAATCAGCCAGCCGAGCACGGCGCCTACAACAAATGCGGCGCCGATGCTGGCGATATAGCCGGCGCCGACCATATGCATGAAGAAATAGGCGGCGAAGGCACCAAGCGTCACGAAATCGGCGTGCGCGAAATTGATCTGTACGAGCACGCCGTAAATCAGCGTCAGGCCCAACGCCACCAGAACATAGAGACTTCCGAGAACGACGCCGTTGATCGCCTGTTGGAGGACGATCGTTGTTGTCATCGTCTGGTCAATTCCACTTCAGGCTTGTCCATGACATGTCGGGCTTGGTTTCCATGTAGTGGACGGTATCCATCTTGGTGTTCTGGTTGGTTTTGTCGAATTCCACGCTACCGGTAACACCGACATAGTTTTTGGTAGCGGCAAGGCCGTCGCGGATCGACTGGGGATCCTTGCCACCGCGCTTGACGACGTCAGCGATCAACATGATCTGGTCATAAGCGTGGGCATTCAGGTGCGTCGGATCAGCGCTATATTTTGTCTTGAACGCTGTGCTGAAGGTTTTGACGGCATCGCGGGTTTCGGTCGGATCGAACTGCACGATGCGGATATAGCCCAAAGCGGCCTTTCCGGCCTTTTGTTCGAAGCCAAATGGCAGCCAGATCGTACCAATCTGGATGGCAGCGCCACCACCTCCTTTGGTGACTCCGGCCTGCGCGAGCGCCTGCGTGATCTTCAGGCCCTGCCCTTCCAGCGTGTAGGTTGGAATCACATCGATCTTGCCGAGGCCTGCGACACGGGTCGCGATCGCGGTGAAATCGTTGACGTCGCGGCCGAAGCCGATTTCCGCCAATACCTTTCCGCCGGACTTGGTGAAAGTATCCTTGAAAACCTGGGCGTTGCCGATTCCGGCATTGGTATTTTCGAACAGCAGGACTGCGGTTCGAGCATTGAGCCGCTTGTAGGCATTATCCGCGAGGTTGATGCCTTGCATGACCTCGTTCGGCATAATCCGGAATGTCCAGGGGTTGCCCGGCTCGGTGACCTTTATGGAAGAAGATCCGGCATTGAGGAGCGGCACCTTCGCCTGCTCGACGATCGGCATGACGGCAAGCGTCGCGTCCGAGCACTCTTCGCCGATGATGACGTCGGGCTTGAATTGCTCGATCAAGCGCTTTGCCGCCTGCGTCGCAGGAAGAGGCCCGCAGCTCGAATCTTCATACTGAACAGCGAATTTATAGCCGTTCACACCCGCCTTATTGAGCTGCTCCAGCGCGAGCTCGACGCCTTGTTTGTCTTGCGCGCCGAAATACGAACCTGGTCCCGACATCGGGAACAGCGCGCCGATCTTGATTGTCTTGTCTTGCGCGTGCGCCGCTGGGGCGAACACCATGAGACTGATCGCCGCGACACTTACAAAGAGAGCACGTGCTGTCGTGATCATTTTTTTATCCTCCCCGGGACGGTCGTCATTTGTGTTTAAAAGCCTACCAATGATCGCCCGGCCCGGTAAAGTGACGTTGCGGTGCGCAGCTCAATGCCTCGGGGTCAAACAGCCATTCGTGGGCATTTTCATCATCGCCGGGTTGCTTTTTTGCCGATTTCACCAAAAAGGACGTCCACATCGCGTGCGAAGATAGGCGTCAAAATTCCGATATTCCGCCGCGTAGCGGCGACCGCTCATGGCCACCTCTCACGTGCCGTGGTTGGATTTTTGTTACCCCCGAAAGCGGATATTGCGATCACGGTGATGCGATCACTGAGTTGCTGAGTTAGGGTCGCACAGGGTAACTCGGTTATGAGGGGAGGATAGGATGCCTTACGCATTAATTACGGCACTCATCTTCACGTTAGTAGCGATCTTGCACGGCTGGAGGATTTTCAAAGGGTGGACCGTGCAGATTGGGCCCCATTCCGTGTCCATGACTGTTTCGTGGGTCGGCCTTATCGTTGCTGCGCTGCTCGCGATTTGGGGCTTTTCGCTGAGCGGCTAGCACGAGCAGCGACATCACCCCTCGGCTCTCAAGTGAACGCTGTCCGCCAGATGTCCGCTTTGGTCATCAGCGGACATTTCGCAGCGCATTTTCGTTTTATGACGACGGTCCCCAGGGAGGCATCGTCGCAAGATCGGACGTCAAATCGGAGGTTCTGACCTGGCCGTCGGCAATGCCATCTTCATCAATATCCACGCCCGACCATGCGCCGGACTGCGCAAGAATCCTGACATTGGCGTTCTTTGGCACCCGGTTGTCGAGCTTGCAGTTGCCGCCTCCGCCGCTCTCGACCGGCGTTGCGCGGATTGCAAAGCGCCGCTGCTCAAAAATCTTCTGGTTGCGGCTTCGGTCGACTTCTCCGGCTCCCCATGCGCCGATGCCCGATACGTTGGGGTTCTGCAAGTTCGTATCGACATCGAGGCCAGTCGCGCATTTGCCCGGTGGCCCAAACCAGCGGCGATCAACCTGGTTCTGAAAAAGATGCCATTGCCCGCTGTTGTAGAAAGCGACGGTTTCTTCATGTGACCGCGATGCGCTGATCCAATTGTACGCCACGAGTTTTTCGTGGCGGAGCGTACGGTTGACGAAGCCGTTTCCGTAAACCCCGATCGCATAGTGGCTGCCGACCGTCTGGCCGATGACACGAAAGTACTCGAGAACCGGGTCCACGGAGGCGCGATTCACATTGAAGTCGACTCCGAAATAGATCGCCGATCCTTCCGGCTGCCCGACCAACTTCGCCTGATCCAGTGCGGCCTTTGCATCGGCGGCGACTTCCGCCTTTGCCGAACCGGTATCTTCCAAGCCCTTCAGAAATTTCTCGGGAAGGTTATTTCGATACTGGTAGAGAGAAACGATCGAAAGGCCGTTTCTGATCAATATGGTCGGTTCGCGGACGCCGTCGATCATGTTGCCCTCGGATGCCATGACCTTCTCGCGCAGACCGGGCTGAGGCTTTCGTGCGAAAAACCGCACAACAACCTTCACGTTCTGGGCAGCCAAATTCGACGCGACTTTTGCGGCATTGTTCGGAGTATCGATAATGGCGATACCCGCCGGATCGTTGGGTTGTCCAAATGCCGAATGGGCCGGCACCAAAGCGCTGGCCAGGAGACCCTTGGTGAATATTCGTCGCGATACGATCGACATTGCTCCCCCGAAGAGCTGTTGCCTGCCGCTCATTCTTTTTGCTGCGCTTTAATCTCGCCGAATCTGGCCAGCGCGAGATCGAATATACCATTGAAGAGCCGCATCAAATCCAGAATTTCGCGTACGGCCGCGTATGTTTCCACGCATGCCCGCTTTACCCCCAAAGCGGCCATTGACGGCCGCGTTCGAAATAGCCGTAAACGCCCCTATCCCCCCTTTTTACCTGCGCTTCGGAAGGTTGCGGAGGGAGCGTCGTCCCATAATTGGAAATTACTGCTCTTTGCGGAGCCTGGCGTTGTGGCGCGACCCGCGCTGTTGGAGCGGGACGCGCTGCCGGTGCAGCGCGCGCCGCTGTGGCCGGGCTCTCTCAGATCACGCTGCGTGTGTGACCGAAGGATAGGCGGGCACAGGGATACTACCTACGCTGACAATTGGCGCCGATAGATCTTCGATGCCAAAGTTCTTTGATACTAGGTCATAAAGACGACCCGGATCGCGCTCACCGTTCTTGGCGGCTTGGATAATCAGATTCGCTATAATCTCAGGCACGGCAGACCCGAAATTTCGAAACGATGTGCAGGCACGATCGAAAGCCTCTCCCATCGTCAAAGTCGCGGCGTCGTCGAACCAAATATCTTGAATCGAATTGATGGTCATACGAACCTCCCGAAGCGGGAGCGGAGCGGGAGCGCAGAAGCGTCTCTCAGTCACCGAGGCCGAATCTGTTTCGATGATGATCCAGATTGTTCCACTAATCTGGAACCCGCTTTGATCCAGATCAACTATGTCCGAGACCGGACATAATAGGTTGTGTTCACAACCACAAAGACAGCCTGTTTTCGGCGGCCGCACGGGAGAATAGTCATGCGGAGAACAATAATGTTCGTCAGTGCCGCGATAATTGGTGTGAGCTTTCTCGCCGCACACTCGATCTTCCTGTGACAGTTAAAGTGGTACTTGGCATTGAGCAGAGAACAAACCGGCTTCTGACGCTCTTGTCGGATGATGACTACGAGCGGCTGCGTCCGCATTTTTCGATATCAAAACTGAATTATCGAAAGGTTTTATACGACGCACGTCGTGAAATTAATAATGTCTATTTCCCAATCGATGGCGTCGCGTCACTCGTGCTTGAAATGAGAAACGGTGCCGCCGTGGAAGTCGGCACGATTGGCAGCGAGGGAATGGTGGGAATACCCATTGTTCTCGGCGATCGACATGCCCCATCGACCGTGTACGTGCAGGTTCCGGGTCAAGCGCTGAGAATGGAGGCCCGCGTATTTCGTCAGGAGCTTAAACGTAGCCCCACGCTCCACGCTGTTGTGCTTCGTTATATCCACGCCTTGTTCAATCAGGTGGCACAATCCGCCGCCTGTGCACACCTTCACAAGCTTGACCAGCGATGCTGTCGCTGGCTGTTGATGACCCGCGACCGGATGCCATCCGACGAATTTCTGCTGACGCAGGAGTTTCTTGGAATGATGCTTGGGGTCCGGCGGCCAAGTGTTTCTCTGACAATGACGGATTTGCAAAAAGCCGGCCTCATCAGGTATTCGCGCGGCCGCGTCAAAATCCTCGATCGCAAGGGCCTGCAAAAGCGCGCATGTGAGTGCTACAAGACTTCAATGCTTGAATTTGACCGTCTGCTCGGTGATTTAATCACCAAACCGAGGGTCGACAAGACACGTCGGCTCGTTAGCGAAATCGGATAGACCGATACGCTGGCCGCGTTCCCGTCGAAAATGGTTGAACACGTAGACGCGGATTGCAGACGATAGATTGCAGGTGTCTCGATTACGGTCGATTCGTTCCACCAGCACAGGAATAGTGATGTGCTCGTGGTCGGCAATCTCGCGCAGACCGAACCAGAATTCATTTTCGAGCGACACGCTCGTCTTATGTGAATTGATCAATATGGAGTGCTTGACGACGGCTGATTTCTTGATGTGTTCGACCTGATCCATCAAACGTTCCGGCAATGCCCAGATTGCCAACTAGAGTCGAGGCGGCGTCTCATCATTGTTTCGTCCGAGCCCATTGCCGTTCAACCTGTTCGCGCCTTCCTCCCGTTCGATCAGCTCGACAATACGTCGGCACTCTCGCGCGTCAGTCGTGCGTGCCAAAACCTGGCGAAGATGCCTTAGATTTTGTTCGTGGACGAAGCGATTTATGGGAGCCTCCGTAAGACGTCCCAATCATGAAACTGTACGGTGCGCCCCTGGGGATCGCATGTCGAGTCAAATGTCCGGTGCCGGACATAGTATTAAAAACGTTGCCTCGAGAGCAGACGTCATTTGACGGGGGTACAGAAAGTCTGGATTACAGCTCATCTTGGGGCGTGGCGGAGGGAGTGTCCGCTTAAAATTGGAAATTGCTCCGTGATATCAAATTATTATGAATTCGCTTTATCTGTACCCACAGATCTACCCGTGAGCTGAAGCGGTATTTCGGCGGTCGAGGGCGAACACCGGCGAATTTTTGTCGCACGTTCGAGCTGCGCAAAGCATGTCCGCTCTTACCTCGAAAGCGGCCATTCCAGAGCAACTTAGCAATGTCGCTTAGTGCCAAAAGCAGACATGTGCAGTGCAACGGAATTGGGTCACAAGCAGACATACATCAATCGGATGGCGCGATATGTTGCTCCTATGCTCGTCGAAAGTAGTTGAGAACATAGATCCGGATTGCAGACGATAAATTGTGGCTACCGCGACTGCCGTCGATGCGTGCCACCAGAGTATTGATGGCAACAAATTCCTTCTTGGCAATCTCACGTAAGGCCAGCCAAAATTCGTTTTCCAGCGAGACGCTTGTTTTGTGTGAATTGATCACTATCGAGTGCTTGACGACAGCGGATCGTTTTGTGTGTTCAAGTTGATCCATCTGGCGCGGCATCTTTTTTCGGCCGATGCTCAGCTAAAACGTGTTTCCGCCCAATTTTACGACGCGTCCTAGCGAGGAAGTATTGCCCAAAGGGGCATAAACAATGTCCGCTTTGGGTCAAAAGCGGACGTGTGCAGAGCAATAGGCAATGTCCGCTAAGTGCCAATAGCTGACATTGCACCCCTTAGGCCTACCGATACTCTCGGCCGCCTAGTTTTGCCAAACCAGGGCTTTCAAACCGGCCTGACAAGCTATTACTGTCTAAGCCAACACCGGTCTTGGGGCTAAGCTTATGGTCAATTTTAGAATGCATCTTTCGCGCCGATTATTCGTTGCCGGTTCGCTTGCTTCTCCGCTGCTCACAGCATTTCCAGTTGCAATCGCGCAGGACAAGCCAATTGATCCGGCAACGCTGAAGCCCGGAGAATTTCAATGGCACCCCGACCGTTCGACGCAAGGGCCGGTCGTGATTCTTGGTGTCGCTCCCTAAACAATGGGCAGTGGTTTATCGTGGCGGGGTGCGTATCGCCTCGACAACGTGTTCGAGCGGCCGTCCCGGACACACAACCCCTTCCGGCGTTTTCATCATTTTGCAGAAAGACCAGAACCATCATTCATCGCTCTACAACGATGCGTCTATGCCCTATACGGAGCGACTAACATGGGGTGGTGTCGCACTGCATGCCGGCGGGCTTCCAGGCTACCCATCGAGCCACGGCTGCGTGCACCTCCCGCTCGAGTTTGCAAAACTTTTGTTCGGCATTACCACGCTCGGCACGCCGGTCATCATCGCCGACGGCGAGCCGGCTTACGGGGATATGCAGCATCCCGGTCTATTGATCGCCGATCATACCGAAGAGATGGCGCTTGATGCCGTCAAGGAAGTATCCGCCAAGACTACTCATCCCGCCACGGCAACGACAGAAACGCATCAGGCTTCTTCGTTCGTTATCTCAACCACGGACCGCAAGCTCATCGCATTTGTTAATGGACAGGAAAGTTTTTCAGCACAGGTCGCGGTCGCATCGCCTGAAAAGCCATTTGGCACTCATGCCTTCACGCTCACAGGGCCGGATTCAGATCCGCGACATCTTAAGTGGCTCGCGATTGGTTTGCCGTCCGGTACAAATATTGATGAAGCCTCAGCCCTTCTGACGTCCGAAACGATGGACAGAATCACCCTGCCCCCCGATATCGCACGGCGCGTGACAGCACTGATGCATCCGGGTTCGACTTTGGTGATTACTGACAAACCGGCGCACCCGGAAACCCGTACCGAGCCCGGTTTCACAATTCTCACCCACGACGCGTAGGCTATGACATTTTGATGCGCCAAGCCGCGTTGCGCGTCGTCATATCGAATCGGGTCAAAAGCGGAAATTGCTAGCCGGCGACGACTTCGGCAAAAGCAAACACGAGATTGCGCGATTGTATTGTCCGAGTATACAGATTGCGGGCGGATACTAACCTCTGTCAGTTTTTATTCGCACGACGATGGATTGTTGGACGACTAACTCATGAGATTGCTGAAACGCTGGTTCCAGCGCTTGCTGATCTTGGCCTTAGGCATCCTTAGCGTCTGGCTGATCGATTTTGTCTTTAGATTTACGGACCGCAGGTTACCGTGGGTGCTGGCGCTGGCCGTCACTTATGGAATCGCAGCGTATATTATTCTGCCACGCGCCGTTCGCATGGGCCTAAAAATCTTCCAGCGCAAACGTGTGCCCCGTTATACGACTACCGGGGACGGGTTGCCCGGCGACCCGGTTAATTTGGTGCTGACAGGAACGCTGCAAGAGCTTCAAGCCGCGTTTTCGACCGCCGGCTGGTCAGGGGCAGACCAACTCGGTTTGGCAAGCTCGTGGGGGATGGTCCGAGCATTCGTTTTCAACTCCCCGTATCCAACAGCCCCATTTAGCAGCCTCTACCTTTTTGGGCGTCGTCAAGACGTCGGTTTCCAGAGAGCAATCGATAACAGCCCGCGCAAACGGCATCACATTCGATTCTGGGCTTTGAGCCTCGAACACGCCAACTCCGCTTTAGGAAAAGCGAGCTTTTGGCTAAACACCGACCGTCCACCTGATGGTACGTGCGTTCATTGGGTTGGAGCTGGCACAAAAGATACAGGTCTCTCTTTAACCCGTCTTACATTCCAGATTACCCACGCGACGGACTCGGATACGAATAACGAGCGAGATTACATTGTGGCCGAGCTAAGCAATGTACGGAGTCATCGCGGACGTAAGTTCACATAAAGCAGGCCATCATCTCGGCGCCGATCAAGTCAATCACTACGTCACCGATGGGGAGGTTGCAGTCGCGACCCTAGCAGCGAAAGTCTGATATGGTCGCTGCAACCCGCGCCATGTCCGCTTTCGGTCAAAAGCGGACATGTGCGGTGCAACTACCGATGTCCGCTAAGTGCCAATAGCGGACATTCCCGCGGTCGTTCCGTACACACACTGATGCCGCGCGTTCTTACTCCGGCACGACTTCGCCCGAGCCGCCAAACTCCTTGGGAAAATCCTTCAGCTTGGGAAGTCCGTCCCGCATGGGCAATACTGTTTCGGCATAGTTGACGTGGACACCCGCGGCGAACTTTAAGGTCGGTAGCGTCGCTGCAAATACGTCCACCAATCCTAGCGGAGGATGATTGGTCATCACATGGCCACCGCATTTCCTGCAGTACTGCCGCTGACTGACTTCTGTCTTTTGGAACATTGCAACATGCTCGGCACCCGCAGTGACCCGCACGGTATCGGGCTTCCAAAGGGTGAAAGCATTGACCGGGCCACCCGACCACGATCTGCATGATCGGCAATGGCAATATCCCATAACTTCCGGTTCGCCAGAAACTTCCACATGAACAGCTCCGCAAAAACACTCGCCTTTGTGTGTTGCTGCCATTGTCGATTCCTCCCCGGGTTCAATACCGAAACACCAATTTTCTGCGGTGACGGCGTCAGTTGGGCGTGCGTCTAGCGCTAGCCTGGGTTCTTGCCTGAAATAACCCAAGACGACGAATTCATTACGATCCCGTCAGCTTCTCTCTTCTGAGAATTGATAGCTTCCGCTAGTGCAGTTTCAATTTGTGCTCGCTTTGCCTCGGCCTCTTTGCCTGCTTCTCTGAACACTTCTCCGGCAGGGCCGATAGCAAGCTGAAAATTTATTGCGTCCTCGACCGTTCTCCCGACCAGCACCGGGGCGTCGACGCGTTTGAAAGTGATGTCACGATAACCGGCAATCTCCATCATCTTGGAAACCGCTGCCTCGTCCGCCATCGAAAATGGCCCCGGCCCACAGGTGAGAGCATCCTCACCGGGCGCCGGCAAAAACTTCAAGACGACTTCCTTCGCCATGCTGAGCCAGGGGTTGTCGTTGCGTGTACGCCAAACAATGTGCGTCATGATCCCGCCCGGTTTCAGCGCAGTCCGCATGTTTCGCAATCCTGCCACCGGGTTGGCAAAAAACATCGTTCCGAAACGCGAAAAGACGAAATCATACTCAGGTTTGAAGCGGTCAAGTAGCGCGTCACCATAGACGAACGAAACATTCTGCAAGCCCAGATCTGCGGCATCCTTTCGGCCGTACTCAAGGAACGCTTCACAGCAATCCTGACCGACGACCTTGCCGTTTTTGCCCACTCGCTGTGCCAGCTTGATAGCGGTGTCGCCAAATCCACAGCCAATATCGAGAACACTGTCACCGTCCTTGACCGGCAATGACGGAAAAATCGCTTCACTATGGTGAGTCAAACCATCGACCAAGATGTGCTTGTATTTGATAAATTTCGGGACCAGGACTTCGTTCCAGAAGTCGACGTATTGGGCGCTTTGCAAATTCGCTTCGACTGCGCTCATGGTCGTTCCTCCTAGAATGCCATTTTGAAGTATAGCGGATTACTCAGCCGCTGCTACGATGCGATATTCCATCGCCGGGAAACCCGCTTTGAGATATTCCTGAGTTTCCCTTGAGGTGTTCTCGATTTTTCCTTGGGGCCGTCTTTCGCTCCTTCCGCCTGGAATAACTCAGGCGCTGAGCCGTTCCCGCATGTCCGCTTTGGATCATTAGCGGACATGTGCAGTGCAAAAAGGCATGTCCGCTTTACACCCAATAGCGGACATGCCGCATTCGGAATCACCGCGAACGTCCCTATCCTGTTTGCGCACGGTTCGTGGGCAGATTTGTGGGTACAGCAATATCGCGCGAATAATGACGAAGCCAATCAACGACCTGGTTTCACAATTAGTATGAGGCTGTCTCCGATTAGCCTCTTCGGAAGGTGGCGGAGGGAGTGGGATTCGAACCCACGTTACGGTTTCCCGTAAACACGCTTTCCAAGCGTGCGCCTTCAGCCACTCGGCCACCCCTCCTGATCGGGCCCTCGAAAGGGCCACGTCTTCTTACATCAAAGCGCGCAATGCGCGCCTTTGCGCACACACCATCCGCATATCTTTCCCGGCGGCAAAATCGACGGCGCCTTCCCGCGAACCACACACCGGCGCAGCGACCTCGCCTTTGTGCGACGTGAAAACACGGCGGCTGGGCCGCAAGAGGCCGGGACTATAGCCACGGTCTGACGTCGCACAACCCGCCTCGCCAATCGGGATTTCATATCACCTAATAAGCATATTTATGTTTTAATTCCAATTATTGACCGCTAGTGGACTACGTGCGCAAATAAATCGAAAATACTCACAATCCAAGCCGGCCGGCGTGGCGAGGGTTTGACCACCACCAGCCTTTGGGAATCCCGATGACGGGCGATGTATCCGCGCTTCAGTTAGTGCTCAGCGGCGACCCGGGCCTGTTCGCGATTGTGCGACTGTCGCTGCTGGTGAGTCTGAGCGCGGTGCTGTTCGCAGCCCTGCTCGGCGTGCCGTTCGGCGCGCTTCTGGCGCTCACGCACTTTCGCGGACGCGAGGCGGTCATCGTCGTGCTCAACGCGTTGATGGGCCTGCCGCCGGTGGTCGCTGGCCTGGCAATATTTCTCCTGCTGTCGCGCTCGGGCCCGCTCGGCTCGCTGGGCCTCTTGTTTACGCCACAGGCGATGGTGATTGCGCAGACGCTGCTCGTCGCGCCGATCATCGCCGCCCTCACCCGTCAGACCGTCGAAGATCTCTGGGCCGAATATCACGACGAACTCGCTGCCATGAATGTCGGCGCGGCGCGGCGTGTCACGACACTGATCTGGGACGCGCGCTTTAGCCTGGTCACCGCATTGCTGGCAGGATTTGGCCGCGCCGCCGCTGAAGTCGGCGCCATCATTATCGTCGGCGGCAATATCGACGGCTTCACCCGCACGATGACGACGGCGATCGCGCTTGAGACCTCCAAAGGCGACCTGCCGCTCGCGATCGGCCTGGGCATGGTGCTTATTGTGATCGTGATCATGATCAACGCGCTGGCGTGGGGCCTGCGCCGGGCCGGCGAACGCTACGCAGGATGAGTATGCGCGCACCGGTTTCCGACTTGCCCTTGTTGCTCGTGAATGCGCGGATCGTTGCCGGCGCAACAGCGATCCTCGACGATGTAACGCACACTATTGCAGCCGGATCCCCTACTGTCCTGATCGGGCCGAACGGCAGCGGCAAGACAACCCTCTTGCGCACCGCCATGGGACTTATTCCGCTGACCGGAGGCCGTATCACCTGGGGTGGGCGTGAGGCCGCTGCGCCGACGCGCCGCGCCATCATGTTCCAGCGCCCCGCCATGCTCAGGCGCAGCACCGCGGGCAATATTCGCTACGCGCTCGCCGCTGCAGATGTCCCGCGCGCCAACCGCCAGAACCGTACAAGCGAGTTACTGACACTGGTGGGGCTCGACGGCCTGGGCCACCGCCCGGCGCGGCGGCTGTCGGGCGGCGAACAGCAACGGCTTGCGCTTGCACGTGCGCTCGCGCGCGATCCCGCCGTGCTGTTCCTCGACGAGCCGACCGCCAGCCTCGATCCATATGCCACGAAGGCAATCGAAGACATCATTCGCACCGTCAGCGAACGCGGCGTGAAGGTCGTGATTTCGACACACGACCTCGGCCAGGCCAAACGCCTGGCCGGCGACATCATGCTGTTGCATCGCGGCCGCTTGATTGAGAACGCTCCGGTTGACGAATTCTTTACAAGGCCGCGCACGCAAGAGGCGCGCAAATTCATCGCGGGCGAATTGCTCGTCTGAAATACCAAGGATGGAGGATCATATGTTGAATCGTCGCACGCTGATGGCCGCGGCCGCACTCGCTACCGCGATATTCGCTGCACCTGTCCATGCCCAGGACAAATCGATCGTGGTGTCGTCGACAACATCGACGCAAGACTCCGGCTTGTTCGGTTACATCCTGCCGCTGTTCAAGCAGAAGACCGGTATCGAGGTGAAAGTCATCGCACAGGGGACCGGCCAGGCGCTCGACACGGGCCGGCGCGGAGATGCTGACGTCGTCTTTGTGCACGCCAAATCGGCAGAGGAAAAATTCCTCGCCGAGGGAGAAAGCGTGAAGCGCTACCCGGTGATGTATAACGACTTCGTGCTGATCGGCCCCAAGAGCGACCCTGCCGGCATCAAGGGCATGAAGGACGTTGCCAAGGCGCTTGAGGCGATTAAAAACGAACAAGCGCCCTTCATCTCGCGCGGCGATAAGTCCGGCACCCATATTGCGGAGCTAGCACTCTGGAATAAGGATGCCGGTATCGACATCGAGAAGGAAAAAGGGCCCTGGTACAAATCGATCGGCCAAGGCATGGGCGCCGCGCTCAACACCGCCGGCGCCAGCAATGCCTATGTGTTGTCGGATCGCGGCACCTGGATTTCATTCAAGAACAAAGGCGATCTCGTCATCGCGGTGGAAGGCGACAAGCGCCTGTTCAACCAGTACGGCGTCATGCTGGTCAATCCAGCCAAGCACCCGACCGTGAAGAAGGAGCTCGGGCAGGCCTTCATCGATTGGCTGGTTTCGCCGGAAGGCCAGAAGATCATCGCCAGCTACAAGATCAATGGCGAACAGCTGTTCTATCCGAACGCCAGCGACCCGGGCGCGTGATGCGCGCAAGCGCGATCATATTGGCAATGCTTGCCGTGGCAGGGCCGGCGGTGGCCGATGACATGGGCTGTGATAAATTTGCCTGGTCATTGACGCGCGAGCGAGCGCTGTTCGCTGCGGCTGACAAACGTCCACTCACGGCAGGAGCAGAGCTCGCTGCGATTCCAACGGAGGCAATCGTTCTGAGCCTGCGGCCCGCCGGGCAAGCGACTTTCGTGTTGCCGCCCGAGCGCAAACCAAAATCGGAAAGCTGGTTTGGTGGTGGGCTCCGGCTCCCGGCACCGGAAAAGCCTGGTTCCTATCAATTGACTTTATCGCAAGAGGCCTGGATCGATGTCGTTCAGGACGGCCGTTACGCCCGTTCAATCGGAAGTACCGGGCGTAGCGATTGCAGCGGCCTGCGCAAGAGCGTCCGTTTCGAGCTCAACGCGACACCATTTGTCGTTCAGCTCAGCGGAGTCACGACGGATACCGTTGTCGTGGCGATCAGCCGGGGTGAGCAGCGCTGACGGCATCGACCTTTCTCGGACTCGCGCGGTCGCCATCTTCAAGCCTTCCATCGCGCAAATGGAAGATATGATCGAAGCGGTCGAGGATCATCTCGTCGTGGGTGACTACGATGATAGCGGCGCTTTGTTCGACCGCAATCCGGCGCAATAAATCCATGACGATGCGGGCACGCGCCGAGTCGAGCGGCGCGGTTGGCTCGTCGGCGAGGATGATGCGCGGCTTGTTGGCGAGCGCGCGGGCTATCGCCACGCGCTGGGCTTCGCCGCCGGAGAGCTGCTTGGGCAATGCATGCTTGCGGTGGCCGACCTCCAGATAGTCGAGCAACTCGATGGCGCGGGTGCGCGCGGCGGAAGCGCCAAGTCCAGCCAGATGCATCGCAATGGCCACGTTGTCGCTGCCGTCCAGAAACGGCAGCAGATTAGGGTACTGGAAAATGAAACCGATCTTGTCGAGCCGGAGCCGGCGCAGGTCGGACTTGAGCCAGTGCTCGTCATAGACAACTTCGCCGTCGAGCGTGATACAGCCGCTGCTTGGCTCGAGAATGCAGGCAATACAGTGCAGCAGTGTGGTCTTGCCCGAGCCGCTCGGGCCCATCAAACCGACGACCTGCCCAGGATAGACTTCCATATTGATGTCACGCAGTGCATCGACGCGCGCGGTGCCCTGTCCGAAAATTTTCGACAGGTGCGCAACGCGGACAACAGGTTGTTTGGTATGCGCGGCCATCGTGCTAGCCCGAGCTCCCGAGCGCTTCCGCCGGGTCCACCTTGAGGGCGAGCCGGATTCCCAAGGTGCTGGCGGCAAGGCAAACTACAATAGTAATGCCAAACACAATTGCGACGTTCGCTGGATCGAACACGAGCCGCCGCGGAAAGTAGGGTTCGAAGGTGAGGACAAGCGCCAGCCCGGTGAAATACCCGAAGATGCCCATTGAAAGCGCCTGCTGCAGGATCAGGCCGACGATGGTGCGGTCGGGCGCGCCGACAAATTTCAACGTGGCTATCGAGCGCACCTTGTCCATGGTGAGCGTGTAGATGATCAGGGCGATGATCACCGCCGATACGATGATCAGCAACACCATGATCAGGAACTGCTGGTTGCGCACTCTCTCAATGACAAACTTGCTCAGCAAGGTTTCCTGCTGCTCCTGCGGAGCGTGGTGAGGTGCTTCCATCGCGCCAAGCGTCGCCGCGACTTCCGCGATCGGAACATAGGGCGATACCTTGACCACGACGGCATTGATCTGATCGTTGGTCTGCAACGGGCCACCGCGTGCGACTTCGCGCCGCTCGGCTGGAGGAGCGAGCTCGAACTGCAACGCTTGCGCGTCGCGCAGGGTGATGTAGCCGACCGGATCGCCGGACGCCGTGACCTCCCTGCGTCATCAAGCCGACAATGGTGAATTTGTAGCCATGTGTGCCGAGCGGTACTTCCTGCCCGAGCTTGAGGCCGGCAGAGCGATCGACGATCATCTCATAATGGCCGCGCGTAATGTCGCGCCCGGCCGTGAGCTTGCGTGGGCCACCGGGGCGGCCCGGCTCGAAGCCCACCAGAAACATGCGGAGCGGCTTGCCGTTCAATTCGGTCTGCACCGATTGATAGGTCACGGAGCCGGCGCGTTCCACACCATAAACTCGGCTGACGAATTCCCTGGTGTCGCCAGAGATGCGCGAAGCCTCGGCAAAGGGCCCATTTGTGCCGGCCTCAACTACCCAGAGGTCGACGTTAGGGGCGCGCGCCTGCCGCAACGCTTCATCAATCATGCCTCCGTAGACACCGGTGATCATGATGACGACGCCAAGCAGCAGGCTCAATCCGAAATTGGTCAAGATGAACCGGAGCAGATTGTGCTTGATGTCCCGGTAGGCCAGGTTCATCGACTTGCCTCTTCTGCAATCTTGGCAGCGCGGCCAGCGCGCAGCCCGCTGCGCATTTGCACAACCACCTGCGACTTGTCCGGCAGGCCGTCAGTGACCTCGTAGCGACCGTCGAGCAGGCGGTGACCGAACGTCACCTCGTGCGTCCGCAGGTGACCATCCTCGATCATCCAGACAGTTCCACGATTCTTGCCAAGTCCGGCGATAGCAGCTTCCGGTACCAATACCGCCTGCGGCAAATGCACGGTCGTAATGTAGACCTCGGCCTGCTCGCCGATATTGAAGGTATCAGGCAGCCTGTCGTAGGCGATTGCTATCCGGCGTTCTTCGTTTACGCGATCGCTTTCCGGCTCTATGCGGGCCACGTTTCCCCGGAATCGCTGACCGGGATGCGAGCGCAAAACAATCTCGGCCGCTTGCCCGACCCTGATCTCGCCGGCCTTGCTCTCATCGATATACGCAAGCACCCAAACGGTATTTGGATCGATCAGCGTGAACACCGACTCACCGGCTGCAAGCGCAGAGCCCAGCTCTTTGGAGCGCGTGGTGACCATGGCGTCATAGGGTGCAGTGAGCGCGTGAAAATCGAGCGTTGCGGCTTCCTGTTGCAGTTGCGCCTTCGCATCACCGATAGCGGCGCGCGCCACCGCAACATCGCTCGCGGCGAGATTCATGTCAGCAACGGCGGCGTCTTGTGCGGTCTTTGCTGTCTCTGCTGATTCGACCGAAGTAATATTCGTTTGAACCAGTTTTTGCCGGCGTTCATTTATGTTTGCGGCATTGGCGTGGTTGGCTTTCGCCTTTTCGACGTTGGCCATTGCTTTTTGCAGATTGGCCTCAGCCTGCTCTGTGGCGGCCTTGGCTCTCGCGGTACGCGCTGTCTGTTCGCGGTCATCGAGGCGAGCGAGAAGCGCGCCTTTGGCAACGCGGTCGCCGACATCGGCACGAAGCTCGACCAGCACGCCTGAAACCTTGAATCCGATCTTGGAAGTTACGCGCGCCTCGACGGTGCCGAGGCCAAATACCTCAACGGGCACGTCACGCTGAATGGTCGCGACCTGCACCTGAATAGTGCTGAAATATACCGACCAGGCACCGAACAGAACGCCGGCACCGATTGCAACAGCCACGCCTGTCAAAATCAGGCGTTTGAGACTCATTGATTTTAACGAGATAGGCCAGACCATTGCCCTGTCTAACGCCCTGCCGGACGCCTAACATTGACCGGGATCAATATGTCGGGACCACCATGCCTGACCGCAAGATCGGACTAAAGATTCTGTTCTCGCCCGTTGTCGCTCTAGACCTACTTTGTCAGCACGACCTGCAAACAGCGCTTGTCGACTGCAAGGGACAAGGAATTGGTCTTCCGGAACGGCCAGATTGCGCGTGGTAGCTGTGCCGCCTTGGTCGACTTTTCCGGTGCGGCCAAGGGCTAGTCAAAGCCGGATCAGAACGCCGCGCTGGCGGCCGAAGCAAGCTGGGGTTCGTGCGACTGCTGCAATGCTTCGAGCGCGCCCCTGGCCTCGGCGCGCAAGGCGCCGAAATCGATCTGGGCGGCGCTCACCTGCGGCTCCGCAGGCGCGGGTGGCTGCGGCAACGCCAACAAGCAAAGAGCGCACGCGGCAGCGACAAGAAGATAACGAACACGCATCAGCAAGCCTCCTGGCCTGCCCCTCTCCCAAAATCACCCTATACCGGCACCGATTGAAACCGCACCAATGCGGGCTCCCGATTGGAAAACAACATGTTCACCACATTTTAACCCGGGTTAATGTCGTCGCCTGAACCCTTATTTGGCGGGCACAACTAATGAATACCGGCCGTCAGCGGCCAGGCAATCGGCCTGCGGCAGGCCAAGCTCCTTGCGGACAATGTTGGTGCCGAGCACCAACGACACGATCTTATAATAGGCATGGCGCCGGCTCATGCCCTCGCGGCCCATGCCGCAATCGGAGGAGAGCACCAGCCGCTCCGCCGGAATGTGCTTGAGCGCACGGCGGATGTGCTCGGCGATCTCGTCGGGCCGCTCCACCTGCAACGAGTGGTGATCGATGACACCGATAGCAATCTTTTTATCGGTGATGATCTTGCCGAACGCTTCCAGGTCCGCGCCCCCGGCACTGACGGATTCGAAGGTGATCACGTCGGCGTCGACTTTGTTCAGCATCTCAAGCGCCGTCTTGTAGCTCTGCACTTCCTTGAACATGCGCTGCTGCGATGGATTGCCCCAGCAGGTGTGACACCAGACTTCGGTCTTGGCGCGCAGCCCCTTCACCGTTCGATTGAAGACTTCGACACTGAAAGCCGGATTGATCACGTCATTGACGATGTTCCGTACTGCCAGCAGATGAATCTGCGGCTCCTCAAACTGGATGACCTGACAGCCGGCATCGGCAAGATCGTGCAGCTCCGCATTCAATGCGTCGGTCACGGCAAGAATGCGGTCTTTCAGCGATTTGTAATGCCGGTCCTGCACGGCGAACGCGACGAGCTCCGGTCCGATGGTGCCGAACTTGACCGGCTTCTTGGTCAGTCGCTGCGCAACCTTCCACATGGCGGCATATTGCAGATCGCCCCGCGTGACCGGCCCGTTGATGCTGGGCATCACGCGCGACTCGAGGTAATCGTGCAGGATGTGGCCGGGTGGAAATCCCAACCCACCCTGGCCGGCCGGGATCGGCTGCGGGTTACGATCGAAGCCGCCCATGTGCCGCGGCGGATAGTTCGTCCAGCTCTGGCCGCCGACATCGGAATCGAAGTGCGCGTCGCCGTCGGTCACGATGTCGAGACCGGCGACCTCCTGTTCGTGCAGATACACGGAGACCGTATCGACATATTGCTCGCGGAACTGGTTATTCACCATGGCGTCGAGGAAGCTGCGCATGCCGAGATTTTGCGTGTACCAGCTCGGCCGTGGCAGCGAGCCAGTAATGGTGGTCGGCAGCATGATGTCTTTGGTGGCGCGAAGCATGTCAGCATCTCCCCCGGGGATTATTTGTCGTTGGCCGTAGTCTATGTCCGCCGCGTGCGGCTTGGAAACGATCTTTGCAGAATTACCGCATAGGGCATGGACAAAGTGTATTTTGCTGCCCACCTAAGTTGGGCAGTTTTCATCCTGCGCCAAAATGTCTGCTATAGTTGAGCCATGAGCAAAGACGGCTACATCATCAAGCCTGATCCGGCCGACCCCCGGCTGACCGAGCGCGTCACCGGTCGTCGATCAGACGGGGGCGCGGGTCGAGACCTCGGTGACGGTCGAGCGCGCGCTGACGATCTTCCTCAACAGCCAGGAAATCGTCACGGCCATGACCATTGGCGACTATCCGGAATATCCTGGCGGTCGGCTATCTGCTCAACCAGAACATGCTACTTCCGGACGACGTCGTGACCGGTGTGGACTATGACGAGGAACTCTCGGTCGTCGTTGTCCGCACGAAACGCAAGACCAATTACGAGAAGAAGCTCAAAAAGAAAGTACAGACCTCCGGCTGCGCGCAAGGCACTGTGTTTCGGCGACCTGATGGAAGCGCTCGAAAATGTTTCATTGCCGAAGGCCGAACTGCGGACGTCCTGGCTTTACGCGCTTACGCACAAGATCAACACCACGCCGTCGCTCTATCTCGAGGCCGGCGCCATTCACGGCTGCGTACTGGCGCAGCGGGACGAACCGCTGGTGTATATGGAGGATGTCGGCCGGCACAACGCCGTCGACAAGATCGCCGGGTGGATGTTCAAGGAAAAAGTACCGGCCGCAGACAAGATTTTCTACACGACTGGACGGCTGACATCCGAAATGGTGATCAAGACCGTCCGTATGGGCATTCCGATCCTCATTTCGCGCTCGGGTTTCACCGCATGGGGCGTCGAGCTGGCGCGCAAGGCGAACTTGACGCTCATCGGCCGCGCGCGCGGGAAGCGTTTCGTCGCGCTCGCCGGCGAGGATCGCATCGTGTTCGATCAGGACCTGAATTCTGTCGAAGATGAAGGCGCCAAGCATCGGCGCAAAGCGGCGGTGCATGACGACTAGCCATCCCCCTACC
Organism: uncultured Alphaproteobacteria bacterium; assembly: GCA_963810125.1. Taxonomy (GTDB): domain Bacteria; phylum Pseudomonadota; class Alphaproteobacteria; order Rhizobiales; family Xanthobacteraceae; genus Pseudolabrys. The sequence continues at coordinate 82,188 of CAWEMK010000004.1, forward strand.
CTTGGTTTGGTGCTTGCCGGCGGTTTGGCGCGCCGCATGGGTGGCGGCGACAAAGCGCGCATCGAGATCGGCGGCGTGTCGATCCTCGACCGCGTACTGGCGACGCTGTCTGCGCAATGCATTGGCATCATCATCAATGCCAATGGCGACCCGAAACGCTTCGCGGATACTGGGCTGACGGTGGTTTCGGACAGTGTTCCGGACTTCGCGGGCCCGCTCGCGGGAATTCTGGCCGGGCTGGATTGGCTGGCCGAGCAGAAAAACGGCATCGAATGGATTGTCAGCGTGCCGGGCGATTGTCCCTTCCTTCCGGACGATCTGGTCGTACGTCTGCATCAGGCCCGCCGCGACATGGGCGCAGGCGTACCGCTCGCCTGCGCACGGTCCGGCGAATGGCGTCATCCGGTCGTCGGTTTGTGGCCGCTGGCGCTGCGCGAGGATTTACGCAAGGCGCTGATCGAGGACGATCTGCACAAGATTGAGGTGTGGACGGCGCGGCACGGTGTCGCTATTGCCGACTGGCCGGATCAGCCGATTGATCCGTTTTTCAACGTCAATACGCCGGAAGACGCCGCCCGCGCCGAGCGCATTGCGTTGCAGCATACATGACGCCGAGCGCGCAATTCGTGATCGCCATCGCGCAACCGCCATATTCGTTGTAGGTTTAGTTCGTGGTCTGGGAGAGGAGCCTTCTATGAAGACGTTTCTTGTGGCTTGCGCAGCGGCCGTTGTCATTGCGATTGTCAGCGTCATGGTTCTCAATGCCGTGCCAGACTCGGCGGAAAAAGCGTTTAGCAGTGCGACGAGTGTGCGCCTCGGCGCATAGGGCCGAACGCGACATCGAGCGATCAGTCGGACGTCGCTAAAAACGTAGCGCCAATGTCCGCGTCCTAAATTATTCTATGATGGGACGCCATACAGCCGACGCGCGCGACGCGCATAGGCCGATACAATCGCATCTGCACGGTCGACAAACGACAGGTCCATGAGCGCCTGCAACAGAAATGATCTGAACTGAAAATCCGTGTAGTACTCGATGTCTGTTCCACCTTCGAGCGAATCTTCGAAGGTCCATTTCTGTTCAAATCTCTCAAAAAGTGGATCGTCGCTGGTGATCGCAATCCTATGCGGCCGATCAAGCGTCGCCACCGTTGAGAACCGCTTTCGAATAATGCCCGTTCCTATAGTCAGATCGGTCCAAATGACCCGATTCGTGCGACGGCGCACGCGCGTTGTGATCGTCCACGGCATGAATTCCGGATATCGTTCAACATCAGCGACGAGATCAAATAATTGCGCCGGTGTGTATTTCAGACGGAGCTTGTGGCTGTAGGTCGCCATGATGCGCCCATGATTCCACCTAGCGGACAGAATTCGCTCAGTCCAACCGACTGCTCTGCGCCGCTGGAGGGTGCACAAGATTGGTATGGCAGTCGACGCACGTCACGCCGCCCTGCTTCAGCATTGCGTGAGAGGTGCGCCCGCTTTCGCTGACTGGTTTGATTGCGTTGGCATCATGACAACTCCGGCAGGTGACGCTGTCCTGGGCGCGCAGTTTGGCCTGAACTTCCTGCGTGAGTTTCGTCCGATGCGCCTCCCAAATTTTGGGATCCTTGAAATTGTGCGTTAGCTCCATGAACACGTCGCGCGCGCCTGAGGTGACATGGGTATACGTTTCGATGAACCAATTGGTTGTCGGAATGTGACAGTCGGCGCAGCTTGCAATAACTCCCTTGGTGTTGCTGCGATGCTTCGAATGTTGGAAGTGATCGTTTGAGGCCTGGAAGACCATGGAGTGGCAAGAGGTGCTGCAAAAAGCATCGGTCGAGGTGCGATGGTTGACCACAGTGCTTGCAATAATAGCGCCCGCACCTACCACTGCGCTGGCGAGCAACATTCCGATGAATGGCCATCGATTGATCTGCATTGCTATAGCTCCGGATGCCACAAATCGCCGGCGGCCAGTCCGCCGATATATGCCCAACCGAGCATACGATTATGCTCGAGACAGGCACGGTGATACCAAAGTGGCCAGCCGACATAGCCGTCCGGCGGTGCCGCTGGTCGCGGCTGGCTCATGCGTTTGACGGCAAAAACCGCGCGTGGCGCCGCAATGACGATCGCTACCGCAAATGGCGTCAATCTTCCAAGCCCGATAAGGACAGCGACGATCGCGTATATTGCGCAGATCGCTGCGATATTCAGAGCCCGCGCTGCAGATTCTCCGATCAACACCGGCAGTGTGCGGATGTTTCTGCGGGAATCAAATTCCAATTGATCAATGTGCTTGCCGATCAGGATGGTCATGACACCCAACCCATATGGAAGCGAAGCAAAGATCGCGTCGGCGGACACCTGACCGGTGATCATGGCGAACCCGCCGCCGATCATCAGCGGTCCCCAGACGATCAGCACGGCGAACTCACCAAGACCGATTGTCTTCAACGGCGTTGGACCCGCGTCATAGAGGATCAGCAGCAACACCCCGGCAACGGCAAATGCAGTTGCAGTCCAACCGCGTTCGACGATGAAATAAGCTGTGATGCTGAGGCCGATAGCGCCAAGCAACGCAAGGCCGATAAGCAGTGTACGGCGGTCGAGGATCCCGCTTGAGATCGGATGCACCGTATACCGCATCCGCGGCGAGTCCGGCGTGTCGTGCCCGTGAGCGAACCCGAAATAGTCGTTGCTGAGATTGCTGATCATATGGGCTATTACGAACCCGACCAGCACCCCGATGAAATTACCCCATTCAAAATGGCCAGCGCCAAGAGCAAGGAGACCCGCAATGATCGCCGCCTGGGCGGAAATAACCAGAATGACGCTGCGCGCGGCATACAGAAAGACAGACACACGGTCGAGGCTGCCAATATCCTGCGCTCCCGGCCTGTAGAAGCCGGTAAACGCCCCCCACCAAAGACCAGGCCGCCAAGCGATCATACCGCCTCCCCCACAGCAAATTTTTCAACGGCCCGAACAGGTTTTGAGTCAGGATCGTGCGGCCACGCGTCGCCAACAACTTTTGTCGGCAGCGGGCCACACGATAGTCGGAATTACATCTTGCCTATTTCTTCTGGCCGTCTTTGTATTTCTTCCCATAAGTATTCAACGCAGGCGGCGCAGAATGACATTTTGCACAGGGTTGGCCTGTCTTCTTCGCAATGTCCGCATTCGCCATCGCCGGACGTGATGTGGTTGCGACCATCGCAAAGGTAAGCAAAAATCCCGTAGCCATCCCAACTGCTGCTAAAGCAATTATCCGAATCCTGATTCCCTTCGGCATTGATCGTTCCTTCAGTTGTCGCCCGATATTCGGGCACCCGGGTGTTGACCAGAACAATATACAATTCGAAGTTGCGGCGGAATAGGGCTGCCGCACGGATAATCTGCGTCACGGACCAACAAGTGTCGGATAGGAGAGGAACCCGATGCGAGCACCCGCTTCGATCGTTGTCACGTCTTCTGGGAACTCAAGCAACCCGTCGGTCTCGGTTAACGATGTGAGGATGCCTGCGCCGTCCTGCGGATGCTTGACGGCCTCGATCTCTCCGTCGGCGGCGCGTCTCAGCGTCACGCGGACGTATTCACGACGATCCTTCTTTTTCCTGTAAGCGAAGGCCGCGCGCACCGGCAGAGGCACGAGCCTGTCGGGCCGTGCCCCGGACAGCCTGCGCAGCAGGACCTTCACCACTCGTACAAACGTTACGAACACGGCGACCGGATTGCCCGGCAGCCCAACGAAGGCGGCACTATGTCCGGATGATCCCCGAATCACGCCGAGCGCTACCGGGCGACCAGGCTTGATGGCGACACGCCAGAAAACCAGATTGCCGACACGCTCAACCGCGGTCCGCACATAGTCTGCTTCACCCGTGGAAACCCCGCCGGACGTGACAATGAGATCATGTCCGGATGCGGCTTCGCGCAATGCATCCGCAAGCCTGTCCGGGTCGTCCGCAAGAATTCCGAGATCGGTCACGACCGCGCCGAGCCGCTCCAGCAATTCTGCGAGCAAATAGCGGTTGGCATCGTAGATCGCAGCACCCGCACGCGGCGCGCCTGGCTCAACAACCTCGTCTCCGGTGGAAAAAATCGCAACTTGGAGCCGGCGCCGCACTTCAATGCCGGTGATGCCAAGCGCGGCCAGTAGCGCGACATGCTGGGCTTCCAACACCGTGCCGGCGGCAAGCACGATGGTGCCCGCGCGCGCATCTTCACCAGCAAGCCTACGGTTTGCGCCGGCCTTGAGTCCCAGCGGGACAACGACATGCCCGTTCTCGACTGCGACATCTTCCTGCATGAAAACCGTGTCGGCGCCCTTCGGCATTGCCGCGCCCGTGAAAATCCTGATGGCCTGGCCGCGTTCGAGCGCGAGCTCGGCGCGGGCGCCGGCCGCGAGCCGTCCCGCAATGGCAAGTTTTGTATCGGCGGCGGGCGCAAGATCGGTGTGGCGCACCGCGTAACCATCGACCGCCGAATTGTCGAATGGCGGCAGGTCTACCGGGGCTCTGACGTCGGCGGCTACAACCCGATTGCGCGCGCCATGCAGGGGCACACGCGCGGTTTCGGCAACCGGCACAACGCGCTCCGCAATCAATCGCTCCATCTCGTCGAGCCGGAGCAACGGCCCAGAGAACGCAAAACAGTCGTCGGTGAGCTGGGCCATTTATGCGCCTCGAGCCGTGGCTGTCGCAGAGCCGATCGGCGCTGCGTGCTTGAGCAAGAGGTCGGCAATTGCCTCAATATCGTTGAGGTCCACGACCGGGAGATTCGTCTGCGGCAAAGCCACATCCGAGGCAACCGCAACGATATGCGGATCCTCAGGGTGTATGACCGGTTTGCCATTGGCGGCGCGGTGGATTTCCAGTTTAGGAAAGGCGTCGCGCTTGAAGCCTTCGACCACCACGAGATCGACCGGCGACATTTTGGCGACCAGCGCGCCCAGGTCCCATTCCGGTTCCTCGCGCAATTCGTGCAGGATGGCCCAACGCTTGGCCGATGAGATGACAACTTCGGTGGCGCCGGCCGCGCGATGGAAGAAAGAGTCCTTGCCCGGTTGATCCAGGTCGAAACCGTGATGCGCATGCTTGAGCGTGGATACCTTGACCCCCCGCCCAATCAGGCACGGAATCAACTTGGTAATCAGCGTGGTTTTGCCCGAGCCGCTCCAGCCCGCGAGACCGATAATGCGCATGGGCTCCTTATAGCAAAACGCCCGGCTGGAAGGCCGGGCGTTTTCCATGGAATTTGTGAACCTTTATTCTGCCGGCCGCATTGCTTCGCGTTTGGCACCGCCCGCCTGTATCTCCTCCTTGGCCCAAAGACTGTGATGTTCCTTGGCCCAGTTGAGATCGACGTTGCCGTCGGCCATTGCCCCGAACGCACCTTCCATCCCGACGGTGCCGAGATAGATATGGCCGAGAATAAGCGCGACGAACAACACACCGACCACACCGTGGAAGATCTCCGCCAGTTGCATGTTGCCGACCGTTAGCCCGGAATAGAATGGGAAAAGCAACATAAACCCGCTGATGATCATCGCCGCACTGGCAAGTATGATCAGCCAGAACAATATTTTCTGCCCAGCATTGAATTTGTAAGCGGGTGCGTGCGTGCTGTCCGTCTTGTCGAACATGCCGCCCCCTTGTTTAAGCCACTGGGCATCCACGGCCGTCGGCAAGTTACGCCCGATCCACATCAGGAACATCAGCAGGACACCAAGAGTGAAGCCAAAGCTTAGGTAATTGTGAGCGTATTTTGCCCACTCCGACCATGCACTGAAAGCTTCCAGACCCATCCACGGCAAGAGCAGTGCTCGACCGAATGTGATGTTGAGGCCAGTTATACCGAGAATGACAAACGTCACAGCCGTCAGCCAGTGCACAAAGCGTTCCAGCACATCGAAGCGCAGAATATTTATCCCTGAAAATCCCGATTTGACCCGCATCGGCCCGCGCCACATATAAAACAGGACGAGCACGATCAGCATGCCGACAATGGCAATTCCACCGATCCATTTCAGCGTAACGTTGTGGAATTCACGCCATTCGCGGCCGGCGGGGTGTTCGAGCACGTAGGATTTCACGTCGGGAATAGTGCCGCGGCCCTCGATTGACTTGAGCTGCTGGAGCAACTGTTGCTCTTTTACCGCAGCGGCATTCGGATCGACCGAGTTCGGCTGCTGGGCCGAAACCGGAGCGGACATTGCGACCATGAATGCAAGCGCCAAAGCGCCGGCAATCAACCGCCAATGTGCAGCAAGTTTGGCCATGCGTTCGTCTCCCTACTCTCGAATAGTCTTTTTTTCGACGGTGCGACGCGAGTCGTACCGCCTGCCTTGCGTCAGGTCGCAATCGATTCGCGATAAGCGGTCTGCCAACCCCAGGCGCCTGAGCCGTAACCGCGCTTCGATACGCGCTCCTTATAGATCTGGGCGATGACATCGCTGTCGCCGGCCAGCAGAGACTTGGTCGAGCACATCTCGGCGCACAATGGCAGCTTGCCTTCGGCCAGGCGATTGTTGCCGTACTTCTCGAACTCTTCCTTGCTGCCATCGGCCTCCGGACCGCCGGCGCAGAAGGTGCACTTGTCCATTTTGCCGCGTGACCCGAAGTTTCCGACCTTCGGATACTGCGGTGCCCCGAACGGACAGGCGTAGAAGCAGTAACCGCAGCCGATGCAAAGGTCCTTCGAGTGCAGCACGACCGCATCCGCGGTGGTGTAGAAGCAGTTCACCGGGCACACCGCCGCGCACGGCGCATCCGTGCAGTGCATGCAGGCCATGGAAACCGATCGTTCTCCGGGCTTGCCGTCATTGAGCGTGACGACGCGCCGGCGATTGATGCCCCAGGGCACTTCGTGTTCGTTCTTGCAGGCCGTGACGCAAGCGTTGCATTCGATGCAGCGGTCGGCGTCGCAGAGAAATTTCATTCGCGCCATGGTCGTTGCTCCTTACGCCGCTCGAATCTGACAGAGGGTGACTTTTGGCTCTTGCATGCCGGTCGCCGGATCGTATCCATACGATGTGATCGTATTGGCGCTTTCGCCGAGCACGACGGGGTCGGTGCCCTGCGGGTAGTTCGCCCGCAGATCCTCGCCGCCGAGCCAGCCGCCGAAGTGGAACGGCATCCATGCGACGCCTTTGCCGACGCGCTCGGTGACAAGCGCCTTCATCTTGGCCTTGGAGCTGTTTTCGGCCCCCGTGACCCAGACCCAGCCGCCGTCCGTGATCCCGCGGTCGGCGGCATCGGCAGGATTGATCTCAACGAACATGTCCTGCTGCAGCTCAGCCAGCCATTTGTTGGACCGCGTCTCTTCGCCGCCACCTTCATATTCGACCAGACGGCCGGACGAGAGGATGAGCGGGAACTGCTTGGCAATTCCCTTTTCAACCGCCGCCTTTTGCACCGAGAAGCCGATGTTCGGCAGCCGGAACTGCTTGGCATCCGGCAGTGTCGGGTACTTGGAAATGAGATCGATCCTTGGACTATAAATCGGTTCACGGTGCACCGGGATCGGGTCCGGCAAGCCGAACGCATTCATGCGCGCCTTGGCATTTCCGTAGGGAATACAGCCGTGCTTCAGGGCAACGCGCTGGATACCCCCGGACAGATCAAGCGACCATGACACCGCATCTGGCGTGGTCGGGTTGACCTTATTGATGACCGCCATTTCCGCCTCGGTCAGATCCTTGTCCCAGCCGAGCTTTTTCAGCACCGCGAGCGTAAATTCGGGATAGCCATCCTTGATGTCCGAGTCCTTGGAATAGGAGCCCTCGGCAAGCAGATTGACCTTCACGGTCGAGCCGTCCGGTTTCTTCTCCTCGCGCTCGACGCCGAACCGTGCGCGGAAGCATCCGCCACCGTCCATAGCGGCAAGATTGGTATTGTAGAGGAGTGGTGTGCCCGGGTGTCTTACCTCGGGCGAGCCCCAGCACGGCCACGGCAGGCCGTAGTAGTCGCCTTTGTTCGGACCGGTGGCCGCACGCTGCGTCAGCATATCGAAGTCTGCCTGGTGCGCCATATGCGACTTGATGCGCTCGGGCGATTGCCCGCAGTAGCCGGTCGACCAGCTGCCGCGGTTCATTTCACGAAGAATGTCTTCCGCCACAGGCAGATTATTCTCGACCTTGATGTTCTTGAACATCTCGTTCGCGAAGCCGAGCTTCTTGGCGACGAGGTACATGACCTCAAGATCGTCCTTCGATTCGAAAATCGGCTTGACGATCTGTTCGCCCCACTGCATCGCGCGATTGGAAGCCACGCGCGAGCCCTTGCATTCGAACTGAGTCGCAACAGGGAGGAGATACATGTTCTCCTTGCGACCGGCCTGCACGGCGAGCGACGCCCATGTCGTTGGATGGGGGTCGGCAACGACCAGCAGATCGAGCGCTTTTAATCCCTTCAACGATTCCGGAATTCGCGTGATGCTGTTGCTGGCGTGGCCCTGTACAAACATGGCGCGCACGTTGTCTTTTTGCGCGACTTGATCTTTCGGCAGGATCGCGGCGTCGAACCAGCGCGTGAGCGGGATACCGGCCGTCTCCATGATCTGTTTGGAGTTGAAGCGGCCTTGCAGGAAATTGTAATCGACCTCCCAGACGCGCGACCAGTGCTTCCAGGCGCCTTCAGCCAGGCCGTAGTAGAACGGCAGCGTCACGATATCGAGGCCGACGTCGGTTGCGCCTTGCACGTTGTCGTGGCCGCGGAAGATGTTGGCGCCCATGCCCGGACCGCCGACATTGCCGGTGAGCAGCAACAACATGCAGCTCGCGCGCACGTTGGCGGTGCCGACCGTGTGTTGGGTCTGGCCCATGCACCAGATCAGCGTCGATGGCTTCTGCGTCGCGAACATCTTGGCGACGCGCTCGAGTTGCGCGCCCGGAACGCCGCTGACGCGTTCGACTTCCTCAGGCGTCCATTTCTCCATTTCCTTGCGCGCATCCTCGAACCCGTAGACGCGCTGGCGGATGAATTCCTTGTCTTCCCAGCCATTCTTGATGATGTGCCACATCATCCCGTAGAGCACCGGGATGTCGGTGCCTGGCCGGATCCGGACATATTCGGTGGCGTGTGCGGCGGTACGGGTCAAACGCGGATCGATGACGACGACGTTCGCCTTGTTGATCTCCGCACCTTCAAGCAGGTGCTGCAACGATACCGGATGCGCTTCAGCCGGATTGCCGCCCATGATGATCTGGGTCTTGGAGTTGCGGATGTCGGTGTAGCTGTTCGTCATCGCGCCGTAGCCCCAGGTATTGGCCACACCGGTGACGGTGGTCGAATGGCAGATGCGCGCCTGGTGATCGGTATTGTTCGTGCCCCAGAATGCGCCGAGCTTGCGGAACAGGTAAGAACCTTCGTTCGTCATCTTGGCCGAACCCAGCCAATAGACCGAGTCGCCGCCCGATTTCTGGCGGAGCGCGTTCAGCTGATCACCGATTTCATTGATCGCGACGTCCCAGGACACACGTGTCCATTGGCCGTTCGTGAGTTTCATCGGGTATTTAAGCCGGCGTTCACCGGACACGAGCTCGCGCACCGCTGCACCCTTGGCGCAATGCGAGCCGCGATTGATGGGCGAATCCCAGCTTGGCTCCTGGCCGACCCAGACGCCATTCGAGACTTCCGCGGTCACGGTGCAGCCGACCGAACAATGCGTGCAAATGCTCTTGCGAATGGTGGCGCCGGCGACATTCGGCCCGGCCGCTTCTGCCTTGCGCACGGTGGCAAGCGGCAACGCGCCAATAGCCGCAAGGCCAGTGGCGGCGAGGCCCGACTTGCGCAGGAAACTGCGGCGATCGAGGCCGCCAGCGGCTTGATTGCCGACCGTCGCTGCGAGATGGCTGCGACGCGCCTGACGTTCTGCTCTCTTGATCAGCACGACTGCATCTCCCTCAGCTCGGATAGCGGTTTGATTTGTAGTAGCTTTGTACGTCGGCCGAATTCGCCTGGTAACGCGCCTTCTTCTTTTCCGCGTCCGATTCGGAGGCGGCGGCAGCGGTGGCGAGCGGCACGGCCGTGGTCGCGGCAATTCCTGCACCAGCGCCCATCGCGCGCAGGAAGTCGCGACGGCCTAACTTTGTCTTGTCCTGTTCTTTCATCGCCGTTCCCTCCTAGATTTCAACTTTAGTTCTTCGTCCGCCTCACGCCGGCAGATCAAAGGCTTCTTTTTCAATATCGATGTAGGTGCGGCCGAGCGCGCCCACTCGCCTGTAGAAGTCCGCACCCTCGGCGTTTTCCAGATCGACGAAGAAGCGTCCGATCCAGGGCGCCATATGTCTGCCGAAGATCAGTCGGTCTGAATCGGACGGGGCAGGAAGCCGTCTGCTCGCCAGGCCCGACATGATCTCACAGAGAATACCGGCGTGATCTTCCGGTTCCACCACGCCATCGCTGCGCGCGATTCCAATGCGCGCCAGATCGTCGCGGAGCCGCGCCAGCGGGCGCTCGTGCAGAAAGCCGGTGAGATAATATGAACCGTACGGCAACAACTCGCCGCGGCCCAATCCGATAAACAGATCGAAGAATTCACGTTCGACCGACTTGACCGTGGCCTTGTCGGCCGCTTCGGCAAGAGCGGCGTGCGCCAAACCGAGCGGCGAGGCATCGGCGCGCAGTTTCGAAAGGCCGGACAGCAACGCGACGTCCGGCGCGCGCGTCAGCAGCACACCGAGCAGCGCATATTCTTGCGCGCGCGCGGTATCGATTTCGTCCACGTCACCGCCCGGCGTCGTCGCGCCATAGAGATCCGGGCGCAGCACACCGCGGTCGATGCCGGTGACGGCTTCGACCGAAACGACACGTTCGGCGGGGACACGATTCCAATTCGAAACGGACGGTTGGGAAATACCAATCTGACGCGCAAGTTCACCGACGCCGCCTGCGGCGCGGATGGCTTCGGACAGGCCCGGATCCCTCATCCGACTCTCTTCATTTTCGAATTATGACAATTAAAGCGTAGTGGCCCACCAGAGAGTGGGTCAATAGCCTCAGACTATAACTAAGGAACAATCTTCCGCGACTTTCATTCCGGAGTTGCGCCGCCATGCCGACGTGCCATTTTTTGCATCGGCTGTTCTTGCGCCGCTTGGGCCACTTGGGCCGCCTTTTTTTGCGGCGCACCATTATCACTTTGCTGCGGCGCACTTTGCAGAGATACCGGATCCGCCGTTTTGCCGTGGTCGTCCGGCGTTTCTAAATTTTCGCCGGATTGTGCCGGCTTAGTCGCGGATTCGCGCTGTTCCGGCTCAGGTTTGTCCGGCGTCGTTTCTCCGAACAGCTCCGAGACCATACGTTTGACGTCGAGGCCGGGATCGAGCTCGCCAAAGCCCCGTATTCCGTCCGGCCCGGCGGCGTCCCAGAAATTCTCGTTAAGCCCCACGAAGTCCCTGATCGCCGGATCAGTGGCCCAGGCGCGGCGAAGCGCCGCATGACGAAGCGCCGTCGGCACCCCGGTTTGCATGAACGCCGAAATATCGGTGCCGGCGCCAATCGACTCGATTGGAGGCAGGCTGGCGACATCGAATGCCGGCGGACGTTCCGCTTCGTCCTTCGGAACAGTTTGCCTCGCTTGGTCAGGGGGCGGCGTTGCCCGGTCATCCGGTTGTGCATCGGATTTTTCCGCTCGGAAATTGGCGGTGGCGTCCTCGCGCTTGCGGCGTGACCAGCGACTGAGGAAATTGTCGGGATCGTTCATTTGCGATCCTCCCGCGCTGCCGGGCCGCGGCGTGCCAGGACTTCGGGATTGGCGCGATCGCGTTTGCGCTTTACGAATTCCCGTTCGACATGGTGCTCCGCCACGAAAGCCGCAATAGCCTCACGCAACGGCTCGGGCATCGCCACCGCTTCCACGATATTGGCGCCCGCCTCGGTCATGCCTTCGCCTTCCGCCGGATCGGCGGTCACCATCGCCAGCTCATAGGGCGGGTCACCATCGACCGGCCGCAGCACGATCCACAGCAATGGCGTTTCGACCTGCAGATTGTCGAGGTAGTGCGCTGTTTCCGTCCGGTACAATTCGACGGGAGCCGCGCCGACATAAAAACTCGTACGCTCGTTATCTTCGGCGAGTTTGGTCCAGGGCGGCGTATCAGGCACCCCGGCAAGAACCCTGACAGGACGCCAGTGAAAATCCGCCCATGGGCTTGCACTCTTGCTGCGCTCGACAACAACGCCAACCGGAATGCTGATCAGCGGATCGACGTTACTCAACTGACGGCCTCCAGATGCCGGACGGGTAATCCGGTCAGCAAATTCTGCGGTTTCATGCGGATGGTCATATCGGCTGTCATTGCCAGAATAAGATAGACGGGCTCACCCCTGACATTATCAAGCATCATCGCCGGGTCGCGGAAGTTCAATCGGAACAGACCGACCACGCGTGACATGGCCGTTTCGTCGATGTCTTCGCCATGCCAAAGCATGTCGCCGAGTTTGGTGGCGTCGGCATCAAGGCCGACATACCAGGCCATATCGACCTCGCTCAGCTGCGTCAGTGCTTCGATCGTGACTTCTATTCCCAGCACATGCGCGACCCATCGCTGCATCGCCTGGGCCAGTGCGTCGAACCCTTCCCGGCCGGCCGTGAGGTCGAGAGCCATGTCGAACTGATCGCTTCGCTGCCAGTAACTCTCGGCATTGCCGCTATTGATGATATCGATCTCGGCCTCCGCGGGAATGCCAAGCATCGAAACCAGCGGAGTGACCGGAGACGTATTGATGCCACCGATCGTTTCTTCGTCCGCCGCAATCAACGAGCCATCGTGCAGTGTCACGCGCTGAGTGCGGAAGAACATTTCCGCAGCGCGCAACACCCGAGCGTCCTTGGTGCCGTCCAGCGCGTTACGCAAAATCACGTGCACCAGTTGATTGACGAACAGCGGTGGAATTTTTCCCACACCATTCCGGATGAGCTCAACATAGGCTCCTTCCAGCGTCTTATGGCGCAGCAAGTAGTCCCTGAATTCCAGCAGCACTTGCCAGTTCTCGCGGGCATCCGCATCGGCAATGGCCGCAATATCCGACGCCGAGACCGCCATGCGCGGGTCGGCAAGCAGCGCAGCATGCAATGTGCGCTCAACCGCGCAGGCCTCCGCCGGAGGAATCATTTCCGGCCGCGCCAGGTAGAGTTTCAGAAACTCGTCGGTTACCAGCAGACCGCCGCCCTGCTCACGATCGAGCAGATGGTGTCCACTGGAAATCCAGAAATCGCTCATTTTTGTTCTCGTTCGGTCATCGCAACCAGATTGACCTCGTCGTTCGACAAATCGTCTTCACCTTCGACGTCCAGGAAAGAAAACGCCCGGGCCGGTTTTGCGCCGCTGCGCGGGCGCAAGGTGCGGAATGACTCGCGAACGGCGCCTTCTTCAAATGTGCGATGGACCGCGATCAATGTGTCGCTTGGTTGTGTGCACAGAGATTCGACGAACGTGACCTCTTCTTCTGCCGCAGCGACAGCGTCGCCGACTGTGGGCGCGCCAAAACTCGCAACAAGCTGCTTCGCCAGGGTATCGATGACTGCCTTCCGGTCATCCTCGCTTGCTTCAACAATCTGAACGAGCGTCGACCAACCCAGCGTCGATATTCCAAGAAAGCCGCTCCGAAACGCCGTGCGCGCTTTGCCTTCCAGCGTTGCCGGGTCGCGGTTCCAGAAAACGAACGCACCCGACACCGCCCACTCGCCGGGCTCAGCCGCCTTCTCGAATACGAAAGTATCCGATGGGTCGAGCCGTATTGTGCGGATGAGTTTCACGTGCGTGGTCCCTTCGCCGCGGGATCATACCAGGCAGGCTGCGCAAGCCGTGGCAGGAGCTTTTCCCGGCCGACGCCGGCTTTGCCGGCGCGGCGGATGAGCAAATCGCCATTGTCGTCGATGTCACGACGCACGCCCAGTTCGCGCGGTAGCCGCTCCAGATAACTTTTTGCCACCGCGGCAAAGCCGCTTTCCTGCCAGGAATCAAGCGCCACCATCAAATGGCGTGCGAAGCTTTCCACGACATGACCTGACAGGACGTCATTAAACCCTTCCTCCTCAAGTGCCGTGACGAGCGGATTCAATCCGGGTTCGTTTCCGGTCATCGATACGGTGCGGATCATCCCACCGAAGACCAGCCATGGCGGCGTGTCAATTTCGCGGGCATCTTGCGGCCACGCGAGCCGGCCGCCGCCCACAAGACCATGATTGACGAAGAGTGACCCCGGCCAGTCGATCACGATCGACGTTTCAGGCTGCGCATAAGTTGCGAGCGCATCGGCAAGCGCGGCCATTCCGGCATAGAAGACACGCCGCGCTTTCAGCAGAGGCTCGTCGGGCTCGAGGACAACCGCAAATTCGGCGAGATCGAAACGCCCGACATAAACTAACGTGCCTGCGCCCTGCTCGGCCGCAATTGATATCGCGTGCGCGAAAGCATCGCCGACTTCACGCAGCCGCACCGCAGAAAAAGGCGGTGGTAATGCCAATTCTGACGCAATTGGCGATCGCGAGCGAGCCGGCGTCTCCAGCGGCATTGGATCTCACTCTACCCTTCCTATTTGAATACATATAATTATAGCTGCGGACGGTCCCTAGGCCAGTCCCGTGGCCGCAGGGATCGCTGACGGATAGTGCCTGTTTGGCATTGTGCCATGATAATGACGGGACAAGCAGAAAGGTTAATGAGCCTGATGGCCGAACGGCCGCGCACCATTCTGATCTGCTCCTGCGAAGACACCATGCCGCTGGACGGCGCGGGCGTTCGCCGCGCCTGCCGCGACACGGAAATCATTGAAGGCCGTCAATTTTGTCGGGCCGAACTCGAGCGCTTTCGCAAAGCGGCCGCGAGCGGTGAGCCCATCACCGTCGCATGTACGCAGGAAGCGCCACTTTTTAGCGAAGTCGCCAACGAGATCGGCGACGGCACGCCTGTGACTTTCGTTAACGTTCGCGAGACCGCCGGCTGGTCGAAAGATGCGGCCAGGGCCGGTCCCAAGATGGCAGCGCTGATTGCGGCGAGTGCAGAACCGGCGGCGGATGTTCCCTATCTGTCGCTGGCGAGTGATGGCGTCGCACTGCTGTATGGCCAGGATGAACGCGCAATCGAGGCCGCCAATCTGCTCAAAGACCAGCTCGACATTACCGTACTGATCAAACCGGGCGCCGAAGTCACCCCACCACGCGTGACAGAATTTCCGGTCGTGAAGGGAAACGTCCGCGGCGCCAAGGGTTATCTCGGTGCATTCGAAGTTACCGTTGATGACTACGCCACCGCGAGCCCGTCATCGCGTGGTGCGCTTGAATTCGGAACGCCGCGCAATGGCGCGGTATCGCGCTGCGACATTATACTCGATCTTTCCGGCGGCCCGTCGCTGTTCCCGGCCGCCGATTTGCGGGACGGGTACATAAAAGTAGATCCCGGCGATCCCGCGGCGGTCTTGCGCGCGGTGCTGAAAGCCCGCGAACTCACTGGCTCATTCGACAAGCCGCGCTATATCGATTTCGCTGAAGATCTGTGCGCACACTCGCGTTCCAAGATCGTGGGGTGTCGCCGCTGCCTCGATCTCTGCCCCACTGGCGCGATCATGCCGGCCGGCGATCATGTCGCCATCGATGCACATATCTGCGCCGGTTGCGGACAATGCGCAGCCGCATGCCCGACCGGGGCAGCTGCCTATGCCATGCCTCCTGCCGATGCGTTGATGCGCAAACTGCGTACGTTATTGTCGACCTACCGTGATGCGGGAGGCCAGCGCGCCATCGTGATGTTCCACGACGCCGGCCATGGCGGCGGACTGATCGACGCATTGGCTCGTCACGGTGACGGATTGCCCGAAAATGTGCTGCCGATAGAGGTCAACGAAGTCACGCAAGTCGGCATCGAGGCGATTGCGGCGGTGTTTGGCTACGGCGCATCGGCCGTGCGCTTTCTCCTCCGCGCCAGGCCGCAGCACGATATCGCCGGCCTGACCAAAACAATTGCGCTGGCCGAGCCGGTCCTGACCGGCCTCGGATTTGCCGGCCCGCGCGTCGCGACAATCGAGACCGACGATCCTGATGCGCTTGGCGCAATCCTGCGCGCAGTCACGCCGATGGACGGCGCGGCCAAGCCCGCGACCTTTTCCGCAACCGGCCGCAAACGCGACGTCATGCGACTTGCCTTGCGCGAACTGCACGCGGCAGCTCCCGCTCCGGTCGATATCGTGCCGCTGCCGGACGGCGCGCCGTTTGGCACGATCGAGGTCAACGTCGCAGGCTGCACGCTGTGTCTCTCCTGCGTATCGGCATGTCCGACCGGGGCGCTGTCGGACGATCCGGAGCGGCCGATGCTGCGTTTTGCCGAGGATGCCTGCGTCCAGTGCGGACTGTGCAAGGCAACCTGTCCCGAGAAAGTCATCAGTCTCAGGCCGCAAATTGATTTCCGGGCCGCCACCGCCACGGCACGGATCATCAAGCAGGAAGAGCCCGCCGAATGCATCCGTTGCGGCAAGCCGTTCGGGGTGAAGAGCTCCGTTGAGCGTGTCGTTGCCAAACTCGAAGGCAAGCACTGGATGTACAAGGACTCCAAGAAACGGCTCGACGTTATCCGGATGTGCGAGGATTGCCGCGTGGTGGTGATGGCGGAAGAGCAATTCGATCCGTTCGGCGCGCCCAAGCGAGCGCCGGTGCGCACGACCGACGACTACCTGCGCGAGCGCGAGCAGAAGAGCGACAGCTAGCTATTTCTTCGTTGTTGCCTTGGCGAGAAAATCCACCAGCGCCTGACGGTCTTCGGGAGATCCGATGGTCTGTTCCGGCATCTTGGTGCCGGGAGTGTAGGCCATGGGACCCACTTCGAACATTTTTGATACGGTGTCCGGCGTCCACACGATGTTCATGTGCTTGAGCGCGTCGGAATAGTGGTACCCCCGCAGAGTTGCTATTCGGCGGCCAAATATTCCGGCAAGGCTTGGACCGGCCTTGTTCCCCTCATCGGGAGTGAGCGTGTGGCAAGCGACACAGGCGCGAAACACTTCAGCGCCGTGATCTCCGGCATAAGCGGCGAGCGGATCTTCCGGAGCGCCAACGATGACCGCATCAACGGGCTCTCCACTTGATGCGTCCCATCTTCGGATCATCCGGTCGGCGCCACCCGTCAATAGTGTCCGGTTGTCAGGGAAAAAAGCGACCGACCATACCGGAAGACCGGGGCCAACCAGCGTATGCGCAAGCTTGCGCGTCTTGCGTTCGATGATGGCGACCGATCCGCGGATACCGGCCGCAGCCACAAGAGTGCCATCCGGCGATATCGCAAGGGCAATAATGGGGGTCGGCGCGGCTTCGATGTCGTCCAGGATTTTGCCCGCAGGCGACACGAAATAGACTTTGCCATTGGCGCCAGCCGTGACGATCTCGCCGTCAGGCGCAACCGCCACGGCATTGAGCGGGCTCGGCACATTATATGAGGCCCCGCCAGCGCCTGTGACCGGCCAGATGCGCACAGTCGCATCGTAGCCGGCACTCAGTACATTCTTTCCATCCGGTGAGAACGCAACGCCGTTGACGTTTTGTGTATTGCCCTCGAGCACGCGTGGCGCACCGCCCGATAACGACCAGAGGCGCACGCTGTGGTCCCAGGAAGCGGATGCGACCAGAGTTCCGTCCGGAGAAACGGCAAGACCGGCGACCGGAGCCGTGTGCCCATCGAGCACCTGGTCCGGCTGCTGCTGACCGAACGTCCAGATTGCAATATGCGCATCCGCGCCGGCAGTGACGATGCGTCCATCTTTCAGAAATGCGGCAGCGTTCACCGCACCGTCGTGAAAGCGCATCACCTGCTCGGCCGCATTGCGTGCGAGCGACCAGCGGATCGCGGACGTATCGAAGCTGCCTGAAATTGCGTTTACGCCATCCGGAGAGATCGCCAGGGCGCGCACCGGTCCGCCATGACCACGCAGCTGTGCATGCGCCGGGTACATGGCGAGCAGCAGCAGAGCCAAAGCAGCGCTCAGATCTTTGATTTCCCGGCGCATCGTGGCTTTCATTATATCGTGCCCGCGGCGGAATTTAGTCGGTGGCAGGTTCCATGCCGAGTGCGCGAATGCGCGCGCGCGTTTCCTCATCACCCAGCGCGGCGAGAAATGCCTGAACCGCAGGTTGCTCGCGCCGTTTTTCGACGACGAGAAAATCATAGTGCTCCGGCGAGACCGGCAGAAAGCCAAGGCCATAGAGCTTCGCCACAGGTTCGATCGCGAGGCCCCAATCGGCGCGACCCTGAGCGATCGCAGCGGCAACCGCGTTGTGCGATTTCGGTTGATTGGCGTAGCCCGCTGGCCGGACACCATCGAGGAGCTTGTCGATGAGTACGCGCGTGCCTGCGCCGACATTGCGGCTGACCATAAGGGCAGAGGAATCCGCCAAAACGATCTTCAACGCTTCTTGTGCGCTTCGACCCTCAAATCGCGTGTCGCCTGGCCGGAACAGGATGCCCTGCATCCGCCGCCACCCTGGCACCAGCTTCAAGCCCGGCGTCACCAGATGCTTGTTGTACTGCCCACCCGCGGGGTCAACGAGATGAACAGGGGCAATATCGCACTCGCCGCGGTTCGCCGCCACTACTCCGCCTTGACTGCCGACAGCCAAGGTGCGCGCAGAAAAACCGCGATCGGCGAGCGCGCCTACGATCACGTCGAGTGCTACGTCATGGCTGCCCATGATCACCAGGTCCGGCGCGCGAGCCGTACTGCCAATGAGCGTCACACGCGCAACGCTGTCGGCTTCGAGCACCGTTGCAAGTGCATCGATTTCGAGAAACCCATCCGCCTGCGAGAAGCTGGTGACCGCCCCGGACCCCTTGCCAATAGGAAATGCGACCATCCCTCCATCACCATCGACCAGCGATACCAACACGAACTCTTCGCGGCCGAGTTCAGAGCTGACACGCACCGGCACGTGCGCACTGATTGTCTCCGCCGCTTCCGGCGGCAGGCCAGCGCGGGCGCGAATGATCGGCGCGACAAACGTGTGAAACGTGAAGATTGCCGAGGTCGGGAAACCTGGCAGCACGGCAATCGGTTTTTTGCCGATCACGCCGAGGCAAAGCGGCTTCCCGGGCTTGAGCGCAACGCCGTGCACAAGAATTCCGGGCTTGCCCAGCTGCGACACAACACGATGCGACAGGTCGCCCGCGCCTTTCGAAGTGCCGCCCGAGAGCACCACCATATCGCTGGCAGCAAGCGCATCGCGCACCACCTTTTCCAGCACGACCGCATCGTCAGGATAGGCGCCGAACACAATCGGCTCTCCGCCGGCTTCCTCGATCGACGCAGCGAGAATCGCGCCGTTGCTGTCATAGACTCCGGCCGGCTTGGGCGGCTTTCCCGGCTCGACAAGCTCATCACCCGTCGAGAGCACCGCAACTTTTGGACGTCGCACCACATCGGCGCGGTCGAGGCCGCAAGCAGCGAGCATGCCGATTTCTCGCGAGCCAATACGGGTGCCGCGCCGTAGTAGAGTTTCGCCGCGCGCAATATCGGAACCGGCATAAGAAATAAATTGTCCGGGCGCGGCTGCGCGGCGCAACTCGATGCGCGCCGCGCCTTCCTCAATCAGTTCGGTCTGCTCGATCATCACCACCGCATCCGCGCCACGCGGGATGACACCACCAGTGGCGATCGCGGTGCACGTGCCCGGCATCACCGCAATCGCCGGCGCAAACCCGCATGCAATGACCTCGACGTTGAGCGCGAGAACCTTGGGCTTGCCATCGCTTGCGCCGATGGTATCGGCAGCGCGCACGGCAAAGCCGTCGACGTTTGAACGATCGAATGGTGGCGCGTCGACTGCTGCAACGATGTCGTGCGCAAGAACGCGCGTGCGCGATTGAGCGAGCGTCACGCTCTCGGCTGGAAGCGGTGTGAGATCGACATTGCTTTCGAAGCGCCTGCGCGCTTCTTCCGCGGACACGACCTCAAGAAATTGCTCTTGGCGCGCAGCAGCGCGAACGCGCGCGATCAGTTCAGCGTCTCCGTCCGACTTCGATTTCCGGCTTTCGCTCATGCCGTATCGCTCATATCGCTCATGGCCAAGGCCTTACCTGAACCGCTGACCCTCCGGAATATCCTTCGCTATCGGCCGGAATGAAGATCCATCCATCCGAGCGGGCAAGCGACGATAACGGCAGATATTTCGTGGCCAAAGGCTCGGCCTGACCGGCATTGCGTCGCACCGGCACTACCTCGGCCAGACCCACTGTTGAAGTGACCTTGCGGGCGAGCGTCAGGACTTCCATCGGTTCATTCTCGCTGTTCTTGGCCGCCGCGAGCCGATCGAGCAGACGCCGTCCGATCACAAGCCAGACACTCAAGGCCGCATCGAGTCTTCCCGGTAACAGCAATACGGGTCTTACGCCGACAAAACCGAGTGCTGCAGTTTCGCCAGGCGTGAGGCCCATGCCATGAACCGCAAGCCGTCCTTCGCGCACGAGCGTCTGTACGCTGCCGTCGTTTCGACCGCTCCCCGTGCCCCCAATCGCGACAATCGCGTCAGCACTCTCCGCGGCCATGGCGACATCGAGACCGCGGCCACTGTCATCGAGGCGCGCAATCCCTCCGCGGCGCTCGATATCAGCTGTCACCAGACGAGCCGCTGCGCTGATAATGCCGCTGCCGCGCACGGGCAGAACGCGAATGCGCGGCTGGCGCACCGTGATCCGGGCAATGCCAGCCGCAGAAAAAGAAGCCAGGTCGGTGATGCGCAAGCGCTCGCCGGCGCGCCGCAGCGGGATCGCGGAATCACTGTCTCCCCCGGCCGCCAAAACTCCATCGCCCGGATTGATGACGACAAGTGCTTCGGCTCGGCCGCCAACAACCTTCACCGCATCAATGGGGGCAACACTGTCGGTGCCGGCCGGCAGCGATTGCCCGACCTCGATGCGCGAGGGCGTACGCAAAAGAAGCGATGGCGCGTAGCCACCGGCGCCCAGTGTTTCGTCGGCGGCCAATGCCCAACCATCTTGCAGCGCAAGCGCCGACGCGGGACGAGCAGGCGCCATCGCGTCCGCGGCAAGCGCTCGTCCTGCTCCGGATGTCACATCGATCGTGCGCTGGGTAACCGCCTTTATTTCGGCGTCGACAATAGTCAGCACATCGGCGAGCGGTGTCAGCCGTGAGATCGTCTGTATTGCCTCTGACACCGTCATTTTGCCGTGCTTGACCTTGTTGCGTTCAGATACTTCAGTCACCTTACCTCAACCGGGGACCGCATGCAGCGCAGCTTTCCATAGGTGAAATCAGGAGAACTTCGCGTGTTTACGACAACCAAAAACAAGGCTCTTCTGACAACCACCACCGGAGCCCTGCCCCGGCCAAGCTGGTACACCGAAAACCTGCGTGGCATTCCCCTTTCGCAAGGATTTTCGCGTCTCGCCTATCGCGAGCAACATTTCGACTGCCTCGCCTGCCACGTCGCCGCCCAGCATCGCGCCGGGATCGACATTTTCGTCGATGGCGATACCCGCCTCGATGACGACGTCGCTGGCCGTTCCTGGGTGAGCTACGTCACCGAGCGCGTCGCCGGCATCGGAACGCCGCGGGTAGAAGTCCCGCCAGCTGGCTTCATGGCCGACAAAGGTCCCGGCGATTTGATGTGGGAGGTGATCGAGACGCGCATGACCCCGCCGGTGGCGGAGAAAATCGGCGCGACAGATCTGCAGCTTGATCGCGCCTACAAGGCAATCGCGCCGATGACGGACAAGCCGGTAAAGATCGGCTCGATCTCCGCACAAATCCTGGCCCTCATGCTCACCAACGAGCACTACAAGAATCGTCTCGATCTGCTGATGGATCTGTCAGCCGCACTCAACAAGGAGTATCACGCGCTCGCCGATACAGGCGCGCCGCTCGTGCAGATCGAAGAGCCAGCCATCCACCAGGTGATTGCCGATCCCAAGCAGGCGATCAAACCGGAACAATGGGTGGAGGCATTCAATCTCGAGGTCAAAGGATTGCGCGGGAAATGCGAAGTGTGGTGCCACACCTGCTGGGGCAGCCCGGCGGCGCAACGTGTGGCAAGCAAGGACCAATCATACAAAGCGGCGCTCCCCTACCTCGATCAGCTCGACGTCGACGTGCTGACCATCGAAGGCGCTTTCAACAAAGGCATGGACCTTGAATACGTCGGCAAGATGATCTCGAAGGACAAGAAAATCGCACTCGGTGTCATCAGCCATCGCACGCTGCAAGTGGAGCGCCCGGAAGAAGTCGCCGACCTCATCCGCGCAGCCCTCAAATATATCGAGCCGGAACGACTGATCCTCACGAGCGATTGCGGTTTCGGGCGGCAATCGATGAGCCGCATGCACGCCTTCTACAAAATGGTGGCGCTCACGCGCGGCACGAATATCGTGCGCAAGGAATTGGGAATCGAAGAAGCCTATATTCCGGCAACCGACAAGCGGCTATCGATGGTCCCGTTGAGCGCATGATCCCGGGACGCCAAGACTGGACGCGATGACTGAAAAGACAATGAACTTGCGCGGACTGAAATGCCCATTACCGGCGTTGCGCGTGCGCAAGATGCTATCGGGCCTGACGACGGGCGACGTGATCGTGGCGGAATGCACCGATCCGTTGACGACCATCGATATTCCAAATTTGCTGCGTCAAACCGGTGATGCGCTGGAAAGCAAAAGCGAGGCGGATGGCGTCCTCACTTTTCGCATCCGCAAGGCCTGACGCAACCGTTCAATCGAGATGAAAACCCTTGGCGCGAACAAAGGCGCCGAAGTCGGCGCGCAACGGCACGGCGTATTGCCGCGCCTTGTCCTCTGACCATCCGTAAAATTCGGCACGGCCGAAGTGCTCGGGGTCCCGCTGATTCCGGTAGGGCCACACACCGGCGCGGCGACGGTCGTAAGTATCTATTTCGGCGGAGACGTCTTTTTTTGCGAAGCTCTCCTCATGCACCGTGGTTCCGAGCGAAAGGCGCGGCGTAATTCCGCCTTGTTCGGCCGGCCAGCCGAGACACATGCCGGCGACCGGAATAACTTTCTCGGGCAAGGCAAGCATCTCGCTAACGGTTGCGGCGTGATCGCGGATCACGCTGATAGGACAGCAACCGAGGCCGACCGCCTCGGCCGCGCGCAGAAATGTCGCCAGGACGATCGCAGCATCGACCGTTGCGTTAAACAACAAATCGAAGTGGTCGTTGGGAAAGGGCTTGCCGCGCATACGCGCGATTTGCGGTAACCGTCCCCCATTGGCGAGGAAGACAAGGAAGACCGGCGCGTCGCACACCCAGGGCATTTCCGGAAGCAGCGCGCCGATGGCCTTGGTTTTTGCTCGGTCCCTCACGATGAGAATATCCGCCTGCTGAAGGTCGCTTTTCGATGGCGCCGACAGGGCGCATGCGCACAGCAATCGCAGCAATTCGGGGGTAACCTCGCGCGCAAGATAGCGGCGATGAACCCGATGCGCCGCGATGCTGGCAAGCTCCTCCAGGCCGGGCAAGGCGGCGTCGATTTCCAGTCGTTCACCAAACCGCGTCGACAGCGCGGCCTGAATGCGTGAAGCGTGATCCGGCATCGAGCGGCTCCTTGCGTGATTTGTTGCTTGCCACGTTATCGCGGCGTGGGGGATGATGGGTCAATAGAACAAAAAACAAGTCGGCTTGGGAGGGCAGTCACATGAACCCGGTTTTTCGGCGCAACGATTTGCCTGGCAGCTGACGGCGTCGGCCGATGTCCTCCACGTTGCTCGATGTCAGCGGGGTTACCCTCCAGTACAAGACGCCACGCCATCTGGTGACGGCGACTTATCGCGTGGACTTTTCCGTCCACCAAAGCGACCGCTTCGTGATCCTCGGGCCTTCAGGCTGCGGCAAGTCCACGCTCCTCAAGGCGGTCGGCGGCTTCATGCCGCCGGTGGAAGGCTCGATCCGCATTCGCGGCCGCAAAATCGACTCGCCTGGACCCGATCGCATGATGGTGTTCCAGGAGTTCGAGCAGCTGATGCCCTGGAAGACCGTGTATCAGAACGTGCTTTTCCCGATGAAGGTGACCGGGAAGTTTGCTGCGGCGGAAGCAGCCGCCCGCACCGATGCGGTTATTGAAAAGGTCGGCCTCGCCAAATTTCGCGATGTCTATCCGCACATGCTGTCGGGTGGCATGAAGATGCGGGTGGCGATTGCGCGCGCGATGGCGCTGGAGCCCGATATCCTGTTGATGGACGAGCCGTTCGCCGCGCTTGATGCGCTCACGCGACGCACGATGCAGCAGGAACTACTCGCGTTGTGGGAGCAGCTCCGCTTTACCGTGTTGTTTGTGACCCACTCGATTGAGGAAGCAATCGTTGTCGGGTCGCGCATCCTGGTGCTCTCGCCGCATCCGGGCCGCGTACGCGCCGAACTCAATACAGAGAACCTCGATCACAACAGCATCGGCAAGCCCGAATTTGGCACGCTGTCCAAGCGAATCAATCATCTTCTGTTCGGCGACGATCAGAATCAGCGCACGTCAGAAAGCACGCCGGCGTGACCGAAAGCTCAAAACAAGACCCGATACGACCCGAGCGCGAGATCGATCTCGTAGACGCAGGCGTCATAGGGGACGTGGAGCGTCCGCTCACCGTCGTCGAGCGTATCGTCAATAACGACGCCGTGCAGCGACTGACTATCCTTGTCGCGATCATCGTCATCTGGGAGCTTTACGCACGCTGGCTGAACAACGCGCTACTGTTTCCGACGTTCACAGAGACGGTGAAAACATTTTCGAAGGACGTCGCCAATGGCGTGCTTGTGGACCGCACGCTCACATCGCTGCGCACGCTCGCGATCGGCTACGCTTTTGGACTGGCGTTAGCGACACTCATGACGACCTTCGCGGTTGCGAGCGGTGTCGGGACGCGCATCCTGTCCACGTTGACCGCCATGTTCAATCCCCTGCCCGCAATCGCATTGCTGCCGCTGGCGTTGATCTGGTTCGGCCTCGGCACGCCGTCGCTGGTCTTCGTCATTATTCATTCGGTTTTGTGGGCCGTTTCGCTCAACACGCTCATCGGCTTCCGCGGTGTACCGGAAACGCTCCGCATGAGCGGCCGCAATCTCGGCCTCAAGGGCGCGCGCTACGTCGGTCTCATTTTAATTCCAGCCGCATTCCCGTCGATCCTGGCCGGACTGAAAATCGGCTGGGCTTTCGCCTGGCGGACGCTGGTTGCGGCCGAACTGGTGTTCGGCGTTTCCTCCCGTTCAGGCGGCATAGGCTGGTATATATTTGAAGCGCGCAATGATCTCGATACTGCAACGGTTTTTTCCGGACTTCTGGCCGTCATCTTGATCGGCCTCGTCGTCGAGTCCGTGATCTTTCGCGCACTCGAGGCGCGTACGGTCAATCTGTGGGGCATGCAGCGCTGAGGTGGCCGCGTGCCGGCCGCCACATTTCCAATGCTGATATCGTTATTATATGTATGCCCGCGTTCGTACACAGAAAGCGGAAATGGCAGAACGTGACTTTGAAACCTTGGTGATTGGTGGCGGCGCAGCTGGCATCGCAGCGGCGCGGCACCTGCAGCTTTCGGGAGTCAAATGCGCAATCGTCGAAGCGCGCCCTCGCCTGGGCGGCCGCGCATGGACGATTGCCGACACGTCCGGCTACGCGCTTGATCTTGGCTGCGGCTGGTTGCACTCCGCCGACCGGAACCCCTGGGTCGCTGTCGCCGAAGAGCAGCGTCGGACGATCGATAAGACCCCGCCGCCATGGGCGCGCGCATCATTGCCCTATGGGTTTCAGGAGGACGAGCAGAAGGAGTTTCGCAAGGCGCAGGAAGAATTCTTTGCGCGTATCAGCGAGCGAGCCCAACGCGAGCCGGACGTTCCGGCGGCGGCGCTGTTTGCCGCAGGATGTCGTTGGAACAACCTCATCGGCGCAATCGGCACCTACATTAGTGGCGCCGAACTCGATCGCGTCTCCGCGCGCGACTTCGACAACTTTGACGAAACCGGCGTGAACTGGCGCATTGTTGAAGGCTACGGCGCGACAATTGCCAAATACGGTGAAAGCGTACCGGCAATTCTCGATTGCCCCGTGCAGCGGATTGATCACCACGGAAAACGTTTGAAAATTGAGACGTCGCGCGGAACCCTCGTTGCGGACCAGGCGATCGTGACACTTCCGACGTCGATCCTTGCCGAGCTCGAACAGCTGTTTGCGCCGGCACTTCCGGAAAAGATACAAGCCGCGCGCGGGTTGCCGCTGGGCCTAGCCGACAAATTATTCTTATCGCTTGAGGACGCCGAAGAATTCGAAAAAGATTGCCGTCTGTTCGGGGCGACAGATCGCACCGCAACTGCGACGTACCACTTGCGGCCTTTTGGACGGCCGCAGATTGAGGTTTATTTTGGTGGAGACTTGCCCGCGCACCTCGAAGCCAGCGGTACATCCGCGTTCTTCGATTTTGCAGTGTCCGAGCTCACGGGAAAATTGGGGAGTAATTTTGCCCGAAGAATTGCGCCAATTCATATTCACTGTTGGGGTGCCGACCCGTTTGCAGGTGGCTCATATTCATACGCGTTGCCCGGCATGGCGAACAGCCGCACGACGCTTGCGGCGCCAGTGGATAACCGCCTGTTCTTTGCCGGCGAGGCCTGCTCGCACGGCGATTTCTCGACCGCGCATGGAGGCTGGATCACCGGCGTCACCGCCGCCGATCAGGCGATACGCGCGCTGCGCAAGAATGTAGCAAAGCCCGGCGAATAGCGCCTTCGGGCACCCTGCTCGACATTGCTACTCATTCCCAATAAAATTTACGACGTACATTTTCAGGACAATGAATGTTAAAAACCTCGATGCGGGTTCGGTTCTGGGGCGTCCGAGGAAGCATTCCCTGTCCCGGTCCCACGACAATTCGCTATGGCGGCAACACTCCCTGCATCGAGGTCCGCTGCGGTGACCGCGTCCTCATTTTTGATGCCGGGACCGGGCTGCGTTCGCTTGGTCTGGAGCTTGTGAAAGACAAGAAGATTCGGAACGTCGATATTTTCATCACACATTGTCATCTCGACCACGTCTCCGCCTTGCCGTTCTTTGCTCCGTTTTTTCGCGAAGATTTTCACGTGCGCGTCTGGGCAGGGAATTTGAAACCGGGGGACAGTATCGAGCAAGTCATGCGGCGGCTTATGAGCTCACCATGGTTTCCCGTGCCTATCGATATTTTCAAGGCAAAGATCGAGTTCCACGATTTTCAGTCCGGAGACGTGTTACGGCCGCACGACGACGTCGTGCTGCGGACAACACAGCTCGATCATCCGGACGGAACCAATGGTTATCGTCTTGAGTACGCCGGGCGCACATTCGCACTGCTCAGCGACACCGAAGGATTTCCCGGCAAACGCGACAAGGAACTGGTTGCACTCGCTCGCGGCGCCGATCTGGCGGTCTACGATGCGACCTTCACGGAAGAGGAAATCGTGTCACGGGCGGATTGGGGCCACTCCACATGGGCGCGTGGCGTGCGCATGGCAGACGAGGCCGGCGTCAAACACCTCTGCCTGTTTCACCACGATCCGTCGCACGACGACGATTTTATGGATACGCTGGCAGCCGAGGCTAATGATGTCCGCGCCGGCACAATCGTGGCGCGCGAAGGCCAGATTATCGATCTGTAATCAGACTGACGTCAGCAGCCGCGAAAGTCCGCGGCATTTTCTGTTCGAGCACGAACAATGGATTGTAGTAACGGGCGTCCTCGGCATTGACGATGAACATCATCCGGTTGTCCAAGATCAGCCATTCCTGCTCGTCTCGCACCGCCACGATCGCATGTTCGGTCTGGTGCTTGTCGTCGCGTACAACCATGAGCCGGAGATCGGTTTCGGCCATTCCCAGCGCGCGAAGTACGACATACTTCACGATTGCATAGTCCTCACAATCTCCCGCTCCGCTGGCAAGCGTCTGCAGCGGTGACGCCCAGAAGTCGGCGGTACCATATTGCGCCCAATCGCTGGCCGGCCGGATAGCCAAGTTTACCGCGCGGTTGATCTTCCCCAGCTGAATGCGCCGCTCATTTTTGCCGCCGGATTCGACGAGCGACAAAAAGCGCCGGGCGGCCGGTGAACACGAGGCTTCGTTCGCGCGGCAGGCCGCAATCGTCTTTTCGTCGGCGACAACACGCGACTGCAAATCGCTCCATTTCGAGGCGATTTCTTCCGGTAGCGCGGCTTTCGCCGGCATATTGAACGGTTCGGCCAGCTGCGCAGGACTTTTGCCGGAGCCGGGCAATTCCGGTGCGAGCAAGGCAAGCCGCTGTAAAGGGGGGGTTACTGATATTCTTTCAAACGTGCCCTGCAATTCACTCGCGCTGATGCCTTGCGGTTCCGCAACCGGTGAGGAGCGGCTCGGGTGCATATCGGTGAAAGCAGCGCTGCAACAAACAGCGACCGAAAAAATGATGCGCGCGGTCCGCACGAAGGCCGACATGATCGAACGCCCCTGTTTCCGGAGACGTCGGTCGGATTTTCCGATCCCATTTCCGGAGAGTTACCGGGCGTTGTGCGCTAAAACTTTTTCAGTCGGGTTTATGTCCCGATGGCGAGGCGCGGTTATTGGACGGTGCGGTGAATGGATTCTGAAAAGCGAATTTTGGCGCGTCACCGAATATGAAAGAAGTCCCAAATATGCCGACAACCATGCCGCGTCGCCAAAGAACGTTAGGCATGCGTTAACCGCGTTGGAGTGGCCGGACTCCCGGTCACGCACTGCAATAAAGCGCGTCAGGGCATTAAATGTGTGAAGGCCGTCATCGTCGGCCGGTTACAAAGGTGCTAGTTCACGCCGTAGCGGGAGAATTCATCCGCGACTGTTTTCTCAAGCTTCTTTGCGGACGTAAGATCAGCGTTGCCGCCAGCGGCATCACCTTTCTTGAGCCGCGCAAGCCCGCGCCCGTAGAGCGCGCTCGCCATCTTCGGTTCGATGCGCAGCGCCGCGTTGTAATCGGAAATAGCGGAATCAAACTGACCCATCTTGAGATACGTGAACCCACGCGAGTCGAGCGTCGCGGCATCGGCCGGCTGAATGAGTAACGCCTTGTTGCAGTCTTCCAGGGCCGGCTGCAGTTCTCCGACAATTGCGCGAGTCCAGCAACGTCCGTTCCACACCGCTTCCAAACCCGGGTCGAGCCGGATTGCGTTGTCATAGTCGCGTACCGCGCTCTGATAATCGTGCCGTCGCTGGTTTGTTTCTGCGCGATTGGCAAAAGCCCTGGCGTAGTCGGGACTGAGTTTGATGGCCTCGTCGAAATCCTTGATCGCGCGGTCATAGTCGCCCTTCTTCTGATAGGCGACGCCGCGGTTATTGAACGGCTTCGAGAACGTCGGATTCAATTTGATTGAGAGATCGTAATCCTGAATCGCGCGGTCATAGTCGCGCTTCGTGGCATAGGCATCGCCTCTATTGTTGTGAGCGATCGCCAGTATGAGCGTTGTCTCTCTCGGAGCATCGATAAGTGCCGTGCAACCTTTAATCTGAGGCTCAGGAGAGCTGCGATCTGTACCGTTGCACAGTTCGATATTTTTCAGACGACTCGCAATTCTTTCTTCGGCCGGCGAAGCAGCAAATGTTGCGGTCGCCGCCAGACCCAATAAAAGCGCCAGGGCGGCTCCGCAAAGAATGCGGCGTCCCGGCGCGAATGACATGTCAGTTTTTTTAGAATCGGGGCGAGCGGCGGCACAAATATTTTTTTTGCGCCGACGCCGACCGTTTAGTGTGTTGGGCTGTGTTGGCATCGCTCGCACCAAAAACAGCTTGTTCCAACAAAGCCGGCTCAGCACCCTCGACAAATGTCGAGACTGGGCTTCTTGACTTCGTCTATGACCGGCGATGCCCCAGGTCTGGCGGCGCCTGCACCGTATTTTTGCAGAACCTGATCCTTGCCCTCTTCAAGCAGGGTGGAGAACCTGACGGTGCCGTCGTCGGAGATTTCAACGTGCGGCGTCGTGCCTCGGATGCCCATCGTTGCAACGGGCGTGTCAACTTTCATGTCGCCGCTTTTTGCGATCTTGCCGGCAACAAAAGTGAACGTTCCCTTAGTCAGGCTCAGCAGCGTCGAGTTCGCCTTGCTGTTCGGGTCGTAGACGAATTCCGTCATGACCATGCGGGCGTTATTGGACAGATCGAACGCGGTGTCGTCGGCAAAAGTGATTGCAACTTTGCCGTCGGCGCCGGTTGATACGATATCGCCGAGATAAATCGCGTCGCCGATCTTGGCCTGACCGGGCTGAGCACTCAGTGCAGCCTGAACGACCACGGCATTGACGTGTTCGAGCGTGACCGAACCTGTCGCGCTGACGACTTTTCCGATGGGTTTTACCGAAACGTTTTGGACAGCAGGGCGAGCCTGGTTGTCCTGAGCCCGCGTCGGCTCAGCAAGAAAACTAGCAACGGATAAAATGGCACCCGTTACGAACACGGCGGTGGCATGCACGCGCATCGTCCTACCCTCTGGGTGGGTGTCCCCGATTTAGAAGCAGCACTATTATCCCGATTTGTCCGATACATCAACAAGCGCCAAGTCTAAATCGACCGGAATGCCCTTCCCGCGGGTAGTGCCGCAAGTTTCCCGCTGTAGCCGCCCGAGATGTGCTGCAAAAAACGGCGTAAAAGCCTCGAAATAAACCATTAATTTGAACCTATAAAACGCCTAGCCGTTGATTTAAATTGTAATCAGCGCGATAAATCGATCAGAAAACAGTTCAAACGCTGGCAGGTACAGGGGGGGCAGGGCCAAGTGTCCGGTCATTGCCGCATTACGCCGGACGGGAGTCCGAGTGGTCTTGTTTCGGAAGCGGCAGGCGCGCTCACGCCTGTTATCGGCCGAATCGAGACCCTCGTAGGCTTGTGCACCGTTTCACGGTCCGGTGGCCCCGCAGTTGCTATTAAAATCGGCGATCTTGTCGGCCCGACCGACGTCATCGAGACGTCGGCCGGCGGTCGGCTCAGCATCCGCTTCGCTGACGGCACAACTTTTACATTGTCCGACAACGCCCGCATGGCATTGAAGGACTATGTCGGTGACGAGACGGCGACATTAGTCGATATCGACCGCGGCACGTTTTCATTCATCGCCGGCAAAATGGCGGAGGCCGGCCGTCTCAGTATCCAAACGCCTTTCGCAAGCATTCGCGCTCGCCGCAATGGCGGCGGGATCGGAATGCTGTCGCTGATTTCGCTATTCTTCGCCGCCTTCGAGGAAGCCCAGGCTGCGCCCTCCGACATCGCGTTCCTGGATGACGGCAAAATCACGTCCAAAGACCTCGGGCAATACGGCATTGTCGAGTTGTTGATCAAAGCGACAGCCACGACGCCGGAGCAGCACAGATTTATCGATGATCCTGGCGAAACCATCGTCATTCGCGCCTTTGGATCGTCCGTCAGCGTAGACAGCGTCACGAATTCCATTGCGCAGATGGCGCAATACCAGGCCGCGCAACAGGAAGCGCTCCACACGTTCTCGGTGGGATTGCAGCAAGGGCAAGGTCCCACGGGCAACGGCGGAGGGGGATCGAGCACTCTCCTTCCACCCGAAATTTTGCCGCCTCCGCAAAACATCAACTTCATTATCGACAACAACCCGCCGCCAAATTTCACCCCGCCTCCCGGACCGGGGACTACCCAGCAGAACACCGTTTCGGATCCGCCGCAGGTGTTACCGCCTCCGCCGCCACCGCCACCGCCCGCGCCAGGCCTGCTGATCGAAGTGGAAAACCACACCGGGGATCCAACGTCCGACAGCACGACCGGCACGCTAAACTCTCCCGGCATCAGCGCCGGGACGCCGACCTTCGTATGGTCGGGAGGCCCGCTCACGCCAGGCGACCAGAGCAATCTTGCAGCGGCTAGCGCTTTGACGTTCACCGGTCCGGACCCGAACGACTTCACCTTTCACATACCCGACCTCGTGGTCGACTTCCTCGCGGCCGGAGAAACGTTGACCGTTACATACAATGTGACGGTCGCCGGCGGCGGCACGGAACAAGCAATTATCACCGTGTTCGGGACTCAGGATGCGCCGAAGCTTGTCGTGGATTTGTCGGGCCCGCACACGACCGCCGAACTTCCGAATGACAAGAACGACTCGACACTCGACCAGACCGCGCCCGGTACGCTGCACTTCTCCGATGTCGACCTCAACGACACCCATACCGTCAGCAGCAGCCTGGTTTCCGCCACGCTCTCGGGTGGCGGCGCGCTTCCAAGCGGGTTGTCGACGACGCTCGCAAACGCGCTTTCGCTGACGCTGCACGACAGCACTCACACGGTTTTGGGTACGGTCGACTTCACCTTCAGCGCCGCCGACAAGAATTTCGATTTCCTTGCTGAAGGCAGGACACTGACTGTCACCTACAACGTGACGGTCATGGATAATTTCGGCGCCACGTCGACGCAATCCGTCACCGTGACGATCACCGGCACGAACGACGTGCCAACCATTGATGCGGCGGCCAACCCCGCGGCAATCCTTGAAGTGCCCGGCGACAGCCACGCCCAGGACATCCCGCAGGTCAACGGCACCATCAGCATCACGGATCTCGATATCGGCGATACGCTCACCGTCAGCGTCACCGGCAACGCAACCGCGAAATACAATGGCGGCGCCGTACCGGTTGAGAACTCCGTCGACGTCTCGGCGCTGATTGCCAGCGGCGCCATCAGCTTCGATGCGCTTACCTCCAATGGTGCGCAGCAGACCATCGGCTGGCACTACAATCCGGCTGTTGCCGACCTCGACTGGCTGCGCCAGGGCGATTCGCTCACGCTGACTTATGTCGCGCAGGTCAACGATGGTCACGGCAATGTGGGCGCCCAGAACCTAGTGATCACCATCACCGGCACCAACGACGTGCCAACCATCGACACGGCGACAAACCCCGCGGCGATTCTCGAAGTCGCTGGCGACAGCCACGCGCAGGATATCCCGCAGGTCAACGGCACCATCAGCATTACCGATCAGGATCTCGGCGACACCTTGACGGCTTCCGTCACGGGCAACGCGACGGCCTCCTACAACGGCGGTGTCGTACCGGTTGAGAACTCCGTCGACGTCTCGGCGCTGATCGCCAGTGGCGCCATTAGTTTCGACGCGCTCACCTCCGACGGCGAACAGCGAACGATCGGCTGGCACTACAACCCGGCCGTCGCCGATCTCGACTGGCTGCGCCAGGGCAACACACTCACTCTTACTTATGTCGCGCAGGTCGATGACGGGCACGGCAATGTCGGCGCGCAGAACCTGGTGATCACCATCACCGGCACCAACGACGTGCCGACCATCGATGCCGCAACCAATCCGGCGGCGATCCTTGAGGTGGCCGGCGACAGCCACGCGCAGGATATCCCGCAGGTCAACGGCACCATCAGCATCACCGACCAGGACCTTGGCGATACGTTGACGGTTTCCGTTACCGGTAATGCCACCGCCAAGTACAACGGCGGCGCCGTACCGGTTGAAGACTCCGTCGATATTTCAGCACTAATCGCCAGTGGCGCCGTTAGTTTCGATCCGCTCACCTCCGACGGCGAGCAGCAGACCATCGGTTGGCATTACAACCCGGCCGTCGCCGATCTCGACTGGCTGCGCCAGGGCGACACGCTCACTCTTACTTATGTCGCACAGGTCAATGACGGGCACGGCAATGTCGGCGCCCAGAACCTGGTGATCACAATTACCGGCACCAACGACGTGCCGAACATCGACACCGCGACCAACCCCGCGGCGATCCTCGAAGTGCCCGGCGACAGCCATGCGCAGGACATCCCGCAGGTCAACGGCACTATCAGCATCACTGATCAGGATCTTGGCGATACGCTCACCGTCACTGTCACCGGCAATGCCGCCGCGAAATACAATGGTGGTGCCGTGCCGGTCGAAAATTCGGTCGATGTCACGGCACTGATTGCCAGTGGGGCCATCACGTTCGACGCGGCTACGTCCAATGGTGAACAGCGGACAATCGGATGGCACTACAATCCGGCCGTCGCCGATCTTGACTGGCTGCGCCAGGGCGACACGCTGACTCTTACTTACGTGGCACAGGTCGATGACGGGCACGGAAATATCGGCGCCCAGAACCTGGTGATCACAATCACCGGCACCAATGACGTGCCGTCGATCGACGCGGCTACCAATCCTTCTTCTATTGCCGAAATTCTTGGCGACAGCCACGCGCAGGATATCCCGCAGGTCAACGGTACCATTAGCATCACCGACCAGGACCTCGGCGACACACTCACCGTCAGCGTCACTGGCAACGCCACAGCAAAGTACAATGGCGGCGCTGTGCCGGTCGAAAATTCGGTCGATGTCTCGGCGCTGATTGCCAGTGGCGCCGTTAGTTTCGATTCGCTCACTTCGGATGGCGAACAGCAGACCATCGGTTGGCACTACAATCCGGCCGCAGCCGATCTGGACTGGCTGCGCCAGGGCGACACGCTCACTCTTACTTACGTGGCACAGGTCGACGATGGCCACGGCAATGTCGGCGCCCAGAACCTGGTGATCACCATCACCGGCACCAATGACGTGCCGACCGTCGACAGCGCAACAAATCCTGCCTCGATCGCCGAAAGCATTGGGGACAGTCATGCGCAGGATATTCCGAGAGTCGACGGCACCATCAGCATCACCGACCAGGATCTTGGCGACACACTCACGGTAGGCGTCGCCGGCAACGGCACGGCGAAATACAATGGTGGTGCCGTACCGGTCGAAAACTCGGTCGATGTATCGGCCCTGATCGCCAGCGGCGCCATCACTTTCGATGTGCTGCCCAACTCCACAGGCGAGCAGCAGATTATCGGCTGGCACTACAATCCGGCTGTCGCCGACCTTGATTGGCTGCGCGAGGGTGACACGCTGACGATCACTTACGTGGCCAAGGTCAATGACGGCCACGTCGATTCAAATACGCAAAATCTGGTGATCACCATCACCGGCACCAACGACGTGCCAACCATTGACGCGGCAACCAATCCGGCAACGATCCATGAAGTGGCCGGTGACAGCCACGCGCAGGATATCCCGCAGGTCGACGGCACGATCAAGATCACCGACCAGGACCTCGGCGATACGCTCACCCTCAGCGTCGCCGGCAACGCGACCGCGAAATACAACGGCGGCGCTGTACCGGTCGAAGATTCGGTCGATATTTCTGCGTTGATTGCCAGCGGCGCCATCACTTTCGATTCGCTCACCTCCGATGGAGAGCAGCAGACCATCAATTGGCACTACAATCCGGCCGCTGCCGATCTCGACTGGCTGCGCGACGGCGATACCCTCACTCTCACCTTTGTGGCCAAGGTCAATGACGGCCATGCGGATTCGAACACGCAGAACCTGGTAATCACCATCACCGGCACCAACGACGTGCCGAGCATTGACGGCGCCACCAATCCTGCCCCGATTGCCGAGAGCATCGGCGACAGCCACGCGCAGGACATCCCGCAGGTCAACGGCACCATCAGCGTTACCGACCAGGATCTCGGCGATACGCTCACCGTGAGCGTCACCGGCAATGCAACCGCGAAGTACAACGGCGGCAGCGTTCCGGCGGCGGACGTCAGCAAGATTGCAACGCTGATCGCCAGTGGCGCCATCACGTTTGACTCGGTTATTTCCAATGGCGAGCAAAAGGTCATCGGCTGGCACTACAACCCGGCCGCCGCGGATCTCGACTGGCTCGCGCAGGATGACCAGCTCACGCTCACTTACGTTGCGCGAGTCAACGATGGCCACGGCAATGTCGGTTCACAAAATTTGGTGATTACCATCACCGGCACCAACGATGCGCCGGTGGTGAAGCTAGACGGCGCTTTCGTGCTCGACCAATTCAATACGCGCGACTACGGCGCCTGGGTCGAGCAGAACGACGATTTCAATGCGATTAATGGCAGCGCAATTGCCGGCGAATTTCAGGTTGCCCACGACCCGACAACAGCCGCAGGCAATTTCCAGATCAGGCTTACCGATCTGGATGCCGAAACCGGCGTCCCCGATCTGCTCACGCGAACCGTCAATCTCAGCGGCGCGACGGCGGCAACGGTCACTTTCGATTATCGCCGGGACATCCCCAGCGGACAGGCCGACGATCAGTTCTTTGTGTTGGCGTCGAGCGACGGCGTGCATTTCACGCAGATCGGACAGATCGGGACGACCGGAAACGGCGTTTTCGTCGACGCCGCCTATCAGACATTCACCTTCGACATATCTTCTTATATTTCTGCGAACACGATGATCCAGTTCTCGGTCGGCGACAATGTCGATGACGGAGACGTTGTTTACGTCGATAATTTCAAGGTTGCTTACTCGACGGCTGCAGCGCAAACACAATCGGTGAACTACACCGAGAACAGCGCGATCGGCGTTTTCACGCAAATCACCGACGTCGACAACGGCGCGGTGGCGCATTCAGCAACGCTCACGCTGACGAACCACCAGGCCAATGACTTGCTATCGGTGACAGGAGGGCTGCCGGCTGGAATTAGTGCGTCGAGTTACGATGCTTCAACGGGCGTGCTCACGTTGAGCGGCACAGCGAGCCTGACCGATTACCAGACGGCGCTAAGCCACATCATATTCAGCAATACCAGCGATAATCCCAATACGTCGGATCGCGCCCTCACGGTGACGGTGAACGACGGACTGGCTGACAGCAACCTTGCGACAACGACCATCCATGTCACCGCGATTGATGACCCACCGACCGCGACGGCCGATCACGTCGTCACCAATTTCGGGAATGGCAATTCGTTCCTGATTCCTGATTCTGCGCTGATCGCAAACGACACAGATCCCGACAATACATTGGCTCAGCTCAGCATCAATGGCGTGAGCGGGGCCAGCAGCGGAACAGCAACTCACGCCTCCGGCGCAACTGCGGTGACCTTCAGCGATAGCGGCGGCAACAACAACCCCAACGGCGGCTCATTCAACTACACGCTGTCCGACGGCGGCGCTGTCACGTCCACCGCCCAGGTGACGGTCACCGACGTCTCCGGCAGCACGCTGGATGGAACTGCGGGAAATGACATTTTCATCGCCAAGGCCGGCGGTTCAACGATGAACGGCAATGGCGGCATCACCGGCGGCAATGACGTCTTCATCGGCAACACCGGCGCCGATATCATGAACGGTGGCAGCGGCAACGATACGTTTGTCTTCAAGGCCACAACGGATTCACAGTCCGGCGCCGGCCACTTCGACACGATCAACAATTTCACGCATGGATCGGACCATCTCGATTTTACGGCTATTGCGGGCGCGACCCAGGTGCAGGCCAATGCAGTTGCTGCGGCCAATACGGTCGACGTGCACAGCATCAGCTGGTTTGTAGACGCCGCGAACAACCAGACGATCGTCTACGTCAATACGACCGATACGGCGAACACCGTGAGCATGGAAGTTCATCTCGCCGGGGCGAACGTCAATCTGGCCGGCTCGGATATTCTCCATCACAGTTGACCTGGCAGCGCGCCAGACGCTGGTACGCAAGGCCCGGGCATCGTTAACGCTGCCCCTGGATCTGGCGACAAATTCCGCCTTCTGTGGCATAATTAACAGTCAGGGGGCTGAATTATCGGCAACAGTGCGGACCTGCAGCCAGCTTTGCAGCCATTGATTGTCGTCAGGTATCTTGTCGATGCAGCAATCGGATCGAAATCGCCCGGCACGTTCGGAACTTGCGGAAGCGCTCGCCGCATGCCGGGGCGCTTTCTACGGCACCGCCTTGATCAGCGGGATGAGCAATGTCCTGATGCTCACCGGCGCGATGTTCATGCTGGAGATTTACGATCGCGTGCTGCCCAGCCGGAGCATGCCGACGCTGGTTGGCTTGCTGGTTCTGGCGGGCGGCCTGTTCACCGCCCTCGGGATCCTTGATGCAATCCGCGGACGGATCCTTGTCCGTATCGGCGGCGAACTTGACGAAACGCTCAGCGGGCGCGTGTACGATACGCTGATGCGAGCCCCCTTAAGGGTCGGCGCGCGCAGTGAGGGCACTCAGCCGCTGCGCGATCTCGATGCGCTCCGGTCATATCTTTCCGGCCTCGGCCCCATCGCATTATTCGATCTGCCCTGGATCCCACTGTATCTGGCCATCTGTTTTGCCTTCCATCCGCTCATTGGTTTCACCGCGCTGGGAGGCGCAATCATTCTGATTGCGCTGACATTGGTCACCGAAATTCTGATGCGTGCGCCGACGAAGGCGGCGACCGAGGCCGCAATCGCGCGCAACGGTCTCGCGGAAGCCAGCCGCCGCAACGCCGAGGCACTCATCTCCATGGGGATGGCCGGCCGCATCGCGGCGCGCTGGTCTGATGCCAACCGGCAATACATGCGCAGCCAGCAAGAAGCGAGCGATCTCGGCGGCGGCCTCGGGGCAGTTTCCAAAGTTCTGCGGATGATGTTGCAGTCAGTTGTTCTCGCCGTCGGCGCCTACCTTGTCATCAACCAGGAAGCCAGCGCAGGCATCATCATTGCCGGATCGATCCTCAGCGCGCGCGCGCTGGCACCGGTCGATCTGGCCATCGGTAACTGGAAGGGATTCGTTGCCGCACGGCAGAGCTGGCACCGGCTCAACAATCTGCTGAAAGTGTTGCCCGCGACGGCTACGCCGATGCAGCTGCAGCCACCAGTCCACCGGCTCACGGTCGAAAGTGTCAGCGCCTCCCCGCCCGGCGTTCCGAAAATTGTCGCACAGGATATTGCGTTCGAGTTGGAGGCCGGACAGGGACTCGGTGTCATCGGCCCCAGTGGCTCCGGCAAATCGTCACTCGCGCGCATGCTCGTCGGCGTCTGGCAGCCAGTACGCGGAAAGGTACGACTTGACGGCGCCGCGCTCGACCAATGGGCGCCGGATGCACTCGGCCGCCATATCGGCTACCTGCCGCAAGACGTGGAGCTGCTGGCGGGAACAGTGGCGCAGAACATCGCTCGCTTTGAACCCGAGCCCGACAATGAAGCCGTGATTGCCGCCGCCAAAGCAGTCGGCGTGCATGACCTGATTGTTCGGCTTCCGTCGGGTTACGACACACAGATCGGCGAACAGGGCTCAGCCTTGTCGGCCGGCCAGGCACAACGCATCGCGCTCGCGCGCGCAGTCTATCGCGACCCCTTCCTGGTCGTGCTTGATGAACCCAACTCGAACCTTGATTCCGAGGGCGAGGAAGCTTTGACGCGCGCTATTCTTGGCGTGCGGGAGCGCAAAGGCATCATCGTCGTCGTCGCGCATCGTCCGAGCGCAATTGCCGGGGTCGACCGACTATTGATGATGAGCCAAGGCAGAACCCAAGCCATCGGCCCCAAAGACGAGGTCTTGTCGAAGGTCCTGCAACGGCCCCTTGCTACCCCGCGGCCGCTTAAGATTGTTCCCGACAGCGGGAGTGCCGGCGCATGAAGATGCCGCACGTTTCAAACATAAGTGAGCGCTTCGTCGAATGGGTCGAGCGGTTGCGACCCGCTGCCCCGTCCGGAAGCTCGCGCGAATCGATCCACCGCCACCTGCTCGCCGGCGGACTGATTGTTTTGCTGCTCGCCGGCGGCGTTGGCGGCTGGGCGTCGACCACACAAATTGCCGGCGCGCTCATCGCGCAAGGCTCGATCGTCGTCGACTCCAACGTCAAGAAAATACAACACCCGACCGGCGGCGTTGTCGGCAAGCTCAATGTGCAGGATGGCGATCGCGTCAAGGCAGGCGACGTTCTTGTGCAGCTGGACGACACTGTCACGCGCGCCAATCTCGCCATTGTCACCAAAGGCCTCGATGAGCTGGGCGCGCGCAAAGCGCGGCTCGAAGCCGAACGTGACGGCGCAGAGACCGTCACATTCCCCAAGGAATTGCTGGCCCGCGCCGGCGAACCATCTGTCGCCGTGGCCGTAGCCAACGAACGCAAGCTGTTCGAGCTTCGCCGCTCCGCGCGCCTGGGTCAGAAAGCGCAGTTAAAACAGCGGATTACGCAACTGCAGGACGAAATCAAAGGGCTCACGGCCCAGCAGGACGCGAAGGCGCGCGAGATCGCGCTGATCGGCAAGGAGCTCGAGGGCGTGCGCGAGCTATGGAAAAACAACCTCGTGCAGATCACCCGGCTGACCGCGCTTGAGCGCGACGGCGCGCGGCTCGAGGGCGAGCGCGGGCAACTGGTGGCCTCCGTCGCCCAGGCCAAGGGCAAGGTGACCGAGACTGAACTCCAGGTCATCCAGATCGATCAGGACCTGAGCAGCGAGGTCGCCAAGGACATGCGCGAGGTCGACGCCAAGTTCGGCGAATTCGTCGAGCGCAAGGTCGCGGCCGAAGACCAGCTCAAGCGCATCGACCTCCGCGCGCCACAGGATGGCACCGTGCTGGAGTCGAAGGTGCACACGGTGGGTGGCGTGATCCCGGCCGGTGATACGATCATGTTGATCGTTCCTGATACAGACAATTTGCTGGTCGAGGCGAAAGTCAGTCCGCACGACATCGATCAAATACAGATCGGCCAGTCGGCCGTGTTGCGATTTTCGGCCTTCAACCTGCGGACAACGCCTGAAATCAACGGCACCATAACCCGCGTTTCGGCCGACACCACGACGGACCAGCGTACAGGGCAGAGCTATTACACGACGCGAATCGCCATGACGAAAAGTGAAATCGCACGGCTCGGCGATGTGAAGCTCATTCCCGGCATGCCGGTCGAGGCCTTCGTCCAGACCGGCGAGCGGTCGGTGATGTCCTATCTGACCAAGCCCTTGCAGGATCAATTCATGCGGGCGTTCCGGGAAAAATGACGAGCTCGCCGCTTCGCTCGCAGATGGGCGATCACTGATGGCATGGCTTTCGCGCAACGCGCGGAATTTTGGGTTGGCCCGCGTTCTGGCCCTCATGCTGCTCGTCGCGCTCGCCGCGCTTCGTGTCCTCGATCCACTGCCGCTCCAGGAGCTACGGGTTCGCGTCTTTGACCTGTTCCAGGTGCTGCAACCCCGCGAGGCAACGGAACGACCGGTCGTGATCGTCGATATCGACGAGAAGAGCCTCCGGACAGTCGGCCAATGGCCTTGGCCGCGAACGCGCGTCGCGGATCTCATCAACCGCCTGACGCAAATGGGCGCTCTCGTGATCGCATTCGATATCGTGTTCGCCGAACCGGACAGGATGTCGCCTGGCGTCGCCGCCGACGTTTTCCGCGATCTCGACGATGCGACGAAATCGAAACTACGCGCCCTGCCGAGCAATGACGCTGTTTTCGCGGAAGCGCTGCGCAATTCGCATGTCGTGCTCGGCGAGTTGGGACTGCCATTCGCCGTCGCGCAGCCCGAGGGAGCCAAACCGGCCGTTGGCATTGCGACCATGGGCGGCGATGCACGGCCTTTTCTGCTGAACTTCCCCGGCCTGCTCCGCAATATACCGATCCTCGAGCAGTCGGGCAGCGGACGCGGCCTGTTCACCATCCGCGCCGAGCGCGATGGCATCGTGCGGCGCGTGCCGATTGTGATGCAGGCGCAGGGCACGATCATGCCGTCGCTGACCCTCGAAATGTTACGGGTGGTGAGCGGGAGCAGCACCGTCCTGATCCGATCCGATAACGCAGGCGTGCAAAGCGCGGCGGTACCAGGCTTCGTAATTCCGACGGACCGCAACGGCCAGCTGTGGATTCACTTCGCGCCGCACGATCTGGCGCGCTACGTGTCCGCTGCGGACATCCTTGAAGGGAAGATTCCGGCGGAGCGCGTCAACCGTCGACTTGTGCTGGTCGGGACCTCAGCCGTTGGGCTGCTCGATTCCAAAACAACGCCGATTGATCCGGTCATGCCGGGTGTCGAAGTGCACGCCCAGGTGCTCGAAAGCGTGCTGACGCAATCCGTGCTGTCGGCGCCCAACTATGCTGTCGGCGTAGAGCTGTGCGCGGCGATTCTGCTCGGTGCCGCCATCATCTGGCTGACGCCGATTTTGAGTCCGGTCTACCTGCTGATGTTCGGCGCGGCGATCATGGCGCTGACGGCGGGCGCCTCCTGGTATTTCTACGTGCAAGACCGATTGCTGTTTGATTTCACCTACCCGCTTTTGTCGAGCGCATTCGTCTATCTCACGCTGGTATTCAGCAACTATATGAGCGAGCAGGCGCAACGCCGCCGTATCCGCTCCGCCTTCGGCCAATATCTGTCCCCTGACCTGGTCGAGCAGCTGGCGAATTCACCGGAAAAGCTCGTGCTCGGCGGCGAAGAACGCGAGATGAGCATCTTGTTCAGCGATGTGCGGGGCTTCACCACGATCTCCGAACTCTACAAGAACGACCCGCAGGGCCTGACCTCGCTGATGAACAGCTTTCTGACGCCGTTGACCAACGCCATCATTGAGCACAACGGCACCATCGACAAATACATGGGCGACGCGATCATGGCGTTCTGGAACGCGCCGCTGAACGACGCCCAGCACGAAGTCAACGCCTGCGAGGCGGCGCTGGAGATGCTCCTGCGCGTTGAGACACTCAATCGCCAACGCGAGCAGCAAGCGAAGGAAATGGGACAGCGCTTTATTCCGCTGAATGTCGGCGTTGGAATCAATACCGGCAAGTGCGTCGTCGGAAACATGGGCTCAGATTTGCGCTTCAACTATTCGGTGCTGGGAGATCCAGTCAATCTCGCGTCGCGGCTGGAAGGGCAATCGAAGAACTACGGCGTTCCCATCATTCTTGGCTCAAAAACGGCGACAGGCCTTCGCGACAAGTTCGCGGTGCTGGAGCTTGACTGCATTACCGTCAAGGGAAAGACGGAGCCGGAATCTGTCTACACAGTTCTCGGTCGCGCGGATGTGGCCGGCAGTGATCTATTTGGCCAATTGCACCACGACGTCAGCGCGATGCTCGCGCAGTTCCGTCAATGTGATTTTACCGGTGCTGCGAAAACTATTGCGCGGTGCCGCAAGATCTCGAATGGCTTCGGTCTAGACTATTTACTCGATCTTTATGACGAGCGCATTCGGACCTTCGAACAAGAGCCGCCACCCGCGGATTGGAATGGCGTCTTCGTTCTGGACTCAAAATAAGCGCTAATTCAGCGCGGCCGCGTCGCGGCCTCTTCCTTAAATTCTACACGCCGATCAGTCCTTGCAGTTTTTGCCGCGCTGCGATCATCTAGACACCACCTCGAATTGACGGTTGGACAAGACATGGCAAAAGTTGCCCGGAAATCCGCTCGCCAGCTGCGATCGCAGCTCTGGTTCGA
The DNA here is from genome assembly GCA_963810125.1 of uncultured Alphaproteobacteria bacterium. Taxonomy (GTDB): domain Bacteria; phylum Pseudomonadota; class Alphaproteobacteria; order Rhizobiales; family Xanthobacteraceae; genus Pseudolabrys. The sequence continues at coordinate 125,378 of CAWEMK010000004.1, forward strand.
CAACCCTGAAAACCCCGGCATGACGGCGCTGTATCTCGAGCGCTACCTTAATTTCGGTCTCACGCCTGCGGAGCTGCGATCCGGCAAGCCGATCATCGGCATCGCGCAGACCGGTTCGGACCTTTCTCCCTGCAATCGTCACCACCTTGAGCTCGCCAAGCGCGTGCGTGAGGGAATTCGGTCCGCCGGTGGCATCGCGTTCGAGTTCCCGTGCCATCCAATTCAGGAGACCGGCAAGCGCCCCACCGCAGCGCTCGACCGTAACCTCGCTTATCTCAGCCTCGTCGAGGTGCTTTACGGCTACCCGCTCGACGGCGTCGTGCTGATGACCGGTTGCGACAAGACCACGCCGGCGTGCCTGATGGCGGCCGCAACGGTGAACATACCCGCCATCGTTCTTTCCGGTGGGCCGATGCTCAACGGCTGGTGGAAGGGCGAGCGCGCGGGTTCCGGCACCGTGGTCTGGAAGGCGCGCGAAGACCTCGCCGCCGGCCGCATCGACAATCAGGAGTTCCTGGAAATCGCGTCAGCCTCGGCACCGTCGATCGGCCATTGCAACACGATGGGCACGGCCTCGACTATGAACGCATTGGCCGAAGCATTGGGCATGTCGTTGCCCGGTTGCGCTGCCATCCCGGCGCCGTACCGGGAGCGCGGACAGATCGCCTACGATACCGGCGTACGCGCGGTCGAAATCGTTAAGCAAGATCTTAAGCCCTCAGACATTCTCACGCGCAAGGCTTTCGAAAACACCATCGTCGCCAATTCGGCGATCGGCGGCTCCACCAACGCTCCGATCCATATCAACGCGATTGCCCGGCATGTCGGTGTAAAACTTTCAATCGAGGACTGGGAGAAGGTCGGCTACGACGTGCCGCTCCTGGTCAACATGCAACCGGCCGGAAAATATCTCGGGGAAGAATATTACCGCGCGGGCGGACTACCGGCGGTGATGCACGAACTGCTGAAAGCAAAGCGCATCCACGCCGACGCGTTGACGATCAATGGCAAAACAATGGGCGAAAACGTCAGGCGCGCAAAGAGCGCGGACACCGACGTCATCAAGCCTTACAGCGTGCCGATGAGAAAACAGGCCGGCTTCAAGGTGTTCAAGGGAAATCTGTTTGATTCCGCGATCATGAAGACCAGCGTGATTTCTGACGACTTCCGCGCTCGCTTCCTCTCCAACACGAAGGACAAGAACGCCTTCGAAGGCCGCGCCGTTGTGTTCGAAGGACCGGAGGACTACCACCATCGCATTGATGATCCGACGCTGAAGATCGATGAGCACACGCTGCTGTTCATGCGCGGCGCCGGCGCGATCGGTTACCCCGGTTCGGCCGAAGTGGTGAACATGCAGCCGCCGGCGGCGCTGATCAAAAAGGGCATTGCCTCGCTGCCCTGCATCGGCGACGGGCGGCAGTCCGGCACATCCGGTTCGCCCTCGATCCTCAACGCATCGCCCGAGGCGGCGGCCAATGGCGGAATTGCGCTGCTCAAAACCGGCGATCGCGTGCGCATCGATCTCGGCAAAGGCACTGCTGACATCCTGATTTCAAAAGCAGAGCTGGCTCGCCGACGCGCCGCCTTGCTCAAGAACGGTGGTTACCACTATCCGGAGAGCCAGACACCGTGGCAGGAAATCCAGCGCGGCATCGTGGATCAGCTGGCTGACGGCATGGTGCTCAAGCCGGCGGTGAAATATCAACGTGTGGCGCAAAAGAGCACGCCGCGCGACAACCACTAGGTTCTCGTCATTCCGGGGCGCGCGCAAGCGCGAACCCGGAATCCAGAACCCGGCAATGAGTATGTTTCTGGATTCCGGATCGCCGCTTTCGCGGCGTCCGGAATGACAACGGAGGTGGTGGTGACTGATCGATTGAAGAACAAGGTGGCGCTGGTGACTGCCGCAGGACAGGGCATTGGCCGTGCCATTGCGGAAGCGTTTATTGCCGAGGGCGCGAAGGTCATTGCCACTGACATCGCGGTGGGCAAGCTCAAGGGGCTGAAGGCCGCGAAGTGCGCCAAGCTCGATGTTCTCTCGACGAAAGCCGTCGAGGCATTTGCGAAAACAATTACAAAGGAGTTCGGCGCGCTCGACGTTCTCGCGAACGTGGCGGGTTATGTGCACCAGGGCACGGTACTCGACTGCTCGGACAAGGACTGGGATTTTTCCTTCGACCTGAACGTCAGGTCCATGCACCGGACTATCAAAGCCTTCCTGCCGGCCATGCTGAAGAATGGCGGCGGCTCGATCATCAACATGTCGTCGGGCGTGTCCTCGATCAAAGGTCTGCCGAAACGCTACGCCTATGGCGCGACCAAGGCCGCCGTCATCGGCCTGACCAAAGCGGTCGCCGCCGATTTCATCACCCAGGGCGTCCGCTGCAACGCCATCTGCCCCGGGACCATTGTGTCCCCTTCCTTCGAGGACCGCGTAGTGGCGGTTGCGAAAGAGACCGGCCGACCGCTCAAGGACGTGCGCGGGAACTTCATTGCCCGCCAGCCGATGGCGCGGCTGGGAACGGCGCAGGAAGTCGCTGCGCTCGCACTGTTTCTGGCCTCCGATGAATCGAGCTACATCACCGGTCAGCCACACCTCGTCGACGGTGGTCTCGCCCTCTAACCCCCTGCTGGCCCACTATTATTGGGCCGCCGTCAACTCCAAAGTCGGGCTTGCTTTTCGACAGGCGAAAGCCCGATGATTTGTCGTGCGCGGGTGTCTGGGGCTGACACCGACCAATACGGCGAAGTAGCCGAAGAAAATGCGCGAAGGGCGCTGCGGCGCCCTTGGGAGGACTGAATGGCTTCGGTTGAGATCCGCGACGTGCGGAAAGCCTTTGGCGCGACCAACGTCATCCACGGCGTCAATATCTCGATACGCGATGGCGAGTTCGTCGTGCTGGTCGGGCCGTCGGGATGCGGCAAGTCGACCTTGCTGCGAATGGTCGCCGGCCTCGAAAACATCACGGCGGGTGAAATCCGTATCGGTGATCGCGTGGTCAATAATCTGCCGCCGAAAGAACGCGACGTAGCGATGGTCTTCCAGAACTATGCGCTCTACCCGCACATGACCGTCGCGGCCAACATGGCGTTTTCCATGAAACTGCGCGGTGCGCCGAAAAGCGAAATTGAAGAGCGCGTGCAGGGCGCCGCCGACATTCTCGGCCTGTCGCAATTGCTCCAGCGCTTTCCACGCCAGTTGTCCGGCGGCCAGCGTCAACGCGTCGCCATGGGCCGCGCCATCGTGCGCGATCCGCAAGTCTTCCTGTTCGACGAGCCGCTGTCGAACCTTGACGCCAAACTTCGCGTGCAGATGCGCACGGAGATCAAGGAATTGCACCAGCGCCTCAAGACCACGACGATCTATGTAACCCACGATCAGATCGAGGCGATGACAATGGCCGACAAGATTGTCGTCATGCATGACGGGTTGGTCGAGCAAATTGGTGCACCGCTTGAACTGTACGATCGGCCGAACAACATCTTCGTCGCTGGCTTCATCGGCTCACCGGCGATGAACATGATCAAGGGGCGTATCCGCAACAACGGCAGCGCGAGCTTCGAAGGACCTGCGGGCGTCAAGTTCTCGCTGCCGGGGGCCGGCACTGCCAACGATGGCCAACCCGCGGTCTATGGCGTACGGCCGGAGCATTTCTCTCTCGCCGACGACGGCGCCGAGGCGGAGGTGCAGGTTATCGAGCCGACCGGTTCCGAGCTGCAGGTCGTCGCCAAACTCGGCGGCGAAGAGGTCATCGCGGTGTTCCGCGAGCGCCACCAATTCAAGCCGGGCGACAAGATCCGGCTCAAACCCGATCCGCGGCTCGTCCATCTTTTCGACGAAGCATCCGGACAACGACTCAACTCATAAATTTAACAACGGAGGAACGACCAATGACGACATTCACACGCCGCGCTCTGGTGCAGGGCGGCACGGCCCTGGGCGCGGCAGGCGCTCTCACCGGCCCGGCTTTGCTCGATTGGGCGAAGGCCTGGGCGCAGAATGCACCCTGGAAGCCCGAAAAAGACGCTAAGCTTTCAATGCTGCGCTGGAAATATTTCGTCCAGTCGGAAGACGATGCGTTCGTCAAGCTGATCGAGGCTTTCACAAAAGCGACGGGCGTAAAAGTCGATATTGCGCGCGAGTCATATGAGGACGTGCAACCGAAAGCTTCGGTCGCCGCCAATACGGGCACCGGCCCGGATTTGTTCTGGGGCCTTTATTCGCTGCCGCATTTGTTTCCGCAGAAATGCGTCGACGTCACCGACGTCGCCGATTATCTCGGCAAGAAATATGGCGGCTGGGTGCCGAGCGCGATCACTTACGGCAAGAGCGGCAACAAGTGGATCGCGATTCCAATTTGCTACTCGGGCAACATGATCAACTACCGGCTCGAAGCCTCGAAGAAGGCAGGCTTCTCCAAGTTCCCGGAAACGTCTGCCGCATTCCTAGAATATGCCAAAGCCATGAAGGCGAACAATACGCCCGGCGGTTTTGCGCTCGGTCACGCCTCGGGCGACGGCAACGGCTGGGTGCATTGGTGTCTGTGGTCGCAGGGCGGCAATACCGTCGACAAAAGCGACAAGGTCATTATCAACTCGCCGGAAACCGCCAAGGCACTCGAATTTGCCAAGGCGCTCTATGCCGAGATGATCCCTGGCGTCGCTGCCTGGAACGATGCCTCCAACAACAAGGCTTTCCTCGCCGGCGAAATCAACTGGACCGACAACGGCATCTCGATCTATGTCGCGGCCAAAAAGGACGCGACCAAGAAACAGATCGCCGAGGATATGGACCATTCGTATTGGCCGGTCGGCCCAATCGGAAAGCCGACCGAACTGCATCTGATGTATCCGGCCATGGCGATGACCTACACCAAGTATCCGCAAGCCTGTAAGGCGCTGATGGCGTTCATGCTCGAGGCGGACAACTTCAACCCGTGGATCCAGTCGGCACAGGGCTATCTCACGCATTGCCTCAATGCCTACGACAAGAACCCGATCTGGACTGCCGATCCGAAGAACACGGTCTTCGGCCAGGCAGCGAAGCGGACCTTAACCGCGGGCGGGCTCGGTTCGGTCGGCGAGAAGGCCGCGACTGCGATTGCTGATTTCGTCGTGCTCGACATGTTCGCCAACTACTGCACCGGCCGCGAAGATGTGAAGGGCTCGATCGCGATCGCCGAGCGTCAGCTCAAGCGCATCTACCGCTAGTCAAGCCGGCCGGCGGGAGCAGTCGCTCCCGCCGGCCGACGTCTCCTTGCAACGTGACACGCGGATCGCGATGGCAATTGCACTAGACCAAGGCGGCACAAGACGCGTCATGCGTGAGGCTTCGGCATGGGAGCGCCTCAAGACCAACCGCGAGTGGTTGAGTCTGTGGTTCATGCTGCCGGCGGCGGCCTTTCTCATTCTTTTTCTGGCCTACCCGCTGGGCCTTGGTGTCTGGCTGTCCTTCACCGATGCCCGCATCGGCCGTTCCGGCATATTTGTCGGGCTCGAGAATTACGAATGGCTGTGGGACGACTCGACGTTCTGGCTCTCGGTGTTCAACACGCTGCTCTATACGACGGTGGCCAGTGCGATAAAATTCGCGGTCGGACTCTACCTCGCACTGCTGCTCAACGAAAATCTGCCGTTCAAGGCGATCCTTCGCGCACTTGTGCTGGTGCCGTTCATTGTGCCCACGGTGCTGTCGGCAATCGCATTCTGGTGGCTGTTCGATCCGCAATTCTCGATCATTTCGTGGTCGCTCAAGAAAATGGGCCTGATCACGGTCAACATCGACTTCCTCGGCGACATCTGGAATGCGCGCTGGTCGGTGATCTTCGCCAATATCTGGCGCGGCGTGCCGTTTGTGGCGATCACGCTGCTCGCCGGCCTGCAAACTGTGTCGCCATCGCTCTATGAAGCCGCGACTATCGACGGCGCAACGCCGTGGCAGCGCTTTCGCTTCATCACTTATCCGCTGCTCACGCCGATCATCGCTGTCGTGATGACATTTTCGGTGCTGTTCACATTTACCGATTTCCAGCTGATCTGGGTGATGACGCGCGGCGGGCCGGTCAACGCTACCCATTTGATGGCGACGCTCTCCTATCAGCGCGCGATCCTGGGCGGCCAGCTGGGCGAAGGGGCAGCAATTTCGACCGCAATGATCCCGTTCCTGCTCGCAGCCATTCTGGTGTCGTGGTTCGGCTTGCAGCGAAGGAAGTGGCAACAGGGAGAGAGCAATGACTGACGCTCTCGCCGGCAAGGCTGCCTCGCCGCGTGACGTGCTGACTGGCTCGGCGCCGCTTGCCGACGCGACCGAGGGTATGAGCTATCTGCATTCGCTGCCGCGCCGGCTCATCACGCTCTATCTGCCGCTCTCAATCATTCTATTCGTGCTGCTGTTTCCGTTTTACTGGATGGGACTGACCTCGATCAAACCGGATGAGCAATTGCTCGATCTCGAAACCTTCAGCCCGTTCTGGACCTGGAATCCGACAATCAAGCACATCTACAAGCTGCTGTTCGAGACCGATTATCCGATCTGGCTGTGGAACACGATGCTGGTCGCCGTCTGCGCGACTGCGCTGTCAATCATGGCCAGCGTGCTCGCCGCTTATGCGATCGTCCGGCTGCGTTACAAGGGCGCGCAATGGGTCGGCGGCGCGATCTTTCTCGCTTATCTGGTGCCGCCGTCAATCCTGTTCATTCCGCTTTCGACCGTTGTCTTCCAGTACGGGTTATTCGACACGCCATTCGCCCTGATCCTCACATACCCGACCATTCTCATCCCGTTTTCGACGTGGCTGCTGATGGGCTATTTCAAGACCATACCGTTCGAGCTCGAGGAATGCGCGCTGATTGATGGCGCCAGCCGCTGGCAGATCCTGGCTCGCATTGTGCTGCCGTTGTCGATTCCGGGCCTGATCTCGGCATTTATCTTCTGTTTCACGCTGTGCTGGAACGAATTCATCTACGCCCTCACCTTCATTTCCTCGACGCAGTACAAGACCGTGCCAGTTGCGATCGTGACCGCGCTGGTCGACGGCGACATCTATCGCTGGGGCTCACTGATGGCCGGCGCGATGATCGGCTCACTGCCGCTCGTCATCCTCTACGCCTTCTTTGTCGAGCACTATGTCTCGGCCATGACCGGCGCGGTAAAGGAATAAGAAACAAATTTCGCCTTGGCGCGGCTGGCCTTTGATGGAACAGTGACTTCGCACGGGCGTTAGGTGGCCGTGTGCAGACTCGACACGTTTGCCGCGTCATTCGGGTAGGAGCAGTCGCAATGCCCCGTTTTGGTCTCCACGTTCGGGATTCCGGTGAATTAGCGCGCGCAGCAGCGCCCATAAACTGGCGTCGGGGATTGTTACGCGTCTGGCTACTGACGTCCGCTGCCTGGATCATGGGCTGGATCGTCTATTTGATCCTCTACGGAATTCAGGGCGGATTTCACGCGCCGGCCGAATTTATCGCAATCCCTGTCCTGTTGCTGGGGCCGCCAATTGCCCTGCTGCTGTTCGGATTGATGGCCGGATGGGCGTTTCGCGGCTTCAAGCCGAAGTAGCAGAGCAGCTGACCGCCTCGAACCCTCGCGCAACGCGAGAACGTCCAGCGGCCGCGAAGGCCACTCGAAATCGTCGAACGAGCCGGCCGGTACGGTGCCTTGTCCCGAGCCTTTGGGGGAGGCAATGTGATGGCGCAACAAAACGGTAAATAAGCAGCGCTGCAAGACGTTAAAGCATCACAATGCGCCAAAAGACGCGCGCCGTCGCAGTGCCATCGCTGCCGGCAAGCAAACAAATGTCGCTCGGCCCAAAAAGCGGAGTGCAGTAGAGTTGGGATGAGTGGTTCTAGATTGTATTCGAGAGTAAGCGTCGAATGCCGCGGATAGACGATCATCAGGTACTGCAAACAGCAATTGTCTTGCAGCAAAAGGGAAACCACGACGAAGCTGCCAAATTATACCGTCAACTCATAAAAAGCGGTCCTGATAATTTTTACGCACTTCATTTTCTTGGTGTCATCGAGGCAACGGTTGGAAATATCAAGCAAGCCAAGCTCCTCATGGCGCGCTCCTTGTCGATACAGCCGTCCAATATTCAATTCATAGAAAATTACGCTACTGTTTTATACCAGGCGGGAGACTATGGATCTGCCCTTGAAGTCTGTCAGCAGGGGCTTCAACTCAACAATGCCAATCCATTGCTGTTGTATGTGAATGCAATTTCATTGTTCAACCTTTCCAAATTTCAAGAATCAGTAACGCAGTTCGACAAACTCCTTTTGATTCAGCCAAATCATATTGCTGCGCTCAATGAGCGAGGCTCTGTCCTTGCAGAAATGAAACAATATGATGCGGCACTCTCGAGCGTTGAAAATGCTCTGGCTATTAATCCGCGATACGCCGAAGCACACCTTAATAAAGGTAACCTCTATAGCGAACTTAAACGCTATGACGAAGCAATCCCTGCTTTTGACAGAGCACTTTCCCTCAATCCTAACCTTGGTAACGCTTGGCTTGGTTGCGGTAACGTTTTCCGTAATCTGAAACGCTACGACGAGGCCTTTGCTGCTTATGATAAGGCGCTCGCGCTCAAGCCTGATTTAGAAAGTGCCTGGCTTGGTCACGGTAATGTTTTCCATGATCTCAAGCGCTACGACGAAGCCTTTGCTGCTTATGATAAGGCGCTCGCACTCAAGCCTGATTTGGAAAGTGCCTGGCTTGGTCGCGGTAATGTTTTCCATGATCTCAAGCGCTACGACGACGCCTTTGCTGCTTATGATAAGGCGCTCGCGCTCAAGCCTGATTTAGAAAGTGCCTGGCTTGGTCGCGGTAATGTTTTCTACGGTCTCAAGCGCTACGACGACGCCTTTGCTGCCTATGATAAGGCGCTCGCACTCAAGCCTGATTTGGAAACCGCCTGGCTTGGTCGCGGTAATGTTTTCCATGATCTCAAGCGCTACGACGACGCCTTTGCTGCTTATGATAAGGCGCTCGCACTCAAGCCTGATTTAGAAAGTGCCTGGCTTGGTCGCGGCAATGTTTTCTATGGTCTCAAGCGCTACGACGACGCCTTCGCTGCTTATGATAAGGCGCTCGCACTCAAGCCTGATTTAGACAGTGCCTGGCTTGGTCGCGGTAATGTTTTCTATGATCTCAAGCGCTACGACGAAGCCTTCGCTGCTTATGATAAGGCGCTCGCGCTCAAGCCTGATTTAGAAAGTGCCGAGGGCATGCGTCTTTATTCAAAGATGCATATTTGTGACTGGATTAATTCTGATACTGAATGTGCGCATCTCATTGCATCCGTAAAAGATGGAAAAACAAATACACCGCCATTCGCATTTCTCGGAATTTCAGAATCGCCTGACGACCAACTGCAATGCGCCAGGCGATGGACGGCCGTCATGTACCCTCCAGCGAAGCGAGTGGTCGGGCAAGTCGAACGATACAGACATGACCGGATTCGTGTGGCCTACGTTTCAAGTGATTTTCGCCAACATCCTATGTCCTTTTTGATTGCTGAATTTATTGAATCACACGACCGGGGCCGGTTTGAGGTGGTAGGACTCTCGACAGAGCCGGAAGATTCGTCCGAAATAGGCCAGCGGATGAAGAATGCCTTTGAAAGATTTATTGATGTGTCAAAGCTACCGGACGAAAAAGTAGCTGACACAGTCAGGGAGCTTGAAATCGATATTGCCGTTGATTTGAACGGCTATACCCGGAACGGTAGGCCGAATATCTTTGCTCGTCGGGCCGCGCCTCTTCAGGTCAGCTATATGGGATTCCCCGGAACGATGGGCGCAGATTTTATCGACTATCTCATCGCGGACCGGGTCGTCGTCCCTAACGACAACGTTTCATCATTTTCAGAAAAGATTGTATGGATGCCCGATACATATTGGGTTGCCAGCCAAGAACGAGCGATCGAACCGACGGTCGTCAGCCGAAAAGAGCTTGCTTTGCCGGAATTGTCATTCGTATTTTGCTGTTTTAATCAAACTTACAAAATTCGCCCGGAGGTTTTCGAATCTTGGATGCGTATTCTACAGAGGGTAAATGGAAGTGTACTCTGGCTTCTTAAAGATGAAGCCGTCGCTGCAAACAATCTCAGGAGCGAAGCGAGACGCAGAGGTGTGGACCCGGAGCGACTTATTTTCGCTTCGCGCGTTAGCCGGTCTCAGCATTTGGCAAGGCATCGGCACGCCGATTTGTTTCTCGATACGCTGCCTTATAACGCCCACACGACTGCCAGCGATGCCTTGCAGACTGGTCTGCCCGTGTTGACGCAGATCGGGCGAACGTTTGCGGGCAGGGTCGCTGCAAGTCTGCTGACCGCGATAAGCTTGCCGGAACTCATCGTGACAACTATGCAGGATTACGAAGACCTTGCTGTTGAACTTGCCACCAATGCCAAAAAATTAGCAGCTATTAAAACGAAGCTAGTAGACAACGCACCTAAAAAACCTTTGTTCGATACCCGCCTGTTCACGCGGCATATGGAGATAGCCTATCAAGCCATGTATCGGCGGCATCAATCGGGTCTTCCACCAGACCATTTGAACGTCGCCAATCCGATCGAGATATAAAGTCGCGGTGTTGGTCTATTTTTATTTTTACCATCACTGTTGGTTATCATCACTGGCTCAATATCGGTTGTCCGCTATTGGCACTTAGCGGACATTCTCGAACTGCTCTCGGATATCCACTTTCAGGCGTAAAGCGGACATGCTGCAATTTCGACCGCCGCTTCGCTTAGTGAATTTTTTAGGCAGAAAATTCGTTTCACTGGTTTCGCCACCAGCAAGATTCAAATGAGGCATAAAATGCGGTACGCGCCCGGTCGGTTCTTGCGGAAGCACCGCAAAATCAACTGACTACGAGGCAGGATTGGCGGAGAGGGAGGGATTCGAACCCCCGATACCCTTGCGAGTATGCCGCATTTCGAGTGCGGTGCTTTCAACCACTCAGCCACCTCTCCGGAGCCCGAAACGGGCCTGAAAAGCCCCGAATGGACGGCCGCTATGTAACCAAGCGCGCCAAGACAGACAAGGGTCGCACGGCGTATATTGCACTTCCTTCAAAGGACTAGGCCGCAGCCCGGCGAAGCAATGCAGAACGCGCTGAAATTCGACCGCATCCGCAAGGAATTGCCCGGCGTCTTCATGACGCTCGGGCTGGTCGCGATTCTGACGGCCGTGCTGTTCGCCCTGGTCTGGGAAGTCGGGCTCGCCCACGGTTCCGTGGTTTTCCTGGTCCCGGTGGTGATTGCGGCAACGCGCTGGGGCGTCGTTTCGGCCGTGGTCGCAGCCATTTGCGGCGTTCTCGCATCAGCGTTCTTTTTCTATGAGCCGCTGTACAGCTTCCGCATCAAGGACCCGCAAGAGGTCATCGACCTGATCCTGTTCATCTTCGTGGCGGTGGCCGTGAGCCAGCTTGCCACGCGCCTGAAATGGCAACTGGAGATGGCACGCCAACGGGAGATCGATCTGCGCGACCTCTATGCGTTTTCGCGAAGGCTCGCGGTGGCATTCGATGTTTCCGACATTCATGCCGCTATCGAGGATCACCTTGCAAGCATCATGCAGCGTAACGTCGTGTTGTTCCCGAGCGCGCGCGAGGCGTCGAATAGTAGCGGACGGCGCGCCGGCGTGACGGTGCCCGATCGTGTCCTCACCGAAGTGGTGGAGGTCGCATCCGGTCACCGCGATACGGCAGCCGGCGCAATGGTTACCGCGGAGAGTGGTGAGATCTGGCTTGTGCGCGCCGTGTCGCCCAAAGCCCCCGAATTCGGTGTCATCGCCATCAATCTTGGTCGCGAATCAAAAGAGCGTTCCGACGAACTACGCATCCGCGTCGATGCGGTTTTGGCCGACGCAACCGCCACGCTCGAACGGCTCGGCGTCGCCCACGCCATCAACGAAGCACGCATGCGCTCGCAGACTGATCAATTGCGCGAAGCTCTTATCGGGTCGGTCAGTCACGAATTGCGCACACCGCTTGCGTCCATCCTCGGCGCGGCGACAGTGTTGAGCGCGGCGCCGGCGCTGCAAAAGGAAAAGAAGCTCACCGCACTCGTGAACGACGTGCGCGATGAAGCGGAGCGGCTCAACAACGACATCCAAAACCTGCTCGATGCGACCCGCATCAGCAGCGACGGCGTCAAGCCGCACGTGGAATGGGCTGACCCCACCGATATCATCAACTCGGCAACCGAACGCTGCCGTCATCGGCTCGTGGATCGCCGTCTCGCGGTCAATTTGCCCCCTGACCTGCCGCTCATTCATGTTGATCCGGTTCTGGTCCAGCAGGCCCTGATACAGATTTTTGACAATGCGGTGAAATATTCCTCACCCGGCACGCAGATCGCGGTTGATGCGCAAACGCGTGACAGCCGGCTCATCATCAGCGTCACCGATCACGGCGCCGGGTTGACTACCGCGGAAAAGTCAAAGATCTGGGATCGTTTCGCGCGCGGCGAACGCCATGCCGCAACCACCAGCGGCTCGGGGCTTGGCCTGTGGATCGCCAACGCATTCGTCGCTGCGAATGGTGGAAAGGTGAGCGCCGTCAGCGAAGGCCCGAGCCTTGGCACGACGGTGTCGATCGAACTGCCGGTGACGCAGGCTGCCGTCCCGCAACTTGAAGGCGATGCCGATGAGTGAGCCCTCCCCCATCGTTCTCGTCGTCGACGACGAAATCCAGATCCGCCGGTTCCTGCGCACCGGCTTCGAGCTCAACGGCTTCGTCGTGCACGAAGCCGGAACGGGAGCCGAAGCGCTCCGATCCGCGACGTTGCGCCCGATCGATCTAATGATCGTGGATCTCGGCCTGCCCGACATGGACGGCTCCAACGTGGTCGAGCGAATCCGCTCGTGGTCGAGCGTGCCGATCATCGTGTTGTCAGTGCGTTCCAACGAAGCGGAGAAGGTGCGCCTGCTGGAGCTCGGCGCGGACGACTATGTCGTCAAGCCATTCGGCATGGCGGAATTGCTGGCGCGGGTGCGGGTGGCGCTGCGGCGGCAAATGCGCGCCGTTTCCGGCGAACCCACCGTCAAGGCCGGCCCGCTCACCATCGATCTGGCTGCGCGTGCGGTCCTGCTCAACGACAAGCGTCTGACCCTGACGCCGAAGGAATACCGGTTGCTGCAGGTCTTGGCGCAGCACGCAGGCAATGTGGTCACCCACCAGCACCTGTTGAAGGAAGTCTGGGGCACGATCCACGTGCATGACACCCACTACCTGCGCATCTTCGTGCGCAAGCTGCGCCAGAAGATTGAGCCGCACCCCGACTCTCCAAAAATCCTGGTGACCGAACTGGGCGTCGGTTACCGGCTGGTGCAGTCCGGCAGCGACGGCGAAACCGGCACCTGGTCGGACTCCGCGCCCGCCAAAAGCGAAACCTGAGCGGGCCGCCGTTAACGCTGTTTCCGCGGTGGCGGCCGGCCGTGGGGGCTACCGGCTTTTCTTGACAGGCTGCACTATTCCCCGCCATAAGCATGGCGCGCGGGCCTTTGGGTCCGCGTGCTTTTTCGAGGGCTTTCTAAGCCCTTAAAAACACACAACAAACCGACTGAAAGAAGCCGGTCCGGAATAGTCCGAGCACCGGGGACGAACACAAGGGAAGAACGATGTTCGCAGTCATTAAAACCGGCGGCAAGCAGTACCGGGTCGCCGCCGAGGACGTCATCCGGATTGACCGGGTGAACGGCCAGCCCGGCGAGATCGTCGAGTTTGGCGAAGTGCTGGTTGTTGGCGGTGACACGCCGCAACTCGGCATGCCGACCGTTTCAGGCGCGACTGTTGCCGGCGAGGTGCTCCAGCACACGCGCGGCGACAAGGTCATCGCCTTCAAGAAGCGCCGCCGCAAGAATTCGCGACGCAAGCGCGGCTACCGCCACGAATTTTCGGTGATCCGCATCACCGAGATCCTCACCGACGGCGCCAAGCCGTCGAAAACCGCGGCACCTCGGCCCAAGCGGGAGCCGAAACCCAAGGCGGAAGCGGAGGCTGCTCCGGCAACCGAGGCCAAAACCGCCAAGGCAAAGGCGAAAAAGCCGGCAAAAGCGGCCGCAAAAAAGCCCGCCAAGCCGGCGACAAAGAGCAAGAAGAAGTGAGATGATTCCGTCACGGAATCGGTGTACACAGTAAGAGAATTCGAGAGACCACTATGGCGCACAAAAAAGCAGGCGGATCTTCACGAAACGGCCGCGACTCCGCGGGCCGGCGGCTCGGCTTGAAGTCGACCGGCGGCGAGATCGTGCTCGCCGGCAATATCCTTGCGCGCCAGCGCGGCACCAAATGGCACGCCGGCCGCAATGTCGGTACCGGCAAGGATCACACGCTGTTCGCGCTCGTTAATGGAAAGGTTCAGTTCGCAACGAAAGCTAAAGGCCGCACCTACGTGTCCGTTGTACCGATGACGGAGGCTGCGGCCGAGTAAAACGGTGGACAAAATCGAGGTCCGCCGGTCATCCAGTCGATCCGGCGGGGCCTCGTAGGGCTCTGAGAGGGGGAGACGGGTGACCGGCTCCCCCTCTTCGCTTTTTAACCTGGAGCCCGTGCCATGACACTGCTGGAAGAAATACCAACCGGACGATTCCGCGAAGCCAGTATCCCCGTCCTCGAGACCAAGCGGCTGACTTTGCGCGCAGCACGCCTCGAGGACGCTAAAGCGGTAGCAGCGCTCGCCAACGACCGCCGCATCGCGGAAAACACCGCGCGTATTCCGCATCCCTACAAAGAAGCGGATGCCGAAAAATTCATTGGCGGGGCAAACAAGGACGGCGAGGCCGCGTTCCTGATCACGCTGCGTGACAAGACCGTCATCGGCGCGTGCGGGATCATGTTCCACTACGACGAGACGCCCGAACTCGGTTACTGGCTCGGCGTGCCCTACTGGAACAAAGGCTACGCAACCGAGGCGCTGCACGCAGTGATCGACTACGCCTTCACCGACCTTACGCACGAGTTGTTGCAGGCCGGAGCACGCGTCACCAACCCGGCTTCGCGCCGGGTGCTGGAGAAGTGCGGCTTCCAGTGGACCGGCGTCGGCCTCTACCGCATCAACTCGATCAAATCGTCGGCGCCGATTGACCGGTTTCGGCTCGAGCGAAGCATCTGGTCGGCGCTCAAGACCTGGGGCCGCATGAAAAAGGTGATGTGATCGCAGCGCTTACGGACGCGGAGTCATTGCAATGTATCAGCCGCCGCATTTTCGCGAAGACCGGCTTGCGGTTCAGCACGCGCTGATCCGGACACACTCACTCGGCCTGCTGGTGACGGCAGGACCGGGTGGGTTACAGGCCAACCATGTCCCGTTTCTCATTGACGCCGATGGTTCGGAGCATGGCACGCTGCGTGTTCACCTCGCACGCGCCAACCCGCAACTGCAGGAACTGACGACTGTCACCGAATGCCTTGTCGTTTTCCAGGGACCACAACAGTACATCAGCCCTTCGCTCTACCCGACCAAGCGCGAGCACGGAAAGGTCGTGCCGACGTGGAATTACATTACGGTGCATGCATGGGGCCAGCCGCGGGTCATCGATGATGCGGCGTGGCTTAGACGTCAGGTCGAGGATCTTACGTTGCATAAAGAAGGTTCTCGTCCCGCGCCGTGGACCGTTTCGGATGCTCCCGAGCAATTCGTCGCCGCGCAATTAAAGGGCATCATCGGGATCGAAATCCCGATCGCACGCATCGAAGGCAAATGGAAAGTCAGCCAGAACCGGCCGGCCGTTGACCAGACGGGCGTCGTTGCGGGCCTCCGCGGCAACGGTGACGACGCAGAAATCATGGCGGCGCTGGTTGCGGAGCGTATCAAAGGCGCACCCTAGGCCGCTGGCGTTCGGCGCTTCTTTGCGCAAAAATGCCTGACGTCTGCTGCCGGGAGGACGCCATGGCTTATAACCTCGATCAATTCATTGCCGATTGCCGTACGACTCTTGCGCGCGATCCCGGCCCTGCCGGCCGCGAACAGGTGCGCGCCGATCTCGAGCGGCTGCTCGCCAATCCCGAATTCATCAGCGCCTATTGCGGCGACGACCAACCGCGCGGATTGAAGGTCCTCTATGAAGACGCGAAACTCGGCTTCCAGGTGCTCGCCCATATCAACGACAAGGCGCGCATCTCACCGCCGCACGACCACGGTGCTTCCTGGGCAATCTACGGCCAGGCGACGAAACACACCGACATGATCGAGTGGGCGCGCGAGGATGACGGACAAGATCCCAAGCACGCTAAGCTCAAGGCTGTGAAGAATTACCGGCTGACGCCGGGCAAGGCCGGCATCTACCAGAACGGCGCCATTCACTCGATCGATTATCCCGACTACGCACGCTTCATCCGCGTCACCGGCACTAACCTCGACAAGATCAATCGCATCCGCATCGACCTGAAGACCGGCGAAGTCGAGCAGATGACGGCACAGCAGGCGACGTGACGCTGTATTCTCCTTCCGCAAAAGCAACGTTGCGTCCCCTCGCCGCCGCTGCCGTCAAAGCCATGCTCGGCGACGGCGCAGAGCTGGCGCTGATCGACGTGCGCGAGGAGCTGACGTTCTCGCAAAATCACCTGCTGTGGGCGCGCTCGGTGCCGCTGAGCCGCCTCGAAATGCGATTTGCGCAGCTCGTCCCTCGCCTCACCACGCGTATTGTGCTGATCGATGACAATGACGGCCTGGTGGAACGTGCGGCCGCAATCCTCGCGAACGCCGGTTACACCGACATCTCTCATCTGGATGGTGGGAATGCCATCTGGGCCGGGGCCGGTTTCGTGCTGTTTTCGGGTGTGCACGTGCCGAGCAAGGCCTTCGGCGAGTTTGTCGAACACGACAGCGGCACGCCGAGCGTGAGCGCGAGCGAACTCGCCGCCATGATGCACGATGGCACCAACCTCAAAGTGCTCGACAGCCGGCCTTTCGACGAATATTCGCGCGTCTCGATTCCGACCGGCATCAATGTTCCTGGCGCGGAGTTGGTGTTGCGCGTGCGTGACATCGTGCCCTCGCCGGACACGACCATCGTCGTCAATTGCGCCGGCCGTACCCGAAGTATCATTGGCGCCCAATCACTGATCAATGCCGGCGTGCCGAACAAGGTGGTGGCGCTGCGCAACGGGACAATGGGCTGGCATCTAGCGGGCCTTACTTGTGACAGCGGCAAGTCGGACCGCGCGCCGAATTTTTCCGGCGCCGGCGCAGCCTGGGCAAAATCGGCTGCGGAAAATGTTGCGCGCAAATTCGGTGTCGAGCGCATTGACCGCGCCCAGGTTGAGACCTGGCGCAAGGATACGATGCGCACGACCTACATTTTCGACGTGCGCGATCCGGCGGAGTTCGCCGCAGGGCATTTCCCGGGCGCGAACTCGGCGCCCGGCGGCCAATTGGTGCAGGCAACCGACATTTATGCTGGGACGCTCGGCGCCCGCATTGTGCTAAGCGACGACCGGGAAGCGCGGGCGCTCATGACTGCATCCTGGCTCAAGCAGATGGGCTGGAAGGATGTTTACGTCATGGCGGACGCAGGCGACGAAACAGGCCAGGCAAAGCCAAAAGTGCTCGGCACACCCGCCGCCGGTGCGGCCATCAATCCCGGCAAAGTCCTCGAGATTGATGACGTGACGGTTGTCGATCTTTCGACCAGTCCGCATTACCGCCGCGGCCACATTCCCGGCGCATGGTTTGCAATCCGTGGCCGGCTCGATCGCGCGCTGAAGAAGATTGAGATGCGCGGCACACTAGTGCTCACGTCCGAGGATGGCGTACTGGCAGGCCTTGCCGTCGCGGAAGCGCGCGCGCTGACAAACGTCCCGGTGCGCTGGCTCAAGGGCGGCAATGCCGCCTGGACCGCCGCAGGATTTCCGCTCTCAACCAGCGTGCAAATGGCCGACGATGCGGTCGACGTCTGGCTCAAACCCTATGAGCGATCGAACGACACCGAGGCCGCGATGAATGCCTACCTCTCCTGGGAAGTCGACCTGCTGGAACGCATCAAGCAGGACGGCACCACGCGTTTCCTGCACGCACGCTAGCCGGCAGGCACCGCGGCATATTCAGATGATTACGGCGACGCAGCGCTTCCCGTTTGTGCCTCCACGACGATTATCCCGGTCATATGCGGATGCAGGGAGCAAAAGTACTTGTAAGTCCCCGGCGTCGTGAACGTGAAGGAATAAGTCCCATCGGTATCCATCACCTTGGATCGGAAGGCGTTCGGCGATACAACCGTGTGCGGGATATCGTCTTCATTGGTCCAGGTGACCGTGGTCCCCGCCTTGACCTTCACTTCCTGCGGTCCGAACGTGAAGTTTCCGATTTTGACCGCAACATCCTCGGCTGAGGCCGGTGTTGCGGCCAGAATAAATCCGGCCGCAATACCGACGATGACGCTCATTATCAGTGATTTCGAGTTGGTCATTTTGTAATCAGCCTTTTTGGAATTAGCTTTGCAGCGCTGTGTCGATGATGGCGAGCCGCTGCTCGTTTTGCTTGAACGTCACACTGGCGATGCCGAGCATTGTGCGCAGCTTGTCGTCGGCCACTTTCATCGGGCCGGGCGACGGCGCAGTACCGGGCGCCGGCTGCGGGAATGCTGTCGAGCGCGCCGTGTGAAACGCGACGTTGCCCTCGATCTTCTGCATGACCTGATGGATGTGGCCGTTGAGCACGGTGACCGAGCCGAATTTTTTCAGGTAGCCCAGGGCCTGTGCGCCGTCTTGCGTGCCCCAGCCCCAGTCTGGATAGACGGTCCAAAGCGGAATGTGCGCAAACACGACGATCGGCTGCGATGCCGAACGGCCTTTGACGTCGTCTTCCAGCCAGGCAAGCTGCTCCGCGCCGAGATTGCCGAGACCGCCGGCTTTGAGATCGACGACGTTGACGAGGCCGATAAAGTGCACGCCATCAGCATCGAAGCTGTACCAGCCGGCACCCTTGGTGCCGCGTCCGTAGCGGTCGAGATAGAGCTTGCCCTGATCTTCGTCGAGCAGGTCGTGTTCACCGGGAACGTAATGCACGTCGAGGCCGGCCTGAGAAATGATCCGGTCCGCATCATCAAATTCCGAAGGCTTCGACAGATGTGAAATATCGCCAGTATGAATCATGAAGGATGGCCTCACTGGCAGCGCGCGCACACGCGCAATGCATTCCTCGAGCGTACCCTTGGCGTTCGGGTTGGCCGGCTTGTCGAAGCCCATGTGGCTGTCGCTGATCTGCAGGAAGGTGAACCCTTTCTGCGTCGCCGCCACCGCCTCATCGATGATGCCGAGCGAGGTTGGCACTCCGCCGGCGACGGTCCACAGCACGCCGGTTCCCGCCCAGGTCATGCATTCCAGTACCTTTCGGCAATTCATTCCGTCATCGCGGTCTGCCATTGTCGTGTCTCCCATGTCGGATGTGACGCTTACGGAGACGAGACTGAGCAGCGCGACGATTTATTCCCGCGCGCCACGACATCACGGAAATGTCAACGCCGCGTCCGGTCTTATAAGATGTGCAGCGTGTCTTCGCTCCAACTCGCGCGTAAACAAAATTTATTCCCGCTCTGCCTTCTCAATCTTGTTTCATAAAAACGTTATCGAAATCGCGGCGTTAGTTTCGCCCGTAGAGGAATTTTTCATCCATTTTCCGGTCTTCCGTGCGTGGCCACCACGGCCGCGCCATTCGCCGCCAATGCTGACGCCGGATGTTTCCACTAACCCCTGACTATTTTGAACTGAGGAGAAAAGACGTGAAAAAGTTTCTGACCACACTCGCCGTGCTGACGGCCGTTGCAACCCCGGCATTTGCACAGTCGTTCGATCCGGACAACGGCACCGGCAATGTTCTGCCATTCTCAAACACTGCGACGGCCACGCATCACGAGAAAAGCGCCGTCAACCACAATGGGACGCGGGCGTTCGCGTCGGTCCCGGGTTTCGGTTCGGTCGGCAGCCCGGACGCTCCCCAAGCCACCGGCGGCGGAAGCGTCGGCTACAATGAAATGCTCCGTAACTACTAAGTTGCAAAAACAGGGCAGGCCAAGGCCTGCCCTGTTTCTACGGAATAAAAAATGTGCTGCCACCGGGAATGAATTTAACGGTGCCGGAGTCTTATTGCCGGGTTCACTCCGCCTGTAATCTATGGAGTGACCTATCTTATTGCAGGAGTTGATAAAAATACCGGTGCGGCCCGTGTTAGACAGAGTCGAAGAGATGAAATACCAGACCGGGCGGCCACCCTTGGAAAGTCGACCATGACCCATTCAAAGCCCGACGATAACTCCGTGCTGCTGGTCCATGCTTACCTTGACGGTGAGCTTGATCCCGCCAACGCATTGGGCATCACGCAGCAGATGGATAAGGAGCCGGCGCTCGCCGCGGAGGCTGAGCGCGTCAAGGCGCTCCAGCAGCTGATTCACGAGCGCCTCCCCCGCGAAACAGCGCCCCCCGGGCTACGCGGGCGCATTGAGACGTCTGTCGGCGCCGTCCAGCAAAGCCGCGGCCGCCTGTCATCGTGGCGCGCCCTCGCGGCATCGATTGCTGTCACCGCCATGGTCACCAGCACTTCGACCTGGCTTGTGGTGCAGTCTCAACAGCAACCGACCATGGTCGCAGACGCACTCGTCTCCGATCACATCCGTGCGCTAATGGCGCCGGAGCCGGTCGATGTCGTCTCATCCGACCGCCATACCGTAAAACCCTGGTTCAACGGCCGCATTACGGCCTCGCCCCGCGTCGTCGATCTGACCAAGGAAGACTTCGCGCTGATTGGCGGCCGCATCGAGGTTGTCGCCCACGAGCCCGTTTCGACATTGGTTTATCGCCGCGCCAAGCATCTCATCAGCCTTACGGCGGTGCCGGCCGAAAGCCGGTTCGCGCTGGAGCGAACCCCGCACGCCGTCAACGGCTATAACATCGTGCATTGGGCCGAAAATGGCGTGAGCTACTGGGCTATTTCCGATCTCGAAGGGAAAGAGCTTGAGGAATTCGCTCACCTTTTCCGCACCAGCCAAAACGAATTGTAGCGGATAGGGACTGGGGCTATGTCAGTCATTTCTATGCAGGCCAGGACCCTGCCAAGTCAGCCTGAAAGGCCAGCAATGCGGTTGGTTGCCTCTGGCGCCCAGGATCCGATGACCGGGCTCGATGATAACGCGCGCTTCAGAAGCATCGTGATGCCGCACATTGACGATGCCTATCGCCTTGCACACTGGCTCACTGGCAACCGCACCGACGCCGAGGACGTGGTGCAGGACGCGTCGCTGCGCGCCTTCCGTGCCATTCGCGAATACGCCGGCGGCAATCCGCGGTCGTGGTTGCTGAGCATCGTGCGCAACACGGCCTATTCATGGCTCCGCAAGAATCGTCCGGCCACCGTATTCACGGTCGACGATCTCGAGGCGGTCGAGCTCGAGCAAGCCAAGCCAGGCGACTCGAACGGCGAAACGCCCGAAGCCGCGCTGATAGCAAAAGTCGATGCCGAGCAGCTCCGCGCCGCGATTGCGGCGCTGCCGTCTCCGTTCCGCGAGACGCTTGTACTGCGCGACGTCGAGGGTCTCGATTACCGCGAGATCGCCGAAGCAACTGAAGTGCCGATCGGAACCGTGATGTCACGGCTTGCCCGCGCCCGCCGCCGGCTGATGCAGACCATCAACAAAGAACGCTAAATAAATACGGTCCGCTCTCGCCGGGTCACCGAAGCTCCTGTATCGATTCTGATCTCTGTTCGCGACCGTCGCCGATGCGCGACGGTCAAATTATTTGCGCCAGCATTGATTCTTCGACGGCGTGATTCGATTTGCGATAAATGTTGCTCCGAGATACCCCGGGAATATTTTTCATTTTCATTTTTGTGCGTAACATTTGCATGAATCTGCAAACAAAAACGGTGTGCCTCATGCGCGGCACACTCGCCAGAAATGCAAACAAAGATGGAATTTTTTCTGAAATCATTTGTTTGTTGAGTAGTGCGTGATTGAAGCGCACGCGCGCCGTCTCGCAAAATCCGTGCGAGACAACCTGTTTTAAAATTCAAAAATTTATTCCCGGATTCCTGTCACTTCTGCCGCAACACTCCGTCAGAAAATTCGTGAGTCAGAGCGAATCTTGGTGATTCGAATCTGCTCCTGCGAGCTGTCACGTTCGCATCGCTCTTCGAGACACATGTCGCGAAGAGAGGATGATGGAGGCGACAGTCCTGACGCAGCATGGTGCTGCTGGACGACTCCTCAGCAAACGGGAGAATGACGATGGGGAGAATTCAAAACGTCCTGCTCGCAGGAGCGGCCAGTCTTTTGACGGTCGCAACCGCCCAGGCGGCGGACTTGCCGTTGAAGGCCAAGCCGATCCAATACGTGAAAGTGTGCTCGCTCTATGGCGCCGGCTTCTATTACATTCCCGGCACCGACATCTGCCTCAAGGTCGGCGGCTATCTGCGCGCCGAAGCCGACGTCAATGCCGGCGGCACGCTGACGGCGGCGGTTGGACCTGGGTCGGTGAACAATCGCGATAACATCAATAACCGTGAGTCCAGTTCGTTCGTGCAGCGATCACGTTCCTTGTGGACGTTGGATACACGCGCGCAAACAGACTACGGCATCGTGCGCAGCTACGCTCGTACGGGAATCCAGTGGACGACGGGCGATAACGTCAACGCCGGAAGCGGTGCGCAAGCCTATATCGACCGCGCGTTTCTGCAATTCGGCGGCCTGACCGCCGGTCGCGCCGTGTCGTTCTTCGACATCTACAGTTTCAGCCTGCATTCGTATCAGACGAATATCATCGGCAGCGATTCCGGCGGCACCGGTATCAACCTGTTCGCATACACTGCCGATTTCAAAGATGGCCTTTCGGCGACGGTGTCAGCTGAAGAGCACACGTCCCGCAGCAAGCCGGTCGTGAACACGATCGGGACAAGCGGCTTCCTGAACCTGAATACCGTCAACAATCTCGGCACCGGCACCTCTACATCGCAAGCCGGACAGACCCTGCCAAACCTTGTCGGCAACGTGCGGCTCGACCGGGCCTGGGGCGCGGTGCAGGCCTCGGTGGCCTTGGCCGACGTCGGGGCCACCTACTACTCGTCCGGGACTTCGGCTGCGAGTGGCGGGTCGGCGCTAGCAATCGGTGGTGGCGGCGGCGGTCTGCCAGCTCTGGGTCATCCGGATGACAAACTGGGCTACGCGGCAACGATCGGGACTGTCCTCAACCTGCCAACGGCCCGTGGCGATACGCTCGGAATCCAGGCGGTCTATTCGAGAGGCGCCTCGGCTTACGCCGGACAAGGGCAAAGCACGTTTAACGTTGTCAGAGGCGACAACATCGGCATGGGATTCGTCACTGATGCCGTTTACGCCGGTGTCGGGAGCGATCTCGAACTGACGACAGCCTGGAGCGTGACCGCCGGCGTCGAGCACAACTGGAATCCGGCATGGCGGACGTCGCTCTACGGCGGTTACGAGAACATCTCGTACAATCAAAATGCCACCGCGGAGATCTGCGCGGGCCTGGCACCAGGAGGCGCTGGTGCATTCACGAGTGCCGGCGGATTTACGCCAGCCAATTGCAATCCCGATTTCAGTTTCTGGCAGGTCGGCAGCCGTACCATCTGGACTCCGGCCGCGGGTTTGGAATTGGGATTGGACATTCTCTACAACCACATCAACTCGGCGTTTGAGGGACCGGTCAACGTATCAGCCAACGGAACCATCCCGGCCGGACCGTTCAGTGCACACGATCAAAATGTCCTGTCCGGCGTGTTCCGAATTCAGCGAAGCTTCGTGCCGTAGTTTGATCAGCCCCCTCGAACGAACGGCCCGAAGTCGAGGCCCCGGCAGGAATTTGTCACCATCTTTTCCCGCCGGGGCCTTTCCTTGAATGAGCCAAGCTTCCAACCGCAAACATTCCGGAGAATGACATGCACAGAGTTGCCCTGCTCGGACTGTTCGCAATGGGATTCGTCCTCAATGCGAATAGCAGCCAGGCCAATGCATATAGTGAAGGCCCCTGGTGCGCCCGCTTCAGCGGCGGCAATGATTATATTGAGAATTGCTCGATGCGAAGCTTCGCAATGTGTCTGAACGAAATACGCGGCACCGGCGGCAATGCGCTTTGCTCCCCCAATCCACGCGCATGGCCTCAGGCACCAGATCAGTCCCGCCATTCAGCGGCAGGGCGACCCAAGCCATAAACGCCTGCCGGCGGCGAAGCGGTTGAAATAGCCAAAGAATCATGGCCGGCGCTCTTTCGCGTTGGGGCTCGCGATGCGATATACCCTGACGCCATGAAATTCCTCGATGAAGCCAAGGTCTATATCGCGTCCGGCGCAGGCGGAAACGGCTGCGTCTCGTTCCGGCGCGAGAAATTCATCGAGTTCGGCGGGCCAAACGGCGGCGATGGCGGCAACGGCGGCGCTGTGGTGGTGGAGGCGGTCACTGGCCTCAACACGTTGATCGATTACCGCTACCAGCAACATTTCAAGGCGCAGCGCGGCGGCAACGGAATGGGCCAGGATTGCGCCGGCGCCAACGGCAAGGACGTCGTCCTGAAGGTGCCGATCGGCACGCAGATTTACGAAGAAGATGGAGAAACGTTGATCGCTGATTTCACCAAAATCGGCGAACGCGTCACGATCTCCAAGGGCGGCAATGGCGGCTTCGGCAATGCGCACTTCAAGTCCTCCACCAATCGCGCGCCGCGCCGTGCCAATCCCGGACAGCCGGGCGAGGAGCGCACCATCCGGCTGCGCCTGAAGCTGATCGCCGATGCCGGACTGATCGGGTTGCCCAACGCCGGCAAGTCCACATTCCTTGCTACAGTGAGCGCGGCCAAACCGAAGATCGCCGACTACCCCTTCACCACGCTGCATCCACAACTCGGCGTGGTGCGGGTGGACGAGCGCGAATTTGTATTGGCCGATCTGCCGGGCCTTATCGAAGGTGCGCATGAAGGCGTTGGCCTTGGCGACCGCTTCCTCGGCCACACCGAACGTTGCCGCGTGCTGCTGCACCTGATCGACGGCACCGTCGAAGATGCCGGCGAAGCCTACAAAACCGTGCGTGCCGAATTGAAAGCTTATGGACAAGGGCTTATGGACAAGCCTGAGATCGTGGCGCTGTCGAAGGCCGACGCGCTGACGCCGGAGGCGATCAAGGAACAATCCGCTCGCTTGAAAAAAGCCTGCAAGAAGACGCCTCTGGTGTTGTCGTCGGCATCCGGTCAAGGCGTTCCCGAAACGTTGCGCGCATTGTTCAAGGTGATCGACAAGGCACGCGACCTCGCCGACAATCCGCAAACAGAAGAGGCGGCGTGGCAGCCGTAACCCCACCCCGTCATCACCGGGCCGCCGCGAAGCGGCGAGACCCGGTGATCCCGCTTAGGGACGTATTGCCAACCTAAACGAGATGGCCGGGACATAGGCGAGCAAAGCGACGCCGTCCTTTGGACAGCTAGCCCGGCCATGACAAAGTGACCTCATTCTGGAGGAACATTTCATGCAAACCCGCGCCGCGGTCGCCTGGAAAGCCGGCGAGCCTCTCACCATCGAGACTATCGAGATCGAAGGGCCGAAGGCCGGCGAGGTCATGGTAGAAATCAAGGCGACCGGCATCTGCCACACCGATGCCTACACGCTGTCGGGCGCCGATCCGGAAGGTCTGTTTCCCGCCATCCTCGGCCATGAAGGAGCGGGCATCGTGCGCGAGGTCGGCGCCGGCGTGACCACGCTGAAAGTTGGCGACCACGTCATTCCGCTCTACACGCCGGAATGCCGGCAATGCAAAACATGTTTGTCGCGCCGCTCGAACCTTTGCACCGCAATCCGTGCCACGCAGGGCAAGGGTGTAATGCCGGACGGGACCAGCCGCTTCCGCTGCGACGGCGACCCGGTCTTCCACTACATGGGTTGTTCGACCTTCGCGAATTTCACCGTGCTGCCGGAAATCGCGCTCGCTAAAGTCCGCGAGGACGCACCCTTCGACAAGATCTGTTACATCGGCTGCGGCGTCACCACCGGCGTCGGCGCTGTCATCAACACCGCGAAAGTCTGGCCGGGCGCAAATGTCGCCGTCTTCGGCCTCGGCGGCATCGGGCTCAATGTCATTCAGGGCGCGCGCATTGCGGGCGCCGACAAAATCATCGGCATCGACCTCAATCCGGGACGCCGCGCCATCGCCGAAAAATTCGGCATGACGCATTTCATCAACCCGGACGAAGTTGGTAAAGACAAAGTTGTGCAGGCGATCGTCGACCTCACCGGCGGCGGCGCGGATTTCTCGTTCGAATGTATTGGCAATGTGAACGTGATGCGCCAGGCGCTGGAATGCTGCCACCGCGGCTGGGGCGAAAGCATCATCATTGGTGTCGCCGCCTCCGGCCAGGAGATTGCCACGCGGCCATTTCAGCTCGTCACCGGCCGCGTCTGGAAAGGCACAGCTTTCGGCGGCGCGCGCGGCCGTACCGACGTGCCCAAAATCGTCGACTGGTATTTGGATGGCAAGATCAATATCGACGACCTGATCACCCACACCATGCCGCTCGACAAGATCAACGATGCGTTCGACCTGATGCACGAAGGCAAATCGATCCGCTCGGTGGTGGTGTATTAGCGATTGAACTGACGAAGCCGCACGCTACCAGCGCGGACCGCGCGCGCGGAATATGCTGAAGCGGGGTGAGTTATCATCCTCGTCTACGTCGCTTTCATCGGGATCATCATAAACCCGCCGTCCGACCGTGCGATCGCTGTCACGCGGCACGATGTCCCGTTCCCTGCTCCATTGGCGCCGTTCCGGCCGCTCGGTCTGGTCGCGCGCGGTGCGCTGCACTGGCGCCTTCTCGCAAACCCGCCGCGTGCCCTCGAACGGCTGATAGGTGCAATCGGAGGCCCGGAACGATTGATAGGCACTCGCGCACGCCTGCACGTCGCAGCGATTGTTCGACGTCGCGGCCTGCGCCGCCACGGTAGAAAAACCCTGCCGGTTGTCGGCGCCTTTGTCGGTACCTTGCGAAATGTCGCCGCGGTTCACGAACGTCGTCGCGGCTGCGGCGTCCCGGTTGTCTTCCGCGCGCGCGGCAATGCCCGTCGTCTCGGATGCCGCCTTTTGCGACTCAGGGTTCGCAGCAACCGCAGCGGGAGCAGCCGCGGTGCTTGACGATTCCTGTGATTGCTGCGGCTGCGGCGCGCCGGTCGGGGCGGCGGGTGTTGTCTCCGCCGGCTTCGGGTAGACCGGGCTGAGCACCACGGTCGGGCCTTCAACTTTCCGCGGCTGCGCGGACACATTCGCGGCTTGCACCGCGGGCTTGGGCTGCGGCGCCGGCGAGGTCAACCAATGCACTTCAAGCAGCACAGTGCTGATCGAAACCATTAAGACCGTCAGATAGACGAGGAACTGCATTGGTGGACCCGTGGTGGACGTGGCCGTGTCGAGACGCAACGCCCGCGCCGCCAAGCCGGTTCCGCGCAAGTTTCTGCGGCCTCTTGGAACTATCCGGCAGGTTATTTCGTGCAGAGCCTGCGCGGCCCGACACTCGGCATATAAGTGCAGTCCGACGCGTGGAACGATCGGTATGCGGCCGTGCAGGCATCCACATTACATTTCACCTGCGGCTCGGGCGCCGCGATCGGCGGCGCGGCCGGAGCTTGTTCGGCTGTTGGGGCAGGCGCGTTCGGGGCCGCCGGAGCCACCAGTCTCGGGGGCACGATCGGCACACCGATCGGTGCATTGGGCGCAACCGGCGCAACTACCACCGGCACAGGCGGTGGTCGGACCGCAGGTGGCGCGTGCAATCCAGCTTCTGTGTCGGCCATCGGCGACATCGGCGCCGACAGCCAGTCGAGCCCCAGCAGTACACTGCCGAGGGTAATTACCAGCACCGCCCCATAGACCGCAAGCCGCATCCGCTTTGCCCCAGCGAGTGACGAGCTTATGTCGACCAGCCGATGACGACACTAGAGCGTCGAGCTTCAAATATCGAGGCATTGCCCGCCGTGCGGCGGCGATGACGAACCCAAGAACGGCATGCTAGACAGCCCGCGGTATCGCAATCGTGCCGCTGGGATCATGTCGAAAACGCCGTCACTCAAGGACTTTCGCCGGATTGTCGTGAAAGTCGGCTCGTCCCTGCTGGTGGATGCATCCGCCGGCGGACTCAAGCGCGACTGGCTCGCGGGCCTCGCCGCCGACATCGCCACACTGCACATGGAAAAATGCGACCTCCTGGTCGTGTCGTCCGGCGCGATTGCGCTCGGCCGCGCCGTGCTCAAATTGCCGGCCGGCACGCTCAAGCTCGAGGACAGCCAGGCGGCCGCCGCAGTCGGGCAGATCGCCTTGGCGCGCGCATGGTCGGAAGCACTTGGCAGCTACGGTCTCACTACGGGTCAGGTTTTGGTGACATTGGGCGACACCGAAGAGCGCCGCCGCTACCTCAACGCGCGCTCGACGATCGCCAAGCTTCTCGAATGGCGCAGCGTGCCGGTGATCAACGAGAACGACACGGTCGCTACCACCGAGATCCGCTACGGCGACAATGACAGGCTTGCCGCCCGTGTCGCGACGATGATGAGCGCTGATTTGCTGGTCCTGCTCTCAGACGTCGACGGACTCTACGACAAGCCGCCCGGCGCAGGATCAGGCGCCAAATTGGTACCGGTCGTTGCGCGCATCACGCCCGAAATCGAAGCAATGGCAGGCGTTTCCGAATCCGCGACCGCGCGCGGCGGTATGCTGACCAAGATCGAGGCCGGCAAGATCGCCACCACGGCTGGCACGCACATGGTGATCGCGTCGGGGCATGTATTGAATCCGCTGCAAGCGATTGGCGAGGGAGCGGCCTGCACCTGGTTTCTCACACCGGCCAATCCGGTGACGTCGCGCAAGAAGTGGATCGCAGGCTCGCTCGAACCGCGCGGCGCGCTGGTCATTGACGCCGGTGCGGTGCGTGCGCTGCATTCGGGGAAAAGTCTCTTGCCGGCAGGCGTGATCAAAATCGAGGGCGCATTCGGGCGCGGCGACGCGGTTGTCGTGCGCGGTCCGGACGGACATGAAGTTGGCCGCGGGCTCGTCGCCTATGACGCCGAAGATGCCGAGAAAATCAAAGGACGATCGTCCGCCGACGTTCTGCTGATCCTCGGTTACACCGGCCGGACGGAAATGATCCACAGGGACGATCTGGTTCTGGGGGGCGAATAGGACCCGATTGGAACCGCGAGTCGGCCCAAACGTTGTCCCGGCACGACGCGACTCATGTGGCTCAGTGCAAAAAGGCGATTGACCGATCGCCCGTCAACCCCAGCCCACCGGAGGCTGGGGTTTTTGCATTCCTGGGTCTTCGATGGATTGCCGGACTAGGCCATTGGCCGACAACGCCACCGCGTCGCTCGGGGAGCTGGCCCCGAGCCCGACCGGTGTGCTGGTCCAGAAGCCGACCCATGACTTAACTCGGGAACTCACCAGGTCGAGCGACTAGGTCTCTGGACGACCGCTGGGTCAGTGGCCGCGCGAACGCGATCGCCGGGCGCGTCGTCCTGCTGGCGCCGATTTGCGTTTGGCGGGCCGGACCGGCAGCGGGAAGAACGTCCCGTCCGGGAATTCCAGATAGCGGCTGAACACTTGCACCTGTCCTTCCCGGCCCCGTTTTCCCTCGATCACGAATTTCGTGCCGACCGGAAAACGACTGGGAAGACGGTCTGAACCGTACGCCATGCCCACCTCCTGCAACGTCGCCACCCTGCGCTACCAATGTGTAGGTCAATTAATGCGTTGCATTCGCCGTTCCGTTATCCACGTTATCCCCAGGATCCCCAGGGCGCCGGGGCTGAACCGCAGTCAGGGCTGATCTCGCCGGGCGAGCCCCGACGTGGTAGGAAAGTGCGCTCGGACAAGGGTTTCCAAGGCTTTTCAAGAGTTTTCTGCCGAAAATGACCGCGCCGCTCAAAAGCATCGAGGGCTCCGGCGATATCGCCGCCGCCATGAACGAGATCGGACGCCGCGCCCGCACGGCGGCCCGGATCCTCGCGCTTGCCTCCGCCGAGCAGAAAAACCGGGCTTTGCAGCTGATGGCAGCCGCCGTCCGCGCCCAGACGGCCGCCATTTTGGCGGCCAATGCCGAGGACGTCGCGGAAGCGCGGGCCGCGGGCGTGGCCGGAGCCTTTCTCGACCGGCTTTCGCTTGATGCCGAGCGGGTGCACGCGATCGCCGAAGGCATCGAAATCGTGCGCGCGCTTAAGGACCCTGTCGGCGCCGTCACCGAATCCTGGGCCCGGCCCAATGGCATGCGCATCGAAAGGGTCCGCGTGCCGCTTGGCGTGGTGGGCATCATCTACGAGAGCCGGCCAAACGTAACCGCCGATGCAGGCGTGCTGTGCCTGAAAGCCGGCAATGCGGCGATCCTGCGCGGGGGCTCCGACAGCATGCGGTCAAGCCGCGCAATTCTTGCAGCCCTGACCGAAGGTTTGCGCGCCGCCAACCTACCAGAGGCTTCCATCCAGCTAGTCCCGACCCGCGACCGCACAGCCGTTGGCCTGATGCTGGCGGGGCTCGATGGCAATCTCGACGTCATCGTGCCGCGCGGTGGTAAAGGCCTGGTCGCGCGCGTTCAGGCCGAAGCGCGCGTGCCGGTATTTGCGCACCTTGAAGGCGTATGCCACGTCTTCGTTCACGAAGCAGCCGCGCTCGATATGGCCAAAAAGATTGTCCTCAACGCCAAAATGCGCCGGACCGGAGTCTGCGGCGCGGCGGAGACGTTACTGATCGATCGCGCGGTCGCATCTACGCATCTCAAGCCACTGATCGACATGCTGATCGATGCCGGCTGCGAAATCCGCGGCGACCAGGCAACCGCAGCCGCCGACAAGCGGGTGAAACCGGCAACTGAGGAAGACTGGGGCACCGAATATCTCGATGCGATCATCGCCGCCAAGGTGGTGGACGGCCTTTCCGCGGCGATCGAGCACATCGAGCACTACGGGTCGCATCACACCGATGCGATCGTCACTGACGACCAGGCGGCCGCCGAAAGGTTCCTACGCGAGGTCGACTCGGCGATCGTACTGCATAATGCATCGACGCAGTTTGCCGACGGTGGCGAATTTGGTTTCGGCGCCGAGATCGGCATCGCTACCGGACGGCTGCATGCACGCGGCCCGGTAGGCGTCGATCAGCTCACGACTTTCAAATACCGTATCCACGGTAGCGGTCAGACCCGGCCGTGAAATCGAAAAAACCAGCGAACGCCGAGCGCCTATTACCCCCTCATGCGCCCGGCATGAGGATCGGCCTGTTCGGTGGAACGTTCGATCCGCCCCATCAAGCCCATCTTGCAGCGGCGCTCCTCGCGCTCAAGCGTCTCAAGCTTGATCGTGTCTGGTGGCTGGTCACCCCCGGCAATCCGCTCAAAAATACGCGCGGCCTCGCCCCGCTTGCCAATCGAATCGCCGCTGCACGCGCGCTCACCGGTCATCCGCGCATCGACATCACCGGTCTCGAAGCTGTCATTAAGACGAGATACACTTACGATACGATATCTTGGTTACTGGCCCGATGCCCGCGGGTTCGATTCGTCTGGATCATGGGCGCGGACAACTTGCGGAGTTTCCATCGCTGGCAGAAGTGGGACAAAATAGCGAAGCTGGTGCCTATCGTCGTGATCGATCGCCTGGGCCCGAGCCTTTACGCAACTGCCAGCCCGGCGGGCAACGTCCTTGCCCGCGTCCGAATTCCGGAACACGACGCCGCCGCACTGCCCGACCGCAAGCCGCCCGTATGGGCCTACCTGCACGGCCTCAAATCACCTCTGTCTTCAACGGCATTACGCGCCCTGCGCACGCGCGATGGAACGCCCGTCCGGACGCGCCGCAAAAGCTCCAAGAGTTCCAAAAGCTCCAAGAGTTCGAAGAGCGCAAAGAAGCCCAAACGCGCGAAATCAGGGGGTAAGAAACGTGGAAAAACGGCCCCAAAACGCAAAATCGCTACCAAAAGCTACAGTCGTCCTGCCGCTAAGGGCAGGCGTTCGGGTGGTAAGAGCCGCAGGCGTCAGGCTAGAAAGAAAAGGACGAGATAACTATCATTTATAGAGACCCCCGGTTCGTGCCGGGGTGAGTGCAACCCACGGAAAGGATCAGCGCCTCTGAATACTCATGCACTCTCTCGGGCTTCGCGTCGTAAGCCCGAACCCGTCTCCCGGCACCCGTCTGCCAAGGAGACGCTCCGCACCGTCCTTGCGCGTCTTGATGACATGAAAGCCGAGGACAGCGTCGCCATCGATCTCGCCGGAAAATCGTCAATCGCCGACTACATGGTCGTGACCAGCGGCCGATCGCAGCGTCATGTCAGCGCCGTGGCCGAACATATCGTCAAGGACCTCAAAGCCGCGGGCGCCGTGCAAATACGCGTCGAGGGAATGCGGCAGGGCGACTGGGTGCTCATCGATGCCGGCGACGTCATTGTCCATGTCTTCCGGCCGGAAGTCCGCATCTTCTACAATCTGGAAAAGATGTGGTCTGCGACCGGCAAGGACGTACGGCGGTCAAGCTGATAGTCTGGCGGCGCGATGCGCATCGTCGTTGCCGCTGTCGGACGCCTGAAAAAGGGTCCGGAAACCGAACTGTCCGAGCGCTACCGCAAGCGCGCGGTGCAGACAGGCCGTCAACTCGGCTTGCGCGATATCGACATCATCGAAATCAGGGAAAGTCGAGCCGCCGACGCGTCCAAACGCATGCTCGAGGAATCAATCGCGCTCGCGACCGTCATTCCCAAAGATGCAGCGGTCGTTCTTCTCGATCCACGCGGACAAAATGTCGACAGCGCCGGTCTTGCGTCCCACATCGCGGCATGGCGGGCCAATGGCCGACCCGCCATTGTTTTTCTCATCGGCGGCGCCGACGGGCTGGCGGCGACCGTATGCGAGAAGGCCGAACTACGCCTGTCTTTCGGGACGGTAACCTGGCCCCATCAGCTGGTCCGCGTCATGTTGCTGGAACAGCTTTACCGCGCCACGACCATCCTGACAGGCCATCCTTATCATCGGGCCTGATCTAACGGTTGCCCGCCTCTTACCCCGATTTGGTCGCAATCCCCGTCAATAGGTTACCGATGATTAGCTTGCCGTTGGAACTTGCCGGCGTATCGTGAATGCGATGATTTGCTTCGGGGGATTTAGCCAATTCGATCTGCGCACCGCGCTTGTCGCGGGGCTTGGCCTGGTGTTGCCGGTCGCCCTGGTTGCGCCGGCCGGGGCGCAGCAGCGCCCGGTCTTGCTCGCGCAGAACAGCAACACGGAAAAACTTGATGTGCTCAAGCAGCGCGACGACGAGCTCAACTCCGCGCGCGACGAACAACGCAAATCGGCGGAAGCCGAAGCAGCGCTGAAACGGGAGATCGAACAGATCGGCGCCGACCGGCGCAAACTCAATCAGGACCTGATCGACACCGCTACGCGCTTGCGTGGCGTTGAATCGAAAATCGCTGCCACGCAAGAAAGGCTCAAGCCGCTTGACGACAACGAACGCAATATTCGCAAATCGCTCGATGGTCGCCGCGCGGTGATCGGCGAAGTCCTGGCCGCGCTGCAGCGTATCGGACGCCGCCCGCCCGCGGCTCTGATCTCACGTCCGGAAGATGCGTTGCAGTCAATACGGACAGCAATGGTGCTGGGCGCGGTGTTGCCCGAAATGCGACATGAAGTCGAAGCACTTGTCAGCGATCTTTCGGCCTTGGTCGCGCTACGCAAAAAAATTGACACAGAGCGCGATCAGCTGAAGACCGAAATGGCCTCGCTCGACGGTGAACAGACCCGCATGACCGCGCTCGTGGAAGAACGTCAGAAGCAACAGGGCGAGCACGAGACAGCGCTCGAAGCGGAACGGGCCCGCGCGGGAAATCTGGGGCACCAGGTCGACAATCTCAAAGATTTGATCGCCAAGCTCGAGCAAGGCCTCGATCCGGCGACTCGCGAAGCCCGCGAGGCCGCCCGCTCGGATAGCCGCCCCGCGCTATCGGCATTCCGCGATCCGGGCCGCCTGGCTCCGGCCGTGGCTTTCGCCTCCTTGCGCGGACAAGTTCCTATTCCGGTTAACGGCGTCAAGTTGAAGGAATTTGGCACCCCTGACGCCAATGGCGGAGCCGAAAAGGGCGTTTCCATCGCAACCCGCGCCGGTGCGCAAGTTACCGCGCCGGCCGACGGCTGGGTGGTCTATGCCGGTTCATTCCGGTCCTATGGGCAACTCTTGATCCTGAACGTCGGCGGCGGCTATCATGTCTTGCTCGCTGGGATGGATCGGATATCAGTTGATCTCGGGCAGTTCGTGCTGACCGGGGAACCCGTTGCAGTGATGGGAAATGGCTCCCATATCGCCGCTATCCTAGCGACAGGTTCCAGCCAACCGGTGCTCTACGTTGAATTTCGTAAGGACGGGGTTCCCGTCGATCCAGGCCCATGGTGGGCAGCTGGCGAAGGCGAAAAGGTTCGCGGATGATGCGCAAGACCTCACTCATTCTTCTTGGCGCGGCGGCGGGAGCAGCAATGACGCTGCTCGCGGTTCAGCCACGCATCGTACTTTTCGGCGCGACTGCCAAGGCAGCAGCGGCGGATACATACCGGCAGCTCAACCTGTTCGGTGACGTATTCGAGCGCGTGCGCGCCGATTACGTCGAGAAGCCGGATGACGGCAAGCTGATCGAAACTGCGATCAACGGCATGCTGGCCGGGCTTGATCCGCACTCGAGTTATATGGACTCCAAAAGCTTTCGCGACATGCAAGTGCAGACCCGCGGCGAATTTGGCGGGCTCGGCATTGAAGTCACTATGGAAGATGGCCTGATCAAGGTCGTGGCTCCGATCGATGAGAC
Organism: uncultured Alphaproteobacteria bacterium; assembly: GCA_963810125.1. Classification (GTDB taxonomy): domain Bacteria; phylum Pseudomonadota; class Alphaproteobacteria; order Rhizobiales; family Xanthobacteraceae; genus Pseudolabrys. Next base: position 160,202 of record CAWEMK010000004.1, read on the forward strand.
GCCTGCCGCCAAAGCCGGCGTCATGGCGAATGACATCATCACCAAGCTCGACGACGAACAGGTGCAGGGCCTGACGCTCAACCAGGCCGTCGAAAAAATGCGCGGGCCGGTGAACACCAAGATCAAGCTCACCATCATGCGCAAGGGGCAGGACAAGCCGGTCGAAGTTTCGATCACCCGCGACGTCATCCGGGTGCGTTCGGTACGTTCGCAGTCCGAAGGCGAGGATGTTGGCTATATCCGGCTCACGCAATTTAATGAACAGACCACCGAAGGTCTGAAGAAGGCGATCACCGACATCAGCGCGAAGATTTCCGACGACAAGCTCAAGGGCTATGTTCTCGACCTGCGCAACAATCCGGGCGGCCTGCTCGATCAGGCAATCTCGGTATCGGATGCCTTCCTCCAAAAGGGCGAGATCGTATCCACCCGTGGGCGCAATGCAGAAGAAACTCAACGTTTCAATGCACGCCCCGGCGACCTGACGAAAAACAAGCCGCTCATTGTGCTGATCAATGGTGGCTCAGCCTCGGCATCTGAAATCGTGGCTGGCGCGCTGCAGGATCACAAACGGGCAACCGTCATTGGCACCCGTTCGTTCGGTAAAGGCTCTGTGCAGACGATCATTCCGCTCGGCTCGGGCAATGGCGCGCTGCGTCTGACGACGGCGCGCTACTTCACGCCGTCGGGCCGTTCGATCCAGGCGAAAGGCATTTCGCCTGACATCGAGGTTCTCCAGGACGTGCCGGAAGATCTCAAGGCAAAGACCGACACCAAGGGCGAGGCCTCATTGCGCGGCCATCTCAAGGGCGATGAAGGCAAGGAGCAAACCGGCTCACAATCCTACATTCCGCCGGAGCCCAAGAACGACAAGGCGCTCAACATGGCGCTCGATCTCCTGCGCGGAACTCAGGTGAATTCGGCGTTCCCGCCGAACTCCAAGACGCCGGTTCCGAACTAAGCGCTGGCAGGACGTCAAACAATAATGCGGGGCGGCCAAACGGCCGCCCCGATCATTTTCAGGCACCCAAGAAACGCGTTTTGCGCTCCCCAAGCGGTAGGTCGCGATCCCAGCGCGCAAACGACGCGTGCTAAACTCCGGCGATGATTCGCGAGGATCCCGCGCTGTGGCACCGGACGATCTGAACACTCCCCTCGGCCAGATCAAAAGCAAAAGCCTGCCCAAAATACCCGGAACCGCGCCGCAATGGCTGGCGGGCGTGCTGGGGCTGTCCGGCCTGGTGGTCGTCGGATGGGCGGTTTTCGTCAAAGACCCGCTGGGCGGTGAGCCGGTGGCCGTCGTCGCAACCGAGCAGACGGCGGCCAAACCAACCGCGCGCGACAACGCCAAAGACGGCAAGGAGCACGCACGCCACGACGGCCCGTCCTCCGGCGCGCCCGAGGCCACTGTAGCAACCCCCTCGCCGCCGCCCGGATCGCGGACCGTCACCATCATCAACGGTTCGAGCGGAGCGAGGCAGCAGGTTACAATTCCGGGCAATGCGCCTGGGGCGGGCGCGTTGCTCGATCCCAAACTGCTTGAGACCACGCGTCACGGCTCAATTCCGAAAATCGGACCTGACGGTACGCGTCCGTCGGCGCGTTACGCGCATCCGCGCCAGGTGCCGCCGAACAAGAAAGACATGCCGGTCATTGCCATCGTCATTGGCGGGCTTGGCATCAGCGCCTCCGGCACCGCCGACGCTTTCGCAAAACTTCCCGCACCGGTGACTTTCGCTTTGGCACCTTACGGCGCCGATCTCGAAAAGCTCGCGGAGCATGCCCGCGCCGACGAGCACGAGATTCTGTTGCAGGTCCCGATGGAGCCTTTCGACTTTCCCGACAATGACCCTGGCCCGCAAACACTGCTGACCTCCCTGTCATCGGAACAGAATATCGACCGGCTGCACTGGTTGATGAGCCGCTTCCAGGGCTATGTCGGCGTCATGAGTTACATGGGCGCGCGTTTCACCGCGTCAGAACCGGCACTGGCGCCGGTGTTGCAGGACACCGCCAAGCGGGGGCTGATTTTTGTCGATGACGGCTCATCATCCCGCAGCATTGCGAGCCAGCTCGCCGGCAGCCACAACCTTCCTTTTGCAAAAGCCGACCTTGTCCTCGACATTGTCCCGACACCGGTTGAGATCGACCGCGCGCTGGCGCGGCTCGAGATGCGCGCGCGCGACGCCGGGACCGCAGTCGGATTTGCGACGGCTCAGCCCGCCACCATCGCGCGTATTGCGGAATGGGCGAAGAAGGCGGAATCGCGCGGCTTCCTGCTCGAACCGATCACCATGGTGGCGATCAAGGCCAAGTCGTCGTAACGTCTTTCGAAAGCGCGAGATTTACGCGCGCGAATTGACGGACGGAATATGCCCCCTCAAGAGTCTCTGCCTTATCGTCCTTGCGCCGGCATCATGGTGCTCAACCGCGCCGGGCTCGTGTTCATTGGCCGGCGTACAGACGGCCCCGAACATGTCGACCCCACCCATGTCTGGCAGATGCCGCAAGGCGGCATCGATGAAGACGAAGACCCCTACAAGGCGGCACTCCGCGAGCTGTACGAAGAAACCAGCATTCGTTCGGTGCAAAAGCTCGGCGAAGTCGCCGAATGGTTGGCCTACGACCTGCCGAGTGCGGTTGTGAAAGAGGCCTGGGGCGGCAAATACCGTGGCCAGAAGCAAAAATGGTACGCGCTGCGGTTTACCGGCGATGATGGCGAAATCGATATCGCCCAGCCTGGCGGCGGTCACAAACCTGAATTCGTGGAATGGCGCTGGGTGGCCATGCAGGAATTGCCGGACATCGTGATCCCGTTCAAACGGGACATCTACCTGCGTGTCGTCCGCGAATTCGAGCGCTTCGCGCGCTGAGACGCGTCTGTAACTGGTGCGTGGATTCATAAACGCGCGTGTCCGCTTTCTAGGCAAAAGCGGACATGGCCCGAGCATCGCTGGATGTCCGCTATTGACCCAAAGCGGACATGGCGAAATCGAAAATACTCGTGGCGGCACGGGTTCGGCTCTCTCGCCGCCA